>NZ_LR746496.1:0-1200000 GCF_902729405.1 Acididesulfobacillus acetoxydans
CTCGGCGGCACGCTGTTCGATAATGCCCGAAGCAATGAATTGCCCGCCGGCCCTCAACAGCCGAGGCAGATCCGGGAGCAGATCCAAAATGACGTCGGCAATAATGTTGGCGACAACCAAATCGGCCCCTCCCTTCAAGGCGGCGCCCAAATCACCCCGAAGCACGCTCACCTGAGCAGTCACTTCGTTGAGAGCCACATTTGCGGCCGCTACCCGCACTGCCACCGGATCCAGGTCCACGGCCCGAACTTTTGCCCCCAACTTCGCGGCGGCAATGGCCAGAATCCCGGAACCTGTGCCCAAGTCAAACACTTCCGCACCGGGACAGACGACCTCCGCCAATGCTTCCAGGCAGAGGCTAGTCGTGGGATGAGTCCCGGTACCGAAAGCCATCCCGGGATCGATTTCAACCACCGCTTCTTCCGGTTTCGGCTCGGCTTTCTCCCAAGCGGGCTTGATCAAAAAACGCCCGCCGATGTGAATCGGTTTGAAGTAGGCTTTCCAAGCAGTAGCCCACTCTTCCTCTTTGACCGTCGTCCCTTTCACCTGAATGACCCAATCCGGGAAACGTTCTAAAAGCCCCCGAACCCCTCGCTCCAGGGCGGCGAGTTTCTCGGGCAGATCCGGACTCTCCGGCAGATACCCGGTGACCACCGCGGTTCCGGTTAAGCTCACTTCGCCGAAAACGTGATAATCCCAAACCCCGGACTCGATGTAGCTTTGCAGAAGTTCCGGATCTTCCACACTCACCCCGGGGCAGCCTACTTGGTAAAAAAGGTCGGCAACAGCTTCTTCCCCCGCGGAGGAAACCGTTACCGCCACTTCGCGCCAGTCCATATGCTCTGCTCCTCGCAATCGGATTTAACCCATGGCATCGCGCAGATTCTCTTTCACCTTATCGAAGAAAGACTTCTTCCCCATCTGTTGCTGTTCCGAGGCGGATTCGGCAAATTCGCGCAGGAGTTCCTTCTGTTTCTCGTTGAGTTTGGTCGGCACCGTCACGAGCACCTGCACATGTTGGTCCCCGCGCCCGTTGCCGCGCCGGTAAGGAATCCCGTGCCCCCTCAGCCGGAAGACGCTGGAAGTCTGCGTGCCTTCCGGCACCTTCATTTTCACATTCCCGTCCAGCGTCGGCACCTCGATCTCCGCGCCTAAGGCCGCCTGAACCATGGTGATGGGGACTTCGCAATAAACATCATTCCCTTGCCGCTCAAAAAACTTGTGCGGTTTCACATGCAAAACGATATAAAGATCTCCCGGCGGCCCGCCTTTAGCCCCGGCCTCCCCGTCTCCGTTCAAGCGCAGGTTCAGACCGTCTTCGGAACCGGCCGGGACATTGATGTTCACCGTCTTGACACGGCGGATTTTCCCCTGTCCGGCACAGGTCTTGCATGGAGAGAGGACAATTTTACCCTCTCCGTGACAGGCCGGGCAAGTTCTCACGGTCTGGAACTGGCCAAAGGGTGTGCGCTGGGCTGTCTTCACCTGCCCCGTACCCCGGCACTGAGAGCAGGTACTGGGATGTGTGCCGGCCGCGGCCCCGGAACCCTGACAATCCGGACAAGTCTCCAGACGGGGAATCTGAATCTCCTTCTCGACTCCGAAGGCCGCTTCTTCAAATGTCAGGGACATGTCATAACGCAGGTCGGCACCCCTTTGCGGACCGGCATGCCGTCCGCCTCCCCCGCCGCCGAAAAACATGTCGAAAATATCACCGAAACCGCCTTCGAATCCTCCGCCGAAACCACCGAACCCACCGGCGTTGGGGTCCACCCCCGCATGGCCAAACTGGTCATAGCGCGCTTTCTTCTCCGGATCGCTCAGGACATCGTAAGCTTCGGTCGCTTCTTTGAATTTCTCTTCAGCTTCCTTATTGCCCGGATTCACGTCCGGATGGTATTGCCGGGCCAGTTTCCGGTACGCCTGCTTTATTTCCGCATCACCGGCGCCTTTGCCGAGTCCGAGCACTTCGTAATAATCCCGTTTCATGGTTTTCCGCCATCACTCCCCTCAGTCGCCCCCGCGAATCCGTCCTCTACTCTAGCATATTAATCCGTACAAGTGAATGGCTGCGTCCGCTTTGCCATTAATTCCCGCTCAAGTTCCTGCCTCATCTTATGCAGCCCCTCGAGAACTGGGGAGAACTCGCTCAAACGCATTCTGCGCACTCCTTCGGCTTCTCCACATCGAATCAAGTTTACCCGGTCGTGAGACTCCCGCTTCTGCAAGCGGGAATGGTTCCCTGTACTCTGCCTTTCGTCCGGTGCAGACAAGAAGCCCACTTTCAAAAGTGGGCAATCCATGCCATCCCCGCCGGCGGAGGCAGGGAAACGTCAACGCTCGCTCGTTAACTTTGACGAGATTCTGCCGGCGGAGGTGCATCCTCGCGCGAGGCTGACCGCAGGGCCGACTCCGGCTTCCGGCCCCCGGTCTCCGGTTTCTGACTTCCGGCCTCTGACTTCTGACTTCCGGCCTCTGTCCTTATTTATCCGAGTCTACCTCAGTATATTCCGCATCCACCACATTGTCATCCCGTTGTGCTTGAGCCCCCGCACCGGGTTCCGGACCCGCTCCCGTACCGGCACCGGGTTGTCCGCCCTGCTGCTGGTACATCTTCTCAATGAAGGGATAGAGAACTTTCGTCACGGCTTCCGATTTCGCCTTAATAGCCTCGAGATCTTCGCCGGCCGCCACACTCTTCAATTCCTCCAACGCTTTCTTGACACTCTCGAGTTCGGCGGCATTCCCTTTGCCCTCAAAGTCCTTGAGAGCCTTCTCCGTTTGATACACCAATGAATCTGCTTGGTTCTTGACGTCGATCAGCTCTTTACGTTTGCGGTCTTCGTCCGCATGAGATTCGGCGTCTTTCTTCATGCGCTCAATCTCGTCTTTCGACAAACCGGTCGAAGAGGTGATCGTCACTTTCTGCTCGTTGCCTGTGGCCATATCCTTGGCGGAAACATGGACAATGCCGTTGGCGTCGATGTCAAACTTGACCTCAATTTGCGGAATGCCGCGCGGTGCCGGCGGAATACCCGACAATTGGAAGCGGCCCAGAGTCTTGTTATAGGCGGCCATTTCCCGCTCACCCTGAAGGACATGCACGTCCACTGAAGTCTGGCTGTCCGCCGCCGTGGAAAAGATTTGCGATTTGGTGGTCGGAATCGTCGTGTTACGATCGATAATCCGGGTGAAAATACCGCCCATGGTTTCGATGCCCAGGGACAGGGGCGTTACGTCCACCAAAATGATGTCCTTGACTTCCCCGCCCAAAACGCCGCCCTGGATCGCTGCCCCAAGGGCCACCACTTCGTCCGGGTTCACCCCTTTGTGCGGTTCTTTGCCGCTCATTTTACGGATGGCTTCTTGTACCGCGGGCACCCGGGTCGAGCCCCCGACCAGAATGACCTGGTGAATATCCTGCCAGGAGAGCTTAGCGTCCTGTAAAGCCTGGCGGGTCGGGCCCATGGTGGCTTCAATCAAATCCGCAATCAACTCTTCAAATTTGGCCCGGGAAATATTGATATCCAAATGCTGCGGACCTTCCGCCGTCATCGTGATGAACGGCAGGTTGACATTGGTCGTGGTCACGCCGGAAAGTTCGATCTTGGCCTTCTCAGCCGCTTCCTTCAGACGCTGCATGGCCACTTTGTCTTTCGCGAGATCCACCGCATGGCTCTTCTTGAACTCCGACACCATGTAATCCATGACGCGTTGGTCAAAGTCGTCACCGCCCAAGCGGTTGTTGCCGCTGGTAGCCTTCACTTCTACCATTCCCTGGCTCAATTCCAGGATGGACACGTCAAATGTACCGCCCCCCAGGTCAAACACCAAAACCGTTTGGTCCTCCTGTTTATCGAGACCGTAAGCCAGGGCCGCGGCCGTCGGTTCATTGATGATGCGCAAAACCTCCATGCCGGCAATGGTTCCCGCATCCTTTGTGGCCTGGCGCTGGGCATCCGTAAAGTAAGCCGGTACCGTGATGACCGCCTGAGTGACCGTTTGGCCCAGATAAGCTTCGGCATCCGCTTTCAGTTTCTGCAGGACCATAGCTGAGATCTCTTGAGGAGAGTAACTCTTGCCGTCGATGGTCACTTTGTAGTCTGAACCCATATGCCGTTTGATCGAACTGACAGTCCTGTCAGGATTGGAGACAGCCTGCCGCTTCGCCACCTGGCCCACCAAACGTTCACCTGTCTTCGAGAAGCCCACGACCGAGGGCGTCGTCCGGTTACCCTCCGCGTTCGGGATGACGACGGCCTCTCCGCCTTCCATAACCGCCACACATGAAAAAGTCGTACCAAGGTCAATCCCAATAATCTTGCCCATAATTTTTCTTCCTCCTTAAACGCCTCAGACACTTCCCGGCATCCCGCTCAACGCGAGACTTTCACCATGGTCGGGCGCAGCACTTTATCTTTAAGGTAATAACCCTTCTGCAATTCCTCAACCACCGTGTTGCCCGGATGGTCTTCGGAATCAATCTGCATGACGGCCTCGTGCAGTTTCGGGTCAAATGTTTCCCCCACCGCTTTGATCTCTGTGAGTCCTTCTTTCACGAGAACCGCTTGCATTTGCCTGAAAATCATTTCCACACCTTGGGCAAAACTGTCAAAGTCCCGGTTGGTCCGGCTGGCCGCGACAGCCCTTTCAAAGTTATCGAGCACCGGCAGGAGAGAGGCCACAATTCTTTCAGCCGCGTACTTGACCGTCTCCTCCTTTTCCTTCACCGTGCGCTTCCGGTAGTTGTCAAATTCGGCCTGCAAACGCTGCAAGTGAGCATAATAATCCTTCGCCCGGCCCTCGGCCCGGCTCAGCTGTTCTTCCGGAGTCAGAACTTCGGCCTCCCCGCCGCCCGCGGCTTCACCTCCGTCCGCACTCTCTTTGCTCCGGCTTCCTTCGGTTTCTGCGCCGGCTTGACGCGGCTCTCCGTTTTCTTCTTTAACACGGCCGGACTCCCCGCTTTCCTCTGCGGTTTGGCGGGGTTCCCCGGGCTCTTTTCCCCCGGCTTCGGCTCCTTGGCCCCCGCCGGCCTCATCCTTCACGCGAGAGAAATCGCCTGTCTCCTTTGCTTCTCTGTCCTCTGCATCCACTCTGTCGAGCCTCCCGTCTTTCAGAGTCGCTCCCCTCTTTTCCTTCCTAAATGTTGCCTGTCCCAATCCCCGCTCCTCCGCTCACGGTCCCCGCCGGTTCCGCAGGATCCGGTTCAGTCTCCGGGTCGTGTAGTCTACAATCGCCATCGCTTTGGCATAGTCCATCCTGGTCGGACCCAGTATGCCCACAACCCCGAACAGCTCTCCGTTATAACGAAGGGAAGCCGAGATCACGCTGCAATCCTGAAACTCTTCCAATCTATTTTCCCCACCAATACTAACCCTTAATCCATGTTGTTCTGTGGAAAGCAACTTTTTCAGCCGCCCGTCTTCTTCCAGAGCTTTCAGTAAGCCTTTGACTTTATCCAAGTCGCGAAACTCGGGCTGGTTGAGCATATTGAGCGCTCCGCCCAGATAAATGTGGTCATGATCACTGTCATCTTCGTTGATGATCGGCTCAAGCATGGCCAAGGCACTGTCCAAAAGATGCCTCTGGCGGGACAATTCACTGTAAATCTCATGCAGCAGGCTCTTGCGCACGTCGTGCAGGGAATGCCCCTGCATTTTGCGGTTTAAGACATCGGCCACTTTCTGGAGTTCTTCAGCCTCCACGTCTTCGCCGATATCTACAATATGGTTCTCAACCACACCATTCTCTTTCACGACCACCATGATGGCCTGGCCGGGCTGATACGGAAGAAAATACATCTTGCTAAAAAGGCTTTTCCCGTTCTGCGGCCCCATAATCACACTGGTCAAACTGGTCAGCTGAGAGAGGAGCTTGCTCGTTTGGTTGATGACTTCTTGAATTTCGTGAATCCGCCTGGCCGTCTCCCGCTCAATCAACACTTTTTCCTGGTCACCCAGGCAGGGAGGGTCCATGAGAAAATCGACGTAATACCTGTACCCGGCATCAGAAGGAATGCGCCCGGCCGAAGTATGCGGTTGCTCGATTAAACCCAGTTCTTCTAAATCCGACATCTCATTGCGGATAGTGGCCGGGGATACGCCAAGGTCGAACTTGCGTGCAATCGTACGCGAGCCGATAGGCTCAGCGGAAGCAATGTAATCCTGAACAATGGCCCGCAGTATTCTCTTTTTGCGATCATCCATCTGCATCCGCCTTCGCCCCCTTCAACCTGACCGCGCCCTTTCCGTCCCGTCCGCTTGCCGGCCGCTTAGCGCGCTCACGGGCCCCAAAGAGGCGGCCCTTGCGCCCGTCGCAGCGCCCGGGTGGTTGTTAGCACTCTCGTTAGATGAGTGCTAACTCCGTTTGTCATCACCTTACCACGCCATATTTTCTTTGTCAAGGGGCTCATATGCCCGAAAAGCGTTGAATTTTTGCCTTGCTCGGAGGAGGGGTTCCGCTTAGACGAAGTCCTTTAAAACCGCGTTGGCGACAAAGGTATAAGCGGGCTTAAGCCGGAGCGAATCCTCACCCAGAATCAATACACCCATTCGAAGATAGCGTGCCAAAACTTCCCCATAAATATCCCTTAAATCCACGCCAAAATCCCTGCGGAAAGCGCTGAGACAGACCCCTTCCCGGAGCCTGAGCCCCAAAATGAGGCGCTCGCTCCTCAGCTCCTGCGCCGAAAGGACCTCCACTCCCGTCGGTTCCCACGGATTCCGGCCTTGTGCGAGGTGTTCGGCATAATCTCTCACACTCTCAAGATTGCGTCTTCGTACCCCGCGCAAAGTCGACACTGCGCCCGGACCGAGGCCGAGGTAATCGCGACCCCGCCAAACCGCTGAGTTATGCCGGCATTCTCTATCCGGCAGGGCAAAGTTGGACACTTCATAACGCAGGTAGCCCCTTGCGGCCAGATACTCCACCGCCCAGTCATACATTTCCGCCTGCTGCTCATCGTCCGGCAACGGCGGCAGAGAACGGGGGGGAAGCGGCGCCGACGGGGCGCACGCCGTCCCGTCGGAGTAGCGCCGGGCCAAAGGGGTTCCCTCCTCCGGCGTCAGAGCATAGAGTGACAAATGTTCCGGCGCCAGGGCCACCGCCTCCGCCAACGTCTCCTGCCACAGCCCGAGGCTCTGCCCGGGCAGTCCGAACATCAAATCCAGGTTGAGATTGGAAAACCCCGCGTCCCGGGCCAGGCGCACTCCCTCTCTGATTTCCCCCGCCCGGTGGATCCGCCCCAGGCTCTTCAGAAGCAGATCGGAAAAAGACTGCGCACCCAGAGAAAGCCGATTAATCCCCGCTTGGCGCAAAATCCGCAGCTTTTCCCGGTTCAAGGTTCCCGGGTTGGCTTCCACACTCTGCTCGCAGTTTTCGTCCGGGCGAAAGCTCCGGGTGAGGATCCCGAGCAGTTTGCTTAAGCCTTCTTCTGATAACACCGTGGGGGTCCCCCCGCCGATAAAAAGAGAAGACACCCCGTCGGGGGCATCCTGGCAGCACAACTCGGCTTCTCCGGCCAACCCTTGCAGGTAGGCCGAAATCAAGCCCCATCCGGGCTCCGGCAACGAGTAAAAAGCACAATAATCGCATTTCCGCAGGCAAAAAGGCACATGCACGTAGAGGCCCGGCCGCCGGTCCGCCTCGGCCCCCTCCGGCCCCAAACCGGCGATATCCCTTCTCAATGAACTCATCCTCATCTTCTTTAACCCCGCCCCATTGGAATCAGCCCCGCAGCATGCAAGGATGAGATTCCCGCTTCTGCAAACGGGAGTGCTTCCCCCTCTTCCGTTAGAGTCAGCCAGGGTCAGCCCTAGTCGTCGATCTCCAACACCGCCATGAAAGCATCCTGCGGAATCTCCACGTTTCCCACCTGCTTCATGCGTCTTTTCCCTTCTTTTTGTTTCTCCAAGAGTTTTCGTTTGCGGCTGATGTCACCGCCGTAGCATTTGGCCAAAACATCCTTGCGCATGGCTTTCACCGTTTCCCGGGCGATGACCCGGGAACCGACGACCGCTTGGATTGGCACTTCAAACAGCTGCCTGGGAATAATTCCGCGCAGTTTTTCGACCAGCTTACGCCCGCGCACATAGGCTTTGTCCCTGTGCACGATAAAAGAAAGAGCATCCACGAGTTCCTCATTGAGATAGACGTCCAGCTTAACCAGATCGGCCTCCCGGTAATCCGCCAAGACATAATCCAAAGAGGCATAACCTTTGGTCCGGGATTTGAGTTGGTCAAAATAATCGAAGACGATCTCGCTCAACGGCAGTTCATACGTGAGGTTCACCCGGCTGACCGAAATATATTCCATATTGAGATAGGTTCCGCGCTTTTCCTGGTTGAGTTCCATGATGGCCCCGACATATTCCGCCGGAACCATGATCGTCGCTTTAACCACCGGCTCGGAAATCGTCTCGATCTCGGCCGACGGGGGCAGGTTGGTCGGGTTGTCGACATCAAAAACCTGCCCGTGCAGGGGTTTGACCCGGTAGACCACACTCGGGGCGGTCGTAATTAAGTCGAGATCATACTCGCGCTCCAAGCGTTCTTGGATGATTTCCATGTGCAGCAGGCCGAGAAAACCGCAGCGGAAACCGAAACCCAAAGCGACTGAAGTTTCCGGTTCAAAGACGAGACTGGCATCATTCAGATGAAGTTTGGCCAAGGCGTCTTTCAATTGGCCGTAATCGGCAGCCTCCACCGGATATAGTCCGCAATACACCATAGGAGTGGCCCGCCGGTAACCGGGAAGCGCAAAGAGAGCCGGATTTTCCGCCTCGGTGATGGTATCCCCCACCTGCGTATCCCGCACATTCTTAACACTCGCGGCCAAAAATCCGACCTGGCCGGCCTTCAGTTCATCGACCAGGCGCATCGCGGGGGCGAAAACGCCCACTTCGGTGACCTCAAATACCTTGCCCGTCGCCATCATTTTGATTAGCGTCCCTTTGGCCACCCGCCCCTCCATCACCCTAATGTAGGAGATAGCCCCTTTATAGGCATCAAAATGGGAATCGAAAATAAGGGCTTTAAGCGAAGTGCTGTCATCCCCCTGCGGCGGCGGGATTCGGGCCACGATGGCCTCCAGAATCTCCTCCACCCCGGCACCGGTTTTGGCCGAAGCCAAAATCGCCCCCGCGGCATCGAGCCCGATGACATCTTCGATTTCCTGCTTGACCCGCTCGGGTTCGGCGCTCGGCAGGTCGATCTTGTTAATCACCGGCACGATCTCCAGGTTGTTCTCCAAGGCCAAATAAACGTTAGCCATGGTCTGGGCTTCGATTCCCTGAGCCGCGTCCACGACCAAGAGGGCCCCTTCGCAAGCCGCGAGACTCCGCGAAACCTCGTAGTTGAAATCCACATGTCCCGGAGTGTCAATCAGGTTAAGCTCGTAGAGGTGACCGTCTTTGGCTTTATAATGCAAACGCACGGTTTGCAGCTTGATGGTGATTCCCCGTTCTCTCTCCAGGTCCATCGTGTCCAGCACTTGCTCGGACATTTCCCGCGCCGTCAAAGCACCCGTATATTCGATGAGGCGGTCGGCCAAGGTTGACTTGCCATGGTCTATGTGCGCGATGATGGAAAAGTTACGGATATAGTGCGAGGCCTGTGCCACAGTCGTCTCCCTCATTTCTCCAAATCCGGCAAATTGCCCAAGTATGACCCGTCTGCCGTCCGGGCCCGTTTCAATGCGCCGCGCGTAATTTCAGTCGTCTTTCCGCCAACCCCATCACCTGCGTCAACTCTTCCATGCGCATGAGCTTGGCCAGGACCCCGAAAACCACCGCTCCAAGGGCGCTGCCGCTCACAAGCACCAGGATCGAGGCGATCGTGCCAAAGCCGAGGTGGCCGGAAAGCCAGGCGCTCCAGCCCCAGACAATCCCCCCCATGACCAGGGAGGCGAGCAGGGACTTGCCGCCGGTGCTTGCCAGACGCCGCCCGTCAATGGTCCCCACTTTGCGGCGCAGCCAGTACAGAAGCAAAAGCATGTTCACAATGGCCGAGATTGCGGTGGCAAAAGCCAAGCCCCCTTGTTGCAACGGCCCCACCAGCACGATCATCATGACAATATCCACGGCCATGGAAACAACCCCCAGAACCACCGGAGTCCAGGTATCTTTCAGGGCGTAGAACATGCGAGGCAAGATTTGAATCACAGATTGGGCTACGATCCCGAAGCCGAAAAACAAGAGCGGGAAAGCCGTCGCCGCCGTGTCCGCGGCCTTAAAAGCCCCATGCTGAAAAAGAACCCGGATTAGGGGAAAGCGCAAGACCATCATACCGATCGAGATCGGCATCGTAATAAAAATCACCGTTCTGACAGCCGCGGAGGAAGTCCGGCGAAATTGGTCCCATTGTTCAATCGCCGCCTGCTCCGTCAGGGTCGGAAACACCGCCACCGCCACCGACATGGCAAATATCCCCACCGGGAGCTGAAAGAGCCGGTAACTCTGCCATAAAGCCGTCAAGCTTCCCGCCGGCAAAGAGGAACCCAGGTGGGAATTGATAAGCACTTGAAACTGGTTCAAAGAATAGCTGAGCACGATCGGAACCGCCAAAACCGCAATCCGGCGCACCCCCGGATGATGCCAGTCAATGATGGGGTAATAGCGCATATTCAGCCGGCGCAGGGCGGGAACCTGCACCGCAAAATTTGCCGCCGCCCCGATGACTACGCCGAAAGCGAAACCGGAAATCCCCGCTCCCATTTTGACAAACAGGGTGCCGAAAACGATGATACAGGCATTATAGAGGACCGTGCCCAAAGCAGAAGGCCAAAAGACTTTATGCGCATTGAGTATTCCCATGGTCAAACCGCTTAAGGCCATAAACAAGGGCTGAATGAGAAGGATGCGGGTAACGTGGACCGTCAAAACCGTGGTTGCGGGAGGAAAACCGGGAACCTCCATCCGGACGAACTGGGGCGTAAAAATGAGCCCCAAGATGATTAGGCAGCTCAGGGCCAGAAAGATGATGTTGATCACCGAGCTCACAACCCGCCAGCCTTCTTCTTGCTTCCCTTTAGCGATGTATTCGGAGAGCACCGGAATAAAGGCCGCGCTCAAAACTCCGCCGACCATGAGCCAGTAGATGAGGTCCGGAAGAATGTAAGCCGTGTTATAAGCATCGGTCAGACCCTTTCTGCCGAAAAAATCGGCCACCAGGGATTCGCGCAGAAAACCAAGAACACGGGATGCCAGATAAGCCGCCATAATATAGGCGGTCGCCCTGGCCAGATTGCGTGTACTCGTGTCGGACATGTTTTAATTCCTTTCACCCTCGTGTCATCCATCCCGTATTATAACATTTTTCGACTTGGGGGAAAAGAAAGCCGTGTCGCGGTTAGGGGATCTGACTGAGAAAAAAGACTTGTTCCCCTTACACTATGAGGAACAAGTCTTCTTGAGAACCGGGAACCGTGCCCGCCGGGATCCCCCGGGGACACGCTCTTACCGCACCGGGATCCCCCGGGAACACCCTTTCACCGCGCCGGTCTTAGCGGAGTTCCGTGGGAACAAACGTATCTACGATGCCGATCACGAGCGAGGCCAGCAACGCCCCGACGACGGTCACCCGAATCGAACCGGGAACGATAAACTGGCTGACGTAAATAACCACAGCGGCCGTGATGAAGCCAATGGCCCCCCGCCACGCCCGCGAGATCTTCGTCCGTCCGAAAGCCAGCTCTACCACCCAGCCCAAAGCGGCAATTACCACGGCAGCGATAATCGCACCGACAAAGCCCGCCACCCGCAGACCGGGAACGATGTAGCTTACCAGAAGCAGCACCACGGCTGACACCACAAATCGAACTATCACACCCAACATGGTCAAAACCCCTTCCCTTGTTTTATGGCTTCGAAAAAAACCTACGGTCAAACCTAGTTTGAACCGATCAGAAGAAAATTATTTATCAGCACTCTGCTATCATTTTTCTTGCTAAATCGCGTGCCGGATGATATTATGTAATTTGCGTATGACCGGAAGGTTCTTTTCATCCCGGTGGAGCGACAGGATATTTCGTCCGAGGGGGGTGACCAAGAGTGCCAAATATTAAATCCGCCATCAAGAGAGTCGAAATCACCAAAATGCGTACGCTGAAAAACGCAGCGGCCAAATCGGCTTTGAGGACGGCCATTCGCCGTTTCGAAGAAGCTTTGCCAACGGATGCCGAAACGGCCGCCGCCGCTTTGAAGAAAGCCGCTCGTGCTTTGGATAAAGCCTCTTCCAAGGGATTGATTCATAAAAACATGGCTGCCCGCAAGAAATCCCGGCTGATGAAGAAATATGGCAAACATTTTGCCAAAGCGAGCTAATCCCGAAGCAGAACACAACCCGGAATACCCGCAAGAAAACGGCGTGAAAGGCATGGTTTAATAGGGAAACTTATTCAACCATGCCCCAAACCGGTACGGAAATGGCGCAAACAGGGTACAGGTTACTTCCGTTATTCATGGCAAACGTAACCAGTAAAAACAGCCTTCGCAGATGGACATAGAGTAAATGCCGCGGGGCCAAAAGAGTTATAATTATTGAGAATGGCTTAGCTTCGTTTGAAGCTAAGCCATTTCATGTTATTTTAAGGCACAAAATTTCCAGGGCAGCGGACCCTCTCAGCCCGCACAGAAACGGATAATCAGCATTTCCAAAAGGAACACCGGGTCGCCTCCCCCGTTCTTCAAGGCTATCTCCGTACGCAGGCATTCTTGCAGGGCCCGGGCCAGCTGAGATTCGGTCATGCTCTGAGACTGAGCCCAGATCTTCTTCGCCTCATAAGGCCGGATATTGAGGGCAGAGGCTAAGGAAGCGCCGTCTTCTCCCCGCCGGCGCCAAGCCAGCGCGCCCAGGAGGAGGCGTACCTGACGCACCAGAAGTGTCATGACTTTGAGCGGATGCTCCAAACGCACAACTTCGTGCAGCTTGACCGTGGCTTCGCCGGCCGAACGCCTGGCCACCGCATCCAGCAGTTCGAAAACGGTGGCTTCCGCGGTTCGGATGACCACCTGCTCGACATCTGCGGGCAGAATATCCCTTCTCTCCCCTGTAAAAACTTCCAATTTGTCCAGTTCCCTGCTCAGCACCCCGCTGTGGTGCCCCGCCCAAGCCAAAAACAGGGCGGCGGCCTCGGGGGACATCTCTTTGTTTCTCACTTCCGTCTCGGCCTTGAGCCACGCCTGCCACTCCCAGGTGCGCCGGGGGGAGCTGAATTCCAGAATCGCTCCGTATTTCTCCGCGGCCTTATAAAACTTTCGCCCTTTGTGAACAGTTTCCGCCACAAACAGCAGACAGGTTCCCGGATTCGGGTCGGCAAAATAGCCGTTGAAACACTCGACGTCTTCGCTCGCTCCTTCCCGGAAATAAGGAAGGTCCTGAACGACGATTAGCCGCCGGGAAAAAAAAGAAGACGAATTAGCCAGCGCGACCACAGCGGCAGGCGAAACTTCCTCGGCCGACAGGGTCTCAATCGAGCTCCCCGAAGGATCTTCTTTCAAATAGCTCTCCTTGAGCACCCGGAGAGCTTCCTGCGTCAGGAACCGTTCCTCTCCGTACCACAGCCAAATTCCCGGGATCTTCCCATTTGCGGCAGCCCGGATGACCTGTTCAATTTCGCGCAAAACCATTCCCCCCCGTCGCTGTTTGTGCCTCGCTTCCTCACCGGCGAGGGTTTATCCGGCAGAGGCAGCTTCTTCGCTTCAGCTGCGGCCAAAGCCAAGCAATACGCTCACTCATTACATTTATCCAAAGCGTAAGACTCCCACTTCTACAAGTAGGAGTGTGTCCCACGTACCCCGCTTCGGTGGGGGTAGACTCAGCCTTTAGCCGTCATTGTCCACCGGACAATGACGGCTAAAGGCACAAAAGCATAATTTCACGCTCTGTGCCTGCGGCGTTAGTCATCCTCAGCCGTCGGGTCATCCTGTGATAGCGTGCGGCTTCGGCGTTAGTCATCCTCAGCCGTCGGGTCATCCTGTGATAGCGTGCGGCTTCGGCGTTAGTCATCCTCAGCCGTCGGATCATCCTGTGATAGCGTGCGGCTTCGGCGTTAGTCATCCTCAGCCGTCGGGTCATCCTGTGATAGCGTGCGGCTTCGGCGTTAGTCTCCACCGGAGACTAACGTCACCGGAGACTAACGTCACCGGAGACTTCGCAAGTTCACTTCGAGTTCGCTTTTGAGTTTACTTTATTTTAAGGGAGCCAAGACAAAAAAGCCAGACCCTTTTGCTCTTCTTTGATCCTCTTGCTCTTCAGAGCCTCGTGCTCTTCTTGAGCCTTGTCCTCCTCTTGCCCTTCTTGCTCTGCTGTTGCTTTTCAAAAAAAGTACCCCTTCAAAATTAATTGAAGGGGTAAAAGAAAGAGGAGGAGAAAAGAGATGTTCCCTCCTATTCTTACCATACCTTGCACAAATATACATCGCAATAGAATTTTTCCTTATTTCCGTCCCACCTCCACCCGCGTCCCGTCCCGAGAAATCAGCAAGCGAATAGTTCCCTCCACATCCGTCCGGTAAAGGGGAATCCGCCGCCGGGCCCAATAGGCCAGCATTTTCGGATCGGGATGGCCGAAGGTGTTTCTGCCCACCGAAATAAAGACCGCCCGGGGGTGAAGCTGATCCAGCAGCCCCTCATCCAGGGAGTAACGGCTGCCGTGGTGGGGAACCTTGTAAAAATCCGCCTGCCAAGATCCGCTGGCGGCCACTCCCCTCAGTTCTTCCTCCTCCATATCACCCGTCAGCAGCACGGTTTCCCCCAGGTAATGCAGTTGTAGCACCAGGGAATTGTTGTTCGGGTCGGAATGGGTTCCGTTCAAGACTTCGAGCGGCGCCAGAACGTCAAACCAAGCCCCCGCTCCCATATCGATCCGATCACCGGCCCGCAAAGTCCTTACCTTTCCCCGCTCCTGCCAAAACTTCGCCGGAATGGCCCCAGTCCACTCTGGCAGGCTTAAGCGTTCTCTCACGTCCGGAAGCCCCAGCCAATGAACCGGGATGTTCTTGATGACGGCCGGAACTCCTCCGATATGATCTTGGTGCTCATGGGTAATAAACAGGGCCTCAAGCTCGCGAACTCCGCTGTGCAGCAAATAGGGAAGAACAATCCGCTCTCCCGCATCGAAACGGTCTGACTTCGGCCCGGCATCAATGAGATAAACCCGGCCCTGCGGGCTGCGAATCAGGAGGGAATCTCCCTGCCCCACGTCCAGAAAGTCCACCTCCAAGGCGCGTTGGGGCAGATGCACGAGGAGAGACAGGACTAAGAGCAAAAGGAACAGCTGCCGCGCCGAAGGCCGCCAAACCCGCAGCCTGAACAGGGACGAAGGACGCACTTCGCAGTGGGCAGGCTCGGGAGAACAATCAGGGCGGGGAAAGCGCCCAAGACGAGGGAAGCGCCAAAAGCGAAGAAACGATGCGGCGTGAAGAAGGCGCGTCACACCTTCCACCCGCCGGCGCAGACTGCGCAGGCGCACGCGCAGGACAAAAGTGACCCGTTCCGGGCCCGAAAGCCAAACCGCGATTCCGCCGTACCAAACCAGCCAGAAAGCCCAGCCGGGTTGCAGAACCCAGAGATCGGCCCCTGGCAAACGCGCGAGCGCCTTCAAGGCAGCATTGGCCCAGCCCAAAAGCCAGAGCCCCGCTTGAAAGAACACCGCCGCAAGTTGCGGGGAAAAACTCAGACACACGCCCAAAAGGCCGAGTTCCAGAACCCCGCCCAAAAGAAAGAGGATGAGAACATTGGCCGCGAGGCCGACCAGAGAAAGGCGGTGAAAAGCGGCCATAAGAAGAGGAAGAGTAGCCGCCTGAGCGGCCGCTGTCGCAACCAGGGCCTGCCGGACAGCCGAAGGGCAGCGGCTGAGGATCTTCATCCGGGTTATCCGGGGACTGAGCACGATAATCCCCCAAGCGGCCAGGACTGAAAGCTGAAACCCTATGTCCCGCATAACCAATGGATTCCAGACGAAAAGGGCCAACGCGGCAAAAGAGAGCCAGCGCAAAGCCGGCACTTTTCCCCGACCCCAACGCCCCAGCAAAACCGCTTCTCCCAGGATCGCCGCCCTGCCGATCGGCGCGCTGCCTCCGCAAAGAGCCGCATAAAGGATGAGAGCCAAAGCCATGGCTATGATGCGGCCTCGTCCGGGCAGAAAGAAGAGAAGGGCTCCCGCGAGGGCCAGGACAAAAGCGACATTTGAACCGGAAGCGGCGAAGACATGGAGAACACCGGTGACCTTATAAGTCTCCTGAACCTCGGGGGGAATCCCGCTCGAATCACCGAACAGAATTCCTTGAAGAATCCCGCTCTCCCCGCCCGGAAACGATCTCAAATCCGTCCTCACCTTTTCCCTGATGCGCCAGGGCAGAGACGGGTGTCCGAGAGCGAGCAGCCGGGGTTCACCCCGGGCGGTGAGCGTTCCGCTCAGACCCCGGGCCGCGTCGTAAAGCCGGGGGTCGAATCCGCCGGGCGTCCCCGCCGGCTTGGGCCGCTCCAGATTTGCCCGCAAAGCCAGGCGGTCTCCGGGGCGTACCTTCGGCCAAAGGCCGGCGTAACGGCCATTTTTATCGGGATAAACCGTCAGCCGATAACGCTCGCCCCCAATGGCCGGGCCTGTCCGCAAACCTTGCCCAGCCGAGGCCGCGCTCCGGGGCGAGTCCAGGCGCAAAACCCCCACGGCCCGATCACTTTCCTCCTGCCAATCCTGGAGAACCCCCTTCACCTCGACATCCTTCAGCAATACGGGAGACGGAAGCAGGCTTAAGGCCACCGTTCCGTACAAATATCCGCTAAGGAGGCCCGCCGCCAATAACCAGATCTCCGCCCGCAGGAGGCGGCCGAAAAAATCAGCGGGCCGCCACTGAAAGAGCGCTCCGACGACGAGAAGACAGAGAACCCCTCCCCAGATCCGCACCCCGGGAGGCAGAAAAAGCGCCAGGCCGCCCCCGGCCAGGATAGACACCGCCCGGCCCAGCCACGGATCCCTCATGGCCCGACACTGATCATGGCCGCCATTTTGGCATAGGTCTTCGGCCCGATCCCGGCCACCTCCCGGAGATCCTCCGGGCCGGCAAACGGACCGTGCTCCGTCCGGTACTGCAAGATCCGGGCGGCCAAGGCCGGCCCGACGCCGGGCAGCTTGTCCAACTCGGCGGCATCCGCCGTGTTTATATTGATTTTACCTCCGGCTGCCCCGCCGGGGAAAGCGGCACCAACTGCCGTTCCCGCACCGCCCGGGGTTGTACTTCTCGCCGCCGTCCCCCCCGTAAGCGCCTCGGATCCCCTGTTTCCCGCCGGCGGAGCGGCCACCCGCCCCCCGGAACCTAAGCCCCCCGCGCCTGGGCCCTGCCCAGGCGAACCGACTCCGTCTTGCCCAGTCGTGCCGCTGCCCGCGCCACCCGTGCCTCCGGGTCCCGGAACTACTCCCGGCCCGCTCTTAAAAGGAACCATGATCTTCTGCCCGTCTTTGAGCTTTTCCGCCGGATTCAGGTTCTCCAAGTCAGCCTCCGGCAGCGGGCGAATCTTCTGCAGCGCGTCATTCAAACGGGCGTCCAAGGGAAGGTGGAGCAAAGAAGACTTCTCCACCGCTCCGGCCACATAGACGACGATTTCCCTGCCGCCGGAGCCTGTGTCCAGATAAGCCTTGGTTCCGTGCGGCAGAAACACCTTCCAGGCGGCAATGATAACCAGAGCCGCCAGGAAACCCCACCAAAGCAGGCGAGCCTTGCGTTCCATGCTCTCCACACTCCTTTAGGCAAACCTAAGGTTAAGTGCGCTACCCCTCGTGCACGCTCCGGGCACTGACTTGCACCCCCGATGCGGCAGCTTCCCGAACCCCCCTTGACTATATTTCTCTCCTTGTAAGATAAGTATAGGGCTTTATTTCTCTCCTTTCCTTCTTTTTCCTGCCGCGAAAAATGACACCTTCTGTCGCATACAGCAAAAAAAGACCGGTGGTTCCCCTTTTTCGGAAACTGCCGGTCTTCCGTTGATTCACTTATCGTCGAACACATTTAGTTGTCAACGCATTTAACGCGCCCGGCCATTCGTGGTGTTCCCCAGGGGGGCGGTTGGAACCGCCTCACTTAACAACCAGATTCACCAGTTTGCCCGGGACCGTGATGACTTTGAGCACGCGTTTGCCCTGGGTCCATTCCTGAAGGCGCGGGAGTGAACGCACCCGAGCTTCCAAGGCCGCGGCGTCGATCCCGGCGGGTACTTGGATACGCTCCCGCACTTTGCCGTTCACCTGAAGCACGACCGTCACTTCTTCCTGGGCCAGGGCCGCTTCATCCACCTGAGGCCAAGGCTGGGCATGAATACTGTCCTCATGCCCGAATTCGGACCAAATCTCTTCCGTGATATGGGGAGCAAAAGGTGCTAAGAGGATCAGGATACTCTCCAGAGCTTCCTCGGCCACCGCAGGATCCGCTTCCTTCTTTTCTTTATAAAGGTAAAGGGCGTTCACCAGTTCCATGATCGCACTGATAGCGGTGTTGAAGTTAAACCGTTGACCGATGTCATGGGTAACCTTTTGGATCGTCAGGTGAGTCTGCCTCCTCATCGCTTTAGCGGCGGGATCCGGATTTGCCCCGTTGGCCCATCCGGCGGCAGCGGCCACTGGCTCCGTCCGCCCGTCCGGGGCGAGCCTATCCGGACGCACTTCCCTGCCTCCCGGCCGGGTACCCCGGGCCTGCCCTCCGGCCCGTGGGATATCCTCATACTGGGCCGCCAGACGCCAGACCCGGTTGAGAAAACGATAGCAACCTTCCACTCCCTGCTCACTCCACTCCAGGTCGCGCTCAGGCGGAGCCGCAAAAAGAATGAACAAGCGGGCGGTGTCGGCGCCGAAACGGTTGATGATCTCTTCCGGACTGACGATGTTTCCTTTTGATTTGGACATCTTGGATCCGTCCATACAGACCATTCCCTGGGTGAGAAGGTTCTGGAAGGGCTCATCCACTTGCAAATAGCCGAAATCGCGCAAGGCCTTGGTAAAGAAACGGGAATAGAGCAAGTGCAGAATCGCATGCTCGACCCCGCCCACATACTGGTCCACGTTCAGCCAGCGGGCCGCCTCCTCCCGCGCAAACGGCCGCTTTTCATTGCGCGGGTCCGTGTAGCGCAGATAATACCAGGAAGAACACACGAAGGTATCCATGGTATCCGTCTCCCGACGGGCCGGACTCCCGCAGCGGGGACACTGGGTGTGAATAAAAGTGGAGGAACTCGTCAAGGGATTTTCCCCGGCCTTAAAGACCACGTCTTCGGGCAGAAGCACCGGCAAATCCTCCTCCGGCACCGGAACCGTTCCACAGTGATCACAATAAACCATGGGAATGGGAGCACCCCAATAACGCTGGCGAGAGATCAGCCAGTCACGCAAGCGGAAATTCACCCGCCGTTTTCCCAAACCCTTCTCCGCCATGGCGTCCGCCATACGTTCCCAGGCTTCTTCATTGCCCAGCCCGTCGAAAGCCCCCGAATTCACCATGGTACCCTCCTCTGTGTAGGCCGCAGTCAAAGGCACGTCTTTCTCCCCGGGGTCCATCCCTTCGGGTAAAATGACCCGTACAATCGGGAGCGCGTATTTGGCGGCAAACTCGAAGTCGCGTTGGTCATGGGCGGGCACCCCCATGACCGCTCCCGTGCCGTAATCCACCAGGACATAGTTGGCAATCCAGATGGGAATCCTCTTGCCGTTCATGGGATTGAGGCAATATCTGCCGGTAAAGAGGCCTTCCTTTTCGACTTCGTTGGAGGTGCGGGAAATCTCGTTCAACCCTTTCATCTTCTCGATAAAATCCAGCACCGGTTGTTCATAGTCGCTGCCCCGGACCAACTGCCGCACCAGAGGATGCTCCGGAGCCAAAACCAGGTAGGTCACGCCGAAAATGGTATCGATCCGGGTCGTGTAGACAGCGACCCGGTCCTTCCCGCCCTCCAGCGCGAACTCGGCCTCCACTCCTTCCGAACGGCCGATCCAGTTGCGCTGCATGGTTTTCACTTTTTCAGGCCAGCCGGGCAATTTCTCCAGATCCTCCAGGAGGACATCAGCGTAAGCGGTTATCTTAAAGAACCACTGTTCCAAATCCTTTTTCGTCACCGGCGTCTCACAGCGCTCACAAGCCCCATCCACCACCTGTTCGTTGGCCAGCACCGTGGCGCAGGACGGGCACCAATTGACCGCCGCCTTCTTCTTGTAGACCAAACCGTGCTTGTAAAACTCCAGAAACATCCACTGAGTCCATTGATAATAACCGGGATGACAAGTTGCCACCTCCCGATCCCAGTCATAGGAAATTCCCATACTGCGCAGCTGCCGCCTCATATTGGCGATGTTTTTCCAGGTCCACTCCGCCGGAGGAGTCTGGTTTTTAATCGCGGCATTTTCCGCCGGCAGTCCGAACGCGTCCCAGCCGATCGGGTGGAGCACGTTGTACCCCTGCATTCTTTTAAAGCGGGCGATAACATCAACAATGGAATAATTGCGCACATGTCCGATGTGCAGATTCCCCGACGGGTACGGAAACATGGCCAAAGCGTAATACTTGGGTTTTCCGGTATCTTCTCCGGCTCGAAAAGCCTTTTCCCTCAGCCAGCGTTCCTGCCACTTGGGTTCAATCTCGGCAAATGAATACTTCTCCTGCATAAACCCTTCCCCCTTGTCAACTCGAAAGAACAAAAAATCCCGTCCCTCAAGGGACGAGATCTGCTCGCGGTACCACCCTATTTCATAACACCATGCACTCAGCGGTGGATAACGACACCGACCGGTGCCCATTGTCACCTGGGCACAGCTCCGGGGCGAGACCCCCCGGCCTCTTGCAGCACCTCACACCCACCGGTGCCTCTCTGAGCAAGAACTGCCCGGGGCGATTCCCTTCCACGCTTCTGCGGAAGCTTCTTCAAGTTCCTAAATTTATTTCATTTTATCAAAAACCCGTCACTTGTCAAGATTGATGTCTTTTTCCTCATTATGCCCGAAAAAACTAGAAAGCCATCACTTCGGCATCACCCCAAAGCCTCTCCAGGTTGTAGAAGTCCCGCTGATCCGGGGTCATGACGTGCACCACCAAGTCACCGCAGTCCATGAGCACCCACTGCGCGTCGGGAAGGCCCTCCACCCGCAGAATCGGAATCCCTATCGTCCCCAGTTTCTCTTCCAAGTGATCGACAATGGCCTTCACCTGAGTCGTAGAGTTGCCCGTGGCAATGAGAAAATAATCGGTGACCATGGAAATCCCCTTCAAGTTCAGCAATACGACTTCGCGGCCTTTCTTTTCCGCCACCAAATCCACAACCTGTTTGAGCTGCCTTTGTTCAAGTTCCAAAGCCATGCCTCCTCCGTAAATCTTCATGGGTCAAACGAGTTAAAGGGTGAATGGGCCGGTGAGACTCTTCCAGGTAATGCAGAGTATGTTCGACACAAGTCAAAGTACCCTTCTCTAAACTATGATACAAGGCTTGGCGCAAATTGTCCACCTGCGGAAACTCCCGGCCGGGCTCGGCCAGGTCGGCACTGTAAATCAGCATCTCCAAGCGGGACATGTTGGGAGCTCCCAAAGTGTGATGAGCGATGGCCGCCAGGATATCCCGGTCGGCCAGGCCGCAGCAGTTTGCCAGCCAATACGAGACCAGAGGGCCATGCAGAACGGACGGACAGCTCTCGTCTTCCGAGTAACGAATCAAATGCCAACGCTGGGCCAAGCACACCTGCTGTTTCTCGGGAATCTCCTTGGCCAAATCATGCAGCAACGCCGCGTAACGGGCACGGGCCGGATCCAAACCGTGCCGCCGTGCCAGGTCTTCGGCCAGGGAGGCCACTCCCAAAGTATGCCGAAACCTTCTCGCCGAAAGGGTTCTGCCGGCTAAATCCAGGGCTTGCTTTAAATCAGGAGTTTTTAAATCAGGAGTTTTTAAATCAGTGCTCTTTTTCAAACCAGGGTTTATTTCTAAATCACGACTTTCTTCCGCACCGGGATTTCTTTGCGAGCCAGGGCCTTTTTTCGAATCCACGCCCTTCTTAACCTCCTTGAGCAGACTCCTCCTCACCCCATCGGCAGTTATCCGCAAGCGGTACTTGTACCAAAAGGAACGCGTTCATGGCGGGAAAAGGGGGCCCCCTTCATGCCCCCCTCCGCCGTTTAAAACTGTTTTGGCTTCGCTTCGTTCACGGTGAGCGGGCGCCCGCCGAAGTCCTTGCCGTTTAATTCCTCTGCCAGACGAGCCGCTTCCCCGTCCGGTACTTCAACAAAGCCGAATCCCCGTGAGCGTCCTGTTTCGCGATCGGTAATGATTCGGCTGCCGGAAACTTCTCCGTAATCTCTGAAAAACGCGGCCAGTTCTTCAGCCGTCGTATTCCAGGGAAGGTTTCCAACGTAAAGTGTTTGTGTCATCTCTGTCACCTCTTGCTCATTGGATTCGCTCTTAGTATGAGCAAATCCGATATTCGTATACTCAAAGCCTCTATAGGGTTGAATATAGCATAACTTCTGCAAAGCTTTATCTGAATCTTTAACAAGGCCAAGGCTTATGTTATCCCTGACAAGGCTCCGGGACAAAGCTATGTCATCCTGTACAAGGCTTTTTCTTCGATAAAGCGCCGGACCGCTTCCGGCAAAAGATAGCGAATGGATTGCCCCCGGCCGACCCGCGCCCGCACATCCGTGGAAGATATAGCCAGGGCCGGAACTTCCAAGAGCGAAATCCTTCCCTGCGCTTCCGGGTGCTCCTTGCGGGCTTGCTCCAAAAAATCCCGCGCTTCATAACCCGGGCGGGATACGGCCACGAAATTCGTCAGCTTCAAAATCTCAGCGGCTTCATGCCAGAAAAAAATTTCGCGCAAGGCGTCCGTTCCCGTAATAAAATACAGGTCGCTTTCCGGATGATCCTTTCTCAAGATCCGCAAAGTGTCTATCGTGTAAGAGGGCCCTTGCCGCTCAATCTCCAGGCGGGAAAGACTGAAATTCGGATTATCGGCAACGGCCCGGCGCACCATCTCAAAGCGCAGCTCCCCCGGGGAAATCTTTTTTTCCTGTTTGTGCGGAGGATTCCCGGTCGGGACAAAGAGAACCTGTCTCAAGCGGAATTCGATCCGGGCCGTCTCCGCGGCCACCAAATGCCCATAGTGAATCGGGTCGAATGTTCCCCCCATAACCCCCAGCCGATATACCTTTCCCCCTGTGTCTTCCATGCGTTTATCTCCTGCCGTGCGAGCATACTTTCCCGAAAGGTTGACCACAAGCACGCTTTCCTGCTCACTTTACATTTTCTAGTATACCACAAATCTTTCAAGTTTTCGCAGCTAAAGCCCACGTTCGAATATCCATCCCATCCCCGGCAAAATTATTTTCTTTATTCATTGTTGCTGTCCTTGGCCAAATAATCCCTGAACATTGGCTCCACAAAAGCATAGCGCCCATGCGCGTTTTTTTCAATGATCCCCCGCTTTAGTAAGAAATCCACGGCCCGTTTATTCTCATTGGGATTATGCTCTCTGGAATACAACGATTTCCCTTGAGCGATTTGGTTCAGAATTCGCAACGCGAGCGGAACTTGATTGATCTCGTCGATCATCGCGTTAAAAACACTCGCCAAGGTCAGGATGGCATTATGGTAGCCATACTGGACAATATCCAGAGATAACTTGTGAACGCCGGCTTCGACAGCCGCATAATAGATTTCCGAGCACAATACCATTGTGTCCTGCGGATGTCCCCCGCTTAAATCCACAATCTTCTCGTATAGTTTCTCCGTCCCGGCGATTCCCCTGTCTTCATATTTCTTCTTCATATAAGGTACCCATGACTCGACCGGAATCGGTGGCACCGGCAAAATGGCAGCAAAACGATAAAACGCTTCCTCTCCATGTCCAAAAAGGGTGTTCATTATTCCCCCCTTCGAGCCGAGAAACATGTAAACGACATTCTTGTGCAGTTGAAAGTGGGATCGCAATCTCTTGAAGATTAAGTCACCCCCGATTCTGGACATTTCCTGGAACTCATCAAAGACCAAAAGCATGTTTTTCTGGTCCTTCTGCGCCAGCTTCTCCGCAAAATCCAAAACATAATCCGCATTGGCCTGACCGGGATTTGAGAAATTGAGCCCCAACTCAAGATCGCTGATCTTTAAAGACAGTTTCACATTCCCGCTTATCTTCTTCAGTCCCGACTGTATCGCCTCCGTGGTCTTTTTTATCCCGGTCCGATTTTCCAGACAGGCATCAAGCAGGCTCAGCGAAAATTCCTGCATATCCTTGATGCTGAACAAATCGACCACAGCTGTATAAAATCCTTTCTCGTTCAAGCGGCGCACCGCCTCCAAGGCAATTGACGTCTTCCCGATCCGCCTTGGACCCGAAATCATTAAATGTTGTCCGTCCGCCAAGCGGAGAACAACCTGCTGCAAAAAGTTTTCCCGTTCCAAAATATCCTTTTCGCTGACAGGTGCCCCAAAAGGAAAAGGCTTTTCAAACATCATTACACCCCTCGTAAGAATGCGGCTGCGCTTGCACCACTTCGTGTGACTGGCTTTTTCGCTTGCATCAGATTTAGTATTACACCCAATGTAATATTATATTACCCTGGATATAATAATGCAAGATGGGCCTTTGCCTATCCTCGCGTACGTTCCCTTCCCTGCCAGCCCAATTATACCATCCGTAAAATGCCGGTCAATTGTCAAGGCGGCACACCCCGAAGCGTCCCTACTTAAAAGGAATATTTTCCCGCAAGTCTTTGCCCTTCTATGTGGCAAAATCTGGCGCAGGGACATACAGTGGACTAGAAGTCCCATCTCATTTCGGAAAGTTACAGTCAAGGGATTCGAAAACCCCATGTCACACTTCGGGTCAGCTCGCGTGCCCGCAGCAGCAAAAAGAAGGAAGCATCATGGCCATGGGCGCCGGCGAAACCGGTTTCGGAGCGGGTATTGGCCTTGTCGTCGTTATCATCTTATTGCTCATCGCTATGGGAATTGTGTTCTGAGTCTGAGAAGGAGAAGGAGGACTGAATTCTATGTTCGGACGCGGCGGTCATTTTCCTAATATCTCTCCGGTGGGTGCCCCACCGCACATCGGACCTATCACAGGTCCCTGCTGTCCCCCCGTGATCGCAACCCCCTCTGCAGGTACCGGGATCGGCGCGGGCATCATCGCGATTGCCATCTTGATCCTTATCGCCTTAGCCGTGATCTTTTAGCTCGAAACATTCTTTCCCCGACTGAGACACGGCAAAAACCCGCACTCTGGAACAACGAAAACGAGAATCAGCCCAGGCTTTGCCCGGGCTGATTCTCTGCCGACCCCCTAGCCCGGCCGCAGCACCGGTAGGGGGCTAAAACACTGTTCGCCTGCACCAGCCGGGGAAATCGTTCAAGCGACGACCCAGTCCGGTAACCGCTTCCCGCGCTGAACACGGCAGATACACCGGCCCCTGGTGCGAGCTATTGGAGATCGTAGGCTGTTTCGCCGTGAATGGCACTATCGAGACCCTGAATCTCCACTTCTTTGGATACGCGAACGGGTTCGAAGAAATTGATCACTTTCAGGATCAAGTAAGTGACACCGAAAGCATACAGAGTGGCGAAGGCCACCCCGAGCACCTGAACGAGAAACTGGTGCACGTTGCCCTGAATCAAACCGCTGGTCTGATTCACGGCGGAGACTGCGAACACCCCGACCAGGATGGAACCGAGAATACCGCCGACTCCGTGCACGCCCCAGACGTCGAGCGCGTCATCCCAGTCCAGCTTGATTCTGACCTGTACCGCCAGGTAACAGACGATCGCCGCCAAAACGCCGATAATCAGCGCGGCCCAGGGGCGGACATAACCCGCCGCCGGGGTGATGGTCGCCAAACCGGCCACTGCGCCAGTGAGAACTCCCACCATGGTCGGTTTCTTTTCGTGCACCCACGAGATGAGAAGCCAAGTGATCATGGCCATGGACCCGGCAATATCGGTGTTCACGAAGGCAGTCGCCGCAACTCCATTGGCCGCCAGAGCACTCCCTCCGTTGAAACCGAACCAACCAAACCACAAGAGCCCGGTTCCCAAGGCGACAAAGGCAATGTTGTGCGGACCGGTAGTTTCCCCGGGAGCCAGAACCCGTTTACCGACAAAGAAGACCGAAGCCAGAGCGGCGACTCCGGCACTCACGTGCACGACGATGCCGCCGGCAAAGTCGACCAGACCCATTTGGGCCAGAAAACCTCCGCCCCAGATCCAGTGGGCCAGAGGAATGTAGACCAGTATACTCCAGAGGACCAGGAACTTAAGGTAGCTCTTAAAACTGACCCTGTCGGCAAAGGCACCCGTGATCAGAGCCGGGGTAATAATAGCGAACATCTCCTGGTAGACAAAAAAGACTAAGAATGGGATCGTGGGCCCGTGCATCGGATTGGGCGCCAGGCCCACACCCCGCAAACCAAAGTATTGAAGATTGCCGATAATCCCGTGATAGTCCGGGCCGAAGGCCAGGCTGAATCCCCCCAAGACCCAAATGGCTGTAACGATTCCCATGGAGACGAAACTCTGAATCATGATGGTCAAAACGTTCTTTTTCCGCACCAGTCCTCCGTAAAAAAAGGCCAGTCCCGGTGTCATAAGACAAACCAAGGCGGCGCTGATGAGGACAAAGGCCGTATCTCCGCTGTTGATCATAACGAAACCCTCCCGCTGTCTAATGATTGCGTACAAGAATAGCTTAAGACAGGGTCACGTTTCCGTTAATCAGGGTTTTTCCGTATTTCGGCAAAATTATCTCTGTATTTTTTCAGAACTTCTCCACAGCCATTTTTCTGGGTTTCAGGCAGCCCATGAGATTACGAATAGGCCTTTGGGCTAATTCCTCCCGTACCTTTTCATCAGCCCGTTTACGACAATCATTTCTGTCGGACACCGATTGCTTTCATTTCGCGCGCCAATCATCCGTTCCGCACCCCTCGTCCTTTGTCGGGCGCCGGTCTCTCACTGTTTCAGGCCGAGCGTCGTCTGTATTTTCCTTACCTGTATTTTCACGGCTCTATGAGGTGATTGCGCACGGCATAGAGGACCAAATCCGTAATGCTCTTAAACCCCAGTTTGCGCATAATGTTAGCGCGATGGGTTTCTACCGTCTTTAAGCTCAAATTAAGACTCCGGGCGATCTCTTTGTTGCTGTTTCCTTCGGCCAAGAGCTGCACGATTTCCCTCTCTCGGACCGAAATCACCTCTCTCTTGCCTTTCTTTTGGCTGAAGTTTTCCACGAAGCCGGCCACGACCGTCGACGTAATATCCGACGAAAGGTAAATTCCTCCGGCTTGGACGGTCCTGATGCAGTCGAGAAGTTCTTCGAGGGCATTTTCTTTCAGCACATAGCCGTTGACCTCCAGTTGATAGGCGCGCGCGACAAACTCCTCATTCTTGTGCATCGTCAAAATAATGATTTTGGTCCCCGGCCGCTCACGTTTAAGCCGGGCCGCCGCGTCTAAGCCGTTGAGCCTGGGCAGGGAAATATCCAGAATGGCTATGTCCGGCTCTAAGCGCAGAATTTCCCGAACAGCCTCCTGACCGTCCGCCGCCTCGCCGACGACCTCAAGATCCTTTTCTTGCTGAAGCAAAATTACCAGGGATTCCCGCAGTATTTTATGGTCATCCGCCAAAAAAACCCTAACCCTCATAAGGCACCTCCATCAGGATGCTCGTCCCCCGGCTTTCCGCCGTGACAATCCTAAGCTTTCCTCCCAACATCTTCAGCCTCTCCTGCATAGAGCTGAGGCCTAAGCCGGTGTGAACCTCGTCCGGATTGAAACCGCGCCCGTTGTCGCTGATTTGAAAGAGGTAGAGGTCACTCCTGAGGAGCGAAAAGTGAAGCTTGACTTCCGTTGCCTGGGCGTGTTTCAAGATATTTGCCAGACATTCCTGGATAACCCGGTAAAGATTGAGAACCGCGGTATCTTCCCAGGGGGGCATTTCCGCCGAGAGGCTGAACTCGAACCTTATTTCACCCGTCTTGCCCAAAGTCCTCAGGATCTCTTCAATCGCTGATTTCAACCCTTTCCTCTCCAGAATGCCCGGTTTCAAATTGAAGAGAACGCCCCGGATCTCCTCAATAGTTTCCGTGGTTAGGCGGACGGTCCGTTCGACCTGTTCACTCAACGCGGGATCTTTTTCCTCCATTCTGACCTTGTTGGCGATCAGGCCCAACTGCAACTTAAGCGCCGCCAGGGACTGCCCGACCCCGTCATGCAGATCCCGGGCCAATTTCACCCGTTCGTGTTCCTGTGTTTCCGCCAAAAGCTTAGCCTGTTTCTGCAAGAGTTGATTCTGCTGTTGAATCTTGCCGCTGAGATCCTGGGTTAAATTTTCGTAATGCGTGATTTTCAAATATTCCTGCCAGGAATAAATGTCGCCGAATTCGACGATGTTCAGACCTTTCTCCTCTTCTTCCTCCGTCACCCGCAAGCCAAACCTTTTCTTAATCAGGTAAAACATGAGGAGGCCTAAGCCGAAAGACCAGACGAAGTTTACCGTTACGCCCAACAATTGCACGAAGAACTTAAGCAAACGCGACTGTCCGCCCAGAAATTGCGGAGAGGCGAAAAAGGCCAATAAGATCGTGCCCGCTGCACCGCCGAAACCATGGATCGGCACCGCGCCCACAGCATCATCCAGGCCTAGTTTCTCCAGCAACAACCCGGCCAGAACAACGACGGAACCGGAGATGAAACCCACCATGACCGCAGCCAGCGGCTCCAGGTAGTTTGAGCTGGCGGTGATGGCGACCAGGCCGCCCAGGGCGCCGGCGAAAATCGCCTCCATATAGCTGTGGTCACGAATAAAGAAGCGGGTCGTCAAAATAGCGCCGACCACGCCGGCCGCCGCCGAGAAGTTCGTATTTAAGAGAATCAGCCCGATCCGATCATTGAATTCAAGCAGGCTGCCCCCGTTGAAGCCGAACCAACTGAACCAGAGAATAAACGTGCCCAAGGCCGCAAAAGGAATATTGGAGCGGCCTAATTTCTTGATCTTGCCTTCTTCATCCCACTTATCCTTGCGTGGCCCCACGACGATGATACCGGCCAGAGATACCCAGCCTGCGGTCGCGTGAACCACCGTGGCTCCGGCAAAATCCATGAACCCAAGATTTTTTAACCAGGCCGGTTGATTTAGGAAAAGGTCCCCCCAGACCCAATGTCCGAAAAGAGGGTAGATAAACCCAGCCAGGATAACCGCGGCCAGCAGCAAAGGCAGCAGGCGGGTTCTCTCCGACATGCTGCCCGAAACAATGGTCACGGCTGTGCCGGCAAACATCAGCTCAAAAAAGACGAAGACAAAACCCAGGGAGTTGTGGGCCTGAGCCAGATTATTCAATAACCAGTAATGCCCGCCGAAGAGACCCCAAGGGCCGGGGCCGAACATGAGGGCAAAACCCAAAAAGGAAAAAACCAAGGTAGTGATGATAAAGGTCAGTATATTTTCAATGGCTACACTGATCACGTTTTTCGATTGGATAAATCCGACCTCATAGCAAACAAAACCGGCCTGCATAAAAAAAACAAAACAGGCGCTGACGATCAGCCAGAGATGATTAAGATCGACTTCCATGAACCGCTCATGCTCCTCGTTTTGCCTTGCCGACCCCGCGCGCTTATTCGGAGCGGCTAACATTGCCCCTATCATACTACGAAACCTTCGCGATCTTCAAATCGACTCGCCGCAAACCGGATCGCTCAGAACAGGCCGCGCCGACTCCCTGCCGCCGATCCTCTTCGACCTCTAACCCGTCCAATTCCCCCCCGTCGACCTTATTCTCCTCGAACCTAAGCTTTACAAGGTCAATCCGCCGTCGACACTCAAAACCGCGCCGTTGATAAAGGCGGCCTCGTCGGAAGCCAGGAACAGATAAGCGTTGGCCACATCACGCGCCTGCCCTAAGCGCCCCAGGGGGGTTTGGGCCCGCATCTGCTCTCGCAGCCGCATTGACCTCACCCCTCGCTTAAAACTCTCTCGCAAAATTCACCTTTGACCTTTCTGCAACCCCGTTCTGTAACCCCGTGCCCCTTTGCCCGCCCGTTTCCCCCGGAAGAAGCCCAGGATGCCGCCGGGGAAAAAGAGAACGATCAGGATGTACAACAAACCGAAAATGAGGTGCCAGCGCTGCAGGAGAGGATAATGTTCGGCCAGGCTGGAAAGCCGGTCGCTGGCAAAATTGGTGAGTCCGGAACCGATGAAAGCCCCGTAAAGCGTTCCGCTCCCGCCGATGGTCGTTATCAGCAAGGCATCGATCGTTTTGTCCGTCGCCATCACACCCGTGCTCACAAAGGCCTGCTGCAAGGCCCAGGCGATACCGGCCAGGCCGGCCACCACCCCTGCGACCAGGGTGGAAATCAGTTTGAAGCGGATCACGTTATAGCCCAAAAACTCCGCCCGTTTCTCGTTTTCCCGGATCGAGAGCAAAACCCGGCCGGTCGGGGAGTGAATAAACCGCCGCACCAAAATCACGGTCAGGACCGCAAAAACCAAGATGAAGTAATAAAAGAGGATGGGATCCTCCAAAAAGTGCGGAATCCGGAAACTGAACCCATCCGCCCCGTTCGTTGCCCCCCGCCATTTTTCGGCGATGATGGCAAAAAGCTCCGCGAAAGCCAGCGTAATCATGGCATAATAGACGTCCTTCACGCGCAAGGACAAATACCCAATCACGAGGGAAATCACCAAGGAGATGAGCACCGTGCCGAACACCGCCAGGAGCAGAAAACCTAAGCCCGGCCCGGTGTGTTTCAGGATGATGGCCACCGTGTAAGCACCTGTGCCGAAGAAGAGCACATGGCCGAAAGAGACGATGCCCGTATAGCCCAAAAGGATATCGTAACTCATGGCAAAGACGCCCAGAATGAGAATCTGGTCCATGAGGTTGAAAAGCGCGTAAGACGATGTGAGAAGGGGCAGCACGGCCAAAATCAGCACCACCAGTACGGGCAATCCCGACACCCAGAGCAAGACCTCGCGCCCGGGCCGCCCGAGTCCGGGCACCTTAGCCCGGCCGTGGGGGGCAGCCGTTCCCGCAGGCGGTTCCGTCCGCGCCGGGGATTCCGTCCGCGCCGGCCCTTCCTTATAATCCCCGGCGTCCTCTGCCCCCGGCAGCCGTACCTCAGAGCTATCAGGCTTGCGCAGGAACCGAGCCATCTCACTCACCCCCCATCCCAAATAAACCGTTCGGTCTCAGCAGAAGAACCACCGCCATGAGGAGCACATTCACGGCCAGGGAGGCTTCGGGCAGAAACCAGGCCGTGTAAGCCCCGGCCAGACCCACCAGGATACTGCCCAGAGCCGAGCCGAGGAAACTCCCCATCCCGCCGATAACGACCACAATGAAGGCCAGCATCTGGTTCTGCAAGCCCATGTCCGGGTTGACCGCGCCGACGGCCGGAGCCATCATCACACCCCCCAGGGCCGCCAAGGCGGCTCCGAAAGCGAAGACCAGGCTGAACACCTGCCGGATATTGATGCCCAGGGCCTGCACCATTTCGGGATTCTCCACCCCGGCCCGGACGACCATGCCCAGGCGCGTCTTGGTGAGGAGGAGATGGACCGTGACCGCTACCACCAGCCCCACCGCCAGGGTGAAGAGCCGGTACTTGATCAGAATGACGCTGCCGATGGCCCAACTGCCCGCCAAGAGCGGCGGGACCGGGGTCGCAATGATATCCGGCCCGAAGACGGCCTTGACCAATTCATTGAGGACGATCATCACACCCGTGGTGATCAGAATCTGGGCGATGGCATTGCCGTAAACCCGCCGCACGGTCAGCCTCTCGACCACCCAGCCTACCGAGACCCCCACCAGCATCGCGCTGACCAGCGCCAGGATAAAACTGCCGCTGTGGGCAAAAACCACCACTCCGGTATACCCCCCGAGCATGAACAAACTGCCGTGGGCAAAGTTGAGAACGCCCATGAGACCGAAGATGAGGGAGAGGCCGGAAGCCAGGAGAAAGATCATCATCCCTGTGGAAAGCCCGTTGACGGTTAAGTTAATAAAAGTTGCCATGCCCATTAGCCCGCCCTCCCCCTTTGACCCGTACTGATACCCAGGTAACGGCGGAGCAGCTCCCGGTCCTGTTCCAACTCGCTCAGAACCCCCTCACGCACTGTCCGCCCGTCATCGATGATGACATAGCGCCCCCCCACGGCACTGGCCAAGGCGAAATTTTGCTCGACCAGCACGACGGTCGTCTGCGCTCTGATGAGCCGCAAAGCCTCGGCCAGTTTCTCCACCATGATCGGAGCCAGACCTTTGCTGGGTTCGTCCACCAAAAGCACCCGGTTATCCTGAACGAGGGCGCGGCCGATGGCGAGCATCTGCTTCTGGCCGCCGCTCAGACCTCCGCCTTTGCGCGTCAGCTTTTCCTTCAGATCGGGAAAAACGTCCAGGACAAAAGCCAGTCTCGCCTCCGCGGCTTTGTCCCGCCTCCGCATAGCCAGGCGCAGGTTCTCGCCCACCGTCAAAGCGGAGAAGACTGCCTGATCTTCCGGCACAAAACCCACCCCCTTGCGGGCAATTACGTGCGGGGGCAAACCCTCGAGCGCTTTCCCGTCCAGAAGAATCTGACCCCGGGCGGGGGGGGCCAAGCCCATGATACTGCGCAGGGTGGTCGTCTTGCCCGCCCCGTTGCGGCCGAGAATGACCGTAACCTGACCCTCCGGCACCGCGAACGTGATGTCCTCTAAAATCCGGAATTGGTTGATATTCGTTTTCACCTGCCTGAGTTCCAAGATCATAAGGGCATACCTCCCAGATAAGCCGCCTGGACCGTGTCATTGTCCATGATCTGCCGCGGTTCCCCCGCAGCCAGCAGACGCCCGTTGACGAGAACCACTAAGGTGTCGGAGAGGGAGAGGACCATATCCAGCTTGTGCTCGACCAGCAGGATCGTGTGCTCCCCCCCGGCTTTCAACTGCCCCAGAAGTTCGAGAATCCCGGGTACTTCTTCGACGGCCATTCCGGCCGTGGGTTCATCCAAAAGGAGGACCTCCGCTTCCAGAGCCAGGATAATCGCCAATTCCAATTTGCGTTTGTCCCCGTGGGCCAGGGCCTGGGCCGGGAGGTCCATTTTATCGCCGAGATAGACGGATTCGAGCAGATCCTCCGCTTTCTCGGCAAACTGCCTGTATTTGCGGTGGTGGCGCAGGAGCCGGTAGTGCACTCCCGCCCGGGCTTGAACGGCCAAGCGGACATTTTCCCGCACCGTCAAGTGGGGAAAGACGTTGGTAATCTGAAAGGTGCGGCCCAGACCCCGGCGCGTGCGTTCGTGAGCCGGCAGGCGGGTGATCTCTTGCCCTTTGAAGAAGATCTTCCCGGCGCTGGGTTGAAGCTCACCGCTGAGCAAGTTAAAGAACGTCGTTTTGCCCGCTCCGTTGGGACCGATGATCGAAGTGAAAGTGTGGGCGGCCACGTCCAGGCTCACCTGATCGACGGCCGCCTGTCCGCCGAAGTTTATCGTCAGTTGTTCCGTGCGAATAATAGGTTCGCTCATACTCACCCCCTGGGCTGCCTTGATGCCTTGGATATGGACTCCCGGGAGGGGGAGGCCGGGCCTCCCCCTAAGTCCAGTCGTTTTTCAACCCGCGGATCGTCACTTGCCCACGAACGCTTCAAACATAGACATGAAGTCTCCGGGCTTGTCGATAAACACCGCGTGGCCGCTGCCCGCTACAACCTGAAACTGTGCTTTTGCGCTAATCGCTCTAACCGTTTCGTCAGCCATTTCCTGAGTGACGATCATGTCGCTGTCACCCCGGATTACCAGCACCGGAATCGTTATCCTCTTAACAAGGCCGTTTCCGTCCAGAACACCGTTGCTTTCGTCCGAAATGTTGAAATTATGAATGAGAATCAAAAGGCTACCTACCGTTTTGAATGGGCGGGGCGGTTTCCGCCGGAGTCATCGTCCGCATCAACACCGGCACAGGCCAGTCCACACCCTTTTCCTTTTCCAGGCGGATAGCGTACATGGTCTGCAAAGCCTGGTGGTCTTGTTTGCGGAAAGTCATCTCACCTTTGGGTGTCTCAAAAGACATTCCTTCCATGGTGCTGATCAGTTTGTCGGCGTTGGCATTTCCGTCCGTCTTTTGCAAGGCGGTGACGATAGCCATGGCGGCCGACATGCCCCCGGCGGTAAACAGATCGGGGGGCTCATGGTATTTCTTCATGTGTTCTTTGACCAGCCAATCGTTGATTGGGTTTTTGGGCAGACCATAATAGTAGACGCAGAACCCTTCCATGCCGACCGCGTTCCACATGGTTTTCAGAGCGGCAATGTCCGGGGCGCCGGTGGAAAGTTTGATCCCTTTCCGAGCCACTTTCATGTCCGCCAATTGCTGCCAGGGCGTATTGGCCCCCGCCCAAATCACAAAGAGATAATTCGGTTTAGCATTGATGATCCGTTGGATATTGGCCGTAAAGTCGGTAGCATTGGCAGCCGGAAACTCTTGCGCCACAATTTTAGCCCCCAGTTTTTCCGCTTGGAGCTTGAACGCTTTCTCCCCGTCCCGCCCGAAGGCGTTGTCCGGTGCCAGCACGGCAATTTTCACTCCCGGTTTGGCAATGGCGGCCGCTCCGGCGATGGCATCCTGAGAAGAGTTGCGCCCCGTGCGGAAGATGTAGCGGTTCCACTGCGAGCCGGTGATGGCGTCGGCCACGGCCGGTTCCACCACCATGACTTTCTTGTACTGCTTGGCCAGGGGGAGAATGGCCAAAGCGTCGGTTGAGCTGGCACACCCCACCAAAATGTCCACTTTGTTATCTTCCAGGAGTTTAATCGCCTTTTGCTTGGCGACATCCGGTCTCGTCTCCGAGTCGGCAATGATCACATCGATCGGATGCCCCGCCACCTCATTGGTACCTTTCGTGGCATAGTCGATGCCCAATTTGAAACCCCGGATGCTTTGCTGACCGTAGGCTTCCAGTGCACCTGTCTGCGAAGTCACGATCCCGATCTTAATCGGGGCTTTGGCCGACGCGCTCTGCCCGCTTCCGGCCGCGGACGGCTGTGAACCGCAGCCGGTCAAAACCAAAAGACCCGCCAGTAGAACAACGATTCCGATCCGTGCCTTTTTGAAGGTTTTCCTCAACTTAAGCCCTCCTTTTACTCGCGCTCCCTGGAACGCTAAATATTCACCGGAACTTCCCCATACACTGGGACTTTTCCATACACTGGAACTTTTCCATACACTGATACTTGCCGATACCCGCTGATACTCACCGCTTCACCGCTGCTCACTGAGATATCCCTTGTTCTCTTCCCTTTTTTCTTTTTTCTTTGACTTCAGCTCCCGTTTGAGAATTTTTCCGGCCGCACTGTGCGGCAGAAAAGGACGGAATTCCACTTCTTTGGGCACCTTGTACCCCGCCAGGCGCGTGCGGCAGTAGGCCATCACCTCCTCAGCCGTCAGACTGGCTCCGGGTCTCAGCACGAGAAAAGCCTTCGGCACTTCCCCCCATTTTTCATGTGCCACCCCGACGACAGCTGCTTCTTGGATATCCGGATGGCTGTAAAGCACTGTTTCCACCTCGACGGGGTAAATGTTCTCACCCCCGCTGATAATGAGATCTTTCTTGCGGTCCACGATGAAATAGTAGCCTTCCTCGTCCCGGCAGGCCAAGTCTCCGGTGCGAAACCAGCCGTCCTCAAAGGCGGCCTCCGTCGCCGCCGCATTATGCCAATAGCCCTGGCTGGTATGATTCCCTTTGATCAGCAGCTCGCCCACCTCATTCACCCCCGCTTCCGGGCCGTCTTCGGAGATGATTTTTACCGCACTGTGGAAAACGGGTTTGCCGACAGAACCCATCTTGCGGCGCATATCGGCCGAATTCAGGGCAAAGCAGTTGGGCCCCACTTCCGTCAAGCCATATCCCTGCTTAAAGGCAAGCCCTTTGCGCCAGTAAGCTTCATAGACCGCGGGCGGGCAGGGCGCCCCGCCGGAAATACAGAAACGTACCGATGACCAATCCGCGCCGGCAAAGTCCTTTTCGGCCGCCATCATCTGAAACATGGTCGGAACCATGAACACGACCGTCGCTTTTTCCTCGCTGATCAGTTTAATGGCTCCCGCCGGTTGAAAAACCCCGGGCAAGAGGAGGGTTCCACCCAGATGGATTAAAGGGGTTGTCAGGACATTGAGACCTCCGGTATGAAAGAACGGTGTGAAAATAGGAGCAACATCCGCAGCAGTGAGTTCCCAACTGATCGCCGTGTTCACGGCATTCCAGGTAACCATGCGCTGAGAGAGAAGGGCCCCCTTGGGGAAGCCGGTCGTACCCCCGGTGTAGAGGAGCAGCCAGGCGGATTCGAGCGAGCGCCAGGGACGCGGAAAATCCCCGTGCAACGTTTCGCTCATGATTTTTGAAAACAGGCAATCTTCCGTCTTCCCCGCGGCCAAGGAAATAGACCATTCTGCCCCCGCCGCGGCCCTGATGGCCGCCGCCTCCTTCAGACCCGGATCGTAGAGGAGAACGCGAGGCGCACTGTCTCGCAATATGTACTCCAATTCGCCCCGGCTGAGGCGGAAGTTTAAGGGCACAAGCACCGCTCCCAACTTCTGCGCGGCAAACAGAGCGAGCAAATGCTCCGGACGGTTTTGAGCCAGGATCGCCAAACGATCCCCCTCCCTGAGTCCTGTCTCGTGATAAAGGAACGCCGCCAGCTTCTCACTTCGCTCGTTTAACACGGAATACGTCAGACGCTCTCCGCTGACCGTGTCAATGACAGCCGGGTGGTGCGGCGAAAGTTCTGAACGCCGGAGCAGCCAGTCCACCGCATACATCAGCATCCTACCTCCCTTCTCTATCGCTCAAACCCTCCATGATCATCGTCATGGCGTCGTTTATGACGGACTTGGGCACATCTTTTTCTTCCCACAGGATCCAACGCATGCCCAGGGCATCCGCGATTCCCATCAGGGCATAGGCCACGGTCTCCGCGTCCAGGCTGCGAAATTCGCCTGTCTCCATCGCGGCCTGCAGTCCATGCACATACCCCTTGGCGAGCCGCCGATAGTACCATTTATAGAGTTCCTCATCAACAAATTCCGCTTCCTGAACAATCCGGTAGAGGTTTCGGTGCTTTTTTACATAAGAGAAGAAAGCCGCCAAGCCTTTTTCCTCAGCCTCCCGCCTCCCCTTCGCTCCCGCCAAGGCCTGGCTGACCTCCCGGCGCAAATTGTGGCTTAGGTCCCGGACCAATTGTTCGAAGATATCCTGTTTGCCCGGGAAATAGACGTAAAATGTACCCTGGGCCACCCCTGCCTTTAAAGTAATATCCACGACTGAGGTACGAAAATACCCCTTGCTTCCGATCACTTCTTCGGCCGCACTCAGGAGTTTTTGCCGCGTGGCCTCCCCCTTGACCGTCTTGGCCTGGAAGGTGCTCCCGGCCTTTTTCCCTGCCGCTTCGTTTTCTGCCGTATGTGCCAAAGCCATCACCTCATCGTTATGTCATCTCAGCCGTTATTATATCACCGGCGCCATCTCCGGTCACAGCGCCTCTCGCCCGAGCTTCTTCAGCCCTTAGAGCACCCGGATTCGCGCCAAAAACCCAGAACCTGCCGGTTAAACTCCTCCGCCTGTTCAATGAAGAAGAGGTGCCCCGCCTCCGGAAAAATGAGCAAACGGGCCCCGGGAATTCGCTCTGCCAGTAAAGCGGAGTTTTGCGGCGGTATCACAATATCCTCCGACCCCGCCAGTACTAAAGTCGGGACCCGGATTTGTCCCAGATCGCTTTCGGCGGCGAAACCCGCCCCGGCCGCAAATTGCCTTTCCCAGGCAAAGCGCGGCGTGGGCTTATTGAGGCGGCGGTCAACCAGTCGCTCGACGAGGCCCGGCTCCCGGGCCATAAACCCAGAGGAAAAAGCAGCCCGGAAACCCTGACGGATGACCTCCGCCGGCGTTAAACCCGCGATCTTTTGCATGCTGTCCAAAGCTTCGGCGGTAATCGGAAGACTACGGGGCCCGCCGAAGGAGGTGCAGGCCAAGACTAGGCTGCAAACCTGCTCCTGATGACGCAAGGCCAATTTCTGCGCTATAAAACCTCCCATGGATGTACCCAGAACATGAGCTTTGGCGAAGCCCAGTTGAGTGAGCAGTGCGGCGGCGTCATCGGCCATCAGGTCGATGGAATAAGGTTCGTCAGGCTTTTCGCTCTCCCCCACCCCCCGGTTATCGAAGATGACGATCCGGTACGACTTCGCCAGGGCATCAACCTGGCGGAACCATTGCCAGGTGGCATAGCCCAAACCCTCGATTAAAAGAACCGGTTCACCCGAGCCATGGATCTCGTAATAAAGTTCAATTCCGTTGATCAGGCATTTTGGCATTTTAACCCCTCCCTTCGAACACCAAAATAATTGCCCCCGTTGGCCCAAAAAGGCTTGGCCGCCTGCCCCCGGCTTTTGCCGGCGGGAAGATTCTGTTAAGTGGTTCAGGAAGCGCCCCCCCAACGAATGGTCACGGCGTCCCAAGCATACCCTATGCCCGCGCTGACCAGTACCACCACATCCCCGTCTTTGATCCGGCCTTGAGCCAAGGCGAGGCGCAAGGAGAGGACCTGGTCTATTTGGCCTAAATGTCCGTAGTCTTCAAGATAGACGGCCTGTTCTTCCCTTAAACCCAACTCCCGCAGGACCCTCTCATGAGCCGAACGTTTCATATGGAGGATCGCCAGGTAGGCAATGTCACTCACTTTATAACCGCTTTGACCGACCGATTCCCGCACGACCCGGACAAAGTTCGCCATGGATTTGGCGTCCAACCTCTTTTTCATACCCTCGGGGTCAAACACGTCCAGGTAATTTTGCCGCCGGGCCAAGGCCTCGACCGTCATCGGAACCCTGGTGCCGCCCGCCACAACGGCGACATCTTCGGAAAAAGCGCCGTCCGTAACCACGATGCTCTCCAGAACCCTGTTTCGGGAATATCCTTTCCGCAAAAGGACAGCGGCCCCGCCGGCAGCCAAATTGTAAAGAAAACGCGCTCTCGGATTGCGGTAATCCACCAAATCCGAATTCCTGTAACCTCCCGCCACCAGAACCGTCTTAATATCCGCATGAGTCAGCATCAAACTCTTGGCCAGCTTTAAGGCCAAAATAGTTGTGCCGCAGCGCAGAGCTACATCGAAAGCCCAAGCCCGTACGGCCCCAATCTCTTGCTGCAGTTTAATGCCGGCAGTCCAGACGGGATACTCTTTATGTTCTTCGCTGACAGAAATAATCAGGTCGATCTCCTCAGGCTTGATTCCCGACTCCGCCAGGGCCCGCTCCGCGGCCCAAATTCCCATCTGGCAAGTGTGATCTTCAGGTCCGGGCACGGGTTTACGGCGGAAGCCCAATTTCCGCTCAATGACCTCCTGCGGCAGACCGCTGGCGCGAGCCACCTCCGCACTGGTCATAAAATGCTCCGGAATGTAGATCCCTGTGCCCATGATCCCAATTGGGACGGTTTCCTGCATCAGCTGCGACCTCCAACAAAACCGACGGTTATTGAATACTGACTCACTTATCAATTTCCGGGCCCCAAGACGCGACACGTGCGCAAACGTCCCTCGGAGACGCGTTTTTCCTGCCTGTGGGGCCGGTTTCCCGGAAACTGTGCCGCCCTTAGCGGTTTGGGCAGGGGATGAGACATGAGTCAATCGTCAACTTTTTTCAGACTCATTATAAAACATCTTCTCTTCGGCCGGTATGATTTTAGCCCCAAAGGTTGGTTTTCCGGGTTCAACAGTCGTTAGCCTCGGCTCTGAGGTTCAGCCGGCGCTGCAAAGTCGATAGCAATAGCAATAGCAATGGCAATAGCAATGGCAATGGCAATGGCAATGGCAATGGCAATGGCAATGGCAATGGCAATGGCAATGGCAATGGCAATGGCAATGGCAATAGCAATGGCAATGGCAATGGCAATAGCAATGGCAATGGCAATGGCAATGGCAATAGAACAAGTCAGCCGGGACGCCCCCGGTTGGGGACGTCCCGGCTCAGATCTTAGGCACCGCCCAAACAGACAGCGGTCCCTCACACTCACACAAGGTTGCGTTCAATTTCCATTCCGGAAGAGGCATTCCTAAGTGTATAGTAATATTTGCCGGAGGGAGAAAAGAAGTTGACCCCTTTAGCCAAGAGGGTGCTGCCCTGAGAGTTGATCCGGTAGACTCCGCTTCCGGAACTCACCAGGAGACCCTGCCCCGACATGCTCACACTCGAGTCGCTGTCCCAAGGCACCTTGCCCTGCCAATGCAGAGAATAATCCGGCCGTTGGGGGCAAGGCTGGTTGTCGGTGATCGTCCAAACTTTAATCAGATACCCGTTTTGAACCGTACCCATGTAAAGCTTATTGTTCCAAACCCCCAAGACTTTGTCCAGAGGATTAGAGGCGACCTGAACCCTTTGACCGGCTTTTTCCGCGACGATCTGCCAGCGGTGATTGTCAAGGGCATCGTAATAAATTGCTCCTCTGTCCGGAGAAACCGCCAGGTGAGCCACCTGCTCTCCCCGCCAGCTCACGACCTTGACGTTCTTCATGACATCGACTTCGTAGAGACGGTTTTGTCCCTGATTTTCCGCCGAGAAAAACAGCAGATTGGTGGCTGTGGACAAGGAGACCTGAGTGATTTTATCCCATTGCAGGTCAAGAGGAAGGGTCGCCGCATAGCGCTCGTCAACCCCGCTTTGCCCCGCCGCCATTTCCACGCTGTAGATCCCCACACCCATACGCCCCGGACGGTTGGGATCGGCCCCTACCCCGGATTCGAAGAGGAGGAGCGCCTCCCGGTCCGGCAGCCATTGATAAGCCATGAGCTTGCCGTTAGGCCGAGGGGCCGTTTGCCAAATGACTTTTTTCTGCTGAAAATCATAAATGTTCAAAGTCGAGTTATTTTGGAAAGCCAGATAACGGTCATCGTACGAAACCCGGGGATCCTTTACCTGCGAAGCCGGCAAAGGAAAGACCGCCGTCCGGGGCACGAATAATCCCGGCCCGGCCGTAGAGGGAAACATCACCCGGGAGACCTGCCGATTGAGAAAATAGTACAAGGGAACCTGCCACAGGAGCCCGATAAATACCCAGACCAGGATCTTTCTGAACCCTGTGTGCTTGCGTTTATAGTGTTCCCGCGGCAGCGGAGCCCGCTCCCTGAACCCGCCGCTTTTGCGCTGAACCGAGTAGTTTCGCCCAAGCGTATCCGTATTTTCCGGGTAACTCGCAGCCATCCTTCGATATTGCTCCATTTTCCCTTCCCATCTCCATGATTTTATACCCGTCTGTTTCGCTCACCGGCCGTTCCCGCATGGCGCCTCTCACTTCCGAGACCTCCGCTCTCACTTCCGAAGGCTTCCCGCCCGGTCAGGCCGTTACTTTTTGCCTCCCGTCTCCCGCTTGCTATGCCTTTCATGCTTCTGATTTCTGGGCTCCGCTTTACTTTCCAGCGGCAGTTCTATGCAAAAACGCGCACCATGCGGGATAACGTTCTCCGCCCAAATGCGTCCGCCGTGCGCCGTCGTAATTTTCTTCGCAATGCTCAACCCCAAACCGTAACCCGGCACCTCACGCGAGCGGGCCTTATCGACCCGGTAGAAACGGTCAAATATCCGTTCCAAGGCGTCCGGCGGCAACCCGGGGCCATTGTCCTCGACGGTCAGTCTGGCCTCTTCTTTCTCCTTTAACACAGACAACAATATCTTTCCGTCTTCCGGGACATATTTGGCGGCGTTCTCCAAGAGGATCCGGGTCAATTGCCTGAGATAGAGGGCATCACCGCAAATGTCCACATCGTCCAACCGGTACTCCAAGTGCCGGGTTTGCAGGAACGGCAGGTTTTCAGCCGCCTCCGCCACCACCTCGCCCAGATTCAACTTGACCCTGTTTAAGCGCATATCCTCTCTCGCTAAGGTCAAAAGATCCTCTACCAGTTTAGCCATGGTCCGGGTCTCTTCCCCGATAGCCTTGGCCGAATCGCGCACCACTTCGGGCTCTTCGGCCCCCCAGCGCTGCAGGATATCGGCGTGTCCGCTGATCACCATCAAAGGAGTCCTCAACTCATGTGAGGCGTTGGCCACAAACTGTTCCTGCTGCTTAAATGACCTCTCCAAGCGCTGCAGCATCTGGTTGAAATTCCGGCCCAGCTGATCCAGTTCGTCGCCGTTTCCCCGCAGGGGCAGGCGCCGGTTGAGATCCTCCGCCGTCAAGCGGGAAATTTCCCGGTTCAAATCTCCCAAGGGATGCAACACTTGGCGGGAAAGAATTAAGCCGCCGATGACCGCCAGCATCAAGGCCGACCCCACTAACCAGAAGATTTGCTGGAAAAGAACTCTTTCCGCCAATTCGATCTCTTCCAAGTCAATGGCCGCTTGCAGCCAACCCACCTCTTTACCCCCTGAGAAAACCGGACGAGCCATATAATAGACATCCTGCCCGTGCAGGATACGAATCTCCGGCCCTTCGCTTCCGGCCACAGGAAGCTGCAATCTCAGCCCGCCGCTTTTCTGGATCAGAGCTCCCTTCGGGTCCGTCAGCTGAATCACCGCCCCTTTGGGGACTTTTCCTTTCAGGGCATCCGGGTCGCGGATATCCGTCACCTGACCGTCACGGCCTTCGTTCAGGCCGCTGATAACCTGGCTCACGGCGGTCTCCAGGGCCTGCCTTTTCTCTTGCAGCAAAGCCTCCCGGTTCACCCAGAAAGTCAGGGCGGAAAGCATCAGCACCGTCACCAAGAGCAAGAGCATATACCAAAACGTAATTTTCCAAACCAATCCCAACCTCGGGCGATCTAACAAAGAGCGCGCCTTGGCCCGGTCATTCCTCCGCTCTGAGGACATAGCCCACTCCCCTCACCGTCTGCAGATAATGCACTTGAAACGGCTCGTCGAGCTTACCCCTCAAAAAACGCACGTAGACGTCGACGATATTCGTATCGCCATAATAATCGTAACCCCAGACATTTTCCAAAATCATTTCCCGGGAGAGAACGTGCTGCGGATGCTCCATGAAAAAAGCGAGCAGCTCGAACTCTTTCTTAGTCAAGTGGATCTCCTGCCCGGAAAAATACACCCGATAAGCCAAAAGATCCAGCTCCAGTTCGCGAAACCTGAGACCGCCCTGTTCTCGCGGCGGCTGGGGGTTTTTTCGACGCAGCACCGCCCGCATCCTGGCCAAGAGCTCATCCATGGCAAACGGTTTGGTCAGGTAATCGTCCGCACCCAGATCCAAGCCCAGGACCTTATCCCTTACTTCACCCTTCGCCGTCAGCAAGAGAATCGGAATGTCTTTTTTCAGCCTGATCTCCCGGCAAACTTCGTATCCGCTCAGGTATGGCAGCATAATGTCGAGAAGGACAATGTCCCAATCCGATTCCATCGCCCGGCTCAGGCCTGTCTTACCGTCGGCCGCGAGGCTCACGTGATGCCCCTGGTGCTGCAGTTCCATACTGATAACTTTGGCAATGGCGCGGTCGTCTTCGACCAATAAAACGTTCAGGGGCGCTTCACCCTCCGGCCTCCCACTCATGCGGTCACCAGTTTCCTCTTGACGGCAACCCGGATGACCCGCCCATCCTCGGCAATCCGAAAAACACGGATCCTTTTGCCTTTTTCCGTCCATTCATGACAGCAGTCGTGACAAAAATAACGATCACGACCGATTCGACCCGAATTATGTCCGTTGCATAATGGGCACTTCAAGTCATCCACCTCCTGCAAAAGAACGGAAAATGTTCACTTGGTCGTGTATTGACAAGATTATTGGCACTTCTTCGTTCTTTATGTCCATCATGTGTTTGCTGATAAGGATACACCGCGCAGATTAAAACTCGATTAAAAGCCAGTGAAACTTCAGTGAAGAAAGGGGGAAAGCGGCAGCTGAAGCCGTCATTGTCCGGTGGACAATGACGGCCGAACTCTGAGTTTAACCCCACCGAAGCGGGGTAGATAACATCGACTCTCCCCGGTCCCCCTCCGCCTTCCTCCGCTCTGAGCTTGGGATTCCCCTCCGGCCCCTTATTTCCGAGCGTATATAGCCCAGATAGACTTCCAGAGTGTACAGAGCCCACATAAGGCGGGCCGACCGGGAAGACAGGGGACCCGTGAAACGCTCAGCCAGGGCATCCCACCTAAAGTAGCGCCCGATACCGGCCGCCGGGTCCAGAATAACCTCCAGCATTTTCTCCCGCCATTCTCCCTGCATCCAGGCGGTGACCGGAACCGGGAAGCCGTTCTTGGGCCGCTGCCAGATTTCCCGGGGCAGGTAAGCCCGCAAAGCCTGCCTGAGCACAGTTTTGCTTTCCCGGTGGGAAACCTTGAAGTTGAGGGGCAAGGCGACGCCAAGTTCGACCAAATGATGGTCAAGATACGGCAGGCGGATTTCCAAGCTATGGGCCATCGTCACCTTATCCGACTTCATGAGTGTATTCTCCGGCAGCCAGGAAAGCATATCAAAGCGCAGCATACGCTGTTCCTCAGGCCAATGTTCATCCCCTAACTCTTCCAGACCGTGAAAGGACTTAACTCGCAGTTCGGCCCAGACATCCGGCCGATACAGCCCCTCTTTGTGATCCGGACGCAACAGCCCGCCCACACCAAAATATCTTTCCGGCAGGCTGAGACTGAAGCGCCTCGTCTGCGCGGGAAAAGCACCTTCGGCACAAGCGCGCAGCCAGCCCGGCAGGGCCCGGTAGCGCCGGCATTGCAGCGGTTCCCGGTAGACCGTGTACCCGCCGAAAAGTTCGTCCGCCCCCTCACCGGAAAAAATCACTTTTTCTCCCGCGGCGGCGGCAAATTCCGCCAGGAAATAGAGCGGCAGCGCGGTCGGATCGGCAATCGGCTCATCCATAGCCAAAATGACCTCGGCCAGCCTCTCCTCCACTTCGCGCCGAGTCACAAGCCGTTCCCTGTGCACCGTTCCCAAGAGCTTGGCCGCAGCCCTGGCCTGCTCCAGTTCCGAGAAATAACGATAATCACGCGTCTTCTCCGGCTGCTCAAAACCCACCGCATAGGTACGCGCAGGTTCTGCGCGCGATTTTTGATGCAAGGCCGCCAGCCCGGCCGAATCAAGTCCGCCGCTGAAAAAGTACCCGGCCGGCACCTCCTCAGGCCAGCGGATCTGCCAGGCATCGTTCAAGGCTTCGTCCACTCTCTGCACGGCCTCGGACATGGACAGAGCCAGAGATTCCTCCGGCAAACGCCAGTATCTCACCCGGCGGGCATCCAAACGCTCGCCCCGCCAGCCGACGATGAGGCTGGTCCCGGGCTCAAGTTTGCGAATGTGTCTGAAAAGGGTATAGGGCGCCGGAACATAACGGTAACTCAGGTATTGGTCCAAAGCCTCCAAGTCCACTTGAGGATCTTCCACTCCGTGCAGCAAAGCCTTTAACTCCGAAGCGAAGCAGAGATCGCTGCGGCTTTCGTTCAGATAAAAGTAGAGAGGCTTAACCCCCAGTCGATCCCGGCTGAGCAGCAAACGCCGCCGGCGCCCGTCCCAGAGAGCCAAGGCAAAGGTCCCCCGCAAATGGGCCGGAAAGGTGAATCCGTATTCTTCGTACAGGTGAGCAATCACTTCTCCGTCCCCGCCCTGGCCGAAGCGATGCCCCCGTTTGCCCAGGCTTTCCTTGAGAGATTTATAATTATAAATCTCCCCGTTGAAGACGACGCGAATGTGGCCCCCTTCGTTTTGAAACGGCTGGTGTGCGGCCCCCCGCTCCACAATCGCCAGGCGCCTAAACCCTAAACCGATGTTTCTTCCCACATAGAAGGCTTCTTCGTCCGGCCCGCGATGTTGCAGCGAACCGGTCATCACCCGCAGCAACGGCATATCAACCCGTTGGGTGCCGGTCAGAAGCCCGCAAATTCCGCACATACAATGATCCTCCTTTTTACACCCCTAGAGGATATTGTATCTGATTTCTCTTAAAATATAAGGAAACCCCCATTAAAAGAGAATTAAAACGCCCGCCTGCCGCTTCCTATTTCTCTTCCGGCCGGGGAACCACATTCATCTTGGTTCGAATTATCTTAATCCGGCCTCTGATCCAGCCTACTCCTGCCACTCGAATTCCAATCCTTTGATTCGCACTTTATCACCTGCGCGAATGCCGCGCGCCCGCAGAGCCTCGTCAACGCCCATGACGCGCAGGATTGTCTGCAGGCGGTAAACGCCTTCTTCGCTTTCAAAGTGAGTCATGGCCACATGGCGTTCGACCTCGCGGCCCCGGATGATAAAAACACCGTCCTCATCCCGTCCGATTTCGAACCTCTCCGACGGGCCGGCTTTGGTCAAACGGTGCCCCTCTTCGGCCCGGACCACCGGCTCCGGCACCGGAAGCCCGGGGAGCCTTTGCCCGACTCGACCCAGGAGTTCGCCCAGTCCTTCCCCGGTCAGGGCGGAAACCGGAAATATCTCATAACTTATGCCCAAAGCCGCACGCACGCGTGCCAGATTGTCCTCCGCTCCCGGCATGTCCATTTTGTTGGCGACGATCATCATCGGGCGTTCGGCCAAGAAGGAATTGTACTGAGCCAGTTCGTTCTGAATCAGACGAAAGTCCTCCAAGGGATCACGCCCTTCCGAACCGGAAACATCCAAGACATGCAAAAGCAGACGGGTCCGCTCGGTATGGCGCAGGAACTCATACCCCAAACCCGCCCCGCTGTGCGCTCCCTCGATCAGCCCGGGAATATCAGCCATGACAAAGCTTTCCCCGTCAGCCAGACGAACCACCCCGAGATTCGGCACCAGCGTCGTAAAATGGTAAGGCGCTATTTTGGGCTTGGCCGCCGATACTTTAGCAATGAGAGTCGACTTGCCCACGTTGGGAAAGCCGACCAAACCCACGTCCGCGAGGAGTTTGAGCTCCAGGAGCAGCCGCCGTTCCTTGCCCGGTTCTCCGTTTTCGGCAAAAGTCGGGGCCTTGTTGGTATTGCTCATAAAACGGGCATTCCCCCGCCCGCCCCGTCCTCCTTGAGCCACAACTGCCCGCTGCCCGTCTTCGACCAGGTCGGCCAGCACTTCCCCGGTAACCGCGTCTTTCACCAAAGTTCCCGCCGGCAGCCGCAGACACAGATCCTCGGCCCCTTTACCGTGCATGTTCTTGCCCTGGCCGTGCTCGCCCCGCTCCGCCTTGTAGTGACGCTTGTAGCGAAAATCCACCAGAGTTCTGAGCCCCCGGTCAGCCACCAAAACCACGCTGCCGCCGCGCCCGCCGTCCCCGCCGCTCGGGCCGCCTTCCGGCACATATTTTTCGCGGCGGAAAGCCACCGCTCCGGCCCCGCCGTCCCCGCCCTTCACATAGATTTCAGCCTGATCGTAAAACATTCTTAGAGACTCCTCTACCTTTTTCTGACTCTTCCGGGCGCGTTTGCAGACAGTCCGCGCCTCGGACTGACCGGGTCGGCGAGGCTCAAGGCGTCGTCTGCGCGTTCACGGCCTGAAACAGCCCAGCGGCAGTGTCGTTGCCCCAGCGGGATCCGCATGCCATTGCCCATCCGACGCAGGCGCCGCTGCGGCGCCGGGACCCGCGCCTCTTAAAGATCCGCCGGCCGGTTCTGCCGCCACTTCTTCCCGGCTAGCCATTCCCCGATCTTCTCTCCCCGGCTTTCGCCGTGCGTTTCCCGGCGATACAATTCAAACGAGACCTCCAATTCCTTTCCGGCGGCCGTAAGAATGACCCGGGCCTCCAGGGAGGGACACGCCGGGAGGTAAGAGCGCCCCAAAGCCAGACACTCAGTAGTGTACCCGTACAAAGACTCGGCATACCCGGGCTGCCGCGGTGCCCGCCAAAAAGTATCCCCTTGCGGTTCCTCCGCCAACTCAACTTCACAGGCTATCTCTTCCTGGCGCAAGCGCAGAATGAGCCCCAGCAAAACCGCTGCTACATAAGGCTCCGGGATCCGGCCAAGCCGCTGTTCCGCCCTCTCGCTATCCGTGATCCCTCTCAAGTAGGCTAAAGCCTTATCAGCCTGTTTGAGCTGCAGATACCCCATGACTACCTGCCAATGGTTCATAAAATCATGCCGCTGCAACCGGTACCAGGCCAGTTGCTCAGTCAGTAGTTTTTCCGCTAACCGCTCATCACAATCCCTATCCATAGCCATGCCCTTTCTCACGAGATCCGAAACCGTAAACTCGAAAACTCGGCCGGCGCCAAGCCCTCCGGCGCAGGCGGCTGACGCAAGTTTTCTTATCCTGCGGGATACTGGTACTTTTTGGGTAGGATAAACCGAAAAACCCCCGGGGGCTATCCCGGGGGTTTAGATTTTCAGGTTATTGTACTTGAGCAACCGGGCGTTCAGAATAAATACTCACCTGTTTGCGTTTGCGATCCTTGCGTTCGAATTTCACGTAGCCATCGGTCAAGGCGAAGAGAGTATCGTCTTTGCCGAGGCCGCAATTTTTGCCCGGGTGAAATTTCGTGCCGCGCTGGCGCACGATGATGTTTCCCGCCAAAACAAACTGACCGTCGCCCCGTTTTACGCCAAGGCGCTGGGCCGCACTGTCACGGCCGTTACGGGAGCTCCCCACCCCTTTTTTATGGGCGAAAAGCTGCAGGTCCATTCTTAACACGGAGTCCACCTCCTCTGTTCAATCATCAGATATTCGTCTCCATAAGCCGCCCGGATCCCCTCCAGGCCCAGCCTCAGGGTTTCCAGGATCCACTGTGCCCGGGAAAATTCCTCCCCGCCCAGCGGACCGAGGCTGCAAGCAAGAAAACCCGTGCCCTCCCGCACCTGCGGGGGAACACTGAGAAAATGTTCAAGCCCGTTGACGGCGGCGATGCTTAAAGCCGAAACTCCCGCACAGACGACATCTTGGCCGGGGTCGGCAAATCCGGCATGGCCGCTCAGCTCAAACCCATGGATAAACCCTTCGGAGTCAACCCAGGCGGAGAAACAGAGTCTCTTCGGCTTAGCCCGAAACTCCATACGGCTCTCTTCCCCGGGGGTGCCCAACCTACGCTTCGAGCGCCTCGACAAGGACCTTTGTGTAAGGCTGCCGGTGTCCTTGTTTACGGCGGTAGTTCTTTTTGGGCTTGTATTTGAAGACAATGATCTTCTCCCCTTTGCCATGTTCAACAACCTTTAAAAGGGCTTTTGCGCCGGCAAGAACGGGGGTTCCCACTTTGACCACGCCATCCTGTTCGACGAGCAGGACTTTCTCAATCGTCACAATGTCACCGACATTGGCCTTAAGTTTCTCCACCTTCAGAGTATCCCCTTGTTTAACCCGGAATTGTTTGCCTCCGGTCTCAATTACTGCATACATCCTAACACCTCCTCTATCCCAGACTCGCCAGAGCAGGTTAATTTTCCCCCCGCGGCGAGAAGTATCCCGGCCGGGGAAAATTATTGTCGACCTGTTGCGCGCGGTTGCGGCAGAGAGCCACCACATTTTGTTATTTTAACACGTTTGCTTTTATTTTGTCAAACGTTAACGGATTATGTGACGTCTGAGGCGCGTCCTAACGCCGCGCCTTCCGCGTGCGGGGACGCTCCTTTGCCTGAAAGGTTTGCTTAGCACTTGCAAGGCTCGCCCGTTAACTTTGACGGGATCCCGGGGTTATGTATCCGTGCCCGTCACAAACCGGGCAGGGTTTCGTAAAGCGCGCGGCCAGCGTCCGGCCCACTTTCTTGCGCGTCATCTCCACCAACCCCAGCTGAGTAAGACCCAGAATGTGACACTTGATCCGGTCCGGCAGGCAAGCTTCTGCCAAGGCCTGCAAGACCCGCTCTTGGTCCGCGGCCGCATCCATGTCAATAAAATCGATAATGATGATACCTCCCAGGTTGCGCAGGCGCAGCTGCCGGGCGACCTCCTTCGCCGCCTCCAGATTCGTGCGCAGGACCGTCTCCGCCAAAGAGCGCTTCCCCACATACTTTCCGGTGTTGACGTCAATGGCGACCAAGGCTTCCGTACTGTTGACGACCAAATAGCCGCCGCTTTTCAGCCATACTTTCGGGCGCAAGGCCTTGCGCACCTCATCATCGACCCCATAACGGGAAAAAAGGCTGCCGCTCAAGTCAACCGAGACAGCCCTTGAGGCCGGATGCCCGATGTCCGCCAGGGCCTCGCGCATGATCCCGGCCACTTCTTCCCGGTCCGCGGTGATTTTCGTGACTTCTCGATCCACGAGATCGCGAACTAAGCGTAAAATCAATTCCAGATCCCGGTGCAGCAATCCCGGAACCGGCGCGGTCGCCTTTTTCTCCTGCAAGCGCCGCCACAGTCCGGCCAGGTGCCCGAGATCCTCCCGGATTTCCTCCCGGGCAATCCCTTGCGCCAAAGTGCGCACGACCACTCCCATACCGTCGGGCCGAACCTCAACCGCCAAGCTTCTTAAACGCTCGCGCTCCTCCGGGTCCAGGATCTTACGGGACACGCCCACATAGTCCACCTGCGGCACCAAGACCGTGTATCGTCCCGGCAAGGTCAGGTTCGTCGTCACCCGGGCTCCTTTATTCCCCACAGGCTCTTTCACAATCTGCACCAGAAGCTGCTGACGGGGCCGTAAAACCTGTTCCACCCGAACGTCGGGCGGGACGATCGGCCGCTCTTCTTCGTCCAGAGTACGGGGGGGCACCGCATCCCCCACGTAAAGGAAGGCGTTTTTTCCAGGCCGATATCCACAAAGGCGGCCTGCATCCCGGGAAGAACGTTCTCAACTCTGCCCAGGTAAATATTTCCGACCAGGCCGCCGGACTCTTCCCCTTCAAACACTTCCACTAACTCGTTATCTTCAAACAGCGCGGCCCGCAGCTTCTCTGCTTGCCCTTGGAGAATGATTTCCCTCAAAAAACCGGTTCCTTCCTTTCGTTTTCGCCCGCCGGCTCTAGCGGGCTTCGGACTTCGCTCCCGGCCCCTTGGGTGTATCCAAGGGAGAATAGTTTTGTCCCCGGTACTGAACATAGATCCCCGTTCGCCGGATGCGGGCAGCCTCAAGGTCAAAAGGGAGATTTTCCAGTTCCCGCAGGCTGGCCAGCACTTCCTCCGGGCGGACACCGCCGCTGTTGCCCACCTCGACCTCCAATTCCAGAACCACTTCCTCTCCCTCGATCTCAGCCGTCAACCGCTTGACCCAGGGTCGGATATCTTTTTCGGTCGGGCCTCTTTTGCTGTAGCGGGCGTAGGGAATATGTCCGCGCCCCAGCCAGGCCTGAACCCCTTCCCTCAACCGCTCCGGCCCAATGGGCAGGGCCATGGGCACCCTGATCAGGTAACCGGCAGAATTCAGAATGGCCATCAGGGCTTTGCTCCCCGGAGCTACAACGCTCCCCTCGAGCAGGCGGATTCCGGAAGGCAGCTGTTCCTGCAGCCTTCCCAGGATCTCCCGGATATCCATCTCCTGCCTGAGCTCGATGTCCACATATTCCTTTTGCCCCTCAACTCCCACTGCCAAAGCCGAACCAAAAGAGATCTTGGGGTGCGGGTTAAATCCCTCCGAATAAGCCACAGGGATCTGCGCCCGCCGCATCGCCCTTTCAAAAACCCGGGCTAAATCCAAATGCGCAATAAATTTGGCCGCTTCCATTTTGGAATAGGCAATTCTCAGCCGCATAAAGCTCACCCTTTCAAATCGATCCTGACCCCTCTCCCCGGACAGACCCCGCAGCCGGTGCACTCCGCGAACCGGCAGTCTTGCGTGTTCGCTTCCCGGAGGGCTTTCCAGTGTTCCTGCATTAAGAACTTCTTGCTCACCCCCGACTCCAAATGATCCCAAGGCAAGACATCGTCATAGTCCAAGGTCCGGTTGGCGTAGAAGCCGGGATCCAGCCCCAGCTCCCGGAAACTCTCCTGCCAGAGCCCGTAACGGAACTGCTCCGTCCAGCCGTCAAAACGGCAGCCGGCCCGGCAGGCATGTTCCAGGACATCGGCCAAACGGCGATCCCCCTTGGCAAACACCGCTTCCAAAAAGCTGGTGGCCACATCGTGATAATTAAATTTGATCCGCCGATCTCGCAAACGTTCTTTGAGATACTGCTGCTTTTGGGCCAGAGAAGCCTGCCGCTCTTGGGGTTCCCACTGAAAAGGAGTATGGCTCTTGGGCACAAAAGAGCTGACGGAAACCGTGAGCCGCATATTGCGCACTCCTGACCGCTTGCCCAAATCCAGCACCTTGGCAGCCAAAGCCACCATCCCATCCAAGTCTTCCTGGGTTTCCGTCGGCAGCCCAATCATAAAGTAAAGCTTAATTCCGGACCAGCCGGCGCGGAAAGCGGCCCCCACCGCCGCCATCAGGTCCTCTTCCGTCACTCCTTTATTAATCACGTTGCGCAGGCGCTGCGTTCCGGCCTCGGGCGCAAAAGTCAGACCTGACTTGCGGACTTTCTGCACCTGAGCCGCTAATTCGACGTCAAAAGAATCGATCCGGAGGGAAGGGAGAGATACCCCCACCCACTCCCCGCCGTAGCGGGCGAGAATATCGCCCACGACCGGGCGGATGCAAGAGTAATCCCCCGAAGACAGCGAGGTCAGAGAAATCTCTTCATAACCGGTGGAACGCACCAGTTTTTCGGCCTGTCCCAAAAGCGTCTGCGGGGATCGTTCCCGCACGGGCCGATAAATCATCCCAGCCTGACAGAAACGGCATCCCCGGGAACAACCCCGCATCACCTCAAGCATCATCCGGTCATGGACGATCTCCAAGTAGGGTACAATCGGCTCTGTGGGGAAAAAGGCCTGATCCAGATCTTTGACAATGGCCTTTTCCACAACCCGGGGCACCCCGGGTTCCGCCTCGATCCCTTGCACCCGCCCGTCTTCCCGGTAACTGACTTGATAAAACTCCGGAACGTAGACGCCTTGAACCTGAGCCACTCGCCGCAAAAAATCTGCCCTCGGCCGGGGATTTTCCTTCTGCTCCGCCATCAGGTCTAAAACCTGCGGCAGCTGTTCCTCGCTCTCTCCCAGCAGGAAAAAGTCTATGAAGGGAGCAAGCGGTTCCGGGTTAAAGGCACAAGGTCCTCCCGCGATCACCCAAGGGTCCCCCGCTTTTCGCTTTCCGGACCGCAGAGGAATGCCCGCCAAATCCAACATGTTGAGGACGTTGGTAAAGCTCAGTTCGTATTGCAGGGTGAAACCCAAAACGTCAAAAGTTTTGAGAGGCCGGAAAGATTCCAAGGCATACAAAGGCACCTCGTTTTCCCGCAGCCGTGCTTCCATATCCACCCAAGGAGCGAACACGCGCTCGCAGAGAAAATCCGGAAACGAATTAACCAGGTGGTAGAGGATCCGCGTCCCCAGATGGGACATCCCCACCTCATACACATCCGGGAAGGCAAACGCCATATGGACCCGGGTACTCTCCCACTCTTTATGAATAGAATTCCATTCCGCGCCGAGATAACGCCCCGGTTTCAACACTCGCGTCAAAAAACGGTCAACCTTTCGCCGGATCTCCGCGGCGTTCTGTTCACACATTCTGTTCGAATTTCCTCCCGTAGTTTTTCGCCCGAGCCGGAGCAGCCAGCCACCCTTACCCATTCCGTGCGGTCACGCTGCCTGTCCGTTGTGGCTATATATTATAGCACAACTATCTCGTTTCATAAAGCTTGCCTACGGGGTAATGGATCCCTTCCCGAATCATCCCCTCTAAAATTTCCGTCTCCGTCAAGGTTCCTGCCGCATCAAATTCGGGCCCGGCCAGGGAAACCAGCGCATAACTATCCGGCGTCAACTCTTCCACGACCCGGACCAAGGGAACTTCCCTGCGGACGGTCAGCCAGCGGCTGGGCATCAGCCCCTTGCGTACCAGGTCCTCCTTCTTGTGCGTAAGCTGGCGCAGAAAAACCAGCCGCGCCGTCGCAACCTCCTTCCCGGCTGCCAGCCAAAAAAAACCCGCCAAGAAGAGGAAAAAGAGAGGTCCTTCCCGCAAGCCGCTCCGGGCCCAAATCGTGAGCGCCAAAACGGCTAAACCGCCCCCCAGCCACTGCCCCGCCCGGGCCAGAAACCGTGTCGTCTTGACAAATCCGAACGAACCAGACAAGAGTGCTCTTAACACCCTGCCGCCGTCCAGGGGTAGAACCGGCAGGAGATTGAAAACCGCCAGCCAAAAATTGTAGCGAATAAAATCCGCCGCCCAGAGGCCCTGCCATAGCCCCTGCCGGCGCAAGACTTCTGCCGTGCCCAGAAGCGCCGCATTAAAAAACGGCCCTGCCAAGGCCATGAGAGCCTCCTCACGTTTACGCCCTTCGAAGACATCATCGCAGAGCGCCACCCCGCCCATAGGAAAGATTTCCAGCCCCTTCACCCTGATGCCATGGGCCTTTCCCACCAGCACATGGGCCGTTTCATGCCCTATCACCAGGGCAAAGACCAGAAGAGCCTGGGGTCCCAGCCCCAAAACCCAGTAAAAGGCCAGCATCACGAAAAAAGTGGGATGCACTTTGAGCTGAACGCCGCCTATCGTTCCCACCTGCAACCTCTACACCCCCAAACCCCGTTTTCGGTGCGTCGTTGTTATGAACAGCCGAACGGCTGCCCCGGAGATCAGATTAGGGTTTGCCCGGAGGAGGAATCAAATAGGGCAAGGGATTTAACGGCCTGTTGTCTTTGCGCAGTTCAAAATGGAGCCACGGCTCTTTCAAGGGTGCCGACAAACCCACCGTCCCCACGGTTTGGCCTTGCTTCACCCGTTCTCCCCGGGTCACGGCCACGTCGCCCAAATTGCCCAAGACGGTGCTCCAGCCGTTTCCCAGATCCAACTTGACCACCTTGCCCAGCCTGGGGTCCATAGTGACCGCACTCACAACCCCGTCATAAGGTGAAACGACCGGGGTCCCCAGCGAACTGGCGACATCGATCCCTTCCAGAACGGCTCCGCTGCTGTCCCTCTGTCCGAAACCGGCCACGACTTTCCCCGAGACCGGCGGATAAAACCTGCCCTCCATACTGGCATCCACAGGCAGGGCGGGATTCGTGATCCCTCCCAGACCCATGACTTCTTTGGCCATTCCGTTCAGAGAAAAGAAGTAGTTGCCGCCGGCCATGGCCGCCCGGTAAGCACCCGCGACCCCTACGGACAAAGGATCTCTTCCCCCGGAACCGAAAAAAACCGTAAGAAAAAACAAGGCGGCCAGCAGGGTCTTCTTCTGCCCCCCTGTCCAGTGATCAAAAGCTCCTTGCCAACCCCGGCGACCCCTCGCCGTTTTGGCCCTCGCGGGCGGGCGCGCGTTTCGCCCCCGGCCGAGCTCCTGCACCGCTTTCTCCCATTCCCAGTCATCCCAGCGTTCATACGGGTTCATCCGGCGTCCCCTCACTTCACAACGCATTGGCGAGGCTCGTACACCTCCTACTTCAACCCTATGAAAGAGGACAAAAAAAAAGACCACCCACTTTGGTCTTTTTCCCCGGACAGATTAGAACAAAAGCTTCTGCCGCCTCAGATTAACGCTCAAAAGTAATCCCGCCGCCGCCATATTGGCCCACATGGTGCTCCCCCCGTAACTGATCAGAGGCAAGGGAATCCCGGTAACCGGCATGATTCCGGAGGTCATCCCGACATTGATCAGAATGTGAAAAACGAACATGGCAACCACCCCGGTCGAAAGCAGCATCCCGTACAGATCCCGGGATTTGGCGGCGATGCCCACCGCCCTGAGGATGAAAATCAAATAGATAAACAAGAGAGTCACGGCCCCGATAAAACCAAACTCTTCACCGACGATCGAAAAGATAAAATCCGTATGGTGCTCGGGCAAAAAATTAAACCGTCCCTGAGTACCCTGCCGGTAACCCTTGCCCCACAACCCTCCCGAACCGATGGCCCAGATCGATTGGGTCACATGATAGCCGCCTCCTGTGGTATCCGCCGCCGGGTTCGCAAAAATGATCAGGCGCTGCAGCTGATAGTCCTTGAGGGGAAGCGGCAAGCCGTGTGCGAAATGAAGCCAAAGAGCCAAGCCGACCACCAGGACCGTCCCCAGCACCAGTGAGCCGAACTTCCGGGGATTCGCCCCGGCGACAAACATCATGACGATAAAGATGGCGACGAAAACCATGGATGTTCCCAAGTCCGGCTGCTTATAAACCAAAACCAGCGGGACCAGTACGAAAAGAAACGGCGCCAGGAAGTCCCGGAAGCGGTTGAGTTTTCCTTGCCGCTTCGCCAGAAAGTCCGCCAGGGTAATGATGATAAAGAGCTTAGCGAACTCCGACGGTTGGATCGAGACCGTGGACGTGATCGGAATCCAACGCGTCGCTCCTTTAGCGCTTGATCCCACAAAAAGAACCGCCGCCAGAAGTATCAGATTGATGCCGTACAGGGCCCAGGTAAACCTGCGTATTTTCTCGTAATCAAAGGCTGCGACCGCCGCGACCAAGACCAGACCCGTCACGATCCAAACCGCTTGCAGTTTGACATAGTGATACGGATGACCCGGGTCCACGTTCAGCGAGGCCGTACTGAGAATAAACAGACTCGCTCCCAAAAGGAGGCCGAAGAAGAGCAGAAACAAAAAGTCGAGGTTTCGGAAAATGCGCCACTCGGACATGAGTTATCCCCTTTTACACGCAGCTTGTATTTGTCGCCGCAACCATTATAGCACATTCTCCTCCGCAATAAGGAGTTCGCGTTGATTTATCGCATATTCTTCGGCGCAATAAAGAATCCGCGCTAAATTGGATCATTCTTGGCCTCTCGCCCCAAACTGGCCCCGGCTTTTTTCTCCTCAGCTCCTAACGGAGTAATCCCGTTTCATGCGGGTGATCGGGATACTGGCTACCAAGGCGACCTCCCGGTCATCTTGGCTCAGGTTGACCTCCATACACGATTCATCGATATCCATATAGTTAGAGATCACCCGAATAAGATCCTCTTTCAGCTTGTTGAGCATCTGGGGGGAAATACTGGCCCGATCATGAACGAGAACAAGGCGCAGACGCTCTTTGGCAATATTCTTGCTTGAGGTGTTCTCCTTGCCCAACATGCGGTTAATGAATTCCAACAAGGACATATCCTCCCCTCCTAACCGGGTGCCTAGTGTAAGCCAAGCAGCTTCTTGAATTTATTCATCAGTCCGTCAGGTATATCCAGGTTCATGAGCGCAACCTGCTCACCGCGAATACGCCTCGTAATCCGCCGGTAAGCCTCGCCGGCTTTTGACCCGCGGTCCAGCACAGCCGGCTCTCCCTTGTTCGTCGAGACAATGATACTCTCGTCCTCAGGCACGACTCCCAAAAGCTCTATGGCTAAAATATCCAGAATGTCCGCCATGTCCATCATGTCCCCGTGTTTAACCATGAGCGGCCGGATCCGGTTGATGATCAAACGCGGATTGCTCAACTCGGACGCCTCCAAGAGACCGATGATGCGATCGGCGTCCCGTACGGCACTCATTTCCGGAGTGGTCACGACCACCGCCCGATCCGCCCCGGCAATCGCGTTTTTGAAGCCCTGCTCGATTCCCGCGGGACAGTCAATAATAGCGTAATCGAAGTCTGTCCTCAGCTCGTCGCTCAAGACCTTCATCTGCTCCGGGCTTACCGCCGTCTTATCTTTCGTCTGGGCCGCGGGCAAGAGATAGAGATTCTCAAAACGCTTGTCCTTAATCAAGGCCTGCCGCAGGCGGCAGTTGCCGCTCGTCACATCGACAATGTCATAGACGATTCGATTTTCCAGACCCATAACCACATCCAGATTGCGCAAACCGATATCGGTATCAACGAGGACCACCTTTTGCCCGGCAGAAGCCAGCCCCGTTCCCAGATTAGCCGTGGTCGTGGTTTTGCCCACGCCACCTTTGCCGGAAGTCACGACAATTACCTCACCCATGTTTCCTTACTACCTCCCTTATCTTAACGAACTTCTCCACATCGTGCCGGTTAAGCGTTCGACGAAGAGTTGGCCATTCTTTATTCGGGCAATTTCCGGTCCCACGGTCTCCGTTTCCTCATCGGGACCCCTGGCGACCAGATCCGCAATACGCAGCTGAGTCGGCATCAAATGGCCCGCACTCACACTTGCCCCCCTGTCACCGGCCGCGCCGGCATGCGCCACCCCGCGCAAGGTTCCTAAAACCACGATATTTCCGCCGGCAACAATCTCAGCTCCGGGGTTAACGTCCCCCAAAACTACAACATTTCCCTCGTACTGAACGCTATGGCCGGAACGCAGAGTCCGATCGACAAAAAGACACGACCCTTCCGCCATCCCCTCTTCCTGCCAGGGAGGAGACTCCTTTGGATTCAGGACGACCGCACCCGCATAGACCTCTTCGGGTTTCAGCCACCCGGCGAGTTCCACCCGATACTCGCCTAACAGTTCGCTCAGAGCCCGTAACTCCTCATCGGAATATCCCTTCTCTCCGGCAAAGCAGCGCACAGACGCCCCCCGCAAGAACTCCGTCGATTCCCTCAAATACCTTGTCAATTCTTCCAATACAACGCTGAACTCCACCCCCGGATCAAAATAAAGTATGAGTCCGTCCCGGGTCCCCTTCAAAGCGATGTGTTCCATTCGGGTCAAAGCCAGTCCTCCAGTGTCTGAGAATTTTTACGTTTTTTGGGAGTGCTCGTCCATGTTCGACGCGTATTGATCTCTGAACGCTGATATAAGTTCTACAGGCTGAGGGGAATTCCCTTTTTCCCAATGAAAAAAACGAGGACCAATTTCCTCGTTTTTTCAACCCCGCTTGGTTATTTCCAACCGAAATATGCCTTAAAAGCCGCCTTACACACCATTCCGGCTGAATCCACCCCGTGATTGGCATATTCGACAACTCCGGCGAAGGCGATCTGAGGATGATTGTAGGGCGCAAAGGCGACAAACGTCCCGTTGTACGTCTGAGCGGCCAGAGTATTCTTTGAACCCAGCTGGGCTGTTCCCGTCTTGGCCCCGCCGGAAAACCCGGGCACATCCCCGAAGATGGCTCCCGTTCCATAGGCGGTCGTATCGGACATGGCTTTCTTGACAATATCCAAATCTTTCTGGGAAACATCAAGGGTGTTTAAAAGTTTGGGCTGGTACTGCCTGATCACTTTCCCGGTCACCGGATCCGTAATTTCATTGACAATGTAGGGTTGATAATGCTTCCCTCCGTTAACAATAGTCGCCACATAATTCGCCAGCTGCAAGGGCGTATAATAGTTATATCCTTGTCCGATGGCGTTGTTGAAGCTGTCGTAAAGGTGCCAATCGACATTTTGGGCCACCATCTGATTATACCAGACATTGGCGTCGTTCTTTTGCACCGCCTCTTCCTGCTGCAGCTTGGCTTTTTGCTTTGCATCCGTCGCCTTAGAGATCTCGGCGCCGTATTTTGTTTCAATAGCGGCCAGTTTCTCCTGCAGCAATTTCTTGTAATAGGGTTCATAATAAGCTTTCTTCCAAGCCGGAGAAGGCGCAATCCCCTTCGCCTCGCCCGGAAGGTCCACCCCGCTGTACTCACCCAGTCCCGCCTCATTGGCCAATTGCTTCACCAGCCCGGGGTTGGCCTTAAAAACCCGGGCCCCCACGACCTGAAAATAGATGTCCGAGGACATGGCGATGGCTTTATAGAGATCCACCTGCCCGAAATAGTTGCCTCCCCATTCGCTGAAGCCCTGAGCCTGCGCGGACGCCGAACCCAAGGAAGACTTGACATCGTTGATCGTCTCGGTCGGCGTTACGACCCCGGCTTTGAGCGCCGCCAGGGCGGTGATCATTTTAAACGTCGAGCCGGGCGCATAGAGCCCGGTCAAAGCCCGGTTGAAAGAAGCCGCGTCTTTGTCCTGAAAATACTTGTAGGCAGTCGCCGCCGAGATATTTCCGATCAGAGCGTTTGGATCCATAGCCGGTTCGGAAGCCATGGCTAGGATCTGGCCGGTGTTGACATCGATCACCACCGCCGCCCCGGCTTTGGCGTTCGGATTCTGCCGCTGCAGCCCCTTAATGATCTGCTCCAGTGAGTTCTCGACCACACTTTGGAGCTTGGCGTCCAGGGTCAGATGAATCGTTTTTCCGGGTTGAGGCTGTTTGAGCACTGTCTTAGCCACCGGACGGGCATTGTTGTCCACTTCGACTTGTTCTTCGCCTTCCACACCGCGCAGCCAAAAATCATAGGCTTTTTCCACTCCCATCTTCCCGACCATATCCCCCGGCTGGTAACGAAAACCTGCCTTCTTAGCGTCCGGATTCTCGTCGAACTGACTGATCTCCCCTTTGCTGATCTGCCGGACATAGCCGAGAACCTGCCCGGCCAAAGTGTGCTGCGGGTAATAACGGACAGGAACCGCGTCCACGCTGACTCCCGGCAGTTCCTCCTGGTGTTCGGCCACCGTCGCGCGCAGCGTCTTGGGCACGTTCTGCAGAATCGTCATCGGCCGATAGCGCACCCATTGATGGTCTTGAATCATGACCAGGATGTCCTCTTCAATATTCTGGACGGATTCGGCCTGATTCGGCCAGTAAGGCTTGACAAAGCCCGCCAAGCGCAAAATGACATCCTTCCAGTCCGCGCTCATCGATTTCTGCAGATCGAGCCAGTCCAAGGTCAAAGCGAATTCAGGCACACTGGTCGCCAGGAGTTCCCCGCTCCTGTCCACAATATCTCCGCGGGTCGCCGGCAGAGGTACGAGCCTCATGACATTCCCCCGCGCCATCGCCGCGTAATAAGAACCCTCCGCGATCTGCAAGTGCCACAGGTTAAAGATCAGGATGCCGAAAACCAGGAACACCACCGCCGTCAAGCCTCTCAGCCTGCGTCTGAACGGTTTGCGCTCTTTTTCCTCCACGAGACCTCACTCCCTTTCAGCGTTCATACTTGGCCTGGTACCTCAGCCAGCCCTGCATAAACGAGCGATGAATCCAGGGATATGTGACCAAAACCAGGACGGCATTGTAAACGGAAACCCCCAGCACAACGCGGAAAATATCTCCCGCCGACCAACTCAGCCCAGCCCCGAACCCCAAAAAACCGATCAGGAGCTGCCCGACCGCCGTGACCAAAAAAACGAGCAAGACCGTCAAGATAAAATTTTCCCGGTACCAACGGCTGTTCAGGTAGAGGGTCAGGAGCGCCACAACAGTCAGGGTCAGGGAGTACATACCGACAAAATGCCCCAAATAGAGATCTTCTACCAACCCCGCCCCCAAACCCCAGGCCAGAGCGCTGGCCGGCCGGCTGTGCTGAGCAATGTAGATGACGAGGAGCATGGTTAAATCCGGCTTGATTCCGGACCAGGCCAACAGGTGGAACAGCGTCCCCGGAAGAACCAAAGTGAGAAAAAGAAGAAAAGCCAAAATCAGAAAGCGTCTCATTTCACTTTCCCCCAACCGTCTTCACGATATAGACTTCTTCCAGGGAATCAAAGTTCACCAGGGGGTCAATATACGCTGTTTTTAGAAGGCCGGTTTTGTCCAGCTGTACTTCTTGGACCTTGCCTACGGGTATATCCACCGGGTACACCCCTCCCAAGCCTGAGGTCAGGACCAAGTCCCCGACGTTGACCTTGTCGGCACGGCGAAACAGCATCTCCAGGTGCCCGGTCGAGGTCAGCCGCGATCCCGCCTTGTAGGTGCCCTGAACGATGCCGAAGGTGGGGTTGCCGGAGCTCCCCCGCACCAGGGCGCTCACCTGTCCCTGCCCGTCCGTGATCAGCAGCACTTCGGCTGTCTTAGCCGTCACGGATACCACCTTGCCTACCAAGCCCAAATTCGCGATGACCGGATCATTGACCGCCACTCCGTCCGCACTGCCCCGATTCAGGGTCAGAGTCTGATACCAGGCCGTCGGATTGCGGTCGATGATCGTCGCCCCCACCTTCGCGTACTTGTCCAGAGCGGGACTGCGAAACTCCCCTTGGTCGAGAGCCGCATAGCGCATTCCGGCCAGAATCTGTTCCTTGAGACTCAGGTTCTCCCCCGTCAGTTTGTTCACGTCCCGCCGCAGAGCCACATTTTCCTTCTCGACCTGGTCGAAGCTCCAGAGGGCGCGTGTATCTCTCTTAATCCGGTTACCCACACTGAGAATAACGTTTTCCACCGGACTCGCCAGCCGTTGGATCACCCCCCCCACCGGATTGGGAAAAGTTCGGCCCAAACCGGTCAAACGCATGCTCACCAGAATACCCAACAATAGAAAGAAGACGAGAACCGCGATTCCCGTCAGATTAACCCTTCTCCCCACCGTGCTTTCCCCCAGCTTCCACACTTTTCCCTCAGCCGACTAACTTTTCTGCAGAGAGGAGATTTTCTTCATGATTTCGCTGTCTTCTAAAACCCGCCCCGTCCCCAGAGCGACGCAAGACAAAGGATCCTCCGCCACGTGCACCGGGATGCAGGTCTCATCCGCGATGAGTTGATCGAGATGGCGTAAGAGAGATCCTCCCCCCGCCATCATAATTCCGCGATCCATAATGTCGGCCGCCAACTCGGGCGGTGTCTTCTCTAAACAGGATTTAATCGCATCCACGATCGCCATCACCGGCTCCTGCAGGGCCTCCTGGATCTCCTCCGCCGTCACTTCAATGGTCTTGGGCAGTCCGGTCAAAAGGTCCCGGCCGCGTACCGCATAAGTAATCCCTTTTTCCGCCATATAAGCCGAACCGATCTCCGTCTTGATGTCCTCGGCGGTACGGTAACCGACCATGAGGTTGTAACGGCGTTTGATGTGCGCCACGATGGCGTCGTCCATCTCATCCCCTGCCACCCGGATAGAGCGGCTGGTCACGATCCCTCCCAGAGAAATTACGGCCACTTCGGTGGTGCCGCCGCCGATATCGACAATCATGTTTCCGGTCGGCTCACTGACCGGCAACCCCGCCCCAATAGCGGCCGCCATAGGTTCCTCCATAATGATGGGGTCTTTAGCTCCCGCCGCCAGCGCGGCTTCTTTCACCGCCCGTTCCTCAACAGGCGTCACCCCGGAGGGAACGCAAATCACCACCCGGGGACGGGCGAAAGGCGAATCGGAACCCAGAGCCCGGGAAATAAAATATTTCAGCATTTTCTGGGTTACGTTAAAATCCGATATGACTCCGTCTTTGAGGGGACGAATGGCCACGATGTGACTGGGCGTGCGCCCGATCATTTCTTTCGCCTTGTCTCCCACAGCGAGGGGGGCCTTATTGTCCATATCCATGGCGACGACCGACGGTTCCCGCACGACGATTCCCTTCCCGCGCACGTGGACCAAGGTGTTGGCCGTACCCAAGTCGATCCCTAAATCTTTGCCAAAGCGCATTATTGAATAACCCCTTCCCTGAACCAGACTACTTATAATATTCCTCGTTCTTTAAGGCTTATGTACCTGTTATCTCCAATAATTACATGATCTAGCACTTCAATCCCTAACAGTGATCCGCCCTCGGCCAAGCGCCGGGTCACCTCGACATCCTCTTGGCTCGGCGTCGGATCCCCGCTCGGGTGGTTGTGCAAGAGGATAATCGCGTTGGAGTTGCGGCGGATGGCCTCTTTAAAACACTCCCGCGGATGGACCAGGGAGGAATTTAACGAACCCACCGAAATCGGGGTAATGCCGAGGACGTGGTTTTTCGTCGTCAGACTCACCACCCGGAAATGTTCCCGGTCCAGATAGCGCATTTCCTCCATCACCAAATGAGCGACATCCTGAGGGGAATTGACCACCGGTCTTGTCAAAGGGTCAGTCGTCACACAACGCCGGCCCAATTCCAGGGCCGCTTTGATGACCGAAGCTTTGGCCTGGCCCAAACCGTGCTGCCGGGCCAAGTCGTGAACCGTCTGCCGGCCCAAACCGGCCAGACCGCCTGATTCCGTGAGCAGCCGCTCCGCCAAGTCCAAAACATTTTCCCCTTTGCAACCCGTGCGCAGAAGGACCGCCAAAATCTCCCGGTTGGACAGCGCTTCCGGACCCAGCCGGAAAAGCCGTTCCCGGGGAAACATCTCCTCAGGCAAATCTTTAAGCCGCCGGTAATCCATCATCCACCTCACGCAGGGCGATGCCTTTCCTGCCGAATCCCCCACGCCTCGAGCCGCTCCGCCACATACTCCATGGGCAAGCCGATGACATTGCTCAAAGAACCTGTGAATTCCCGGACAAAAGCCCCGGCCGGCCCCTGGATACCATAGGCCCCAGCTTTATCCAAAGGCTCGCCGGTCCGGACATAGGCTGCAATCTCTGCCGGGGAAAGGTCACGAAAGCACACTCTCGTCTCCACCCAGCCGGACTCGAGGCGGACTCCGTCACGGAGTGCCACTCCGGTCAGAACCGAGTGTTCCTTGCCGCTCAGCCTCAGCAGCATGGCCGCCGCTTCCTCCGCTCCCGCCGGTTTTCCCAGAGTCTGCCCGCCGAGCACGACCAGCGTATCCGCGGCCAAAATCACGTCCTCATGCCCGCCCCCGTCCTTTAGCCACCGGACCAGACCCGCTTCGGCTTTCCATTCGGCCAAGATACGCACCCCGGTCTCGGGCGGTATCCCCGCGGGCAATTCCTCCTTCACCGTCGGAAAGACCAGCGCAAACTCATAACCCCAGTCGCCGAGGAGCATTCGCCTTCTCGGAGAGGATGAGGCCAGAACAAGCATGAGATTACCACTTCCTTGACAGGTAATACCCTCCCAGAGCCCCCAGCAAGGTGGCGGCCGTGATGTTCAGGCGAAAGCCAAAGGACAGAGAGAGGAAAAAGAAATCCAAATAGGTGTGTGACGGGACGTCGATTACGGCCGGCCGCAAAAAAGGAGTCAAAATCCCATATTTCTCTAAGCCGAAACCAACCAAGGTACCTAACGCGGCCCCTGAGAGAATCAGCAGGATCGCCCTGCCTGTACCGGACGAGTTACGGCCAACCGCCATCTTTCGACCCCCAACACTCACAGAAACGAGCCAGGGCCGAGAGCTCCTGGCTGCAGAATACATTAGTCTTAGTGTAGCATTTTCCGAGTGGGTTCGCAAGAAGCAAGAGAAAAGTAGAGAAAACGAGAAACTTAGGGGAAATTCTAGCGTTTGAGCAATTTCGCCCCCGCAATTCCGGGATTGGTCATTTCCAGCGGGTGGAGAATGATGTTCAACTCCTCCTCCGTGAGAACCCCTTTTTCCAGAACTATTTCCCGCACGGGGCGCCCGCTGTTGATCGCCTCCTTGGCTATGGCCGAAGCGACCTCATATCCGACATGAGGATTGATCGCCGTAATCACGCCGACACTGTTTTCCACCATCTGCGCACAGCGTTCTCCGTTCGCTGTGATCCCCACGACACAGCGCTCCCGGAAGACCCGAACCACATTGCGCAAAATGTCCAAAGACTGCAGGAGATTGAAAACGATCACCGGTTCCATGACGTTCAGTTCCAGCTGTCCCGCCCCGCAGGCCAAAGACACGGTCAAATCGTTCCCCTGCACCTGAAAAGCCACTTGGTTGACCACCTCGGGGATCACCGGGTTGACTTTCCCGGGCATGATGGACGACCCCGGTTGCTGCGGCGGCAGGTTGATCTCCTTGAGACCTGCCCTCGGCCCGGAGGCCATGAGCCGGAGGTCATTGGCTACCTTCGACAAATCCACCGCCAGAGTCTTCAGGGAACCGGAAACCTCCAAAAAAGCATCCGTGTTCTGGGTGGCATCCACCAGATTTTCCGCCCGCCGTAAGGGCAGACCGCTGATTTCCCCGAGGATATCGGTCACGCGCGCGATATAGGCCGGGTCGGCGTTCAGCCCGGTTCCTACCGCCGTCGCGCCCATATTGACCACTTCCAAGGAAGTGACAGCGTTTTCCAGGCGTTTCCTGTCCCGTCCAATCATCCGGGCATAGGCGGAAAACTCCTGGCCCAAGCGGATGGGCACCGCATCCTGCAAATGCGTCCGCCCCATCTTGAGAACCCCGTCAAATTCCTCCGCTTTCCTCTCGAAAGCCTGCCGCAGCTCGGACAACCCGGAGAGCAAGGCCTGACTGACATTGAGACAGGCGATGCGGACAGCGGTGGGAAAGACATCATTGGTACTCTGCCCCATGTTGACGTGGGAATTGGGATGAACTCTGGCATAATCCCCCTTTTCCCCCCCGAGAATTTCAATCGCGCGGTTCGCGATCACCTCATTGGTATTCATGTTCATCGACGTGCCGGCCCCTCCCTGGATCACGTCGACAACAAAAGACTCATGCAAACGGCCGGAGGCGATTTCCTCGGCCGCTTGCACAATGGCCTCACCGATCGTCTTGTTTAAAGATCCGGTCTCCATATTGGCCCGTGCGGCGGCTGCCTTGACCAAAGCCAGACCACGGATGAGTTCCTCATGAGGCCGGTACCCCGTAATCGGAAAATTATCAACCGCCCGCAGCGTCTGAATCCCATAATAAACCTCATCGGGCACCTCGCGGGAGCCCAAGAAATCCTTTTCCTGGCGCATAAACTTTACCTCTCTTTGCGAATAATGGACCATGGACCACGGATAAGGGGCCATGGATTATGTATACATTATACAGTATTCTCTTCTCTTTGTCAGCAGAAGTGATCAAAAAAGGGAATTCCCCGGGTTTCGGCTTAGTTTTGCCGTCCGTCCCCGAAAAACTCCGTTTCATCCCAAACTACTCTGGTCCTTAACTATCCGAGGTATAAACTATCCGGATCCAAAACTATGTGAATCCTGAACTATGTGCGGGCAGAGCCGCAAGAATTGCCTGCGCGCTGAGGAATCCTGAGCCGGCAGACTGCCCTTAGAACCAGGCACAACAAACCCCCGTCGTCCCTATCCTGACTGATCCCCTTCGTCCGGATGACCCTATTCCGTCGTCCGGATTATCGGCTTCCGCCCTCCGTCCTCCGGATCGCCAGATACAAGCCGTCCAGCAAAGCCTGAGCGCTGGCTTTTAAAATATTGGTCGACACGCCGATGGTTCCCCAGGTCTCTGTCCCCAAACGGGTCTCCACCACCACCCTGACCACCGCTTCCGTTCCCCTGGAACCATCCAGAACGCGCACCTTGTAATCAACCAGTTCGCTCTCCGCCAAGGCCGGAAAGAACGCGCGCAGAGCCTCTCTCAAGGCCTGGTCCAGAGCATTGACCGGCCCATTGCCCTCTGAGGCGATGTGCACCTGTTTTTCCCCGACCTGGACTTTCACCACTGCCACGGAATCGAGTTCACCGCGCAGGGGATCGCTCCAGACATGATAGTCAAGCATCTCAAACGGCGGTTCAAACCATCCGAGAATGCGCAGCAGCAATAATTCCAGACTCCCATCCGCCGTCTCAAAGAGAAAACCCTTATTTTCCAGCTCTTTGATCCTAAGCATCGCTTGTTCCACCCTGGGGTCGTCTTTCAAAATCCCGGGTGCGAACTTCCGCATCTTCTCCCAGATATTTGCCCGGCCCGCCTGGTCCGAGATCAGGATTCGCCGTTCATTGCCCACAGTTTCCGGATCGATATGCTCAAAAGTCCTCTCATTTTTGAGAACCGCGTCGACGTGCATCCCCGCTTTATGCGCAAAGGCGCTTCTGCCCACAAAAGGCTGCTTTTCGTCAAACTTGGCATTGGCCAACTCGGACACATAACGGGAAAGACTTGTCAATTGGGGCAAAGCCTTCTCCGGGAGAAGAACATAGCCCTGCTTCAACTGCAGCCAGGGCACCAGTGTACTCAAGTTGGCGTTGCCGCACCTTTCGCCGAATCCGTTCCAGGTGCCCTGCACCTGCGTAACACCCGCCTCTACCGCCGCCAGGCTGTTGGCGACACCCAGACCCCCGTCATTGTGGGCATGGATGCCGAGAACCAAGCCGGGAAACGCTTTCTTCACCGCTTCAACCCCCGCGGTAATCCCTTGGGGAAGCGCTCCTCCGTTCGTATCGCAGAGGACGGCCACACTCGCTCCACCCTCGGTCGCCGCCCTCACGCACTCCAAGGCGTAGGCGGGGTTCTCCTTGCGCCCGTCAAAAAAATGTTCGGCATCAAAAATGACTTCCCTGCCCGCCCGGACAAGGAAGGCCACAGATTCCCTGATCAAGCGCAAGTTCTCCTCCCGGGAAGCCCGCAGGACATCGGTCACGTGCAAGTCCCACGCCTTGCCGAAAATCGTCACGACGCCCGCACCGGAATCCAAAAGGCGCTTGAGGATTTCACTCTCCTCGGGGGCCTCCCCGATCCGGCACGTACTGCCAAAGGCCGCCAGTTTCACCTCGCCTAAAACCAGTGTTCCGGCCGCGGCAAAAAACTCCTCATCTCTGGGATTAGCGCCCGGCCAACCCGCCTCAATATAAGGCACACCTATAGCGGCCATTTTCCGGACGTAAAGGATTTTGTCCTTCACGGAAAAGTGAATTCCTTCTCCCTGTGCCCCGTCGCGCAAAGTTGTGTCATAAAGGACAAGTTCCGCCTTTCGAACTCCCATTCGCAATTTCCCCTCTTTCTTTTGCCTTATTATAATACAGGGTAAACTACTATACAACAGCGCTGCGCGAGTGCAGCTTTCTACGGCCGCCATCGACCGATGGACCGAAGAGACCCCAACCCAACCCGTCCCCAAAGAGTGGTTCCCCAAATAGCAAAGGTTGGAAGACACGCTACCGTATCTCCCAACCTCTTTGCCGCGCTGACAGGCAACTTCCCTGTTACCCAGCCCTTTATGCCGTTTGTTCGCTAAAATCCCCGGCCCCGTAAATCTCCCAAGCGCAGCCGCATGACTGCGTCAAAAGTGTCCGACTCAGGCAGCGCCTTAGAAGCGCTGCGCTCCGACATTGAACGTGAGCACTTCCAGATTCACCGCTAAATCCACATTGCGCAATTCAATCTCCGGAGGGACATTAAGAACACCGGGTGCAAAATTAAGAATAGCCTGCACTCCGGCCCGGACCAACTTATCCGCAATCTCCTGCGACGCCGCGGACGGCACGCAAATAATCCCGATTTGGGTGCGATTTTGCCTTACAACCTCTTCCAGACGTTCTACCGGCATAACTTCAACACCGTGGACAAAAGTTCCGACCTTTTGGGGATCGCTATCGAAAACGCTTGTGATCACAAAGCCGCGTTCCCGGAAACCTTTGTAACTGGACAAAGCCAAGCCAAGATTTCCTAGGCCGACCAGACTCACGCTCCAATCCACACTGAGCCCCAAAATCTTCAAGATGTGGCGGCGCAAATCTTTGACGTTGTAACCCACCCCGCGCGTACCGAACTCTCCGAAATAAGCCAGATCTTTCCTGACTTGAGCCGGGCTGACACCAACGCCCTCGGCAATGTCGCCGGAGGAAATTGTAATAATCCCCTTACGGTCTACCTCCGTTAAGTACCGAGAATAAACCGAAAGCCGGATAATGGTTGCCTCCGGAATTTTTAGTGTCTTCAACAAGATCCCCCATTTCTCACCTTTCACAAGCGTGAAAAAGTGTAAACTAATTATATCACTATCTCTTAGAAAAGCAATTTTTTTCACGAGTTTATACCCTGTTCGGGCTGCTTACCTTGTTCCAAAGTTATTCTTGCCAAAACCTTTATCACTTAAACATTAAAACGCCGCTTACTCATTGCCCCCCCGTCATCAACGGTTTGAGCTCAGCCACTCCTATAAACGCAGCTGCCGTCTCCGCCATCGCCGCTTACAATTAACTAACAGTTTGAGTTAACCGCGGCCGGATTCTCTCCGGACCTTTCGGCTTCTCCGCCGGCAGGCCCTGAACGGCCCAGCCTTTGCAGCAAGGCCGGCCGCGCCGCGGCCAGCATATAAAGAGAACCGGTGACACAAAGCATATCTTCCGGACCCAAGTGCTGCAATCCCGAAGAAACCGCTTCTTCCGGGTCCTCCACTAAGGAGACCGGGCGGCCGTATTGGGCCGCGATACGAGCCAGCGCCTGCCAGTCTCCGGCGCGGGGCGAATTCGGTTTGGTCACGATGATTTCGTCCGCCAACGGTGCCAAAAGATCCACCACCCGCTCCCGTTCTTTATCCGCCAACATACCCAAAACGAACACCAAACGCCGGCGTTGGAACAGGGGCAGACTTTGAACCAGGACCCTGGCCCCGTCATAATTGTGCGCTCCGTCCAGTAAAACCTTGGGAGTCACACTGAGCAATTCCAGTCGTCCGGGCCACTTCGCTCGCTTAAGCCCCGCATAAATAGCAGGGCGGGGAATTGTGACCCCGTAAGCGACCCGCAAAATCTCGCATATCGTCACCGCTGTGGCCGCATTCTCAAGCTGATGGGCGCCGATCAGTGTGAGGTGTAATTTGGGGTAAGCACCATACAGACCGTATAAATCAAATTCCTGCTCCGTTTCTCCGCTCCAGCGGCTCTCCCAGCGCACATCTTCCCCCACCTGCCAAAAAGGATCCCCGGCTTCCCGGGCCCTTTCCCGCAGAATAGCCACAACCTCCGGACGCCTGGCTGCGGTAATCACAACCGAATGCGGCTTGATAATCCCCGCCTTGTTACGGGCAATCGCCGGGATGTCGGGCCCGAGATAGTCCATATGATCCATGCCCACATTGGTAATCACGCTGACAAGGGGTCGGACGACGTTCGTCGAATCGATTTCTCCGCCCAATCCGACCTCTAAGAGGGCAAAATCTACCTCTTCCTCGGCAAAATACACCAGACACATGGCCGTGTTCACTTCAAACTCCGTGGGATGCTCCAGCCCTTGAGCCACCATCTCTTCCAGGTGCGGTTTCAGGCGTTCGATGAGCCTGACGACTGCGGCTTTCGGCACCATTTCCCCGTTGATCACCATGCGCTCCCGGTAATCGTGCAGGTGGGGAGAGGTAAACATCCCCACTTTACAGCCCGCCGCCCGCAAGATTTCCGCAGTCATAAGCGTTGTCGAGCCCTTCCCGTTTGTGCCCCCCACATGAATGATTCTGAGGGATTGTTCCGGATTCCCCAGGCGCCTGAGGAGTTCCCGGATCCGGTCCAGCCCGAAATTCATGCCGAATTTCGTGAGCCCAACCAGATAGGCCAAGGCCTCCCCATACTCTTCTTCCGACACCCGACCGTACTTCGCGGCGGACGTCCCTTGCGGCAGGGTTTCTCCGTGCTCCGCCGCGGGCATCCCCTCCGGCTTTGCGTTTCCGTAACCCTCGGCGGACGTCCCTTCCGGCGCGGTTTCTCCGTACTCCGCCGCGGGTATCCCCTCCGGTTTTACGTTTCTGTACCCCTGGGCCGGTGCCTCCGATCCTGTTGTCCCTTGCCGAGCCGCCTCCATCTCACGGGATTTTTCCGCCCGCGCCACGCCTGCTTCCCGCTGCGGCTCCTCAAGACCCCGCTTTGCCGTCGGCGCTTTCTCCATCTCTTCGCTCCCTTTCTCCGCTGACACCTTTCGGGCTTCCGCAGGCATTAATCGGACAGTCCTTTTAACCGTTCCTCCAGGGCCTGCCGACGGCCGCCGGCCGCTGCCAGTTTCTCCCGTTCCTTCATAACCACCTCAGGCGGGGCCTTCGCCACAAACCCCGGATTGTTCAGTTTCTTCTCCAGCCTGGCTTCCTCTTGCACCGTTTGCGCAATCTCCTTCTCAATCCGTGCAATTTCTTTGTCTATATCCAAGAGACCGCGCAAGGGGACATAGATCTGAATTCCTTCCAATACGGCACCCGCCGCCTGTGAGACTTTACCGGCCAGTTCGGGGACCAGATCCAGTTTGGCAACTCCCGCCAGCTGCCGGAGGTCTTCTCGGCCGGCCTCAAGCATCCGCCTGCTCTCCTCGTCCGGAACCACAATAATTGCTTCCGCCTTCTTGGCCGGGGAAATATTCATCTCCGCCCGGATATTCCGAATCGCTTTAGTGCAGTTCATGACCAGGCGCATTTCCTCTTCTCCCCGTTCGTCCCGGCAGGCAGTTCCGGCCGGCCAGGCGGCCAGCATAAGGCTCTTAGCGCTTCCGGGCAGATGCCGCTTGAGGTTCTGCCAAATTTCCTCGGTCAGGAAGGGCATAAAGGGATGGAGCAAGCGCAGGGTACCGTCTAAAACCTCGATCAAAACCGCTTGGGCCGTATGCCTGGCCAGGCTGTCGCCCGCGGCGGCAGGCATCCCCTCCAAGGCCTCGCCGGCTTGAGCCCGGCCGCCTGCCGGAGCCGCCGTCCCCTCCCGCCGGTAAAGGCGCGGTTTGGACAGCTCGATATACCAATCGCAGAACTCATTCCAAATGAACTCATAGAGTGTCCGGCCCGCTTCACCCAAATCGAATTGTTCCAAGGCCTCCGTCACCCCGGCCACAGTCGCTGAGTAGCGTGACAGGATCCATCGGTCCGCTTGGGTCAAGTCTCCTCTGGGCCCTTCCTCAAAATCCCCCACATTCATCAAGACAAAGCGCGAGGCGTTCCAGACCTTATTGGCAAAATTTCGAGTCGCCTCCAACCGCTCCGGATGGAAACGCAAATCATTACCCGCGGTGTTGCCCGTAATGAGCATGAAGCGCAGGGTATCAGCCCCATACCGGTCTATCACCTCAATGGGATCGATCCCGTTGCCCAGGGACTTGCTCATTTTCCTGCCCTGCGCATCCAGGACCAAGCCATGGATCATGACCCGGCGGAAAGGCACCTCTCCCCGAGACTGCAGGGCCATGAAAATCATGCGTGCCACCCAGAAGAAAATGATGTCCCGTGCCGTCACCAGTACCGACGTCGGATAGAACTGTTCCAGTTCCGGCGTCATCCGAGGCCAGCCGAGCGTAGAAAACGGCCAAAGCCCGGATGAGAACCAGGTGTCAAGCACATCCGGGTCTTGCCGCAAATTCCGGGAACCGCAGGATGGGCAGAGAGCCGGATCTTCCTTAGCACAGATTTCCGCTCCGCATTCCTCACAATACCAAACCGGAATCTGATGACCCCACCACAATTGCCGCGAAATGCACCAGTCCCGGATGTTCTCCAGCCAACCCAAATAAATCTTGGTGAAGCGCGCCGGCACAAATTCCAACCGGCCCCCGCGCACCGCTTCCATAGCCGGTTTGGCCAAGGGTTCCATCTTGACAAACCATTGCCGGCTCACCAGAGGTTCAATGACGGTGGCACAACGGTAACATTCCCCCACTGCGTGCGCATGATCCTCGGTCCGTACCAAAACCCCGGCCGCTTCCAGGTCGGCGGCGATCGCCCTGCGGGCTTCATAACGATCCATTCCCCGGTATTTTCCCGCGTTCTCGTTCATCCTGGCCTCCCGGTCAAGAACCGCGACCGCAGGCAGGTTATGACGAAGTCCCATTTCGAAGTCATTCGGATCGTGGGCCGGGGTGATCTTGACCGCCCCCGTGCCAAACTCGCGTTCCACGTAGTCATCGGCGATAACCGGGATTTCCCGTCCGACCAAGGGCAAAACCACAGTCCGGCCGATCACATGCCTGTAGCGCTCGTCCTCAGGGTGCACCGCCACCGCCGTATCCCCCAGCATCGTCTCGGGACGGGTCGTGGCCACGGTTAAAAACTCATCCGTTCCTTTGAGGGGATAACGCAAGTAATAAAGATGCCCGGCATGATCCACGTGTTCAACCTCGATGTCGGAAATAGTGGTGTGGCAGTGCGGACACCAATTGACAATGTAGTTTCCCCGGTAGATCAAGCCTTTATGATAAAGATCGACAAAGACTTCTCTCACCGCTTCGGAACACCCCTGATCCAGCGTAAAACGTTCGCGGGACCAGTCGCAGGAAGCCCCTAAGCGCCGCAGCTGTCGGGTAATGCGTCCGCCGTACTGACGTTTCCAATCCCAGACCCGTTCCAAGAAGCGCTCCCGCCCCAACTCTTCCCGGCTCGTCCCTTCTTTGGCCAGCTGTTCCTCCACTTTGGCCTGAGTCGCGATCCCGGCGTGATCCGTTCCCGGCAGCCAAAGGGTATTATACCCCTGCATCCTCTTAAAACGGGTCAGCACATCCTGAACCGTATCGTTCAGAGCGTGGCCCATGTGAAGAGACCCCGTCACATTCGGCGGCGGCATGACAATTGAAAACGGCCTGCGGCTCTTGTCCGCTTCCTGGCGGAAAAAGCCGTTTTCCTCCCAGTACGCATACCACTTGCTTTCAACCCGCTTCGGTTCGTAGACTCCGGCCATTTGGATCCCGGATCCCGTTTTCTGCTCCTCCGGCATCTTTGCCAACCCCTTTCCAAATCCGCTCGCTAAACTATACAAAAAGCCCTTCATCCCCTAAAAGGACGAAGAGCTTCGCGGTACCACCTTTTTTGCCAGCGGGGACTCGGGCTGCCGGACCCCGGCCCCCACACCCAGATTCCGCCGCGGGCATCTCGTGCGGGCTTTAACGGACTCCGCCGTCAGGAAGTACTGTATTTCCCCCCTGCCTCTCCCATGCGACCCCGGCGTCCGTACCGAAAGACCTCTCAGCATGCCGATCTTCTCTCTGACAGTCGGTTGCGCCGTTTTTCATGTTCCTTGAGTTTAAGCATTTCTTATGATATGATCCCTTGGGTATTATTTCATTTTCTTATGATGGCATTGCGACCGGTCTATCTCGATACCACCTTCACTGTTCATTATACTAACCCGTGCTCCCCTTGTCAAAACGTGTGAATTGCGTAAGCGAATCATTCAAGATATTCGCTCGAATCCGGAGCACGCGGTGGCCGGTATGGACGCGGAGAAGAAAGTTGTCCGCGTCGGTACCCGGGTCATCGCGGAGACAGAAGAGGCCTTTCGGAAAATTAAGCAGAGCACCTTGGTGGTTAACCGGCAAATCCGGGAAGTCTCCGGCTTCCTGGAGAAAATCTCACTCGGTTCGGAACGGATCGCCTCGGAAATATCTCTGGTCGCCACCATCAGTGAGCAGGCAACGGCCCAAACCCGGGCGGTGGCCTCCTCGAGCGCCGAACAAATGCGGTCTTTCGATAGCCATTTGCTTGCATCTCGGATAGCTCGGCGTAACGAGTACGAAATTTCCGTTTTACTTCCCGATGCCGACATCCTCTTCCCACCAGGGGGAACGCCCCTTTGCGGGGACCATCGCCCTCTTCGGCACGACTTCCCGTTCCGGGATATCCGCGGTTTCTTCCGCCCACCCGTCCGATTCCTTCCTCTTGCCCCCCCGGTTAATCCCCCAGGCCGCTTTTTTCTCCGCCCTTCCTTCATCTACCGAAGGTAACCCGGGTTCCGGCCCGGGTTTCACTTTTTCTCCCCACATCCACTCCGGCTGCCGCTCCTCCCCCGGACTCGGGGAAAACAGAGGAATATTGGCAGATGCCCGCGCCGAACCTCCAGGCTCGGAAATTTCCGTCTCCGGCTCCCAGTCTCTCTCTTCCGCCCGCTCACACCAGCCGCTGCCCTTCCCGTCGTCTTCATCTTCATCTTCATTTTGGCCTTCATCTTGCTCCCCGACTCTATAGCCCCTGTCTAACCCCGCCCAGGCGTGAGAACGCCCGGAATTCCCCAGGAAAGCGGGGCCTCTGAATTTTCTCTTTCCCCTGATTCCCATGAGCCCCGCGACGAGACCCAGGGCCGCTCCTTCCGACATGATCTGAAACACTCCCGCGGGGCTGAGCGGCAGAAACAAGGCGAGGAGCAGTGCCCCCAGCGCGACATACCCCGCTCCGGCAATCCCCCCCAAGAACCAGAGGCCGCTGTCCTTGGCGGCGCGGTAACCACCGGCCAGACAGCTGAATAAGAGTCCCAGATTGACCAGGGCGGATACGCTCACAAAAGCCAGCCCCGTCGCGTTCCAGAGCATTCCTGCCAGCAAAGTCAAAACCGTGACCAGTAACGACGCACTGATTCCCCTTAAAACAGCCCGACTCATCTCTTATTCCTCCTCAGAAAACTCCCGACTTACGGCCGGTTCCGCTCCCGCCGTCTCTTCTATAATCCTACGCCGGACCTGTCCATTTCATGAAACATAATTATCCAATAACCATCCCCGGACGGTACGAATATAGTAGATCGACAATAGACCGAAAGGGGGGAATTCTGTGGATTACCAACATTATGTCGTACAGGCTGGAGACACTCTTTACAAGATCGCCCAGGCTTATTCAGTGAGTATGTCTGAGTTAATCCGGTTGAACAACCTGCAGCATCCCGACAGAATCTATCCCGGGCAGGTCCTTCTCCTGCCCGCGGCGAGCGAACAACCCGTTCCTATGACAATCCCCGAACCGTACTTTACTTACGCGGCCTGGCTCTATGAGGCCTACGCCGGCAAAGATTCCGAACTGTCCGCCATGACGACCTACCTTTACCAGGCCGTGGTTTTCGATCAACCCGAGTTTGACGGACTGCTGCGCCCCATCGCCTTCGAGGAACTGAACCACCTGGAACAACTGGGCCGTATGCTGCGCCATCTCGGGGTTGATCCCCGCTACGGTTCCTTCCACAGCGGGCATTGGATCGACTGGCGGGCCAAGTACCTGAGGTACACCAATGATCTTTGTACGGCTTTAGAGCAGAACATGGAAGACGAAGCCAAAGCCCACCGGGGTTATCTCGAACTGTGTGAGAAGATCCCCATTCCCGAGATCCAAACCGTCCTCAGCCACATGGCAGCCGATGAAGAGCGGCATTACCACGCCTTTCTCGCGGCCAAGCAGCAGTTTTGCGCACCGTGCGAACCGGCTCCGATCCCCGAGCCTGTACCGGAACCCGAAACACCGGCCGGCCCGCCCGAAGACGGAGAGGCCGGCTAGAACAATCCCCGGCCGTGCCGACGGCCCTTCGCTTCCTGCCCTTGAACTTAAGAATGAGACGTTGTTATCACAACGAAGTGCATCAAAAGACCGCTGCGCACCTTGGCGCAGCGGTTAGAATTTTCTTCCTAAAACAGTCAGGATAAACAACAGGTAAAAGCCTCCGCCCAGTAACAGAGTGGACGGGCGGATCCTGCCATGCCTTTTCAGGACGTAATACGGAAGCAAAGCCGCCAGCAAAGCCAGCACCGCGCTCCAGAGCGCCAAGTATTCCAGATGCCAAGGAGTGAAAAGAATTCCCAACGGCGGTATGACCGAACTCTGAAAAACCATGGCCCCGCTGATATTACCCAGGGCCAGCGTGTCCTTGCCCTGGCGCAGCCAGACGACACTGTTGAACTTCTCGGGTAATTCCGTGGCGATGGGAGTTATAATGAGCGAGAGAACAAAGGCCGGCACCCCCTGAGCGAGGGCCACCGCTTTCACGGCCAGGACGAAGCCGTGCGCCCCCCCTATGATCAGGAGAAGGGCCACGGCCACTTGAGTAAGGACCCGGCCCAAAGCGGGATCGCGTGCCCGCATGGCCAAGTAGAGAGGAGGGGGGATTGCCCCGCCGTCCTGACCTTTACTCGCCCGAACCGTCCTCATGACATACCATGCATAACTTACGAGCAACATCAGAGCACAAAGGCGCTTGGGCAGCACCGGCAAAAAGGAGGCCATAACAGCGAGCCCGTAAACAGCCAGAAAAAAACCCAAGTCGTGAACCACGACCCGGCTGTCCAGGGAGAGCGGCCGGTTCTCATGCCTGAAGATTAGAACCGCCAGGCCCGAAATAAAAAAGGCCAGAGTACTCAACATGAGAGGAGCGCCTAAAATGGCCCCGATCCCGATTTCCGAGGTCATCTCGCCGCTGCGGGAACCCCCCAGAAAAGCAATGACCGGCACCATCGTCTCCGGCAGAGCGGTTCCCACCGCCGCCAAAATGCTGCCCACCGCACCGTGCCCAAGTCCGAGCTTCTTACCAAGCCACTCCACCCCGTTCGTGAAGCCCCCGGCACCCGCCAAGATCGTCCCCAGGCTTAAGACGAGCAGAGCATAATTTTCCAACCCCGACTCCCCTTTTCTTCCACCTACCAAATATCTATGCAAGAGGGGCTTTTTTTTGACCTTTTTGGGGCAAAAGAAATTAGGACACTGGATTTGGTCCGAGAATCTCCTCCACCGCCGCCCGGAGATCATCCGCCCCGAAGCCAGAAGCGGCCGAGAAAGGAATAATTTGCCATACCTCCATGGCCAGGCTGCCGGAGATCTGTTTCAGGTGTTGGGGCCATTGCCCCCTGGCCACTTTATCGGCCTTGGTCGCCACGACCAACACCGGGATCCCGTTTCCGCGCAGCCAGGCATTCATGGCGAGATCCTCCGCGCTCGGTTCACGGCGGATGTCCACGATCTGGAGCACCGCTCGCAGGTTCTCCCGCTTTTTAAAGTAATTGCCCGTCATCCCGCCCCATTGTGCTTTAACCGTCTGAGAAACTTTGGCGTAACCGTAGCCCGGCAAATCGACAAAGTACCAGGCCCCATTGACGCGGTAAAAATTCAGCGTCTGAGTTTTCCCCGGCGTATTTCCCGTGCGGGCCAGGTTACGCCTGCCCAAGAAACGGTTGATCAACGAAGATTTTCCCACATTGGACCGCCCGGCCAAAGCGATTTCCGGCAGCCCGTCCCGGGGATACTGGTCTGCCTTGACCGCCGAAGCAACATATTCCGCTTTTCGGATAATCATTTAAACTCCGCAACCCCTCTCCCTCGCCTGCCGGGCTCTTCCCCGGGCCCGACCTTCCCCGGGCTCTACAAGGGCTTAGAAACCGGCTGATCGCCCGCCGGTGCGGGTACCGGAAGAACACCCGGAGCAAATAAGGGCGCCAGGGGAACCTCGTACCCATCTGTGCGGACAGGGAGCAAGGCCAGTTCCAGCACTTCCTCCATGCGGCTGACGAAGTGGAACTCGATGGCTTCCCGCACGTTTTCCGGCACTTCTTCTAAATCCTTCCGGTTTTCTTCCGGAACCAAAATCACTTTGATTCCGGAACGGTGAGCGGCCAGGACCTTCTCCTTCAGACCGCCGATGGGAAGCACATTCCCTCGCAGGGTTATCTCCCCGGTCATCGCCAAATCACAGCGCACCGCCCGCTTGGAAAGGGCCGAAGCCATGGCGGCAGCCATCGTAATTCCCGCAGAAGGCCCGTCTTTCGGAATGGCCCCCTCGGGAACATGGATGTGAAGATCTACTTTGTCGTAAAAATCTTCGGGAATACCCAGCTCCGCGGCATGAGCCCGGACGAAAGTCCAGCCGGCCTGGGCGGATTCCTTCATCACATCGCCCAACTTCCCCGTCAAAGTCAAATTCCCTTTACCCGGCAGGGGGGTGACCTCGATCGTCAAGATATCCCCGCCGACCTCGGTGTAGGCAAGCCCTGTGGCAGCGCCGACTTCCGGTTCCCGGGCCGCCAACTGCACATGGTAACGGGGTGCGCCGAGCATTTCCTCCAAATCCTCTTCGTTTAGGACATGAGGCTCCCACTCTTTTTTCACCCAGCGGGTCGCCACCTTGCGGCAAAGACTTGCCACCTCCCGTTCCAGGTTGCGTACACCGGATTCCCGGGTATACCCCTGAACCAGCTTCAGCAGAATATTCCGGTCGATGGACAAAATCTCGCTGTTCAGGCCGTGGGCCTTAAGCTGCTTCGGCACCAGGTAGCGCTGTGCAATATGGACCTTTTCGTCCTCCGTATAGCCACTGAGGGAAATGACCTCCATCCGGTCCAACAGGGGGCGTGGGATCGTGTGCATCGTATTGGCAGTCAAAATGAAAAGCGTGTGGGAGAGATCAAAAGGAACCTCCAAGTAATGATCGGAGAAGGTGTTGTTTTGTTCCGGATCCAACACTTCCAGCAGGGCGGAAGACGGATCGCCGCGAAAATCCATGGTCATCTTGTCAATTTCATCGAACAGATACACCGGGTTGCGCGTTCCGGCCGTGCGCAACCCCTGAATCACGCGGCCCGGCAAAGCCCCGATATAAGTCCGGCGGTGTCCCCTGATTTCCGCTTCATCCCGTACGCCCCCAAGCGACATCCGCACAAACTTCCGCTCCAGGGCCCGGGCCACAGACTTGGCCAGAGAAGTCTTGCCGACCCCGGGCGGCCCGACAAAACAGAGAATGGGGCTTTTCATCTTAGGCGTCAGTTTGCGGATCGCCAAGAACTCTAAAATGCGCTCTTTAACTTTTTGCAGACCATAATGGTCCTCATTCAGTATTTCCTCCGCCCGGATCAGATCGGTCTTGTCCCGGGTCGCCTTGTTCCAAGGCAAAACCAGGAGCCAGTCCAAATAGGTGCGGACGACGGTTCCCTCCGCCGACGCCGGCGGCATTTTCTCCAGGCGCTCGATCTCCTTGAGCGCCTTTTCCTCGACTTCTTTGGGCAATTTGGCCTTGGCCACTTTCTCCCGCAACTCGTCCGCTTCCGCCTGCCGCTCGTCCTTTTCCCCCAGCTCTTTTTGAATCGCCTTAATCTGCTCCCGCAGATAGTACTCTTTCTGCGCTTTCTCCATTTGTTTGCGCACCCTGAGCCCAATGCGCCTCTCCAATTCCAGAATCTCGATCTCGCGCATAATGAACTCTGTCAGGCGTTCCAAGCGCTCTTCAACGTCAAGTGCCTCCAGAACCACCTGTTTCTCCGCCACCTTCAGGTTGAGGTGAGAAGCGACGATATCTGCCAGCCGGCCCGGTTCTTCCACCGCCAAGACCGCGCCCACAGCCTCGGAGGGAACTTTTTTCCCCAGCTTGGCATACTCTTCAAACTGATCCGTAACTCCTCGCGTCAAAGCCTCCAGGTCGGGCGTCATAGGCCCGGGACCTTCAGCGTACTCTTCCACTCGAACTTGGAAAAAGGGTTCTTCCGCCAAAAATTCTTTGATTTTCCCGCGCGCTATACCTTCAACCAGAACCCGCATCGTCCCGCCCGGAAGTTTGAGCAGCTGTTTGACCTCGGCAATCGTCCCTACGGTATAAATGTCCGCTACGGTCGGTGAATCAATATCCGTTTCTTTTTGGGCTGCCAGGAGAATCATCCGGTCCCGCAGCATCGCTTCGTCAATCGCCGCCATGGAGCGTTCCCGTCCGACGTCCAGATGGATCACCATGTAAGGAAAAACCAGGATTCCCCTTAATGGCAGCAACGGCAATTCTCGTTTCTTGGTCACGTCAGCCCCCCCTATCTTCAAAGCGCCGAGCACTCAACCAATCGCCGGAATCCGGCTGTAAATGGAAAAGCACACTGGAATTAGTGTGCCATTCTCCTTCTTTAACTATTCTAGCATGTCAGCTCCCCTGAGGCAAATTGGCGGAGGCGCTTCCTCCCACAACCCGACTCGCCGATCCGGCCGCCACGTTTCCCCCTGAACCGAAATCCAGGCGATTTAAAATTTCTTCCAGTGGAGGACGCATTTCCGTCTTTTCTTCCGCCGGTTCTTCCAGAAAGGCCAGCCTGAGGACTTCAGCCAAGTCGTCGACCGGGGTCACATCGATCCCCTGCGCTTCTTTTGCAAAGCGTTCCTGCCAATTCTCGCGCGGGATCAGGACCCGCCGGCAGCCGGCCTGACGGGCGGCCTCCACTTTGGCTGAAATGCCTCCCACGGGCTTGACCCCGCCGCGAATCGAGACCTCGCCGGTCATGGCCAGATAGTTGTCCACTCTCACCCGCCGGATGGCCGAGACCACAGCGGTGGCTATCGCTATCCCCGCCGAGGGCCCGTCGATCGGCACTCCCCCGGGAAAGTTAACGTGTAAATCATAATCGCGGGGCTCAATGCCCAATTGGCGTCTGACCACCGTCAGCACATTCTCCACCGAACTGCGGGCCATACTCTTGCGCCGGATTTTCTTGCCCGCGCTCCCTTGCTCTTCCTCTTCCACAATCCCCGTGACCAACAATTCCCCCTTGCCGGGACTGACCGGCTGGGCGGTGACTTCAAGTTCCAAAAGCATTCCCATATTAGGGCCGTAGACGGCCAGGCCGTTGACGACTCCCACATTAGCATCAGCCGGCACTTTTTTCTCAGGTCTTGGCGCATACTGCCCCGAAGTCGCTACCCACTCCAAGACCGCCGCGTCGATTTGAGACAGGCTCTCCGTTTGAGCGACCCCGGCCGCCAACTGAACCATATTCACAGCCTCCCGGCCGTTCGTGGCGAAGCGCTTGATCACTTCGACGCCCGCCTCGCTGATGGGCATTTCCACTTTTTCCGCCGCCCCCCGCGCGATCCGGGCGATTTCCTCCGGCAGCAGGTCCCGGAAATATACCTCCATACAACGGGAACGAATGGCCGCCGGAATCTCTTCCGGCCCGCGCGTCGTCGCGCCGACCATCCGGAAATCGGCCGGCAGTCCGTGCTGAAAGATATCGTGGATGTGAGCGGGAATGTTTGGGTCTTCCGAACTGTAATAGGCACTTTCTAGGATAACCTTACGGTCTTCCAGCACTTTGAGCAGCTTGTTGATCTGCATCGTATGCAATTCACCGATTTCGTCAATGAAGAGAATTCCTCCGTGAGCTTTGGTGACCGCTCCCGGCTTCGGCTGCGGAATTCCCGCCATACCCATGGCCCCCGCTCCCTGGTAAATCGGATCGTGGACTGAGCCGATCAGCGGATCGGCAATGCCCCGCTCATCGAAGCGCGCCGTGGCGCCGTCTATCTCGACAAACTTGGCCTCCTCCTTGAAAGGTGAAGCCGGGTTCTTTTTTGCCACTTCCAGCAATAAACGGGCTGCCGCCGTTTTGCCTACCCCGGGCGGCCCGTAGATGAGCACATGCTGGGGATGGGGCCCACAGAGGGCGGCCTTTAATGCCTTGACTCCCTCCGCCTGCCCCACAATCTCGGCAAAGCTCTGGGGCCTGGTTTTCTCCGCCAGAGGAACACTGAGAGAGATCTTGCGCATTTTCTCCAGTTTATCGAGCTCTTTGCGCGACTCCCGGTCCACGGCGATTTTCGTCCCCTGCTGGGTCTTAAGCATTCCCCAAAAATAAAGCCCAATGACGACCGCAAAGACCAATTGTACTGTCATTAACAGGCTGGTAAGACCAATATTCATATCTTTCGTCCCTCCTGCGGAAATCTATCCTTATTATTGCCGCAAAAAGGAAAAAGAAACCTACTTTTTCACTACTGCAAAAAGAGGATTGCTTTTAAAGCAATCCTCTGACTTCCGACTTCCGACTTCTGATTTTAGGCTGACTCTTCCTTCTTGCCCTTTTTCGCCTTATCCGCCGTCACCAAAAGGGGATCTTCTTTCTTCAGTACCACATCCCGGGTAACCAGACACTTCGTCACATCGGTCCGGGACGGCATATCAAACATAACGTTCAGTAATATCTCTTCGACAATGGCTCTCAAGCCGCGGGCCCCGGTATTGCGGTGAATCGCCTCTTCCGCGATGGCGGCCAGGGCCTCCTCCTTAAATTCAAGAGCAATCCCGTCTAACTCCAAAAGTTTTTGATACTGCTTAATGAGAGCATTTTTCGGCTCGGTAAGGATCCGGATCAGGGCCGTCTCATCAAGCGCGTCCAGGGTGACGATAACCGGCAACCGGCCGACAAACTCAGGTATCAGGCCAAACTTGAGCAAATCTGTCGGCAGAATCTGTCTTAACGTATCCCCGATTTTGATCTCGCTCTTTTTTTGGATCTCGGCACCGAAACCCATGACCTTCTTCCCAGTCCGGTTCATAATAATCTTCTCGATCCCGTCGAAAGCTCCTCCCACGATAAAGAGGATATTCGTCGTGTCGAGCTGGATGAACTCCTGATGCGGGTGCTTACGTCCCCCTTGCGGCGGAACACTCGCCACCGTACCCTCAAGGATCTTGAGTAAAGCCTGCTGCACACCCTCTCCGGAGACATCCCGGGTAATGGAGGGGTTTTCGGACTTGCGCGCGATCTTGTCTATTTCGTCAATATAGACGATGCCTTTTTCTGCTTTCTCCACATCATAGTCGGCTGCCTGAATCAACTTGAGCAAAATGTTCTCGACATCCTCGCCCACATAGCCGGCTTCCGTCAAGGATGTGGCATCCGCGATCGCAAACGGCACATTGAGGACCTTGGCCAGGGTGGAGGCGAGCAACGTCTTACCTGAACCGGTCGGGCCCATCATCACGATGTTCGACTTCTGAAGTTCCACATCATCGATCTTCATTCCCAAATTGATCCGCTTGTAATGATTGTAAACCGCAACCGAAAGAACCTTCTTGGCATCATCCTGCCCGATGACGTACTGGTCAAGAATCGCCCTAATTTCTTTCGGTTTGGGAATATCGCCAATATCTACGGCCAGATCGTCATTGAGCTCCTCTTCGATAATTTCATTGCAGAGTTCAATACATTCATCGCAGATATAGACTCCGGGACCGGCAACCAACTTCTTGACTTGATCCTGGGTTTTGCCGCAGAAAGAACACTTCAGCTGGTTCTTTTCATCGTTGTACTTTGCCATCCTCTCACCTCTCTACATCAGAATGTCCTTTCAGGCCCTGAGTTATGCGTTGTTCTCCACCAAAAACTCCACGACCTTATCCATGGTCAAATTCGCTTTGAAGCCTTCCAGCCCTCCATTTGCTTCGAGATTCGCCCTCAAGGCGTCTGCCGGTTGATGATACTGCTCCGCAAGTTGAACCAGCTTTTCATTTAGTTCGTCGTCACTGATAGAAATTCCTTCTGCCTTGCCGATAGCTTCCAAAGTCAGTTCACTTTTGACATTTTCAGCGGCTTGAGGACGGAAGCGTTCCCTCATTTCCTGTTCGTTGGAACCGCTGTACTGGTAATATTGCTCCAGATTGATTCCCTGATACTCCAAGTTGTGGGCCAGATCCTCTACCATGTGATCAACCTGTGCCTGGATCATGACGTCCGGTATTTCGACACTGGCGTTTTCCACGGCTTTGGCGACGATCGCATTGCGGTAGGCAGTCTCTACCCGCCTTTCCTCCCCTTCCAGCAGTTTGCGGCGAATGTCTGCTTTGAGTTCGTCCAAGCTGCCGAATTCGCTGACATCTTTGGCAAATTCATCATCCAGGGGAGATACCTGTTTGCGTTTAATATTATTCACTTTGACCTTAAAAAGAGCCTCTTTCCCGGCCAGTTCCTTACTCCGGTATTCTTCCGGGAAGTGAACATTGACCTCGATTTCCTGCCCGGTTTCGGCACCTACCAACTGTTTCTCGAATCCGGGAACGAAGCTGTCTGAACCAAGGACAAGGTCATGGCCTTCCGCCTTGCCGCCTTCAAAAGGAACTCCGCCGATAAAACCTTCATAATCGATATTGACCGTGTCGCCCTCTTCCGCCTTGCCGCCCTCCAAAGTGATCACTTTAGCATATTGATCCTGCCGGCGTTTCAGTTCCGCTTCCACCGCACTCTCGTCAACAACAGCCGCTTCTTTTTCCACCTGCAGCCCTTTATAGGCGCCCAGTTCCACTTCCGGGGTAACGGTCACCTTGGCTTTGTAGATTAATTCTTTACCATCCTCCACCTGAACGACATCCACCTCCGGGCGGTCGACGGGTGTAATCCCACTTTCTTTCACCGCCTCGGCATAAGTCGGACCGAGCAGGTGATCCAACGCTTCATTGTAAAGAGTTTCTTTTCCCACATGCTTTTCCACCAGAGCCCGTGGCGCCTTTCCTTTGCGGAACCCCGGAATGTTAACCCGATTGGCGAACGTTTTGGCGACCCGGTTGACCTCCTGCGCAAATTTTGCCCCTTCCACCGTGACTTCAAGAACCACAACGTTCTTTTCTAGCTTTTCCACTTTGACAGACATGACACGTGCTCCCCCTTAAACATGATCTATTCCTAAACTGACGATAGACGACTGGTATTGGCCGGGATACTCACCTAGTCTTGCCGAATTTCCTCGGGCGCAAACGACCTGCTCTCTTTCGCGTTCGGGTCCGGACCGCAGAAAAGGCTCTGCCGGACCCGCGAAGATCCCCGGAAAAGCCGCACCGGAAAAAAAACTTATCTGGAAAAGGGGGAACATGTGTTCCCCCTTTTCCAGAGTCTCCTTTTCCCTCTGCTTACCCTCGACTTCTAGGCTTTCACGTTCCAAATATACCTGACCTATTTTACCAAAGTTCACCCGACAAATCAAGGCGCGTGTCTGCAAAAACCCTTTCTGCCCTGTCTATCCGCGTGACTGTCCACCGGTAGAAAAAGTCTCCCCAAAGGACGGGTTCCGCTGCTCCCGCGCAGCACGCGCCCAGCTCGAAAAACACCGGCTGTCGGATTGCCCAGGCCGGCGATGCGAAACAATTCAGCAGACCGATCCATCCTCCTTGGCCTGACCTTCCCGCTTCAGACTTCTCCCCGCGGAAGCACGCTTCTCAGGCCCCGCCCAAAGCTCAATCAGCTTCTTTTTCTCGATCCAAACCAATTTGGGCTCTTTCCCCAAGCGCTGGTTCAAGCGCGCCTGCCCCGCCGGATGGTAAACACTCATGATCACCTTTTGTAAGAAGGCGATCCAGCGCATTCCCAGCGTCGCTTCCACATCTTGGACCTCAAATCCGAAGACCCTGACCGCCCGGTACATCATGGAAAGGCCCAGAAAAATTTTAATATCCGCGTACTCCGGGCTCTCCGCCACATAACGGGCCAAGACGGGAAAGGATTCTTTAGCGATGCGCAAGGCCTTAGTCGCAATCTTTTGCGCGTCTGCGCCTTTGGCCTGCAAGCGAATGTTATCAAGATGAATTTCACCCACCGTGTCCCCGGCCCGAGCCAGAAGCTCACCGCTCTGTGCGCGAAGTTCGGGCCCGTGATAGGTTGTCTTGGCTAAGCGAAAGATATTCATGGCATCAATACGTTCCACCCGGTAACGGGCGGCAAAGAAATGTTCCCATTTCTCCCAGAGGATAAAACCGGTCCTCCGTCCAAAGGACCAATCCGGAAACTCCAGGGGCAGCACGGGCAGCATCAGATCCCGCCCTATGCGGCGGCAGAGTTCCTCCACAACAGGCACCACCCGCACCCTTTCTCCCGGGCTTGCGGACCCGTCATGGAGCACAATGATCGAACCCTCGTTCACCCGCCTTAAAATGCGTTCGACAATGGACTGCACACTGCGCTCCTTTTGCCAGTCGTGTCCTTCCACGTTCCAAAGCACCGCGCGTTTTCCCCGTCTGTTCATCCACCACCAGGTTAACAAATTAAACGTGCCCCAGGGCGGTCTCACCCACTCCACCGCTCTCCCCGAGAGCTCCGTTAAGACCCGGTCGGCTTCTTCCCACTCCCTCCACGTTCGCCTGGGTCCCGTAAACCAAGCATAGCGATGAGACAGCGAATGTATGCCCAAAGCGTGTCCTTCAGCCACCATCCGCCTGACCAACTCGGGATAGCGCTGCGCGCGTTCGGCCACCACAAAGAAAACGGCACGCACCTGTGACCGGGCCAAGACATCCAGAAGGCGGGGGGTCACCACCGGATCGGGACCATCGTCAAAAGTAAGCGTCACCCCGGGCGTATACTGCCTCTTTCGGCAGCCCAGGCCCAAACGGTGCAGAAAGAAATCAGGCAAGAGCGTGTACAAAAGCAAAATCACGGCAACAAAACCCAGAACCGTCCCTAACCAGCCGGTAAGATTCATGATCATCGGGGCCCGGATACTTCTGACATAAGCCAGAAGAGGAAAGGCCCCTTTTCCCCTTTCTTCTCGGATACCGGCAAAAAAACCTCTTTATCAAAGGTTCGGTTATCCACCATAAAAAACGATATTTTCCCGGTATTCTTCAGCCAATCTTCTGCCGGCTCGTCTGTTCATCCGCGAGTTCCATCATGTACCCGACAGCCCGCTCCGCGGCTTTCCCCGGCAGAACCCCAGCCGCCGCCTTGCGCATCGCGGCTATCTGTTGGGGATGTGCCAAGATCTCTCTGAGAATTCCTTCCAATTCTTCCTCCGTATGAGCGATTCTTCCCGCTCCGACTTTCTCCAGAAAAGTAGCGTTCTCTTCCTCCTGACCCGGGATCGGCTTAAAAATCAAGAGGGGAATCCTCCGAGTGAGGGCCTCGCTGACCGTGAGCCCCCCCGCCTTGGTGATAATGAGATCGGAGGCTGCCATGAGTTCCTCCACGTTATTGACAAAGCCAAAACGGACAAAGGGGTTGCGGGCTCCGGCGACCAAGCCGTCCAAAGATTTGTAGAGGCGTTCATCCCGGCCGCATACGGAAATCGTCTGAACCGGTACCCGGCTGTCCGCCAGAAACTGGCAGACCCGCTTGGCGCCGTTTAAGACGCCATAAGCTCCGCCCATGACCAGAAAAGTCAACCCATTGGGATCCAAACCGAGTTTGGCGGCAACCGGCCCGCGCTCAATTTCCCGCTCGAAACGGGGACTCACGGGGATGCCGGTGACCCTGATTCTACTGCCGTCAATGCCGCGGCTGGTGAGCCCCTCATAGACATCCCGGGCACCCACGATGTACAAATCGATTCCTTGATGAACCCACTGGCTGTGTACGGCATAATCGGTCACCACCGTCGTCAAAGGAACATCGAGAACTCCTTTGAGTTTGAGTTCCGCCAGAACCCCGGCTACCGTGGGATAAGTACAGACGATAAGATCCGGCCGCAGAGAACTGATGTATTTTACAAGTTCACTGCGTCCAATACCGTTGAGGAAGCGTTGAAATACGGAATGGGGCGAGATTTTTGCCGTCCGGTAATAGAACTTGCCCCAAAGTTTCGGTGTGTGCTTGATGACTTCGATGTAGGTACTCTTGATCACCGTGTTCATGGTCTTACTGACAAAGGCGCCAAAGTCCAAATGGGTAATGTCAAGCGTTGGATCATCTTCCCGCAAGGTCTCGATCAGAGCTTGAGCCGCTCTTACATGCCCGGCCCCGAATGTCGCCGAAAAAATGAGCACCCGCTTTGGTTTCACCGGAAAAAGCCCTCCTTTTCTTCTCCTAATCTGAAAGTCTACGTCGTTCGCAGGCTAAGAAAACTTGCGTCTGCCACCTTCGCTTAAGGCTCGGCAGCAGCCGGGTTTTCTTTACCTATATCTAAATATTGAACAAAAATCCCCTCGAATATTCAAACCGGACCATCAGCCGGGCCTACGACAAGGCCCCAAAGTTTTCTCAATACATATTACGGCAACTCGGGGGAAAATCCTTCCTTAATCTCCGCCTCTTGGTCAGAAAATCTTTGTCCCCTGATTAAGACGAAAAGGGCCCCGCAAAAGTTCACTGGGCAGATAAGTACTCTCAGAGATGCCGAAGAAAACCCGGCTTGTGCCAAAGAAAGACCTGCATTCCATCCGTGAAAATGCAGGTCTCATTGCCGTAACGCCCGTCCGGGCTTCCCCGGCGGATACGCATCGGACACGGCGGTCCGCCGTTCTTACGGCTGCGGTGACAACCCGGGAATAACCGCGGGTGTATAAACTCTTTGGGCCAACTCATTATCGATGATGAACAGACCGGCACTGTCTTCTTTTACCAACTTCAGCCGTTTTAGAACCCGGCCCATGTTTTCTTCTTCCTCCGCCTGTTCGGTGATGAACCACTGCAGGAAAATCTCCGTTGTATGATCCCGCGCTTCCCGGGCCACATCCATAATGGCGTAGAGGGATTTGGTCACATACTCTTCATGCTGCAGGGCGCGGGCAAACACATCCGTCGGACTGCTGAAATCGGAGGGCGGCTCTTGAATCGCTGCCAGGACAATCTTTCCTCCGATCTTATTGAGATAGTTAAAGAAAGCCAGGGCATGGTCACGTTCCTCTTGAACCTGAACCCGAAAATAGTTGGCAAAACCGTCCAGGTCTTGGGCCGCAAAATAAGCCTGCATCCCTAAGTAAAAATAGGCGGAATAGAACTCCTTCTGAAGCTGTCCGTTGAGTTCCTGCGCCACTTTGGCACCGAGCACCGTCATCCCTCCCGTCGTTTCCCGAACAAGCGCCGGTTCCCCCCTCGCGAACACGGCTGGCTTCATCCAAGCATAACACCGGAAGTCAGGAATAGCAAGTTCACGGTCGCCCTCTTGCTCAAAGGCGGGCCGGGAGGTCCCACTTGGGCCATCTGCCGCCGGCGCGCAGCCCGCGCCTCAGGGGAAGGCAGGCCGGCAGATCGCCAATTCCTCCTGCCGGCCCCGGTTGATCCGGATGACCTGATCCCCCAAAAACTCCGCCTCCCGCAAGTCGTGCGTGACCAGAATAAAGGGAATCTGCCATTCAAGCTGCAACCGGCGCAGTTCCCGTTGCAGGGCACTCCGTGTCTCCGGATCCAGCGCCGAAAGGGGCTCATCCAAGAGCAGCAGTTCGGGGGCCGTCATCAAAGCCCGGGCTAAGGCCACCCTCTGCTTCTCGCCACCCGAAATCTGACCCGGGTACCTGTTCTTGAGATGCTCGATGCCAAGCATCCGGAGGACTTCGGCCAGGGAAAGGCGCTTAGCGCGCCGGTCATCACCCTTGGGCTTACCGTAAAGCACATTCTTTTCCACCGTCAGATGAGGAAAAAGAGCATAGTCCTGAAACAAATAGCCGATGCGGCGCTCGCGCGCAGGGATGTTTTTGGCCTCCCGCGAGGAAAAGACAAGTCTCCCCCCGATTCGGATCTCGCCCCAGGAAGGTTTTTGCAAGCCGGCGACACACTGCAGCAAAGTGGTTTTTCCGGCCCCGGACGGACCGACCACAGCCAAGATGCCCTCAGTCAGAGCGATATTGATTTCTAACTCAAAGCCGGGCAGTTCCTTGCCGAACTTCGCCTCAATCATCGCACAACCCCTCCGTCATCGGGTAGTCCCCTCGCCCTCGCACAGCCCTCTCGTCATCGGACCGCTCTCCCATCATCGGATAGTCCCCCTCGTCATCGGATAGTCCCCTCGCCCTCGCACAGCCCTCTCGTCATCGGACAGCCCCTCCGTTTCCTCCCCTTTTGCCCTTTTTGCGCCAGAGGTTGAGAGCGTAAATGACCAGGAAACTGAACACCGTCATGATCAGAACCAGGATGTTTGCCTGCTTGCCCTCGCCGGCATAAACATCAAAGAAAATGGCCAGGGGCATAGTTTGGGTCTTGCCCGGTATATTTCCGGCTATCATCAGAGTGGCCCCAAACTCCCCGAGGGAGCGGGCGAAGGCGAGGACCAGCCCCGCGATAAAACCGTTCCAGGCTAAGGGCAGCGTCACCGTGAAAAAGATTCTTAGCTCCCCCGCCCCCAACGTGCGGGCCGCTTTTTCCAAATTGGGGTCCACACTTTCCAGCGCCGCTTTAAGAGATTGGTACATGAGGGGGAAAGAAACGACCGCCGAAGCGATGACCGCGCCGGAAAGGGTAAAGACGACCTGATAGTGAAAGAAGTGCTCGAGAAACATACCCGGCCAACCGTTCTTGCCGAAAAGATAGAGCAACATAAAGCCAACGACGGAAGGCGGGAGCACTAGGGGCAAGGTCAACGCCGACTCCGCCAATCCCTTGCCCCAAAACTCGTATTTAGCCATCAGGGCCGCAATGGGCAGACAGCCGATCACGACCAAAACCACCGCGGCCACGGCGACTTTTAAGGAGAGAATAACCGGAACATAATCAAATTGCATCCTGTGCTCACTTCATCCGCTATTATTTCATCGTCTTGAAACCGTACTTGGCAAAAATCTGCTGTCCCTGCGGGCTCTCCAGGAATTTTAAGAAGTCTTCGGCATCGCGTTTGTCTTTGGAACCTGCGACGACAGCCGCCGGATAGACGATCGGCCGGTGTGCACTGTCGGGAACAACCGCCGCAACCTTGACTTGGGAAGAACTCTGGGCGTCGGATTGGTACACAAACCCCGCATCCACACTTCCCATCTCAACATAGGTGAGCACCTGGGTGACATCTTTCGCCAGCACCAGCTTTTGCTCCTGCTGCAGCGTGTTCCAAAGCTTCAAGCTCTTCAGGGACTCTTCGGCATACTTTCCCGCCGGCACGGACTGAGGCGTGCCGATGCCAATCTTCCTCACCCCGGGCTTCGTCAAATCCTGGACCGAAGTCACATTTTTATTATCCTTACCGGTGATTAAAACTAAGACATTACTTAACAAATTAACTTTTGTCTGCTTGACCACCAAGTTTTTCTTGACCAGCGCATCCATCTGCGCTTTGCCGGCCGAAATGAACAGGTCGGCGGGGGCCCCTTGTTCGATTTGCTGCTCCAGCGGACCCGAAGCGCCAAAATTAAAGGTCAGCCGAACATCGGGGTGGGTTTTTACGTAAACCTTCTGAATCTCAGTTAAGGAATTCTGTAAACTGGCGGCAGCAGAGATGATTAAGGCCCTTGAACCGGGCTGCGATCCGCCCTTGCCCGAATTTGTCCCCCCTCCGGCACTGCAGCCCGCCAGCAATAGCACCACCGACAAAAGCACCGCGAGTGAGTTGAGGAGCGCCCATCCCAATCTTTTCCGCATTCTATTACCCCTTTGCATTCTCTTACCCCCGTTTTCAATAAAGTAACATCCGGAACAAAATTCCTCGCGCATACTCGCTCATAGCACCGTTTCAGTTCCCGCCCCCCAGGGCCCGAAAATTTCAGGAAGACGGGCTGGACTGACTATAAGCGGCTCAACCAAAACTAAAACAGCTCCACCCAAAACCGGTGGAGCCCGCACGCAATTAAACGCCTGACAGCCTGCCCACCTCCTTTTCCAAAAGTGAAGGCATACCCGTTTCCGGATATACCCCGAGGGCTCGAAGCCCTGGCCAGAAGCCGTCGATTACTCATTAGGCTTATCTGGCTCGGAGAGCGGATAACATTTCTTTTGATGCCAAATGATCGGCTAATGGTTCACATCGGAGGTAAACCGTCTCTCTCGTTAACTCAAAGCCGCCCAACGGCCCTTGGCTGAACGAGTGCCTTTCTCCCGCAAACGTGAACTCACATAAACTAACTGCAAGCCCATTATACGATATGTTATAATGGTTGACAATAGAAAGCGGGTGAAACAATGGCCGAAGATGTTTCCTACACACCGGAAGAGGTGGCCAAGATCCTTAAAATCTCCAAGTTCACGGTCTACGAGCTCATAAAACGCGGTCAGTTAGTCGCCTACCACATAGGGCGTAAGGTCCGGGTGGAAGCCGCCGACCTGGAAGCCTACAAAAAGAAAGCCAAGGGTGTGGTTGTTCACGCTCCCTTTTCGTCTTCTTCTCCGGGCGGAGAAAATCGCAACCGCCCTTTTCCCGAAAGTGCGGGCCTGGTCATCTGCGGCCAAGACGTTATTCTGGATATTCTGACCCGTCACCTGGAAAAGAGACTTCCCCACCTCTCATTCCTGCGCCAATACATCGGCAGTATCGACGGGTTGACGGCTCTCTACCGGGGACAAGCGAACGCGGTGACAGCCCATCTTTGGGACAGTGACACCGATGAATACAATATCCCCTATGTGCGCCATATGCTGCCGGGGCACCGGGCATTGGTCATCAATCTGGTCTACCGGACGGAGGGTTTTTACGTTGCCGGGGGCAACCCGCAAAACATTCTTACCTGGCAGGACTTGACCCGCCCCGGTGTGCGTTTTGTCAACCGGGAGCGGGGTTCGGGAGCGAGAGTACTCCTGGACGGAAAGCTGAAGGTTCTGGCAATTGACCGTCGGCAAATCCGCGGCTACGGGGACGAGGAGATGAGCCACCTCGCGGTGGCAAGCCGGGTGGCCCGGGGCGAGGCTGATGCCGGCTTGGGCATTGAAAAAGCAGCCCTGCAGGTCAGCGGGCTTGACTTTGTACCCTTGCAGAAAGAGCGCTACGATCTTATCATCTTGCAGGAGGATCTTGACAAACCGCCTTTCCAGGCCCTCCTGTCGATCTTGAACTCCCCCGCTTTCCAAAATGAAGTACGGGGTATTGGCGGCTATGACGTGAGCCGCATGGGTGAGATCATAAAAGAGGTCTAGCTGAACGGAGGTCAGAAGTCAGAGATCAGAGATTTTCGGCCAAAGCCACTTTGATCATCGCTTTGGCAATGGGAGCGGACGCCACCCCGCCGGCCCCGCCATGCTCCACCAGGACCGCGACGGCGATCTGGGGATTGTCGGCCGGCGCAAAAGCCACGAACCAGGCGTTTGTTGTGACATTGCCGCCGGGCTGTGCCGACCCGGTTTTGGCGGCTACCTGGACATTGGGCAAGGCAACCGCGGCAGCGGTGCCTTGATTGACGGTCGTCACCATGGCTGTGGTGATTTTGCCGGCATCCGCCGGAGACAACGGGGTAAGCCAGGGTTTCGGTTGAGCTTTATACAGGACATTTTGCCTGGAATCTAACACCCGGTCCACCAGGTAGGGCCTCATCATGACGCCGTGGTCCGCCACCGCCGCCGTAATCAGGGCCATATGCAGCGGTGTGACCAGAACCTGGCCTTGACCAAAGGCGCTGGCCGCCAACTGATTAATACTTAAATGCGTGGGCACCGCCGCCTTGTTCGTGATTTGGCTATCCGGGACCGGCAAGGGAAAAGGGATTGTCTGACCAAAACCGTAGGCCTTGGCAGCCGCCAGGAAATTATCTTGCCCCGCTTTAACAGTTTGGGTGGCAAAATAGACATTGCTGGAATAGGCAAGCGCCAAATTATAGTTGATCCAGCCGTTGCCGGATGTATTTTCATCGGGAATGACTTGACCGTTAATCACAGTGGTGCCTTTGTCGTCAAAAAGTTTCGAGGTATCGATTCCCCCGCTGAACAAGGCTTTTGAGGTGACAAGCTTCATAACGGAACCGGGTGTGAACAGGGACAGGGCATTGTTCAGCAGATCCGTGCTTCCGGGGCGGGAGATCTCTTTCCAGTTCTTATCCAAAGAATTAGGGTCAAACGACGGCTGGCTCGCCAAAGCCAGGATTTGCCCGGTGCGGGGATCGACGGCGACCGCCGCTCCTTTCTTCCCCTGCAGACCGTCATAGGCGGCCTGTTGAATCTTTGCGTCCAGAGTGAGCACTACATCATCCCCTTGACGGGGAACTTGAAAAAACTGTTTGAGTTCCTGGGACAAAGTGGGATTTTTCATCCCCAGAAGCCAGCCGGACAGAGCGTCTTCCAACCCCGCCTGACCATGCTGCAGGGTAGCGTATCCGAGCAGGGGCTCATAGACCCCCCCGTTAGGGTAGACGCGAACACTCTTACCGCTTTCAACTTTGGACTCGGCCAAGACCACGCCGTTGCGGTCAAAAATTCCTCCTCTTTTGATACGGCGTTCCATAAGTGCCAAGCGTGGATTAGCCGGGTTTTTGAGCATGACATTGTTTTGCACAACTTGCCAATAAACGAGCCCAAGGCTCAGAACGAAAAAGCAGAGTACCATGCCCAAGGCAATACGGCGCAGTCCTTTCAAGATTTTCGCAGCCCGGATACTTCCTGACTTCAGTCAGGAGAGGAAAGGCCACTTTCCCCCTTTCTTCTTTTCAACCAAGGTCACACACTGCAGATAGGGTCGAAAGGGTCGTAGAACAGCATGTACTCGTTCTTTATTTTATCACAGTCGTTCTCCATTCCCAAACCAAGAGAGTGAACGATATAAACAACGCTTGGGGCAGGAGCACCATGGACTCCAAGGCAAACGGCGGGTGAACCTTTGTGTGAACTGGATGGAACAATCCTCGATGCTTCGAGTCCGGGCCCCGGGCATCCGCAGCATAGCCTACGGCTCATCTTCCGCTTCCTCTGCCGGGTTCTGCCCCAACGACAATTTGTGTAAAACCAGTTTGATAGCGATGGCATCATCCAGATAGCCGATCGGGAAGACATAATCCGGAATGATATCTGTGGCCAAAATAAAGTACAGCAAAGCACTGCCCAGCACAGCCCTTTTCGGCGATGTGCCGTCAGTCTGAAGATAAAGCGTATACAGTTGGTTTAAATCGTCGATGAAGGGGCCCAGGCCGCCGACTTGTTTTATTTTCTCCTGAAAATCCTCCAGAATAATCCGCTGCCCTTCTTCTGTTCGCGCATAGTGCTCATAATCGGCCAACCTTTGCTCAACCCGTTCCCGCGTATACTCCTCGTCGAACAGTTTGGATGCCAAAAGGACTTCCTGAATGGCCTCTAACGAGGTGCGAAAGTCCGAATAGGGATCTTTTTTTTGTGCTTTGATGCCGTAACCGGCGGCCTCAAAAAGTTGCTCCACCGGCACGTTCAGCGCTTGGGCAAATTGCTGCAGGTGTTTGGGCCTTGCTTGCTGCTTGCCGTTAACGATCCGGGAAATCGTGGCCGTTTCGATGCCGGAGAGTTGACTGAGCTTTCGCATCGACCAAGACTTCTCTTTTAATAGTGCCTTTAACAAGCTCCCAAGATCCGACGAGGTTTCCTGTTCGCGCATCAAATGGCAGCTCCCTCCATTTAAGCATAAAAGTGTATTGATCTTTTAACAACAGTCTATGCACGGGACTGGCACTTTCTGCAACATCTGTCAATAAAATGTGAAGCAAATACTTTTAAGGGGTGCTGACGCCATGAACACATCACTCACTTCGACCGGTGAAAGCCAATCAAAGTTTCATGAATTAATCAGTCGCCCCAGAATAGGCTGGCGGCGCTATGTCATCCTCTTCTGGGCCCTGATGGGCCCCGGCTTTCTCGCCGCCATGGCTGACAATGATGCCGGAGGAGTCATTTCGTACTTAGTCACGGGGGCCAGATTCGGCATCAGCGTCTTTGTGCCCCTGGTGCTCTGTCTGGCACTTTTGACCTATACTGTCCAGGAAATGAGCCTGCGGCTGGGAGTCGTCACGCGGGAGGGATTTTCCAGGCTCGTTTGGCGGCGCTACGGGCGAGCCTGGGGGTTTTACCTGATTGCGACTTTGGCCTTGGAAAATCTCCTGACCCTGATGACAGAATTCATTGGCATGACGGCGGGACTGGTCCTTTTGGGCGTTCCTCTCCTCCCCGGTTCCCTCATCTGTCTTCTTCTGATTGTCTCTTTTGCCGTCTTCACCGGCTACTGGGCCAAAGAGCGCTTGGCACTGCTCATCGGGGCGCTCAACCTTGTTTTTGTCGCCGTGGCTGCCATGACCCACCCCAACGTGTCTGAAATCGCGCACGTCTTTGTTTCCTGGAATGTCCCGGAAGCCCTGCAGGCCGGCTTTGTTTTCTATCTTATCGCAACCGTCGGCAACGCTCTTGCCCCTTGGATGATTTTCTTCCAGGGGAGCGGCGTCATCGATAAGGGGATTCGTGCTCACGAACTTCGTTTCGGCCGCCTCGACACCGCGTTTGGCTCCCTCATCCAGGTCGTCGTCGCCGCCGGCATTATCATTTTGGGAGCCTCCCTCTTCGGCAAAGTTCCCAACCTCGCCGGCGCGGGTCCGTCCGATATCATTGCCGCGCTGGCCCGGGCGGTCGGCCGTTGGCCCGCCGTTCTCTTCGGGCTCGGTTTGTTTAACGCCGGTTTCCTCGCTTCCATCACCGTGTCTCTCTCTTCTTCCTGGAGCATTGCGGAGTTGTTCGGCTGGTCCAAAAGTCTGAATGACAAAATCGGGGAAGCACCCCGATTCTACTTGGTCTATATCGGCAGCCTCGTCTTGGCCTCCCTCGCCCTCCTGATTCCGAACCTGCCCCTGAACTTAATCGCACTGGGCACCCAGGTCATCGGCGGCATTCTCATGGTTCCTCTGCTCGTTTTCATGGTCTTAATGACCGGTGACCAGGGATTGATGGGCAGCTACCGGACCAAGCTGCCCGGCCGGCTCTGGAGTTGGGCGGTTATTATTCTGCTCGGCGGCTTGACCCTCGCCGCCCTCGGCCAAGTACTCCTAAACCTGATTTAGAACACCTTAGGCACAACACCTGACTGGCAGTGACATTTTTTAATCATAGACCCGGTACATGTACCACCCCTTTTCTTTTGCGTCAAAGTAAAGTTCGAACACAGAAGTGCCGCTGCTCACCCTATAGAAGGTCTTTTCCCCTTCTTCATGCCACCACTCGCCGGTATCAACCCATTCGTCCTCAACGGATGTCACGGCATACCATCCGCCCTTCCATTGGAAGCGCACAAGCCGGTTCCCGGCCGTAACAACCCGGATCTCGGCAAAGAGCATTCTTATCCCTCCCGTACACATGATACCCTTATGGGAACCCGTGTTCCCATAAGGGTATCATAATCCTCAGACCGGGGAGAAGCAAGCGGCATCACCGAATGCTTCGCTACATTCGCTATCTGCCGGGAGCCGCGCCCAGTGGCCGACCCGATTTGCACGTATTGAGTATGTATAATGATTTTCTCAGGGGTACTTCCGCCAACACAAGCCGCATCGCAGTAATGAGTTATCTGCCAGGGCTTAAAATTCCTCTCAGACAATCCATTTCTTGATCAAGCTTCCGCCAATGCCGAGTGAGCCAATGCAGTCCGCGCAGTTTCCCCCTAACGCTATTTGACCCGCCGCAGATTGGCTCGCCGGCCCTTGCGCAAGCGATAAAGCTTTACCTGCCTATTTTTCTGAGATTTCCGAGAACGTCGTCCCGACCAGAGACCCAACCCCAGAATCAGACAAAGAGCAATGACAGCGGCTAAATAATGCATGTTCTACCCCTCCCACCGTCTTTTGTTTTTGCCCCAATTGGAGAAAAAACCGGCTTTCACAAATCAGCCGCCCTGGCGTAGGGCAGCCGACGCAAAAAAGGAAAGCGAACAATCTCCAGTTGGACACCCAGCAAGCGACCGCCTTTCCTATCCCTGATCCTAAAGCGCAGACACCTATCATGAGTCCCGGTCGCCTTCACAAAGGTCCAAAATAATTGCGGGGAATCGCTCTCCTCCCATAAAGTCTGGAGGTACACTTCCGCCTCCAATCCCATAAGCGGGTAAACCCAATCCTTGCCCTTAAAGCCGTTCTGAAGCGAAGCGTTCGGTCCCCTCTTCCTGCCTGCCGCCCTCCCATACGGAGCAGCCGCCAAAACCAAGTCGCACTCGGCATCAAAACCCGGGCTCATCAGCACTGCCTTGAGCGTCCTGAGGAACTCCTCAACCTCCTCTTGCGCGGAAACTACTGCTACGGCCAAATAAAAACCTCCCCGCAACCTCTCCTGACTAAATATTAACAAGAGAGGCCGCGGGAAACAAGTACTACATCAGAAAAAATTTTCCTTTTCCTGGTTCCCTCCGATCTTAAATCCGTAACGCCCGTCTTCGATCCGCAACTTTCCTACCGAGCCGCTCCCCGTCCTCCTTTTTGCGGATCGGTACCCATGGTCTTATCCCCGGACAGCCGTCCATTTTCTCCTTTTTGCAAAAGACTGTGGCGTGAGCCGTAGCGCCAGTAGATGATCAGCCCGACAGCCAGCCAAACGACAAAGCGGATCCAGGTAAGCAGAGGCAAACTGTACATCAAATACAGGCAGGCGACAATGGCCAGAAGCGGCAGCCAAGGCACGAGCGGAACCCGGAAGGGACGGCGCTGTTCGGGCTTGGTTTTGCGCAGGACGATTACGGCCGCTGAGACGATGACAAAAGCGAACAAAGTACCGATATTGGCCATCTCAGCTAAATCTTTGATAGGGGTAAAACCGGCCATGGCAGCGACCACCAGCCCCACCAGCCGCGTGCTGACATGCGGGGTCTTAAACTTTTGGTGCACGGAAGAAAACACCGGGGGCAGCAACCCGTCGCGTGACATGGCGTAGAGAATCCTGGTCTGGGCAAACAGGTCCACCAGCAAAACACTGGTGATACCGGCAATCGCCCCGACGCTTAAAAGTGCGGCAGCCCAGTGCATCCCGATATAGTTAAGAGCGAAGGAGACAGGCGCCGAGGTATTAAGCTTCGTGTAATTGACCATTCCGGTCAGGATCATGGTGACCAAAATATAAAGAACAGTAGAAATCCCGAGCGAGGCCATGAGGCCGATAGGTAAATCGCGTTGGGGCTTTTTCGCCTCCTCCGCCGCGGTGGAGACGGCATCAAACCCTAAATAAGCAAAAAAGATAATACTCGCCCCTGTCATAACGCCACCCCAACCAAAAGGCATATACGGATGCCAGTTTGCGGGCGTGACGTGAGAAGTCCCCACGGCAATAAAAAGCAAAATAACGGCCAGTTTGACAACGACTATAATGTTGTTAACCCATTTACTCTCTTTAACCCCAACCGTAAGCAGGCTGACAATGAGTCCCACAATCAGAATGGCCGGCAGATCAATGATCCCTCCGGCTCCGGGAGCATTGGTGGCCCAGGCAGGCAGATTGACTCCGATGGCGGAAAGCAGGTTGACCAAGTAGCCGGACCAGCCAACCGCCACGGTGGAAGAAGCTAAACCGTACTCCAAGAGAAGGTCCCAGCCGATGACCCAGGCGAAAATCTCACCCAGGGCCGCGTAGCCATAAGTGTAAGCGCTGCCGGCCACTGGGATCATGGCCGCAAACTCGGCATAGGACAAAGCCGCAAGCCCGCTGGCCAGTCCGGCGATAATAAATGAAATGACCAAGGCCGGACCGGCAAAATTGCTCGCCCCGATTCCAGTCAGGACAAAGATACCCGTCCCGATGATCCCCCCAATGCCCAAAGCCGTTAAGTCAAAGGCACTCAGGGCCCTCTTCAGTTTTGTCTGCTGTTCTTCCGATTCGGAAACCAACTGTTGAACAGATTTGGTCCGCAGTAAGTTCATCTAATCTTTCTCCTTCCCCTCCGCGAAATTTTGCTGCGTCTATTATTCTACTTATTAGATTAATACAGAGAGTTTAGAAGGTAAACAAGCTTCTCCCACCGCTATTCCCCCCTGCCGCATGGAAAAAGACCAGAAGGAAGCTCACCGGCATAAGACGCCAATTTAGTCGAATTTTTTCACGTTGAGCCAATCACCTCAAGGCGGACCGAACGGCCAGCTCGGCCAAAAAGTCGATGTCCGCGCGTAAAGTCTGTTCCAAGCGCTTTTTTGACATTCTCCCGCTCTGAGAAGACGTTAATTCTCCCCTCTATTGGCTCAATACGCAAGCGAATCAATACGCAGTGAATTAAAAAACCGCTACCTTTACAGTAGCGGTTTGTCTATTTGCGGTTAGCGTTCCTTGTTTTACTTTTCATTGACAAACTAAAATAAAAGCGCTATAATACCCCTTGTAATTAACTTTTCGCAAAGGAGACCGCACATATATGATGGACAGAGCCGGAAAACTAAAAACAAACCTGTCGGGTGAAGCAGCATACAAATCATTTACGCCATCGCCGCTGCCGCCAAATCCTCCTGTTGAACTCGATAACGAAACCGTTGAGCTATTGGTAAAAGCCAATAAACAGCTTACTCTTCTGGAAGGCATCGCGGTTCGGATTCCGAATGTTAATTTGTTTATAACAATGTATGTCCGCAAGGAAGCGTTGATGTCGTCCCAGATTGAGGGAACGCAGGCCACACTGGAGGATGTGCTTGACCCGCTGATTGACGAAAATGCCAATCGCAATGTCGCTGATGTTATCAACTACATCAAGGCAACCGAGTTTGCGATTGCCAGATTGAACGAGCTGCCGCTCTGCAACAGACTTATTAAGGAAGCGCACGCGATACTGATGGCAGGCGTTCGCGGACAGGAGAAAAATCCGGGTAAGTTCCGCTATTCCCAAAACTGGATCGGCGGTCAGGGCAGCATATTGAAGAATGCCAGGTTTATCCCTCCGACGCCGGAAGATATGACGATAGCAATGTCCGACCTGGAAAAATACATCAACGACGATGATGCGCTTGATGTTTTGATTCGCGCCGCCTTAATCCACTATCAGTTTGAAACCATACACCCGTTTTTGGACGGCAACGGACGTATCGGCCGGTTGCTCATCACCTTATATCTGATGACCAAAGGCGTGCTGACAACTCCCGCGTTATATATTTCATATTTTTTGAAAAAGAACCGTATCGAATATTACGACCGCATGAGCGAGGTGCGCCGCAACGGAAATTATGAGCAGTGGATCAAATTTTTCCTGCAGGCGATTTACGAATCCGCCGAGGACGCAACGAATACCATTGACAAGCTGACAGAGCTCCATGACAAAAATATCGCTTCCATCAGCGGAATGGGCCGCGCCTCCAAAACAGCGCTTCGCCTATTCGCTTACCTTGAAGGAAATCCCATCATTGAAATCCAAAAGACAGCGGCTGCTTTGGATACCACATTTAAGACGGTATCCGATTCTGTCCGGCGGCTTTGCGAAATGGGTATCCTGACACAAAACTCCGGCGAGCAGCGCAACAGGACGTTTTCCTACGCCGCCTATCTTGACATTCTGCGTGAAGGCACAGTATAAAAACACCATAAACGATGTGAAAAACGCTGTGCCGAAGCCAAAACATGCACCATCCGGTCATTCGGGTGCTGCACCTAATTGTCTGAAAGCCCTTTATGGTGCGGAAGGGGGGATTTGAACCCCCACGGTTACCCGCTGGAACCTAAATCCAGTGCGTCTGCCAGTTCCGCCACTCCCGCCTGCGCACTGACTTACCTTGATTATTTTACCTTATCGGTTAACAATTCGCAAGCTATATTAAAATGCCAGCCGATGCACAGCCTTGTACAGAATATCGCTGGCTAAGGCGACTTTTTGCGGATTGACGAAATCCGGTACGTCCTGGGGTGTATGGTTTTTCTCCAGCCAGGTTCGGGCCATGAGAGTCGTCGCCGGGACATGGTTCAGATTAAAATAATATTGATCACTGTCATAACCATGGTTGGGCACCACCGGGGCCGAGGAATTGCATTCCCGCGCGACGGCTTGAAGTGTCCGCACGGCAGTATTCTCACCGTCGGCCCAAAGGGCAAACTCATGCAGCGAACCGTTTCCGACGGTGTCGGCGTTAAACACGGCCCTAATCCCACCCAAGGGCACGCCGGGGTTCTTAATAAACGCGGAGGACCCGACAAAACCCATTTCCTCCGCACTCCAAAAAGCGAGCAGCACATTGCTCTTAGGCCGTACGCCCTCTTTAATGAGTCTGCGCATCACATCCAATATTGAGCCCACACCGGAAGCGTTGTCATTAGCCCCCGGATAGAGATTCCCTTCAAAAATGCCCATGTGATCATAGTGAGCCGACAAAATCACGGATTCCGCCGCCCGGGTACCCATTAACCCTGCCAGGATATTCGCGCTGGGAGTGCGCAGGTCTTTCGGATCTCCTAACGAAAAGGTCAGATGGCGCCCATAATAGAAGTTGGCAAACTCCTCCACCACAGGATAAATCGTAAAAGCCTGGGTGTACAGCCGCTGCCCGTCAGCCCCACGATCCCCCAAGGGCTGCAGTCCCAACCCCCGCATCTGGTCTTGAAGATAGGCCGCCGCTTTCCCCTCGCCGGCCGAGCCCGCCCGGCGCCCCGCCAAGGCGGGCTGCGCCAGTACAGCGATATCGTCCGACGCCGTCCGCTTTAAATAGGACGGATTCACCCTTCCAAAAGCGCCAAATGCTTTTCCCGCCGGAATCGCGGCTGAACCCGTATTCACCGCAGACGGAAAATTTTCGACCGAGGCCTTTACAGCCAGGGCATCAACCTTCTTGAGCGTCTCGGGCCAACCGTACCAAGGCAGGAACCCCGCACTCAATCCGGCGAGAAACTTCAAGAACGCCCTCCTCGTCGACATTTTCTGCTTTACCTCCCTCAGTTAACCTTCCTCGTCATCGAAACCGTTTATCCAATCGCCAGATTCCCACTTCTCCCCCCGTTCCGGCATTCCTCGCGCGTTTTCAGCCTCCCGGTGCACCACATAGATGTGGCAAGGGGATCTATCCCGAAAGACCACGCCGAACGGAAGAATAAGAAAGCGAGCAGGACCATAGATATCTTAACGAAATGGCATTGCGTTGCTCCCCCAAGGCAAAGTGTTTTGCTGGGCGGGATGTGCCTTGACATGCTCAGCCTAAGGCTATATTAAAAAACAACCGCAAGGGACTCAATCGGAAAGGTGGGTAGCACAAATGCCCAAATCGAAATATCGAAGCCGTAGAACCGGTTTAACGAACCGAACTAACCTGGCCCACCGAACCGCTCCGACCCGTCTGTCCCGTCTGTCCCGCCTGACCCGTCGGCCCCGACTGACCCGGTTTGGTCTGGCGGCACTTATCATTCTCGTGGTCGTCCTCGTCAAACCGGTCCTCCTGCACCGTGATTCCGGCTGGGTTGATCTTCCCGCCCCGCAGCCGGAAGTAACCCGGCCTACTATGAATATCGAACAAATAGTTCTTTCTCTTAACGATGTTTTAAAAAAATACGAATCTCTCCCTACTTCTGCCAACGTCGTAGACCAAAAGAGCCTGATCGCCAAACTCGACCGGCTCTATCGACTGTCCGCCCAGGACTATGAAAATACCGCGGCGCTCCAGGAAACCGGCGACAACAGCCTTCTCGATGACTTACGCCAAGGCGGGAGCCTGCTTACCTCCTCCATCTTCGAACGCAAAGACAGCCTGGCTTTCCCCGGGAATTTCGGCCAGACCCAGTTGCAAGCGAGCAGGACCGACCTGGCTGCAGCCGCCTCCGCCATCGCCCGGGTCGACCAAGAGCTAAAAAAGTGACTCTTCCCGCCTTCTTTCCTTGGCGGGCTCAACGGCGAACTCCTTCATGCCCCGGCAGGAAAAGCAGAAGTTTTCGCGAAATTAGTCTTATTATTCTTTCTTTATTTTAACCTTTGCGGGACAAGCTGTCTATCCAGCCGATCCTCTATCTTCCGCTCAGGCGGCCATTAACCGAAAAGGACTGAAAAAAATGAATCTGGCGTCCATCCGGCTTATCAAGCGCTCGCAAAGGCGACTTGAGGAAAATCTCTTCGCGCTCCAAAAAACTCATCAAGAACTCTGCACAACCCAGGAAGCACTCCAAGCCCAGCTTCTCCGGGTGAAGACCCGCGAAACCCGTTTTCGCCGCATTTTTCAGGGAGTCTCCAGCGGCGTTATGATTCTAAACCCCACCGGAATGGTTATCGAGGCCAACGAGGCCGCTCAGTCCCTCCTCGGCCTCAGCCTGCAGCAGCTTAGCGGAGCCGAGCCCCTAGGGCCTGACTGGCAGGCCCGCTGCGAAAGCGGTCTCTCGTTCACTTGGCAAAACATCGCCGCCGAACTTTCTCTAAAGCCGCCCTCTGTTGCGCCCTGTTCCCCCGAGACCTTGATGCCACTCCCTGCGCCGGCCAATCTCAGCGGACGAGTCAAAATTACTTCGACCCAGTTTGCCGAGCGCTGGCTCGCCTATACGACTCATCCCATTTATCAGCCCGGTTCCGTCTCACCGGAAGAAATCGTCCTCACCCTTGAAGACATCACCCATCCGAAGTATCTGGAAGAGCAAGAGGCCCGTATCATGGCGGAGTTAGAACATAGCCAGGAGCGTTACCGAGAAATCCTTGAACATATGAGCAACGCTGCCGCGGTGTTTGAAATCCGAAGCGATGGACGGCAGTTTATTATTAAGGAATTTAACCGCAGGGCAGAAACACTCGAACAGGTTAACCGTCAGGACGTCTTGGGACATTCTTTCACCGAATTATTCCCCTACGCCGAGCCGTCCGGAATTTGCGCCGTGCTGCGCCGAGTCTGGAAAACCGGCCTCCCCGAACAGTTCCCAACCACCTGCTATCGCAACGGCAAAGACCTGTGCTGGCGCGAAAACTACGTTTATCGTCTGTCCTCGGGAGAAATCGTCTGCCTCTACCGGGATGTGACCGCGCGTAAGCTGGCGGAGGAAGAACTTTGGCAAGAAAAAGAGCGCGCCCAGATTACCCTGCACTCCATTGGGGACGGTGTGATCACGACCGATATCCATGGCGTCGTACAATACTTAAACCCAATCGCCGAGGAATTAACGGGTTGGTCGCTCGCCGAGGCCAAAGGCAAGGACTTAGCCCAAGTTTTTCACGTCGTGCATGAAACAGACGGCAGCGAGACCGAAAACCCCGTTGCGCGCTGTCTAAAAGAAGGGCGCATCGTGGGACTCGCCAACCACTCAGTTCTCATTCACCGCCGCAATCATCCGTTTGCCATTGAAGATTCGGCGGCTCCTGTCCGAGACCGGCAGGGAAATGTCATAGGCGCCGTCCTCGTCTTTCATGATGTGAGCGACAAACGGGCGCTCCTCCGTCAGATGACCCACCAGGCTCACCATGACGCTCTAACCGGTCTGCCCAACCGCCTGCTCTTCGTCGACCGCCTCAGGCAAGCCATCGCACAGGCCCGCCGGAAGAACCATGATGCAGCCATACTCTTTTTGGATCTTGACCGTTTCAAACTTATTAACGACACTTTGGGCCATGCCGTGGGTGATCGCCTCTTACAATCCGTTGCCGCAAGATTAAAGGGCCTTCTGCGTGAAAGCGATACGGTCGGGCGCCAAGGAGGGGATGAATTCATCCTTATTCTTCCGGAAATCCACAGCAGGGCCGAGGTTAGCACTGTCGCCCAGAAAATACTCGCGCTTTTCTCGACCCCATTTCCCTTGGAGGGGGAGGAGGTCTTCATAACGCCGAGCATCGGCATCAGCCTCTATCCGGCCGACGGCACGGACATTGAAACCCTGATCAGACATGCGGATGCCGCCATGTACTCCGCCAAAGAACTCGGGCGTAATAACTTCCGGTTTTTCACTCCTGCCCTTAACGAAACTGCCCAGTCCCGGCTGGAAACGGAAAATAGCCTGCGCCGGGCGCTGGCCAAAAACGAATTCGTCATCCATTATCAGCCCGTTATCTCTCTACTCAGCAGGGAAATCGTCGGGGTCGAGGCTTTGGTCCGCTGGCAACATCCGCGCAAGGGCCTGCTTATGCCTTCTTCCTTTATTCCTGTGGCGGAAGACACCGGGCTCATTATCCCCATAGGCGAATGGGTATTGCGATCTGCCTGTAACCAGGTCCGCAGCTGGCAGAAATCGGGGTACCCCTTACGGGTCGCGGTCAATCTTTCCGCACGCCAGTTCAGACAGCCCCAGCTGACGGAAACCATCCGGGCCGTCTTGCTGGAAACCTCCCTTATACCCGAATCTCTTGAGGTCGAAATTACCGAAAGCATTGCGGCGGAAGATCTGAATGTAACGATCTCCATTCTCCGCTCCCTAAAAGATATGGGGATCAGAATTTCCATTGATGATTTCGGCACAGGATTTTCTTCACTCAGCTACTTACGACGCTTTCCCATCGACACTCTGAAAATCGACAAATCCTTCGTCGCGGATATTCTCCCCCGGCGCGACGAAGAAATTGTCACGGCCATCATCAACCTCGCGCAAACCCTAAAGCTCAAAGTCATCGCCGAAGGGGTGGAAACACGGGAGCAGCTGAATTTTCTTGCAGAAAAGCACTGCGATGAAATCCAGGGCTATTTCTTTTGCCGGCCCCTGCCCCAGCATGAGCTGCAGCCATATCTGGCATGCCATCCACTTAACCCAAAAGCTTAGCCGCATGCCCATGGCTCGGCCCCTGGCTTTAACCGGTTTAGCCAAAAGGGAGATTCGGCTAAACCCATGATTCTATTGCGCAAACTCTCGTGCCGGTGCCAGAAACTAAGGCGGAGGCTCGCCTTCTATATAAGGCAGAGGTGAGGCAAAGGCTCGCCTTCTTTGGCAGCGTCTCGACTTCCTCAGGCGAACAAGATCAGACCCGTCCCACCGGGCCGAATTCCCGGGCCGCCCGGGCAATCCGCTCTATCCGGGAAAATGTAGCATCCGGCGGCGTGGTATCGGCAATACTCAGGATTAAGTGGTCTCCCTGCCCCGCCTGCACCAACAGGTCGGCCAAATACTCCTCAAATTCCCGGTCGCTCATGGAATTCTCCAAAACGCTGACCGAAGGAATCCCACCCCAAACTGTTACCTTCCCGGCAAAAGCCTCCCGTACGTCGCGTAAACTCAGCTGAGTCATCGGCGCCGGGCAGATGGAGTCGGCAATATCTATCTTACTGTCCAAATAAGACTGAAGCAGTCCCTTATTTTCTCCGTCCGTATGCGTTAAGAGGAATTTTCCCGCCGCGTGCAGCGTATCGGCCGCCCGCGCCAGGGTCGGCGTGATGTGTTCCCGGAAAAAGGGCGGCCAAGTAATTTGCGCATCGTAATTGGCCCCCAAGAGAATCACCTCAGCCGGGCTTTTGGCCACAACATCAAACACCCGTTGATAATACCCTTGAATCCGCTGGGTCAGCCACTCCAGCTCTTTGGGGTGGTCATGGAGCTCGTAGAAGAAAATATTGTAACTCATCAATTCCCGCTGAATCAAATGCATTGGTGAACCAGCCAGACTGACGTAGGCCACGGCCACTCCCCGATCCCCTACTTCCTCCTTGGCCACGAGATATTGTTCATAGGCTGCTTGCACTTCCGCGTGTTCAAAAATATAGGCGACAGGCTCATAGTCATCTACGCTTTTGATCGCGTGCTCCAAAATATGGGTGATCGTGACACCAGCCTGCCTCATGGCTTCATCGTAAACTACTTTAGTCGTCACCTTGCCCGCAGGCGTCTGGTATTCCACGCACGTCAGGTCGCCCTCATACGATATATTGCGCCTGATCCCCCTCAAAACGGTCCTATAAGGCAAAGTGCGCAGCCGATAAATACCCAAAGCCCGGTCGACTTCATCCAGCGGATCAACAAAATCGAGAAAATCAGGAATGATGGCATGATAACCCACACCGAGATCATCCACTATTTCCGTCAGCGTCGCTTTCTTATATTTGGAAGGCAGCGTCCCCCTAAGTTTATTAGCCTTGTACCAGAGATCTAAACGCGGGACGTACGGGAGACAGTCCGTCGCTTCACCTTTCAACGTGGCCAAAATCTTTTCCCGAAACGTCATCACAGCCATTTCACCTCTCCCTTCATCCTTCTTCTCCGAACGCTTGTATCCAATTCCCCCGTCTCCGGTCCGTTTGTATCCAATTCCCTTTGTCTCCGACCCGCGCGCACTTGAGCCGCCATTTGTCCGGAAGCGCGGGAACCGGCGCCCGCTGTGCGGGAGCCGGCATTCCCCGTCTCACCCCATCCCGGAGGACTGAGTGTGTTTTTTTCGTTCACTTGCTCATTCACGTACTCAGTCATTCTCTTGTTCATTGCCATTCTCTTGGTCATTGTCATTCTCTTGTCATTGTCATTCTCTTGTCATTGTCATTCTCTTGTCATTGTCATTCACTGGGTCACTCTTGCTTATTTACGTGCTCATTCACCGGCTCAGCCCGATATCTCTTCTAAGACGCGTCCCTTGGTCTCCACCCCAAGGATGAGGACGATGAGAGCGGCAATGACGAAAGAAATCGCTCCCAGGGTGAAGATGCCGGCATGGCCAGACTTGGGCAAAAACACTCCCACAATGGCGGGCCCCAGCAGGGAGCCCAGTCTGCCGACCGCGGAGGCAAACCCTGCCCCCGTGGCCCGGGCTCGGGTGGGATACAACTCCGGAGTGTAGGCGTAAATCGCCGACCACATGCCGAACATAAAGAACTGCATACACAGACCGAAAATGATGAGAGTCGTAATGTTTGTGGCACTTCCGTAGAAATAGGCCGACACGGCGGAACCGATCAACATCAGGGCCACTGTCCCCTTGCGTCCGATAACCTCAAGCAGATAAGCGGAGACGAAGAACCCGGGGATACCTGCCAAAGAAATCAGCAAAGTGTAAAAAACGGATTTAGTCACCGAATAACCCGCCTGCTGCAGGAAGGCCCCCAACCAGGTCGTCAGGCCGTAATAGCCGAGGAGACCGAAAAACCAGAGCGTCCAAACCATGATCGTGCGTTTGACGTACCCCGGAGCCCAAAGGTCCAGGAATGAACTGCGCGGCTCACATACCTTCGCCCCATAACTGTCACCGGACGGTTGCGGCAGTTGCTGCGTTCCCAATGCTTTCTTGACGTTGTCTTCGAATTTTGCCATCACTTGATCCGCTTCCGTGTCCCTGCCGTTACATTCCAGCCAACGTGGAGATTCGGGCACGATACGGCGAATAAACAGGACAAAAATCGCGGGAATGCCTTCGGCCGCGAAAACCCAACGCCAACCGCCAACCGGCAGAATCAGATAAGCCAATAGACCGGCAACGATAAAACCGATAGGCCAAAATCCCTCCAAATAGGCAATGTAGCGTCCTCTGTTCTTAGCCGGAATGAATTCCGAAACTAAAGACTGTCCGATCGGAAATTCCATCCCCATGCCGAGACCGACGGCCACCCGGCTCCAAGCGAGCATGGCCGATGATGTGGAGAAAGCGCAGAGAAAACTGCCCAAACCCCAGATGACCATGCTCCATTGGAACACGATTTTGCGGCCAAAGCGGTCCGCCAGCATGCCGGAAATAGCCGCTCCGAAGAACATACCCAGGAAACTGGCACTGGACAAAAGCCCCGTCTCCACCACGGTCAAGTGGAAAGCCTTCTGCAGAGAACCGAGGACGAAGGTCAGCATGCCTAAGTCAATCGAATCGAAGAGCCAGGCCGTAGCGATAATGCCAAAGATTTTTTTCTGATAAGAGCTCATGGGTAAACGCTCCAGGCGCTGGGGAATATTGAATTTGTACGTGGTTTCGACCGTACCGGATGATGCCATATAAATTCTCCTTTCTCGTACCCGTCTGCCTTATAATTTTTTGCTTATACCTGCTCGCCTTACGCCTCTTTGCTTGATACTTTGGACGTGAAAATTTTCCTAATCGTCTGACTAATTTTCCTTTAAAAGGAAGCCCCCATAGGGGCTTGACCGGAGGATTTTCCCGACAGAGTCTCTCTCACATTCCTTTCCCGGAAGCGCTTTCTCGAAGCTTCCCGCCTTTAAATTCGTTTTTCCGCGCTATGCATTTTCGCCTGCACGGCTTTCTTAGGCCGCTCCGCACCGGCAAACCGTCGTTCGCAGAAACGTCTTCACAGTCTTTACACTAACCCATCTTCACGATCTTTTCACCGGACCCATGTTCACTATCTTTTCACCGGACCCATCTTCACCGTCTTTGCACTAACCCATCTTCACCGTCTTTTAGCGTACCCGCTGCAAATCCTCACTTTGAGATGAGCATATTGGCCTTGGTCACCGCTTCTCCGGCATCCGCGGCATAAAAGTCAGCCCCGATAGAATCCGCAAAGCGCTGTGTCACAGGCGCTCCACCGATACCGATTTTCAAGTTCGCGCGCAGGCCATTGTCACTCAAAGCCTGAATGGTCTTGCCCATATTGGCCATCGTAGTCGTAAGCAGAGCACTCATCATGACAAAATCAGGCCGGTGCTCCTTGACCGCTGCGACGAATTTGTCGGGCGTCGCGTTTACACCCAGATCGACGACTTCGTATCCACCTCCCTCCATCATCATGCAGACCAGGTTTTTGCCGATGTCATGCAGGTCCCCCTGAACAGTGGCCACCACCGCCTTTCCTTTGCTTTCCGCCTTCTGACTGAGCAGCAAGGGTTTTACCAGGTTGAGGCCGGAGTACATGGCACGGGCCGAGATCATCATTTCCGAAATGAAGAACTCTCCCTTTTGAAACTTTTCACCGACCACCGCCATTGCGGGTACGAGGCCCTCGTTGAGAACCGTCTGCGGCCCCATGCCCTGATCCAAAGCCGTTTGCGTCAATTCTTTCACCCGAGGGGCTTGTCCATTGATGACCCCCTCCTGAATTTCTTCCAACAAATTCGCCATCTCTTCATCCCTCCAGCGGATATTTTCCGTATTTCTTAATTGCCCTGGACATCGCCAGTACGTTTTCCACCTTGCAATAATCCGTAAGGCTATTGGCGCTGGCTATGAGGTACCCCCCGCCGGGACCTGCGGTCATGATGCGATCCCGCACCTCTGTCTCAACCTCTGCCTCAGTACCCAAAGGCAGAGTATAATCGAGGTCAATATTGCCCAGAATAGCCACCCGCCCACCGTATTCCTTTTTCATCTTGCCGATATCCATGGCCGAAGGCTGAATGGGATGGATCGCCGTCATACCAAGGCTCAACAGATCCTCCATAATGGGAAAGAGATTGCCGTCGCTGTGGAAAATCCAAGGTTTCTTAATCCTTTCGGCCACAATTCTCATGTTGGGCAGCATCAACTCGCGAAAAACTTTAGGCGACATAAAAGGTCCGGTGTTGCCGGCTAAGTCATCATTCGCCCAAAAGAAATCAAAATCCATTTCGTTCAGGTGATCCACTACGGCAGCCGACCATTCGGAGAAACGACGGTGAATTCTATTGATCAGCTCGGGGTTATCTACCTGCGCATAGCTGAACTCCTCCAGCCCCATGCTCTCAATCGTAGAGGCCGCCCCCAAGCGAATGCGCGCGAAGACGGCATAATCTCCCCTGTATTGATCCAACCACTCCGCCACCTTGTCATAACGTCCGGGATGGTTCGGATCCGGCAAAAACTCCTCAAACAGTTTCAAGGACTCTTCCGAAACCAAAAGTCCTTTTTCGATATAAGTCCTTCCTGTATCCGGGTCGGCACCCATCTTGGCAATCCAGGGCGGGAAAAAGTCAAACGTCACTTTTTGGGGATTATAGTAACTTTCTTTATAGGTTTCCTTCGTGACCAATCCCTGACCGTCAGAGGCCGCCCCCGTCGGAAAGTGGGCGCCGAAACCGCTTAAACCCAACTTCTCACAGAGTTCAGGGGGGGTAAAATCCGCCCCGCCCATGATTTGTACCTGCAACGCCTCTTCGATATCATTTTCCACCCAAGGCACTTGATCCGGTTCTTGCCGGTGCAAAGCGGCCAGCACCCGTTCACGGTGTGTCATACTCATTTTTTCTTCCTCCTCACGCTTCTTAAGTCCCTTGCCTGTTCCTCGATCCTTTCGTATTCCTCGATCCTTTCGTATTCCCCGATCCTTTCGTATTCCCCGGTCCTTTCGTGTTCCCCGGTCCTTTCGTATTCCCCGGTCCTTTCGTGTTCCCCGGTCCTTTCGTGTTCCCCGGTCCTTTCGTATTCCCCGGTCCTTTCGTGTTCCCCGGTCCTTTCGTATTCCCCGGTCCTTTCGTGTTCCCCGGTCCTTTCGTGTTCCTTGATCTCTTCGTTTCCCCAATCCTCTCGTTTTCCCGATCCTTTGGTCTTCTTCGACCCACTCATATTCCGCGAGCCTTTCCCGTTCCCTGGCCCTTTCGCATTCCTCGATTCTTTGGCAGCCCCTGATCCTTTCCTATCCCTCGGCTGTTTCACCGGCTCAGACAGCTTTCCCGCACGGGCATTGAACTATTATTGCAAATTGCGTGCCAAATTTGGCACGCCCTATTTCCGGCGTTTTTACAGGGATCATCGCCTTTTCTGATTCCATCTTGAATCACTCTGCCTCTGTTTTTTTAACTTTACTTCCCGATCGTTCAACCTTGCTTTCCCGTAGTTGCGATCCGGACTCGGCTTCTGTGCCATTGGATTCGGATTCCGCTTTCCAGCCTTGGGACGAACTCTGCCCGTTAATTTTTCCGCCGTGAAAGCCGATATGCTCTGTCGGAATACTCAAAACTCGTGTCTTGCGTGTCCTTCCGAGCACCAGAAACCCACTGTCCGCCGCCTGATTCTAATATGAATCGGTCCTTCTCTTGTGTGATTCCTCACGGCATCACCCTGGCGATAAATGGGGGTAGGCAGCCCCACAATCATCTTCGCATACCGAAAGGAAAACCGGGGGCTTAGACCCGGACGCGGTATTTCTGCATCTTCTTGACAAGGCTTGACTGGCTGATCTTTAACAGTGCAGCCGCTTTGCGCGTGCTGCCCGCGACCGCGTAGGCTTCGCTGATCAGGCGTCTTTCCTCCTCTTTGAGGTATTGCGGCAGGGAAAAGGTGCCTCCTGACTGACCCGGAAATTCAGGCAGTTCCCCATGGCCAACCTTCTGGAAAGAGCTCAGACCGCCCGCTTCTGCCATCTTCAGTCCCCCCGGGGAGAAAACGTCCTCCATGCTTTCTCTGCCAATCGCGTCCTCCCGACCGGTCACCATGAGCCGTTCCACTGTATTTTCCAGTTCGCGGATATTCCCGGGCCAATCGTAGAGCATGAAAACTCCCATAACCTCAGGTGTTATCCACTTCTGCAAACCATACCGGGTGTTGAACCGACGCAAGAATTCATTGACCAGGAGCGGGATATCTTCCTTACGCCGGCGCAGGGGAGGGATAAGGATCGGCACGACATTCAAACGGTAAAACAGATCCTCCCGGAAAGTTTTCTCCCGCACCATCTCTTCCAAATCGCGGTTGGTCGCAGCCACAAAGCGCACATCCAAACGGATCGGTTTACTGCCCCCGAGACGCGTGATCTCCCGGTCCTGCAAAGCCCGCAATACTTTAACCTGCAGCTCCAGGGGCAGCTCCCCGACCTCATCCAGAAACAATGTCCCGCCTTGCGCCAACTCAAAAAGCCCGGGCTTACCTTCCTTTTGGGCACCGGTAAAAGCCCCCTTTTCGTAGCCAAAAAGCTCAGACTCGAGCAAATTCAGAGGAATGGCTCCGCAGTTAATCGTGATGAAGGGGTTCTTGGAACGGCTGCCGGCACGGTGAATCAAACCCGCCACCAATTCTTTGCCCACCCCTGATTCTCCCAAAATTAGGACCGTGGAATCCACCTTGGCTACGTGAAAAGCCATTTCCACCTTGGCCAGCATCTCCTGGTTTTTGGTCAGAATCTGCCGAAAAGACTGCCGGGAACGCAAATGTTCCAGCTCATTGTAGTAACGTTCGCTTTTCTCTTCACTCTCGGCCAAACGAGCTTTGAGTTCACTCAACTCGCTGATATCACGCACCGCGGTCACAACCCGGCTCAGTTCCCCCTTTTCGTCAAAAACCGGTGTTCCGGTCATGAGCAGTTCCTTGCCGTTGCGCACATCCACCACATTGACCCGGGCCCGGCGTTCCAGGACCATTTGGCTAACCGAACGGTTGAGATAGCCCTGTTTAAAGAGTTCGGAAAAATGCTTGCCTACAAATTCGTCCCTCGCGATCCCGGCGATGCGCAGATAAGCCTGATTCGCCCTGACGATGTAACCGTGCGCGTTGGCGACGACAATGCCGTCATCGACGGACTCGATCACCGCATCCAGGTCGGCATGGGCCCGGCGCACCGTCTCCAGTTCTTGTGACAGCGCTTCGATGTCCGTTATGTCCTGAAAAACGGCCACGGCCCCAATAATCTTATGGGCACGCCAGATGGGACTGCGGTTGGTTACAATCACCCGTTCTCTCAAGGGCAAGGGTTGACCATACTCGGGCTTTCCACTTTCCATCACCTCTGCGAGGCGGGTATTGGGAATGATCTCTTCCAAACGCCGGCCAAAGGCCTCTGTCTGGACGCATCCCACCAATTCGGCCGCCGCCCGGTTGAAGACTATCACCCGGCTTTCCCGGTTCACCGCCAGGATCCCGTTGTGCGCCGCGTCTAAGATCTCGTGCCACTCCCTTGTGCCCAGTTCCACCCCGGCCATCTCCCTTCGCTATCCTTTAGCCCGCACATCGATTCGCCTGCTGTCCGACGCTACCCGCTGAGCAGAAGGTCGCGGGCGCACCGATAACGCTTCCCCGGCCAGATGCCAGATAAATTTCTCCGACTCCGCGCCTTCGTACCCCCACTGTCCCCGCCCATCCACGCCTTGTTCGCCCATAACGTCCCTTCCAGTCTCCTCCGCCTGCTTCTGCAACCCACAAATTATAAGTCAAATTTTAGCGTTTCCGTTTCCGAAGCGAATATTCCGCTCCCGTCAGACACATTGGGCATGACTCGGCAGCAGCGGGCCTCACCCGGCCCGAAAACGAGGAACGGGGATTCCCGTCCCGACCGGCAAAACGCCGGCCGGCGAAACCCCCGCCGCGAAGATCCGCAACTCCCAAACCTACAAATTCATGATCTTACCCGGATTCAATAGGTGCCGAGGATCAAAACTGTTCTTGATCTTGGCAAAACAAGCCATGGCCACCGGTGAAAACTCTAACGTAAGATACTTTTTCTTCAGCAAGCCGATGCCGTGCTCCCCGCTCAACGTTCCTCCCAACTCCAAGGCGAGCGCGCAAATATCCTTTTCCGCTAAGTGCACGCGCTCCACTTCCTCTTCAATGCGCTGGTCAAAGAGGACCAGGGGGTGCATGTTACCGTCGCCGGCATGGGCCAGAATCCCCACTTCCAGGTTGCGCTCCTTGGCGATTTGCAAAATCCCGCTCACCATATTCGGAAACATGCTGCGCGGAACCGTAATATCCTGCAGGGAATAGGAGGGACGGCGGCGGGCCACGGAGCCGATCACGACCCGACGCGCCAGCCAGAGTTGGTCAACCTCGGCCGCCGTCCGGGCCATCTTAAACTCGCGCACCCGGGCTTTCTTACAAATCCCGGCAATCGTCTCCACCTGCTCGTCCATATCCTCCGGGTGTCCGTCGATTTCGATAATGAGCAGGGCGCCGGCATCCCGCGGCAGCCCGGCCCCGGTGGCATCCTCGGCCGTGTTGATCAGGAGGTTGTCCATCATCTCCAAAGTCGTCGGCACGATGCCCGCGGCCACGATATCCGACACGGTCTGAGAAGCATCTTCCACCTGGTTGTAAATGGCCAGCATCGTCTTCTTGGCGGCCGGCAGGGGCAGGATACGCAAGAAAATCTTGGTGAGCAAGGCCAGGGTTCCTTCCGAGCCAACCAGGATCCGGGTCAGATCATAGCCCGGCTCACTGTTGAAGTTTCGTCCTCCGGTTTGAATGACCTTCCCGTCAGGCAAGACCACTTCCAGACCCAGGATGTAATCCCTGGTCACACCGTACTTAAAACAGCGCGGACCGCCCGAACATTCGGCCAGATTACCTCCCAGAGTAGTCGCTTTATAACTGGCCGGATCCGGCGGATAGTAGAACCCTTTCTTTTCCAGCTCCGCCTGGAGGTCGAAGTTGACCAGGCCGGGTTCCACGACTGCCACAAAATTTTCGGTGTCAATATCGAGGATTTTTTTCATGCGGCTGAAATTAACCGTCACACAACGCCCGTCCGGAATCGTACCCCCGCTCAGGTTCGTACCGGCGCCGCGCGGGATCAAAGTGAAGCCGGCCTCGTTAGCCAGCTTGACCAATTTGACCACGTGTTCGGTTGACAAGGGGAAAACCGTAGCCATGCCCACACCCGAAAGCAAGGTGGCATCATAGCCATAGGACGTCAGCCCTATTTTATCCGCCTGGACATTCTTTTTCCCTACGATCTCTTCTAATCGCTCGACAACATCCTTCTCGGTCATAAAAACGTACCCTCCTTTCTCCTCCGGTCTACAAGCTTACCCCCGGCGCCAGAATCCCCTTCGGATCAAACTGCCGCCGGATCTGCCCTAAGAGAGATTCAATACCTTCCCACATTTCCGCATCATTGTAAGCCCGGCAAACCAGCTTACTGCCGAAGTTCCCGGATACATTACCGCCGAAGGACATAGCCAGGGCATTGACCTTGACGGCCATCTCCTCCCTCTCTCCCGCAGCCGGCAGAAGCAAGCGGACGCGACCCAAAAGCCCTTCCGCGACCAGACCCGGATAGGCGCCGAGATCCCCGGTTATTTCCGTCAGGGCCTGCAGGGCCGCCGCAAGTTTCATGGGGCCGACATTGAAATCTATTACCCGCTCAGCCCAGGTCGTGTTCAGTTCTCCGCGCAAGTCCAGCCAGCCCTGCCACAGCTTGGCGTAACCCTCCGCTTCCTTAACGGCTTGCACCTCACTGCTACCGGCCAAGTGAAAAATACCGGCAATCTCTTCAGCCAAAAGTTCGGTTGAGTTTTTGAATCCCGTTAGATCGACCATAACCAGGTTTCCTTTGCTCCCCGGATCGATCCCGGCAGCCAAGGCCGGGTTGAGGAGATTTAAGCGAGTCGGAAAAATACGGCGCCTAATCAGGGTCGCCATGGCCTGACAAGCCTTGGGCAGGGAGGCAAAATCCGCCACCAGTGCCATTTTGACGGCGGGAGGGGGAAGCAGTTTCACCAGAAGCCGCGTAAAAATTCCCAGAGTCCCTCGGCTGCCAACCGCAAAATGGATCAGGTCATAACCCGAAACGTTCTTGATGCATTTATTGCCGACCTCCAGAATATCCCCATTGGGAAGCACCATTTCGTAACCCAGAAGATAAGTCCGGACCGGCATATATTGAAAAGCCTGAGAATCCGCCTCCCCCAGCGCAAAACATCCGCCCACAGAACCGGTCTTGGGCACATTAGGTTCCGGCGGGAAGACCAAATTTTGCTCTGCCAAGATCCGGCTGAACTCGGTATGAGCTAAGCCGGGCTGAACCGTGGCCGTCAGATTGGCATGGTCTATCTCCAGAACTTGGTTCATTCTGGACATAACCAAGGCCAACCCGCCGTCTAATCCCCTACTCTCCACAACCCGGCCGCCGACCGCAATTTTCAGGCCCTCCTCATTGGCCAGTTTGACAATTTCCGCCACTTCAGCCGTATTGCCGGGCATCGCCACGGCCAGCGGCCGGCCCTGGCCCTTCAAATATCGGGCCATCGCGGAGGGGGAGTCGACGACATTCCCCTCGCCCACTAAGCCTTTGATTCTGTTCACTGTCTCATTGCTCATTACTACCCGCCCTCCACTCTAATAACCGCTTAGTCCTCATAAGCCTTGGCCAACAGATCGGCCACGTGCACCACAGTCTGCTGCTTGCCCGCGAAATTCAGTCCCCCCTGAATCCTCAGCATGCAGGCCGGGCAGCTGGTGGCGACTACCTCCGCCCCGCTGTCCACGATATTCTGGGTCTTCTGCCGGGTGATATCGGTCGACAGTTGATGATAGAAGGCCTGCACCAAGCCGGAAGCACCGCAGCAGCGGTTCGCTTCATTCATCTCCACAAACTGAAGCCGGGGGATGCTCTTTAAGACCTGACGGGGTTGAGAGGTGATTTTCAGGTGGCGGGCCATATGGCACGGGTCATGGTACGTGACTTTAACCGGAGTGTGAGCCTTGAGCTTGCTTTCATCCAATTTGATCTGGTCTTCGACAAACTCGGAGAATTCAAAGACCTTGGCGCAAAACTCCTTAACCCTGGGCAGATACCCCGGTTCGTCGGCAAAAAGTTTCAGATATTCATCGCGCAGCATCGAACCGCAGGAGGCACACGCAGTCAACACGGCATCCGGCTTACGATCAAGAAATGATTCGATCGTCTTGCGCGCATTGGCTTTAGCACTTTCAAAATCCCCATAGGCATATTGCGGTAAACCGCAGCACACCTGGTCCTTAGGAATAATCACATCGCAATTGTTCTTGGTCAAAACTTTGACAACGGAATGAGCCGTACCATCCAAGGAATGGTTGAGAAAACAGCCCACGAAAAAAGCGACCTTCTTTTGCGGATCACCGACTGTGATTTGCTCGGGCACCTGTTCCAAAAATGGCTTTTCGGCTGCCGGCATATTCCGGATATCAACCCCGCGAAAATAATCCAATCCGTCAATCCGCTTTAAAAGCCCTTTGCCGACCCCTTTAAAAAAGTTAAAACCATGTTCCAAACGAGAGGGACTGGCCAACGTCTTCAACGCAAACGACTTGGCAAAGGGTTTAATCCCGTGCCTCAGTTTTAAATCACGACGGGCGGCCAAAACCAGTTCATTTCCTTTAACTCCGCTGGGACAAGCCACCGCACATTCCCCACACAACAAACAACTGTTGATAGCGTCTTCATAATCCTGATCCGGTTCAATGACACCGTCCACCAGCTTCTTAATCAGCTGAATCCGGCCCCTCGGACTCAGCGGCTCCCGTAAATCGGTTTTGTAAGTCTTGCAAGCCGTTAAGCAAAATCCGCATTTGTTGCAAGTGTTGAGCATCTCGTAAACATCATTTAAAACCCCCACTCATATCTCCTCCTTTGCACCGCCTCTAACACCGGGCGTCAAACTTTCAACCCCATACAGAAAACTTTCAACCCATACATTTCAGAGCGAAACCGTGATCCGCAAGACCACGCCCCCGGCGCCGACCGCGGGGAAGGAACCTTGTGTTCCTGAAAAACACTCATACCTTTTTGGCACGATCTATCGCCTCAAGCTATTCGGGACGGTTGACAGCGAGGTGGTATGGTGGCCTTGCCAGTTGGTCAAAAGACACCCTCTCTCGTCTCATTATAGCACAAGAGTACAGATTTTGAACATTCCAACAGCTAAATAGGACGATTTTTTTGTCCCATTAGCACCTATAACCCAACTGAGAGGAAATTTCCTCGCCCACCCGGCGCAGTTCGGCGCTGATTCTGTCCGGTCCCTTCTCCTTCATCCGGATCGATGGTCCGGATACACTCACCCCGCCGATTGCCCGGCCCGAATAGTCCAGGACGGGAGTACCGAGACAAGTGATGCCCAAATCGTTTTCCTCATTATCTCTTGCCACCTTGGTCCGGCGGATTTCCGGAAATTCCTCCAGAAGCTCCCGGATGTCCGTCTTTGTATTGTGCGTCAACCTGGGCATCCCTTTCACTTTCAGGATCTGGCGCACTTCATCTTCCGACAGGGTGGAAAGGATAGCCTTGCCCGCGGCCGTACAGTGCATGGGGGCCCTTCTCCCTACCCGGGAACGCATCCCGATGATCTGGGAACTCTCAATCTTGTCCAGATAGACAATTTCCCCCTGGTCAAAAAGTACGAGATGAACAACTTCATCAAACATATTGGCCAAATCGCTCAGGTAGGGCTCAGACACCTTACGTATCTGAAGATCGTCAAAAAAACGGATGCCTAACTCCACGATTTTGATCCCCAGATAGTAACGATCCCCATCTCTTTCCCTTTCGACATAGCCGCGGTGAGCCAAGGTCTGCAAAATCCTGTACACCGTGCTCTTATGCAAACTAACCCGGTTGCCTATTTCCGTCACACCCAAGGCACCTTCGGCCTGGGCTAAAACTTCCAGGACATCTAAAGAACGTTCTAAGGTTTGGACATTTTTCTCCGCCAAAAATTTTGCCCCCTAATTGACTTCCTCGACTATTGCTAGTATGCCCAATCAAAAGCCCCAAGTCAAGTTCGGCAGAAGTTCGTGACTGCGAGGGGTTAAAAAGTTACCGAACATACCCGGAACCCGCTTCCGCTCCCAGTGCAGCAGTTACAGCGAGCCCTCTTGACATCCGACAACTCCCATCGTATAATAAAGTTGTAACTTATGTTAGCTCTAAATCTTGGAGGTGCTCTCGCATGATCAAGGTCTGTTTAATCGGTCTTGGCCGAACCGGCAAAGAAATTGCCCGGGTCCTTCTGCAGCAACAAGATCTGACACTCACCATGGCGGTTTGCAGTCCTTACAGCGATAAGCCCGGTAAAGACTTAGGCAGCATTTTGAACGGGAATGACACAGGGATCATCATGAAAAGCAGCCTCAACTTAGCGGAACAATTGGAAAACTCGCGCCCGGATGTTGCTATTGACTTCACAAATCCCGAATCCACCTTGGATCATGCCGAAATCTTGGGTCGTCTGCGAATTCCCTTAGTCGTCGGGACAACCGGATTCAGCGAACTACAACAGCGCAAACTTATGTACATTACCCGGAAATACCGCACCGGAATCATCTCCGCCCCCAACATAACACTGGGGGTTAACGTGCTGATGGTCCTGACTAACCTAACGGCGAGTATCTTGGATGGCTATGATTGCACGATCGTCGAATCGCATTTTAAGCAAAAGAAAGACGCCCCTTCCGGGACAGCGGTCAAAATTGCCAATGAGGTTCTCAAAGGCCGTTCCGGCACCGGCGTGAATCTCCACGAGTTGGATCACCGGGAAGTGCCCATTCACGCCATCAGAGCCGGAGGGATCATCGGCCGGCACAGTGTCGTGCTGGCGGGCGAATTCGACAAGATCGAGATCACTCACGAGGCCTTTGCCCGCACCGCCTTCGCCCTGGGCGCTCTCAAAGCGGTCCGCTTCATTTGCGGAAAGATCGGTTACTATGAGATGGACGAGGTTCTGGATCTCAAAAACGTCATCCTGCGTTACTTGGAGCGCGAAGCCAATATCCGCAGCCAAAGGTTCGGCGGCGAGCTGAGTTTTCCCTTCCCTTTGACGGAAGAAGCAGATATTTAACCGTATTTTTTGAACTCTCCGTGCGCCGGCACTTCCAACAATTTCGGATTGTCTCGGCTGAAGAAGTTAAAACCATCCAGCAAACAAGCGTCAGGAACCTACTCCTGACGCTTTTCTTACGTATTGGGGTGGATGAAGGGGGTCGAACCCTCGAATGCCGGAGCCACAATCCGGTGTGTTAACCACTTCACCACATCCACCATATGCAGTTGAATCCGTCCTGAACTGTGTGGCGCGCCTGGAGAGATTCGAACTCCCGACAACCTGCTTAGAAGGCAGATGCTCTATCCAACTGAGCTACAGGCGCAAACAACGGTCTCCGCCGGGGATAGACGTAAGAGGAAGCCTTGTGCGACATCCGTTTTCCAGCCTCTGACTTCCGGCCTATGACTTCTTTTCTGGTCGGGGCAGAGGGATTTGAACCCCCGACCTCCTGCTCCCAAGGCAGGCGCGCTAGCCAAACTGCGCTATGCCCCGTTCAGTGACATAGTCTAGTATATCTCACCGGAATAAGTTCGTCAAGAAATGATTTTTAACCGTTTCAGCCGCCTGCCGATCGCTGTTTTAACTCCCTCAAAATGGGAAGGGCTTTATGAAAGGCCTGCGCGCGATGGCTCAGTTTATTCTTCTGGGCCACGCTCAGCTCCGCCATGGTCCGGCCAAAATCCGGCACATAGAAAACGGAGTCATAGCCAAACCCGCCTTTTCCCCGCCTCTGGCGCAGGATTCTTCCCTCTACCATACCCTCGGTGGTGTATTCCTCCCCGCTGGGTGTAACCACAGCCAAAGAGCAACGGAAGCGGGCTGTGCGCGCTTCATCCGGAACATCGTCCAAGAGTTTCAGGAGCTTGTCAATATTGGCTTCATCGTCTTTCGGTTCACCGGCGAAACGGGCCGAATGAACTCCGGGAGCACCTGCCAAAGCATCCGCTTCCAGGCCGGAGTCGTCCGCCAATGAGATCAACCCGGTCTTTTCCGCCGCCGCCCGCGCTTTGATCGCCGCATTTTCGGCAAATGTTTTCCCGGTTTCCGCCACTTCCTGCCAACCCTCAATATCCTGGAGAGAAAGGACCTCAATCTCCTCATCCGCCAATAAATCCTGCAGTTCCTTCACTTTTCCCTGGTTTGAAGTCGCCAGCAAAAACTTCATCATCATCACGGCCTAATACTCCCGGCTTCCGTCGGAAAAGAAAGACCGTTTTCCCCCTTCCATGTTCTAACCTTCGGGGTCACCACTCCCTACTCCGAACCTAAAGCGGCTTTTTCCATTTCTATCAGCTCTTTAATTCCTTTCTCCGCCAAGAGGAGGAACCATTCTAACTCCTCCCGATCGAAGGGCGCATCCTCCGCTGTCCCCTGTATCTCGACAAATTTCCCCGTTCCGGTCATGACCACATTCATGTCCACCTCAGCCTGAGAATCCTCCTCATAGGCCAGATCCAACACCGCTTCCCCCCGCACCTTTCCCACTGACACAGCCGCCAGAGAATCCCGGATGGGGTTTTCTTTCAGCAACCCTTTGCTGAGGAGGACTTGCACCGCATCGACCAGAGCGACGTACGCGCCGGTGATCGACGCTGTCCTCGTCCCCCCGTCCGCCTGGAGCACATCACAGTCCAGCCAGATCGTGCGCTCCCCCAGTTTCTTCAGTTCAACCACCGAGCGCAAGGCCCGGCCGATCAGGCGTTGGATTTCCATCGTGCGGCCACTGAGCTTCCCCCTGGTCGCTTCCCGTGGCGTCCGGGTTTGGGTTGCCCGGGGAAGCATGGAATATTCCGCGGTTATCCAACCTTTTCCTGACCCTTTTTGAAAGAGCGGGACTTTTTCCTCCACACTGGCCGTGCAGAGGACTCTCGTCTGCCCCACTTCAATGAGCACCGAGCCTTCCGGCATGTTAGTAAAGTTCCGGGTGATTTTCACCGGGCGCATTTCGTCAAAAGCCCGTCCGTCAAAACGCCGCATGTAATAACCTCGCTTCTGTAACCGTGTTCAAGCCGTCCTTTACGGAGAGCAAGCCATCAATACCCTCTCTCTCCCCGGCAAAAGTCCGGTATGTCTACCCTCCGTTACTCCCATCATGCACTGCGTCAACGCATTACATCCATATGTTACACCGATATCTTGTCTCGATACTGTTTACGTCCATACGCTATGTCGATACGTCATCTCGCTGCTCTGCATCCATTCTCATCATCGATACGCCGCGTCGATAGGCTGCATTGAGGCGTCATATCAAATATCGGCATTTTTATCGGGGCGATAGCGTAAGATCAACGCTCTGAAAGGTTGTGCACGTCCGCACCCGGCAGAATCCGACACTCAGGTCAGATGCCGGCTCAGACTGCGAGCGGCCCTTTCGTCACCGCTCCTTGATCGGGTATTCCGGCCCCATGAGGTCCAAAGAACGAGTCGGAGTCGGGTTATCCCCGACAATCCCCGCGATGGTGTAGAGATTTTGGATAGGGTCATAACGAAACTCCTTCAGCAAACGAAAGCCCTTGATTTCACCGGTGCGGCGGATATGAATGCGCGGCCCGGTACAAGGGTACATCGTCTCCCCCACCCGAATGTGTTCGTCATCCGCGAAACAAATAGGCAGATCCGCTTTGATCAGTTGGTGAACTCTCTGTTCCACCAGGTCCAGATCAATATCCGGTTTGAACTGAGACTCAAGGACAAAACCGTGCTTAATATCACTGTGGATCTCCGGTTTATCAAGACCCATCTCTTCCAGAATCATAGAAGTCAAATCTTCCGCACTGTGTGCCATCCGGCGATACTTAATCGACTCGAAGACGATATCGGTGATTCCTTTGGGTTCCGGTCCAAAGACCGTAGGGCGCATGACGATCACTTCCTCGCCCACCCCGATCAGGACCTCCGCGTTGACGTTCAAAAAGGGATAGACCAAATCGAAATGCTCGACGACCACCCGGTGCCCTTTCATGATGGCCGCCTTAATGGCATCGGCAATCATCCAGGGCTGGGTAAAAGCGGATTCGAAACGGACATCCAAGTGATAGGTATGGCAGCGGAAATGCCCCCTCTGCGCATCTTCCAGAAGAGGAAGCGGACGGACATTGATCCCGTCGTCATCATTTGTCAATTCAAGACCCGGGAACATGCCCCGAATGAGCAGGGACTTTCCCGCCCCGGCATCCCCCAGAAAGCCTATCAGTTTGTCTTCGGGGCTGAGGTAGCGCTGCTGCAGATTAGTTCCCAGAAAAAGCAGGCGTTTCTTTCCCCGTGGCGCAAAATAAACCGCTTGCATCAGATGCTCATGCACAAAGGTCGTGGCCAAAACTCCCACCTACTTTCTCCCTTATTGTAGACAGGAATTCGCGTTTTGAAAAGCGTCCCTTTCAATTTTCCTTTTCATGCAAGATCCTGCGGACCTTTAAACCAATTTGCAAATTAAGCCGATTTTCCGCCGACTTAAGGCTGAGACCCCGGATGGATCCATTTTCGTGAGCAGCGGGACGAGGATCGTCGCGCCGAACGAAAACATGTTGAAAAGACAAAGGCACCGCTTTACTGAGCGGAGGGACATCTTCAATGTCATAGATCTTTTTCATCAGCATTTCCAGACCCCCTCAAAAAATAACTTGGGTTCCTTCCTGCTCTTACCGGCTGTCCTTCCCCTGGCGACAGTGAACACCGTACTCAAACCCTCATAAGCATACCCCCTTATCGCTCGCTGCCCTGCCAACAGAGCATCGGGGCCGGCGGGGAGGATCGGAGGACAACCCGGCACATCTTTGCCGGACCCCTTTTACCTCCCCGGGAAACCTTCCTAAAAACCCGTCACCCTTCCAGGGGCTTGAAGATAAAACCGCAGTAATCTTCGCCTACCCCCTCCCGGACCACATCGACCGCAGCGCGCACTTTCATTCCGAATTCGGGTTGATCGACCTCGAGCTGCCCGGCCACCCTGAGGCCATTCGCGAACTGCACGATGCCGAAACCGAGAGAGGGTTTCATATAGCCTTCCGGCAGGTTGTAAACTTTGGTCCAGGTGAGCAGGACTGCCTCTCCGCGCAAAGGGACCTCCGCAAAATCCCGGCTCCCGCATTTACGATAGACATAGTGGAAAGGATGATGGAGTTCTCCGCACCGCCTCCCCCAGTCCGCGAGCCCCAAAAGGCCCGTCACCACCACGGTGATATCCGCCCGGGAAATACCGAAGGCCTTGGCCATTAAATTCCGTACCGCAAAAGGAGACTGGGCCGAGGACCAAATCTTGACTTTGGGCGAATAAGGATCCGCCTGGACAATCACGACGTGCAAGGCCTTATAGGATCAATGTCTCAGTGAAGAATAAGTTCAACAACGCGGCGTAGGGCTCACCTATATCTCACAGGTGAGCCCTACGCTTGACCTCATCTTCTCGCAAATTCCTTGACCGAATGCTTACTCCATTTGCAATTCCGGCAGATCCCGATACAATTCCAGTGCTTCCGGATTCCCTAACGCCTCCCGGTTCAGCACCGGCTCGTTGTGGATGATATTGTAGACCGCCAGCTCCACTTTTTTACCGTTCATGGTATAAGGAATATCCGCGATTTGCAGGATCTTGGCCGGGACGTGCCGGGGTGTGGTATTTTCCCGGATAACCCTCTTGATTTTTTCTTTAAGGGCCTCAGTCAGATGCGCTTCGGGTTCCGCCAGTTTAACAAACAGGATGACCCTAATATCGTTGTCCCACTTTTGCCCGATCACCAAACTGTCCAGAACCTCAGGCAAACTCTCCACCGGCCGATAGATCTCCGCGGTTCCGATTCTCACCCCGCCGGGATTCAATGTTGCATCCGAACGCCCATAGACAATCACGCCGCCGGAATCTGTGATCTCGATGAAATCCCCATGGCGCCAGACGCCCGGATAGACGCCGAAGTACGCTTTCTCATACCTCCTCCTTTCCGGATCATTCCAGAAATAGATCGGCTGAGCGGGGAAAGGCGCACTGCAGACCAATTCCCCTTTCTGTTCCAGCAGCGGTTTCCCCTCGGGATCATAACTCTCGACCTTCATCCCCAAACCGCGGCACTGTACTTCGCCGGCAATCACCGGCCCCGTAGGATTGCCCAGACCGAAACAGGAAACCAAATCCGTTCCCCCGGTGATGGAAGAGAGACAGAGATCCTGTTTTATCTCCCGGTAAACATAGCGGAATCCTTCCACCGGTAAGGGTGAGCCGGTGGATAAGATCATTCTCAGAGTGCTTAGGTCATAGCGGGTACCCGGCTTAACCCCGGCGTTTTCCAAGGAGGCTAAGTATTTGGCGCTCGTACCGAACACGGTAATCCCCTCATCTTGCACAAGCTGCCAGAGCACCCCCGGATCCGGATAGAACGGTGAACCGTCATACAAGACCAGCGTCGCCCCCACCCCCAGGCCGCCGACCAGCCAATTCCACATCATCCAGCTGCAGGTGGTAAAATAGAAAAAAACATCCTCCCGCCGCAAATCCGTGTGCAGCAGATGTTCCTTGCGGTGCTGAAGCAGCAACCCCCCGGCCCCGTGCACGATCCCCTTCGGCACGCCGGTCGTCCCCGAAGAGTACATGATGTAGACCGGATGGGCAAAGGGAAGCTGCGCAAACTCGATTCTGTCAATGCTTTCCGGACTCTGTTCATCCTCCGTACCCTGCGTAGTGCCTATAGTCTCTCTTCTCAGAGTACGGTTTTCATGCTCCGTACTTTCAGCACTGTTCGTACCTTTTACCTCTTCTGCCTTCTTCACGCTTCCCCAGTTCTTCACGTTCTCTGCGCCCCAAGTCCCCTCCGGGTCTGAACTCCCTCCTCTCTTCCCACGTTCTGCGCTTTCCGTACCCGCTGTATTTTCCCGACGCTTCACGCCGCCTTCCGCGAGGAAATCCGCATAAAACAACGCCTTCGGTATCTCCGCTAAAGCAGAGTTTACTTTAGAGTCTCTAAGATAAGGAACAATGATAACCTGTTCGATACTGGGAATCGCTTTGAGAAGCTCCTGCACTTTCCCCAAGGAATCATGTTCTTTCCCATTGTAATAATAGCCGTTGGCACTAAAGAGAACCTTAGGCTGAATCTGGCCGAAACGATCCAGCACCCCTTTGATGCCAAAATCCGGTGAACAGGAAGACCAGACCGCTCCGATACTGGTCGCGGCCAGCATGGCCACCACGGTCTCCATGAGATTAGGCATAAATCCGGCCACGCGATCCCCCACCGTCACCCCTATCCGGCGCAGAGCCCGGCTCAGCCTCGCTACCTCATGATAGAGTTCCGCATAGCTCTTACGCACTGCCTCAGTGGCTTCTCCTTTGAAGATGAGCGCAGTATGGTCATCACGAAAGCGCAGGAGGTTCTCCGCAAAGTTCAGGGTTGCTCCTGTAAACCAACGGGCATTCAACATGTCCTCTCCGTTCGTTAAGACCTCCTCATACGGTTGGGAAGCGATAAGACCCCCGAATTCCCACATGGCGGCCCAGAAAGAGGGTATCTCCGTGATGGACCACTGATACAACTCATCATAGTTCTTGAGGGCCAGAGCGAATTTAACATTGACGAATTCACGGAAACGCGTCATGTTCGCCTTCTTCACCCGCTCCCCTGATGGCTGCCACAATATCTCTTTCATTCCTCAACCCCCTCAGTTTGGTACTAAGAATTCAACTGTTGTAAAAATTCAGTTATCGCTCCCTGGTGCTCCACTCCCTGTGTCTCCCCCGGCTCCGTGTGTGACACAAATTGATCTGGTATAATAACACGCAAGAACCGGAACCACCAAAGGAGTTCAAAAAATGACCACTTTTATTTTACCACAATCTTTCCTGGAGCGCATGTCGGCTTTGCTGGGCGCGGAGTATCCCGCTTTTGCCGCCTCCTACGAATCCCCCCGCACCAACGGACTTCGGATCAATACCCTGAAACTCACTTCCGAGGCTTTTCTGCAGCGCGGACTCTTCACCCTTGACCCCATCCCTTGGGTGAAAGACGGCTTTTACTATGACTACACCGAGCAGCTGGGGCAGCATCCTTACCACACGGCGGGGGTTTACTACCTGCAGGAGCCTTCGGCCATGGCTGCCGTCACCTATCTGGACCCCCGACCCGGTGAACGGATCCTGGACTTGGCCGCCGCACCCGGCGGGAAATCCACGCAGATCGCTTCTTTACTGCAGCAAAGAGGGCTCCTCTGGGCCAATGAAATCAACCCTTCGCGCGCCCGGGTCCTGGCTCTGAACCTAGACCGCTGGGGATCTTGCAACACGATCGTTTCCAATGAATCTCCTCAGCATTTGGCGGAACGTCTGCCCGGATATTTCGACCGTTTGCTCCTTGACGCACCCTGTTCGGGGGAAGGAATGTTCCGCAAAGACCCCTCCGCCGTGCGCGAATGGTCTCCTGAGAGTGTCCGGGCCTGCGCTCAACGCCAAACTCTGATCCTGGAGTCGGCCGCCCGTTTGCTCAAGCCCGGAGGGCGCTTGGTTTATTCCACTTGCACCTTCTCTCCCGCTGAAAACGAACAGACTATCCTCAACTTCCTGGCCAAGCATCCGGAATTCTCCCCCTTGGAACTATCTGATCCGGCACCCGATTTTATCCATTCCCCTCAGCTGCCCGGAGCGGTTCGCCTCTATCCCCATCGTCTCCGGGGAGAAGGACACTTTGTCGCTGTCCTGCGCAAAGAAGCCTCTGTGAGCACCTCTCGGCGCGATAGCCGTTCTGAAGATGCTTCCCGGTGCCAGCGACGCTCTGAGAATATCTCCTTGGGACGCCCACACTCCACTGAATTCGCTGTTCGTGGGTCACGCCGTACGCGCTTCGACGAGTTTCCCCAAGTGTCAGATCAGAAGAAACCTGGCAATTTACCCCGTACGTCGACCCGCACGCAATCCCGCGCCGGATCTGCGCTTTCCGGTCAGGAAGCATTTTTCTCCTTTGCCGGGGCCATCTTCCCTCACGATCTCTCTGCCATCTTATCGCTTCTTCCCGGTGCATCCAACCCAAGCTCTTACCTCCACTTCGGCAGCCACCTCTACTTAAACCCCGCCCCGGAGGTCTCCCTGGAGGGACTGCATATCGTCCGGCCCGGACTCCATCTGGGCGAAGTGAAACCCGGCCGTTTTCAGCCGGGTCAAGCGCTCGCTCATACGCTGAGCCCTCAAGACGTTTCCTGTTATCTATCCCTGTCGCCGTCCGATCCGCGCCTTCGGCTGTACCTGCGTGGAGAGTCGTGGACAGAACCCGGCCCGGACGGCTGGATGCTCGTTGGGGTCGATGAGTTCCCCCTGGGCTGGGCCAAGAAAGTTGCCGGACAAATCAAAAACCACTACCCCAAAGAACTTCGAACGAATCATTAAGCTTATCTGGCCCCTCTGCAAGAGGGGATACCCCGTAATCTGCCGAATGGCCCGGTAGAGTGGGCGCAGAAAATACCCATCACGTGCTGATTGCTCTCTACAGCCTACCCGCGCTATACTATACTTAGGCTTGAGAAGCATTTAACTTTGAACTTAGAAAAACATTTAGATGGAGGCGGCGTAACCCATGAAAAAACTTGTACGCTTTGATTGGGCGATGAAATATATACTGCGGAACAAGGCAAACTTCGATGTATTGGAAGCTTTTTTGTCCAACTTGCTGAAAGAAAATATCACAGTCAAAGGTATCCTCGAAAGCGAAAGCAACCGGGAGCAGGAAAACCGGAAATTCAACCGGGTTGATTTAAAATGTATTGACTCCCAAGGAAGGCAAATTATCATTGAGATACAGAACCAGCGCGAAGTGGATTACCTGCAAAGAATGCTATGGGGAACATCCAAGGCCGTAGTGGAAAGCATAGAGCTTGGCAGTAATTATAGCGAAGTGGTGAAGATCATCTCCATCAGCATCCTCTACCATACCATGCGTTTAGATGAAAAGGAAAATACCGATTTCATTTATTATGGTACCACAGAGATGGTGGGACTCCACACCAAAAAACCGCTTGCCTTGCATGGAACATCGCCGCTGGGAGTGGACCAACCCAGCATAACCCGCAAAAACGTCTTCCCGGAGTATTACATGATCTATGTCGAGAAATTTGAAGACATGATCAATGAGGACATAGACGAGTGGGTCTATTTCTTCAAACACGGGGCGATCCGGGATGACTTTAAATCCCCGGGGATTCTACTGGCAGCCAAAAAACTGGGCTACCTGATGATGGATGAAAAAGAGAGACGTGCCTATGATGACTACCTGGCTTACCTGGGCTATGAGATGGGCTTGCTGGATACAGCGAAAACAGACGGTAGAGCGGAAGGTAGAGCGGAAGGCATGATTGAGGTTGCCGGAGAAATGATCAAGATGGGAATGACGGCAGAACAAATACAACAAGCAACTAAGCTTCCATTGACTGCCATTGAGGAATTGGCCAAGGATACAAACGGGTTCTGACAAAGGTATTTTTGTGGCGACACCTCAGGCTGGGAGAAAAGGGAAACCGCCGGCGGGGTGGAGGCCTGAGTACGTGGTCTGAAAAGATTACGGTTTGGGGTATGAACCTGCATACTTGATCGCCACTGAGGCCGCACCACAACGCCGAATGTACATAAGCACCTAGATTTGACGTGCAGATGTCGAATATCCTATACTTTCCCTTAATTCCAGATATGGTATAATATCTGCAAGGAGTTGTTTTAAGGGAGGAGAAAGCATGTCCTTACCGCAAGAGCAAGGAAAATACTCTTACGCCGACTATCTCACCTGGCCGGAAGGCCAACGATGGGAGATTATTGACGGCATCGCCTGCATGCAGGCTGCACCCTCTCCCAGGCACCAAGAAATACTTATGGAATTGTCCAAGCAAATCGCAGTCTATTTAACCGGAAAACCTTGCAAAGTCTATCCGGCCCCTTTCTCGGTGCGATTAGCGGAAAACGGCGAAGAAAAAAACGAGGACATAAAAAAAGTCGTTGAACCGGACATTACCGTGGTCTGTGACAAAACTAAAATTGATGCCTTAGGCTGTCACGGCGCTCCCGATCTGATTGTGGAAATTCTGTCACCCTCCTCCGTGAAAATGGACAGGCTGATCAAATTCAATACATATGAAAAAGCCGGAGTCAAGGAATATTGGCTCGTTGAACCCGAGGGAAAGCTTGTCACAGTCTTTATCCTTCAGGAGGACCTCAGATATGGCCGGCCGGAAATATATACGGACGATGACACCGTAAAAGTATCTATTTTTTCGGATCTCTCCATCGATCTAAAACCCGTATTTGAGAGTGTCTAAAGGCCTCGCTTAAGCCTTAGGTCAAAACTTTGGCCGCGCGTTCCATCAGATCACTATCCAAACTCTTGCCCGCGCCCTTCCGCATGAGCTCAAAAGCTTCACCCGGCGTCAGTGCCTTGCGGTAGGGCCGGTCTTCCGTCAGTGCCGTAAATATGTCCGCTATGGTCATGAGACGGCTGCCTGCGGATAGTTCCCCCGCCCCCAAGGCAAAGGGATAACCCGTGCCGTCCAAGCGCTCGTGATGATAAGCCGCCCACTGAACCAGCCGATTCGGGAACCCTGCCTCGCTCAACAGTCTGTACGTATAATAGGTATGAGTTCGTATCACAGCGATCTCGGCCGGATCCAAAAATCCTTGCTTATCCAGTATCTTTCTCGGCACGGCCAACTTGCCCAAATCGTGTAAAAGCCCCGCCACTTTCATCTCATAGCAAGCCTCATCCCCCCAGCCCAATCCCCGCGCCAGCTGCAGAGCGGTTTCTGCCACTGCCTGCGAATGCCTGGAAGTAAATTCGCTCTTTTGATCGATCAGGTCGGCAAACGTTAGCGCCAAGTAATCGGTAAAGCCGGTTTCCAGCTTAGCGCCGGCGGCAAGCTCACTCCCGGGGAAAAGCACACCCAAACAAATTTGCAGCAGATCAGGCTGCTCCAGGTCCAACCAGAATGCTTCCCTCTCGGCCAGTCTCAAGAAAGCTGTCGCCGCCTCAGGATATAACTGGCTTCCGGAAGCGCTCTGAACCCAGCGGATTACATCCTCCCGTTCTCGGCCCGTAAGCACCCCTCGCTTCAGGCGCACATCAACTCTGTCGGCCAAAGCCAGAATTCTTGCCGCTAAAGGAACTTGTTCGGCGGCTGCACCCAAGGCTCCCCACGCGGGGTCAGGAGCCTCATGATGAAAACGGACCGCCGGAGCTAAACTCTCCCCCGCAGGAAAACGTCCGACCAACCTTTCCCCCAAGAGGCAATGTTCAACCATGAGACGGGGGTCCCCGTGATAACGGCGAAAACCGCCCACCGCTCCGATGTCGTGCAAAAGCCCGGCCACTGTCACGTGCGTCAGGGCTTTCCGCGTCAAACCGAGTTCACGGCCCAAACCAAGCGCCATATAACCCACGCGCTCACCGTGGCGTTTCCCAATCGGCAGTAGAAAGCCACGCCCAATCTCTTCATCCACAAGCGCCAAATCCAAAGCCCTAGAAAAAGCCCAAAGTCGTCGAACCTGAAAAGCCTCTTCACTCGTATTCTCAAGGCCCCTATTCTCAGTATCCATATTCACACAATTTGCCTGGCGAAATCCATATCCCCAGAACCCATATCCTCATAATTCTTACCTTCAGAACTCATATCACGCCAGAACTCATACTCTCCGAACCCATATCCTCAGAACTCATACCCTGCGAACTCTTGCCCTCGGAACTCATATCCTCAGAACCTATACCCTCAGAACTCTTGCCATCGCAACCCATATCTTATCTTATCTTATCTCAGAATTCATGTTCTCAGATTCCATACCTCAGTACTGTTCCGTCTCAAAACCCATTTGGGCGAGGGCAGTCGCCGAAGCGGCCACATCTTCCGAAGCGGAGCCTATCTGACCGGCCGTCACCGTCAAGGCGTCAATCTGCTCGGCAATCTCACGCACCTGCTGGATGCTGGAATTGATCGCCGACATAATCTCGCCGAAACCTGCCACCACTTCTCCCGCCTCTTGCGCGGCGGCCTGCATCGCCTGCGTGGTCTCACGAATAGCCTGGTTGACCGCTAAGGTATTTTGCTTGGTCAATGTGATCATGGAACTGATTTCGCGCACCGATTGTTCGGAGTGATTGGCCAGCTTTTTCACTTCTTCCGCTACCACCCCGAAACCGCGCCCGCTGTCTCCCGCCCGCGCGGCTTCGATGGCCGCATTGAGAGCAAGCAGATTCGTTTGCGAAGCGATCTCTTTGATCACATCCGTGATGGAGGCGATCCGGGCCGAACTCTCGTCCAACTGAGTCATTTTCTCCCGCGTCTGCCCCGTCATTTCCGCCAGCTCCAACATCCGCTCCGAAATGCCCTGAATCTTGGCTGCTCCTTCTTTCGCCAGAGTATCCACTTTCTTGGAAAACTGCGCGGCTTCCGCCGCGTTGTTCGAGATCAGACCGGTGGCCTCATGCATCTGGGCCGCCGAAGCCGCCGTTTCCTCGGAAGAAGCCGCCAACGTCTGGCTGGCATCGTTAACCCGCTGCTGCAGAAGGGATATTTTGGCCAAGGCCGCTTCCAACTCACTTTTTTTGTCGATCTCCGACATATAGGATTGGATATAGCTGGCCATCACCACCTGCTGATCAAAACTGCGAATCCTGCTCAAAGCCGCGCTCACCTGCAGAGCTTTCTCTTTTTTTCTGCGATAAAACCGGAAAATGCGCGGCTCTATTTCGTCAAACAAAACCTGATAGGCTCCCAAGTAGTAAAACGAGGGTAAATCGGTCCGCTTATGCACTTGTCCGATCGTCACGCGCCAGGCCATAAACTCCTCGTCTATCCGTTCCGGGAAGAGCGAAAGCAGATATTTCTTCATCGTCACCCGTAATCGCTCCACCGAAGAAAACCGGTCAATAATCGCCTTCAGACCAGGAACCGTCGTAATGTGGGCATAAAAGTTGCGCACGATCTCATCCGCTTCCTGCTCCATCAAAGGTCGGATCTCACGCACCAAGGCCAGTTCGCTTTCATTCAGCCGCAGTAATTGCAGGGATTCTTTCAAATCAAATTCTTTCAACTCCGGCACCCCAAGCCCCCCTCATCAGCTTCACTTTACCCCGTTCGCATCCGGTGCCCCCTGTGGCACCCGGTATGCGCGAGCGACTTCTTAACAAGGTAGAACATTCGTGTTCGCCGGACATAATTCCTGCTATTTATCGACTTCAAGCGACTTTTTCTCGCAGTACGAATTCTACCGAACCAACGCGTCCCAAGGCAAGGCTGCTCCCTCAATTGATGCCCCCAGCCACTACGACAAAAGGCGGTTCCGAGATAACGGAACCGCCCTTGCCCGCCGGCAGCTCACACTCGACAGCTGTCCGGCAAAGATGTTAAACCGGTCTTAGGCCCTCCGGTACTGCGCTTTGCCGGTCTCATAAAGGTTGTTTCCCTCACTGTCAATAATCACCATGGCCGGGAAATCCTTCACAATCAAGCGCCTCACTGCCTCCGGACCCAGCTCCGGATAAGCGATGACCTCCGCGGCCACGATGCATTTGGCGATGAGTGCCCCGGCCCCGCCAATCGCGCCGAAATAAACGGCTCCATGTTTCTTCATCGCCTCAATAACCTCTGCCGAACGCAGCCCCTTGCCGATCATTCCCGTCAAACCAAGAGCCAGGAGGGTGGGAGAGTAAGCATCCATCCGGCCGCTCGTCGTCGGTCCGGCGGAGCCGATCACCTGACCCGGCTTAGCCGGAGTGGGCCCGACAAAATAAATTATTTGATCCTTTACGTCAAAAGGCAAAGCCTCACCCCGGGACAATGCCTCCACCATTTTCTTGTGGGCGGCATCCCTGGCCGTATAAACCACTCCGTTGATCAAAACATTGTCACCGGCTTTCAGGCCCGCTACCATTTCGTGCGTCAACGGGGTTTCAATCCGCTTAATTTCAGCCATTACGCTTCCCTCCCTTCCAGAGTGACCCCTTTATGCCGCGTCGAGTGGCAGCCGATATTGACGGCCATCGGCATTCCGGCAATATGAGTGGGGTAGACCTCTAAGTTCACAGCCAAAGCCGTCGTCGTCCCACCGAAACCCTGAGGGCCGATGCCCAGTTTATTGATCCGTTCGAGCAACTCTGCCTCAATCTTGGCCAACCGCTCCTCCGGATGATGCTCTCCGACCGGACGCAAAAGCGCTTTTTTGGCCAGGAGGGCCGCTTTCTCCATCGTGCCTCCGACACCGACCCCGACGATGATCGGCGGGCAGGGATTGCCTCCGGCTTTATCCACCGTATCCACCACGAACTGCAAAACCCCTTCCAAACCGTCCGAAGGCTTGCCCATCTTGAGGGCGCTCATGTTCTCGCTCCCCGCACCCTTCGGCGCAACCACCAGGCGGATTCTGTCCCCGGCGACAATATTATAATGGATAACAGCCGGAGTATTGTCTCCGGTGTTGACCCGGTCAAAGGGGTCTTTGACCACGGATTTGCGCAGATAGCCTTTTTCATAGCCGCGCCGCACCCCTTCATTCAGCGCATCCGTCAGAGCACCTCCGACGACATGGAGATCCTGCCCCACCTCGACAAATACGACCGTCATCCCGGTGTCCTGGCACATGGGTACCCGTTCATCATGCGCCACTTGAGCATTTTCGATCAGGCGATCCAAGACTTCCTTCCCCAGTGGGGACGCTTCACTCTCCCGGGCCCGCCGGAAACTGGCCATGATGTCCTCGCCGAGATCATAGTTAGCTTCAAGACAGAGCTGCTCCAGGGCCTCAACAATGCGATCCACATGAATCTCTTTCACGCTTTTTTCCCTCCCGTGTTCGTAGTTCGATATCCGCAGTTCGATACCTGTACCTCGGTACTTATACTCTGCCGGCTCTGATCCGTGCCCCCTTCGCTGTCCCGGGACCGGCGTCCGCGGTTCCCTCCCCGCTTCAACCTGCCGGAGATCGCAGCCTCAGACTTCGGGGTAAAGACAACAACCGATGGCTCCGTTAAATTGAGGCTCCGCCGGCACGGTCACTTCCCTGCCGGACCCGTCGGCCAAGAGCTTGCGCACCGCCTGATTATAAGCGACCCCGCCGGTGAAAACCAACTTTTCACCCGGAAAGGAACGGAGTAAAGGAAGAATGCGCCTGACGATCGTGGCGTTGACTCCGGCGGCCAGTTTGCAAAGCGGCCGGCCCTCGACGATCTTGCCGATGAGTTCACTTTCGCCGAAAACGGCGCAGGTGGAATTGAGTTCCACCGGATCTTCTGCATGCCGGCCCAACTCCTCCAGACTCATGCCGAGGACATGGGCCATATTTTCCAGATAACGGCCGGAAGAAGCCGCGCACTTGTCATTCGTTTGAAAATCCACCATCTTGCCTTTACGCACCTGGATAATTTTGCTGTCCTGGCCGCCCAAATCCACCAGGGTGAAATCCCTCAGCCCACTTTGATACATCGCCCCTAGGACGTGTGCTTTTAACTCCGGTATCGCCTCCCCGCCGGCCAATTCCAAAGTGTTACGCCCATAGCCGGTCGACACCAAGGTCTGGACCGATTCCAGGCCCAGGCGGGCAAAATCCACGCTGAGCTTGTCCCCTTCTTTGCGCCCGTAATTCCGGTAAAAAGCGATGGTGTCAACGCGCTCGAGACGCAAAATCCGGCCCAATCCTTCTCCTATTCCCCGCTCGGCCAGGGCAATCTTGACACTCCGACTGCCCAGGTCGACCCCGCAAATCAATTCCGCCAGAGCAATCACCCCCGCAACTTTTATACACCCCCGCCGCAGCCGGGGAAAACAACTTTCAGCCCCCGCGCCAATGCCCTGCGCACCCATGGGCGCAGGGGCCGGAATCATACGACCGCTAACCCAAGTCAGCCCTGCGCTGCGGCTAAGCCGGCGGAATTCACGCGCCAAGGAACCCTCTGCAACCCGGTGAAGCCGCAATTACTCCCTCAGCATGTCCAAAAAGGATTCCAGGCGCATCTTGCTCCTGGCGTCAAGGCCCGTCGGATTCTCCCCTTCCAGACTGAGAACCGGGTAAGGCAGCTTCCTGCGGATGATCAGATCCTCAATCTGGCGATAGCAAAAACTCTGGGTATAGTGAACAATTCCGTCCAGGTCCCGCCTTTCCGCCTCTCTCAGGATATCTGCCAGCCGCTCGAAAACGGAATACGGATAAGTGTAGAGGCGATACTGTTCCACGATGTCCCGGGTGGCAAAAGGCATCGTAAACTGCCGTTGCACTTCGTTGTAGACGACTCTGGCTCCCCGGCTTGCCAGAAAATCGTACAAATCCGTAAAAATCGGCGGCACACCGACGAAGCCCAGCCTGATCTCCTTTTTGCCCCGCAGCCGGCCCTCGCGCCCCGGCTGCGGCTCCCTGCGGCGCGCTTCGGCGATGAATTTTTCCATCTCGGCGCCAAATCCCTCGGGATCCCCGTTAAAATCCGAACAGGAAACCTGGAACAGATGGTTTTCCAGGCCGCTCACCTTGTTTTCCTGCCAGGTTAAGCGGTCGATTTCCCAAGCTGAAGCCCGGAGTAGATCTAATCGCTCCTTTTCCCGTCGGACGGCCTCCCACGAGGTCCCCAGGGCCTCGATTAGTTTCTCGATCTGCAGGCGCAGCATGTCTTGGTCCCGATCGTAGGGAAAAGCAAAAGGCAAAATCTGCAGACCCTCCAGAGCCCAGGTTTCCATCAAGGCGTGCGTGTTGCTGCAATCCCCTTGGGTAACGGCGATAATCCTGCGGATATCGGGATGGTGGAGAGCCGTCGAATAAAGTCCTTTGATCCAGCCGCAGACACTGCGCGGATAGCCGGCCAATTCCGCCTCCTCCACCCGCTTCATGGCATCCAGGCCGGTAATAAAGATGTTATTTAAGTCAACAGGAGTCTCCCCCGCCGCATAGATGACTTCCATGGGGACCGTCGTGGTCAGGCCAATCTTACCCATGATCAGCTCCAAAAAGCCCTTTGCCGGTGCGTCTTCTTGCTTTCCTTCGCCCGCAAAACCGCCAGGGTCCGATTCATCTCGTTATGGACAATCATATACCCTTCATCCACACCCATCCCGGGTTTGGCCAACATTTGATCCGGACGTGCCGCCAGGGCAACGTGCACCGCCACCCGCCCGCCGCAATCCGTCTCATTGCATGAGCCTCCCACATAAGCGCCAATGCCCCGTTTCTTGGCGTAAAGGACCGCTTCGATCGTGTTTTGAATCCCACCCAGATCCGGAGTTTTGATCTGCACCATGTCGGCCGCTCCGGCATCGACAAATTCGACAATATCCTCATAGGTGTTGCACCACTCGTCCGCTACGATTTCCACCTTGATCCCCTTCGCCCGCAGGGCTGAGCGCAAAGCCTTGAGGGCTTCCAGCTGCCCCTCTTTGCTCCCTGCGTCCATGGGACCCTCGATACGCAAATCGAACGGATCGGCCGCCTTTTCCAACTCGCCCAGATAGTTCGCCATCTTGTCCGTGTCCTCGCCGAAAGCCAGGCCTATCGTCCCGTATACATCAATATGGAGCGTGGGATGGTAATGCCGGTCTCCCAAAGTCACGATGCGCTTTTTCAGCCATTCCACATACTCCAGCAGGAGTTCCCCGTTTCGCCCCAATTTGCTTTCCACATTATTGATCAAAGCGTGAGGCAAAACCCCGGCCCGTTTAATGATGGCTTTGTCCGCATTTTCATAGCGCTCATCCCCCGTTTGGGTGAAGATCGGCACCGGCTCCAAAATCAGGGGCAAATTGTACTCTTGCGCGATGATCTCCGTCATCGTCAGGCGTTTGGCTTTGGCCACGCCGTCCAAAATGGCCTGGCTCACCCCGTAACGAATAGCGGTATGGTAGCGTCCTCCACGGGACCGGGTCAGCTCTTCTGTCATCTTGGTCAAACGCCGAAAAGAATCCAGATCCTGCCCCACCAATTTGGGCCGGATCTCTTCCAAAATGACCGGGATGAAATCCTCAGCCAGAAACAGGGGATCCCTCCCTCCTGTTCCGGAATATTGTACGGCGGCACAGTCCCCATAAGCAATCTGCCCGTCTTCCAAGACGAGAATGACCGAAATCGACTCCCCGCGCTGGCGTACCGCCGTAAACCCCTCAGTTAAAGGCTCTCCGGTATAAGCAAATCCGTCATGAGCCGCCCCGGCCTTAATCGCCTGTTGGTCGTCAAAATAGAACCCCGTCAGCCCGGGTGCCGCCAGCACATCCACTATCTTCATACTAAATCCTCCCACCGTTCAATTCAAGGAACTTCAATTATATAGAAACTAGACAAGCCATAGGCTGAAACAATGCTCGAACCGCAAGGAGCGAACCCCGATGACCCAACCATGATGATCCAACCACAATGATCGAATCACGATGATCGAACCGCGATGATCGAACCACGAACATCGAACCACGAACATCGAACTGCGAACATCCAACCACGAACATCGAACTGCGAACATCGAACTGCGAACATCGAACTGCGAACATCGAACTGCGGGCTACCCTCTCGGTCGGCCGACGAGCATCCCTTTACCGATAGCGTAAATGTCGTCGATAACCATCTGGAAGGAGGGATCCCTGCCTTCGTCCCGCCCCCTGCGGGCGATGCGTTCTTGATGAAAATCCCTGATCTCTCTGTCAAAAGGCAGGCAGCCGAAATCGAGGATCCTTACCGCACCTGTCGTATCCCGCGCCGGCAAAATTTTCCCCACATTAAACCGGCTGGGAGCAAACGGCACGTCGATTACACCGGCCTGAAAAGCCCGCACACTTCCCACAGCCATATCCCCTTCACCCAGTTCCAGAACTTTGTCCAGAATAAGGCGGGTCTCCCTTAGAATCATCTTTTCTTCCAGAGTCAGTTCCTCCGTCTGCGGCAGGGTTTGATCCCTGAGCATGTTCAAGACCTGTTTTGTCGTCCGCAGGCCCGCGGCATTTGCTTCCTTCGTCGGAATACCCAAGGCCTCATGCGGGGTCTTCACGATCACCTTGGTCGCTTTACCCAGAGCCGCGGCCACCGCTCCCCAGGAGATAACCCCGTACGCTTTGGCTTCATCCTGCGGGAACCCACCCATCCACTGATGGAACACAGTCGTAATCATCACCTCGGGATAACCCAGCTTTTTCAAGTACTCTTGCGCCAAAAGCGGCAGAGTATGCAGGGCCGCCACATCCTGAATCAAGTTTCCGCACTGCCCGTAGCCCAAGCTCAGACTCTTTACTCCCTGGGCTACCGCGAGCACCGCTTCGATGACTCCTACCGCATGGGAGATCGAGGGAGGGACCAGCGTGCCGGTCAACGGCCCAAACGGTTCGCGGTTAATCCGAACCCCATTTTCCTCATAAAGCCCGACGAGTCGATCCACATATTGCCAGTACTTAATCGTATTCTCCACGGGGACATCTTTAGCATAGGGAATATTGTAAGAAATCGAACCACCCTCGAAATCTGTAAAACCCCCGGCCAAAGTCACTTCCGCCAGCAAGCGGGCATCCGGAGTCCCGTGGCGCACCTGAACCGGTACCCCGACGCTTTCCACAACCCGGCGGCAAGCCATCACACCATGGTTGACCGCAGGAAACCCGTTCAGCATCGAGCGGCCGATGCTCCGGCTTTCCTCAATTCCCCCCTGGGCCTCTTTATAGCGGTTTTGCCGGGTATAAGAGTCGATAGTCGTAGGCAGGAGGTCCGCTCCTCCCTCATCCTGCAGGTAACGAAGGAGCTCGATGTGTTCGCTGATCAGGGCCACTCCGGCCCGGGGCTGAGCATAAGTCACGCCTTTCGCTTTGCCCTGCGCCAACTTTGCCGCCATAACCTTGGCGGCGGGCAGTTCTTTCTGATAAGCGACCGCCTCGTCAAAATCCACTTCTTTGCCCGTCGGCCAGGCGGTCAGCACCTCTTGCCGCTGACGCCCGAACTCCTCCGGATCCATCTGTTTAACCGACAACTCCATCCGTTTTCCCTCCTACAAGCTTAACCAAGTATTTTTTCATCATACGCAGGGCCGTTCCGGGAGCGATTTCCCGCAACAAGCCCATAGCTGCCAGGATATATTCTCCATCCAGGTAAAACGCCGGGTCCTGCGGCTTAAGAACCCCCGCCTGCAGCGGGTCGAAGAGGGCCCCCCGCAGAATCTCCAGAGGCCGGGAATGGTACAAGAGCACCCCGCCCGTTCCAATCACCGCCGGGAGCTGTGTCAAATCCTTGCCGTGCTGCAAGTAGGTGGCACCGAAAGGAGTGTAGACAACTTCCAGCGTGCCGGCGTGCCTTTCCACCGCCAGCTCAACCGCCAGGCGGCCCATCGCGATATCAAAATCCCTCTCTTCATCCGTTGCGGGCAGCCGCCAGGGCTCCTTGGCGCAGAGTTCCAAGCGCTCCCGCACTTTCTCCTCCGGCCAGCCCAGGTTTCCCGCCAGGCGCTTACCCGCCGCCTCGCCAAGGGCCGGGGCGCTGTAGCGCATGCCCAGGTCCCCTTCTACCGTCCGTTTAGCAAAAGGTTCCGGCAGCCCTTTCAGCATGACCCCCGCTTTACTGGGCTCTCCCTTGGCCAGAGAATGGACATCCGTGGTCGCGCCACCCACATCCACAACCAAGAGTTCACCCAACCCCTCCTCTTCGCCTTCCCCTTGGGCCAACAGCTCCGCGGCCGACAAGACGGCGGCGGGGGTGGGCATCAGCACTCTTTCCATAAATTCTTCCGCTTTATCGAGTCCTTTGGCCTGGACGATATTTTGCAGGAAGACTTCCCGAATGGCCGAGCGGGCGGATTCCACGGACAACACATTGAGCTCGGGCATGACGTTTCCCGCCACCACCACCGGGGCATGGCGCCGGCCCAGGATCTCCGCCGCCTCGCGGGCCACCACCTTGTTACCGGCCACCACCACCGGCAGACTCAGGGGCAGCCGGCTTAAATGCTCCGCATTTTTCAGGAGAATCTCTTTATTTCCCCCGTCCGTTCCTCCCGCTAAGAGCAGAAGGTCCGGGCGCAGAGAAACAATCTCCTCCAAATCATCCGGGGAAAGTTCATAACTGAACACTCGCAAGACCCTGGCCCCGGCACCCAAAGCCGCCCGGCGCGCCGCTTCTGCCGTCAGTTCCTTGACCAGGCCGCTGGCGACCATTTTCAGTCCACCCGCCGCACTGCTGCAAGCGAGCTTGCGCACGAAATTCCAGCCGCCTTCCGGCTCGGGAATCTGGGCCAGAGCCTCGTTCAGCCCATCCATAATATTTCCCGCAATCGTCGTTCCGGCCTTAGCCGTCCCTACGATTCTTTCCTCCGCCAAGTCCACGACCGTCACTTTTGTATATGTGCTGCCAAAATCGACTAATAACACCGCCTGCATATCCTCACCCCCACAATCGAAGTCCGTGGTCCGAAATCCGAAGTCCGATGCCCGAAGTCCGATGCCCTCTGTTCGGAGAGTATCAGACAGCGGCCGGACACCCGCAGCCGTTTTCCCCTCAGGCGAGCCCCAGATCGCGCCGCAGATCCGCGATGGGTTCTTCCGGCATGGTGCCCGGCGGGTAAACCCTGTCAAAACCCATTTTGCGGAACAGTTTCTCTACCGGGCCGAAGTCCTGTTTCCCCACGACCAAATTGCCGCCCACGTAGAGAAGTATGTCGCCGATTCCCGCTTCCTGGCATTTTTCCCGCATTCCCCGGCAATCCATCTCTCCGTGCCCATACAGAGAAGAAACGAGAATCGCCGCGGCGCTCGTCTCAATCGCGGCCTGAATAAATTCCTCCTGGGAGGCCATCACGCCGATGTTCACCACCTTAAAACCGGCTTGTGTAAAAGCATAATCCAAGATCCGGTTGCCAACCGCATGCACATCCGCCCCGATAACTCCCAGAACCAATGTTTTTCGTTCTCTTCCTTCCATAATCTCGAAAGACTCCTTTCCGGCCTTCACCGGTCTCTTTTTCAGATGACTCGCGCCAAGTCGGCTTCGCCCTCAAGCAGGGGATGTATCGCCCCTCCCCTAACGACCCGAAACCGCGCTTGTAAGTATTTCTTTTCCACACCCCACGGATGCATCGCTCCTTGCTTAAGCACCTAAAACAAATCTCACTCCGTCCAAGGAGCATAACGCACATCCCCGATGGACTCCTTAAGGAGCGTATTGCCGACCCGGCGAAAAAGATCCGGATCTCCGCTCACAAAATAACGCACTTTCCAACCCGGTTTGGCCGCCGGCTGCCCGTAGTCGCGCTCGTCCAGGCGGCGCAAAACCCTTTTTAGTTCCGCGACGACGCCCTGAGCCGGATCTACCAATTTCACCGTATCTCCCAGGATCTCCCCGATGACCGGCGCCAGAAACGGGTAATGGGTACATCCGAGGATCAAAGTGTCCACCCCGGTTTCCTTCAGGGAAGCCAGATAAGTACGGGCAATGCCCCGGGCCTCCGCGGAACCTGCCAGGCCCGCCTCGACAAGCGGGACAAATAGGGGACAGGCCTGAGCCTTACTCAAAGCAATGGCGTGCTCTCCGTTTTGCCAGGCTTCAACCAGTCGGCGGTCTTTGGGCACGACCCCGCGGGCCAAAACCTGGCTGATTGCAGCCGAGTAAGCGCGGCTGCGCACTGTGGCTTCCGTCGCGATCAACCCGATTTGTCCCCGCCGGGTTGCCTCAACGGCCAAGCGCGCCCCCGGTTCAATCATGCCGATAATCGGAATATCAAAACGTTCTCTGAGCCAAGGCAAAGCTGTGGATGAGCTGGTATTGCAGGCCACCACGATGCCCTCCGCCCCTTGTCCGATCAGAAACGTGACGATTTCTTCTCCGAACCGAATCAACTCATCCTTGGGGCGGTTGCCGTAAGGAACTCGGGCCGTATCTCCGAAATAGACAATTCGCACCTCGGGTATTTGAGCCTGAATTTCTTTCATCACCGTCAGCCCGCCCACTCCCGAATCAAACACCCCGATTATATGCCGCCTTGTCAACGTCATGGTCCACGCCCTTTCACACCCTATATCTCGGGCCTCTCCCCGTCTTTCTCACTTTGTACTTCTTACTCAGTATTTCCCACTCAGTATTTCTCACTCTGCCTTCCCCGCTCAGTATTTCCCACTCTCTATTCCCACTCTGTGTTTGCCGGTGCTGTCGGATAATCGGGGTCTCTCGGCGTTTGCGCGGCTGCAGCGGTTTAGCGAACTATTGCGCGCCTTGGGCTTACCCTTCGCCTCGGGCCTTACCTCTCACCTCGGGCCCCTTCCTCCCTGCTTCTCACCTTGAACCCCGTTCACGGGCCTGCCCCGGGCACTGCCTCCGGCCGCTTCAGCTTCAGTTCTAAAAGGGCGCCCCGCAGTAAATTGAGGGAACCCTCGTCAGGCTCAAAGCGGTATTCGATGAGTTCCATGTTCCCCGGCAGGACTTGTTCAACCGCGCCCCGCCAAGCGGGTGCGACAATAGCCGCGCCGCACTCCCGCAAGGTTCGCTCCATCTCGCCTTTTTCGGGCCGCGTCAGATGGACCAATTCCGGATGCAACCCCGCCTCACTCAAAGATTCCTTCACTTTCCCGGCAAAAACCACACTCTCCGTAATCAACGCGACCTTCATGCCCGACGGCAGCCTGGCCACTCTCACCACCGTCTCCATCCTCGGCCGCAAGGACACCCCCAGGAAAGGAACACTCGACCCTCCCAACAAGGACTTGACCTCAGCTAAGTGACTCGACCCCGTGACTATCATATCCATAGACGCCAAGCGCTCCCGGACTCTCTGGCTTTCCCTCAGTTCCACCAGAGAGAGGGGCAGGAGAGTCACTCCGCGCCCCAGGTTCCAGCGGGCATCTCCGAGTTGCTCAGGATTGCACTCGATAAACGCCACCTTAAGCCACCCCAATAGTTCCTTCTTTTCCATCCCCCGTACATAGACGAAAGAGACAAAATCGTCAAGGGAAAAGCCGAGCCCCACCGCTTCTTCCATCGCCATATCAATAATACGCAGGACTTTCTCTTTGCGCCCTTCCCGTTGAATCAGCAATGAAGTGTCCGCCACAAAAGTCCCCTTGCCCTGGGCCGACGCCAGCAGACCCTCTCTCTCCAATTCCCGGTAGGCCTGGCTGACCGTGTTGCGGCTGACCGCCAATTCCGCAGCCAGTTCCCGCTCCGTGGGCAGTTTGATTCCCGCCCGCCAAATGTCCTGAGCGATGCGCTTGCGAATCTGCTCTTTGAGTTGAACATAATAGGGAATGCCGCTGTGCCGATCGAGCTCCATCAAATCACCCCAAGAACCTGCATTGGCGCTAATGGCCTGGTTGATTAGTCCATTTGCTATAGTGTATTCCACCTCGGGCCTAAAATATCCTGCTTTTCCCGACAAAAATTTTTTGTTTATCTGCCGCCGGGGAGTCTCCGGCAACTCCCCGCTACAAATCCGGGGTAAAAAAAAGCGCGCCTTCGAGGCGCGTTTTCTTTTTACTCATATCTCAAAGCCTCGATCGGATCCATGCCTGCGGCTTTCCTGGCCGGAAAAACACCGAAGACAATGCCGATGGCCGCCGAAAAACCGAACGCCAGGAGAATGGAACCCGGCGAAATCGTGGCCGTCATCTTCAGGGCTTTTCCCACCAGATGGGAACCCGCCCAGCCCAGGAGGATACCTATCCCCCCGCCCAAGATGCTCAAGACCACGGCCTCAATGAGAAATTGCATCATGATGTCCCTGCCTTTGGCCCCGATCGCTTTCCGGATCCCGATTTCCCGCGTGCGCTCCGTCACGGACACCAGCATAATATTCATGATCCCGATCCCGCCGACCAAGAGGGAGATGCCCGCGATTCCGCCCAGAAGCATGGTCATTGTTTGGGTAACCCCCTGCATCGTGGCCAGGATATCCGCCTGGTTCATGACCGAGAAATCGTCCGGCTGTCCGCTCACAAGGTGGTGCGCCCGCTCCAGGGCGGCGGTCACCTCATCCTGGGCCGCCTGCATCATACTCGCACTGCTGGCCTCCACAAAAATCTGCCGCACATACTTGTTCCCGATCAGGAGATCCTGAGCCGTAGTGATCGGCACATAGATCATGTCGTCGTTGTTCATAAATCCTGAGGAGCCCTGGCTGACCGTGACCCCGATCACCTGAAACGGCACATTGTTGAGCTTGATGATCTTCCCGATCACAGGCGCGTTCGGGTCGCCGAATACATTCTCCACAACCGTCGGCCCCAGAACCGCGACCCTGGCGTAAGTATCGACATCTTTTGGCGACAAAAACCGCCCGCTGTTGATGGTTACGTTACGAATCCGGGCATAATCCGCTGTTGTCCCGGTCACCGTCGTCGAGGTATTTCCCCCGCCGAAGACCACTTGGACATTCCTCCCTGTGGCGGGTGCCACAGCCTCCACCGCCGGACCCGCGGCTGCCACTTTCGGCACATCCGCCATGGTCAGGGTGTTGCCGCTGCCAAAACCGCCCCTCACTCCCCCGCTGTTCGACTGGCCGGGAGTGATAATGAGGAGATTCGAACCCAGCCCCTGAATCCGGGAAGTGATCTGGGCGGACGCTCCGTTGCCGATGGCCACCATGGCAATCACCGCCCCCACCCCGATAATAATCCCGAGCATCGTCAACATAGAACGCAGTTTATTGGCCAAGAGCGCCCGAATAGAAACCCGGATCGATTCCAGGAAATTCACGATGCCACCTCTTTCTTCTCCGCCGCTTCGTCTGCCTCTGAGCGCGGATTGGCCAGCCGGGGATTGGCTACCGCCTCATCGCCCTCTATGTGTCCATCCCGGAAACGCACGATGCGCCTCGTGTATTCCGCAATATCCGGCTCATGAGTCACGATGAGGATAGTATTCCCTTCAGAATGCAATTTCTGGAAGATGGCCATGACTTCCTCACTGGATTTGCTGTCCAGGTTCCCGGTCGGCTCGTCCGCCAGAATAATGGCCGGCCGCGTGACCAGCGCCCGGGCAATCGCCACTCTCTGCTGCTGTCCCCCGGACAATTCCTTCGGCTTATGGTGAACCCGTTGCCCCAACCCGACTGCCGCCAAGGCCTGAAGGGCCCGTTCTTTGCGTTCCCTGGCACCGACCCCCGCGTAAAGCAGAGGAAGCTCCACATTCTCTATCGCGGTGGTGCGGGGCAGTAAGTTAAACCCCTGAAAGACAAAACCGATTTTCCGGTTGCGGATAACGGCCAGCTGATTGCCAGAGGCCTTGGAAACATCCGTCCCGTCCAAAATGTATTCCCCCGTGCTCGGAGTATCCAGGCAGCCCAGGATGTTCATCATCGTGGACTTTCCCGACCCGGACGGACCCATGATGGAGACAAATTCACCTTCATCCACATGCAGATCCACTCCGCCCAAGGCGGTGACACGAATATCGCCCGTGGCGTAGACCTTCTTAATTTCGCGCAGATCAATCATGCCCCGCTGCTCCTTTCTCCGGATCTCAACAACCCGAAACGTCTCGCACCCTCTTTTTTTCAGCCTGACCGACTTGAGAGCGGTCACTTGCCGCCTTTTCGTCAGATCTCGGCCGAACGGGTGTGTCCAAGCGCGACCCCCGCTCCTATACGCAAAGGCACCTCCCACTACCCTGTTTCGATGGGGGCAGGCTCAGCCTGCGGCCGTCATTGTCCAACGGACAAACGAATTCACCCGCCGTGGCTCGCCCGGCCCAAGGCACCCATAGCCCGGCCCGGATTATTGTTCTTATTGGGGCCCTGGAACGCCTTGGCCGGCGCCCCGCCCGCAGACTGGACCCCCAGTACGACCTGCTGACCCACGTTGAGCCCGCTCTTGATTTCAACGTTCGTGCCGTCGTCCAGCCCCGTCACCACTCGAACAAAGTGTACATTGGCATTTGCATAGACGCCGCCGGGTTTTGCCCCGTTACCGCCCGCGTTTGAACCGCCGGCAATCGTCCCCCGGTTGCCGCTGCCAGCGGACGAGCCGGTCTTTCTCCATTTAGCCGCCTTCCTTTGGCCCGCGGCCTCTCCGCCCGCGGCCGCGCCGGGTACCAGCACGCCTGTATCCGCCCCCGAACCATGAATAGCCGCGCTGGGAACGGTCAGGACATTTTTCGCCTGAGCCAGCACGATGTCGACATTCGCATTCATCCCTGCTTTGAGAACGCTATTGGGTGTGTCAACCAGGACAGTGACATCATATGTCGTCACATTCTGGACCACGGTTCCCTGCACCGCAATCTGGGAAACCGTGCCGGAAATGTTGAGATTCGGGTAGGAGTCCAAGGTGATATTCGCTTTTTGCCCGACTTTGACCTTGGAAATATCCGCCTGATCCACGGAAGTGTCGATTTCAAGATCCTTGGGATCCGTGGCTAAAGTCATGATCGTGGTGCTGGAACCCACCGACTGGTTCGTGCTGGCACCCACCGAAGCCGCCACGTCTGTGATCAGTCCATCGGCCGGGGCGGTCAGCGTCGCGTCCGCCAGGTTGGTCTGGGCGGTCGAGAGAGCGGCCTGGGCCTGGAGCACTGAAGCCTGGGCGGCGAGCACATCCGCCGAAGGGGCACCCTTATCCTGAGTGGCCTGGCTTTCCGCCTGAGCCAGATCCGCCTGGGCAGAGGCATAAGCGGCTTGAGCCTGAGTCAAAACCTGGGCAGCGCCCCCGTTCTGCTGCTGTTTGGCCGTGGTTAAAGCCGCTTGAGCTTGGGTCAGCGCCTGCTGGGCCGCTTGTACGGCTGAGGCGTCCCCGTTCTGTTTGGCCATGGCGATCGCCAAACTGTTGCTGGCGGCCGTGACATTCTCCGTCGCCAGATTGACCTGATTAGCCAGATAAGCCGGAGCCGCATCGTGTTCAGCCGTAACCAAAGACTGCTGAGCCGTAGTCACTTCCTGCTGAGCCTTGGCTACGGCCGCCAGATCGGTAGCATTCACACCGGTCAGGGTCTGCTGCAATTTCGCCTGAGCTGCCGCCAAATTGGCCTCTTGCTGATTCACGGCGAGCTGCAAATCCGTGGGGTCAATCTGAGCCAGAACCTGTCCCTGTTTCACCATATCCCCTGCCTGCACATCGATAGCTGTGAGCTTACCGGCCTGCTGAAAGGACAAAGGAGTGGTCTGCAGAAACTTCACCGTTCCGGTCGCCGTAATGACCTCCGTCACATCCCCCATTTTCGCCGGTGCGGTAATGAGCGGAACAGCTGCCGGTTTCGCCGTAAAATGGCGGTATCCCCAATAGCCTCCCCCAACCACCAGCACGGACAAAACTCCGATGGTCACCCACTTTTTGTTCATCTTCTTTCTGCTCCTTTTTCTCATTGTTGGCGGGTCAAACCGCCCCCCGGCCGTCTCCCGGCCGCGCGCTCTGAACTCGGCGAAACTCCGCCGGCCGGCAGCCAAACCGCAAAAGTCGTTCCCTCGTTAACACGGCTGGCCACCCGAATCATCCCGCCGTGGGCCTGGACAAATTCCCAGGCGATCGCCAAACCCAGCCCGGTGCGCCCGGTCTCCCGCTCGCGCGCTTTGTCCACCCGGTAAAAGCGGTCGAAAATGTGGTCCAGTTCCTCGGGGGGAATTCCCTCACCGGTATCCACGACCTCCACCTTAGCCCATTCCCTGACACCGGGAGCTTGCGTTTCACGTTCAGAGGTCCGCGCAGGCACGCCTTTATGAGCCGCAGATTGTCTTCTCTCCTGTTCAGGCGACGCGTTCAAAGCGTCACGGTGTTCTCCCCCGTAATTGCGTTTCTCTTCACCCACTGGCGCGGAAACCGTGCTGAGACACAGATAAATCGCCCCTCCTGCCGGAGTATGCAAAAGAGCATTGCCCACGAGGTTAACAAAGACCTGGGTCAGACGGTCGGGGTCCGCAGTGAGCGCGGGGGCCCAGCCCTCAATCCCCGCCGTAATCTTTCTTTCTTGAAATTCGATGGCAAAACGTTCTAAAATACGTTCCAGCAGTACTTTGAGATCCACCTCCCGGCGGTTCAGAGGGAGCTTGCCGGCCTCGGCCAGGGTCAGCTGCTGCAGATCCTGCACCAAGCGAATCAACCGCAAAGTTTCATCCTGAATCGGCAGCAGCACTTCCGGAGTGGATGGCAGCACTCCCTCCTGAATGGATTCCAGCTTCCCCAGAATCACGGCCAACGGGGTGCGCAGCTCATGAGCAATATCCGCCACCATGTTACGCCTCACCTCTTCATTGCGGGCCAGCCTTGCCGTCATACCGTTAAAAGCCCCGGTTAAGAGCGCGATATCGTCCCTGCCCTGTACCTCCAAGCGGGAGTTCAAATCTCCCTGTCCGACCTGTTTCACCGCCTCCGTCAGGCGTCTGAGCGGACCTGTCAGACGGCGGGTAATAAAGACCCCCAGGCCCAACGCCGCCAGAGTCGTGACCACAAGCCCCACCAGCATCGCCCGAAAAACGGAAGCCGCAATGCGCTTCGCCACAAACGCGTCCCGGTCAATCAGTCCCTGGTCGAACCAGTAGTACCCCACCGTCTTGCCCTGAACCTGAATCGGATGCCACTGGAAAGGTATGCGCCGGGACAGAGGGGGCGCCAACTGGTAAACGGATCTGCCGACATCCTGAGGCCGAAAACTGACCACGACCTTTCTCCGGGCATCAAAGAGCAGCAAATGTTCATTGTCCTTGCCCATCAACCAATCCTGGTGCGGATCCGCGATGATCCGGCTGACATAACTTTGAACTCCGTTCCAGGAACCTTCCTGCTCGTAATAATAAGTCAGCAGGCGTTCCCATTGCTGGCTGTAGCTCTGCCCGATATATTGAACCGCATGCCCCAAAAGGGATTGCATCGACCACAAAGAAATCCCTCCGAAAATGAGGGACAAGAAGATCACCAACCCCACCAAAGCAAAAAGAAACTTCCGCCTCAAAGTCATAACATTCGCCTCAAACCCACCAGACTCGAACCCCAACTCCAACGTATTTCGGGGTGACCGGATTCCGCGCGCCTCACAGCCGCACCCTAGGCCTCAAAGCCGCGCCCTCCGCCCTAAACTCACTGCATCTCTCCGAAACGGTAACCCACACCGAAAACCGTCTGGACATAGACCGGGTCTCCCGCATTGTCTTCGATCTTCTTACGCAGGTTGGAAACATGGGTATCTATAGAACGCTCATAATACATGTACTCCTCCCCCATTGCCTGCCGCAGAAGTTGCAGACGGCTGTAAACCGTTCCCGGCCGGGAAGCGAGGAGATACAAAATTTTAAACTCCGTCGGCGTCAGAAAAACCTCTTGCCCCTTTTTCCAAATACGATGGCTGCCCGGATCGATCGTCAGTTCCCCGCGGTTAATACTGGAAGAACCCTCATCCCGCACTCCGGAGGCCCTGCGCAGCACAGTCTTAACCCTGGCCAACAGTTCCCTGAGGCTGAAAGGCTTGACAATATAATCATCCGCCCCGAACTCCAATCCCAGAACTCGATCGATCTCCTCGGATTTCGCCGTAAGCATGATAATAGGGACGCTGCTCTCTTCCCGCAGTTCCTTGCATATGTCCAACCCGCTTTTGCCCGGAAGCATCCAATCCAAGAGGACCAAGTCCGGCTTTTCCGCCCGGATCAGCCTCAGGCCGTCCAAACCGTTAGCCTCCGTCAGCACGCGAAAGTCTTCCCTCTGCAGGTAATCCCGCACCAGAGCTGAGATTTCCGGTTCGTCGTCGACAAACACAATCGTAGTGGACATTGCGTTCGCTCCTAATATAAATAATATTGCCCTTAATTCCTAAGGGTAGACGAGTCTGGCGTTTCTGAGCCCGCTCCGAATATCGTTTCGTAAGGGACTGCCGTTAGTATATCAGGTCATAATAAAGGATATTTGACGAAGTTATCAAGATCTTCTGAAGACCTGCAGCCAGTGAAAAACCCACCGGGCTCACACCGGTGGGTTTTGGATAACAGTTCACCTTTTCCGTTTTCAGGAAGACACTTCTCCCCTCGCGTCCACAGATTCCATCCGTTCCGCTAAAACCTGCAAAAATTGAAGCACTTTGGGCTGCTCTTCCTCGGGGTATTCTTGCAGAACCTCCCGGAGAAACTGGCAACGCTCGCTGATTACCGCATCCACGATTTCCTCTCCTTTGGGCAGGAGATTCATGCGCACAACCCTGCGGTCATTGGTATCCCGCACTCTCTCCACCAACCCGGCCCGTTCCATGCGGTCGGCAAGATCGGTTGCGGTGCTGCAGGCGGTAAACAGATGTTTGCAAAGTTCACCCATTGTCAGGGAGCCGAACTCCTGCAGGGTAAGCAAAGCGTTGAACTGTGGCGTCGAGACTCCCATGCCGGTCAGGATCGAGCGGCCATGCCGGTACATCACGGTATTTGACTGCCGGATCTTTTCCTCAACCTGCTTGACAAATAGAATATCCGCATCTACCAAGTTTCGGGCCCTCCTTCAGAAAAAATCGCTCTTCGGTTTACGGAATTTTCACCTTAAATGTTGACCTTATTGTACTATACGCACTCAGTTCTTGTAAATGAGAAAAAAGGATTTTCGCTCGTTTGGGCGAAATATTTAAAAAACAGGTCCTGCACAAACGGCAAAAAAACGGCCGCCGATGGCGTCCGTTCTGACCGGCATTTTGACCGGCGTCCGAAGAAACCGTTCTAAAGAAGAAGGATTGTGTTTCCCAAAGCTCCGGCCGGCACTGTGATCACCTACGTAGAACTTGCCGGCGTCGAAAAGAGGTTGAGTGCGCTCGGCGAAAGATTCGACTGCCCGCTGTTTCCGGCACCTGAGCCGGCGCCACCCGCTCCGTTTAAGCCGCTGCCGCCTGCTCCGTTTGAACCGCCGCTGCCGCCCTGGCTGCTCGGGCTTCCCGCACCACTCATACCGCCGCCGGAACCGCCCGTACCGGTCATAGCGCTGCCCATACCGCCTGCGCCGCTCATAGTGCTGCCGCTCATGCTCCCCGCCTTGTCACCGGGATTGGTCTGCCCGGAAGGAGGAGAACTTGAATTTGAAGCGGAGCCGGGTTTCACTAAGCTCCCATTGAACTTCAGGTCAGAAGTTGAAACATTTCCTAAGCTGCCCAACGGCTTGCCTTCAACCCACACTTGAACATCCTGAATGCTGGGAAACTGGGTCAAGGTGTCGGCGAGGGCATAGAGCGTGACCTCCGGAGTCACCTTGGCGAAAGAACTCTTAAATGCCCTGTTAAAATCCACAATGGCGCACCCGTTTTTAATCGCGATATCCTTTAGGGCCGTACCGGGCGGGGCTGCCGCCTGACTCCCGCCTCCCTGTGCTCCGGGACCTTTTAACCACTGGTTAACCGTTTCCCGAGCCATACTCAAGGTATTCGGAACCGTGCGTTCTTCTTTAACCAGGTATCTCCCGGATGTGTCCGCAAAATACAACACAATATTTTTTCCGGCCCCGACCGCTGCGGGAGTCTGCGAAACCGTCCCCGTCGTTCCCCCGCCGCCCGCTCCGCCGAGGACGCCGGCGGAGTCTCCGCCTCTTTGCAGCATCGTGTCAAGGGTGCTGCAGCCGCTGATCAATAAGGCGCTTAGGGCCACAACCCACAGTCCGCAGATCCCTTTCCTGTACAAAGACCGTTGTGGATGATCTTTTTTCATTTATCCTGCCTCCTAACGTGAACCTCTTCTGGATCATATGCTTTGTCCCGGAATTTAGTACAACCAATCTAAACCCAAAGAAACACCGGCTTGTGTTGCACGCCAAGAGGATTTCGCGCCCATATGTCAAAATAGTATGAAGAGAAGAAAAAGGAGTATGAGGAGAGGGATGCCACTTGAAACTGCGCGCGCTAATCGTCGATGATGAATCCCCGGCCCGCAAAGAACTGCGCTTTCTGCTTCAGGCTTTCGAAGACGTACAAATCGTCGGGGAAGCTGCCAATGCGATCGAAGCCCTGGAACTTATTCACAATGTCGAGTACTCTGTCATTTTTCTCGATATTGACATGCCGGGGATCAACGGCATCGAAATGGCCCATCAGCTTAGAGATCAGCCCAACTCGCCGGCGGTCATTTTCACGACGGCGCACGAAGAATACGCCTTTGACGCCTTCAGCGTTCACGCCCTGGATTATCTCTTAAAACCCATAAGTCCCAAACGTTTGGATGAAGCGCTGGAGAAAGTCCGGGAGAAGGAAAAAACCGCGGTGGTCAGCCACCAAACCGTACCAAAAAATGAAAGCGGCTCCCCGGCCAAACCCCTGGAGGTTATTCCCGTCGATCAACGGGGAAAAACCATCCTCCTGCGCCCGGACGAAATCGTGTACATTTACACGGACAAAGACAATGTCTGCGTTAAAACCCACAAGGAATCCTACTTGACGCGCTTCACCCTGCGTGACCTGGAGAGCCGTTTAAATCCCAACCAATTCTTCCGCTCCCACCGCTGCTATCTTGTCAACATTCAACGCATGCGCGAGCTCATTCCTTATTTTAACGGGACCTACACCGTCGTCGTCGACGACGCCGAGCGGAGCGAAATTCCCGTCAGCCGCACCCAATCCCGAAAACTTAAAGAAATTCTGGGACTTTGACGCAAAGCTTTTTGAACATCTCCCAAAACCAGAACTTAACGATAGGGCGTCCTTGCGACGGCATGTCCTGCCCTTCTGACGGACCGGCCGAACCGGCGGGCGCCCGTATTCCCCGCGCATCCGACCCTGCGCCTGCAGCCGCGTCTTGCGCCGCACCCGGGGCAGTCGCCCCCCGTGCTTGCTCAGCCTCCCACACGTTCAGAGCGGCGGGCGCCGCTTTGCCCTGAGCATCCTGCACCGCGCCTGCACGAGCCGCGTCCTGCAGCGCGGCCGCGGCAGCCGCATCCTGTGCCGGCCCGGCCCCCCACAAGTCCTGACCGTCGACCGCATCCTGTCCCCCGGCTGCGTTCTCTGCGCCGGTCCCCGATTCCGCTCCCTTTGTGGTCACACCCCCTCGTCCCGGTATATTCTCCTGTCCCTCCGTATTCCCCCGTCCCGCTGTATTGCTCTGTCCGTCCGCCTTCCCCTCGCGGGCTCTTTCCTTGGCGAGGGCTTTGTCCACACTGCGCTCAACCCCGGGACTTTCCGGCTTGATAGGAATACCCGGCTTTCCGTCGACCTGAACCGCGGTGGAATAGTTAATATCGACAAAGCATAAGGGAGGAAACAGGACGCACCACCAATTGGCACCCTGCGCGCGCCCGATCAGGATCCGGACGGCTTGGTAACGGCCCGCCGGCAAGACCAGTGAGCCGTATGATTTCGTCGGAAAATCGGCAGGCCCGAACTTGGCCTTGACCGGGTAATTCTTGCCCCACGCCTTCACCACTCCCTCCGCGATAGCTTGCATCTCCGGCAGGGCCTGCTCAAGCATGACGCGGGATGCCGCCAGGGAATGGGACTTGGCCAGCTCCGGCCCGACCTTCTTTAAAATGGCGTCTCGGACAGCCCTTTTCAGGGCTTGATCATAGTCGCTGTCCGAGTTGGCAACCACGTGAAACCGAATCATTTGATCCGCCGGAAGCGTTTTAACCTGCTGCTCCAAGCGATTAAACTCCGCAGCCTCAGCCCCGGGAACAGCGGTTACGCGGGCCGGGGCCCGCAGCGCCCGGAGCGCACTCCCGCACAAGACCAGGACCAACACAATACCCAAAACCGCCGGGCCTAACCAACGTCCTTCGTGAACTCCCGTCCCTTTCGCTCCCTTTGTTCCGGCGGGATTTTTTTGTCCGCACTTTATCGCCCTTTCCATCGCGTTTCTCCTCGTACTCTGAAAAATTCCCCGTGATTCCAAGAACCTCAGCCCTTTGTCGCCGGCTCCGCAGAGATAGTCCGACCGGCTGTTTCTTCGTGCTTCACCCGTTTCACCCGTTGATCCCCTGTTGACAGTTTTGCCCGTTCTATGTTCTTTTAAACACAAGCGCAGCTTAAATAACCTAAAGACAAAGCCACAAGCGGCACAAACTGCCGAATTATTCCTCTTCAATGCGGTTCTCCCCCCTCCTAAAACCCCATATACTCTCTGCAGGAGATATGGACCCTCCGGAGGAGGAGAGAACCTATGGCAAATTTCGGCGGAATCCTCTGGATCAGCACCGTCGCGGGGCTGGCCACAACCCTGGGCAGCGTGCTGGTCCTCCTCTTCGGACACCCCCAGGAAAAAACCTTAGCCACCCTGCTGGCCGGTGCCGGCGGGGTAATGCTCTCGGTGGTCACCGTCGATCTTCTGCCCTCAGCCTGGAAGATCGGACCCCCGAGCCAAATGGCCGCCGGTCTCATCGCGGGCCTCTTCTTCATGTACTTGGCTGATCGGCGCCTCAATACCCCCTCCGGTACTCTTCCCTTAACCCGGCGGCAAAGGCTCAAACGCGTAGGACTCCTGGTCGCCGCCGGAATCGCCTTGCATGACTTACCCGAAGGAATGGCTATCGCGGTGGGCCGGGAAACTTCGCACGACCTGGGGTTTCTCATCGCTTTCGCCATCACCCTGCACAATCTGCCGGAAGGAATGGCGACCGCCACTCCCTTAAAGATGGCAAACATCCGCCCCTGGAAAATTCTCCTTCTCAATCTCGGAATTGCCGTCTTTACGCCTTTGGGTGCCGTCATCGGGCTGTTCGCCCTCACTGCCGTGCAAAACTCCCTCGCTTTTTTCCTGGCCTTGGCCGCCGGAGCCATGGCCTTCTTGGTCGTGGGCGAAATGTGGCCCCTGGCACGCGAACGCCATCCCCACTACGCCCTCCTGGGCTTGACCCTGGGATATATCTTATTTTCGCTCGTAAGCGTTTTTTACCCCCACTAATCCGGCTCACTGCCCCGTCTTTCCCCTCCCTGCCGGCGCCGCGCCGGTGCGGCATCGGGAGCGGCCCCTGACCCCTCATCCCCGCCTTGCGGCCCAGACCTCTGACCAAGAGGCTTGGCCGCATGCCCCCGGCTTTACCCGGCTTGAGCCATGGGGAGATTCAGCCCTGGTTTCCGCCCCCGGCCCCTGTTCCCCCGGTCTCCGATCCCTGACCCCTGTTCCCCCGGCCTCCGCTCCGCTTCTGACCCCCGGCCTCCGATCCCCGGCCTCTTGTAACGGCACCTCTCGACCCGTTTCCGCATAAGTTGTAACTGAGGAAAAAAGGGAGGTGCCCCAAGAATGAGCTACATTGACAAAGCCAGGGAATTGGGCGAAGCCTTGGCCCAAACACCGGAAATCCAGAGCATAAAGGCGGCGGAGGCCGCCATTCTTGCCGATCCCGAAACCCGGGAGGCTTTCGCCAAGTACCAGGAAAAAGAAAAGCAACTGGTGGCCGCCCAAATGATCACTAAAGTGGTTCCCGAAAAAGATGCCTTGGCTCTGATCGATCTCAAGATTCGTCTTATGAACAAATACCCGCTGATAAAATCGTTCTTTGCCCAACAACAAAAATACGAAAAGATGATGGCCATGGTTAATCTGACCCTGACCACGGCCATTCACGGCATGCCCAGCGCCCAAGATCTTCCCTTACCCGAAGAGCTGAAAAATGCCGCCCAACACCTCCTCGATAACATCGCGGGCGGACACAAAATGCCGGCCATGGACGTCCCGTCTGACTTCAAACTCCCCCAAGGATTTAAGCTTCCCGGCTAGAAACACTCGTCCCGCCTTGCCCCGTCCCGCCTCGGCACTGAAAAGAGATGGCTCACGCAACTGAGCCATCTCTCTTGTTCTTTCGCTGCTCTCTGGTTCTTCCCGTGCTCTCGCATTCCTTCAGTGCCCTCCGTTATTTCTGACCTGTCTCGTTTCTCTGTCCCCCTGTTTTTCTGTCTCCCTGTCTTTCTGTCTTTTCTCTCCTTGGACGTTTCATTTGGTTCCGGAGGGCCGTGGCGGGTAATACCCCGGGGGCGGAAATCCCTGGGGCGCTATTCCTTCCCCGACGCCCAACCCGTCGCCCCCTGCCGGGGAACCATTTGCCGCCGCGGCCGCAATCCCGGCACCCGCCGGCACACCGGCCGCGGCCCCTGCCAAAGCACCTGCTCCGGCGGCTGCACCCGCTCCCAACATAGCGCCTGGACCCCCGGGCAAAGCCTCCGGCACAGGAGAGACGACCGCTTCCGGCACATACGTTTCCGGCCCGGGAACCGGTACTTTGCCACCGCCCCCGAACAGCCCGCTGATCTTACCCCAAAGGGAACCTGCGGCATTTCTGAAAGGTTTCACAAAAGTAGCGGGTCCCGTCGCCTCCTTGACTTTGAGTATGATCGGCCCACGGGGTGCTTGACCCAGATACTGCGGGTTTTCCACAGAAACCACCACCCGCTCATAGGGAGCCAGCGGAACCGGGCTGTTGAATTGGGCGCGGTAAACCCCGTTTCCCACCGGTGCCATTACCCCGGCCAAAAAGCCCGTCTGTCCTTTCTTGTCTACAAGATAAGTGGCATAGACCGGCCCCTTGCCCCCGGGTGAACCTCCGCTCTGAAAAACATTGGGCGGAGGCAGATTGGCTACCATAAGAAAGGTGTTATCCGGGGAGATGGTCGCCACGCCATTTCCCATGATCCCTTCAGCCGCCGCCTGGAGAACGAGCTGACGCATCTGGGGCATCCCCCCGAATCCTCCGTCGCTGCCCAAAAATGAAAACGGTCCTTTTCCCATCTTGCCACTTCCCGACGACGTGTTTGTTCCCTGCCAATTGCCCGGCACCCCCGGGCTGCCTTCCTGAGAGTTCCCCATCAAGGGCCCGGCAGATCCCGGAGCGGAATATCCTTGAGACGCCTGAGGGGGATAACCTGGAGGGGGATAACCTTGAGAAGGATAACCTTGAGACGGGTAACCTTGAGACGGGTAACCTTGAGACGGGTAACCCTGAGAAGGGTAACCTCGGGAAGGATAGCCTTGAGAAGGATAACCCTGAGGAGAGCCGCTCGGATAGCCCTGCGGCAGGCCGCCCGGATAACCCCCCGGCGTTTGTGCCGGGAAAGGGTAACCCTGATAACCCGACCCGGGCTCCGTTCTTTTCGCCCCGATGAATCCTCCCCGCAGGTTCCGGATCTGGCCGTCTTTCTGAAAAAAACCACTGCCCTTTAACCCAGACCCTAGAGTATTGCGAATGGCCCCGGGCGACGGGCCCATACCCGGCGGCGGTGCGGGCGGTTGGGCCGGAAATCCCGGCTGCCCCATGAAAGCGTTCTCCTCGTTGGGCCCCTGTCGGCCGAATTTCATATGCTTCCCTTCTTTCTGACCGCTAAAGCCCCCTGACCAAAAACCTGTATTATAATGTATGTTAAAAATCGCCAGAAGTTCAACCGGGCACTCCGGTCAACACGTCCGACGCGGCCTGCCCCGGCGACCCCGCCTCCCATGCCTCAAACCCGTCAGCGCCTTCCCGCCGCCATAAACCATCGATGTGCACCCCAAACTTTGGCCATAACCCGCCATCGCCCCGACCGCGCGTCACCACACCCGAACCATAGGCCTACACCTTACTGTAGGCCTACACCTTACTATAGGCCTACACCTTAAAACCCGTCTTTTCCCCCAAAACAAGGCGGGGAAAAACGGGTTTCTTCATTCACTGCACGCTAACCCACTGACCTCCATCGAAGGCCTCATGCAAGCAACCTTTCCATATGCCGTTCAAATGCTGAAGACGTGGTTCCCGATCTGTGTAACAACCGGCCTGCTTTTGATCCAGTGATCCGTCGCCAACCTGGGATTGTAATAGTAGAGTGCCCCATGTGTGGGGTCCTCCCCGGCCAGCGCGGCCTCGGCCGCTTTGTAAGCCATGGCGTCCGGTTTAAGAAGAATCTGGTGATCGGCCACCGAGGTAAAAGCCCCCGGCTGAAAGATCACGCCCCGAATCGTTTTGGGAAAGTGCGGGTCTTTGAGGCGATTCAGAACTACGGCTCCCACCGCCACCTGCCCTTCAAAATCTTCCCCTCGGGCCTCCGCATAGATCACTCGCGCCAACAGATCGACATCCGACTGACTGTAGGTCGGTTCGTCTTCCCCGCGTGAGACGGGAATAGAACTTTCCGCCGTTAAAGTCAAAAGATTTATCGCCCCGCCGCTCCCGGATGTAACTCCCGGTTGACGCGGCCCGGGGCCTGAAACCTGCTCTTTCCCGGAATTTCCGGCTGCCGCCCGCCGTTGATCCTTGCCTTTGGCTGCAATGCCCGCAGTCACAACCCCTTGCGCGATTGAGGCCGCGGCCGTGGCCTTTGCGCTTTCGGCCTTGTCTGTCATCCAGACGTTAACCACCTGCACTTTGCCCACAGACGGGTCGAAGGACTCGGAATACACCGGAACCCACAGCGTCTGCCCTGCCTCAATCTCACTCGGCTCGCACAGCCCGTTTAAAGCATCCATCTCCTTCACAGTCGTCCCATACTCCCGGGCCAAACTCCAGATGGTTTCCCCCCGGCCCACCGTCACCCTGTGCACCGGACTTGAACTGCCTAACTTAAGCGGTACCGGGCCCGTCCCCGCCGGACAGTTCCCGTTCGCTTTCTCTCCTTGTGGCGGCAAACTGCCGGACCCTCTTCCCGAACACTCCTGTCCTTGGGCCGGAAAAACGGAAGTCTGGAGTAAAAACAAGACGATCACCCCGCACAGAAACGCCGCGGATTTCCGACTTCGTCGGTGTGGCAAAAAAATCACCTCTCGCAATACAGACTGGAACCAGCCCTTTCTGAGGCCGTTTTTCGGCCTTTTTCGGGTAGTTCCTAGTCTTTCCCAGAATAGGCGATTCTAAACTTTCGGGTCATTCCCTCAGCCCCACCGATGGTTAATGTGCATAGAACCCCGTATAATGCACAAACTTTTTTCGGAGCCAGCCCGTCAGCCCTAATAGCATTTTCATGGCGAAGGGTGGAGTCTACCCCCGCCGAAGCTGAGTACAGGGAACCACTCCCACTTGTGAACGTGGGGGTCTCACGGCTGGATGAATGAATGACGCGGGGGTGAACTGTCTGTCATGAGTGAAACTATCCGGGAAAAAACCGAGGGGCGAGTCAGTTATCATGACTCGGTCGAGGAAATGTTGGTCAGGATCCGGGCCGACGGGATGTCCAATGTTTTTGACCGCTACGCGGCCATGGAAAAAATCCGCTGCAAGTTCTGCCTGGAAGGCTTGAGCTGCCAGCAGTGCTCGAACGGACCCTGCCGCCTCAACCTCAAAGGCGCACAGGACAAAGGAGTTTGCGGCATCGGACCGGACGCTATGGCCATGCGCAAACTCCTTTTGCAAAACATCATGGGCGCGGGTACTTACAGTCATCACGCCTACGAAGCCTTTCGCACCCTCAGGGCCACCGGGGAAGGCAAGACCCCATTTCAAATTAAAGATGTAAACAAGCTGCGCTGGCTATGCGAAAAGCTTGGCATCGCCTCAGATCAGGACACCAACCGCCTGGCCGTTCAGTTGGCCGATTTACTTAACACCCAAATGAATATAGGTGCCGACGAGCCGAATCTTATGGTAGAGACTTTTGCGCCCAAAAAAAGAATACCGGTCTGGCGGAACTTAAACATCTATCCCGCCGGAACGGTACACGAAGAGCAAAACTGCGTCGCCGGCTGTCTGACCAATGTGGACGGCAACCACGTCTCCCTGGCTCTCAAAGCCTTGCGCCTGGGCCTGGCCACCATTTACAACAGTCAAATCGGCCTGGAAATGGTGCAGGACATCCTTTTCGGCACGCCGGCACCCCATGAAGTTAATGTCGATTTGGGTATCATGGATCCGGATTATGTCAACATCGTCTTCAACGGTCACCAGCCCTGGGCCGGCGCTCTCACGATCGAGAAAGCCAGAGACCCTCAGGTGCAGCAGCGTGCCCGAGCCGCCGGAGCCAAGGGCCTGCACGTCGTGGGCTCTATCGAAACCGGCCAGGAACTTCTCCAGCGCTTTGCGGTGGACGACGTCTTCACCGGCCTCACCGGCAACTGGCTGGCCATCGAGCCCCTCCTGGCCACGGGCACCGTGGACGTCCTGGCCATGGAAGAGAATTGCTCTCCCCCGGCCATCGACATGTATGCGGAGAAGTACCAGGTCACGTTAGCAGCCATCAGCACGATCATCGATCTGCCCGGCCTCCGGCACAAAATTCCTTACAACCCGTCCCAGGTCAACGCCATGTCAGAGCGCCTGATCGATTTGGCCCTGGAGAATTTCAAAAAACGGAGAACCAGCGTTACCCCCCAAGTTCCCCGTCACACGCAAAAAGCCATAGCCGGCTTTTCCACCGAGGCTGTTCTGGGAGCGCTGGGCGACAAACTTGATCCCCTTGTCGACGTGATCGCCGCCGGTAAAATTAAAGGAGTCGTCGCCCTGGCTAACTGTTCCACCCTTCGCAACGGGCCCCAGGACTGGAATACCGTCAACCTGACCCGGCGGCTCATACAAAAAGACATCCTGGTTGTGGCCGGCGGCTGCGGCAACCATGCCCTGGAAGTGGCCGGACTCTGCAGCCTGGACGCAGTTAACCAGGCAGGGCCGGGTCTGAGCGAAGTGTGCCGGGCCCTGAAGATCCCCCCTGTCCTCAGCTTCGGCACCTGCACCGACACCGGCCGGATCTCCATGCTGGTCACCGCCCTCGCCGACCACCTGGATGTGGACATCCCCCAACTGCCCATAGCCGTCACCGCTCCCGAATGGATGGAACAAAAAGCCACAATTGACGGAGTCTTCGCGGTCGCCTACGGCGCCTACACCCACCTTTCTCCTACTCCTTTTGTCACCGGAGCTCCCCAACTGGTGAAACTCCTGACCGAGGACGTCGAGGGGCTGACCGGCGGCAAGATCGCCCTGGGAGACGATCCGGAAGAAGTGGCAGGGAATATTGAAGCCCACATTCTGGCCAAGAGAAAAGGCTTGGGACTTAAGTGAAAACCACTGCCGACGCCAACCCACTGCCAACGCCCAAAGGGTCCCGGAGAATTCTCCGGGACCGTGCCTTTTTGCCCTTCTTCCCCGCAGCTCCGGTACATTTCCGGCTGCCTGGTGGCAACGCGCGGCTCTGCGCTACCCGCTCATTTTCTTCCTCTTCCTTCCTCTGCCAAGGCCGTATCCCGGGCATAGGGTCTCTTCTGAAAAACTCGCCCGCTGACACCGCTTCAGCCGGAAATACCCTTCCCCGTTGTTCCGGGGGAAGAAAAGCTCCGCAATGAACGAAACACCAACCAGAACGCGCCGAGGTCGATCAGAACATCTCCCACACTGAAAAGCCACCTGCCTAAACCCGGCAGCGTCAGGTAAAAACGATCCGCAAGCGCTGTAAGACGCGTGCCGGCCGACATCAGCCCGTGAATTCCCACGCCTCTCGCCAGGCTGGCGATATCCCCAGGCGGTAAAGCCCAGGGAGCTACCGGCATCAAACCCCCGTTCAAAGCGATAACCAGACCGTTAAGGAAAACTCCCGCCGCCAAAACGCGCACACCGGGCAAGGACCGGTTAACCCAGGTAAAGGCCAGCAGCAGAACATAAGACAAAACGTGCAGAAGCGGGCCAACCCAGCGGGGCCCAATCCCCGACCCTCTTGCCGCCATCCAGGAGAGGACAGCCTGCAAAAAAAGCGCTCCCAGGACCAGCCAGGCACCGCGCAATTGCAAATAACTTAGGTTTTTTAATTTTCCCCCGGCCAATAAGCCCGCGGCAACCGCTAAGATCAAGGCTCCAATCAGCATAGCACACCCCCGGACACTTCAATTCGGCCGCAGGCTACCGCCATGTCAACGGAGCCCGCTGCCGAGAACAAAGACTAGGTTTGTTGCATCTCGCCCAGCGCACATTTCTTCACCCGGGCACATTTCTCCTCTTCCCCAAGTATCTTAATCAGAATCGCAACCAAGCGCGGATCGAGTTGGGTTCCCGCCACATGGCGCAGTTCCGTAATGGCTTCGTCGCGCGATTTTCCCTTGCGATAACTGCGATTCGAGGTAATGGCATCAAAAGAATCGGCCACTGCGATGATACGCGATTCCAACGGTATCGCCTCGCCAACTAACCTGTCCGGGTAGCCCGAACCGTCATAGTGCTCATGGTGATGGCGAATGACTAATCCCACATCGAACAGGAAGGTGATCTTCTTAACAATACTCTCGCCCACCACGGGATGGCTCTGCACCTCCTGCCACTCATCATCGGTGAGCCGTCCGGGTTTATTCAGAACCTGCTCGCTCACCCCGATCTTACCCACATCGTGCAGAACCGCCGCGTATTTGATAAACTCCGTCCTCTCCTCCGACAAGCCCAACGCTTCCGCCATGCGCGCCGAAAGGTCCGCCACCCGGCCCGAATGCCCGCTCGTGTAGGCATCCTTCGCTTCCAGCGCCTGCACCAAGGCCTCCACCGTATCCAGGTAGTTCTGACGCATGTCCATGTAGAGACGGAAGGAATGACGGGAAATTAAAAGTGGAAGCACTAGTAGAATAAGGCCCAAAACCCCGTAGTTCTGATAGACAAGAGCCACAAGCAAACCCAGCGGTGCCAGGGTCAGAAAGTTTGGTACGGCCCAGCGGATATTGCTGGACCAAATGGCTTTGGAAGACTTTCCTTGCAGTAAACCCAAAGCAACAGTGACGATTGCTATGTTCACAAGCATGTGAGCTAACGTTGCGATTACGTAAACTCCAACCGAAAACGGCGTTAGCCGAAAAGCCCTCAATCCACTCAACAGAACAACCAGAAGCCCGGCAGTAGACGACACAACAAACTGAGCGGCATTGAAGACACGCTTGTATAGAGGATCACCTTTAACCTCTTTGCCGAACACTAGAAGCCCGGCAACTGCTGCTACGACGCACACTACTCCGTCCGGAAAGGAGACCGTCGCTGCGAAAAACATTGCATAAGTAACCGTCACAAAGCCGCCCTTGGGCAGGGGGACTGGCAAGGACTCGCTGAGGACTGCCAAGCTTGCAAAGACGATTAGGTTCCGCACATTCGGCCAGTTCCAAGGTGTCTTCCATACAGCCAAGGCCAAAATGAGCAGCGCCGTAACAACCATAAATCTGAACAAAGGCAAAAATGGTTTGGGCATACTTTTCATAATCGTACCCCCGAAAATATATGGCCGACCTCTTAAATATTAGATCCTGAATTCAGCCCCGCCAACGAGCACCAGAGTAAGGATGACAGTAAGAACTTTAAATAACTTGCTGTTCATGCGGCAAACCTCCTATTTCTTTTTAATAAAATAGTACCAGGTTTAACCGCTTCGCTCGTTTTTCGCTTCGCTCGCTTTTAATTCTAGAGCCAAAACAGAAATCTACATTAAGACGGGTCGGCCAAAATCAGCAACAACTACACTATGGTTTTCCCAGGAAAAACACTTTCCGGTTGACCGCATCCAGCGTGGCTTTGACGACCGCCTCGCGGTCGTCGCTCCGGACCAGGGCACAGCCTACCAAGGAATCTTCGCCCCCCGGCCCGACCACGGTCACCGCCACCTGAGCCACTTTATGTTTGGCCAGGGGAGTGATAGCCACATCTTCCGGAACCAAGATATACGTACCGGAACTCAACGGGCTGAGAGCTTTCACCGTGGCCTCCACCAGGAGGCGGAATTTGTTTTGAGCCGAAGAAAAACCTTCGGTACTGCCCTCCAAAAGGCGCTCTCCGACCTGAAGCTCGACCGTGGCCTGGGCTTGACCACGCACTGTGCGCAACGACACTCCGACCAGTTTCGGCCGTTTCCATCTCTGCGGTTCGGGCTCCTCTTCTTCCTCCCCGACCTGAGCCACGCTGACTTTCTTGTGGTCGATTTCCAAACCGAACTGAGCCGCCAGGACGGATTCCACATCACGCACGATCTGCTTGGGGCTGCGTTCCGGCCCTGCCAAGACATGAACTTCTTCAATTGCGCCGCTTTCATTCAGTCTAATCCGTACCGCCGCTACCGACTTAATTTGCCTTAATGCCTGTTCATATACCGCGACAGAACCTTCCGCCATAATGTACCCCCTGCCACCCAGTTTGCCCTCACATCCGTCAATACCCCCGCCCTGTTGCGGCCTCCGCCTGTCCTATTCAGCGCGTATAAGTCTCCCGCATTAGAGTTCTAGCAAAAGCAGAGATTGCGACAGCTCTTTATTTCTGATAAGAAAACCTGCGTCAGCCTTGATTCAACGGGCTTCAGGACAATTAGAGATACCATTCGACATGAAGGTAAGATCTTCCTCCAAGATTTTACCCCATCCCAAAAATTTATCCATGTTTTCCGAAAGATCTTCCGCGGGAACACCCACAGTGCAATCCACTCGCTCTTACCCGATCGCGAATACTTTCATCCTCTGTCAGCGCCGCCTGGCGGCTTGGGAATCAGATAGGCAAAAGAAACCCGAGCAGCAAAAAAACCGGCCTATCGCCGGTATATCAAGGGCCATTTTCCTGTGACCAAGGGGCTTAGCCGCATGCCTCTGGATTTAGCCATAGGGAGATTTAATGATCCGGTTCTCCTTTTGAACTTTTTTACGGTCACCCTCACCGCCCATACTCTCACCGTCCATACTCCCACCGCCTATACCCTCACCATGCCCGCCCTCACCGTCCGTAAAGAAACCTTATCAGCCGTTCCAACCAAATCCGCTTCTTTTCCGTATAGGGGTACCACTGCAACTCGCTCTTGAGCGGGTAATACCCTTCGTTGCGGTGGCGCGTTTGCGTAAAGTCACGTAAGCCCTCGGCGGCATGCGTCCGCCCCAGGCCGCTTTCCTTGTACCCTCCCCAAGGAGTCGCCGCCAGCCCGTAGGTATAGATTAGATCGTTGATCCAGACCGTTCCCGCTTCCAAGCGGCCGGCCACTGCCCGGGCCTGCCTGCGGTTTTGTGACCACACGCTGGCCGAGAGGGCATAGCGACTGTCGTTGGCCAAGGCGATCCCTTCTTCCGCCGAATCCACCACGGCGATGGGCAGAAGCGGCCCAAATGTTTCCTCCCGCCAGACCGCCGCCCCGGGCGGCACGTTGACAAGCACGGTGGGCGGATAAAAATACCCCGGCAAATCCGAGCGCGGTTCACCACCGCAGAGGACCTTCCCTCCCAAAGCGAGAGCCTCCTCAACCTGTGCTTGGACTTTCCGCCGCTGGGTTTCGTTAATCAAAGGCCCGATGTCCACCGGCTTAGCCACGACCTCTCCCCCGGGTGCGCGCTCCAGAGGACTCCCCTGACGCAACCGCCCAGCCTTCGCCACCACTTTGGCGATGAATTCCTCCGCCACCGCACGTTCCACATAGCAGCGTTCCACCGAAGCGCATACCTGCCCGGCATTGGTAAAAGCCCCCCAAACCGCCCCATTGGCCGCTCGCTCCAGGTTGGCGTCTTTCAGGACGAGCATCGGATCCTTTCCCCCCAATTCCAGGGTGAGAGGGATCAAAGCCTGCGCCGCCGCACCCATAACTTTCTTCCCCGTCGCCACGCTCCCCGTGAACACGATCTTGTCAGGCCCCGCGGACACCAATGCTTCCCCGCGCGAACCCTCGCCCGTAATCAGTTGCAGGAGATCCGGCTCCAACCCGGCCTCGCCAAATACCTCCACCAAGCGCCGACCACTCAGCGGCGTTAGCTCGGACGGCTTGAGCAGGACTGCGTTTCCCGCAATCAGAGCGGCCGTCACCTGGGTGAACGGAATGCCGAAGGGATAGTTCCAAGGCGAAATAATCCCGACAACTCCCAGCGGAATATGCTCGAGGATGCTCCGTTTGTGGACAAACCACCCCAAGCCCAGGCGTTCCGGCCTCAGAATCCGCTCCGCCTCTTTTTCCAGGAAGCGGATCATGTCCAAGGCGGGAATCAACTCCACCGTCAGGGACTCCGGATAGGGCTTGCCTGTTTCCCAGCTCACCAAGCGGGCGATCTCCTCTTTTCGCGTAAGCAGCTCGGCGCGCAGCCGGGGCAGGAAGCGCAGGCGTTCCGCCAAAGCCCGCTTTTCCCAAACCCTCTGGGCCGCCCCGGCCTTAGCCAGCATCCCGGGAATTGCCGGGATCTCCGTCAGCGGCAGCGAACCGACGACCTCACCGGTCGCCGGGGAATAACTGCGGAGAATCGTTCCATTAGGCATGATGCAACCCCCCCGTATAGTGTACCCCCACCAACCCGAGGTCCGTTACCCCGAAGTACTGGCTGGTAATAACCCCGCAGGAATGATCCCATCCCCCGACCCGAGGCCGGTTACCCCGACATCAGCCGTGTGAACTCGGTCCGGAAGCGGGCAGAAAGGCACCCTCTCCTAGCCGGATCCATGTCCGTGCGCTCGAGGACAGGAACTTCGAAACAATCCATCTAACCCCACCGTCTCCTCACCCCAAGGGAAAATGGCAGGCAACCCGGTGGTCCCCCTCGCTGCTCCGCAACAGCGGTTCTTCTTCCCGGCATAGCGCTTGGGCATACGGGCAACGCGGATGAAACCGGCAGCCGGGCGGCGGATTGGCCGGTGAAGGCACATCTCCTTGCAAGATAAGCCGCTTGCTCCTCTTGGCCCGGTCCGGCCGCGGAATCGCGGAGAGCAGAGCCAAGGTATAGGGATGCAAAGGATGGCTGTACAACTCATCCGTTGGACTGATCTCAACCAGTTTTCCCAAATACATAACCCCAACGCGATCCGAGATGTGGCGCACGACATTGAGTCCGTGGGAAATAAACAAATAGGTTAGCCCCAGTTCTCTTTGCAACCTCATAAACAGGTTGATGATTTGAGATTGCACCGAAACGTCTAAAGCAGAGACCGCCTCATCGGCCACCACGAATTTGGGATGCAAGGCCATGGCCCTGGCTACGCCAACCCGTTGTCTCTGCCCGCCGGAAAATTCATGGGGATAACTGTTGCGGCGGGCGGGGTCCAAACCGACCAGGCGCATCAACTCGACCACTTTCTCGTCGATCTCCCGTTTGTTGACTCGCTCATGTACCCGAAAAGGCTCGCCTATAATATCCTTGATCGGCAGGCGGGGATTTAAGGAACCGAAAGGGTCTTGGAAAATTATTTGCAACTCTCGCCTCAAATGGCGCATCTCTTTCATCTGCAGCTTGGTCAGATCCCGGCCATTATAGAGGACCCGCCCCGCGGTGGCCCTTTGTAAATTGAGCACCACCCTGCCCAAAGTCGACTTTCCGCAGCCTGATTCGCCCACAAGTCCAAAAGTTTCCCCGGGGAATATCCCGAAAGAGAGATCATCCACGGCCTGTACATAACCGGCCGTCCGATTCAGCACTCCTTTCTTAATCGGAAAATACTTTTTCACGCCGGACGTTTCAAGCAAATATTGTTCGCTGGCAAGTTCCGGGGCATTCATAGGGTCCTCACCTCTTTTCCGCCGTTGACTTCGCCTTGATTCATATCAGCCGGCAGGTCGGGGCTCCGCTTCTCCGCCCTTTCCGCACCTTCACTCAACCAACATTTTACCACATGCCCCGAACCCAGATCATGTGGAACCGGTTCTTCCAGCCGGCACTTTTCCCGGGCCGGCACACAGCGCGGGTGAAAACGACATCCTTGCGGAAGCTGCGCCAGACTCGGAATATTCCCGGGAATCGCATATAGATCCTTTCCCCTTTCCGATTCATAACCGGGGATCGACTTTAAGAGCCCAAGCGTATAGGGATGGCAAGGATGACTAAATACCTGCTCAACGGTCCCCTCTTCCACTATCACCCCCGCGTACATCACCGCAATTTGATCGGCCACTTCAGCGGCCACTCCCATATCATGCGTAATCAGCAAAATTGCCATATTCAGTTCCGCCTTCAATTGACGTAATAAGTCTAGAATCTGGGCCTGGACCGTGACATCGAGAGCCGTGGTCGGCTCATCGGCTATGAGCACTTCCGGTTTGCAGACCAAAGCCATGGCAATGACCACCCGCTGACACATCCCTCCCGACAATTCATGGGGATACTGCCTGGCCCTCACCTCGGGTGCCGGAATGCCCACCAGCCGCAGCATCTCAATAGCATCCTGCCACGCCTCTTTCTTACCTTTCTTTTGATGCAGCATCACGGCTTCCGCGATTTGGTCCCCCACCGTAAAGACCGGATTCAGAGCAGACATCGGCTCTTGAAAAATCATTGCCAGCTTATAGCCACGAAGCTTAATCATCTCTTCCTGGGATTTCTGCACAAGATCTTCACCGTGAAAGAAAATTTCCCCACTGAGAATATCACCGCCATCATAGTCTATCAGCCGCATGATTGACAGAGAGGTCACACTTTTGCCACTGCCGGATTCCCCCACCAGACAGAAAGTCTTCCCCTCTTCCATCTTCAATGACACTCGGTCAACCGCTTTTAGAATCCCTTGCTCGGCCGGAAAGCCAACGGTTAAGTCTTTAATTTCCAGCAACGATACACTCAATGGCCCCACCTCCTTCGGGGACGACGCACTTTCCGCCGCGGATCAATGGCACTCTGTATCCCATCGCCAATGAAATTCACGGCCAAGACGACGACCAAAATACACAATCCCGGATAGACGGCCTGAAGCGGATCCGTCAGCATGTAGGCCTGAGCATTGCTGAGCATTTGCCCCCAACTGGTCTGAGGGGGTTGGATGCCCAGTCCCAAGAAAGAGAGCGCGGCCTCACTCAAAATGGCCCCGCCAATCATTAAGGTTGCATTGACGATGATAGGAGCCGTGGCATTCCGGATCATATGGTAGGTAATAATCCTCCAGTCGGAGGTTCCGAGCGCTTTCGCCGCTTCAACATACTCCGTCTCCCTTAACTGGAGGAAAGTGCCCCGTACCAACCGGGCTACCCCCATCCAGCTGGTGAGGGCCAGAATGCAGATCAGCAGGACAAAACTGGAACCGAAAATCGCCAGCATGAGAATGTTGAGAAAGAGAAGGGGTACGGAGTTAAGAACGTCCACCATCCGCATAAAGAAGGTATCGACAAATCCTCCGAAATAACCCGACACGGCTCCAATCAGCGTGCCGATAAAAACCGAGACGAAAGCGACACTGAAACCGACCAGCAGAGAGACCTGACTGCTGTAGAGCAAACGGGAAAAAATGTCGCGTCCTAACTCGTCTGTCCCCAGAATGTGGGCACCGCTGCCAAACGGCAGATTGGATGTGAGCAAATCAATCCTCGCCGGATCGAAGGGAGCGATGAACCGGGCGAACAAAGCGACGATGACAAAGAAAAGCAAGACAACCAGCCCGGCAACGGCAAACGGATTGCGCAAGAACCGCCTCCAGGCCATCCCGCCCAAACTCATCACCCGCGGCGCGGGCTCTGGGCCGGGATTCCCGCCCGGCAATGAATTTCCCGACAGCGGGCTCTCCCCTATCGGAATCCCACTCATGCTGCTCGACCCCCCCGTCCGGCCAGTTGAACCCGTGGATCCACAACGGCATAAAGGATGTCCGCCAGCAAATTACCCAAAATTACAATCACAGCTGTGAGCAGGGTAATGGCCATCAAGACGGAGTACTCCCTGGCCATAGCCATCTCAACAAAAAGACGGCCCATGCCGGGCCAGTTAAAGACACTTTCCGTCAAAGCTGCCCCTCCCACCAAAATAGGTAAATCCAAACCCAGAACGGTAATGATCGGAATCAGGGCGTTACGCAAAGCATGGCGAAAAACAACACGTCTCTCCGGCATGCCTTTGGCCCGGGCCGTACGAATATAGTCTTGAAACAAAACCTCCAGCATACTGGAGCGGGAGTATTTCACATAGGCAGCTAAGAAGCCCAAAGTCAAGACCGTGACCGGCAGCACCAGATGAGGCAGCAAGTTCAGGATATTTCTCGCCTGTCCCATCGTATACATATCAGACAAAGGCAACCAATTCAGCTTAAGCGAGAACAGCTCTTGGAGTAAAATACCGAACCAGAAGGTCGGCATGGCAAAACCCAAATAAGAAATCACCGCGGCACTCTGATCGGAAAGGCCGTATTCACGCGTGCTATTGTAAATTCCCCAAGGAATCGCAATCACCAAGGAAAGAAACCAGGCAACTCCCATCAGAATCAAAGTATTCCCAACAGTGGGCCAGAGAATTTTGCCTACGGGAATATGGTTTTTAAAAGTATAGCCGAAATTTCCCTGCAGTAAATCTCCCAGCCACCTCACATACTGGATCGGAATCGGCTGATCCAGCCCCAAATTATGCGCCTGTACTTTAGCGGCTTCCTGGGACAGACCCGGAGTCAGATAGATCCGCACCGGACCACCCGGTGCGGAATGAATGAGAGCAAAGGTAACCAAAGAGACCAAAAATAAGACCAGCACAGACTGCAAGAGCCGCCTAAGGAAATACTCTCTCAATTTCCGATTCTCCTTTCGTGAGGGAAAGGGACTTTCCGTCCCTTTCCCTCTCTTACCCTCACGGGATTTAACCCGGCCTTAACGGGTCTGCGGCCGCATCCGCATGCTGCCGCAACTCAGCAAACCAATCCTCCGCCCGTTTTACTTGCCGGTAACCCACCAGTTCTGAATATGATAAAAATACCCTTCAGCCAAAGAGGGGGCCGGCCGGTCTTTGTGCTCAAAATGTACCCTTGGGCCCAGTCCTTCCGGTGTACCATACTGATACAGGAAGACGTAAGGAAGATCGGTCGAGATTTCCTTGGCAATCTCGGCATAAATCTTTTTGCGCTCGTTCTGGTCATTAGTTGAATAACCTTTTACCCATAAAGCATCGAGCGTGGGATTTTTGTACCAAATATTGTTTTGCCCAGCCGGCGGGAAATACTTGGAACTAAAAATGCTTTCCTGGTCGGGATCCGGGTTTGTCAGGGACCAAGCCAATAACAGCGCTTGGAACTTGCCGGGATTCACGTTCTGATCAATCCAGGAAGAGAAATCAATCGCCTTTGGCTTGACCTCGATCCCGACATTCTTCAGTTCCTGCTGAATCACAACGGCTACCGCTTCACGGCGGCTGTTTCCGGCGTTAAACTGGAGTTCAAACGAGAAACGATGCCCGTCTTTGCGCAGAATCCCATCCGGGCCCGGCGTCCACCCGTCCTCTTTCAACAGTTCCTTGGCTTTATTGGGATCATAAGGATAATTGACCGCCGCCGAACCGGGATCAGCCCATGATCCGGGCAGGAAAAGTGAGTTCATGATTCTGCCCGTCCCTTTCAGGATATCATTGACCATCCCTTGGCGATTAAGCGCATAAGCGATGGCCTGACGGGTTTTCTGTCCCAGGAAGGGGTCAAAATTCCCCGGGAAGTTTTGCGGTTTAAAATTAAAGGCCAAGTATTCGTATAGCGGGCCCGGTGCCAGAATCACACGGATATCCTTCCTTTGCTTGACAGCACTTAAGGCGGTCACCGGGAGACCCGTGTTCAGATCAACATCCCCTTTGATCAGGGCTTGTACTTCTGTATTTTGATCGGCATAGATTTTATAGATAATCTTTTGAATATGCGGCTTGGGGCCCCAATAATCGGGATCCCGTGTGAAGGACAAATACTGCTTCTCTTTCCATTCCGACCATTTCCACGGTCCGTCCGTTACGGTCTTAGCCGGATCCTTGCCATAGGCATTGTTTTGTAACTCTTTTGGTTTTACGTCTTTCAATATGTGATACGGTACAACCGCCGCATTCAGATAGTATTTAAATGGAGCGTAAACTTGTTTGAGTGTGATCCGGACGGTATGTTCGTTCACCTTCTTGACGGAAGCCACTTTATCATACCCGGAAATCCCCGGTGAACCCACTTCCGGATTACGGATGGTGTTGATCGTGTAGATCAGATCATCAGCCGTTACCGGCTGGCCGTCGCTCCATTTAGCCGTGTCTTTAAGTGTGACCGTGTATGTTTTTCCGTCGGCACTGATCTTCGGCAGCTCTTTCGCCAATGACCAGGGTTCCACCACAAGGTTTCCTTGCCGGTCCAGATCATAAACGTTCGCAAATAAGAAAGTCGCTGCATCTTGGGATGCCGTATCTTGGATAAACAGCGGGTTGAGCGTAACAATGTCAGAAAAACTGGAAACCGTCAGCGTTCCCCCGTCCACCGGTTGCGTATTGGCATTTGCCTTACTGACAGTGTTTGCAGTGGGTGCAGATGAACATCCTGACAACAGCAAGCCCACAGTCAGCAAAGCCACTAAGACTGAAAACCATTTTCGGCAGAATTTCATTACCGATTCCCCCTCCCTATAATCATAGATAATCAAGGACATTCCGGACCATAATCCCACATCGATGAAGTTGGGTGCACCGCCGTGCCTATTCATCTTTAGTTGAGCAAGTCTCTTCGCCTCCTCCGGCTAATTTTTTCCATTAATCACAATATATCTATATCTTCAGCCCACCGGTTTTAATACACCTTCTTTCGGATATTCAGAGATCTAAAGTTCTTCAAAGCAAATTGGAGTTCGAGCTGCCCCCTATTCCGGGGACCCAGCTGCCTGCCGGCTGGAAACTTCCTCTGTCTGACAGGGCAAAGAAAAGACTCCGGAGAACTTTTCCTCTCCGGAGCCTCAAATACCGGCCAAGACCGGTTTTAAGTCCGCTCAATTATTTCCCGCGCCTTGAACCTCATCCTGCCAGACGACGTGGAATTTCCCCGGCCGGTCCGTCCGCTCAAACATATGCGCTCCGAAATAATCCCTCTGGGCCTGAATCAGGTTGGCCGGCAGGTCGGCTGTCCGATATCCGTCGAAATAATCGAGGGAAGAGCTCAGGGCAGGCGTGGCAATCCCGAGTTCTTTGGCGCTGGCGACAACCCGGCGCCAACCCGCCTGGGCCCGGTTCAGTCTCTCTCTGAAAAATGGATCCAGCATTAGATTGACCAGACCCGGGCTTTTTCCATAGGCCTCAGCGATCCGATCGAGAAACCCGGCCCTGATAATACAGCCGCTCCGCCAGACGAGTGCCGCCCGGCTCAAGTCTAACTCCCAGCCGTAGGCCTGCCCAGCCGCCCTGAGCAGGGCAAAACCTTGGGCATATGAACAGATCTTCGCGGCATAAAGAGCGTCCCGCAGGGCTGCCAGGAATTTCTCCTTGTCCCCCGCGTAACGCGGGTTCGGCCCGGGGAACGCCCGTGCCGCTTCGACGCGTTCTGCTTTGAGAGCGGACAGGCCGCGGGCATAGACCGCCTCTGTAATCGTCGGGGCAGGCACTCCCAACTCTAAAGCACTTTGGCAGGTCCATTTGCCAGTACCTTTCTGCTCAGCTTGATCCCGGATCATCTCCACCAGAGGCCGCCCGCTCTCCTCATCCGGGCGCGCCAGAATCTCCGCTGTAATCTCGATGAGAAATGACTCCAGTTCTCCCTCATTCCAAGTCCGGAAAACCTCAGCCATCTCCTCGGCCTCCAGCCCCACAGCCGCCTTCAGCAAATGATAACTTTCGGCAATGAGCTGCATGTCCGCATACTCAATCCCATTGTGTATCATCTTAACATAATGCCCCGCCCCGTCCGGGCCGAAATAAAAGGCGCAAGGAGTCCCGGCCGCGCGGGCCGCGATCCTGTTAAAAAGTCCGGCCAACTCGCGGTAAGCCTCTTCGTTGCCCCCGATCATAATACTGGGCCCGTTCAAAGCCCCTTCCTCGCCTCCGCTCACCCCCACGCCCAGGAAAAGGACGCCCGCTTGAGCCAGCCTGGCGTTGCGCCGCCGCGTATCTTCAAAATGAGAATTGCCGCAGTCCAGAAGAATATCCCCCGCCTCCAGGTGGGGAAGAAGCTGCCCGATGATCTCGTCCACCGGCCGGCCCGCTTTGACCATGAGCATGATTTTGCGCGGCCTGCGCAGGAGACCCGTAAGTTCGGGCAGAGAATAAGCCGCCGCCAGAGCCTTGCCTCGGGCCCTGCCGGCCAAGAAACGGGTCGTTTTCTCACCGGTGCGGTTGAATACAGCCACAGAAAAACCCTGCCTCTCAATATTCAGCGCCAGATTCTCCCCCATGACAGCCAGTCCGACCAGCCCTATGTCACTGTAAGCTTCCATCGTTTCCTTGCCTCCGCGTTCTTGCTGACTTCAGCGTGAAATCTACGCTTCACAGTCCCTATTATCACCGAGTCCGCTCCCGCTATTCCTTTTGATTCCCGAAACTCGCCGCGACTGCCGGGGAAACACGTGTCATCTTTAACCCGCCGGAGGGAAGGTACACGAAAGCTTATTCTGACCCTCCCGTCAGTGAAGTGAGAGGACTCCCGGCTGCTTCCCGGGAACGTGAAACAGGCAATGTATGCCCCATGAAACATCTTGCCGTCTTAGGGCCCAATATATTTGTCTAGGGAACGGTGCCGGTGATTTTGTGAAAAGTTCTCCAAACTATGGTATAATAGGCTCATGGCTGACCAAGAGGTCGACATGTTTGGTGCTGGCTGCTTGATTTCCCTACCGTCGCGAAACATATGAAGATAGATTAGTCAGACTATGCTGAATCGATTGCCATCCGCCTGATTCATCAATTGTGGGCAAAGGCCGTCTCCGCTCAAAGGCGGCAGCAGAAAGGGGACATGAAATGACAGCTAAACCCGTCAACAAATGGTCGGTACTCGCTTCCGTCTTGATCGGAACCGTCATGGGACCCATCGATGCCAGTGTCGTCTACATCGCTCTGCCCGCCATGTCCAAATTCTTTAAGGTAGCTCCGGCCACCATGAGCTGGGTCTCCATGGCCTATCTTCTGGTCATGGCCAGCTTCCTTCTCAGTTTCGGCCGTTTGGGAGACCTGATGGGCTTCAAAAAACTGTTTTTGGCCGGCTTGCTCTTTTTCGTGGCGACTTCCGCCCTGTGCGGCTTCGCTCCCACTTTGGGGGCCCTCATCGCCTTACGGGCCCTGCAGGCGGTTGGTGCCGGTATGGCCATGTCCATGTCCACCGCCATCATCACGGCCGTCTTCCCTCCGCAGGAACGGGGCAGAGCGCTTGGCTTGTACGCGATGATCATCGCTTTAGGGCTGGCGGCGGGACCCAGTCTGGGCGGCTTCCTGGTAAGCAGCGTGGGTTGGCGGGCCATTTTCTTCGTCAACGTGCCCATCGGCATCATTGCCTTTTTTTGGTGCTTCGCCGTCCTGCCCGCCATCCCCGGCCAGGGACGCCGGCCCTTTGACTGGCAGGGAGCGCTTTTGGCCTTCATCGGCCTCGGTACTCTGCTCCTCTTCGTCAACTGGACAAGCGCCAGGGGCTGGGTCTGGTCCACCATCCTAGTCGGCCTCGTCGCCCTGGTTTCTCTTTACACGTTCATCAGGCTGGAACATAAACTGTCCGAACCCATGCTCGACCTCACCCTGTTTCACAGCCGGGTTTTCTCCGCGGCCAACGCGGCAGCCCTCTTCAACTTTTTGACCCAATACGTCATCGTCTTTGTGACTCCTTTTCTCCTCCAGCGGGCGCTCCACTTCCCCGCGGCCCGGGCCGGAGAAATCATGACGGCCTTTCCGCTCACCGTTCTCATCGTTGCCCCCCTGTCCGGCGCCTTCTCGGACAAAGTGGGCCAGAGATGGCTGGCCTTCGCCGGTTCGGCGCTTTGCACCCTGGCCGCAGCCTTACTGGCCGTTTCCAGCAGCGGCGCCACCGCCTGGAAAGTGGGGCTCTGTCTCAGCGCCTTTGGGCTGGGCACCGGCATTTTCCAATCACCCAATAACAGCGCCGTCATGGGATCCGTACCCCGCTCCCGGCTCGGAATCGCGGGCAGCGTCCTGGCCACTACCCGCAATGTAGGCATGGTCCTCGGTATTGTCACGGCCGGGGCTATTCTCAACACTGCCTCCCTCCCGCACGGGATCCCGACAGCGGGCGCCTGGAGCACCCCATATCTATCAGGTTTAACCGGCGCCTATCTGGCCGCCGCCATAGCTTCCGTCCTGGCCACTCTGATCACCGTGCTGGCCCATGAGGCGAGTCCGAAGCAAGGGCAAGTTTAGGGTCCGTGCCCGGTCGCAACTCCTGAATGATCCGGACGGCGAGCGCCAAGACCCGATCGCGTACCATCTCCTCCTTGTCCCGGGAGTGGACGTTGACCGCAACGGAATAGGCGGTCGGGTAGACATCGGCAAAAGTAACCTCAACGGCTGAAGAGACGGGCTCCGAAGTCGTCCCCGAAGCCACCCCCGAAGCTGCTCCCGGAACTACTCCCGAAGTTACCCCCGAAGCCACCCCCGGAGCCATCCCCGAAGCTGCTCCCGGAACTACTCCCGAAGTTACCCCCGAAGCCACCCCCGAAGCCACCCCCGAAGCCACCCCCGGAGCCATCCCCGAAGTTACCCCCGAAGCCACTCCCGAAGCTACTCCCGAAGCTGCTCCCGAAGCCACTCCCTCGTTTTTTCCTATCCATCCCTCGCCGGCCGCAAACTCCGCTTCCAACCGGCGCCTTAATTCTTCCATAAAACGTACCGAATCTACTTCTAAAGCGACATCAAAACGCAAATGCACGCGGTGTGCCCCTTCATGAGTCCGGTTTTCCAAAAAGGACTGGGCAATGATTCCATTGGGAATGAGCTGAGGATAGCCGTCCCGGTTGAGAATTTCCGTGTACATCAAGTTAATGTCTTCAACCCGGCCATAGTAAGCCGGCCGGGTGGCCTCATGGGGAAAACTGGGCATCAGCAGGGGAAACTGCCAGGCGACAATCCCAATGTAATCCCCGATGCGGAAGGGCCGGACAAAGATCAGCCAAATTCCCCCGATAATATTGGCAAAAATCGTCTGCCCCGCCAAACCGATGATTACCGTCAGAAACGTGCCCCCGAAAATGACGCTGGGCACCCCAACCCCGAAGGCCGTCAAGACAGCCACAGTGATGACCGTAAAGAGAAGGAGCCGGGTCAGGTAACGCACCATCGTGGACCTCTGGGGCCCCAGTTTTTCGACCGGGAAACGGAAAAGCCCCCGCTCCAAGAGATGAGAAATGATGGCCCCGATGATGAGCACCAAGACCGCTTTGATCATATGGATCCATTGCACCGGAATGCGGTGGAGCATTCCGCTGCGGGAATCAAGAAAGACAGAAATGACAACCCCTATGACGACGAGCAAGCCCATCCAGATGAGCGTGTACCGCCAGCGCCGGACTCCCTTGGGCGCGGTTCGGTTGGCTTCGGTTCCCCCAGCCGATACTCCCCGGGACGAAGTCTTATCCAATCTGCGCATTCTTTTCCCCCCACGGGTACCTTCAGGCCCCCTTTTCCAAGTTATTATATACTCGTGCTCTCGGCATTTAAAGCCCTGAAGCGCCGCATAACACTCCCCTGCGGTTGAAGCCCCCGCACGTCCGGCCGACGCCGCCCGGCTCTAACCGACCCGGGACATTCAGGCAAGCTGCTTAATGCGGTTCCGGTTCCCGGGCTGCCACGAATTAAAGGCCCGCCGGGGAACCTTAACCTTTCGGGGGGAGGAGGATGTCCGCCTCGCCGGCGGCGTGTACGGTTTCCGCAGCCGCCAGTTCCAGGGCCCGGACCACTACCTCCAGGCACATCGTGGGCTGCCCGGAGTTTTTGCAGCCCTGTTCGGGAAGGTACGGTATATGAATAAAACCGGCCGGTATTATCCGGCCCTCTTCGGCCAGATAATGCAACAGGCCGTAGAGCACATGGTTACAGACAAAAGTCCCCGCGCTGTTGGAGACGGAAGCGGGAATTCCGGCGGTTCGCAGAGCCTCCACAATTCGTTTGAGCGGAAGTGTGGCCCAGTAAGCGGCCGGACCGCCCCGGACCACAGGCACATCCACAGGCTGCTGCCCCGCGTTGTCCGGAATCCGAGCATCATCGACATTGATCCCTATCCGTTCCACTGTGATGTCCGGCCTGCCTCCCGCTTGCCCCACACAGATAACCGCCGCCGGGTTCTCCTCCTCGACAGCCTTTTTCAGGGCCTCAAGTGAGCGGCCGAACACCGTCGGCAATTGTCTGACGACGATTTGCCAACCGTTTTTGCCACCCTCTACCTCTCCATAGCCGGGATCTCCCACAGCCGGCGTCGCCCAGCTGGCATCTCTGGCCTCGGGACCGCGTTGGACCGCATGCTCTTTCCCGGGATCCCGACCCTCCGCACTTTCCCCGGCAGGATCTCCTTCGGCAGGATATTCTCCGCCGGGATCTCCTCCGTTCGCGACCACTGTGTTCAAATACTTTCCGTCCAGGATCCGAACCGCTTCCCAAGACGGATTGGTCTCATCTCCCCCAAACGGATCGAATCCCGTAAGCAAGAGCTTCCCGATCATCTTCTTCATACTCCTTTCCCATCAAGCCTGCTGCCGGCTGCCTAACGGCCAAATCAGGTTCACTTACAGATTCACTCGCAGGTTATGACTATTCAGGGTGTCGGACTGAACCCGAACTGCCTACCAAGCCTTGACCGTAATCCCGGCTGTCCGGAGAACCTCCCTAATAGCTTGGGCCGCGCTCAGGGCTCCGGGTTCATCCCCGTGCAAACAGATCGTTTCCACCTTAAGGGCTATAGTCTGCCCGGTAATGCTCCGCACCTTCCCGCTCTTCACCATGCCTGCAACCCGCCGGGCGATCTCCTCCGGATCGTGAAGCATCGCTCCGGGCTGGCCGCGGGACACCAAAGTTCCGTCCTCATTGTAATTCCTATCGGCAAAAACTTCCGAGACCGTGGCCAAGCCCGCTTCCGCTCCCGCTTCAATCAGGCGGCTCCCGGACGGGCCGAAAAGGCGCAGGGCCGGAGAGAAGTCCCGCACCGCCGCAGCCACCGCCGCGGCAATCTCCGGGTCAACCGCCGCCCGGTTATAGAGAGCGCCATGGGGTTTCACGTGCCTCAGGACCAAGCCTTCCCCCTTGGCCAGGGCAGCCAGCGCCCCAATCTGATATAAAACCAGATCATAGACCTCGGCCGGCGCATAGCCGAGCCAGCGCCGCCCGAAGCCCTGCAAATCCGGCAGGCCCGGATGCGCCCCCAACGCCGCCCCACCCGCGGCCGCGAGCCTAATCGTCCGGTGCATGACGCTGAAGTCCCCCGCGTGAAAACCGCAAGCGATATTGGCAGAGCTTACCAGCCGCAGAATTTCCTCGTCGCGGCCGACTTTAAACATCCCAAAACTCTCACCCAGGTCACTGTTTAGATCGACATGCATTCTCTCTTCACCTCTTCCTTGTATTTCTCCTATCTCTGACCTCTGTCTCCTCCCGCTCTCCTCCGCCTCTCGCCTTCCTTTGTCTCTCGCCTTCCTCCGTCTCTCGCTTTCCTCCGTCTCTCGCTTTCTCCTGTCTCTCGCCTTCCTCTGTCTCTTGCTTTCCTCTGTCTCTTGCTTTCCTCCGTCTTTCGCCTTCCTCCGTCTCTCGCCTTCCTCTGTCTCTTGCTTTCCTCCGTCTTTCGCCTTCCTCTGTCTCTCGCTTTTCGTGTGCCTTTTGCCTTGGTCGCCTGCCTTTCTCTCCCCTGCTTCTCTTTGCCCTTTCTTCTGTCCTTCTCTCTACTCCGGTTCTTCCGCCGCTTCCAAGTCTCTTTAGCTCGTAATTCGCCGAAGTCCGGTGAATTCCTCTTGCAGCGTTAGGAAACTTCCACCCAATCGTTCGAATCCTCGGAATTCAGCGAATACGAACACTCATTTTCTGCAGCGCCGGCTCCGGTAGAGCCAGCGGGCCCGGGCAAAAACCCGGGCCGCCCTGTACGCCGTGAAAAACATACGTTGCAAAAACACGTTGCGCTTTATTAGTGCTTGCCGATCCCATAAACAGACCCACGCCAATGGTTCCCCCGAGTGCAATCAGCTCTATATGCCGTGCCTTGAGACCCCGGGTTAACTGCCTCTCTTCCATATTAACACTCTCTTTCTCAGCGCATGTCTACGCTATAATGCCGTTCTTCCATCAGCTTTCTGATCTTGGCAATCTGTTCTTCGTTCGCGGTTTCCAATTCCAGCTCCACCCGGCAGCTGCCTAACGCCACATCCCTGCTTTCCCGGCTGTGCGTCACCGCCAAGACGTTGGCATTCGCGTCCGCGATTAATTTTAACAGTTGCCACAGTTCTCCGGGCTTGTCCGAAATCACGGTATCAAAAAACACCTTGCGTCCGGACTTAACCAATCCCTTGTTAATAATGCGCGTCACCGTATTGACATCAATATTGCCGCCGCTGATTAAAGCCGCTATCTTACGATGTTTGTAGGCGGGAAAACTGCTCAAGACGGCGGCAATGCTCACCGCGCCCGCACCTTCGGCCACAGTCTTGACTCGTTCCAGCAACAGCAAAATCGCCCGCGCGATTTCTTCTTCATCGACCGTCACGATCTCATCCACATAATGCTGACAGAGCTCAAAAGTCAGGGCCCCCGGGGTTTTGACCGCGATACCGTCGGCGATGGTCGGAATTCCGTCAACCGTCACGACCTGCTTTTGGGCCATGGCTTGTGCCATAGAAGGCATGTTCTTGGTTTGCACGCCAATGACTTTGATACTCGGCTTCATTTCTTTCAGAGCCACGGCTATTCCGGAGATAAGGCCGCCGCCGCCGATGGGTACCACCACCGCTTCAACATCCGGCAAATCCTCCAGCAGTTCCAAGGCAATCGTTCCCTGACCCGCGATGACCAAAGGATCGTCAAACGGGTGCACAAACGTGGCATTCTCTTCTTTCTGAATGCGCCGGGCTTCCGCATAGGCGTCGTCATAAACATCACCGTGCAAGACTACTTTTGCTCCGTATCCTTGCGTCGCAATCACCTTTGATAAGGGAGCATGCTTCGGCATCACAATGGTAGACTTGATACCGAAAGTGGTTGCGGCCAAAGCGACCCCCTGAGCATGATTACCGGCGGAAGACGCGATGACTCCGTTTTCCTTATCCTGCTCGCTTAAATTCGCGACTTTGTTATAGGCCCCCCGCACTTTGAAAGAGCCTGTGCGCTGCAGGTTTTCCATCTTGAGGTAAACCTCATTCCCGCTCATCTCGCTGAGAATATTACTATACGACAGTCCTGTTCTGGAAATCACTCCATCCAAAGTCGCACGGGCTTTTTTGATCTCTTCAACTGTGACTTGCACTTTATCACATCCTCGCTTATTTTTGGCGCCAGGCGATGACTTCTATTTCGACTAAAGCCCCTTTGGGCAGGCTGGCAACTCCGATACAGGAGCGAACCGGCAAAGTATTCGTAAAGTAGGTTGCATAGACTTCGTTGACGGCGGCGAAATCATCCATATTGACGATAAAAATAGTGGTTTTAACCACATCCCCAAAATCCAAACCCGCAGCCAGAAGCACCTGTTTTAAATTTTCCATGACCTGTTTCGTCTGGGCTTTAATGCCCCCTGCGACAAACACCCCCGTCTCGGGATCAAGGGGAATTTGGCCTGACGTTAGAAGATACTCTCCCGCTTTGATCGCCTGGGAATAGGGACCGACGGCTTTCGGGGCCTTAGAGGTTTTGATTGCTTCGTTCATTTCCATTTCTCCTTCTGCGTCTATTTGTACCACGCCTCTGTCTGTAACATACATTTATGCGCAATCAGGCTGTCCACGACGAGCGGCCTTTGGCTTAGGACCTTTCAATCAAGGACGTCCTGAGTGGTACCGAAAAGAGTAAACATCCTGCTAGACTGAACTGTAGTGTTTCACTTCGATGTCAGATACCTGTAAATCGTGCTCTCCGATGTTCTTAAGGCCTTAGCCACTTTCGCGATTGAACCTTTGATCTTGAAAATACCGCTTTCCCGCAGTTGGCGCACAACGGCGCTTTTTTCCTCAGTGGACATTCTTTCCCCGGGAACCTTATACTTGGCCATGACCTTTTTTACCGCCTCATTAACCACGTAGTCCAAGGACGTGCTCAACAGCTCTGCGACCTCTTCTTTAGGGTCGTCTCGGGCGTATGCCCGTTCGTCTGCCTGGGCCTCTGCTTGAACGTTTTCCTCAGCGTCTGCTTTGGTATCTATTCCGGAATCTATTCCGGCATCTGCTTTGGTGTCTGCTTTAGCTTTTCCTTGAACTTTGTCTTTAGCCCTTCCTTGAACTTTTTCTTTGGCTTTTTCTTGAACGTCCTCTTGAACGCCTTCTTTTCCCCGCGCCCGCCTGTCTCCTTCGCCCTCCCCTCCGGGGCCAATACCCATTCCGTAACCGGCCACTGCCTCAAGGGGAAGCCGGGATGGCATTCTCGTAATCGGATGATCCGGGGAATCCAAAATATTGACACACAGCATCCCTATCAGTTCCCCCTTATCATCTTTAATGTAATAAGTCGAGGATATCAGCTTCTTGCCGTCTGCCGTACGGCTGCGATAATTGACAATGGCATTCTGCCGCAAATAAGCTTTATTTTCCAGAAGCTTAAGGCCTAAATCCGTCAAAGGACATCCCAGATAGCGACCGCTGATATATCCGTTGCGAATGGCAATCACGGAGTTCTCAACATCCACGATGTCATGCAGCAGTACTTCGCAATGTGAACCTATAATGTCCGCGATAAAATCTACGAGTGGGATATACAAATTCAATAACCGTTTATAGTTCATCACATTCACCCTCTTTTTTCGGTTCTTGCTTGTCCGTCGATTCCCCTGATCTCTCTGCTCTTCGTCTAATAGTTAATTCTCCATTTACGAGTAAATTCCTCCTACGGTAATAATTTTTTATTATTTGCAGGGAAAGCATTTGCCCCTACCCAGGACCGATAGAAAAAGGCGGGACAAAAAAGAAGACACTTCAAGCAAAGTGCCTTGTTCGCGCGTGTGTCTTATCTATCGCTTATAAATCAGAAGGCTTATTTTCACTCACCCAATTTTCAACCTCAAGGCCCTCCACTCGCTCAAACTCACGCACGTTATTGGTGACGACAATAAGTCCCTTAGCCTTCGCATGAGCTGCAATCAACATATCCATAGCCCCAATCGGAATCCCTCGTCGCCTCAGCGCTGCGCAAATTTTCCCATACTCTGCGGCCGCTTCATGATCAAACGGTAAAATGTCCGTAATGGACAAAAATTGATTTAACGCAAGTGCGTTTCTTTCGGGATATGCGCTTGCTTCTACGCCGTGCATGAGTTCCGCCAGGGTAATTGCTGAAATGGCAACGCCGTCACCCATGTTCGAATGAAGAGTGATGAGCACATTTTCCGGTTTTTTCTTTATGAGATACACACAAATATTGGTATCGAGCATGTATTTCATAAAGTCTCCCTCTGCACCTGAACACCCCCATCACGTTCTTCCGCAAAGAAGTCATCAGTGAAACTGTTCAGTCCCTGAAGAAAGGTTTCCCATACACGCTCTTTTGGAAACAGCATAACAGTATTACCCACTTTTTGAATATAGACTTCGCTGCCCGAAAAACGATATTCTTTCGGCAGCCGGACAGCTTGGCTCTGCCCATTAATAAATAATTTTGCAGTTTCCACCTGTATCACCTCACTTATAGTATATATCTTAGTATATACTATCATCAAGCCGTCTATGCAAGACGCATAACGACTATCCACAATAACTTATCCGCCTTGTCGTGTGCCCAGTAATTTTCGCCGTTTTTGCCTTTGAGTCAGCCCGCCTTCGCCTTCCGCTCCGACTGCCTCCTTTACCACCTCTGACTTCCTTACCAGTGCCCTCCCAGGGCCAGGAAATACATAAAGCAGATGTTGGCTGCCAACAGAATCAGAGCGGTCGGAATCTGAGCTTTGATCACTTGATATTTGTCCGGCAAGTCCAAGAGGGCGGCCGGCACAATATTGAAATTAGCAGCCATCGGCGTCATCAGCGTCCCAGTGTATCGGCCGCTCCCTCCGCCATGGGAGCAATCAGCGGCCGCACCATTTGGGCGTGCCCGCCCAGGCTCGTCAAACCGAGAGCCGAGGTGAGTTCGCGCAAGAAGAGATAGAGAATGAGGATCCTGCCCGTCGTCGCGACTCTTACCTTAGAGACTAGATTCTCGGCTTGCTCTTTCAACCCGTAACGCTCCGTCAGACCGATCACCGGCAGAATCAGAATAAATAAAGACATGTAACGATTGACCACAAACGAGGTGCCGAACTGGGTAAGGATCTTGTCAAGGGGCAGGCGGGCAATTAATCCGGTCACCAGCCCAGCCACCGTCACCACCAGGAGCGGGTTGATCCTGAGGACAAACCCCACCACGACCACCAAAACGCCAATCAACGACCACATATGAAGGTCTCCTTTCCCCATAATGAAAGTGAGCGCAGGAACTTAGCCTGCTTTTCTTTTAACTCTTGCGCCTCCGCCAGGCTGATTGCGCGGAAGCGAACGATCTGCCCGGGGGGCAGCTGTCCGACTTTGGCCAGGTCTGCCGTGACCAGAGCCGCAATCACCGGGTACCCGCCCGTCGTCTGCCGGTCGACACCGAGAATGATCGGCTCGCCGTCGGGGGGAACCTGAATGGCCCCGGTGACCAAGGCATCGGAAATCAGATTTCCGGCCGAGCGCGCTTTGACGGCCTCCCCCGCCAGGCGGCAACCCATCCGGTTGCTGCGCGGCGTCACCGTATAATCCGAAGCGAGAAAGCGTTCCCACTCCTCCGCGGGAAAAAATGCGGCATGTAGCCCTCTCAGCACCCGCAGTTCTGCCTTATCCGCCAAAACCGGCCGCAGAGAAGGCAGCAACCGGCGGGAAATATGCTTTTCCTCGCAGGGATGACCGCGTAAAATGTCGCCTCGCCGCAAAGCCCTTCCTTCCTTGCCGCCCAAAGAGGCGGGCAGATAGGTCGAACGGCTGCCCAGCACCACGGGGACCTCGATTCCGCCGTGCACGCCCAAATAAACCCGGCAGCCCCGCGAGATTCCACCGACATCGAGCATATCGCCCGGACTGAGAGCCAGGCTTTGCCAAGGGGCGACCCTCTGACCGTTGAGGAAATACTCTCCCTCCCCGCCCCCGAGGGCGACCACCGAGGGGGCCAGACAGCGCGCTTTGACCCCGGCCAAGGTCATCTCCACTGCCGCCGCACCCGCCGGATTGCCCAAAAGAGCGTTCGTCACCTGTAAACTCCACGGATCCATGGCACCGGCCGGGGGAATGCCAAAGCGCCCATACCCCGGCCGGCCGAGGTCCTGAATACTCGACTGCACCCCGGGCCGGATAATTTCCAGCAGATCTATTTCTTCTTGCCCTTGTTTTTGCCCGATAATTGTGAATACTCCTCCTTCCCCACCGCTATAAACCGGATGCGATCCCCGCTTTGCAAAAGAGTCGGAGGGTCCCCCGCGGGATCAAACAAGCGCAGGGGTGTCCGCCCGATAATCTGCCACCCCCCCGGCGACGCCAAAGGGTAAATGCCCGTCTGCGAACCGGCAATGCCGACAGACCCCCGGGCCACTTCCGCTCGCGGCGTCGCCAGCCGGGGAGTGGCCAACCGCAGCGGTAAACCGCCCAAATAAGGGAAACCCGGCATGAAGCCCAGCATGTGCACCAGGTATTCCGTCCCCGTGTGCAGAGCAATGACCTGACCGGTTGTCAGGCCGTGATAACCTGCCACATACTCAAGATCCGGACCGTACTCCCCCCCGTAACACACCGGAATCTCCGCCACTCTCCCCCGGCCGGCCCCGGCCTCCGCCAATGCCTGCTCAAACGCCCCTCCTTGCTCCGCCAGCCAACGCGCGACCTCAGATCCATCCGCCCCCGAACGGATGAACAGGGTGACGGCCAGGTAGCCCGGAATCAGTTCTCCGATCCGTTCATCCGACTTCGCTTCCATCCAGGCAGCGAAGGCCCGGACCCGGTGAAAGACTGCCTCATTCACTTCCGAACCCAACTGAACATGCACGGCCGAGTCCCCAAACGGATTAACGACAAACACCTTTTCCGCCTCACTCCCCTCAGCATCTCGGGTTCCGCCTCTACAGCACCCGACCTGCTTTCAGATAAGATACGCCACCCTCCCTGCAGTTTCCTGCCAAGTCTCCTCAATATTCCAGTTCTTCCTGGCTTCGGAGCTTTCGTGCCAGTAAACATTTCGCTCCCGCAAGATCAAAAAACGCCCCGAGGATTCCTTTCCGGAGCGGTTAGAAAAAATGCACTGAAGTTTTTTGTGATCGCGTTTTTGGCTGACACGAAGCACCTTCGCGCTGCCTCTTCACCGGAACAACCCGTGTACCCTCCGCGGAAGCAGTTCTTATCGACCCGCTCATAGTCCCGTCGCGGAGAAAAGAACCACGATTTCTTGAAAGGCTTCGACCACCTCTTCGCTAAAGTCAGTGCCGGCCCCGGCGACCACCATCTCATAGGCCACCCGGCCCGGAAGTCCCTTCCGGTAAGGCCGATCCGTCGTCAGAGCATCATAGACGTCGGCGACCGCCGCTATCTGGGCGAAAGGATGAATCTGGGTGCCATGCAAGCCGTCCGGGTATCCCCGCCCGTTCCAGCGTTCATGGTGCTGGCAAATGACCAGATAAGCGCTTAGCGAGAGAGGCTTCAGCCGGAGTATCTCTTCCCCGAGAGAAGGATGCTCCTTAACCAGTTCAAACTCATTCAGCGTCAGTTTGCCGGGTCTATTCAAAAGGGCGAGCGGTATTCTCTCTTTCCCGACATCATGGAGCAAAGCACCCAACACAAGGTCTCGCAGGTCTTTCCTTTTGTACGCCAGTTGCTCAGCCATCATCAAAGAAAGAACCGCCACATGAATCGAATGTACGTACGTATAGCGATCAAACCGGCATAGCCTGTCCAATTCCACCTCAAGCCAAGACCAGCGCCTGAGGGACTGCACAATCTGTTCAACCGCCCTCACTTTCGGCCCGGATTTCCGAGAGGAGAACAAAGGAATCTCTGGGTAAAGATCCTTTGCAGGAGTATACGGCTTTGCCACCACAATGTCCAATAAGTCCAGCCCCTTTCCCGGCTGCTTTCTCTCTGACTTCACCCAGACCGGTTCCTGCCCCGAACGTTTCCCTCTCACCCTGCGCTCTTCCAACGCTCACTCCGCTCTTTCAACCCTCACTCCGCTTGGTACTCTGACCCGGCTCACTCGCTGCGTTATCAAGTACCATCCACAGCGGAGGTCGTTTCGTGTAGCACCCTCACCCGGCGGGGAATGAAAATGATAAATTGGCTCTGGCCACGGTAAACACGTTCTGGGGAAAGAATTCCCACTGGCCACTATTTTAAGGTATTTTGTCGTTTCTGTCCACCACGTATGCTTATAACTTTACAATGTTTACAATATCTTTGCACACTCGTGTTGCCTTTCCCGACTTTACCGTGCCCGTCCTCCTGTCCGCCGGATAATTGGCAATAGGACAAGTTAGGCCGGAGCGAAGCGGGCGCGACAACCGGTAACCCGCCAATTGTGATCACAGGTGGCCTCCACCCATTCATGCTCTAGAAAGTAATTCGTTAACAGTTCCGAGACTTCGGTCTGAATATCACGTACAACCTCGGCTCCGCTGAACATTCCGTATAAGGAGCCGCCCGCGGCCCGATAATTGTTCATAACCACATCGTAAAAACCACAAGGATCCAAAGGCTCCCCTCCTTGGTTCAACAGGACCACCCGCGACCCGGCGGGCCTGGATATATCCAAAGTGTATTCGATGCCTTCCCACATGTCGTAATTGTAATGCTGGACTTTGGGCCGGCAGAAAGCCGGATTCACGCCCGGGGCTCCGTCCGGACCCCTTTCGAAGAAAGTAGCCGTCACTTCCAAGGCTTGGCGGATCGTCTCTCCCCGCACCCTCAGTACCCTCAAGGTATTGGGATACATGTAGTTGGCCAGAATCTGCCGCATCGTCACCTGAGCGGAAAAACCCGGGCAGGTATCGGCGAAAATCGAAGCACAGGAAATCGGGGCCTCCGAATAATGCATCTGCACCCGGTTGACGAACTCTATGTAAGGATTGTCCGCCAAACGGGCGGCCATCGGGTCCTCAATCCGCATATTCCCCCGGACCCGGCCCAGCGGCTGTTCCAACCAAGCTTGCGTTTTCTCTTCATAAGGTCGCACGATTCGCTCGATCTCCGCATCGGCCGGAACGTCCCCCACTTCCAGCAAGTCGGCCTTCTTCCCGCTCACGCGCCAGTGCCCCCTGTCCTGCTCCAGGGTGAGAACCACTTTTGCCAGCTGGCGGGCATCGTTCTCCGGCTGAATCACCTGCACACCGGCAACCTCCGCGACAACCCCGCGATGCTGGTGCCCACCCAGGAGGACATCAATGCCCTCTACCTCCGTACAGATCTGATAAGCCTGATTTTCCCCCGTCAAACGTTCCAGGGGCTCTCCCGATTTCGGATCCCGTTCCAAGCCGCCGTGGTAGGCGACGATCACCGCGTCAGCCCCCTTCTCCCGGCGCAGAAAAGGCACCCAGACGCGGGCCGTCTCCACCGGGTCGATAAAATCCCAAGCGGCAATATTTGTAGGGTGCTCCCAAAACGGGATATATTTCGTAGTCAGACCCAACACTGCGACCCGACAGTCCCCCGGAAAGGTCCGCAGTAGATATGGCTCACCGAAAGCCGGCTCCTTCGTCCCCTTGCGGCAAATATTGGCCGCCAGCCAAGGAAACTGTGACTCTTCCATCACCTTCGTCAAGACCCCCGGCCCGTAATTGAACTCATGGTTCCCAACCACGGCCGCATCGTAGACCAGAGACTCGAGACAGGCGACCATGGGATGGAGTGTATCGCCTCCGCAGCGGGCCTGGTAAAAAGTTAAAGGACTCCCCTGAATGAGATCCCCGTTGTCCACGGTCAAGTGCCGGGGATAGTCCCGCCGCAAACGGCGAATTAAAGTTCCGGCCTTGGCCAGCCCCTTGGCCGCGGGCTCCCCTGTCCCGTAGTCCCGGGGCAGAACAAACCCGTGCACATCGCTTGTCATGAGTATCAGGACGGTCATCGCTTCTTTGTCAGCCATCTTCAAGTAAACTTCCCCGATCCTTTTAGTCCGGTCTTAACCCTCTTAATCCGGTTTTACCCTCTTAGTCTTGTCTTAACCCTCTTAATCCGGCCTTGCCCTCTTAATCCGGCCTTGCCCTCTTAATCCGGCCTTGCCCTCTTAATCCGGCCTTGCCCTCTTAATCCGGTCTTACCCTCTTAATCCGGTCTTACCCTCTTAATCCGGTCTTACCCTCTTAATCCGGTCTTGCCCTCTTAATCCGGTCTTGCCCTCTTAATCCGGTCTTGCCCTCTTAATCCGGTCTTGCCCTCTTAATCCGGTCTTGCCCTCTTAATCCGGTCTTGCCCTCTTAATCCGGTCTTACCCTTTTAGTCCGGTCTTATCCTCTTAATCCGATCTTACCCTTTTGGCCCGGTTTATGGACTCCGACCGCCGGGTTCATCAGACCGAGGTCCCTCCGGTCTTATGATCCTCATCCGGTTTGTAAACTCCCGGCTGTCTCAGTCTCCCCCAAAGGTCCCGCTCAAATCACTTAATTCCCGACTGGATGAAACTGCTGATGAATTGTTTCTGAAAGAGGATGAACATAACCAACAAGGGCAACACCACCAGCAAAGTGCCGGCCGTAATCATCGACCACTGCGCCCCGGTCTCCCCCATCTGGGTAAGCAGGGAAAGGCCGACTGTCAACGGCTGATTTTGGGGCGTCTGGGTGACGATCAAAGGCCAGAGGAAATCGTTCCAGTGGAAGCTCACGGAGACCAGGGAAAAAGCAACCAGCCCGGGGCGCGCCGCCGGCAAGAGTACATACCAGATGATTTGCCACCAGGAGGCACCGTCCAACATAGCCGCCTCCTCCAAGTCCCGCGGGATCTGCCGGAACGTCTGCCTCATGAGAAACGTTCCCATAGCAGAAGCAAAATAGGGCAGCATGATCGCCCATTTCGTGTCCACTAAGCCCAGATCCTTAATGGTCAGGTAATTCGGCACGATTAGGGCACTAGTGGGAATCATCAACTGCAAAAGAAAAATGACGAAAACGATCGATTTTCCCCGAAAAGAATAGCGAGCAAAAGCATACCCTGCCAGGGTAATCGTCAGCAGCTGCACGATGAGGATGCCGGCACAGATTTCAATAGTATTTATGTAATAAAGCTGAAACTGCCCGCTTGTCCAAGCCGCCGCAAAGTTCTGCCAGGATAATTGGATTCCCCCCAGCAAATGCGTCAAACCGTTGATATTATTGGGGTCCTTGAACGACATAAGAACGGTCCAGAGGAGCGGGACCAGCCAAATCACCGAAATCAGGAGCAGCACGGCATTGAGAACCACATCTCCGATCTTGCGTCTGTACATAAGAGCCGCTTCTCCCTCCCAGATTCTTCATCCGTAATCCTTCATCCGTAATCCTTAATCACTAATCCTTAATCACTAATCCTTCATCACTAATCCTTCATCACTAATCCTTCATCATTAATCCTTCATCATTAATCCTTCATCGCTAATCCTTCATCGCTAATCCTTCGCCAGTCAATCCCTATCCGCCAATCCCTATCCGTCAATCCTTCGTCAGTTAATCCTTCGTCCGTCAATCCCTTGTCCGCCAATCCCTTGGTCGCGAGGCGACGCGTACCAGTTACTTCCCGCCTTAGGCCTCGTACCGGGAGGGGGGCACCGTCCGGCCTCAGGATTCATAGTGCACCCGCTTGTCCGCCAAAGTCTGCAGCACGGCAACCGCCAACAGGATCACGATTAGAATGACAGACAGGGCCGAAGCTTTCCCCAGGTTGGAAAAGGCAAAGGCCTGCTGGTAAATGTAGTAGAGCAGCATGTTCGTGCCGTTACTGGGCCCGCCCTGAGTCATAACGTACAACTGATCGATCATCTGGAAAGCGTCCACCATGGCGATGATGAAGACAAAGAGGGAAGTCGGCATGAGAAGCGGCACCGTGATGCTGCGAAAAGCTTTGACCGGTCCGGCCCCGTCCACCGCAGCCGCCTCATACGGATCCTGGCCGATGTTCTGCAGACCGGCCAGATAGAAAATCATAAAATAGCCCACCTGTTTCCAGATCGTCATCAGCATAATCGCCGGCAAGGCCGTCCCCGGTTCTCCCAGCCAATTAATCTGGGGCCCCCCGAAAAGAGCCAGCACTTTGTCCACAATGCCATAGTCCGGAGTATACATGAAAAGCCAGATGGAAGCGGCACTCACCATGGGCAGCACCACCGGGTGGAAAAGCGCCAGCCGGAAAAACGGCGTCAGCCGGTACCTGCGGTTGAGCGCCACCGCCAAAACCATGGCGATAAGCATACTCACCGGTACCGTCCCCAAAATAAAGAGTACCGTATTCCTCATGACCTGCGCAAACACCGGATCACGACCCAAAGCGGTGAAATTAGCCAATCCCGCGAATACCGGCACCGGGTGGGCATTATCGCTGAAAAACAGGCTGTGATATACAGCGACCACCATCGGCCACAAGGTAAAAATAATTAGGATGAGAGCGGAGGGCGCGAGCAGGAGCGCGGCCCGAAAGCCCACGCGCCCGCCTTTGCCGCTACCGGCCTTTTGACCCTTTTGACCTATCGAACTTGGCATTCTTTAAACTCCTTAGGCCGAATCGTTTACTTCGGTCCCCCTGACCGGTTTGCGTCCTCGGGCGGCTTTGTCTGAGTCTCCCGGCTTAAGAGTTTCTCATACCTTCCTGCGGTCGCCAAACCGTCCCGGCCGTGCGCGGGCGACAGCAAAGCCGGTTGCTTTGCCCCGCCCGCAGAGCCTGAGAATGATTGTCACCGGGACCGAAACTCACCGAGAACAGTCTGTCACCCGAGAGTCGATCAGTCCCGTCCGGTCCGCTCCGGTCTTCACCTTTGGTCCCGCTTCTGACTCCCCGGCCGGGTCCTAGTCTTTGAACTTGCTCAAAAGGGCATCCGCCTGTTGTTGGGCCGCAGTCAAGGCCGCTTGCGGCAGCACGTTCTGCGTCAGGACTTTTTGGCAGGCCGTGGACAGGATCTGCTGAATCTCCTGGCCGTCGTGGGTCGCCAGTTCCTTGGCCGCGTATTGCAGCTGCTGCCGTGCCACATCTCCCTGCGGTGTCGCCTGCAGGTATTTCTTCATCTGGGCTGTCTCATAAACAGCCGGAGAAGTGCCGATATAGCCCGTTTCGATCGCCCACTTGGCGGTAACGTCCGGGCTGCTCATCCACTTCACAAATTTGAAAGCCGCTTGCTCTCTCGCTTTATTCCTGGTATTGATGATGTAAAGATTGCCCCCGCCCGTAGGCGTCCCGGGCCGCACATTGCCAGGCAGCATCGCCACACCGACCGGAAACTTGGCGGTTTTTAGGATCTGAGTTAGACTTCCGGACGAATGATAGATCATCGCCGCTTTGCCGGAGGCGAAATCGTCGGGAGCGGTCGCCCAGCCGATCAACCCCGGCGGTTCAATCTTGTCTTTCAGGCTCAGGTCGGCAAAAAATTGCAGGGCCTGGACGACTTTGGGCTGGTCAAAATACACCTTGTTGGCCGCATCCCCGACCACATTCTGACCGTTTTCAATGGCAAAAGGCTGAAACTCCCAGTAGGTTAAGCCGCTGGTCGGGATCTCCAAACCCCATTGACCCGCTTTGGTCAAGGCTTTACCGTCGGTCACCAGCTCAGACCAAGTCTTCGGGGGATTATTCGGATTGAGACCGGCTTTTTGAAACTCATTTTTGTTGTAGTAAAGCAACAGGGTACTCCTTTGGAAAGGTATCCCGTAGGTCGTCCCATTGAGATTGGAATTTGCCATAAAGGCGGGGTAAAAAGAGTTCAGCCATTGCTGGTCCTTTTTCGAAGCGGCAAAACCATTGATCGGAAGGATCAGGTGGTTATCCAACAGAGTGTTCATGTCCGTGGACAAAAGCACCGCCACATCTGGGGCATTGCCCGACTTGAATCCTGTCTGCACCTTGGTCATGGTCGTGCCGTAATCCCCGGAAAATACGGGCGTGACCTGAATATCCGGATGCGCTTGATTAAACTCGTTCACTAATTGGGTCATGTCCTGGGCCAAGGGCCCGGCCACAGCCACCGGAAAATCAAAAGTCAGCTTTTCCACCGGTTTGGTTTGTCCGGTCTTGCCCCCCGCTTGATTGCCGCAGCCGCTCAGCAAGACAGTGAGCATGACCGCACCCACCAAGACTTGCAGCATATGTCTCGGTAACCTCTTCATTCGGATTCTCCTTTCGTTTCCCAACGCAGGCACACGCAATAATACAGTCCAAACCTCTCCCCTGGAAGGAAGACAGACTGGGCTGCATGCTTGCGCCCGACCCCCCCGGCCGGCTATAGTGCTCGTTATCGGCAAAACCTAAACCATTTGCAGTAGAATCTGAGCCATTCGCGCCAACGCTTGGCGCCGACATCCGCGCTGTCTGAAATACAGTTTCGTCGTTCGCCTGCGCTCCACCTCCGCGTCCCCATACAGTTGATTCAAGGATAAGTCAGATAATCCTATTTCTACCCGTATCTTGCTCATCTCGATGTATAATATTCGACTAACAACGCCAATTACCTGCCCCTGAACCCCACTTGAGAAACATTTAACACAAAGGCACAAAGCACGACGGTCAGCCAGCCTTACTCGCATTCACGCCCCCAGACCGCGATGCGGCAAAAAAGGCCCATGGGCCGCATCTTGACTCTCGGACCCCGTCCTTCCCGAGGACTGGGGGCAAAAGCTGAGAGAAAGCAAACCCATGGACCAATCTGTCTCTTTGAACTTCTGCACGACTTCTCACTCTGAATCTCACCATGGCTGAAGCTAGATGCGTGCGGCGGAGTCTCTCGGTCGGGACTCACGGTCAGGACTCACACCGGAATTCCCTAAAATATACCCTGACCCACTGCCGCGGCATCGTCTGCCGACCGCGCCCTTATCTTCTGCCGGCATCCCTCAGTGCATCAAGAGACTCTCGAACTGGGCCTCCAGACCCGCACTGACAGCGGACGTGCTCCCGACGACCTGGGCCGACGGAATATAGGCCTTGTTATATAGGAAAAAGGTGGAAATCGCGGAAGGCAAGGTATCGGGGGGAAGCGTCACAACAAAACCGCCTTCCTTCGCCGCCAGCGCCGCGGCCAGCAAAGCATCCCCGTAAGGTTCCCCGCCCGCCACGTCAGCGCGGGAGACCAAGGCCGAGGAAATGTAGAGGGGATACTGTTGGGCAACCTGTTGACTGTCCAAGATATTCTGAAAGATCTCCTGCTCGGTTCCGTAGCGATCCACCCCACCCCAGCGCTCGACGGCATAGCGGCCGCTCAAAAAGGATTGCAGGCTCGAATCAATGACCCCGGTCCCGCCCAAGAGGATAACCGACGAAGGCTTCAGGCTCTCCAGTTCCGCCTGCGTGGAAGCCGGCAGGTCGCCGCTCTCCGTAAGCAGGATCGGGTTACCTTGTTCGGCCGCAAAAGCATCGGCAGCCAGGGCATCCGGTTCCCCGTATCCGTAGGCCAAATACACCGTCCCCCGCGAGCCCACCCGAGCCGCAATCTCTGCCGCCGTCGCATACCGGTCAGTCCCTCCCAGCCGCTCCACCGTATAGCCGAGACCGGTCAATTCATTCTGGATGCCGGCCGAGACCGCTCCGGTCCCTCCGATAATATAGATGTGCGTGGCCCCCAGACTTTTGATCTCAGCCAAAACCCCGCTGTCCAAAGCGGAGGTCCCGGTCATCAGGATCGGGGCATCCAGTTTCTTGGACAAAGGCACCGCCGTCATCGCGTCTGACAACACGTCATCTCGGGTCAGGATCACGCTGTCCGCTGCACTCCAGCCTTCCTTAGCGACTTCCACCGACAAAGCGGCATTGTTCCCGCTTTGCCCGCCTAACCTGGGCTGCATCGTAAAGTCCGGCTGCACCTGGATCGAGCCCACGACAGCCCCCGAGTAAATGAAATTAATGGTTCCCATCTGGGTCGGAGTCAGGTTGAAATGAAACGTCCCGTCAGACAAGGTCGTGAAGGTTTGATTGCCCAAACCCAAGGCCGACTCATCCAATTGAACCGTGCGGTTGTTTAAGGGATTCCCTTTGCCGTCCACCAAAGTAGCCGTAATCAAACTCGGTTCGTTGAGAACGAGCACACCGGAAGTGGTCACTTTGGCGTTTTCGGCCCCCACCGTAATGCTGCCGACAATCACTCCCCCGTGGATAAAGTTCACCGTTCCCGTCTGAGAAGGGGTCATGGAAAAACTGAAGGTGCCGTCCGTCAGAGTCGTCACCGTTTGCGAAGGGGAGCCGACTCCCGAACCGTCGATGGTCACGGCCCGATTGGTCAAGGGAGCACCGTCAAAACCGGTCAGCTTGGCCGTCACCTGAGTGTTGTCATCGACGGCCAGGCTTCCGCTTAAGACCGTGGCTGTGGCATCGATAACATTGACCGTTCCCTCGGCCTGGTACCTCTTGCCATATTGGTTAAAAAGCTGCGTAATCGTCAGTTGATAAGTACCCGGGTGAGCAGGAGTCACCCCTGTGACCGAGTACCAGCCATTCGATCCGGAAATCGGGTAATCGGTCACCACACCCTGCGCGTCCGTCAAACTGGCGGACACCTGCCCCGAAAAAGGTTCGCCTGTACCGTCAAACAGCTGCAGGTTAATCGAACTGACCTCGCCGGTAATCAGGTTGGAATCACCCGGCGTAACGAAAAGCAGGTGATCCAGTGTTTGCACCGTCGCCGCCGCGGGCTGACCCCCGCCTCCTCCACCGGCCGCCAAGACCGAACCCGGGTTGCCGAACACAGCCGAACCTAAGATCAAGGCCGAAATCAGGGCATAATTCAACACCTTCGTCAAACTTTTCTTCAGATTCACACGAGCCGTCCTCCTCTTTAAGTACTATCGCGGCTAAACCCACCTAAGACATCTCAAGAGTCCCCCGGGCCATACCCTCCCCGGGGTTTCTCAAGAATCCCCAGACCAGAATACTCCGGACACCTTAAGAATACCTCAAACCCAAATCCACGGGAACACCTTGGGACTCTCCCGAATCCGAACTCACCGAAACGCCTTGAGACCATCCCCCGATCCGAACCCATCGGAACACCTTGAGACTCTCTCCCGAATCCGAACTCACCGAAACGCCTTGAGACTCTTCCCCGATCCGAACCCATCGGAACACCTTGAGGCTCTCTCCCGAATCCGAACTCACCGAAACGCCTTGAGACTCTTCCCCGATCCGAACCCATCGGAACACCTTGAGACTCTCTCTCGGACCCGAACTTACCGAAACGCCTTGAGACTCTCCCTGACCGGAACCCACCAGGAATCGTCCTAACTCTTAGACCCGAACACACCCCGGCAACGAACTCTTGCTCAGTATAGCAGGCGCAGATGGCGTATTTTTGGAGAAATTATCAAGATTTAATTAAGACGGGCTCCGAGCAGAGTATCCGGCCGGCGCTTCTGCCGATGTAATGCCGGCTGGTTTCGGAACCAAATTCCGAGGTTTTCCCGCGCACGTTTTATAATATCTCTTCACTCAGGCAGGATTTCCCACGATTCTGGCGAACTGAATAGAAAATTGCGGCTACTTGTCGAATTTTTCCCATCCAGAAAGACAGCCGGCGTGAAAAAGGAGGCCTTGTGAATGAAGCAGGACAATTCTCCCAAACTCACACCTTTAAACATTGCTCTGATCTATGCCGTTTTTTCAGGCATTTGGATCCTCGTTTCCGATCGCTGGGTCAAGCTCGCCGCCCCCGACCTGCATACCGCAGAAGTCCTTTCCACCCTGAAAGGCTGGCTTTTTGTCCTCGTCACCGCAGTCTTGCTTTATTTTCTCATCCGTCGGGCCGTGAACGCCCTGAAAAACTCGGAGGCCTCCTTGGCCCGACAGTTCTCACGGCTTGAGGAGGCCCACGCCGAATTGGAAGCCACTTACGAAGAACTCGTCGAGGCCCAGGCAGAAGTCGCCGCCGGCGAAGCCCGCTACCGGGCCATGTTTGAACATATGATGAGCGCGGTCGCGGTTTACGAGGTGCGGGACAATGGTCAGGACTTTGTCTTCCGGGACATTAATCCCGCCGCCGAGCAAATCGACGGCTTAGTCAGAGAAGAGACCGTCGGCCGCTCCCTCCTGGAACTCTATGCCGAAGCGGATATCCGCGGTTTTCTGGCGGCCTTCCGCCAGGTCTGGCGAACGGGGGAATCCGTCCACTTCCCCGCCACCTTTTATGAGGACGGACGCCTCAAAGGCTGGCGGGAAAATGAAATTTATAAACTGCCTTCCGGCGAAATCGTCGCCATCTTCAATGATGTCACATCCCAAAAAGAAGCCGAAGAAGCGCTTTGGCAAGAGAAGGAAAAAGCCCAGGTAACCCTGGACTCCATTGGCGACGCCGTCATCACCACCGACACGCGCGGGCGGGTCGACTACCTCAATCCGCGGGCCGAACAGCTGACGGGACGTCCCGCCCGCCAGGCCCCGGGACTGCCCATCGAAGACGTCTTTCCCATCGTCCACGAAGAAAGCGGGAACCCCGTTGAAAACCCCGTGCAGCGTTGTCTGCGCGAAGGGCGGATCGTGGGCCTCGCCAACCACACGGTCCTCGTCCATCCCGACGGGCGCCGCATTCCGATTGAGGACACCGCCGCGCCCATCCGCAACCGCAACGGTCAGATCGTCGGCAGCGTTTTGGTCTTTCACGACGTGAGCAAAAACCGTAAACTCCTGCGCCAGCTCACCCACCAAGCCTACCATGACAGCCTCACGGGCTTGCCCAACCGGCACTTGTTCAACGAACACCTCAGGCAGGCCCTGGCCCACGCCCAACGCCTGCACTGCAAAAGCGCCGTTCTCTTCCTCGACATTGATCGTTTCAAACTGATCAATGATACTCTGGGGCATTCCCAAGGGGACGTTTTTTTGCGCGAAGCTTCCGCCCGGATCAGCCGGGTACTCCGTTCCGAAGACACCGTCTCCCGTTGGGGCGGAGATGAATTCGTCATCCTTCTGCCGGAACTCTCTCAGGCTGAGCATGCCGCCAAGGCCGCCCGGAAAATCATCCGCGCTTTCGCCACCCCCTTCCGCCTCAACCGACAGGAGATCTTCGTCACCCCCAGCATCGGCATCAGCCTTTATCCGGACGACGGCGCCTTGGCCGAGGAATTGATCAAGCAGGCGGATACGGCTATGTATCGGGCCAAAGAGCTGGGAGGCGGCCGTTATCAATTCTTCACGGATTCCCTCAACCAACTCATTAAGGAGCGCATGACCATTGAAAATCTTTTACGTAAAGCCCTGGAACGGGCGGAACTCGTGCTGTATTACCAACCCCAGGTTGACCTGCTCAGCGGCGCCATCGTCGGCGTCGAAGCTTTGCTGCGCTGGCACACCACGCTCGAAGGTCTGTCCCCGGAAGGCTTGGTCATGCCCGGCACCTTCATCCCGGCAGCGGAAGAGACCGGGCTGATCATCCCGATCGGCTGGTGGGTCCTGCGTTCTGCCTGTGCGCAGAGCCGCGCTTGGCGTACCCAAGGATATCCTCCCCTGCGCATGGCCGTCAATATCTCGGCCCGGCAGCTGCGCGACGGAAACTTTATCCGCGATCTGCAGGAGATCATCGCCGCCGGCGACCTCGACCCGGAATGGCTGGAATTGGAAATCACCGAGAGCGTTATCATTGAGAATGCGGCGGCCACCGTTGAATTACTGCAACAGATCAAACGCCTGGGCGTGCGAATTTCCTTGGACGATTTCGGCACCGGCTATTCCTCCCTCAATTACCTGCGCCGCCTGCCCATTGACACTCTGAAAATCGACAAGAGCTTCATTGAAAACATCGCCCTAGATACAAAAGGAGCCAAAGTAGTGACCGGGATCATCCAACTGGCGCATAGCCTTGATCTGACTGTCTTGGCGGAAGGGGTGGAAACCCCTGCCCAGCGGCTCTTCTTGCTCGCCAACCGTTGCGACGTCATGCAAGGCTTCCTCTTCAGCCGCCCGGTTCCGGCGGAAGAAATGGAAAGGCTGCTTGCCGGCATCAATTCTGTTGTCCCAAACGTCTTTTGAATCTGCTTTCTTGTCTCTCTCCCAGGCCAATTCCCGTGTTCGTCCACAAATACCGCGTTAAACTTCTCTTGATCTTTGAGTATCTCAAAAGCGCCAAATAATTTATCCGACATGTCTAAAACCCTGGTTTCACCGTTGTCAAAAACCTATGCTCAGGGTATAGCCACTACCTGGCGTTACTTTCGCAACTTTGCGTGGGCCAGTCGCAGAATATTCCTTCACCCTTTGATCCGGTATAGCATGTGCCATGCCAACAGCCCCTATTTCAGCGGTTCTATTGGAAATAAGTCCTTGTGCATTTGCGCAAGATTCGGTTAGATTATACCATTTCTTGCCTGAAGTGAAAGTGCGAAGCGCAAACCTATCCGCCAACGCTTCGATCCGTAACGCCCAGCCACTCCGTCAGATGGTGGGCGAAAAGACGATTTTCCAGCAACGCCCATCTTACACTCCATTGTCGACTACGAATAAGCCGATACTCTCAAGGTCTTCCACCGACACGCATGGGCGGGTCGACTACCTCAATCCTCGGGCCGAGCTGCTGACAGGACACTCCTCCCGTCAAGCCCTGGGCCTGCCCATCGAAGACGTCTTTCCCATCGTCAACGAAGAAAGCAGAAAATCCGCCGCAGACCCTGTGCAGCGTTGTTAAGCATTGTCTGCAGTTGCTTTATCTGAACAAGTCGACTTCACTTCATACATCGGCCAAAAGCTCCTTCATCATCTGGTCGACATCAGTATAGCCTTTAACCGAAGGGTCACGGCTGATGCGCTCAGCCTCTTCCATCGCGGCAATCGTCTCGGTATTCGGACCCTCAAGGGCAATGTCAAACGGAATTCTCTGCTGACGCACGGCCTGACGCAGGAAAATATTGAAGGCCGTCGTCATGTTCATTCCGAGCTCAGAGAAAAGCTGCTCAGCCTGTTTTTTTAATTCGACATCCATACGAATGCTTATATTCGTCGTCTCAGCCATAATCATCATCAGCTCCTTGCTTTAGCATATTCAATATATCACAAAATACGTGCATCGTAAATACCACGCACAAGGATAAAAAATCTGGTCAATATTCTCATCCTGAGTGACAGAAAACTTAACGTCTAGACTAGGCTTCTCGTCGGTCTTGACATACCCTGGATTCTTCTCAAAAATAATATCCTGCACCCAAAAATTATCGAAAATCAGAGCACTCTTTGCCTTGTCCATTTTTGTCTTCGTCTTCCTCATCGATGAAAAACTGACCCGGCACGCCTTCGACGATTTCAAAGCCAGCCTTAATAAGCCGTTGCTTAAGCTCGTCATCGGAGATACTGTTGTAATACTTCTCTATTTCTGCGAGTTGGGCCTTAATCTCATCCAGCACACAAATCCCCTTCCTTTCACTAAGCGAGTGACTTTTATCAGCACACGCATGACGGCCGGAATAGCGCAATCCCTTTCGCTCTTAAAAGTTCGGACCGTGGCTCCGTAAAACCAAGCCGCCATGACAACGAAGTCGGTCCGCACAGCGCCGGCACGCTTACCCCCGGCACATCTCCCGCGCCTCTTCCCAGGACATGCAAAGTCTGATGATATCTTCTTCCACCAGCGGGTTCCCGCTCTGCACCTCGATAAACTCCAGATCCGTCAAAGCCAGAATCCCATGCCGCATTCCGGCGGGGATCTCCAACACGTCCCCGGCCTCCACCCGCCGCATCACTCCATCCCGGGCAAATTCCCCTTCGCCCTGAATCACGGTCCAGACCTCGCTCCGGTGGCGATGCTGCTGGTAGCTCAGGTTCTTCCCGGCCTCTACAGCTATCCTTTTGGTCAAGACCTCCCTGCCGTCGGCAAAGGATGTATAGTCCAAAACCCTGTACCAGCCCCAGCGCCGCTCTTCATACATTGGCCGTCCGTTCAGGTGCCCGACAAGCTCCTTCACCCGTGGGCTTGCGTCCCGCCGGGTAACGAGGATGCCGTCCGGTCCTGCCGCCACGATGAGGTCTTGGCAGCCGAGCACGGCCACCGGGATATCCAGCTCGTTCAGCACGTGCGTTCTCACACTGTCCGCACTGAGGATTCCCCTGCCGCTGACCGGCTCTGTCATCTCGTCCGTTAAAGTATTCCAGGTTCCAAGGTCTTTCCATTCACCGTCATAGTCCACCACCACGATATGTTCGGTTTTCTCGACCACTTCGTAGTCGAAGCTGTTCTTCGGCAGTTCCCCATACTGTTCCAGGAGTTCCTGATAATTTTCCGAGAAACCCATCTCCCGCAGCCGATCCAGCGCGAAGCCCAGACGAAAAGCAAAGATACCGCAGTTCCAGAGCGCTCCCTGATCCATCAAGGCCTGGGCTGTCTCTGTGTCGGGCTTTTCCCGGAAAGCTCTGACTCCGCGGAAGGACGATTCGTCATTTTGTCCGTCATTTCGTTGGGTGAGCCGCTCGGCATATTCCGGGATAATGTAACCGTACTTTGTCGAGGGAAAAGAGGGAACAACCCCCATGAGGGCCAGCTCCGCCCCGGAATCGCGCAGAGCCGTCTCCAAAGACTGCGCTCTGCGGAAGAAGCGGTCTTCCACATAGGGATCCACCGGCAGGACCATGACAACCTCGTCGCGCGCCACCCCGGCCACAGAGTGCAAATAGCCGGCAGCCAGCGCTATGGCCGGAAAAGTATCCCTCCGCTCGGGCTCAACGATCAGCCGGACATCCGGACCCAATTGACTCTGGACCATGTCCACCTGAGCCCGTCCCGTGGCGATCACGGCAGAATCCGCTAAACCCGCCGCGCCCAGTTGCCCCCAAACCCTCTGGACCATAGATACCGGGCTCCCCGCTTCGTCGCGCAGAACCTTCAGGAATTGCTTCGATCGGGCATCATTAGACAATGGCCACAGCCTTTTCCCGGAACCGCCTGACAGTAGAACTAAATGCATGATCTTTTCCCCCATATCAAAATATACGCCTGCCATTCGTCGAACTCCTCGTACCCTGTGCTGACTGCCAACGCATAATCACCGACGTCTGCCACCATCTTAAGGCACGCGCCTACCCGCGTGTCTATAACACGTGTCCGGAAATCACACCATCCCCTCAATGAGCTTGGTGAAAGCTTCTTTAAACTTCTCTTTACCGAAGCGCTCCGCTTCCGCCCTGAGGCGCTCCGGCCTGAAGGCCCCGTCTGCCCCCGCCAAGGATCTCTCCAGACGCACAATGCCCTCCTCCAATCCCGCCACACTTTGCTCAGCAAAAAGGATGCCCGTTTCTCCGTCCCGGAGAATATCCAAGGCACCTCCTCTGTTATAAGCGACCACGGGACAGCCGGACGCCAAGGCTTCCACCATCGTCAGACCGAAATCCTCTTCTCCCGGGAAGAGAAAACCCTTCGCTCTGGCTAAACAATCAGCAACCGCTTCTTCACTCTGCCAACCGAGAAACCGGATATCCGCCCCTGTCGGACACTTTCGTTTGAGGGCTTCTTCTTCAGGCCCGACACCGATGACGAGGAGTCGCCGCTGCAGACGAAGACAAGCCTCGACGGCTAAATCCACACGCTTGTAGGAAACCAGCCGGGAAACGACAACGTAATAATCCTCCCTGGGCTCATCCGCGCGGAAGCGGCTGAGATCCACCGGCGGGGCCAGAACGGAAGAGGCCGCACCATAATGTTTGCGGATGCGCGCAGCCACGGATCGTGAAATGGCGACAAACCGATCCACCCGCTGGGCACTGATATAATCCCAGAGGCGAATCCGGTGAAGAGACCAGGCCGCCAGCCAGCGCTTCGGCCCATGAAGGGTATGGACGTAATCGTAGTACATATCCCAGGCATAGCGCATCGGGGTATAACAATAACAGACGTGCAAGGTTTCCGGGCGGGTCAGAACCCCCTTGGCGCAGGCGTGCGAACTGCTGATCACGAGATCATAACCGCTCAAATCAAACTGCTCGAAAGCATAGGGCATCCAGGGCAAGAGCCTTTGATGCCGCCGCAGCCATCGGGGCAGACGTTGCAGAAAAGATGTGCGCACATCCGCCTGAGCCAGGCAGTCGGCTAGTTTTTCCGGCTCAAATAAAGTGGTATAGATCGGTGCCTCGGGGAACAGTTCGCGCAGAACGCAGAGAACCCGCTCGGCGCCTCCCATATTCGTGAGCCAGTCATGGACAAGAGCAACTTTCATCATTTCACCCTCACGCGGCAGTCGGCAAAGTGATGACCTGCAACCTGGTCAAACCAAAACACCTGCTCCTGCACCAGAGTCATCCTTAACAGATAATCGCCGGGACCCGGCGGGCTGAGCACACTGAGCCTGTAGGTACCGTGACCGAGCGCCGGCACCGGAGGAAGCAGAAAGGAACGGTCCCCGTCAAAAACGGCTATTGTACGGTCGTCGACCCTCAGCCAATGATAAGAAAGATGCACCGGATTCGGCGGATGGCTCGCCAAATCCCTGCCTGAGTTGTTCATCACGTTTACCCCGACACTGAACCGCGTGCCGCAGGGAATCTCCATCGGAGCCTCCATAACCTCTAACGCGACCTTCGCAGCTACGTCAAGTGGCAACGATTCGCTCAGTTTCACCGGTTCATACGATAACGCCGGATACAGCCCCGCGATTCCCACAAAAAATTCCCTCTTAAATCCGCTGACCGTAAAATCACAGGCCCGCTCCTTCCAGTGATAGCAAGTCTGCCGGTGGGAACCGCCTGTGTGCAGTGCCACCGTCAGATGGTAGAGTCCTTCGCCCAGATCCATTTTAAACGCAAAAGCAAGGCTCACGATCCGCCCCACCTGAACCGCGATTTCCTTTGCCAGATGATAAGTATTCGTTCCGAACACCACTTGTCCATAGTCGTCTTTAATGCTTATTCCGGCAGTGAGATGATCCTCGTCGACACGGGCGCGGATGATGATCCGGATCAGCGCCTCTTCGCCGGCTGAGCAGTTTCTGGATTGCTACAGAAATTAACCATCAATGTCGGCCTTCCCGCATCAGTCCGAGGCAAAAACAGACTAGCTCGCCTTTACAGGAATATCCGGAAAAGCAGACCATTATGCTATCAATGAACCTCCGCAGATCCTCGAGTATGCCTTCACGGCTTTTCCCGCTCTTTAAAAACGAATGCCTTGGTTAGGTTAAAGTTCAGAAAGAGACCCGAAAGAGACCCCATTCCTACTGCTATCCATAAACGCTGGGTTTTCAATTGGAAAAGATACACAGTGACCGCAAAAACGAGATAATTCAAAAGGGCTCCGGGTGCGTTGGCGGAAAGGAATCGTAACCATTCTTGGGTTTTCTTGACCTTCCCTCGGACCCTCCGAAAGGTGATAATTCTATTAAGTGCCCATGTTGTCGATGCCGCAGCCACGTACGAGCAAACCCTAATCACGTACGGACTAGCTTGAAATATTGACACAAGGACTGTTAATGTAGCTGAATCTACGATAAACCCTACAATGCCGACCATTCCAAAAAGAATAAACTGTTTTACGTTCTTACTGGTTTTGATGACCAAATTCTCTTACCTCTACACATCTTCTAAAACTGGGAACCTTGCGCCTCCTATAAGACGGATTATCCTTTATGCAAACGAACACGGCAGACCCCGTGAGCCTTCCAATTATGCATTCATCATTAATCAGAATATCCTTTAATGGACAAATACTGTAGCATTCTCGCCTCTCGTCTACCTCTCGTAACTGTATCCAGTATAATGCCGCAAGTAAAGCTCAAAAATGCGCTTAACATGATGCCCATAGACAGAATAGCTGTCGGTAAGCGCGGAACAAGGCCGGTCTGCAGATATGTTATGACAACTGGAAAGACCATGCCACATGCTACTATCAATAGTATGGAGCCCAGTATTCCGAAAAACGCCAATGGGCGCTCCTGCTTGAACAAATTTATAATCAGCGTCAAGATCCTTACGCCATCACGATACGTCCTAAGTTTACTGCTGGATCCGTCGGGTCTGCCTCTATAGTCCCCATAAACATGAGCTATGGGTACCCCCAGTATCAACGCATGCACCGCGAGCTCCGTTTCTATTTCAAAACCGCTAGACAGTAGGGGAAAAGATTTCACAAACCTTTTTGAAAGCACCTTGTACCCAGATAGCATATCCTCTACCCTGCTTCCAAACAGAAACCGAACAGAACCCGTGAGCAGCCTGTTACCTATTTTATGTCCGGCACGATAGGCGTCCTCTTGATCGTTTATCCTTACCGCGTTTACAAAATCGCACTGTTCCTCCCTAGCTATCTCCACCATATCAGCTGCCACAGATGCATCATAAGTATCATCACCATCCACCAAGACATAATAATCCGCTTCGATATCCCTAAACATTCTCCGGACTACGTTCCCTTTTCCCTGCTGAGTTTCACTTTTAACGATCGCACCACATTCTGTGGCAACAATTTTTGTTTTATCAGTTGAATTATTATCGTATACGTAAACCCTCGCCATCGGTAACACTTCGTTGAAGCTCTTGACCACCCTGCAGATAGTCAGCTCCTCATTATAACACGGAATCAAAACCGCAATCTCCATAATTCCTCCTCATTACATGAGTCCTAATGAACAACTATTGTCGTCTGGAACGGTGCGGGGCCCTTATCACTAAACCATCTCACACCTTCCTGTACCATGTCAACCTGAAGAATATATTTTCCCGGAACTTCTGGCGTCTTTATGTCTAAGTCAATTACTTGGTCTTTGCCTGGTTCTAAATCCTTGAGAAGCTGGCCTCTACCATCATCATGAATAACCACTTTCCCCGTTCCGGTCAACCAATGGTCCCCAATATCAACTCGCTTATCACCCGCCATTGGCCAAGCTATATTGCTCGCATTTTTTACCTTGAAAGATAGTTCTAAAGCTTGGCCGTGCGTCACTTCTCTCGGAACAGGCGTTATAGCGGTTATACTTACCCTATCTGCAGCCTTTGGTAGCGCCGCCCCATAGCTGTACTGCCGATCAACGCTTTTGTTGCTTGAGACCCTGATCAATAGATCATTCAACTTTGTATATGTGGAATAATAGGGAACTATGAATCGTCTAACCGATACCACTCCGAGATTATAAGCCTCCAATGTTCTCTGGACCCCCGTAAAATCACTACTCATACAAATAGTATAAATATTCTTGTTCGCATTCTTCATGAGAAATCTCTCCATTTCACCATTTGGAGGGCGAAATCCCCTTAGAAAGGCAAAGGGAACATCAGACTTAAGTTCAATTTCTATTCCGCTCGTTAACGGGCTGGTGTCCAACCATGCTCCGACAGTTCGGAGCACGTGTCGATTACTTGCTGATTGAAAACTCGTCAAATCGTAGTCGTGAAGTATATCTCTACTCTCCTCCAAGAATCTTACCTTGTTGCCAAAAACCGTAGGGTTTGAGGACCAATTGTATGAAAGAGAAAAATCGAGTGCGCTAAGTATCTGGACCTGCAACCCCACAATCAAAATAAAGACCATTATAATGCCAAGAAGGCTTCTAAAATAGAGTCTATATAGAGCATCAATGGTAACGATAAAAAGCAATCCTCCAAGTATATCAAGAAAAATGGCGTAGCGAATGTATCCGGTGGAGATACTCCATAATACAGCACTAACGATAAATATAGCGGATAGCGGAAGAATGGAGTCATGTTTCTTCTTGGTCAAGACAGCCAGCGGAATTGCCAGTATACCCAATAATAGCCGTCCGGAATAATGCGCCAACTCAGATATTCGGTTAGGCAAAAAATTCGCCATGATAGGCCAAAGAACTTTCTCGGAGTTGCTAATTGGGCCCCACCTTAAGTCCTTAAAATTAGTAGAAGACCAGAAAGGGGAGTGGAACAATCCGTTGTAAAACGGGAAAATCGGATTGCCTGTCTTAACCCACATGAACAGATGAAAAGGGAATAAACCTATAAGCAAAGAAGGAAGCATAAGGATTACCTGCAAAATTTCGAGCTTTCCCTGGCGGTACTGGGTAAACAGCTCCACTATCAATATCGGAACAACAAAGATGATATTCGTCAGCTTTAAAGCGATCACTAGTCCACCAAAAAAGGACATATATACCACTTTATAGCTTCGGCTGACTTTAGGCTCTTTCTCTAGCAAAACATTCAGTAGATGAACCAGTAGCGGCAGCGCAAGCAAATCTATCATGTAGGTGTTAATTTCATAGAATATGTTTTCACAGAGCAAAATCGCTAGGACACTCAAGCTGATCATTTGGTCATTCTTGAACATTTTCGAAAGCAGATTTCTGAGTTCCACGGCCAGCCATATTATCGCTAATAAATTGCCTATTGTCCCCAATCTATATCCCAGAAAGAACCTGAATATCCCCAAAATCATGTCGGGCAACGAGTTAGGGAGAAGATTATAGTCAACGTCACTTCTCGGCATGATTGTCCCCGCAAGTGACCTCTGCGCTTCAAGGAGATGATAGTTTAGTACGTCGTAAGACGTGTCTGGAAAAGGAAGTCTTATTAAGAATAGAATAGTAACAGGAACAATAACCATTACGACGAAACCTAGTTTTATCTTGCGTTCTCCCTTAAATCCATCGTAATATTTAAGGAAAATCATCCATCCGATGGACGCAAGTAGCACCGTGCAGATCCATGCAGCTATATCGTTGGGGACAAGCCACATCATCTGTCTAACCAATGCTAACAAATAGAAATACATAAGAGCGGATCCAATATCAATTCCCTTAATTCTAAGCAATGCAGCTTTGATTCTAAGACCGATGCCATCTACTTCCAAATAGGCTCACCGCTTCCACGCTTTTTTCGATTTAGCCTTCTTCAAGGGCGTTCCGCATACTGCAGTCTCACTTGTTGAGAAGAGTAAGGGGTATTATCTCTCCTCCCCTCTCTCCAAACCACGTCACCCCCTCTTGTACCATATCCAGTTGTATCACATAGCTTCCCGGATGTTCTGGAGCCTTCATCTCTACGGGCAGAGTTACCTGTTGCCCCGGTTGTAGATCGGTTTGGAGGTTCGTTCGCAACCCATCATCGACAACCATCTTTTTATGATTATCCAAAATGTGATAAGACATATGGACGGGATTAGGCCCACTGGCCGGCCAGATAAAATTGCTCGTGTTTTTCACCGTCACATTCACACTTAGGGTCTGTCCGGGCCTGCCTTCTATCGTTTGCTTCGCAATGGTGAACTGTTCCCCGTAGACTTTGGCCGCTTGATTCAAGCCGTTACGCACCATGTAATGCGCGCTCATCATCCGTGCGTTGAAAACGAGCATGGTCAAAATGAGAAGAGGCAGGGCAAACATCGCTCCGGTTTCCGTCTTACGCTTCACTCCGCTGATCCTCCCTCATTTTCTAGACTCGTAACATTCCTGGTAAACCGACCACGTCTTTAGTGCACACTCTTCCCATGTGAACTGGGCAGCCCGTCGAACACCTTTATCCGATAGGGTTTGGCGGAGCTCGTGCGACGATACGACCCGTACAATGGCGTTGCTGAGTTCTTCGACATCATAAGGATCTACCATTATTCCAGCCTCTCCTACCACTTCCGGCAGTGAGGAAACATTCGAAGTGATCACCGGAACTCCACAAGCCATCGCTTCTAAAGGGGGTAGTCCAAAGCCTTCGTAGAGCGATGGATAAACAAAAGCCATCGCCATGTTGTAGAGAGTGGGCAAGTCCTGATCGGGCACGTAGCCCGTGAAAGTGACATCATGCATCAAGCCCAAATCTTGAACACGTTGGTAAATAGGCCCGTCCAGCCATCCTTTTCCGCCTGCCAATACCAGCCCTAAAGAAGAACTGCCCAACCGCTGTTTAGCCATGCCATATGCCTCAACCAAACGTTCTAAGTTCTTTCTTGGTTCGATAGTTCCTACATACAGAAGAAAGTACTCCGGCAGACCATACCTGCTCCGCAGTGTTTGAAAAAGGATCTCGTCTTCCCGATTGCGCCCGAACCCTGACGACACTCCAAGCGGAGTAACTGCTACCTTGCTGGCCGGGACCTTAAGAAGATCCACAATTTCCCCTTTTGCACTGTGTGAGGCGGTAATGATCCTGTCAGCTGCCCTCATACGATGCTCAAAGAACCTCAGCATCTCCACCCGTCTCCGGGGATGGTACTGCGGATAGAGCACGTATGACATATCGAAAATGTTAATAACAGTTACCTTCTTGAATGGCCGAGGGATGTAGTTAGGCTCGTGATACACGTCGAACTTCTGCGAGAGTCCGAGCGCGTCGAAAGGCAGATACTTGTCTAGACTCCTCCCGGCTGGAACAGTGGTCAACTGGGAAAATAGCTTTTCAGCGGTGTCGCAAGCCTTAGAAGCTATTATGGTGACACCACATACGTCATCAAACTGCAAATATGTTTTGACCAAGTTGTAGGTGTAGCTTCCTATACCCGCTCGCGAGCTGTGGAGGCTTTGTCCGTCAATAACAACCCTCAATTTGACTTCTACCTCCGGTTCTGGTGCTTTCATGGGATCCCAGACCTACTCAGAGGACCCGAACCAACCGTTCCGCTAATACTCTCAAATAGGCCTCGTTATGCTCAGTCAGCCCTATAGCAAGGAGTCTCTCGGCAAGTGACTCGAGATATTTACCCGTATGGCTCCCCAACAAGTCTTTTGAGAGGAATGCGCTTACTTCCCTCGCAATCGTATCCCCATCGTGCTTAGCGAGTACGTAGTCCCTTGCCTTGCGCCCCAGCTCTGTCCTAAGCTCTGGGTGGGTTGCAAGTCTAATAATGGCGTTCTTCAATGCAGGCTTCTCAGCCCGTTCGTCTACCGGAATCTTAACCACGGCGTCATCCGGGAGTTCAGAAAACCATGCGTCATCTGATACGATGCACGCCTTGCTTGCCGCCATGGCTCTAAGAACCGTAGCCGAGGTCTCACCCATCGAAGGATAGCGAAGATTGACTACGATGTCAGCAGTGTCAAGCAACCTTTCGAACTCCGGGAGGGGTATGTACCCCGTCTTTCGGATCCTCTCGTTTAAGCATGCATCGACATAATCTCCCTCGCCGACCATTAAGTAGCTGAGCTCAAGACCCGAATCGATCGCAACCTCACCAGTAGCTTGAATAACCTGGTAATTCCTCTTTGTAGGAGCTATATAGCCAAAAGAGGCCACAAAGGGATTAGCGTCCCCAACTCGGTATTTCGCTCTGATGGCCCTGACTTCTTCCAGAGAGGTTTTGCCACCGTTATTGTAGTTTACCTGATTAATATGCGCCACCCTAGAATTTGGGCTCCCTACTTCCAGCAACTTCTCCCTTGCGTACTCGGAATGCACAATAATGCCCTTAGCTTTGTCCAAAACGCGCCTGACCAAGGGCAGTGTCTCAGGATGCTTGTGCTGAAGAGGAGGGGAATCTCCACCAAGTATCTCCCTGCCTGCTCTTATTCCTTCATCACCATAGTTATAATAGAGTTCTTCAACGTAAGCCTTCACATCCTTTCTGTAATCCAGATAATAACCCGTCACCAAATAATACAACACGAAGTCATGTAGAATAACAAAGCCGGGATACTCAAGAAATACATCATAGATAGCGGCATGAAAGTGCGGATTGTTACCCAGGTTGTAAATGATAGCATCATAATCAGATAACTTCTTACGCGCATTCCTGTTCCTTGCATGGTCAATCACCTTGTACCGCTTAAGTGCAGGATTATCGGGCTTAAAGCCGTCGACCCATAGGTCAATTTCGCTATACCGGCTCAAGTAGGGAAGGAGGAATTCTGAGTAATCGGATATCCCACTCTTGAGAGGATTCAGAGGGCTAAAGTAGGCAATTTTCATCCGATTAACCTTTCTATAACGTAATCCCAACTTATGTTCAGAGTGTCCATAAGAGCCCGACCATTCGCTCCCAACTTCCGGGCGGTGTCTTTCCTATTGTAGAGCAGATCGATCGCCTCTGCAATTCCCCTGGGCTCGGGTTTCAGAATGAAACCGTTGGACTCATTGACAAACTCCAAAGGTCCACCGGAATCCACGTGTGTGATCACGGGCTTCCCTGAGAAAAACGCTTCTAAAGTCACATAGCCATAGTCTTCTTGATAAGGGCCAAAATAGACGCCCAAGCATTCCGAATAAAGCCGGATTTTTTCCTCATCACTAATGTAACCAAGCATTTCTAGTCTGGATTCGGTCCCATCTCTCCGAACAATACCCTTGATTTTTTCCATTGTCCTGGGGTCCGCGGCCCCGGCTAGGACAGCCTTTACCGGAGATTTACTATACTTAAGCGACTCTGCCAGAAGTACTTGGCGTTTTATGTCATTGATTCTGCTCGGATAGAAAATGTAATCGCCAAAATCTTTAGGCCCGAATTTTTCAAAATGCAGCGGCGGATGATAGAGAGGGCTTGCCTCTATCCCATTGTAGCGTCGGAGTCTATCTGCCACCGTAGTCGAGTCTGTAAATATCCTCTTGGCGGCTCTTAGATGCCTGTTGTCATTATTTATAATGATCTGACGTACTTCGGCACCGGATTCCATGTTGTGCAAATCACCATGCTCAGTGTTCCACAACTCATAAGCCTGCCTGTGTTGGTGGAGAAGCCAGAGAACCTTGTTCTCATGTGAGATGTAGTAGGCGGGAAATTTCATGCCGATAAGGAGATCTATCTTTTGACCATTCACCTCCGTCAGGTCAACAAGCTGGGAAAGGAGAATTCCATCAATTAATGCCTGGGCTGGATACCACTTAAACGGAATTGTTACGATATCAACATCGTGGCCCCTCGTCTTGAGGGCATCGCGGAGCATCTGGGCTTGGATCTCCGCCCCGCCGCGTAGAAACGGTACCTGCACTGTCGCAATAGCAATTTTCAAGCCGGCTCACTTCCTATTACCTTGTTGAAAGACAGGCGGAATGTCTCTTTAATTCTCTCATGTGAAAATCTGTCGGACACATTCTGATATCCCTCTTCTTGACAAAATTCCTTAACATCCCGATCGTGGAACACTGTGTAAAGGGAAGCAGCCGCCAAATTATAGTCCACCGTATCCAGCACAATCTGCTTCCTTCCTGCAGTCTCTCGCAATGCCGTACCCCCATAAGTAACCAGCGGCAGCCGGAGGTACTGCGCCTCTATGATTGGAACGCAAAAGCCTTCATGTTCGCTCATACAGAGAAACGCATCTGAAGCAAGAAAAAGCGCTTTAATGTCTTGTAGCGGAAGCTTATCAGTAAAACTTACATTATCCTCCAGTTGTCCATCCCTAATCGTGTCGTTGAGTTCATCCATATAGCCTCCCAGGTAGGGATCAATACCCCCCGTAATCCACAAATGAATCTCTTCGTGAAAGGTCGCCCTGAAGGCTTTTACGATACCAAGTAAATGTTTATGACCTTTGTTGGGGGCAACTCTACCAAGGAAGAAAATCTGCTTTCGCTTACTCATCAGGACGTTCCTGACCAAGGATATATTGGGTTTTACTTCTGCCCAAGCCTCCAAGGAATGAAAAGGAGGAACAACTACGGCCCTTTCTTTGCACAACCCGCAACCCAACAAATCCTGCCTATTGAACTCCGAATCTGCGAACCACCATCCTTGATCAATGCTCTCCAGCAACCTCGCGGTCTGCTCCCTGCCTTTTGATGTCTGATCGAAATGCAATGGAGAATACGGCTCGAAGAACTCCGGTGGAGTTATGTTATGATACTTTAGGATCACCCGCGCTTTGCAACGCTTAAGTATCTCTTCACCCTCAGCCCAGAAAACACTGTGATGGTAGATTAAGACGTTGTCCGGTCGGCTTATAAGACGCAAAAGCTCACGTTTGTCGAACCTGAAACTGGCTAGATCACCCAAATAATTCTCCGCATAGATGTAGGCTTCATAACCCAAGCCTGTTAGCGTGCGGTACATGCCAAGAATATCGTGCCCAATGGCATCACCGCCGGTCAATGTCTGATGCGCCAAAACTACCTTTGACTTAAGACCCACGCTTGCATATCACCCCCTTGCTTAAGATGAGAGCATAATCGTGGGCACTATAGAACAAATAATTAAACCGATTGACAAGTTGTATGATTGTGCCGTCTTGACCTCTCACGTCACCACCTTCGGGGATTCTTGACAATTCATCCGGGTGCAGATCAAGCTGTTTTAAGATTTTAAAGCCAGCGCATTCTGAAAGGAAGCTCAATGTTTCCGGAAGAATCGGTTTTTCATGGGATATGTCCATGTTGAACCAAGTGCAGACGGCCGATATGTTATGTGGATTAATTGTTTCCACCATGAGAATACCGCCACATTTAAGCTTGAGGTGGGTTAACTCCATAAAGCGAACAAGGCTATTAGGTTTCAAATGCTCAATCACCTGGGCCGCAAAGATCCCATCCAAGCTGTTGTCCTCAAGACCTTCCAAATAGGAAAAGAGGTCTGCCTGAAGTACAGGTAAGCCCCTGTCCTGACAATACCCCACCATATCCTCGTTGATATCTATGCCCTGAACGCCGATCCCGTTTTCCTGCAGGAGTTCCACGAATTCTCCGCGTCCGCAGCCAATATCCAGAACCTTGCTTTTTCCCTTGAAGTAGTCGAGATAGACTCGCTGTCTCTCCTTTATGTCTTCTCGGCTGCCTCGGAATCTCTGTTCGAAGAGAAAATAATCTATGTCTGGGTTCTCCTCTTTGTCTTCCCGCACAAGACGTTCGACGGTCCGGACCCCAGGCTCGATATGAAGTCCTTTATTAATCCTTCTTTCCAGACGCCTCAACCGATCTGCAACCAACATCAGCTCGGGTTCCAGTCGGCGCTTAGCCTGTTCGTCTGCCAGAGCCAAGACTTCGTTTCGTTCTGACAATACAGACGCTCTGACACTATCCAACTCACTCCGCTCCGCCTTATCAGCCAGCATGTCCCGGATCGCTTCCAGCTTGGATTCATCCGCTTTGCTATCCAGGAGCCCTCTCACCTCTTCCAGTTCTTCTGCGCCAACTTTCCCCGCGAGGTACTCCTTCAAAAGTTCTACATCGTTCCGGTCGGCCTTGTCCTGTAGCCCGTCGCTCAGCGCCCCAAGTCCCGCCCCGGCACTGCTAAGTTCCGCAAACTGGTTCCCGATATCGTTCAGCAGGTTCTCCAGTTCTTGGATCCGGTCCCTAGCACCCCGAAGAGCCAGGGATTGATTGCGGGCAAGCTCGCCCAAGAGATTAAGGGCGCGCGTCACACTCCCGTTAAACTCCCTTTGCTGATCTACAGGCGGATTGACATACCAGCGCAGGAATTTTCGCACCACCTTCTTACCGAACACGATGAAACGACCGATCGTTTTGCGGTGCGACGTAATCGGATACTCAGCGTTCACATTCCACTTTAAGTTACTCTGCCTCAGTTCAGCCTCCAGGCGGCTGAACTCTCCCTCCGCGGGAACTTCGCTACCGCCAAGCCCCCCGCCGGCCCCCCGGGCAGAAACCATAGACCGTTTGGCCTTCATGGCCTCCCGGATTCTCTCCATCACTTCTTCAACCGTCAATTGTGCGTTTGCCATGTTTCACCCCTATGAGAATCTAACGCTTCTCCCGCATTCTTGTCCATTGGTACCGATCTTGTCTTCGAAACAGCGGCTATCTTTCCGCCGCCACCGCTGCACCCCTGTCGTTCAAACCCGAGATCTCCCACCGGTGTTCCAGCCTGCAGACTCCGACATCTTTTATCTGAGAATAGACTGTAAAGTCGAGGCAGCGAACGAGATAGTCGTACTCTGTAGCCAATCCGTCGCTGCAGGCGACATTGAGGTAATACTCGCCTTCCACCAGATTCAGCTTGGCGATATTGACCCGCACAACGATCCCGTCGCCCATGATCTGAACATCCGTGGGCTGTCTGTCGATCAACGTATTCGTCCCATAACACCAAAGATCATCGTTGCGGTAGATGGCAATCCCAAAAACCAGGTTGTCCACCGGCTTGTGCTTGTGGCAGCGCATTTCGATGACACACGGTTCTCCACTTTCAAATCTGGTCTTGCCCCGACCGCTTCGATCCATAAACGCCACTCCGGTTATCTCCACGGAGCCGTTTCCGCGCCGCTTGGGCGGAGTGATTTCGATTGGAATGTCCCCCTCTTCGGGGTCGTCCAGGCTGTTTCTTTCGGGATCCGGTGTAGCCTCTTCACGCACGTGCTCTGCCTGCAACCTGCTTTTTGTCTCGGCCCTTCGATCTTCCGCTGCAAATACCTCCGTCCGGTATTTTCCTATTACGTCTGCCGGAACACCCTGCTCCAACAGAACTCCTTCATGCAGCCAAGCCAGTTCATCACAAAGCATCTCCAGCTGTCCCAGGCTATGCGACACGATCACGATCGTAGCGCCCTGGGATTTGAAGGACTTCATCTTATTGAAACACTTCTTCTGAAACCCCTCATCGCCCACCGCCAGAATCTCGTCGACAAGGAGAATATCCGGGTCCACGTTGATAGCGATGGAAAAGGCCAAGCGCATATACATGCCTGAAGAATAGGTTCGCACCGGACTGTCTATGAACTCCTCCAGCTCGGAAAAATCAATGATCTCTTCCAGTCTCCGGTCGATTTCCTTTTTCGTCAGGCCGAAGATTGCCGCGTTCATATAAATATTCTCCAACCCGCTGAAGTCTGGGTGAAAGCCCGCACCCAACTCCAAAAGACTGGACACTTTTCCCTTGATCTTGACGTTTCCCCGGTCCGGATAGATGATCCGGGTCAACAGTTTTAAGAAAGTGCTCTTGCCGGAACCGTTCTGGCCGATCAGCCCCAACGTCCTGCCCTTTTCAACCTTGAGATCAACGCCCTTCAAGACCCACAGTTCATCGTATTTGCGCCTGTGGCTGAACAAGACCTGTTCCTTCAAGGTTGGGGCCCGGTCATGGTAGAGGCGGAACATTTTCCAGACGTCCGCGGCTTCAATTACACAATCCATAAGTTTACACTACCCATAAGTTGAATTATCTCCTATACCTGTTCCGCAAACCCTTTGGACAGGCGTCTAAATACCAGATAACCAAAAACAAGAACGAAACAGGACATGAGGGCAAAAACCCCCAATCCGGGAAAGTAAGGAAAGACCCCATAATAGAGGATATCCCTGTAAGCCTCTGTCAGGGTCACCATGGGGTTGAGAAAGAGGTACTTCAGGTATTTTCCGGGTGCAACGTTTAGCGGGTAGACGATAGGGGTCAGATAAAACCATGCCATCATCAAAATCCCCCAGATGTGTTCCACATCCCGGAAATACACTGTGATAGCCGCCACCAGCAGACTCACACCTAATGTAAAAATAAATTCCAGGATCATCACCAGGGGCAAGGCAGCGAGGCTCAGTGTCAGAGGAATACGAAAAAGAAGCAAAGCGACAAAAGCGATAAGAAAACTCAATCCCAGATTAACCAAACCTGCTGTCGTTGAGGCGAGTGGCAGAATTTCCCGCGGAAAGTAGACCTTCTTGATGATATTGTTGTTGCTGACAATGAGACCGGTTGCTTCCTGGGTCGTGTTGGCAAAAAATATCCACGGCAGCAACACCACAAAGAGAAACATAGGATAGTTCTTGATGTTCATACGCATAATCGTTGAAAATACCACAGAATAGACCACGAGTTGCAGCAAAGGATTGATGAAGGTCCAAAGAAACCCAAAAAACGAGGCCTTGTAGCGCGTGCGCAGATTGCGCTTCACCATATTCTTGTACATTTCCCGGTAGGCATAGAGCTCACGCAGAACTGAGAGCATCAGGCACTCTCTCCGTTCGCGACCCCATCCGCATCCGAAGACAGCCGCCGGTCCGCACTGCCCTCTGGGTAAGCCTGCGCCCGTGCCTTAAGATTGTCCTTACACCCTACGATTCTCTCCAAGGGCCGGTTCTCCCTCACCCAAAGACCCCCGACATTCTCCCCGGCCTCCCTGCTGACCCTCTTTAAATCTTCTTCCGCCATCCTCCGCACAAGCTCGTCAAAGCCCACTTCCGCTTCCCAACCCAAGATCGTGCGCGCTTTGGCCGGATTGCCGAGAAGCACCTCCACCTCGGCCGGACGGAAGAACTTCGGATCCACTCCGACCAAGACCTTCCCGGTCTCCCGATCTAATCCTTCTTCTTCCAGGCCCGTTCCGCTCCAGACAAGTTCGATCCCGGCATGGCAGAAAGCCAACGCCACAAGCTCACGCACGGAATGCGTTTCCCCGGACGCGATCACATAATCGTCCGCTTCGGGCTGTTGCAGCATGAGCCACATCGCCCGGACGTAGTCTCCGGCATAGCCCCAGTCCCGTTTGGCATCCATATTTCCCAAATAAAGCTTATCCTGAAGCCCGAATTTAATGCGGGCCACGGCATCCGTAATCTTGCGCGTGACGAATTCCAGCCCGCGCCGGGGAGATTCGTGATTGAAGAGGATGCCGGAACAGGCATACATGCCGAAGCTCTCGCGGTAGTTCTTTGTGATCCAATGCCCGTAGAGTTTCGCCACTCCGTAGGGGCTGCGCGGGTAGAACGGGGTCTTCTCCGTCTGAGGCGTCTCCTGCACCAAGCCAAACATTTCACTGGTAGAGGCCTGGTAGAAGTGTGCCTCCGGCTTCACCGCCCGGATAGCTTCCAAAAGATTTGTCACCCCGATGGCATCTATTTCCGCCGTAGCCAAAGGCTGTTCCCAAGATGTAGCAACAAAAGACTGGGCCGCCAGGTTATAGACTTCGTCGGCCTGGGCGATCTTCAGGGCCCGAATGAGGGAAGCCAGATCCGTCATATCGGCGTAGATAAACTCAATCTCATTTTTTAGATGTTCAACCGTGCCATAGTCCACTTTGCTTTTGCGGCGCATGATGCCATAGACCTTATAACCTTTTTCCAGCAGCAGCTCGCTGAGATAGGAGCCATCCTGCCCGGTAACCCCTGTGATAAGCGCGTTCTTCATGCATCTGATCCTTCCTGAGCTTTAATGACTGTCTCTCCGGGGGGGGGTGCCCCCACACAACCCGGAGACACCAAAAACCCAACCCACCCTCTGACTTTTGAGCCGCTAATCTAAAAGGAACGTCAAGGAACAACATCTCCGGTTTAGTCTAACTGCGGCATTGCCTCACCGGCAATGTCAAGACGCATCCCCGCGGTCACGGATGCGCTCCTCCCACTCTGCCAAAACATCCTTCACACTCTGCTCCAAGGTATAAACGGGTTCCCACCCGGTTGTCTTCCGGATCTTGCCCGGATCACCCACTGAATAGATGTTTTCTGTCGGTCGCATTTTGCTCGCATCCGGGATAACCGTCAGGTCGCCGTAGGTCCGGCGCATCATGTCTAAGATATCGCTCAATTGTCTGGCCCGCCCGGAACAAATATTATAGACTTCGCCCGCACTCCCGCGCTCAGCCAACAAGCGGTAGGCATGGACCACATCCCGGACATCGGTAAAATCGCGATAAACATCCAAACGCCCGGTGGCAACGCTTCCCCGACCTCGGGCAGCCCGAACGAGTTCCCGGGCAAAGTCGGGAATGACAAAACCCTCTGCTTGGCCCGGACCGATATGATTAAACGGTCGCACTGCCAGCACCGGCAGGCTGAGTTTTTGTCCCAACTGTAAAGCACTACGTTCAGCCGCATATTTCGAAGTCGCATAGGGACTCTGCGGGTTAGGACAAGACGCTTCGTGGAATTTCTCTCCCACCGTTTTGCCGGGGCCATACACCTCCGAGGAACCTATCTGGAGAATGGCTTGGACTCCTGTCCCCGCCAAAGCCTGCAAAAGGTTGATCGTGCCCAGCACGTTAATGGCAAATGTCTTACCCGGCTCTTGCCAGGAATACTGTACGGAGGCGATCCCCGCCAGATGAAAGACCCAGTCCGGGCGTATCCTCTCCACGCAAAGCTGTAGAGCCTGGGCATCCAGAATGTTCACTTCTTCGTAGAACACGTCGTACCGCGCATCATACTGCACATCGCGCCCGTTTTGCGTGTCCGACTGATCAACGCCCTCCCAAAGAACGACTGAAGACGTTGCTGACGCCGACGAATTCAATAAATCCGATGGAGTCACTGCCACCGACGAAATTGGGGCGCCTGACAGAATTACTGATGCAGACGAAAATCCCGAGACGGAGGAAGTCTCCGGAGCTGATGAAGTCGATCGAGCCGCCCGGTCCCCTCGTTGCGGAACATTGTCTGCATGTGTGCCCAAGCTGAAAGGCCCCTGTCCCAAACCGTAAACCGTATGTCCGGCATCAATAAGTTCCCGTGCTAGATATTTCCCAACAAAACCATTACAGCCAGTGATCAGAGCCTTCACAGGCAGCCAAACCCCTCTTTCTCCTACTTACGTCGACTTTCTCATCTCAGGTATGACCTCTTCCAGGCGATCTCATGGATATCTGATATCGAATATCAGATACCGAACAACCGATACTGTTAAACTGTTATTCACTGCCATTTCGTTCATCGCTTAGCCCTGTTTTTTTATTCGACAAATCTTTGGCATATCCTCTTTCTTCACCGTAGAATCTGTCTCATTCTTTTCTTTGTCCCAAAAAGCATCTCCCTGTCCACAACTTGTCCATGGGTGGGACCAAACAAAAACATTCCCACGACACAGCCCCGCGGAAATTCACATTTCCACGGGGCTTGGCTGACAGACCACCGTGCGGCTGCATTCGTTGAAATTTCACTGCTTCTGTATCCCAAAGTATTCCTTGATTGCTGCCTGAGTGATTTGTGAGAAGTTTACTTCTTGCTTTTCCGTCGATTCCTTGAGCCAAGCAGGCAACGTTATTTTTACAACCCGATTATCCATCTCACTGCTAACTATATCAGGAAATACTGTGAGGGGCATGATCAGAGAGCCCTTGGAACAGGAATGTTCACCTTGCTGCCAATCTTGATATTGCTATGCCAGAAGTTGTATTCATCTAACTTTTGCGATACCTCATTGTAGACGGCTGCCTTACCCAACGGATCCCTTATGGTCAGGATGAGGCAAAACTCTTGCCCAAGCTCAATAGAATTCAAATTTGCTTTGCGTTCGACATGGTCACGGTATAGGCCTTTCAGATATAAAAACCAATGCTTGTCCTGGGTCAGGAACCTTACCCTATTGCCATCCGTAAGCTCAGACAGATCAACTGCATACTTTTTGACGGGGTAGTATTTATCCCCGTACTGGATCAAAATCCGTTCTCTTAGTGCAAAGTCACCTCTGGCTGCCTTCATCGTTCTGGTACTGTACACCGCGCTAAGGAGAACATTTTGTGCATTTTTTTGTCCGACTGGATTTAGGATATTCCTTTTGGAAAGATCCCGTTCTATTTTTCCATCATAGGATCCGAACTTGACGTCGATATTTGACTGACAGTATTCGGCCCCCTGACTTGCATCCAAAACCGGATCATATACCAATGTCGCAACAATCTGTCCCGTATAAAAACCATCTTTCACTAGGCCGTTCGGCATGGGAAAGTCCATGACATCAATTTTTTCCCCCCGTGGCAGTTTGTCCCTCAGGATAAGCGTTGCTTCATGTGGTGAATTGTATATAATTTCATTGACAGTCTTAGGTCTGCCAAAGCCTAGCTGCTTAGTACGCTCCTCCGTGGGCAGCTCTAGATTTTCGGAATAAGAAGCAGAGTGAATGATCAGAGCCTTGATGAGTAGCGGATCAAACGCTTCGTTCAGTTCCTGATAAACCCCCGCAGCAAGGCTTGTAATGCGCGGAGTGGAAAAGCTTGTGCCGACAGCGCTTGCTATCGAGCCATCTTGATAAAAGGATTTGACTCCCGTCGTCCGTGCTTTTCCTTCTAGATCCACACCGGCATTTCCTCCATAATGTGCTACCTCTGGTTTGATGATGTACTCTGGACCCGGCCCGATACGTGAAAACGGGGAAGGGTTATCAACTGCTGCAAGATCGTATCTCTCTCGTTTGTGAGCGATAGAACCAACCACCAATGAACGAATGGAATCAGCGCCTTCATGTATTCTGCCCTTTGGTTTTCCAAGCAAAAAGTTGTTGCAGTTTCCCGCAGACTTGCAAATGAGCACATTGTATTCATCCTGCAAGTCATCTAAAGCAAGGGCGAAATCAGAAAAGCTGTCATCCTGTACAGGATTGGTGACACTAATGGAAAGGTTCCATATTTTTACCTTTTCATGATTTTGCTTGACGGCTTCTTTGATATTTTCTATCAGCTCGCTTTCATCAATACCCTCTTTATATGTATCCGGAAAAACTGCCGCATCAAACAGCCTAACGCCCTTATGCCCCACCCAATTCTGCTCTTCCAAGCTATCTCCGTATAGAGCCACACCCGAAACGAAAGTACCATGAGACGGATTGATCACGTTTTCCGGATAAACTGACCACCGCTTTCCGGTCAGCCATGGCGCTAAATGTGGAATGGGAGCAATCCCACTATCCAGTATACCTATGGTTGCATAATGTTGGTCTTCCTTAGGCTTCATGATCCCAACGGTCTGCGTGTCCCCCAGCATATCAAGAGACAGCTTATATTTCGGCATCGGTTCAATCGAAAATAGGGCTTCAAAAACCTCGCTTTCTTTTATGGCATCCAGCACGGCTTTGTCCACACCTTTAAAGCTATAAATGGAGACCCGCTCTGTATAATTCGTTTTTTTGAAGGCGATACCTTTCTCTGTGGCCGTTTTCTCAAACAAACGCTGAACCGCTAAGTTCTGCTCATAGTCTTGAAAATCCATCAGCTTAACCTTGTAGCTCTGCTTGCCCTTTTCCTCGATAACAAGAGGCTCATACTTGCCAAAGTGCTCTAAACATGAAATGGCGGCCTTGTTTCGTCCATAATCCTCCAGACGAGCCGAAACCATCTTCATCTGCGTCAATGAATCCATACGCACGATAAGTTCATCGGAGCGACACAGTCCGATAACATTACTTCTGTCCTTTGCTCGAAATAGCTCAGCGATATCATGGCGTCGAGACTTTGAAGTCGCATCGTCGTGCATTTTCGCCACAAAGACAAACGGTACGATAGAGTCGGTCTCCTCCCTTTGAGCGATTGCGGGCGCAAACCGATTCAGGTCACCGGACAGCTGCTGTGCTCTTTCCACCAGCTCCGCCCCGGACAAAAGCCACTTGGGAGGCTCGTTACCACCACCGCCCTCCACCCGAAGCTCGTCAATATCTCTTGTAGCAAAAAATTTAATTGGCAGCTTCTCATCGGACATTTAGCTCCCTCCCTTGGACTCACTTTTAGATATTCCCTGGATCTTTCTCAACGGGATCCCCAAACTCTCATTGATTTCCTTGTGCGTCGCGTTGTTACGAAACAGGTAGCGTATAAACTCATCTTCATCTTTAATGCGGTGATGCTTGTGAAAATAAATCTCACGCAGTATGTCACAGCTGGTCACAGATTCTTTGCCTCGGATAATGTTCTGTCTAACTGAATTATTAATCACCGTTTTGATGTCAGAATGGCTGAACCCAACAAATGCAGCTCCCATCTGTTCCGCCTTTTTTTCTGTAGAGAGGATGTTATTGGCAACACCGCTTAAGTAGAGATACAGAAGCTTTCCGATCTCACCTTTTTGTGGCTTTTCAAGGGCAATCACCTTGGAAAACCGCCTCCAAATAGCAGAGTCCAGCAGTTCATCGTGGTTCGTTGCGGCAATCAGAATGCTATCGCTATTCAGCCCGTCGATATTCTGAATTAGACTATTAACGACACGCTTTAATTCCCCCAACTCGTTTTTGTCATCTCTCAGTTTAGCAATAACATCAAACTCGTCAAGAAGCAAAATACACTCACGCTTCGCCGCATAGTCAAAGATTTTACGGATATTCTTCGCAGTACTTCCCAGCAAAGAGGAAATCAATCCCTCCAGTCGGGCTGTCACCAGCGGCAAGCCTGTGACCGATGAAATATACTGGGCTGTCGTTGTTTTCCCGCACCCAGGTGGTCCATAAAGCAGAAGCGAATTGGATGGTTCCAGTCCCGCTTTTAGCAAGCTTTCGCGTTTCATATAGCACTCAATAAATCCACAGATCTCTTGTTCAGTATATTTGCTTAGCACAATTTGCTTAGTCGCAACTCGTGGGTATGATATTTCCACTATATCCATACGACTTTCCGCATCAACTGGCTTCGTTGAAAAACTGTCCAGTGCAGTCATTTTTCCCTTTTTGTTAGACAAAACACTTCTAATCTTCTTTGCCAACGGTAAATCGCCTTGGTTCTCCAGATTATCTGCCAAAACTACAGCATAATTTAATACCTTTTCCTTATCGCCAAGCAGTCCACCCTCGATTATTTTTATTATTTCCGTATACAAATGATAACCCCCCCTGATGCTATCATCATACCTAACATCCGCATCATTGTCAATCACTTCGTTATCAAACTACATATAAACGTTATTGATATAGCCGTTTTCGTTATTATTAACGCAATCCCATCAACCTCATTCAGCCGTCGAGATACCAGGGGCAATGATCGTATCCAATGATATGCACCGACGGGTAGATACCAGGGTTGTTCACTAGTATATCAAAGCCGCCGAAATTCTGAACGGCCGAAGAGATCATCTCCTTAGGAGCCGAGTCATCCAGCAGATCCACCTGAACGGCTAGTGGGAAGAAGGCACCCCTCACGGGATGCCAGCCCCCGTTGTCACCGGACGTGCAGTTTTCCCGCATCCGGCGGCCCCAATGCTATCCCCTAGCGGGGAGACTCGAAGAGCTTGAGCTGTTGGTGCCTGGGTATTCTCCACTCCATGCGTGCCAGACCCATTTGGTCCAGTTCCTCCGCTGAGTGGATCTTCCATCTTCCACGGTCCCGCCATCGGCGGCGTAGATACGCACGCACTCGATTCCGTATCCACTTGTCTAGGTTACGAAATAGAACGAGGTTATTTCCGTATCGATGGTAATTGGCCCATCCCGTAAGCTTTGGATTCATCTCGGAGATCACATGCTCAACCGGGATGTCTCCCTGGTTGCGTCGCGTTGCTTCCCGAACTTTTGCATAGAAGGACTTTAGCGATTTCTTTCCCACGCCGATATAGCGCCTGCCAAAATGGAACCCCAGGAAGTCAAATCCCTCCTGGAAACTGCTGATGACCGTCTTTTCCGCTGACAGCCGGAGCTTCAGCCGACTCAGAAGTTCACCCGCCCGTTGTAATGCCGTCTCCGCTTCCTCACGGGTTCGGCAGAGGATCAGTACATCGTCCGCGTAGCGGACGTGTGCGTACCCAGCTGCCTGTAGCCCATCTATATGCATCTTCCCAGGGATTCCTTACCTAGCCCCGGCTCGACCGTCTCCGGCCAGGCTGCAACTCATAGCACAGTCTCGCCCGATACACACGCCACCTCGGCCAAATCCAATACCGGCTGTCGCTTGGGTATTCGAAAACGGGTCTTCTTTTTTCACGTAAAGATTTTACGGGATCGTAGAAAAGCAAGAAATCCTAAGTGGATTCTTGCTCTTCCCCTCCTTGTTACTTTCTCATCTCCTGGAGAAATTGTCAGCTCGGTTGGAACCATGACCGGATCCCATGGAAACCTCCATTCGCTTACAAAACCGCCTCACTCTTGCTACTATTTCAGCAGCGATTTTCTGTTCCTCAACAGCCGCGGCATCAATACTCGCTGCCGCGACAACAACGCACGGAATAACCTCACTGCTGAATTTTTGGGCGCAATTCGAGGAACACCCGCTCAAATATATGACCAAGTCAGCCTCGTAACTATTAAAGACTACCACACAACCATCTTGAGAAAGAAGCCTTTTCACTTCTTGGGCAATTTCTTGGCGGTTGATCCACGGATTGCATCCACCACAAAAATTGATGCTCACTCGCTGGTCTGACATATTATCTGCCCGCCGTCCGTCCTGATTGCTTCCTAATCCACTTCCAGCTAGTTCGTGCCAATCCCGGCAATAGCCTTAGCAAGTTCTTTCTTCCGTTCCGGATTGCTCTGACGAGCTATCATTATGCGCTGAGCCTGCGGGGAACCCGCCCCGTGCATCGATTCTGTCCGGTAACCGACTGCGGCCGTACCCAACGTGAGATTTTCAATTAAGCGCAGGATCCGCATGCGGTCTTCTGTTGGAACTGAAGCCACACCTCGGAAATACTTCTCCACAACCTTGCCGATTTCCGGATGGCGCAAATCTTTTTCGGATGGCATCGTAACCATGAGGCCACCGGCAATATCCTCAGCCAAGCGGGCAATTTCATATGGGAAACGGGTGACGTTTTGCTTGGTGACATTGGCTAATAGCATATTGATGAGATAAGTGCCTGAAGCTGTTTTGTGACCCTCAGCGGAACAGGCAATCCCGCAGGCATATAAAGTCTCATTAAGGTGAGTCATTTCAACGAGCTTATCCTTAATATGGGATGCTTTGGCGGCTCCGTTATAATCGGCCGCCACCGCCGCTGCCCCAATCAGCACATCCCCCACACCGACTTTGCAGCCGCCGTAGCTTTGCCGGTGATATCCGGCAAAGCGTTCGACCAAAACGCCGCTGAATTCGTATTCGCCGCACATAAAGACGTTTTCCCAGGGAATGAATACGTCGTCAAATACCATCAGGGCTTCGTGTCCCCCGAACTGTTTATTTCCTACATCAATGTCTCCGCCCTCAAGTTTGCGCGTATCGGAAGACTGACGACCATAGATATAGAATATTCCTTTCCCGTCCGCCGGGGCGACAAATGAAAGCGCGTAGTCTGCGTCTTCCTGGCGCATGGTGCTGGTCGGCATCACAAGGATCCAGTGAGAATTGAGCGCGCCGGTTTGATGGGCTTTGGCACCCCGAACGACAATTCCGTCGTCTGTTCTTTCCGTAACATGAACATAGAGATCAGGATCGGTCTGTTGGCTGGGGGATAAACCCCGGTCCCCTTTGGGGTCGGTCATAGCTCCATCAACGGTCCAATCCTCTTCTTGCATTTTCAACAAAAACTGAGTGAATCGCTCATGATATTTTGTGCCTAATTTCTGATCCATTTCAAAAGTCACGCTGTCCACGGCATTGATGGCATCCATCCCTACACAACGCTGGAAGCAAGCGGCCGTCTTTTGCCCTAAAAGGCGTTGCATCTTAATCTTCTTGACCAAATCATCGGTACTTTGATGCAAGTGGCAAAAGCGGTTGATCTTTTTGCCGGTAAGATGAGACGTCGCGGTCATCAAATCCTGATACAACGGATCCTCAGCTAAAGCATAAGTGGTTTTGACGGAGTTCATCGACGGTCTGATGATGGGATGATCCACAGGATTTTCTACCCGTTCACCTTGCAGGTATACCTTTAAATTGAGTCTTCTTAGGCTTTCTTCATACTGTGCTGCAGTTTTCACAGAATTACCCTCCTTGTAAGATCTATGTTCTTCTGTTACCGTTTTATTCTTTTTCTGCTATGGTTCCTTTGCGGTTATCATGATAGCGTTAGCGTCTACAGATGGATACCGTGTTTCTTCGCCTCGACTTTAAGTTTTTCCCGGAATTGCGGATGAGCTATCTCGATCAAAGCATTCGCCCTTTGCCGGATTGTCTTTCCTCTCAGGCCGGCGATCCCATATTCGGTAACGATATAATCCACATCATTGCGGCTGGTCGTCACGGCCGCCCCCTCTTCCAGATGGACGGCAATGCGGGAGAGTTTACCACCGGAAGCAGTCGACGGTACGGCAATGATGGATTTACCTCCCTGTGAGAGTCGCGCCCCTCTGACGAAATCCACCTGTCCTCCAACTGCACTGAATTGACGATAGCCAATCGTATCCGCACAAACTTGCCCGTATAAGTCAACTTGAAGGGCAGAATTAATGGAAATTAGCCGATCGTTCTGTCCGATGATGTACGGATTATTCGTATAGTCCACTGAATGCATTTCGACAATTGGATTATCGTGGACGAAATCATATAAGGACCGGGTCCCCATGAGAAAAGTGGCCACCATCTTTCCCGGATGCAGGGTTTTTGCCTTATTGTTTATAACTCCAGCCTCGTAAAGCTCAACTACCCCATCCGAAAACATTTCGCTATGAATGCCCAAGTCGTTCTTTTCCGTAAGGAAACCCAGAACCGCGTCCGGAATGGCTCCGATTCCCAGTTGTAATGTTGCTCCATCAGGCACCAATTGGGCCACATTTCTTCCGATGCGTTCCTCAACCTCACCAATTTGCGGTTTTGGCAATTCAATCAAGGGCTCATCCCAAGGTACCAAGATGTCCAATTCACTGACATGGACAAATGAATCCCCCAAAGTTCTGGGCATGAAGCGGTTCACTTGGGCAATAACCAGGCGAGCCGAACGGAGCGCTTGCAAAGTATAATCCACGGAAATCCCTAAACTACAAAAGCCGTTTTGGTCCGGAGGTGAAACCTGAACCAAAGCCACATCTACCGGAAGGTAGCCATCCCGGAACAAGGACGGAATTTCACAGAAAAAAACCGGAGTAAAGTCCGCTCGCCCTTCATTTACGGCCTGCCGGGTAGTACCCCCCACAAACAAGGAATTGTGACGAAAATGTCCTGCCATCTCCGGGCGGCAGTAGGCGGCTTTACCCATAGCAACCATATGGACGATTTCTACCGCCTGGAGCTCAGATCCTCTAGCCACCATTGCTTCCACCAAGGTCTGAGGCTCACCGCAAGCGTGACTTATGACCACCCTCTGTCCGCATTCTATAGCACGGACAGCCTCTGTCGCGTCTTTAATTCGCATATCGTATACTGTTTTCCAATTCATAGATAATCCTCCGCTCTCTCGTTAGTCTCAGCATGCCATGCCGGCAATCTTCTTTCTTGCCAAACGGGTTTGGAAGGAAATAATGGCTGTACAAAAAACATTTGCATAAATCGTGCCATTAGGAATTTCCCTCGAAACCTTCTCTTTTTCGTTCGCTGATCCAATCCTGATGCTCCCACTTCTACAAATGGGAGTGGTTCTCCCGTACCTTGCTTCGGTGGGGGTAGACTTCAGTCCTTCAGCGCTATAGTGTTCGTTAAGGGCTAAGCGCTTTCGGCGAAAACCATCCTCAGCCGTTGGGACATTCTTTGACAGCGTGCGGCTTCGGCGATGGTCTGCACAGGAGACCATCGTCACTGGATGCTTTCGTCATCGAAGTCTCAATGTTCAACTCAAGTTGAACAAGTTCACTGGTGCTAATTTTGAGGGCCTGTGCAAGATTGCACTTCCTGCTCTAAATCATGTGCAAGCCTGCACAAATGAGACGGAAAACGCACCATGCAAAAACCCGCCTCACGGCGGGTCTAATCTATACTAAGCCATATTTTTGCATTTTTCGAAAAAGGGTTGTCCGATGAATCCCTAAAGTTTCGGCAGCCTTCTCTTTATCCCCGTTACTCGCCTTGAATGCTTCCAATATAAGTCTTTGCTCCAGTTCGCTAACCCTGCTTTCCATGGATGTTGCCCACGATACGCTATCCGGTTCGATTCCCAAAAACTCACAAACGTGCGTTCCCGAAATACTGTCGCCTGGATGTAAAACCACCAGACGTTCCATTAAATTCTCGAGTTCACGGACATTTCCAGGCCAGGAATAGCTGCGCAGTACCCTTAAAGCTGAGATCGTCAGGGTCTTGACTATTCCATATCGGTTCCCCATTTCTTCCATGAAGTGGTTAGCCAAAGCGACCACATCCTCAGGTCGTTCCACTAATCCCGGAATTCGCAAATATATCACATTCAGCCGGTAATAGAGGTCCTCCCGAAATACTCCCTCTTCAACCAATCGGTTCAAATTACGATTCGTCGCTGCAATAACCCGGCAATCCACAGGAACGGCCCGGGTGGAACCCAGCGGCGTTAATTCCCGTTCCTGCAACACCCGTAGAAGCTTCACCTGCAGGTTTTTAGGCATCTCTCCAATTTCATCCAGAAATAGTGTACCACGATGAGCCGCTTTAATGAGGCCTTCTTTCCCTTGCCTCCGTGCTCCTGTAAAGGCACCGGCTTCATAGCCAAAAAGCTCTGATTCGGCCAATTCTTGAGGCAAAGCCGCCATATTAACCTTAATAAAAGGACCTTTTTTGCGTGAACCGGAAAAATGCAGTATTTTAGCTATGACTTCCTTTCCGACTCCCGTAGGCCCCTCAAGTAAAACAGTGGATTCAAAGTTGGCTAAATGGACTGCTTTATTTAATAAATCCCGCATTAATTGATTTTCCGCAATCACCGGACCCACTCCTTCAATACAAAAAACATGTTTATCTTCAGGTGGGATCCCTGATTTAACCACAACCAAGGGACTCACTGTAGTCATAACATGGATAATCTCGCCGGAATCATTAAAGACGGGATAACCCGTGGCCAGAACTATTTGATTCGTTCTCAGAATACGCTGTCGGATGGTTTCCGTCTTGCCGGACTTGAGAACCAGGAGAGTGACGGAGCTGTCAAAATACCCATCACCGACAAGCTTACTCATATGGCGACCTTGTATTTCAGCTGTATTAATCCCCGTCAAACTCTCATAAGCCTTGTTGACTCCCAGGGTATACCCTTTTCCGTCAGTTAAGTAGATCCCTATCTTATCGTGGTACTGAATGTCTTCCGGCCCGTCTTCTATAGACGAATACCCGCCTTGGTCTTTCGGTACTGCCGAACCATGAGGGACAACAAAACGTTTATCGACAGACCGCATAGGAAAAATAACCACGTTCTTCCCGTAATTGGCCTGATTACTTACTTGTGGCAACGCAATCCCTCCTCGAGCTGATAGAAAATGCAGCAGACTTCAGCCAATAACATCTGTTTTAGATCGTTCCATTTACCTCAATTTACCCGTCAATTTTGAGTTTAGTTTACCCTAATTAACCTGAAGAATCAATTATTTGGTTCTGAAGTGTCGCATTCGAGGGATGAAAGGAAATGCTAGAATCAATGTCCCAAGCTCCAAAATCGTCTTGGCATATTTCTTGCATTAACAAAATATTCAAAAGGAGAACTTACCGGATTTGTTCGGCTTAAGGAGGTGAAGGTATTTTTCTTAAGTCAGCAAAGGGAGATTCCACATCAAACAATGGGAGGTAAACAATGTGAAAGTATTTGTTCTTAATACTGGGTGGTTGGAATGTGATGAAAATTGGATGGTCGCTCAGTCAGTGCTCGGTTCTGTGAGTAATAAGACCCCTCGGGTTAATTGGATTAAGATACCTGTTTACGCTGTCTTAATTGATCATCCCCAAGGTAAAATTCTGTACGATTTAGGGTGTCACCCTGATGCCATGAAGGGATATTGGCCTGCTGGGCTCGCCAGCGTATTTCCTTTCCATTCTGAAACGTCACAGGACTTTGTCACTCAGCTGGCATTGACAGGAACTAAGCCTGAAGACATCAAAACGGTCGTTGCTTCACATCTCCACCTTGACCATGCAGGCAATATGCACTTGTTCAAACATGCCGATGTTTACGTTCACCGGCAGGACTTTATTTACGGCCAAACCCTCGTTCACTTAAGTCCAGACCCCGCTGCCCATGGAGCCTATGTCAAAGCCGATCTCGAGGTGCCGGTAAAACAATACCACCTTGTTGATGAAGATTTTGAGCTGCTTCCGGGCATAGAACTTATTTCTTTGCCGGGTCACACACCTGGAATTTTAGGCTTAATCGTCCACTTGAAAAAGGAAGGCACCCTCATTTTTCCCCAGGATGCTGTGTATGACCGGCGGAATTACGGGCCTCCTGCCAAAGCCTCTGGCATTGTCTATGACAGCATCGCGTTCTTTGATTCAATCGAAAAAGTCCGCAAGTACGCCAAGAAATATAATGCCACAGTCATGTTTTCCCACGACATGGAGTTCTTCAAAACGATGAAAGTTGCCCCGGATTTTTATGAGTAATCTTTGTTCTGTAAAGTTTGATTGATTTTCCCAGCGAGGCCAGACATTTACGGATGTCTGGCTTCTTTCAAAGCGTCATCAGGTCGGTTCCTTGCTAACCCATCCAGTGAGTCGTAGAAACGACCGGCAATATCCTTCCTGGCATACTCGTCCACGAGGTCCTCGGCAAACAGGGAAGCCAATATCTCCACCTTTTCCTTATTGCTCAGCATTGAATTAACGAAAGTACTCCACTTATCCCTGTAATAATCGTCAACAATACTTATTACCTTATGATCCTCATCTAAATTCACCTGGGTCAGCTTAACAAAATATCGTTAGTTGGTGCTTTCCCAATTTATAAATGCGATTCTGATGTGCCCCAAAATACTCTAACATATCTAGATATACTAAGCACTTGTCAATGTTAATGTCAAAAATGGAGAGGTAATTCACGATGCCCTTGTAAGTTTCCAAAGGATATTGCGTAGGATTAACCAGTCCCTCTGACGATATCAGGACAAAGATGCTATTGCTCTCATTGTCAAACTTCAAGGAAGCCCTGAAGGTGCCCGCTTCGTCATCGGCATCGTACGGAATCTTGGCAGAGATGGATGATAGTTGTCGGATATCCATTTTCAGACCCCTTCTCAATACGCCCCGTCCCTCTTCCACACAACCCCCACCGTCCTCAGGAGCAGCACGATATCCAGCCACAGGGACCAGTTGCGTACATACCATACATCCAGCTTCACCCGGCCGGCGAAGTCGATGTTGTTGCGCCCGCTGACCTGCCAAAGTCCGCTGAGACCCGGCTTGGTCACCTGAATATCATAGAGGGCGGAACCAATCTTTCCCTCTTCCCGGGGCAGGTAAGGCCGGGGACCCACGAGGCTCATATCACCCACCAGGACGTTCAGGATCTGCGGCAGCTCGTCCAGGCTGTAACGGCGAAGGACTGCCCCCACCCGAGTCACCCGCGGATCTTCGCCTTTCAGTTTATTAAATTTTTCCCATTCCCGGCGGGCCTGAGGTGATCGTTTCAGATGGGTCTTGAGGATGGAATCACTGTCCCGGTACATGGTCCTGAACTTTAGGCAGGAAAACTGCCGGCCGTCTTGACCCAGGCGGGTCTGGACAAAAAAAGCAGAACCCCGGCTGTCGATCCGGATCGCCAAAGCAATGAGCATTCCGACCGGTAAAGCGACAAGCAAAGAGAGAAGGCCCAAGAGCAGATCAAAAGCCCTTTTTACTCCCCGGTTCAGGGCGGACTTCAAGCGGTTGCGGATGTTGAGGAGGAGGAGCTGTTCATCTAAGAAATACTCCGCTTCGATGCCGTTGAGGGAAAGCCCGAACAAATCCGGCACTACCATGATATTGTTGACTAAGGGCTGCAGCCGGTTGACCCATTCCACCAGCCGCTCCGGCTTCAAACCGGGAGCGGCCAAAATGAGATCACTGACCCCAGTTCTCCGAATGACCCCGGGCGCGTCCGCGAAGGAACCCAGGCGGGGGGCAGACAGCCCGGCGGCCGGGTCACTGTCCTGCCCAAGCCTAAGCCCCTCGATATCCTCGTTATCATCCAGTACCCCCAGGATACTATAGCCGAGCGTCCGCTCCCTCCGGAAGGCTTTGACCAAGAGCTCCGCCGTGCGCCCGGCCCCGAGCACTAAAACCGGCTTTTCCCACACGCCGGTTCTGACCAAGAGCCGCTTGATAGCATAGCGGAACAGAGGCAAGAGGAGGAGAAGCGCCAGCCAAGTAGCCACGACTAAAGTGCGGGAAATTACGTTCCCGGTCTTCGTAACATATAAGAAAGCGACCGAGAGGAAGGCCGCCAACGTACTCGCCCTGAGAATGCGTTCGAGTTCCAGCCAGAAAGGCAGGCGTTTACGATAAAGTTCTTCATAAGCCAGCACCGCGATGGCCACCGCCGGCAGCCACCAGAGGTTTTCCAAGCTCTCCGTCAAAAGCTGCCCCTGAAAAAGCCCCGGAAAAAGCCCGGGCAAAATCAAACGGCGCCCCGCGAAGGCCACCAGCATTGACACAAGAATCGCCAACGCGTCCGTTGCAAGAAGAAGAGGCACGGCCAACCATTGTGAACTCAGAAGGCCCCGATTCACCGGCCATTCCACTTCCCTTTGTGCTTTTTGCGCAAATAACTCCACGGTTTTCATGCAAAACCCGGCAGGATAGTCTTCAATCTATTACAAGAACTATGCCGAATAAGCAGCAACACTCTCCTGCCCCTCCCTTCGTTTAGGCGCGCCATTAGCCCCGCCAACGGAGCCGTGCTTTATCCGAAGCGGCAACAAACATTACTTAGTCGCAGCCCTAGGAGACAAACATTACTTGGCCGCAGTTCTCGGTAGAAACCCATTCTCTCGCAATCTTGGGCTTGAGAAACATTCCCAAGTAATCTTTGAAATGAAAAATACTCCCTCATAGTCCTTTGTTCGACAGAGTCCCAAATAATCCTGCTTTATACGGTGACTTTTCCCGGCAGCCCCTTCTGCGCTCCCCTGGCCGAGCAGCCCCGGTCGAGCACCCGGGAGAGCATGGCCAGAAGAACTCCCACATTCCCGCCGGATTTCTGCGTGGTCCCCGTCGTGGCACCTTCCGCGGCGGTGAACCACTGGAGGGAGGCGCTGCCGCTCCGCCTGCGATCGAGATCGCGCCGCAGTGCCTTCAACGGGAGGCCAACCGCCTTTTCAGAGCGGCCCGGACAAGATCCACATCTTCCGCTTTCAAGACGAGAACGTCCCGCCACCGGCTGTGGGTAAAACGCAGATAAAAGAGCAAGGTCGTAAAGGTGAAGGTCGCATACGACAAACTGGTGGCGATCGAAGCCCCGTTGATCCCAATCCTGGGAATGAGCACCAGGTCAAGAAAGATCGTTACGATGGAAGAAATAGTGGCAGAGAGCGTGTTTCGCCCCGCCAGGCCTACCCCCGCCAGGTAATTGGCCAGGATATTGGAAATAGAGAAAACGGCAATCCCCGGCAAGAGCAGCAGCAGAGCCGTCACAGCCGGGGCAAAGCCCGAGCCGTACATCAAGTCAATCAGGGGCCGGCTGATCAGACCCAAAAGCAAAGAAAAACAGCTGATGAGCATAAAACTTATTCGCGTCACCTGGCTGGTAAAGACATGCATCTCTTGATCTTCCCCGGCCGCGGCCGCCAAGGGAAAAATCACCGTGGCGATGCTGGCCGAGACTCCCCAGAGAGTTTCCGCCAGGAGTACGGCCGCTCCGTAGATTCCCACTTGGCTGAGGGGCAGAAAGTAATTGACGATAAATACGTCCAGGCGGTAATTCAACTTCTGAATCGTGTTCCCCACCTGGGCCTTGACCCCATACCCCAGGAGTCCGCGCAAAATCCCCCGATCCAGCACCGGTTTGACTCCCTTGCGCCCGATTAGCAGGTGCAGCTCCCAAGCACTCAGGAGAACGACCCCCGCCAGGGCTCCCAGCAGAGCGAAAGTCGGGGTGGCGGCGGCGAGCAAAAAGAGGACCATGAAAAGAAGGTTCAGAAAGCGGTCCAGAACAGTGAGCCGGTTATATTGACCGATGTCTTGCATCCCCAGAAAAATATTGACCACACTCGCCTTAAAACTGAAAACCGGTACCGTGAACAAAACCACCAAGAGCTGGAAATTACTGAGCCCGCGCAAAAACTGAAAATGATAGCTCAGATTCAAGAAATAAAACAAGACCGATATGAACGCGGTCGGCACAGTGAGAAGGAGGTTGTCGCCTAAGACCCCGGGCAGGGTCTCACGGTTTCGCCCCAAGAGGTAGACATTGGCCGAGGCTAAGCCCCAACCCAAGATAAGGCTGGCAAAACTGATGAAATTGGTTGACACATTGACGACTCCCCAGCCGGCCGGGCCGATCCAGCGCGAGACGATGGCCCCGGACAGCAGGGTAAGCAAGAAGGCCGTCAGGTTCCCGATAAAAGTTAAAGCCGCCGATCGGACGAAACGCACACTGCTTTCTCCTCTTTCAGTGAACTCGTTCAGCTAAAGCTGAACATCCAGACTTCGGTGGGGGAGTCTACCCCCACCGAAGCGGAGTACGGGGCACCACTCCCACTTGTAGAAGTGGGAGTCTCACGATTGGATGGATCAGAATTATCCGGTTCATGCTCGTTTTCCTAAAGTTCCGTCAGTCTCTTACAACCCTCGCAGCACTCGTATCATTAATTGACTTTCACGGAAACCCGCAGTGGGTGTTATGCGGACATTGCGCGGATAGTACGAGGATAGTACGACAGTATTACAAAGGTATTACGCGCCCATCAGAGTCGCCACTCTCGCAGCACTCGTATCATTGCTTGAGTTGCGCATCCGTTAGCGTGAGGGTTGCAGCTGCGGGATGAACGCTGCCACCTTCGGATCGTTGAATTAATTCCGCACCCCCGGCCGCTCGCTTCTCTCCCCATCGACCGGAGCGGGCGGCAACTCAGCCAAGAGGTCCTTATATCGGCGGCTGCTGTTGTAGCTGCAAATCAGACTGCCGCTGTGTCTGTTAGACTTGAAATGGTCCTTGAGTCGGAAGTAAACCGCGTCATCCGCAAAATGCCGGCGCACAAAAGCCTCATAGGCCTCCATGTTCGTCGCCAAAAAGCTCTCGCAGAATTGGTCCGGCCCCAGGTAGAGACCGTTAGCCCGGTTGAGATTGGCAATGAACTTGAAGCTGTACGGCTGGGACTTATAATGGCTAAGCAATTCTGTCTTGCGGGCGTAAAAACGGTTGATCTTCAGGCAGATATTGGCGTGAAACAGGGTGAGCGGGCTTTGCGCCTCATACAAAAACACAGAACTTTCCCGGAGAAACGCCGGCTCCCCGGCGTAGACCCGGCAGAGCAATTTGCTCACCGCATAATGGTCCGGGTGGTTATCCAAGATGACCGGCACAAAGAGAGTGTCCGGCCGGATCTCCCGCAAGGTCTGAGCCAGGGCCGCGTCAAGATGACTATGCAGCAAGTCCCCGTCCGTCCCCCCCAGAAAATAAATATGCCCTTGCGGCAGACCGAGACTCGCGCCCACGGCCAGACCCTCTTCCCGCCTTTCCTTGCGGACGGTTGCGGCATCCGCCGTGCTTCCTTGTTTTTGCCCGTCGGTCAGGTAGATGATAAAGACCTCTTTCTGATCCTGCAAATAACTGAGAATCGCCCCTCCGCAGCCGATGATTTCATCATCGCAATGGGGAGCGAGTATCGCAATCCTGCGGCCGGGCAAATGCTCAACCACCCGGCATCTGGCCTCGATTTCCTTGCGGTTCAGGCGAAAGAGCCGCCTAAAATAAACCGTATTCCCAAGGTCAAAACCCCGTGCGTTAAAGAGCGCAAAATAGACTTTACGCCGCAAAAGCTTGAGGGATTTCCCGACATCCAAAGACAATTCCGCCTCCTTTCAAGCCCTCTTCAGCAGGCTATCCCCGCAGTTCCCGCGGTTCCGGCAGTCCACGCGGTTCCGGCAGTCCACGCGGTTCCCAGGGTTCCCGGAATCCACGCGGTTGCCGCGGAGTCGGACTCCCGGCATCTGTGCGACATGCGCACCCCTCAAACTCTGCGTGCCCGTACCTGGTTAATGCTTTTGCGGCTGTTACTACCTCCAAAACGCCAAGTCCCCGTCTCCAGGTCTCCCGCCTCTTGGCCGCTTCTGGACACTGGACCTCTGAAACCAAACTTAGGACCCCGCACCCGGGTCGGATTCTGCATCAGTTTCCCGCTAATCTGCCGCCTCATTGCCGCGCCCCCTGAGGCTTTCTCCCCTAGGCTGTGTCGGCATCCCCGGCGCTGATCTGCCAGCGCTCCCGTTCCGTGAAGAACTCCAAGTCTGCCTGCAGCACCTTGACGATGAGATAGAGCGGCACCTGTCTCCTGAAGAAACCGTTCCCGCGCAGATGAGACGGAAAAGCACCCCCGCCCGGGTCCCAGACCCTAACAAAGGCGATGCCCCTCCGGTTCAGATAGCGCCCAAGCTCGCTTAATGACGCTGCGGCCTCCTCTGCCCGGGAAACGAAACTCTCCACGATTTCGCCGCCGGAGAAATGGTCGTGGCGATCCAAGCGCACCACAAACACCGCTACATCTTCAGAGCTCTTGTCCGTCGCGTCGTCAAGCCTCTTTTGCGTCGCCTCCTCAGAACTCTTTTGCACCGCATCCTGGGGCCCCTTTCCTACTACATCCTCAGATCCCTTCCCCGCCGCGTCGTCCGGTCCCTTCCCCGCCGTGTCGTCCGGTCCCTTCCCCGCCGTGTCGTCCGGTCCCTTCCCCGCCGTGTCGTCCGATCCCTTCCCCGACACGCCGTCAGATCCCTTTCCCGCCGCGTCGTCAGATCCCTTTCTCACGACCAGCGTCAGGTATTCCCGCTCCTCTCTATGGGGCTGGTCCAGATATTTCCACGTCAGATAAGCCGCGTCTTTGCGGGGCTGAATGCCCCGGCCGGTTGCCTCCTTCCCCTCAAGAACTACCGCCGCGGCCTCCGGGGCTATGCTTTCCACCCGGTAGTCATGGGAGCGGGCAGGCCACTGCAGGATGTTTTTACTCCGGTCCACTACCCCGCCGAGCAACCGCCAGACCGGGCCCCGTCCTGCCAAAAGCCCCTGCCAGCTCAGCACCCGGTAAAAAAGATCAATGCGCCCCAGATCCGCAAAGCCGGCCTTGAGAAAACCGGGGTAGGAATTCCCGTTGGCGTAACCGTAGATAAGCGCATAGCCTTGCGCCCGCAAATCCGCCAGAGCGAAGGCCAGAATCCTCCCAAAAATACCCCTGCCCCGGTATTCCTTGAGGACCATGGTATCTCCCGACTGCACCGCACGATAAGAGGTCCCCTCATACTCCAAAACACCCGGAAAGAAAGAATTGGCTCCGACAATCCTGCCTTCTCCATTCAAGGCCAGGTAAATGAGTGCCCCCTCCCCCGAGGCCGGGTTCTTTAGATTCTTCCACATGAAAAAATCCCGATCCGGCGCTTTTCCGTAGACCGCCTCGAACACTTGCGCGTACTCCTCGAAATCTTCGTCCCGGTAGCGCCGAAAGCGCAGGTCACCCGCCGCCAAATCCTTCGCCCCCTTGAACAAACCGTTTGAGCAGACTCTCTATACCATTCCCGGTTCTCCCTATAGACAAACTTGCCGTTATAGTGACTAAGAAACCAGTATTCTAACGCATTCTTCTCGCAATTTGAAGACCAATTTTCCACCGGTGAACAAAGCCACCTCTTGGCGATTACAACCTGGTATTCCCCCGGCTGCCAAACTCACAATTCTCCCGATTGACAGACCCACCTTATCCCCGATCCATAAACCCCGGTTCTACCCGTCGACCTTACCCGAATAGAGCCGGTAGAGAGACGGGACTTTTCGTAATCCCACAATCACCAGGCTTATAATCAGAACCTGAAGGATAAAACTCAAAAGCCAGGCTGGGCCTACCTTGGCTAACAAGATGTTGACCAAGCGCAGCACGGCAAAATCCAAACCCATAATGAGAAGGGTATTCCTGCCGAGAAATCTGAGAAAGCGCCCCTCCGACAGGCGCTGAGCCAGCGCGAAGGCCAGAAGAATCCCCGCCAGGGCCCCGGCGTACATCAACAGACCGTCTCCGTAACGGTTATCGTCAAAACTGACAATGATGTGGTTGTAACGCACCGCGAAAAAGCTGACCAATGCGGCCGCACCTATAGCCCGCAAGCCAATGGGCACGGAAACAAACCCTTTCGCCCGCAGCACTCGGCCCGCGTAAAAGAAAGCCAGCGCGGTCAGGGCGGTGTCCGCGTTCCAAGGGATCTTGACCGACAGCTTGAGGGAGGTGAGATAGCCGAGAAACGCCAGCAACCCGATCAGCCAGAAACGGGCCAGATCTGTCCGCGTCAGCTTCAAAACGGCAAAGAAAAAGAGTTCAGTCATGAACAAAGCGGTCAGAAACCAGAGGGGAGAACTCACCGGCAACCACGCCGCCGTCCCGCGCGAGTAGAAGATGCCGACCAAGTATTTCTCCAGGGGCTGAATCGCCACCGGTGCACCTCCAAGAGCAGCTCGGGCTTCCGGCAGGACCACGAAGAGGAGATAAAAGGTGAACGCGAAAGCGAAGTAGGGCTGGATGTACCGGCGGCCCTTATAGAGCAAAAAATCCCGCCAGCGGAATTTCCGGAATTTCTCCACGTTAAAAAGATACCCCGAGACAAAAAAGAACAGAGGCATATGGAAAGAATAGATAAACTTCATCAAAAGCTGAGGGCGCCCGTTGGTATGGCCTAAGATGACGAGAAGAATCCCCAGCCCTCTGACCGCATCCAGAACTTTGTTTCTCAACCCTTCTTCCTCTTTTCCGCACTGTCCTTGGGAACTCTCATGGCTAAAGCCGGTTTAAAGCGGTTAAAGCCTGGGGGTCTGCGAACCTATAGCTGACCGCGCTCTGATTGACTCTCGCCCAAACGCAGCAGCATCCAAACACTGCAGCATCGCAAACTCTTACGCTTCATTATAGCAGAACTGGTCCCCGCAAACTATCCCGGCGAAGCGGCGAACCGCCGGATGGCGCCCTCAACACCGCAAAATGGGCGGCGCGCACGCCCTGCGTCAATCTCCTCCTGACAAGCACTGCAAAATCGGGGGCCAATACTCTAAGGCCCGAGAGACGACTGGACTGCTCCTGGACCCCAGATAGCTACTCTTAAAACCAAAAGGTGAACCTCCCCCACCTACGCTTTAGGCTTAGAGGCGGAGGCTTCGGGGAGAATATCGCCGGCAGGTTGGAACAATCCTCAGTTCAGAAGATCCCATTCACCGCTCAAGATGCGGTCTTGAGCGCCGGATGCCAGCCATCCCTTGACCCTCCCGACAACCGGAGAGGTTTGTTTCTCTCCAGGCCCGGAACTGGGCTTCTACTACTTTCCACCTCGTTTACCCGGTGGGCCGTAGATACGTAACCTCTCCGGGTGTGTTAACCAGGTCACAAATCTTCCATCTCCCACTTTAGAGGTGGGAGTCTTCTGCTGAGTACTGACAAAGGCCGTAAGGCCCCGGGAATTAAGTCTCCCCGGGGCCTTTCCAAGGCAATTGTCCGTACACTCGTCCGGCACAACATCCGTCTGTTTGTCCGGCACCGAGTCCGACTGAAAGAGCATCCGCCGATTATGAACCCGGACGCCGAAGTTTAGCCTTAATCCCCTAATCCCCTTCGCTTGGAGACACCGGAAGTGTGCCTGGCCGGCAGGCCCTCATCGCAGAGTCTGTGGATCGCAAGCTCAGTCTCCGGGTCACAAGCCGGGTCTCTGGATTCACAAGCCGGGTCTCTGGATTCACAAGCCGGGTCTCTGGATTCACAAGTCGGGTCTCTGGATTCACAAGTCGGGTCTCTGGGTCCCTGCTTAGCTCTGCGGAACCACCACACTCTGGGCGGTCCCGAAAGTGTAGCCCGTGTCGCTCGTCGTCACCGTATAGGTCTGTCCGGCAGTTAAGGCAGCGCTAATCCCGTAGGCTGCTCCGTTGCCGGCGGTTGACACCGAGGCAATGGGCACGGCACTGCCCGCGCTGTTAAGAAGGGTAAAGTTGTTTGCCGTCAAACCAGGTACGGCGGGGCTTAAGTCAAGTGTAAAGCCCGTGGTCGAAGGGCCGTAGACAGACGTCGTTACGCTGACCGGCGCAGCGGGCACCGTCACATAGTGGGTGCCTCCAAAAGCGTAACCTGTGTCACTCGCTGTCACCGCGTAGGTCTGGCCGGCCGTTAAAGCGGCAGCAATCGAATAGGTCGCTCCGTTGTCGCCCGTCGCCGCCGAAGTAATGGGCACGGCACTGCCCGAACTGTTCAGAAGGGTGAAGTTGCCCGAAGTCAAACCGTTCAAGGCAGGGCTCAAGGACACCGTGAATCCAGCCGTTGACGGGTTGCTCACCGTTAAGGTTTCACTGATCGTGGCCGGAATCGGCACCCCGCCCCCTTGAGGGTACTGGCCGTTCAGGATATTAGCGACATCTTGCAGAATCTCGTCCGGCACCGCCGCCGTACCGCCCAGGGTTGCGACCTGCGGCTGGATCCCCTTGGCTTGCAGCATCAACAGATACGTAACAATCGCGGGCGGCAAACTCTTTGAATTCGGGTTGACCAAAAGGATCGGGGCATTATGGTTCGCGGCCAGCGGGCTTCCCGCTAAAGCGTCGGCAAACCCATACCCATTGGCCACATAGATCTGAGTGGGGTCAGGGAAGAACTTGAACAGGATGTCGGCCAGGGTCGCAAAGCGGTCCGCTCCGCCCAGCCGGGTAATCGCGGTGCCGGGAGCGATACTCTGAACCTGTTCCTGAACCTTCGTCGAGATAACCCCGGTTCCCCCTATGATGTAAGTCTGTGACGGCTGATCGTTGTAGACAAAATCCCTGACACTTTGAGGAAGAACATTCGGCCCGCTCAGCAGAATGGGCCAGCCATTACTGGCCGCGACGGAAGAGATGCCGAGAGCATCAGGGTAATTCTCACCGCTAGCCAAAATAATTGGGGTGTGGAGCGGTACATTGAGTTGTTGGGCTACCAGGGTATCCGTCTGATAACGATCCACCCCTCCGAGCCTGGTCACGACATACCCCAACTGCCGCAGCAGCTGCGCCAAGTTGTACGTGACAACCCCTCGCCCGCCGACAATGAAGACGTGTCCGCCTTTAACTAAATGCTCTTTGACGTAAGCCAGAGCCTTAGCGGAACCCTTGACACCATTGTTGACCAAAACGATAGGGGCATTCTGTTGATGGGCCAGCACACTGGCAGAGAGCGCGTCCGCATAGCCGTTGCCGGAAGCCAGCACCACGTTTTGCACCTGGTCGGGATACATATCTTCGTCTATCCGGACTGAGGTTCCGAACCTGTCCAGCCCAAACAAGCGCCCAAAATCCCGCCAATTTTGCATATGGCCATGACCGCCATGACCTACAGCCTCATCGTTACTCCCCTTCCAGAACGGAGCCGCCTGTGCGGGAACCGCTGCGACGAGGAGCATCAGGGACACCAAGACAGCCAAGGCTGTCATCTTCTTTCGAAACATGAAACTAAATCCTCCTTCTCCAAAGTCATGGTTACCGATCCAACACCTGATTACCGACCCGGCACCTGACTGCCGACTTGGCACCTGATTACCGATTCGGCACCTGATTACCGATTCGGCACCTGATTACCGGGTCGGCACCTGATTACCGGGTCGGCACCTGATTACCGGGTCGGCACCTGATTACCGGGTCGGCACCTGATTACCGGGTCGGCGCTTCTTTCCTGCAAACGTATCCACCTAGCCGCTTTACTGCCATCAGATTCGCTGATAATAATCAAGCTGCCGGATAATAGCCGCGGCCCGCCTCACCTCCTTGACAATGGCAAATGAGCCCGGTCAAATTCTCCGATGAAATTCCCCGGGGTATCATCGGTACGTCAATGTATACGCGAGGACCCCTTGGATTTGCGGGATGCCCTTGCCCTACCTGCGCCGGAACGTCCCGGAATTCATACTTACACTTTCAACCCTGAAATTGCCGCCGCGCAGTCATCGCACGCTTTTCAGCGTTTGTCGGCGCCTCTGCGGCAGCATACAAATCTGACGGGACAAAAAAGTAACCTCCTCGCTTCCCGGCGGGAAGATAAGGAGGTTAAATACGACACGTTCTTAAACTTCGTTAATCGGAATGCTTAGCCGGAAGCCGCAGGCCGCGGGCCTGAGTGCCACAGCCCAGTCCGTCGGGCACACCTGTACCTGTTTAAGTTGTTACAGCAGACTCAGAGTGCCGTTAGCCGAGTCCGTGGTCCCAAGCTGCATCTATCGGCCCCCGTTTGTATTGGCCCCCGCTTGGTCCCCGCTCAGCTTTGCGGAATCACCACAGTCTGAGCTGTTCCGAAGGTGCAGCCCGGTGCGCTCGCGCTCAACGTATAGGTCTGACCGGCCGTTAAAGCCGCGCTGATCGTATAGGCCGCCCCGTTGTCGGCGGTTGTCGCCCCGCTGATGGCTACCGGGTTTCCCGAACTGTCTGCGAGGGTAAAGTTCGCCGAAGTCAAACCGTTCAAGGCTGGGCTCAAAGACACCGTGAATCCTGTCGCAGAGGGGTTGCTCACCGTTAAGCTTTCAGTGACAGTCGCGGCCGGCACCGTCACATACTGGGCACCTCCGAAGGTGTACCCCTCGGCGCTCGTCGTCACCACGTAGGTCTGTCCCGCTGTCAAAGCGGCGCTAATCTGATATGCCGCTCCGTTGTTAGCGGTTGCCGCCCCGGTAATGGCCACGGGGTTTCCCGAACCATCGGAGAGGGTGAAGTTATTTGCCGTCAGACCCGGTACGGCGGGACTCAGGTCCAGAGTGAAGCCGGTAGTCGAAGGACCGTAGACAGAAGTCGCTACACTGACCGCAGCGGCCGACACCGTCACATACTGGGCACTCCCAAAAGTATAACCTGTGTCACTCGCCGTCAGCGAGTAGGTCTGGCCGGCAGTTAACGCCGCGCTAAGCGTGTAGGTCGCTCCGTTGTCGCTCGTTGCCGCCCCGGTGATAGCGATGGGATTCCCCGAACTATCTGACAAAGTGAAGTTGGCCGAAGCCAAACCGTTCAGGGCTGGGCTCAAGGAGACGGTGAACCCGGTCGTTGACGGGTTGCTGACCGTCAGGGTTTCACTGCCAGTCGCCGGGGGGGTGGGTACGCTGCCATTTTGAAGAATGTCGTTAACCCTCTCCACCAAGCGCCTCGGAACTGCCCCGTCTCCGCCCAGGACATTCACCTGAGGCTGTACACCGTTATTTCTGAGCGTTACCAGATAATCGTGCACACCTGCGGGCAGATGATAGCTTCTGGGATTAATCAAAAGAATCGGGGCGTTGTTAGCGGCGGCCAGGGTGCTGCCGGACAGAGCGTCGGCAAAGTCGAACCCGTTGGCCACGTAAATCTGGCTGGGATTGGGAAAGAACCGATTGAGAATGAGAGAAAGGGTCTCAAAACGGTCCACACCGCCAAAGCGCTCCATTTGGGCACTGGGGGCGGCCGCCTGGATCTGGGCATAAACGCTGTCGCTCACGACACCTTCGCCGCCCACTACATAAATATTCGTCGGGGCATCACTTTTGATAACATCCAGCGCCGTTTGCGGGATCCGGTTCACCCCTGTGAGCAGGATGGGCCAGCCCTTACTCGCTGCTACGGAGGAGATGCCGAGCGCATCGGGGAAATCGTACCCGTTAGCCACGACGAGCGGCGTGCCTTGCGGCACATTCAGTTGTTTGACTATGTCGGCATCGGTAGCGAAACGGTCACTGCCGCCTAAACGGGTTACCGAGAAGCCCCGGTTGAGCATCCACTGCTCAACCCTCTGGGGAACGACTCCGACTCCGCCGACGATCGTGACAGTTCCGCCGGCAACCAGATGATTCTTTACGTACTCGGCGCTGACCAGGGAGTCGTGCAGTCTGGGCCCAATCAAAATGATGGGAGCCTTTAATTTGGCGGCTAAAGTGCTGGCCGCCAGTGCGTCCGGAAAGCTATATGCTGAAGCAAGAACAACATTTTGCACCTGTCCCGGATAAAGTTGACGGGCAATGGCTATGGAAGTTTGAAAACGATCCTGGCCGTAGAACCGGTTGTACCCTCGCCAGGGAGCGGCCTGAGCCGCTGTGGCTCCCACCACCAGCAGGAAGAGCATGCTCAGGATTAAAACCAGCGATAAGCGTTTTTTCACTTAAACCTCTCTCCTTCCAATAAATCAAGCTTTACTCGCCCATAACTAATTCGTACCTACGTCCGATCCGCCTCCTCCTTTCCGCCGGCCGATTCCCGGTCAATGTGATAACATTACCTGGGGGGGGCGGCCGCTCCAACTCCTTCGGTCTGCACAGGGGAACCTTTTCTTCCGGGGTACTTAGTGGAACAGTTGTTATATTAAAGCCTTCGCCTTAAAGGAAACTGAGAATTTGAGGCCGTTTAAAACTTTTCCATAAAATCTTTGCGCTTTTGGCATCCCTGCAGTGCCAATCTCGCGCGGTTGGTCGAAGGCGATGTTCTCCATGCGACCGAGGCAAGTTTGGCTTGGTCAGGTGCGGAATCGCTCCTGCGGGCGGCTTCCCCCCACCTTGCCAAATCTCCTCAGTCCGTCCAAATATCTTCGGCATACGACGTGCGTCTTCACTTCTCCTGCGCCAATGCGCCAAAAAAGCTGGGGGGACCCCCGCCGGGGGTCCCCCCACATACCAATCTTCTCTCATCCGAGTTCTACCAACCGAGTTCTCCCACCTGGGTTCTCACCTGAGTCCCCTCACCTGAGTTCCTTCACCTGAGTCCCCTCACCTGAGTTCCTTCACCTGGGTTCCCTCACCTGGGTTCTCTCACCTGGGTTCTCTCACCTGGGTTCTCACCTGGGTTCTCTCACCTGGGTTCTCTCACCTGGGTTCTCACCTGGGTTCTCTCACCTGAGTTCTCTCACCTGGATTCTCTCACCTGGGTTCTCTCACCTGGGTTCTCTCACCTGAGTTCCCTCACCTGGGTTCCCTCACCTGGGTTCTCTCACCTGGGTTCTCTCACCTGGGTTCTCTCGCCTGAACCCCCTCCCGGGGTTCTCCCAGTCTCCTCACCCGCATCGTTCTCCCCTGCGTCCTCTCAGCGGAGCCCCCTGGGTCGGTGTCTTCGCTCCCTGCCGCGCGGCGGTAAGCGCCTTACCGGCAGGTTCCTTTAAAAGGCCAACCTGACCTGGATGACAACGACCATCTTTTCCTGAACGGTCCTGAAAACACCTTCTTCGAAGGGTCCTCCCACCAAGGGCACCCGGTCCAGGGCCTCATCCATTTCGTTGATTTGACTGTAAACAAGATGGCAGGTGGGCAGCTTGTTCAGGAACTCGTTGCTCAAGACGTTAAATTCCGAGAGATCGGCCGACAATAGCTGATCTTTGCTGGCAAATCCCGCGGGCAGCGACGTACTTGTCGCGAATTCATAAACCTGTTGCTGCCCAAAAGTCGTCGCCGGCACGCTAATGCCTGTGCCCAGGCTTACGACGCAGGAAATCGGAACGTCGACGACAAAGTCCTGGATACTCCCCTGCACCGTCGTGGAGGTTTGGGTCAGAACTTGTGAATACTGGATATCTTTACGCACGAATCCTGCCAGAAATAGCTTCGGGGTATCGGACGGCTGACCGCTTGCAATAGGGGGAATAGTGTTAAAGAACCTGCATTGGGTGATCTTTACGTTTTTGGTAACCCTCTTGATTTCCAGGGCCAAGGTTGGCAAAGTGAAAATCGCTTCCGCCGGAATGGAAACGGTGACAAAAACGTCGGTTCCGCTTTGCGTCACGGCCAGGGGAGTACACTGCCCCAGGGATGCCGTGGAGGGAAAAGCCGGGTTCGGATCAAGCGTTGAGCTTGGATTTGTGCAGCCAACGTTGCAGCTGGTCGCATCAGGTTGCATAGTTAGGGGCTGTTGTGTCCAAACATGCGGAATTTGGTTAGTCATCTTAGGTTTGCTCCTCTCCTTCGTCAAAATACGCCGTGACCCGTCTTCGTTACACTACGTTTTTTCCGGGTAGTTGTGCCAGTACACGGCTTTGGCTTTTATAAAAGACAGATTAACATGGCCGTTTACCGGCCAGAGCCTCCGCTACACCCGGGAGCGGAATCTTGTTATCTCCCGGCGGCCTCCTCGCCTCGCTGTCCCCCCTTGTACTAGCAATATATGTCAGTTTATGGGAAATGTCCCCATCTCCCCGGAAAGTTTCGTCTCTTTCCCTCAGATATGTGTGACTTCCCTGGTTTAACATAACTTGCGAGAAGTTCCCCGTCCTTTATAGGCCACTATAGGCGGGGGATAAATCGCTATACGGACATTCACAGAAGAGCCTGCAGTATTTGGTAAATCGTTCAGCTATAATGCAGTCAGTCGTAGATGCAATAAGGGACTGATTCTGTGAATGGAATTGGCGCGGATCGGCCCTTTCCCCCGAACAGAAAAAAGATCGGAGAAGGCCGCAGGTGCTTCGCAAAAGTTCCTGCGGCCGAACAACGCGGCGGTAGCAATCTCCCAGCACCCGACCTCAAATTTCGTAAGCATTCCTGCGGCCGAGCGGCCCCATCTGGCCTCAATCCCGGGGTATCCTTGAGGTATTTCCGGCGAACAGAATGAAGAAGCAACGACCCGAACCCGAATCTCCCCCTGGCTAAAGCCGGCTAAAACCAGGCTAAAACCGGGGGCACACGGCTGAGCCTCTTGGTCACAAGACGAGAACCGTGAAATCATCTCAATGGACAACTACAGCGTAAATCCCATCTCCACACCCGAATTATCTCCGTCTCAACTACCGTATGGGAATGTTTTGATCTTCAATTTTATCTGAATGACAACGACCATCTTCTCCTGCAAAGTCCTGAAGATTCCTTCTTCAAAAGGTCCGCCGGGCAACGGCACCCGATCCAACGCTTCGTCCATTTCATTGATTTGACTGTAGACCAGAGTGCAGGTGGGCAGTGGGTTCAGGAACTCACTGCTTAACACATTGAACTCCGAGAGATCGGCCGCTAACAGCTTGTCTTTGGCCGCGAATCCGGCCGGCAGAGAGGTGCTGGTCGCGAATTCATAGACTTGCTGTTGGCTGAGCCCGGTGGCCGGTAAGATCAGGCCGGTGCCCAAATTGAGGACACACGAAATGGGAATATCAATCACGAAGTCTTTGATCGTGCCTTGCACGGAGGTCGCGGTCTGGGTTACAACTTCCGAATACTGAATGTTTTTGCGTACATACCCCCCCAGGAAGAGCTTCGGAGTATCCTGAGGCTGGCCCGGGCATAGAGGCGGAATCGCGTTGAAAAACCTGCATTGCGTGATTTTTACGTTTTTCGTGACTTTTTTGATTTCTAGGGCAAAAGTCGGCAAAGTGATAATCGCTTCCGCGGGAATAGAAGCGGTCACAAAGATATCCTCTCCGTTTTGGGTCACGGCCAGGGGAGTACACATCCCCAAAGATGCCGTGGAGGGAAAAGCCGGATTCGTAGTTACTGGTGGCGGTGGGCATGAGTTTAGAGCCGAGAAATTAGAACCGCTGTTATTCGGTTGCTGATAAAGCGCTTGCTGCGTCCACACATGGGGCATAGGGGCCTGATTTGCCATGTTATAGCTGCTCCTTTCTTCAGTTGAAATACGCCGTGCTCCTGTTTCATTAAACTACGCCTCCGCAAAACAATTGTGCCAGTACACGGCTTCCGGTCACAAAAGACGGATACGGACAGGCACATCACTGAGCTTCCGTATACTCGGGCAAGTCGAAACGTGTCCCGCCGCTGACTCCTCGACCCGATGTCCTCCCTTAATGGTAATATATGTATGCCTATCAGGAATGTCCCTGTGTTCAGGCAAGGGCCGGTTTTGTCCTCTCAGCCATGAGAAACTGGGTTAGGCACATAAGGGGCGTCGACCATGGCAAAAGCTGCGCCCCGCCCGTTAAAAAGAGCTCCCGAAGGCTGACTTCGAAAGCTCTTAACTGTGCAGACCCTGATTCCATTCATGCCGCCCCGGCGTCCGCAGGATGTTACTCCTACTTCGGATTAGGGGGTACAAAGGTCCGAATTTGCATTATCTGCCGGGCACTTGCCGACAGTCCGGCTTGGTCCGCTCCGCCGCCGGTCCCACCGATAAGCCAGTATGTCTTGCCCGCCTGCAACGGCGCAAGCGGTGTCACCCGCACGGTTTCCGAACCCTGCGCCTTGACCACGGTGGGAATAACCGTACCCTTCGCGGCATCCAGCAGTTCTGCCGAAGTCCCCGGGCTGCCGGCGTTCACCGGCTGGGAAAAGGTCAGGGTATACGAACGGGCGAGCGGCGGATTATCCACTTCCCCTGCGAGCCGGCTGCCCGGAAAATACAAAGGCCACTTCTCCCGTACTTCGGCCCGGGGAACCGAAGCCCAGCCGCCTTGGCCCTTGATCATGAATTGCGCCTGTTGGGGAGCGCCCGTCAGAATGTCCCGCCAGACTTGCCAATATTTGCTCGATCTGGCCATGTCCAAAGGAACGGTGAAGATCCGCCCCTGAGTATAGAAGCGCGCTTCCTCTCCGCCCCGAAAGATCTGCCCGGTCTCCGCCAGTCCGTCGGCGCTTGCTCCGTCCTTCCCCAGTCCGTATGGGCTCACTCCGTCCTTCCCCAGTCCGTTTGTGCTCACTCTGTCCTGCCCCAGTCCGTTTGCGCCCACTCTGTCCTGCCCTTGTCCGCCTGATCCACTTAGTCTGTCATTCTCCGGGCCAACCGTCATGCTCGGCCCGACTTTCCCCGCTCCGCTCAGGGCAGGCTTCTGGGTATTCACAGTAGGTTGTGCCAGCAGAAGCTCTGCCGCTTCTTTGGCCAGGGCAGGATCAACGCTGAGATCGGGTTTAATGCCCACTTGATTAATGGGATGCCCCGCCGGTGAAAAGAAATGGGCAATGGTCATTTTCAGGGCGGCCCCGTCGGCAAAAGGATAGATTTGCTGCACTGATCCCTTGCCGAAGGTCTTTTCTCCGAGGACAAAGGCCGCGTCATGGTCTTTGAGTGCCGCCGTCAGTACTTCGGAAGCACTGGCCGAGTTCTCATCGGTCAGGAGGATCACCGGGCCGTGAATTCGAACCAACCCTTTTTGGGAAGCAACGAGAGTCTGAGTGCCGCCGGTCCGTGTCTGCACCCGAACGACGGCTTCACCCGGTATGAAATCCGCGGCCAAGGCCAGTGCGGCCGCCAGGTAGCCGCCCGGATTTTCGCGCAGATCCACAATCCAGGCATCCGCCCCCTTCTTCTGCAAACCACTCGCCGCCTGAGCAAAAGCCTGCGGCACTGCGCTGCCAAAGACACTCACTTGCAGATAGCCTATATGCCCGTCCAAAAGCTGCCCTGTCACCTCCGGCTCGGACAGCGCGGCACGGGTGACAGGCAGGAAAAGAATCGCGCACCCGCGCCTGACGGCCAGCTGAACCGTCGTACCGGCGGGACCGCGCAGGAGCGCGGCCGCCTCGCCGGATGACAAACCGCTTAAGGGCCGGGCGTCCGCCCGGGTAACAATATCCCCCGGCTTCAGGCCGGCCTTTTCCGCGGGCGACCCCGCAATCACGGACGCCACTTCAACCCCGGACGGAGTCATGACCATATGGATGCCGATGCCGGAAAACTGATTATTCAGCGAATCCTGAAAGTCCTTGTACTCGGACGGAGAAAAATAATCTGTGTAAGGATCCCCCAGCCGGCCAAGCATGGTGTCCATCGTCGGGGCATTGAGGACATCTTGGGGCACGGGATCGACATAACCTTGATCCAGGAGGGCGCGTACTTGCGCCAGGTCCGCCGCGCTGCTTTCAGCCGCCGCTGCCGGGACCGCCGGGGAAACGGTCAGCATTATGACGAGCAGGATGAGAAACCAGGTCCGCGCCGCCATCCTAAGGCCGGCAGTTTCTTTGCGGTAAACGCGGTGGCCGAAAGCGTCGGCCAAAAAACGGCCTGTCAAAAGAAATCATCGCCTTTCCTCTTAACCTCATTACAGAGTGTGCGCGCCAAAAAACGGGGCCCATCTAAGCTGAATGGTTTCCGCTTGTCGAGTCTCAACTCAGGGAGAATGCCTGAATCCCCCCCTGGCTAAAGCCGGCTAAAGCCAGCCTAAAGCCACGGGGCATGCGGCTAATCCTCCTGGTCAGATATTTGCAAATACCGATTTGAGCCCTATCCTCAGCTCCTTAAAAATGCTGACCTGGATTTGGTCCTCTTCCGAATATACCTCTTGTCTCCCGTAACGCCCATTGTTCTCCAGCACAAAAACGCTGACTATTTTTCAATCAATTCCCTCGATATAGCCTGATGCTGCCATGTCGGAGCTGCCTACAGATGAGGCACGCCGTCAATAAGTTCCCACCTCTCATCCTCCGGCCACGTCAGATAATCCGCATAGGTGTATTTCTTACCGACGGCCGGACGGGACATAGCCCCAACTCCTTTTCAAGATCTTTGCCGGGAACTCCCCTGACGTGTGTCAAGAGAGTTCGCAGTTCACCCTTCCCGCTTACTATGAACTATTTTACTATGTCCGGAAAAGGATGGCAACGATAAGGCGCCGCGGACCCGGGGAAACCTTACTGCAGCGGGAAAACATAACCGGAGTTTTCCAGGCCGTTTTCCTGGCTGGGGAAGTTTCCCGCTTCACCGATGTAAGTCCCCGGGGCAGTCGTTTCCGCGTTGTAATAGTTTGTGCCGCCGTCTCTGAAGTAGACCAAGCCGTCAAGACCTGGAATCAGAGGGATCTGGCTGTCTTTCAAAGCGACGCCCACCGTCATATGTCCGGCGCTCGTCCCGGGCACGGGCAGGAAAGAAATCAGGGCCGCCTTATAACCCGCGGCCTTGAGAAGATCGGCCAGCAGAATAGAAGTGTCCTTGCAATCCCCGTTGTCCGCCAAGGTCTGAGCGGGCATTTCCGGGACTGCCGTGATTTGGTAAGGAATCGCTCCCCCCACAAAGCTGAGGAAGAAATTGGCCTCACCATAGGTGTCATCCCCGTCCGCCTTAGCCGTGGCGGCCAGAGCTTTAGCCAAGGTCTGCACGAAAGCGGTATTGTCCGGATCCTCCGCCCAGGGGCGATAATCTCCGTCGTTTTGCACCGTACAGGATTGGATGAGCGTCCGCTCCGAGTTGGAAGCTTTAGTCAGCATCTCCTGCTGACCCGCGGCATCGCTCGAGAAAAAGCGGGCCACATAGGCGCTCTCCTGCCGATCCTCTTGTAGGAGGTCCGACGGAATCTCGACCGTCCAGAGATAAGTTAAGCCACCATATTGCCACTGAAATTTCCGGGTCACCGTCTGCACCCCGGCCGGATAAAGAACGGAGGGCACGGTTTCCGTGCCGGACGCCGAGGCCTGAGGAGCCTCGCTCACATAAGTCTGAGAAGAAGTGGCACTGAAACCCCCGATCGTCAGCGTCAGCGGCACCGCCTTGACTCCCCCTTGGGCGGTCAAAGGCGCCGTAAAAGTAACGATATAAGTGTTGTCACCCGAACCCGCAGCCGGGAGCGTCAGGGTGGCCAAAAGGGGCAGGGCAGAGGAGCCGGTTCCCCAATTGACCACGGGCACACCGCTCAGAGGAGCGGGATTACCGGATGCATCCAGCGGAACTAACGCGATCGTATACGTACTTCCCGCCACCAGTGTGGACGGGGAGGGGAAGTCCACGGACGTCCGGTTGGGGTCCGCCACATTGGCATTACCGACGGTAAAAGAGGGACTGCTGAGCGGCTGCGAATCTTTGTAGGCGACCGTGTACACCACTGTTTGCACCTGTGCGGCCGGCTGCACCTGCGGCACCGTCAGGGTCACTGTGGTCCCGTCGACGGCAACCGTTTGCGGAACTACGACTGCGGCCGTTCCTCCGTTGACGGTCTCTTCCAGCTTAAAATCCGTGACGTCCGGAGTGGAGGCCGGAGCCCGGCTCATCGTGACGGAAATCCGGCCGTTGACCGCATTCACGGCGATCACGTGGTTCCCGGCCTGCCCCAGTAAGCCGCTGAGGCTCGTGACCAAACTATCCGGCAGGGCCCCCGTCCCGCCGATAACGGTCAGAGGCAGAGAAGGCAAGGCTGCCAGGTATCCGTCCAAGTCGGGGGGCGGATTGTTCAAGCTTGGATCGAGCAAAACCAGGGGAGCCCCGTTTTGAGCCGCCGGAACACTCCCCGTCAGGGCATCCGCATAATCCGCTCCCGTAGCGAGATAGAGCCCCGCCGGGTGGGGCGCGTAGCGATTCAGAAGCAGACTCTCGGTCGCATAGGCACTGTCCCCCGCCAAAACGTGCACTTTGCCGGGGTCCGCCTGCTCGACCTGATTCACCGGCGCCGGGGACAAAGCTCCGGGACTGGCCACCACTTGGACCAAAGAAGGCCGCTCCTGCTTGAGGTAGGCCGCAACCGTGGCGGGCAGACTGTTACGGTTCACAAGCAGCAAGGGATACCCCTTGGCGGCTGCCAAGGAGGACACCGCCAGAGCGTCGAAAAAGCTGTCGCCGGAAGTGATAAAAACCGGCGTGCCGGCGGCCGCTCCCTCTGCCCGCGCCACCAGGACGGAGGTCGCGTAGCGATCCACTCCCCCGATCTGCGAGATTTGGGCCGCCGCCACACCCAGACTCATCAGGGCCTGACGGAAATCGCTGCCGATCACCCCGGTCCCGCCCACCAAGTAAACGTGTCCGGAAGCACCCGCGATGCCCGCCGCCCGCCGCAGGGTCTCCATGCTGGCGGCCGCCGTCCTGTCCAAGAGTAAAATGGGGGCGCTCTTCTCCGCCGCCAACGTCCCCGCCGACAAGGCATCGGGGAAGTTATAGCCTATCGTTAAGACAACATTGCCCGTTCCGTGGCCTTTGACGGTGGCTGCGACCTGTTCCGCCGTCGCATAACGGTCAGTGCCGCCAAGGCGGACGATTGAGCCCGCGCCCGCGGCCAGTGCGGAACCGGGCAGCAGCAATTGCAAAGCCAAAAAGAAGATCAGGAGAACCGCAAGGCCGGTGCGTGCGGTTCCCGCGCGCGTTTTCATGAACATCTTACGCTGCGGGGACTCTTGTCCGTGACTTCCTCTGTAGTTTCTCAGATCCTGTTTCTTCATCCTTTTCCCTCCTATCCTCTCTGCTCAGCCCCCGTGGGCCGCAGTCGCGTCCCAAACCGTCTCACTGTCGGCTGTGTTCCTAAATTTACTGCCGTGGCCTTTTCTTCCGTTTACCCTCATCCGTGCTTGCTGTTCTCTGACGCAGGCTTCTCTAAGTTCAACTATCGTGCGCATACTTTCTACCATCGCTTCCATCGCTAATTTAATTTCGACAAAATCCGCGATCTTCCTGCCGCTAAACCAATGAACCCGCTTCCATCTGCCCGTCTGTCCTTTCTTTCTCCAAAAAGTTAATACGCCGGCCGCCTCTCCTTTCGGTAGCTCCCCCCCATTTTAGCAGGCCTGCCTGAATCCAAGCTGAGAAGGGGTCGCCCTTTTAGGGCAGCAAAAGACCCCGATGGGATTTCTCCAACCGGGGCCCCTGCCCTCTCTATGGAATCTGAAATAGAACCCGGAACCGAATCAGCCGTGGGACGCGGCCACGGGCGTCGTGATGACCACCTTATCCCCGTTGAGCAGGTGATTTTGCCCCTGGATCACCACCTGATCCCCGTCCTTGAGGCCGCTCATGACAGGATAGTCCGCTCCGCCGGCAGATTCAAGATTCGTAAGCTGTCCCAGCTTCACCGTGACACTGCGGGCCGTACCGTTTTGGACCACGAAGACCTCGCCTTGATCATTCCGGATGTTAAGGACGCTGTTGGCCGGAACAAGCACCACTTTCTGAGCCGGGTTCACCTCATGAGCCTCGACCCGCATGCCGGAGAGAAGCCCCGCCGCCGGCTGTTTGATCAGCACGTCCACCGGGTAATTGCTGTTCCCATTGTCCAGGACGGCATTCCCCGTATCCAGGGCCGGGTGAATGGCACTCACCGTTCCGGGATAGGTCTTGCCGGTCGCGGCTACATAGATATCCATTTCCGCGCCCACTTTGACTTGGCTGATCTGGGCCTCCGGCACATCCACCGTCGCCTGGAGAGGATTCATGGAAGAGATCACGATAAATCCGCCCTGTGGACCCACCGCCTGCCCGACCTGGGCATTTACGGCCTGAACATAGCCCCCGATAGGAGATTTGATCTGCCCTTTATCAATGTTGGTCTGAATCGTCTGCAAGGATGCTTGGGCAGCCTGGATCTGGGCGTCGTTAACCTGCAGGGCAGGATTATTCAAAGCCGTCTGATAGGCCGTCTGGGCTTGGCCCACCTGTGCTTCGGCTGATTTTACCGCGCTCGCGGCGCCGGCTTCGGCTGCGCTCAGGGCCTGCTGCGCCTGGTTGACGGCAGCCTGAGCCACCTGAACATCCTTCCCGCTCTGGGCCGCCGCCAGGGCGCTCTGGGCTGTCTGCACCTGACTCTGGGCCGCCTGCAGCGCGCTCTGCGCCTGGTTGTAAGCCGCTTGCGCCACGCTGACACTCTTGTCGGCCTGAGCCGCCTGCAGAGCACCTAAGGCCCCTTGGTAACCTATGGCCGCTTGGTCGTAGGCAGCCTGCGCCGCCAGCAGTCCGGGATCCGTCGAAGAGTGGGCTGCCTGTTGGGCATGTTGCAGGGCCGTTTGGGCCGTATTCATGGCATCCTGCGCCTTCGTCACATTTTCCTGGGCAATTTGCAAGTCGGACGCCGTCAGGCTCTGGGCAGCTGTCAGTCGAGCCTGAGCGGCCGCCACGGCGCTTTGGGCCTGGTTCACCCCGTCTTGAGCCTGAGCCAAGCCATCCTGAGCTTGAGTCACCCCGTTTTGCGTACCCGTCTGAGCCTTACTCAGATTGGCCTCAGCCGCAGCCAGAGCTTTCTGAGCGGCCCCCACTTGGTTTTTTCCCTGGGTTTGTGCGCTATTCAGACCCGCTTGGGCCGTCTTCAGGGCGGCTTGCGCATTCTGGACCGTGAGACCCGTCTGCTCCCCGGCCGCCGCCCTCTGAGCTTGAGCCACTTGAACACCGGTCGCGGCTTGATTCGCCTGGGCCTGGAGCTGGTCGGTGTTCAGCGTCGCCAAAACCTGCCCCGCCGTGATTTTATCGCCCGGCCGGACATTGACCGTTTGCAGAATCCCGGAAATGGCGGGTGCAACACTGGTCTGCACAAATGGGGTCACCACACCCAGAAATGTGTCCCCGACCGGCATAGCCACCTGCTGGGCCGCCTCCACACTCACTTTTTCCGGCAATGCACCGGCTGTACCCGCCGCGCCGCACCCCGAAACCAGACCGAGGAAGAGCGCGCCCACGGCCAACCCGGCCGTCCATCTAGCCTTCATAATTGTTCCCCCTTCTCGACGCTATTTGCCTAAACCGTTTTCCGCCGAACCAGTGATCGACGCCGTCTGAATCTCCCGCGGCTCGGAGTCGGCAGTCCCCCGCATACCTTACCCGAGCCGATACTCTTACTCGAAACTGTGCCCTCGCGTGCTTTTGTGCGGAACAGCCTTCGCATACTCTCACTCGAAATTGTGCCTCCACATGCCCTCATCCGCAACCGGTACTCCCACGGCCGCACCGTATAAGTAACGAATGCGACCGCACCGTCTCAGGTAACGAACGCGGCCTCCGCTTACTCCGCCATCACGTGCGGAGCCTCGCCGCTTTTACTGAATTGTTGTTTCTTACCGATAGTCAGGGCCGCCAGCAGGGCGATCGACGTTATAACAACGGATATCTTGAGCGCGTACTGCGTGCCGGTCTGGAACGCCAATTGCTGCAAGGAAAGATACAAGCTCAAGTATTGCTGCGGGTTGGTCAGCCCGAAGACCGAGGGGGTTACCCCAAAGGACGAAATTTGCCCCGCCGCGTGATTGCTCACATTTTGCAAGTAACTGTTAAAAGCGTAGTTGGTATGGTTTTGCATCATCGTGCTGAGAACCGCGGTCCCAATCGAACCCGCCACATTGCGCAGAGTGCTCTGCAGGGCCGTGGCCCGGCTGATTAAGGGAGGAGGCACTGCGTTCATGCCCGCCGTTGAAATCGGCATGTTGCTTAAGCCCATGCCGGCGGAGCGGATCATGTAAACCAGCATAATTGATAAGAAAGACCACTGCAGGTTCAGATTGGTCAGGAGCAAAGAGGCCAGGAACATGATCGCCAGCCCCAAGACCGCCACCGGGCGGGCGCCGAAACGGTCAAAGAGGTTGCCGCTCACCGGCATGAGAAAGCCTGTGACGATAGCCCCCGGCATGGTCAGCAGGCCCGTTTGCAGCGGGGAGAGGCCCAGCCCGTTCTGCAGAAAAACCGGCAGCACAAAGAGCGCTCCCAGCATAGCCATGCTGAGCAGGGACATGGAGGCAGACGACACAAGAAATTTCCTGATCTTAAGCAGCCTCAGGTCAAGCATGGGATTGGGCGTCGTTAATTCCACCACCACGAAGAGAGCGAGGAAAACACCCGAAGCGACCAAGAGGGATATGATCTCCAAAGAGTTCCAACCCACGTTGGGGGCGTCAGAAAGAGCGTAGAGCAGGCAGAAAAAGCCGATGATGGAGGTGGCGAATCCCGGAAAGTCAAACTTATCCGCCGGCCGCGGCTCAAAATGCGGAATGTACAAATAAGACATGAAAAGGTTAATAATCCCCACCGGAACATTGATGTAAAAAATCAGGCGCCAGTCGAGATACTCCACGATATACCCGCTCAAGGTCGGGCCGAAGGCCGGGGCAAACATGATGGCAATTCCCCAGATACCCATCATGGCACCGCGTTTCTCCGGTTTGGAAAGACTGAAGAGAATGGACATACTGATCGGCATGAGCATAGCCCCGCCCACCGCCTGAATCACGCGAAAGGCGATCATGGCCTGCACATTCCAGGCGGCTCCGCAGAGAGCCGAACCGGAAGTGAAAATGACCAAAGCGATGAGGTAAATCTTCTTATAGCCGAAGCGATCCCCGAGATAGCCGCTCACAGGTGTCAGCATACCGGTCGCCAGCAAATATACCGTGATGACCCAGGAAATAGTGTTCTGAGTGGTGGCAAAGACGGCCATCATCTTGGGAATAGCCACATTGACCACGCTGGAATCCAGGATAGCCATAAAGACCCCCAAGACCACGCTGATGACTGTCAAACCGGGCACCCCGAACTTTTCCTCAAAAGACATTGAATCCCCCCCTTTCCGAACAGGTTTGCCGGCATCTATGCAGACCATGGTTGCGCTTTGCTCGAACCCAACCGGTCTTGCGGTTTATCCACCATAGCCAGGCTTACCGCGCCCGGAACCACAGCCGAATACGACGCCGCTGCCGCGGATGATGCCGATGCCGCTGATGTCGCAGGCATTCCGGTTTGCCTGCCGCCAAGCGAATCTAACGCAAATAGATCTTAACCTCGGCGTTCATACCGGGAACCAGGGTTTGTTTAGCCAAGTGCGGATCTTGGAAATTGATCACCACCGGAACTCTCTGCGCCACTTTGGTGTACGAGCCGGAAGCGGCCGTGACGTTGGGAATCAGGGAAAATACCGACAGCGTATACTCGCCGATCCGGGCCACCCGGCCGTGCAAAACCGTCCCGGGCAGCCCATCCACCGTAACGTCCGCCTGCTGCCCCACATGTACCTTGCGGATTTTTGTTTCATAAATATTTGCCGTCACCTGCAGGTGATTTTCATTCTCTACTTGGGCCAAAACCATGCCCGGTTGAACCCCCTGGCCCACACTGGCATTACATTGCACGATCAACCCGCTGATGGGAGAGCGTATGATCTCCCTGTCCGCTAGACGCTGAGCCAGCGCGGGATTGCCTTGAACCATTGGAATAAGACCGCTGTTGGCCGCCAGGACCGACTGATTGGACTCCTCCCCGATGATCTGGCCCTGGTTAACTCGGCTGTTAGGCTTAACCAGCCAGCTCTTCAAACGCCCGCCGAAAGCCACCGTGATCGGCACCGTCGGTCCGTCCGCCGTAATCTGGGCATCATCCGTGCTGATAAAACCGCTGCTCCACCGGTAGTACGTATAGCCACCGGCCGCCGCCAGAACCAGCACCACAATAAGGATCACCCGGATGACTTTTTTCTTGTCTGACACCGCTGATCACCCACTTTCCTCACATTAATGCCGATGGATGGCAACCGCAGCGGAGAAACCCGGAACCAGATGCACCCCGTAGAGCCTGTCGATCGAGATGTAGACAGGCACCCGTTCCGTGACCTTGTCGAACACTCCGCTCAGATTGATATTCGGGATCGCGTTGACGATCATCGAGGTGGCCGTGCCAATCCGGGTCACGGTTCCGGGAAAAGTTTTTCCCGGATAGGCGTCAACTGTGATATCCACCTTTCGCCCGACTTGCACCTTACTGATGTCCCCTTCATCAATGTTGGCTACCACCTGAAGGTGATTCAGATCTACCATGTAGCCCAGGTTCTGTCCCGGCAGAACCACTTGCCCATTCACCGTGTCGTTCTGCAGGACGGTCCCCGTAATGGGCGCCCGGATTTGGGTGGAACCGACCAAACCATCCACCTCGCCGACGATCTGGCCCTGGCTGAAAGTCATACCCTCCGTCGGTGTCCAATTTTTCACATAGCCGTCACCGGTGGAGGTCAGGGGAACCACCGCACCCTGAAGATCCGTTCCTTGCACAGTGGCATTATCTGTGCTCACATAGTTGGCTTGCTGATAAAAGTACCAGCCCCCGCCCCCGAACACCACAATGGCGGCCAGGATCAAAACAACAGCGATCCCGGTCTTTCTCGAAAGCGCCATCTCCAACCCCCTCCTAACATTCCGTCACAATCTTACAACAGCTATCATCTGTCGGGCACAATTCTGAGCTCCGACCCGGAATCTATCGTTCGGTACGCAGTCTTCACTCCGGCCCGAGGCCCGGATCCTATCCGTGGGCACGCAGTCTTTGCGCCGGCGCATTCTGTCCGGCGCGCCGGATGATGAGCCTTCGCACGCATCGTCAGCACCATTCACCTGGGCTCGGATCCTGCTGACGACCGCTTCATCTATATTAGATAACTTCATCTATACTTAGATATATCAGACAACTGGGGACCATGCTGGGGCAAGGCCGCCGGCCCCGGCCGCACCGCTAGTCCTGATCTTTACTCTCTTCCCCCTCTCCTCCCTCAGGCTCCGCCCCGTAAGCACAGGCAATTCCGTTCACTAAACAGGCGAGAACCTCTTCGTCCTTGAGGTCCCGGCTCACTTTTTCCGGAGCCCTCCGTTTCACCATAACTAAAGAGTAAACCGCTGACAAAACAATGTGGGCCAGGACGCTGAAATTCGTCTCCCGAAGTTTGCCCGCGCTGTGCATTTGGCGGAAATACTCCGCCAGGTTGACGCGGTTTTGCCAGGCGTAGCTCTTGAAGAGTTCCGCCATCTGGGGCTGAGCAAAGGATTCAGACATACCCAGCGTGAAAAGGTCGGTCTGGCCGCCTGGCATCTCCAGGTAAGCACCGATGAACTTGCTCAAACTTGCCCGCAACGGAAGGCGCAAATATTCCTCACCGGGAATCGGGATGCTCAGCTCCTGAAAAGCCTGCTCAGCCGCCGCCCGCAGCAATTCGGATTTGCAGCCGAAGTGCCGGAAAATCGTCACCTCATTGACCCCGGCCCTTTCCGCGATACGCTTCGTACTCGTTCCCTTGTAGCCCCACAGGTAAAACTCCTCCAGGGCAGCTCGCATGACCCGGCTGCGCGTGTCTGCTTCACTCTGGGCCCGCACTTCTTCAGACATGGGCAGAGCACCTCTCATACTTAGAATCGTGCCCCCAGGGGCCGGAACGCGGAGGAAGGCTTTCGTGCATGCAATTGATTGCTTGCCTTGACGAACACAACAAAGTATAGCATGCGAAGTATGTTCTGACAAGAGATTTTTTTAGCAAAGGGAGTTCACTTTTAAGGCCCCAGGGGGGACTTTCCCTCCCGGGGCCCAGCTCCCGGATTTTCACTTGCACCTTCCCGTTCGTCTCACGACATTCCGAAGCTCTTCCGGTATCCGAAGCTGCTTCCGATATTCACAACTACTTCGACTATCCCAAACTTCCTTCGATATCCCCAAGTGCTTCCGGCATTCACGGCTCAGCCGACACTCAGAAATTACCCTGCGCTCCGCCGAACCGCCTCAACCTGCCGGACTCACGGGTCCACTCGGATGGGGACCAAGCGGAGCACGGCTATCCTCATGCGCCGCATTCTCCGGACCCTGAGGTTTCTTGCGGTCATGAGGCCGGACTTTCCCGATCAGCCACTCCATATTCACGTACATAACCGGGACCAAGACCAAGGTGACCAAGGTGGACAGAGTGAGACCGAAGGTGATGACGGCCGCCATCGAAGCCAAGGTCTCCGTCCCTGTGCCGCCGAGAATGAGCAGGGGCAGCATGGCCGCGACATTGGTCACTGTCGTCAGCAGAATCGGACGCAGGCGGACCGGACCGGCCTGCATGAGGGCTTCCCGCAGGGACAGCCCCTTGGCTTTCAGTTGGTTCGTATAGTCCACCAGGACGATGGCGTTGTTCGTGACCAGGCCGATGAGCATGACCAACCCCATTAAGGAGTTCATGTTCAGGGTCTTATGGGTGAGGAAGAGGCCGAGGACCGCGCCCACCAGCGTCGGCGGCAAGGAGAACATGATCACGAAGGGTGTGAGTAAGGATTCGAACATTCCCGCCATGACCATGTACACCAAGGCCACCGAGGAGAAGAGCGCGACGCCCAAGGACCGGAAGGCCTCCGCCTGGAAGCGGGCATACTGGCCGAAGCCCAGCTCGTATCCCTTCGGTATCCGGATGGATTTAAAGAGCTGGGTCAATTCAGCCTGGGCCTGGCCTGTGGATACACCCGAGACATTGGCTTGGACATAGACCGTGCGAATCCCCCCCACATGGGTCACCATGGTGGGCTCCTGCGTCAGGATCGTCTTGGCCACCTGAGTCAGGGGAATGGATTGTCCCGCGGAATTCATGACCGTCACTTCCGAAAGCTTGGTGATATCCCGGGAATACCCTTCCGGGAAGCGAACCACGACATCATAGCCGTTGTCGCCCTGGTAATAAGTGCCGGCCGTACTGCCTTGGAAAGCCGTGCGCAGGGCGCTGACAACCTGGCCCTCCGTCAGACCGTTTTGTACCAGGGCGCTCTGGCTCAGTTTCAATTCATAATCCGGCTGCCCCGTGGAGAGCTCATTGTCCACGTAACTCAGATAAGGCTGTTTCTGCATGATCCGGGCCGCCTGATTGCTGAGATCGGCCAGGGTATTGAGATCCGGGCCGGTGATCTGCACCTGGACCGTCCCGCCGGCGGGCCCTTGCGCCAGGCTGTCGGACTGGACGATGACTTTGGCCCCGGGAATATTGTCGACGTACGGCTGCAGATCATTGGCGGCGCCGGTCGCGGATTCGTTTCCGCTCAGATTAAGGGTCACGATCAGGCTGGAACTGTTGGTCGAATCGGCGCTGAAACCGGCCACCGTACCGATCTGGGCGTAGATCGAAGCCACATTCGCCAGGTGCTGCCGGATCCTATTCTCCACTTCCTGAGTCACGCGGGCGGTCTCATCCAGACTGGTCCCGGCCGGCAAAGTGAGCGTGACATTGATCTGGTTGTTAGTGACGGACGGCATCAACTCCGTACCCACCCGGGACAGAAGCGGAATCACTGCCAGGAAGAGCACCACCGCCAGCACCACCACCGTTTTCCGGTGCTTGAGACTCCAGCCCAGAACCCGGGTATAGGCAGCCGTCAAATCATGCATGCCGCGGCCGAACCAGTCAAAAGGTGCCCAGGGGCGGAAGGGGGCCGTTTTGCCCGGAATCGTGTCTTCCTGAGCGAAGCGGGAACCCACCAGAAGCTTGGAAGCGAGCATAGGTGTGAGGGTGAGGGCCACGATCAGAGCGACCAGGTGCGAGAAGGTAACGGTCAGGGCCATCGGGCCGAACAATTGGCCGGCTATGCCCCCGGTGAAGAGAGAAGGCCCGAAGACGAAGATCTGGGCCATGGCCGCAACCATGACCGCCGTCCCCACCTCTGCGGTGCCCGCTCCTGCCGCCTCTTTCGGCCCCAAGCCCCGCTGCCTGGCCCGGAAAATACTTTCCAGGACGACCACGGAAAAGTCCACCAGGGAACCCAGGGCGATCCCGAGGCTGCCCAGAGTAATCATGTTAATCGTGAGGTGGTTAAGATACATAAGAATAAAAGTGGTGAGGATGGAAATGGGAATGGCAACCCCGATCACGACTGTGGAGCGCACACTGCGCAGGATGAGAAGCATGAGCAGGATGCCCAGGATAAAACCGATCAGGGTATGCTCCACCACCACGTTGATCGCGTCCTTAATCCCCTGAGCCGAATCGCTCACCACGGTTAGGTGCATGCCGGAGGGCAGATTTTTGACCAAGTCCTGCAAAGCCTGGTGCACCCCGGCGGAGACTTTCACCGTATTGGCTCCGCTCGCTTGCTTGATGCTGAAGCCGACAGACGCCTGGCCGTTGAAGTTGGCGATGAGGGTCACATCTTTATAATTGTCTTTGACCTGAGCGACGTCCCCCACGGACAGGTTCTGAATCCCCGCGCTGATCGGAACTTTGAGCAGCTCCTGGGGAGAGGTGAACTGGCCGTTGACTTTGAGCGGGATCAGCTGACTGCCGCGCACGGCCTGGCCGACGTCGGCGGAATAATTGGCGGAGGAGACGGCCTGCTCCACCTGGCTGATGGACAGATGGTAATAAGCCAGTTTGCCCGGGTCCACTTCCACTGTGATCTGGCGCGTCAGACCGCCGACGGTGTCGACATTGGCCACCCCGTTCACATGCTGCAGAGCCGGCTGGATAATGTTCTTGGCCTCATCGGAAAGAGCGGCCAAAGACTGCCCGCCGGAGAGGGTCACGGTCATGATCGGCTGGTCTGCCGGATTGAACTGCTGCACGACGGGAGTAGTGGCATCCTTAGGCAGGGTGCCGCTCATCTGGTTGACCGCACTGCGCATATCTTCCAGTTTTTGTGCCATGTTAACGCTATAGTCGAACTGAACCACCACGACGCCCACGTTCTGCAATGAGGTCGAATCAATCTCCTGAACCCCGGAGAGACTCTGCAGGGCTTCTTCCACCGGTTTCGAGATCTGCTGCTCGACTTCCGTCGGGGTGGCGCCCGGCAGCGTGGTCACGACCACGGCATAGGGCAGGTCCATCTTCGGGTAAATATCCAAGGGCAAGCTGAGCATGGCGATAATTCCGACAAACAGCGCACCCAGCATGATCATGGCGATCGTCACCGGACGGCGAATGGATATGTCCGCTATTTTCAAATTGCTCCCGCCTTTCTCCCCCTGTCAGGGCTTCACTTTCCTGAAGAGCCGTTGGCCCCCGCTGCCTCGGGAGCCGAAGCGGAAGCACGGGGCTGCTTTTTCTGAGCGCCGGCGGCCGAATTGCCCGGAATCACCTGCACGGCATCCCCGTCCGAGAGGAGCGTCTGCCCTTTGACCACGACCTCGTCTCCGACCTTGAGCCCCCCGGTGACTTGGTAAACCGAACCCGTCATGGCGCCCAGCTGAATCATGATCTGTTTCGCCTTACCGCTCTTGACGATAAAGACAGACTGGGCCCCGCTTTGCAGGGTAATCACGCTGTCGGCGGGAACGGTGATCCCTTTCTTGCCCTCGTTGACCAGATGCGCCTCCACCTGCATTCCGGGCAGAACTTGCGTCTTTCCCGCCTGCAAAGCCACGTCGACCGAATATTTTTTACTGTTCGGATCGGGCGCCGGGTGGACCGCGCTGACGCTTCCCTGCAGAGATTCCTCCGTCGCCGGCACGAAGACACTCATCTTTTCTCCGACTTTCATCTTGGCTATCAGGTCTTCCGGCACGTCCACCGTCGCCTGCAGGGGGGTCATGGAAGCGATCGTGATAAAGCCGCCCTGCGGTCCCACCGCCTGCCCCACTTGGGCATTGACCGCCGTAACATAGCCCCCGACCGGGGCGACCACGCTCCCGTTGTCGATTTGGGCCTGAATGACTTGAACTCCGGTCTGGGCCGCCTGCACCTGGGCCGCGCTCACCTGAAGCTGGGGATTGCTGAGCAAGGTCTGGTAAGCTGTCTGCTGCTGGTTGAGAGCCGCCTGAGCCGCCGCCACACCGTTGCTCCCCGAGGTCTGGGCATTTTGCTGGGCGGCCTGAGCCTGGGCCACCCCGGCTTGGGCCTGGTCGACTTGGGCTTGGGCTTGGGCCACCTGGGCCTGGGCTGTCTGAACGGTCTTGGCCGCCTGGGCGGCTTGCATGGCGGCCTGGGCCGCCTCAAGAGCGGACTGGGCCCGCGTCACTCCGGCGTTGGCATTGGCCGCCGCACCCTGGGCGCCTTGCAAACCGATATTGGCCTGGTCAAAAGCCGCCTGCGCCGCCAAGAGATTCGGATCCGTCGTGGAATGGGCCATCTGCTCGGCCCGCTTCAGCCCGGTCTGGGCCGTATCATAGGCCGCCTGAGCGCCGGCAAGGCTATTAGCCGCTGTCTGGGCCTGGACCCGGGCCGCGTCCAGGGCGGCTTGCGCTTGATTCACTCCGGCTTGAGCCTGCTTGACAGAATTGTCATATTGAACCTGGGCGTTGGCCAGCTGGGTCCGGCTCGTAGCCAAAGCCTTCTCCGCACCTTCCACAGCCTTTTGAGCCGATACCACGCCCTGTTCCCCACCGGCTGCCGCGGCATCCGCACTGGCTTTGGCGTTGGCCAGGTTCGTTTCCGCTGTCTTCACGGCCGCCGCCGCTTGGGTCAGCGAATCGCCCGAGCCCTGATTGGCGGCGGCTAATTGAGCCTGAGCCACGCCAACCTCGGCCGCGGCCTGACCTTTCTGCGCCTGAAGGGCGGAGGTGTCAATCGTCGCTAAAGTTTGGCCCGCTTGGACAACATCCCCGGTGCGCACATTTACGGCCCTGAGGACTCCCGAGAGCGAGGGCGAAAGGACCGTTTGTATGTAGGGAGTCACTGTTCCGAGAAAGCTCTCCGCCGTGGGCAAGGGCGTGAGCTCCACTTTCTCAGTGGCTACCGGCACCGCCGCGGCTTTGGCGGCAGTCTTGGCCGCCGTCCCGCAGCCGGCGGTGCCGCCCAAGAGCAGGACTACCCCCAACAGGGCGAAGCCCCGCCGGGAGCGGGGTCTCGCCCCCGGCCCGCCCGGACGGCGCAAACCTTTCGGGAAAATGAGACTGAACACTGTAAACACCTCTTTCTTCCTTGTGCTCCGAGTGACCCCAAAGTTATATACGTCCGAGCTCACCTCAAAGTTGCCTCTCTTCTTTCCCCGTGAAATATTTCTCTAAGCCGCTCGGGACTCATTCCGCTTGCGGGTGAGGCCCGGCAAAAGTTCTGGTCTGGCAGGCATCGGCCCCCACCGGGACAAATTTCCAGCCGGCCCTTTTGATTATAATGAGTCCATTCCTGGCTTGGCAATAGGGCTGTGGAATTTTTACGTATTCCTAATAAATAGCCTCCGCTGCGTTCAGCACCCTTAAGGCGGCCTGAGAATTGACCACCTCGATCATCTTCGTCTGTAAACACTAAGCTGCCTTGTGTTGATAAACCCTCATTGGTCCGCCCATCATCAAGGCGCGCTCACCCAGGCTTTAATTCCGGCACGAAATGCTTTACAATGTCTTATATCAACATCGCAGCGGAAGGAGCTTGGCCAAACCGTGAACATAACCGAAAATATTAAAAACTCGCCTCACATACGCTGGTTTATCCTGGCCAACGTCGCTTTAGGGACCTTCATGTCCACCCTCGATGCCAGCATAGTCAACGTCGCGCTCCCGACCATGGCAATTAAGCTCCACGCCGGCCTGGCGGTCCTGCAATGGGTGGTCACCGCTTACCTTCTGACCATTTCCAGCCTTCTCCCCATCTTCGGCAAATTGGCCGATATTTGGGGCAGGGGCCGGCTCTATCTGGGCGGGTTCGTTCTCTTCACCCTGGGCTCGGCTCTCTGCGGCCTGACAAATAACATCTGGGTCCTGGTCGGCATGCGGGTCCTGCAGGCCGTCGGAGCCTCCATGCTCATGGCCAACAGCCAGGCCCTGATCGTGGCCGCCTTCCCGCTTGAGGAGCGGGGCCGGGCTCTGGGCCTCAGCGGGACCATGGTCGCGCTCGGCTCCCTCACGGGCCCGGCTCTGGGGGGGATTCTCGTGGGCCTCATCAGCTGGCGGGCCATTTTCTATGTCAACGTACCCATCGGCATTATCGCCTTTCTCGGCGCCCTCGTCATTCTGCCGAATGATAATGCCAAGGGGGACTCCGTCCGTTTTGACTCCGCCGGCGCCCTTCTCTTCGCCCTCGGCATGATCAGCCTGCTCTACGCCCTCAATAACGGCCAGGACGCGGGCTGGGATTCCGCCGGAATCCTGGGGGCTTTCGCTCTGGGCCTTCTCTTGCTGGTTGGATTCGTCTGGGCGGAGCGCCGCACTTCCGACCCCATCATCGACTTCGACATTTACAGAAACATTCCTTTTCTCATCGGCAACCTTTCCGCCTTTCTTTCTTTTGCCGGCCAGTTCACCTACACCATGCTCATGCCCTTCTACCTGCAGACCGTCCTGAACTACTCCGCCACCCAAGTGGGCATTCTCATGACCGCCTTTCCCCTGGCCATGGCCATAGCCGCCCCTCTGAGCGGCTACGCTTCCGATAAACACGGTCCGGTCGCCCTGACCACCGGCGGCTTGGCGACGATGGCCGCCGGCATCTTTTACCTTGTCCTGCTGACGCCGCATTCCCCCTTCTGGCAGATCGTTCCCGGACCCCTGCTCATGGGCATTGGGGCGGGGATGTTCAATTCTCCCAATAACAGCAGTGTCATGAGTTCCGTACCGAAAAGCAAACTCGGCATCGCCGGCGGCCTCAACGCTCTGGTGCGCAATGTCGGCATGATCGTAGGGACCACCCTCTCCGTGACTCTCTTTGAAATTCGGCAGGCGGGCCTCCTGGCCGGAGTCCTGCATCCCACAGCCAGCCAATCCGCCCAGGCCTTTATGACCTCCTTCCGTACGGTCCTGGTCGTGGGCGGTGTCGTTCTCCTCGCCGCTGCCGCCGTCTCCATCAACCGCCGAGGCTATGTGAGTTCGCTCCGGTCGCTTTAAAGAAAGCGAAACGTATTTGATGGCATTTTTCGCATTGTCGAAGAGCGAAGCGAACCCTTCCTCATTTGCTAGGGTCGCCCACCTTTTCATCCTTACTGAGTATCTCTGAATCCATTAGTTTGGACATCTCGAGAAAATGGACCTCTATGATGTCAGTCAATCGGCAGCCTGTTTCGTCTTCCGTCAAAGGGCAGCTGGAGTAGAGCTTTCGGAGTGGGGTGCATTTGAAATCAACGATGTTGATGGTGATGCATTTCTTGAGCGTTTGCAGCGAGTTCCGGGGGGAAACGCTAAAAGCCCCGGAGAGGCTTTCGCCCTCCGAAGCCCTTTCTCCGGAACTTCGTCCGTAATTGTCCGAATTGATCCCCATTGTGTGGGGGACTGACCCTGACACAATTCCTGACACAATTCCTGACACAATTCCCTCTTGCCATGATACGAGGAAGTGTAAAACCGGAAGGAAATGTCAGCTGTTTTGTGCTATAATAAAAAGTAGGGTACGGATGCAGCGGTATTCCAAGGCTTGCCGCAAAACCCAATCCCGGGGAAGAGCAAAAGACAAGGCAGGTGGTCAAAATGCCGATCCCTAATGAACAACGGGAATACACTTTCGAGGATTATTTAAACTGGCCCGAAGATGAAAGATGGGAAATCATCGACGGTATCGCTTATTGTCAGGCCACTCCTTCACCGGTTCATCAGAACATATCAATGAATTTGAGTCGCATCTTGTCCAATTACTTTTTAGATAAAGAGTGCAAGGTTTTCGCTGCCCCTTTTACGGTAAGACTTCCAATGAAGGAGGGGCAAACTGACGAAAAGAAAAATAACAGAATAGTCAAACCCGATTTGTCGGTTATTTGTGACAAGGGCAGATTAGATAAAAACGGCTATAGCGGAGCGCCAACCTTAATTGTTGAAATAGTCTCCAGAAGTTCCGCGAAAAAGGATAATATAATTAAAGTCAGTAAATATGAACAGGCTGGTGTTAAGGAGTATTGGATAGTTACACCAGAGACCGAGACGATTATGAGTTATGTTTTGGATGAGCATGGAGAGTTTCCTCGGCCCGAAATGTATGTGCTCGGTGAAGATGAAGAAATCGTTTCCAAAGTATTTACTGATTTAACAATCAAATTGGAAAACATATTTGAAACTTGGATTTAGCTCGGCAGAGTTGAGTATCCTAAGAGTGAATCTTCATTTATCAACGCTCCGGTGCGCAATGTCGGCATGATCGTAGGGACGACCCTCTCCGTGACTCTCTTTGAAATTCGGCAGGCGGGTCTCCTGGCCGGAGTCCTGCATCCCACGGCCGGCCAATCCGCCCAGGCCTTTATGACTTCCTTCCGTACGGTCATGCTCCTGGGCGGTGTCGTTCTCCTCGCCGCTGCCGCCGTCTCCATCAACCGCCGAGGCTATGTGAGTTCGCCCCGGCCAACGTAGAAAGCCAAAGCCGGGATGTTCATCATGGGGTCCAGTGTGTCCGTTTTGCCAATTCTTCTAGCAGCTCAGCCATTAGCTTGGAATAACCCGGTATTGTTTTGGCAATCTCGACAGCCAATGCTTCATTGTAGGTATGGACCGTCGAATTTCTCGCTTCGACCATGCCCAGAAATTCTCTTGTTGCACTCTCCGTCAGAAGCCCGACTGCAAATGCTTCACGAATGACCGCTTTCGGAGAGTTCGCGATAATACCCTCATGTTCGTCCAAAAACAGTTTAAGGGCCTTCCAAACCGCTTCAAAGGTAAACTCAAAACGCTGTATCGCGGCGTCCCGCAAAACCGCGTTGTCCCCAAAGTCCGATACTTCGCTTAGAGCTTTCAAGGCCTTTTGCGCGGATAAGATTCCTAAAGTCAGCCTTTCCAAACAATCGCTCCTTCCATGGCATGCTCATAGAATTCCCGTGAAACATGAGTCATGTCCACCAAATCAACTTTGAAGGGCAAATTCAAGTTGTCAACTGCATCCCTCAATTCAGAAAGCAACGGAAAAGGAATTGCCTCAACCCCCTTGATCCCAATATCAATATCGGAGACCGGGCTGGCATTTCCCCGCGCCCTCGAACCAAACAGGAGAAGCTGATATCCACTTAACCCTAAGCGGTCCAGTTCCCGGGACAATACGCGCTTTAAGGGTATTTCCCAATCCACGCCGGCCATAATTAGCACCCTTCCTCATTTGCTGGGGTCTATCGCTTTGTTATCCCGTCCGTCACCATATTATACCATGAGCAGGCTTGCACGTGAAGCCAACCTCGCGCTTTCGTTCTGCTGAGCTCGCTTAGCCACCATCTGTCGCCAATCGCGAGAGCCTCGATCTAAGCGTATCTAAAGAAGCCCGGAAGCGGGCGCACAGGCGGCGCCCGGCATGGTCGGCATCGCGCACGACACCCCTACTTGATTGTTTTTGCGTACGCCTCCAGTCGCGCATACTGAGGGGATGACTTAGGCACCTTCTTCAAGCCCTCAGACAGCACGCTTTTCGCCTCTGATTTTTTGCCCTCGGCGACGTAGAAGCGACCGAGGAGGAACCAGCCGTCCCCATACGTCGGGTCCAGTTGGACCGCCTTCCGGTAGTAGGACTCTGCCAGCGCGGGATTATTGAGACCCCAGAAGTAGACGTTCCCCAAGTAGGCCGGATATTGGGCGTTCTTCGGATCCAAAGCAATAGCTTTTTTGTAGTAGGTGACCGCGTCCGTGTACTTCTTGTTCACAAACGATGCCACAGCCGCGTCGACCTGGGCCGCAGCGTCCTTCGGGTTCCCTTCGGCCTTCTTCACGTAATTTTTCCAAGCGGTGTCTCCTGCGTATTTTTCTGCCCCCGGAGAGGCGATTGTATACGGATGCTGTGAGGAACCCCCGGCGCTCACCCCAGGTGTCTTCTGCGTCGCTGGGGCGTTTCCCTGCGGCTGCCGCCCATAGAAACCCCAAACCAGCCCCAACGCAAGAACGACTATTAAGGCGCCAAGACTCCATTTCCATTTGCCCAAAACACGTCACACCTTTCTCACGGAGTGTTTCTTACCCTCGCCCTATAGATTAGCAGACCTTGCCCCCCGCTGCAAATTCCAATTTAAGTTACCACCCCGCTGTTTCCCACCCACCATGAGTCAAACTCGGACGCAAAGAGGGGGCACCCGCCAATAACGCCGGTGCCCCCAACAACCTTTTCAACCGTCAGCCATTCATCTTCCTTCACCTATCTTCGCAGGAATTCACGGCGACCATGCAACTTCCCATCCATGCCCATCTGAAAGCTGCGCCTTTTTACCTGTCCCCTCATTCCTTGAACCCGCTGCTCCCTGGGTGTCTCGCTCACCCCTTTGCCAGAGACCCGATCTGCTTCGCCAGATCGCCGACGGACGTTCGCTGCTGAGGGTTGAGCCCTTGGAGCATCGGCTCCGCCGCGCGCGAGTTACCCTCCGATATCAGGACCGCAGCCAGCCACAGCCTGGCCTGCGGTCCGACCGTCTTGTCGCTCGTAAGTGCCTTCAAATCGGACGCCACCTGCTTGTCTCCCAAAAGCAGGTCTGCCTCGTCCGCCTGAAGACGAATCGTCGGAGTAGCCTCAAGCTTCTGCGGGACGATCCAGTTGCGCTTGAAGAATGGATTCAGATTATCTACTTTTACCTTTATTTTCTCCGGAATCCCTGCCACCGATTCACAGACCGCTATCGCCGCCTCCTTCTTCCCCTCCTGCAGCGAAGTTAAAGCATAGTCCATAGCCACCGCTCCATACGCCTCATAAGAGCTGTTCAAGAACGGCGCTAAGGGGATGATATGCTGCGCGGCAGCGTAAGCTCCGGCTGCGTGCCCGGAGTTGACCAGGATCCCCGCTTTCATCCTCCACAGCGAGGGATCATCCTGCGCCAAAGAGATAGCCCGGTCGATATCCGATACAGCGGCCTTGCTGCTTCCCTGGGCCGACCCCGACAAGGCCAGGTACATGTTGGCTTCTGCCGCCTGCGACCAGGGGTAAGCCTCAAACGGGAAGCTATGGGTTGCCCTCTCCGCTTGTTGAAGGGCCACACTGTAGTTTCTCGCCCCCAAGGCTTGCCCCGCCGCGTCGGCCGCGCCCATCGCGCTTCGAATCGCAAAGGGCACCACCGCGGTTACGGCGGCCGCCAGGAGCAGTACTGCCAGCACCACGCTTCCCAGGAGACTATTCCCCCCGTCCTGCTTCACCCTATTTTCCCCGGCCTTCAATCTTTCCTTGCCCCTGCCGGGCACCCCGGCCTTCCCACTTTCTTTCCTTCCATCCTTCTTTTTCTTCTCGGCCCGGATCTCCTTTCTCGAGCGACCCTCATCCCTAGGCGGGTGCTCTCTTAAGGCTCCTCCGCCTTTTGCGCCAGCCCGCTCCCCTTGCAGACTGAACGCCCTCAGGGCAGCGATATTACTCCATAGCACAAGGGAAACAGTCCCCTCTGACAAGTCAAAGTCGATCAGGGCATGCGCACCGATGGCGGCCGCAGACAATGCCAAGGCCAGCAGATAAGTTCGCTCCCCTGCCTGGCGACCCTTCAGCGCCCTCCAAGTTCGGTACACAGACCGTCCCAGCGAGACCAGTAGTGCGATGAAAACAGCTATGCCTAAGGCTCCGGCCTCAACCATCACCTGCGCAGCGATACTGTGGGTCTCCGTGCTGTTGTACAGGTAACTCTGAAAGCCCCGGTACGCTGCGTTCCAACCCCCTCCACCGTAGCCAAGCCACGGCCTCTGCAAGAACATACGCCACGCGTCCCAATAGAAAGTGAACCGCTCTTCCACACTGTGATTATGCAGATTGATCCGCCTGATCGTCCCCAGCACGTCTCCACCGTGGCGCAGGAAAGCCCAGCCGCCCACAACCAGCGCCAGTGCAAGAACCCCTCCGAAAGCCCACTTCATTGTTCGTGCCGGGAGCCTGTCGGATATCCGGCCCCACCGCAGTTTCGCCAAAGTAAGAGCTATGGCCCAGAGACAACCGGCGACGAGAATCAGGACGGACAGGAGTGTTGATTTGCCGTTCACCGCCCGGAGGAAACGTCCCCATAAGAAGAATCCGGCAAACATGTTGAGAACCGCCAGCCATACCATGCGTTTCCTGCCCAACGGATAGATGACGAACATCCCGACAACCGCCGCCAGGAAGACCAGGTACCCGCCCCGGGACTGCGTCCCCCCGAGGGCGAAACCCATTAAGAGAAGCCCCGCACCGTAGAGGCTCCCCGCCCAGAACCTCTCGCTTTCCAGCCAGAAGTAAGCGGCCAGCACCATGATCCCAACCAAAAACGCGGCAAAGGCATTGTGGTACTGGAAGGTCGAACTCAGCACACTATTCCAAGAATTGCTATAGCTCACCCAGCCCGGAACCGTCATGATCCCCCACACGGCGAGCACACCGCCGACCAGCACCAAGCCTTGCGACAGAAAGCGCATCCGAACCCGGCCCTCCAAGGAGCGGCTCAGAATGAAATAATACAGAACATAAGTCCAAACGCGAAGGCACTGTTCTATCGCGTCTCCTGTACTGACTGCCGCTAAGACTGCGAGTGAATACGACAATCCGAAGGAGAGTACGGCTCCATCCAGGAGATCGAACTTTAGGCCTGTCCTCTCTGGTAGCACGGGCAGTGCCGTAAGGCCCAGGACACCTACTACGATGTTAACCACCAGAAAATCCTGGGGAAAATAAAGTCCTCGAAACCAGGCCCCCACCCCAACGAGCAACAAAGCCGCAACGACATTAAACCAGAGAAGGTTCTGCCTACTCTGCGAGCTGAGTCTCCAGTGAGCCATTCCCGTTCCACCTTCCCTTTACACCATGCTGTCCGGCCGCCAGCCACCCGGACTTTATACCGTCAATTGCGATTTATCTCCTCAGAGACCATCCACGCCCCGAGAGTTGCTTTCCTAAGGATCGCTCCCTTCAAACGAATTTGCTTGACCGCAACTCCCTCTTCTAGGAGCGCTCCCGCTTCCCGCATGCGCCTGGAAGCCTCCGTGCAATCAAGCCTTCTTTTCGCGATACACCCCAGGTTATGACGTGTGCTCCCCTGCTCCCTAGTTGGACCCAGGAACACTTTCCCGCAAACTCGTTGCAGGCGCTACTTCTCTCAAGCAACCCCTTCCGAACGAGCAAATCGGCAGCCGATACGCCCACGCCAAGCTAAAACACCTGACTACACTTCGGCCAAACATAGAGGGAGACCCCTGGGTTTCCCCAAGGGTCTCAGGGTCACGAGCCACTAAGGCTATTGAACGTTAACACTAGCGGAGCCAATCGTCTTGGTGAAGGAAGGGGTATTACTGAATTCGAGGCTGCCGGTCGCGCTGGAAATCGAGTTTCCAGAGTCAAGAGACAAGACCGACGGCGTCCCGTTGTTCCAGTACTGCACGTTCCCATCTTGCAAGGTGATGCTGACCGTTCCGCTAACGCCGGTCTGCAGCGCAGCATACGGCGTACTACCATTGTTCAGGTTGTAAGCTGAAATGCTGCCTGACACGTAAACGTTGTTGTATGCGGGCACGGTGCCGCTGTAGGTGAAGAGAGGAACAGGAGCATTCACCGTTTGGAAGTTAGAGCTGGTACCAGTAGCCCCTGGTCCACCAAGGTTTACGTTTTGCTGAATAGCGGTGCCGTTAACCTGAGTGATCCACAAGCCTTGGGTCCCAATACCCTTAACGTAAACAGTAGCGTTCTGCAACGGCACGCCATATTGGTCAACCGCAGTAATCGTAAGCGTCTGTGAACCACCCAAAGCGAAGTTCACTGAGGCAGGAGTTGTTGCGGCTGCGGTGGGTCCACCGCCGGTAGCGCTGGATGAGGTAAAGTTCGCGGTCGCAGTCGCCGTTTGACTGTTGACAGAGTTGGTAACAGTGATCGTCGGAGACTCTGCATAAGCATCGCTAGCATAGACAGTCGCCATCTGCACAGGAGTCAAGGTCTGACCGGCTACGGCCGCCAAGGCTGTAGCATTATTATTCGCCGTAAGCTTAACTCCGGCCGTTCCCAAACTGGCACTGTCCAACAGGCTGAGCAGATTGGAGCTAGAATCGATACTAAAGCCCATGTAGCCTTCATACCCGGCGGCCAAGTTCGCGCTCGGAACCGTCCAGGATGCAATAACTGTGGAGGTATCTGCCGCGTTGTAAAGTGTAAACGTTGTGTTGTTTGACCCCGTACCTTGGGTTAGCACATAAGTTGTCGGCAACGAGCTAGTGATATTCCCCGTGATCGGCGTCGTGTAATAACCGACTACGTTCTGACCACTAGGCACGGTCCAAAGCGAATGGTTGTTAACGCTTACCAAGCCGTTGGCCTGAATGCTGACCTGGGCGGTCTGCGGCGCGGCCTGAAGAACGTAACCGTCTATCAGCCGAAGCTTCGAGCTCTTGTTGCCCGTAACCGAGTAGGTCAAGCCCTGCGTAGGAATCGTTGCCACGGACACATAGTTGTTGAAGGGAGCCACGACAAAGGTTGCATTGTTGTCCATGCTGGGATTGTCGTCAGCCGTTCCGGCAACCGTTATGGTGTTGGCCGGAGCCGCATTAGTCTGCTGCAACGGATAGTAACCGGCTATCTGACCAATGTTTCCGCCGAGGCCAAGAGAGGCGATGGCGTCGGAGCCCGTGAAGGTTCCGGCAACACTGGCACTGGCAGCGCCTTGCGCGCTCAGTGAGCTGGCGTCAGTCCAGTCCCCATTTACATTGTTGTAGGCAGATACGCTGACATTGATTGAACCGGACGTCGACCCCGATGTCGCAGCTACTTTGAACTTCAATTGTCCGCTGCCGTCGTAGGCTGACGGATCGCTGACAGGACTCGCTTGGGTGGTGCCGCCATTGTTGACCGACTCAAGATAGAGTGTGTCACCGACATAATGGAGGTCTGCCTGGGATACCGCATTCGCTGCCAGGCCCGTGTACCCGGCAATCGTGTTGATCGCCGTGTTACCAATCTTTTCAATATACATGCCGGACGGCACCGAAATGTTAAAGTCAAGGCCGTAGCCAGCAAACTGGTTGCCTGCATTCCCCACGACGGTCGGAGCAATGAGCTGGGCATTTTGGTTATAACCGCCTACGTAGATACTTTGGTCGCTTCCCTGTACATCACTGAAGGTGACGTTGGAAGTCGGCACTTTGGTCAAATCGCTGTACTGTGACAAGAGGGAACCCGTGCCAACTCCTACGGCCTGAAGCGTTTGCCCCTGCTGCCATACGACGTCAACATAGTTGCCACTGTGATTGTTGCCGACAAAGCTCAGCGACGTGATGCTGTTGTCGCTGGGTAGGCTCTGCCCATTGGCTATAGCAACCGTGGCGGGCACGTAGTACAGATAGTACTTGGTTATGCTGTTGTACACTGTCTGGGTGACAGGTACGTTGGCAGTAACCGTGAACGAGAAGTTACCGTTGCTGTCCGTGGTAACCGTCGGGTAGGCGGTTGCGCTGAACAGTGTCGAGGTGCCGTTTTGGACAAAGGCATCATTCTGAATGTTGTTGGAGCTTCCGCTCTGCACGTTGTAATCCTGCATCGCCAGAGTGGCATTGGGAACAGGATTTCCCGCTGCATCTTCAACTGTCCCACTGATGGTCAGCTGCGAGCCGGAAGAAGCAGTTTCCGCGCTTGAGTTAACAACCGTCTGGGTGTCGCTAGTAATGCCGGTCGTATTGAGCATGGCGCTCGGGCTCAGGTTGGCAATTTTGGTCGCCTGAGCTACGGACTTCCATTGATAGTAACCGGTGCCGCTGACACCGCCGCCGTTAACGAGCTGGGCCTGAACGCCAACTGTGATGCTCGCAGCCATGTTGGCCACACCGTTAGTGGAGGGTTGGTTGGCATTGACATAAACCAGCGCCTGGCCGTTGCTACCTGTTGTCACGACATAGGTTGCTGAGCCGACGCCATTACCAACAGATGCATTTTGAGCAACCATGGTCGTGCCGTTGGCATCCGTGAAATATGCGGTGGCGCTGTTCGGCAAAGAAGTATTCATCGTAAATTTAACAGACTGTCCACTCACCGGCGTCGTAGCGCCTGATACCGGCAGAAGTGTCGCAACGACTGCAACCAGGCCTTTCGTCGGGGCACCAGAGCTTGAGAAATTCAAGCTGTCCGGAGCGGATGAGGTATAGATCGGGCTCAAAACGAGAGTTCCCGGAACGCCCCATTGCATCCGAGCTTCATTCGACTTGACAGGCTGGCCGTTGTTGCTGAACGGAGCTTCAACTACAACATTGAACGTCTGGGTCGAGCTGGCAGTGGAAGTGAAGGTAGCGCTGACGTTTCCTTGAGAATCACTCGGAACCGTGTAAGACGCATTGAACGTGTCATTGCCGATGATAACTGGGCTGTTCAGGGTCGTCGCGGTCAAGGTGTTGCCATTGGCATCCTTGGCCGTGATGTTGCTGGAGCTGGAAACCAGGTAAAGCATGCTGGCATTGGCAGCGGAAGTGCCGCTGACCGTCGTGCTGACTTTCACTGCGGTGTTGATGGGAGCGACAGCGGGAGCGCTGGCAGAGCCGTCACCAACGGTTTGCCCGCTCACGTTCAGGTTCGCAATGCTCACGTTGCTCGGAGGAGTCACGGACCCTTGACCGTTAGCAACCAGGGTCACCATGCTGTCAGGCACAACACCGGTGCCGCCGAGGGCGATGACGTTGGTGCTGGAGGTGATGTTACCGGCAATGGCCGAAGCGGCCGGAGCGGCAACGGTATTGTTTAAGGTGTTGCCCAGAACGATCGGGGCATTCGTCTGCGCGGCCAGGGAGGATCCTGCCAAAGCGTCGACGAGAGTTTCACCGTTGGCTACGTATACGTTGTTGTATTTGTAGCTGAGCGTGGTGAGCACCTGGGTGTTCGTGCCATAGCGGTCTGTGCCGGCCAGGCGGGTGGCACCCGAGATGTCTTGAACCAGGGTCGGGCCGCCGAGGACGTAGGTCTTGCTCCCGTAAATCTTTTCAGATGAGGGAACGGTTCCGTCCGGATTGGCCACTACGATAGCGTAATCATTCGCCGCTGCATAGGAAGCGACGGACAGGGCGTCCGGTAAGCCGTTGTAACCAACGACGAACGTGCCGGCGGGGTTAGTCAGCTGAGCGCTGATGTCGGCCGCGGTGTTGGTGCGGTCAGCCCCTTGGAGCACGGTCACGGTCACGCCGCTGATCGCTTTCAGCTGGCTGATAACCGTGGAGCTCAGGGCACCTACGGCATAGATCTTGGTAGCCTTCAGAGTGGCGATCTCCGTTTGCACCCTGGAGGACAGGGAAGCTTTGTAGGTCAGGAGGATAGGAGCTTTGAGCTGGCCCGCCAAAGGAGCCACGGCCAAAGCGTCAACCAGATTCGCATCGTCGGCAGGTGCGACGATGACATTCGCCGCGCCGCTGGCCCAGCCTTGTTGGGCAACAGCCAGAGCTGTCCCGATGCGGTCGGTGCCGGCCAGGCGGGATGTCGCTGTCGTTGTACCGGCGAAGGCCTGGACAGGTACCAGCATGAGGACCATGGCGACGATGGCCAAGATGGCTAAGGTCTTCTTAGACTTTCTCATGTAGTGATTTTCTCCTCTCTTTCTTTTTGGGACTTGTCTGTCTTGGAGGACTCACGCGGGAAATTCTCTTTCTCGATCCGCTTGCGCCTCTCACCGTGTTGTCCTACGCTTTATCCCTCACCCCCTTAAAGTTCCGCAAAATCTTTAGACATTGCGCAATATCTAAAGGCACCCACCCGATGTCTTGTCGGGGGCGTCCCCCCTTTGAGAAGAAACTCTCATGGGTGGCTTACCCTTTAGACGGCAATAATGAAGAAACCTATAATAGGTTCTACATTCGCTATAAGTATTCTTTGGCAAAACGAATATTCCTGCCGTGCCCGAAAATTTTCCGCAAAAGACTTTCTCCCCTTGCGGCGATCCAAAACCAAAACTCGAAGCCAGTGGCTTGAAACCCATTGTCCGGAACCCGGGGCCCGAAGCTTCGGGGAAAGGCAATCCGCCGGGCGGTTCCTCCGGGCGCGCTATGAGCCCCAAACCCGTAATCAGTGTACCTTAAAACCGGGTCTTTTTCCAGAGCTTTTGGCTTAAAACTGGTAAAAATTTGTCTCTCTTCGGTGAAGAAGATGTTAAGGAGTTGTGGGCTGTCGGATTTCGCAGGACCGCTTGACCCGCTTATAGCATTCGACAGGTCTGTCCCCGGTTCCTGCCGGAAAAAGAAAAAGTGAGCAGGAACTTTTACCCCTCTTTTCCTTTCGTATCCAAACTAATCGGTTCCTTATTATATTATTCATTATGCGGTCCCAGCCCTTGGCGTCCTAAGCGCCCAGTCCGGACAAAGTACGGGCTCCGCCGAGGTTCCGGCACCCCGCCCCCTCTTCAGGCCCCTTTGTAGGCCAGGATTCCCTGATAAATCCCCTCGGCGGCCTGCTGCCGGAAGGCGGGAGTACCGAGGAGTTTTTCTTCCTTGGGATTGGAGATGAAGGCCACTTCAATGAGTACCGCCGGCATTGAGGTGTGTTAAGCGTTCCCGGTCGGGGGTGCGTCCCCCGACCGGGTGAGAACGACCTTGGCCCCGGCCGCCCGCAGTGAATCCACCAGGTCCAGACCGATCGCCAGGGTGTTGTTTTTCTCCGGCGTCCCGGCCGGACCCACCGCGCCGGCATCCGCTCCGCCGTGACCGGGGTCCAGCGCGACGGTCACTCCCGCCAGAAGGTAGGGCAACGATATCTTTCCTTCCACCATACCCGCACCCTGTCCGAAAGCACGTTGGTTCCTCCGACCAGGGTCACCTCCAAGCCATTCGCCGCAGCCTCTTCCATAGCAGAATACGTTGGCGCGGGCAGACTTTGAGAGGCCGAGAGGAAAAGAGGCGCGTTTGGGAATCTGTCGTATTAGCTTTCGACGGCTTTCTCCCGAATCCTCTCTCCCCGCCGGAACTTCCTCATTAAGAATAGCTTAATTCCCCACTTTCTCTAAATCCACCTTTTTCCTGAGGCATTTCGACCAGGGATCTCTCCTATCAGTGGCGAATAATAAGTACCCGGGAGGTCCTTCCCGGGACAGCGGCTGTAACGCCGGCAGCGGGAGTTACGCCCTGCCTGTCGGCCCGCGGGAATCTCCGAGAAGATCGGGGACATGATCCCAAGGATGATCCCAAGTTCCCGAGAACGGCTCCGAGGATAACCCCAAATCCCAAAGGATGATCCTGAGTGTGAATTTTAAGAATGAAAGGAGAACTTATGAAAAGTTTGTTTCGGCCCTGTGGTCCTTCCGAGTTTATCCCTAAACGCACAAGCCGTTTCCGCAAGGTATCCCTTCTCCTCGTCTGCACCCTGACTCTCCTCCTGGGCCGGACTCTGATCCTCCCCCCGCCGGGTCAGGCGGCCACCGTGCTCAACCCGGTCTTCTCCCGCTTGGCAGGCGTCGATCGCTACGCCACGGCTGCCCGGATCGCGGAGACGGGCTGGACCCAGGCCAATACGGTAATTCTGGCCCGGGGAGATGATTATCCCGATGCCCTGGCTGGGGGAGTCTTGGCCCGGACCATGGACGCTCCCCTTCTTCTCAGCGATCCCCATGCCCTTCCCGCGGTGACCCTCTCGGCCATCCATGACCTGCAGGCGAAAAGGGTCTTTCTCCTCGGCGGCTCGGGAGCCCTCGGCCCTCAAGTGGAAAGCAGCCTCATGTCCCTCGGCCTCTCGGTTCAGCGCCTGGCCGGGACGGACCGCTACGGGACCGCCGCGGCTGTGGCGGAAGCGGCCGTCAGCCATACCTCCCAGGCCTTCCTGGCATCGGGCTCCTCTTTTGCGGACGCGCTCAGCGTTTCGTCTTATGCCGCGGCTCAGGGAATCCCTCTCCTGCTCACGGACAGCAATGCGCTGCCTGACGTGACTCTCCAGGCCCTGCGCAACTTAGGCGTAAGCTCCGTCACGTTGATCGGAGGAACCGGCGCCATCGCCCCGAGCGTGGAAAATGCCCTGGAAGCCGCGCATTTCACAGTCAAGCGCCTGGCCGGACCGGACCGCTACACCACAAACATGGCGGTGGTGAGCGCTCTCAACTTCACGGGCTCGCAGGTCTACGTGGCGACAGGAGAAACTTTCCCCGACGCTCTGGCCGGAGCCCCGCTCGCCGCTCAAACCAACAGCCCGGTGGTCCTCGTCCCTCCGCAGCCCCTTCCGCCCGCCACCCTCTCTTACATCTCCGCCCGCCGCAGTGCCGGCGCCTCTTTCATCCTCTTGGGGGGCTGGGGGGCGATTCCCTACGGTACGGAGAGCATCCTGCGCACAGGCTCCCTCCAGCCGCGTCTTTCTCTTCAATATGTCCAGGGCTCGAGCTTTGCGGGGGAAGAGAGCCAGGTCAATATCATCCCGCACCCGGCCACTTCCTACGCGGATGTGGTCGCACCGGGCTGGTATTATCTCAATGACCCTCCGGCAGGGTCCTCGAGTGCCGACGGCTCGCTCTCGGGCATCTGGGACAGCTCGACCGCCGACGGACAGTACGTCCAGTTTGTCAGCCTGGCTCACAGCCGCGGTCTCAAAGTCTTTCCCACCCTGACCGGGGGTTCGGGAACGGACAGTGTGCTCACTTCCGACACGGCCCGGGCCAAGCTGGTCCGCCAAATTGTCGGCCGTCTTCAAGCCACGGGGGCGGACGGAATCGTGGTAGATCTGGAGAGTATGCGGGCAAGCTCGGGCCCTGGCCTGACGGAGCTCGTCCAGGCTCTCGCCGCCGCCCTGCACCCGCTCAACAAGCAGGTGGTGGTCGCCGTCATGTCCCGTACCGGGGCGGAGTCTTGGTACACCCAGTATAATTACCATGACCTGGCTCAAGCCGCCGATTATCTGGATCTCATGACCTATGATTTCAGCACCGCGACCCCCGGACCGGTCGCTCCTTTGGATTGGGTGAACGCCGTTCTCTCCTATACCCAAGGCCAAGGGGTGGATATGAGCAAGGTTCTCCTCGGCCTCCCCTATTACGCCCGGGACTGGACCGTGGTTCCGCCCCGGGGAGACCAACCGGCGACTTATACGCATGTCCATTGGAACCTTTCGGACACGCTTAACCTGGCCAAAACCTACAACGCTTCCATTCAGCGTGACACTTCGTCCTATGTGGCGAACAGCACCTTCAAAGACACGGTGGGAATTCCCCACTTCACCTACACGGATGCCAACAAAGCCCAGCATATCGTCTACTTCGACGATCCCCAGAGCTGGAACGCCAAACTCGGCCTCTTGGACCAATACCATCTGGGCGGCGTCGCCGACTGGTCTCTCTACTGGGTCGACAGTGACACCGCCAAACAGCTTTTCCCGCTCTTGCAGGAACATTTACGCTGATATAGGCAGAGCCTTTCAGGTCTTCCTTCCTTTGCTCCATCTATAATTTTCGATGTGTGATTCTATCTGTAATTTTCGACGTATGAGTTCTTCATGCAACCGTGAGACTGCCGCTTCCACAAGTCTTCTCCAAGTGGGAGGGGGTCTCACGTTGCGATGTGTTAGCTCCTAATATTTCTTCTAGGCGGCACCCTGATAATTCTTCATTTTTGTTCCTTCCAGCGATATAATGATATCAAAGAGAGGGGATAACAAGCTTGGGAAGCAAAGAGATACCCTATCAGCACAAGGATATTCTCTTCAAATCCTTAACCGAAATATTTTCCAACCGTGTCCTAAACTTCTATGACATTAATACCGCTCCGATTGTTCGGGCTGAGCCGGCAAATCTCCCAGCCATCAAGGTTCAACAGAAGACGATGGATTTTGTGTTCTATTTGGCTGATGACAGTTATCTGCATTTGGAGTTTCAAAACGGCCAAGGCCCCAAGGAATTGGAGCGGTTTCTGGAGTACGACGTAGCTCTTTACCGCAAACGCGGAAAGCCAGTCCATACCTATGTAGTCTACGCTGCCGGCATCACACAGGCGGCAGAGGTTCTGGACTGTGGTTCCATCTCATATTGTGCCAGGGCCGTCTATATGCACGGCTACGACGGGGACAGCATTATTGAGGATTTAAGAAAGAAAATCTTACGAGGTGATCCCCTGGAGGAACTGGACCCGTTAAAATTCGCATTTTTGCCTTTGATGAAGAGTTCCAAGTCAAGGGCGGAACGCGCTGTCGAAGCCGTCGAACTGGCTGGCAAGATCCAAGATAAGGTGCAAAGGGCGTTTCTCATGGGCTGTGTGATTGCCATATCAGACAATTTTATCGATCAGGCGTATGTCCGAAAGATACTGGAGGTGTTAAGGATGAGCAAGGTCCTGCGGGCACTGGAAGAAGAAGCTAAAGATGAAGGCCGCAAGGAGGGCCGCAAGGAGGCTCTTAAAACAATGGCCAAGAAACTCCTGCTCAAAGGTATGAACATCGATGAGGTGGCGGAACTCACCGGCCTCCCAAAGGAAGAGATCCGGAACCTAGCCAGGTAAGCCGGCCGGCAGGATGTTTTCAAGGCCGGTATGCACAAAAAGGCAGCCCAAAAACCGGTGATCCTTTGACAGAACCCAGGATCACCGGTTTTTCATGTCCCAGAATCTCAATACGCCCCTCTCCCGCTAAACACCACGCTGACTGTCTTAAGCAAAATCTTAAGATCCAAACCCAAACTCCAGCGCCGCACATACTCCAGGTCGTAGGTCATGGTTTCACCCAAGGTGAGTTCACTGCGCCCGTTAACCTGGGCCAGCCCGGTCACCCCGGGGGGAACCTTGAGGCGGAGGCGCTGCTCGGGGGTATAGAGCCGGACGATTTCCGGCACTTCGGGGCGCGGACCCACTAGGCTCATATCTCCTTTGAGGATGTTCAGAAGCTGGGGCAGTTCATCGAGGCTGGTCTTGCGCAGGAGCCGGCCGCTGCGGGTAATGCGAGGGTCGTCTTTCTGCTGGAAGACAAAACCCTCCAGCTCCCGCACCTGCTCCAAGGCGGGCCGCATGAGCCTCTCCGCGTCCACGATCATGGTGCGGAACTTATAGATGGTATAGGGCTCTCCCTCCCGGCCAATCCGGGTCTGCCGGAAGAGGGCCGGTCCGGGGGAATCGCCCTTGATCCACAGGACAACTATGAGCCACAAAGGCGAGAGCAAGATGAGGAGCGGCGCCGCCACCAGGATGTCCAAGCCGCGTTTTGCTCTGAGCTGCCAAGCCGGATAGGCCGGTACAGCCTCCGCATGCGCCTGGGAGGACCCGGCCGTTGTCTTCTCATGTAGGTCTCGTATGTCACGATCCATGGCTGCAGGGCTTTTCCCCATAACCCACTGTTCCTCCCACCTTTATGCCGAAGCGCCCTTTCCGTAAATCGGAATCCTTCGCCGGGCACAGACATTAGCGCAATCGCGCTCATTAAAATTAACCAAGGCCTCAATACGCAGCTTCGGATTCTCAAGCATTTTCCGAATCAGTCAACAAGGCTTACCTGCCGTCTTCCTGCTTTGGCCCTCTCCCTTCTTGAAAACTCCTTGCTTTCTCCTTCTCACCGCAAGGGCCCAAGTTCTTTCTCGCTGCGTTAAGGGATGCCGAAATCCATCCTTCTCTATTGTATCACATATGCCCTCGCAATTTGCCGCCCGGTTCAGCGCCGCGAATGCTCCACAACCGTCTGGACCGCCTCGATAACATCCCGGATATCCTGATCCGTCATCCTTGGATAGAGCGGCAGGGAAATGATGCGCCCGAACACGGCTTCCGCCTGAGGATAATCCCCGGGCTTATAGCCGAAGGTATCCCGGTAATAGGGGTGGAAATGCACCGGAATGAAATGTACGCTCGTGCCGATATTTTGCCCTTTTAGTTCTTCAATAAACCGGGCCCTGTCAATCGTAAGCCGATCCAGGTTGAGCTTGATGATATAGAGGTGCCAGGCGTGCCGGGCATACTCCAGCTCGACCGGCGTTTCCAGTTCGGGCAGGCGGCCGAAGGCTTCGTTGTAACGGGCAGCGATCTCTTCCCGCCTGCCCTGCATTCTTTCCAGTTTAGCCAGTTGAGTCAACCCCAATCCCGCCTGGATATCCGTCATGTTGTCCTTATAGCCGGGATAGAGGACCTCGTAGTACCAGGAACCCGCGGAACTATAGCGGTTCCAAGCCGTGTGGTTCATCCCGTGCAGGCTCATGATCCGGATCTTCTCCGCCAGGGCTTCGTCATCCGTGGTGACCATGCCCCCTTCACCGGTGGCCAGGTTCTTCGTGGCATAAAAAGAGAAACTGGTGGCATTTCCGAGAGTGCCGATGAGTTTTCCTTTGTACTTGGTGTAGACGGCATGGGCCGCATCTTCCAGCACAAATAGATGGTGTTTCCCGGCCAAGGCCAAAATTTCATCCATCGGACAGGGGTGCCCGGCGATATGCACGGGAATAATGGCCTTAGTGCGCGGAGTAAGGACCGCCTCAATCTTGTTCACATCCAGGCACATCGTCACGGGATCAATATCAACAAAGACCGGCTTGGCCCCGCAGTGGAGTACCACGTTGGCCGAAGCGACGAAAGTCATGGGCGTGGTGATAACCTCATCCCCCGGTCCGATGCCCGCCGCCACCAGGGAGAGATAGAGTCCGGCCGTGCAGGAATTGACGGCCACGGCGTGTTTAGCTCCCACATATTCGGCAAAACGGCGCTCGAACTCCGCGGTCTTGGGACCTTTGCTGATCCAGTTGGATTTAAGGCTGTCCACCACTTCGGCAATATCATCCTCTTCGATCAACGGCAAAGCATAAGGTAAAAACTCTTGACGAGGCATAAGACAAGACTCCTTTCAAGTAAAACCATACTTTTCTCCAAACCGCCAATTCCGGCCGGCCCCGGCTCCCTTATCCGAGAGGAACCCCCGCCTGTGCCGCTGCCGCCCCCACCCCATCCTCGCTTTCAGAGTTCAGTGCTATTGTGTTTCCCGGCACTCTTTTCATACCTCAAGCACATCACTGCGCCTTCCAAGAGGACGCGGTAAGGAAGCGCTTATGGGGCCATTCGGATTATATACCGGCTCCCTAACCCAGGAGCCTCCTGTACACCCGCTCCATTTGTGAGACGTTCTCCATCCAGTTATACTTCGCCAAAACAAAACGTCTTCCTGCCTCGCCAAAGCGCCGACGCTCCGCGGGATGCCTGACCATGTACTCCATGGCGGCGCTGAGTTCCCGTACATTCCCAGGCGGAATGAGGAGGCCTGTTTCATGATCGGTCACCACCTCCGGCAGCCCGCCTACTTTGCTGGCAATGATCGGGCGCCCGCAGGCAGATCCCTCTACGGCCGTCACCCCGAAACTCTCCTGATGTGAGGGGACGACCACCACGTCCAACTCCCGGTAGAAGGCGGCTACTCTGCGGTTGGGAATGAGTCCGGACCATTCCACTTTGGACCAAACCTCCAGGTGCTTGGCCAGCTTGTGCAGCCGGTTTTTGTCCGGCCCGTCCCCGGCGATCCGGAGTACGGCCCGGCCCGGCAGCCTCCGTTCGAGTTCGGCGAAGGCCCTGAGCAAAACATCCAGCCCGTAGACCGGCTGCAGGTACTTCGCGACTCCGAAGGCGACCGGGTGCTCGGAACGACCACCCGGCTCGGGATCTCCCTCCGGGTGCGTGGGATCCACCCTTTCCCCTGCCGCAGCCCTTCCTTGCGGAACCGGAACCCCCATGTCCCGACCCGGAGCCGGCCCGTCCCGCTCCCTATCCACCGGTACGCAATCCAAATCTACCGGTTTGCGCTCCGAACCTACCGGGCCTTCCTGCCCCGGCCAAGTCCTGGGCGGGGTGAAGTACTCGACATCCACCCCGAAAGGAATAACCTCGATCTCCCGCTCCTCGCCCACGTAGCGCTGCATCTCCCGAGCCATGACCCGGCTGGTGGAACAGAGCACGTCCGCCCGTTTCAACGTCCATTCCAAGAGCTTGCGGTGTAAAATGGATTTACGGGGAAAGGAAAAAACGTCGCTGCCCCAAGCTGAGATGAGCAGAGGATGACGCCCGGCCAGAGCTCCCAGCAAGCCGAAACTGGTGGCATAATGGGCGTGCACCAGGTCCGGCCGGATACGGGCGATTTCTTTCTTGATCCAGCTGCGTCGGATGAGGACATCCGCCTTGGCTCCAAAAAACGGCGGGGTGACGTGCACTTTGACCGAAGGAATGGACGCCGGCAGGAAACTGATGATCTCGACCTGCCAGCCCCGCCGGGCCAGCTCTGAGGCCCATTTTTCGGTATGAGGGCTTGCTGCATTGGCAAGCAGCACCAACTTCGCCATTCCCTTTCACCCCCCTTATCGGAGGCCGGAGATCACAGGCCGGAGGCCGGAAGGCACTCCCTCCGGACCCAAACCCTGACTCCAAACTCCAAACTGAACTCCAAACTGTGAACTCTGATAACTCTGAACCGCGAACTCTGACTCTACACCGCGAACTCTTATTCCAAAGCGCAAGTTCTAATTCCGAACCGCAAACTCTTATTCCAAACCGCAAACTCTTATTTCAAACCGCAAGCCCTAATTCCGAACTGCAGGCCCTAATTCCGCGGCCTCAAGCCCGCAGGATCGCGGTTCAGGGCTTCCGGTCTCCAACGTTACTCCCTAACTCCTGATCAATGACTCGCAGCTCTTGCTCACTGACTTCCGTTTCCCCACTGCTGACCCCTCTCTCCCGTCTCCCGGCTGCAGACTCCACTCTCCGGTCTCCCAGCAATCCCATCCCTTCCAGCCAGCGCCGGACGAGCGACTGCCAGTCATAATGCCTAATAACATATTCCCGGCCCCGCCGGCCCATTTCCTCACGCAGCCCCGGGTCGGACTTAAGCGTGAGTACCGCCTCCGCCAAGCGCTCCGGCTCCTCAGGCGGCAGGACCAGTCCGCCGCCGCTTTCGCGGATGATTTTCGCGCCTTCCCCTTCCCCCACATAAATTAGAGGTTTGGCGCTGGCTAGCCCCGGAAAAACCTTGGAGGGACGGACTCCTTCCGCCAATTTATAGCGTCGCAGCGTAGAGAGGCTAACATCCGCCAGGTTGTAGTAACGGTGGATCTCCCCGAGCGGCTGAAAGGGAACCCAGCGGATATTATCAAGCCCCAGTTCCTGAGCCGTCTTCGCCAGCCGCGGCCGCTCTGAGCCGTCTCCGACGAAGAGAAAGACGACATCCCGTCCCTCTTCCTTTCTCCTCAGGATATCAGCCGCCCGCAGGGCCACCTCCAACCCGTGCGCATAACCCATCGTCCCGGCGTAAAGGATGACAAATTTGCCTTCCAGGTCCAGCTCTTGCACTAATCTGCGTTCGGGGTCTCCCGGCTGAAAAAGAGCGGGATCCACCCCGTTGGGCAGTAAAACCAGTTTCTCCGCCGGAATCCCCCGTTCCTGCAAGGTCCGGACGATTCCTTCGGTCTGAGTAGAGATACGCCAGGAGATTTTGTAAAGATGTTCCTCCAGACGCGTCGTCAGCCCAATGAGGGTGTTATTCGTAACGAGTCCCAGAGAAACCGCGGACTCCGGCCAGAGATCCGAGACATTGAAAATCACTTTTGCCCTTTTGACCCGTCTAGCGAACATCACAGTAAAGCCAATAAAGAGGGGAGGACTCTCGACAAAGAGGTAATCGGCCGGACCGGCCTTAAGAATCCCCCAAGCGGCAGAAAAGACAAAGGAAAAATAATTGAGCAACCGTTTCCAGAAGCTTCCTCTGGGCACCGGGTAGATCCAGGTGCGGTAAACGGGTATTCCCTCCACCTCGTCCCGTCGGAAAAATCTCCCGCGGTAGGGCGCAGGGATAATCCCTTCGGGGTGGTTGGGAAAGGCCGTGACCACTTCCACCTCGTGCCCCGCCGCCCGAATCCCCTTGGCGATTTCCAGCAGCCGGACTTGGGCCGCCCCGGTCTCCGGAGGGAAATATTGTGTCAGCATAAGAATACGCACGACCGCATCTCCTTCAGTGAACCTAGTCTTGCTTCCGGTTATCCCACTTAGCTTCAGCGACCCGGGCCGTGCTCTCTATCAGTTCGGCCAACTGTCCTGCTAAACTCACCCGACTGAACTCGGCACAGCGCTCGATCGAGTCGACGGACCGCACGCCGTTGGCCCACTCATCATAATGTTTAGCTAAGGCGGCTTGGGCCTCCTCCACATCCCCGATCCCCACGACACTGCCGATCCCTTTCTCACGAATCAGGTCAGCGGCGACTCCTTGCGGCAGAAAACCAAGGATGGGTTTTTGCGCGCCGATATAGTCGAAGATTTTACCGCTGTAGGCCGCCTTCGTCTCGGGACTGTCGTCAAAAATCAACAGTTGCAGCTGAGCCCCGGCTAGGTAGTCCAGGCAAACGTTGTGCGGAACGTAAGGCCAGACCTGAAATAAATCGGCAACCGCGCTTTCCCTGAACATCTGCCGGAATTCCTCCGGAATGTAACCGACGAACACGACCTGAAGCTTATCCCTCAGCTCCGGGCGCTCTGACACCAAGCCCTCCAGTGCGCGGACCAACGTCTCGGGGCTGCGCTTCTTGCTCAGGATCCCGGTATGAATGAGGGTAAACTTGTCAAATTCATGAGGGACGACATGGGTAAAATCCTGTGGATCAAAGCCGTTCGTAATCGTGACAAACTTTTCCCTGTACTCGGGATAACGCGCTCGGTACATCTCGGTAATGCTCGGCGTTACGTTGACGACATAAGAGGCGTTTTTTACAACTTTGCGTTCCAGCCAGGCATCGAGTTTTCTGCGAAGCGCGATGTCTTTAGCCATGGCTTCGTTTCCCACCCAAGGATCCCGGAAATCGGCGATCCAGGGACAACGGTGGACCTTCTGAACTAACAGAGCCATGATATGCACCGTGTACGGGTAGGAGGAGGAAAACAGGACGTCAACCTTCTCCCGACGCGCTGCCCTGCCGGAGGAGAGAAACCCCAGGGGCAGCCAGCGCACCTTAGAATCCGGGATGAACAGATAGTCGTCAATAAAATCAAAGATCCTCTGCTTCATCGTTCTGGGGGTGTTCTCCATCGCTCCTGCCGGGGCGCCGGATGCCCCCGCCTGTATGGAGGCGCCGGACGTTCCCGCCTGTATCGAAGCACCTGGCACCTTCGCTTCTGCCCGAGCGTCGGGCTCCTGCGCTTCCGCCCGGGTGCCGGTCGCCTTTCCCTGGGCCTGAGCACCGATCGCGCCCGCCTGCACCGGCGCGCCGGATACTCCCGCCGTGTCGGTTTCTCCTCGGGCGCCCCGCCCCCTGCGGGCTGCTTTCTCGATCACCTTACGCAGCCACAAAGTCTCCAGCGAGTTCGAACGAAAGACCCGGACCGAGGCCGGAACCTCCCCGAGCAAACTTTCATCGTAAGCAAAATTATGTCCGTTGCGCACTGTGCTTACCAGCGGTTGAACTCCAAATTGGGGCAGGTATTTTACAAATTTCAGGGTACGCTGGACTCCGCTTCCCCCCAAAGGTGGGAAGAAGTACGCAATGAACAAAACTTTCCTCGGTTTTTTCAGCGGCTCTCTCGGCTCGCCCATCAACAACATCCTCCGGCTTCCTTATTCCATCGGGTTTCCCATTTCGTGTGGTTTCCCTCTTCCATCGCACTTCCTATTCCATCGGGTTTCCCCATTCCATCGGGCTTCCCATTCCATCGGGCTTCCTATTCCATCGGGCTTCCCATTCCATCGGGCTTCCCTATTCCCCCGGGCTTCCCATGGTGGCCGCTCGCCTATTCCCGCTCTATTCTGACCTCCGGCCTCTCTTTGCCCCGTCGTCTACTCCGGGCCTATTCCGACCTCCGGCCTCTGACCTCTGACCTACGTTTCGCCACGTAGCTGCTCTGGCGTCTGATCGAAAGCTTGTGCCGTATTTTAGCCGCCGTAGCCAGCACATAGGTCAGGCGGCTTCGACGTCCTTTTTCCCAGCGGCGGGCCACTGTCGCAAAGACTTCCTCCCCGCTGAGCAGGAACATGGCCCTAAGCTGTTCTATTTGCAGTTTGTGATAAAAGATACTGGCAATGTCCGCCACCCGAAAGGGATAGAGGTCATAGAGCGACCATTTGAGCCGGCCGGCATCGAACTTCATCACATTCTTTTTCAGTGTCTGCAGCCCTTGCTCGTAGAACGCTTTAGCCTCGGGATTTTCCCCGGCCAGGAAGAACTCCCACAAACCCCACAGCGCGAAAATAAACCCGTTAAGAACATAAGACGGAATCGCAGAGGGATATTCCTCATAGAAGATTCCTCCCTCCAGCGTGGCTTGAACGCCTCCCTGCGCCCCGGGCACGGAAAACGCGCGCAGCGCCCTGTCGCCGCACTTTAGGTATTTCTCATCCTGGGTCGCCAGATGAGCCCGGGCCAGAACGGAGAGCGCCTGCCCCTGTGAGAGCGCGCTCAGCCAGGGGGCTTTGAGAGCATAGATCTCCTTATCGTGCTCATTGATCCAGCCCCAAAGACCCGGCCGAAGTTCCGCCTGGTTTTCGACCAGCCAATCAGCAGCGCAAAGAAATATAGTTTGATGAAGTTCCCCACCGTGATCAATATATTCGTCATAATGTCCCAAAGCCCATTGAGCGATGGTTACCGGCAGGTAACAGAGCTGCCCGTCGATCTCGACCAGGGGAATACCCCGGCTGTCGAATTCCCCGGAATAGTAGGCTTTGCTCCCCATGGCCACCGGATATTTGTCCACCTTCCCGGAATTCAGCTCGGCATTGGCCGGCATATCCGGGTGCCAATAATCCGTCTGGCCGAAAACCATGCCGCCATAAGCCCGAAACATTTGCCAGATGTTCATGCTCCAGACCCACCTTTGTTGAAATTCAGCCGCAGCAAATCGCCGTATAAGCTCTGAACTTCGGCCATGTTATCCTCCCAAATCGCCCTCTCCCGGATCTTTTTCCGGTTGCGTTCAAACGCGCGCTCCCTCAACCCTTGATCCCGCAGGCCGCGGATCAGGGCCCCGGCCAGCGCCGCCGCGTCTTTAGCCGGCACGATCAGTCCGTTAATACCGTCGCTCACCCATTCCCGATTGGCGGGGAGATCGGATAACACCGGGAACGACCCGCAGGCCATGGCCTCGAGCAGGGAAACCGCCGTCGCGTCCGAGGAGGGAACACTCACCATAACAGCCGATTCATTCAAATAAGCCTCAACTTCACTGTGCGGCAGCTGCCCCACAAATCGGACAAAAGGCTCGATCCCGAGCGAGGCCGCCAGAGCCTTAAGCTTAGGGGTCTCCTCCCCTTCCCCGGCCAGAACCAGCCTCGCTTTGGGCACCGCCCGCACGGTTTCCGGTATCGCTTTCAGGATGATATCAATGTTATAGATAGGCTGGTGCCCCCTGAGGCTCAAGATCTGGGCCGGCTTCTTGTCCGCCGGCGTAATCCCGTCGAACCAAGCCTGGGAAACCCCCATGGTCACCGTCAACAGGCGTTTGGGAACCCTGTGCAGGAGCTCTTCCATCCGTCCGGACATGTACAGGGAGTCGGAGGTCAGTGCGTCCGCCCTCGGCAGGACACACTCGACCACCTTTCTCAGCCAGTAGGACCGTACCGGGGCAACCAGAACGTCGGAACCCCAAGCCGAGACGACCAGAGGGTGAAATTGGCTCATGATGCCCAGGAGGCCAAAGCTCGTGGCATAGTGGGCATGCAAAATGTCCGGGTTAATCCGGCGGACTATCCCCCTAACCTTGGTGAGGGCCTTCACGTAGGCCAGCCGTCCCTCGCGGCCGGAAGCCAGCAGGTGCACCTGAACGCCCTCGACCGGACAGTCCCGGAACGAGACAACATGAACCTCATGACCGAGGGAAACAAAATAGGTCAGCCAACGCTGCAAATGAATGCTGCCGGCATCGCCGAGAAAGCACAGGCGCACTTAGGTCACCTCCCCCGCACCCGCCAGAGCCCCAAGCAACCCGAGAAGAATCCAAAGGTAGGGGTCTTCCCAGAAGCGGCCTTCCCCTTGGGCACTGACAAAGACGACGAAGACTCCCAGAACGGCAAAGATCGTCAGCAGGGCCCGCGGGTAGCTTTCTGACCAGTCGCTTCCCACGCGCAGCCTGTGCCCCGCGCGCACAGCCCTGGCCAAGAGAACCAGCAGAAAAGCCAGCACGATACTTACGCCTATTATGCCCAACTCCGCCGCCGTAGTCATCAGGGCCGTGTGGGAAAGGCTCACTCCGTTGCGGATTACGGAGGCATAGCGGGTCAGCATCACCTTCTGGAAACCACCCAGACCTACACCGAAGAGGGGGTGTTTCACAAACATATCCCAGCCCGCTTGCCATAGATAGCTGCGTTCGGTTGAAGCTGCCAAGAGGCCATGGCGCAAATCCTGAATCCGGAGAAAAACGGCCGGGTCCACGAGCAAAACCACGCCCCCCAGGAGAATAGCCCCCGCGAGAATCACATAGACAGGTTTTCTGGGCACAAGGACAGCCAAGAGAATGAAAGCCAAGCCGCAGGCCGCCCAGCCTGTGCGTGAACCCGTGCCCAAAAGCGCCGCCAACTGAATTGCCAGCGCCAGATAACCGATGACCCGACCCGCACGCGGGACTGTGTTTAAGAGCCAAACCGAAGTGGCGAGCATGCCCAAGACGAGAAAGCGCGCATAGATGTTGGCGTCCACAAACGTCGCGTTATAACGGTGCAAAACCTGGTAGATCTGCCCCAGCCAAAGGAAATGGCGGCTCACCATTTCATAGACTCCCACTCCGGCCAAGGCCGTACCCACTGCCGCAAAGGACTGCGGCACCAGCCAGTAATCCCGCTCTTCAGTTAGGATACGGTAAACCGCCAGGCCTAAGACCCAGAGGAGTCCCAGCCGGACCACACCCGTTAGGGTATGCAGCCGGTCAACCGACCAGATCACCGAGAGGAGCCCGTAGAGAATATAGATGCCTGAAAGGGAGAACAGCCGGTCCCGCCAACCCGCCCGGGACCTGTCAGGAAAGGTTCCCGCCCTGAAGGAATCCTGGAAGCCGCCGTAGCGGGCCCAGGGGCCGTGTGAACGCACTGTCGTATACAGAAAGTACAGAACCACGGCCAGGGCCATGATCCTGCCAAGATCAACCATTCCCACAAAAGTCCCCAGTTTCTCCAGATGCTTGAGCCGGGGAAACCAGGTGCGGGATATCTCCAGGGGCAAAGCGGCAATGAGCAGGGGAACCAGCAGACGCGGATAGCACCACCCCCCGATGACCAGGGCCACGGCCAGGATGAGCAGAATCCAACTCACAATGAACGCCTCCTTTTAGTTTTCCGCCGGCCCTGTCAGTGTTTAAACCTCTGCGACAAGGTCTGACGCATCAGTGCCAGATCCGCGCCTTTCAGGATGAGAACATCCTGCCACCTGCAGCGCGTATGCCGGACGTAGAAATACAGCGTGGTGAGCGTAAACGTGATATAGGAAAGGCTGGTTGCAATAGAAGCACCGTTGATCCCGATGCGCGGGATCAGGACAAAATCCAGCACCACCGTAACCACGCCGGATATGACCGCGGAATAAATGTTCTTCTCCACCAGGCCAACCCCAGCCAGATAATTGGCCAGGATGTTGGAAATCGAGAAAATGGCCACACCGGGCAAGAGCCAGAGAAAAGCCTCAGCCGCCGGGGCAAAGGGGTAGGTAAACCACCAGATGATCAGCGGTCTGCTGATTATGCCCAGGACGAGCGAAAAAAGTGCAATCAGGGCCAAGCTCACCCGTGTCACTTGATTGGTAAATGTATCCAGTTCCCCTTGATTCGTCGCCGAGGACGCAACCGGCAGTATGACGGTGGCAATGCTCCCGGAAACCGCCCAAAGGGTTTTCCCCAGCGTCACGGCGACCCAGTACATGCCGACCTGATTGAGCGGCAGAAAGTAGTTAACGATGAAGACGTCCAAACTATAATTAAGTCTCTGGATGAAATTTCCCACTTGAGCCTTCAGGCCATAGCCCAGCATCCGACCCATGAGAGGAAAATCAAGGCTGAATAAATAGCGCAGGGCACCGCTCCTCGACCACTTCCCTGGCTCCGGGATTTCTCTCTCCGGGATTTCTGTCCCCGGGATTTCTGTCTTCGAGATTTCTGTCCCCGAGATTTCTCTCCCCAAGCTTTCTCTCTCTGGGATTTCTCTCCCCAAGCTTTCCGTCTCCGAGATTTCTCTCCCCAAACTTTCTGTCTTCGAGATTTCTGTCCCCGAGATTTCTCTCCCCAAGCTTTCTCTCTCTGGGATTTCTCTCCCCAAGCTTTCCGTCTCCGAGATTTCTCTCCCCAAGCTTTCTCTCTCCGGGATTTCTGTCTTCAAGCTTTCTCTCTCCGGGATTTCTCTCCCCGGGACTTTTTCGAGAAAATCCCGCCGTCTGACAAGCCTGACCAAGATCGCCATCTCCCAGACGTTCACGATGACAGTGCCGGCCAGGGCCGCGAGAATCGCGGAAGAGGGGGAGGCCAGGTAGAAAAAGAGGGCCACCAGGAGTATGAGGTTGAGGACCTTGTCTCCGACATTAACTCGATTATATGCCACAACATCCTGCAACCCAAGCAAAACATTGAGCAGAGATGCTTTTAAATTCATGAAAGGCACGGCGAGGAGCACCATCAGCATTTGCGCGTCGCTCACTCCGCGCAGAAACTGGAAATGAAAGCGGGTATTGAGATAGTAGAAGGGGACTAAAATAATGGCGCTGAGCAGAGTCAGAACGATATTATTCCCAACGATGCCGCCTAAATCCCGCCTGTTCTTGCCCAGAAAGAAAACATTGGCAGCTGACAAGCCTAAACCCAAAATCAAAGTGCCAAAGGTGAGAAAATTGCTGGCGACATTCCAGACCCCCGCTCCGGCCGGGCCCAACACCCGGGAAAGAAGTGTGGCCGAGATGAAAGAGAGCAGAAACAAAAACATATTGCTCAAAAATGTGATGGTAACGGATTTTGTAAAACCCATGCGGTTTGTTCTCCTCTAAAAGCGGAAGTTGAGCCTCGGAGATCCGGAACTCGCTTCAGGAAGAAAACATCCGTTCACTTCCTCCGGCACAAATCGATTGAACGCTCGGGCCGCTCTCCGGACTCAGGGAAGATTCACCCGGCCAGAGCATCCCGATAGACTCCCTTGAGTTCCTCCGCCAAAGCCCGGGGCCCGAAGTGTGTGTCGGCGTAGGCTCTGAGAACCGCCGGCTTGTATTGGGGAAGCCGCCGGGCCATCTCCCGCATACCGTCGAGAAGAGCCTCGCTGCTGCCGGGCTTGACCAGGAGCCCGGTCTCGGCAGTCACCAGACTTTCCGGCCCTCCGCAGGCCGTGGCCAGTACCGGTATGCCCGAAGCCATGGCTTCGATCAAAACACAGCCGAAAGTCTCCTTTAAGGAAGAAAGGACGAGGAAATCAGCTTCCCGGTAGCGTTCGGGCATCTCTTCCGGCGGCAGCACTCCCCGGAACCGGCAGCTTCCCTCTATCCCCAGTTCCCGTGCCCGCGCTTCATAGTGTTGTCGCAAGGATCCATCTCCAATCAGTTCCAGGCGGAACCGGCGCTCCCGCGCCAAACCAGCCAGGGCCGGCAGCAGAAATTGCAACCCCTTGACTTCCGTCTCATCCATCCCGCCTACAAAGAGGAGTCTGAGCGGCGCAAGGCCCTGCTGTCCCTCTCTCTCCGGACGCCCGCGATCTGCCCCGCCGTGTCCGAGACCGTCCTCGTCCGGTCGAAGCCCAACCCCGGGGACCCCTCCGTCCCGTCGGGAATCTGCTCCGGTCTCTCCGGCACCTGCCCCGGTCTCTCCGACACCTGCCCCGGTCTCTCCGACACCTGCCCCGGTCTCTCCGGCACCTGCTCCGGTCTCTCCGGCACCTGCTCCGGTCTCTCCGGCACCTGCCCCGGTCTGTCCGGCACCTGCCCCGGTCTGTCCGGCACCTGCTCCGGTCTCTCCGGCACCTGCCCCGGTCTCTCCGGCACCTGCCCCGGTCTGTCCGGCACCTGCCCCGGTCTGTCCGGCACCTGCCCCGGTCTCTCCGGCACCTGCCCCGGTCTGTCCGGCACCTGCCCCGGTCTGTCCGACACCTGCCCCGGTCTCTCCGGCACCTGCCCCGGTCTGTCCGGCACCTGCTCCGGCCCCGCGCCCGCTGTCCGGCGTGAAACGCGAGGTGTCCACGACATTCGGCAGCACCCGCAGCTTCAGGTTCCAGCCGAAGCTTTCGATCTGCCCGGCCAAAGCCAGACTCACTGGGATAACCAGCCGTGCTTTTTGAAAAGCGGCCTTAAGAAGGATGCGGTGCTGCCACTTCGCGGTATAATCCCGGAGATAAGACATGTGTTCCGTGATGACATAGGGCAATTTCCGCCTGCGGGTAAAAAAGTAAGCGAGGATTCCGGCGGGATAAGCGACATGCACATGCAGGATATCCGGTTGAAATTGCCCCGCCGCTTCCCGGAGCAACTTGAGCGCACTGCGGTAGCTGCCGAAACGGGCCCAACGGCGCCGGAACGGCTGGCGGGGATTTAGCGGACCGCCAAGAGAGTTCGCCCGCCAAGTTATGATCCCCTCTTCGTCGGTTCGGCGTACGCTGCCCGCCGGAACCTCCTCATCAAAAGGATAAACCACCCCCACTTCCAAACCGTACGCCCTCAGAGCCCTGGCTTGCTCACGCACAAAAACTCCCTTGACCGGGTTCGGGGTGTTCGGATACCAACTGCTCAATATCAAGACCCGCAAACTCAACCCACCTTCGCCATTGGGCCCCCCTTGTCACGGGGTCCGCCCCAGCCACAGGCTCCACCTTCGCCACGGGACCCCCCCTCGTCGCAGGGTCCGCCCAAGCCACAGGCTCCGCTTTCGCCATTGGGCCCGCCCTCGTCGCAGGGTCCGCCCAAGCCATAGGCTCCACCTTCGCCGCGGGACCCCCTTGTCACGGGGGCCGCCCTCGTCGCAGACTCCACCCTTGCCACAGGCTCCACCCTCGCCACAGAGACTCCCCGTGATAGCCTGTCCCCGCGCCCGAGGAGCATCCCGCCGCTCCCGGCGCCGGAGCAGCCTGCCTAAAGAGATCGTTCGAAGATCTCTCCTTTATCCTCCGCTAAGAATTTCTCACCTTTGTTGACCACGAGAACCGCCAGACTGAGTAAAAGCCACATTTCAGTAAAGTTGATCACCGAACTCGGGGCGAAAGAGGTGAGAATAAAACCCGCCAAGGCCGCCAGCAAACCTAGGTAGAGGAAACTCATAAAACTGTAGGGGGCTCGGGTGCGGCTCAGACGGCACCTCTTGAGCAAGGCCCAAAGAAGACTCAGATAGATAAAGATCCAATACAAGAAAATCCCGACACCGAAATCCCCCAGAATTTCGAACCATAGACTGTGAACGTTCGTGATACCGAAAGTGTTTTCTTTGCTGCCGATATAAAAAGGCGTGTTGGCCACACCGAAGCCTTCCGGGTGCCCTTTGAGCAGCACTCCCTTAACTACATCCACCAGGATGGTATAACGTTCACTGGTCGAACCCTGGTCACCGTAAGCTACGATGGGCGTCGGGTGGTAAGAACCGTGAAAGCTCAGCTTGTTCAGAAACTCGGTATTATTAAACTTGCCGAAATAGACGTCAAGCTGCGGCACAAAGGAAAGGCTGTAGAAGACAACCAGAGTCACCAGGACCCAGGCAAACGCGCGTTTGCGCTTCTCTTTCTCCCGGGTAACGCTAAAGTAGATGAGAAACCCCAGCATGGTGACCAGCATTGTGATATAGGCTGTCCGGGAAGTGGAAAAGATGATATTGATTAGGATTGCCACCTGCAGAATGCCCAGGCCCCAACGGATTTTCCTCTCTTTGGCAAAAGCAATTCCCGCTAAAATAAAGGACATGGCCAAAACGAGGAAGGTCCCGAAATTATTCGGGTTGTACCAGAAAACCGTAGGGATAGTCTTCAGGTAATAAGGACCTTTGGCATACCAGCCTTCATCAATAAAGATGTTGCGCACCGGCATGCGGATATCCAGGATCTCCAGCAGTCCCATAAACAAAGCCGGAACCGTGAGGAAAAAAAGGAATTTCACGGTCTGCTTCAGTTTGGCCAGATTGGGGTTATAACGGTAAACCGCCAAGGCGAAGCAAATCATGATGGCATAATCGACCATATACTTTAGGGCCGCTTTCAGGTGCGTCACCCAGAGCAAAGAAAGAATCATGTACAGGATAAAGATGCTCAGGAAAAGCAAATAGCGGTTTTGGGCCAGGCTTTTGAGGCTCCAGGTTTTTCTGCGGCGCATGAATTCGATGAACATGCTGACCGTCAGGATAAAAAGGGCGATATGCAGATAATAGACATTAAAATGGCCAACCGGCAGATTAAAGGTGAAGTCCATAATCGCAAACAGGAGCACAAAGTTGTAAAGGAGCTCCGACTTGCTCTCCCACTGCAGTTTGTTAATAATCAGCAAGCCGAATACAAACGCGTAGAGATCAACAGCCCAGAGTTGCACGCCCAGCAGCAGATTGCCGAGGATGAACAAGCTGTAGATGGCACTGTAGGTAAGTTTCTTGTTGTCTCCGGTCCAATTCAAGTTAATCCTCCTCCCAAACCTATCTGGGCTTCCACACTAAACGGGAGACCTAGGCCAAAGCTTTACGCATAACCCTGGCAATATGTTCCTGTTGCTCCCGTGTGAGCTCCGGATAGCAAGGTATGGCCACTGCCTCCCGGGCGGCGCCCTCCGCCACGGGGAAATCCCCCTCCCGGCAGCCAAGATTCCGCAGGGCTTTCTGTAAGTGAAGAGGCACAGGGTAATAAATCGCACTGGCAATGTCGGCCTCAGCCAGCCGCTCCATCACCTGCTGCCTTTTCTCAGTCCTCACCACGTAGAGATGGTAAATCGGCTTAGCCTTCGGGTCCCGTCCCGGCAGGGTCAAGGGCAGATCTCCGAGCAGTTTGCCATATCCGGACGCCGCCTGACGGCGCGCTTCATTCCATTGATCAAGGTATCTGAACTTCACCCTCAAAATAGCGGCTTGAATCTCATCAAGACGGCTGTTGTGACCTACCTCTTCGTGATAATATTTTGTTCGGCAGCCATGAAAACGCAACATGCGCAGTTGAGCCGCCAGATGTTCGTCATCCGTGGTGATCATCCCGCCGTCTCCGTAAGCGCCCAGGTTTTTGGTCGGGAAGAAGCTGAAGGTACCGGCGTGCCCGATCGAACCCGCCTTTCTCCCGTTGTATTCGGCCCCTATGGCCTGGGCCGCGTCCTCGATGACTTTTAGGTCATAGCGGGCGGCAATCTCCATCACCCGCTCCACATCCATCATCTGGCCAAAGATGTGCACGGGAATGATGGCTTTGGTCTTAGCGGTAATTTTTTCTTCCAATTGAGTCAAATCCAGATTCAGAGTCACGGGATCGATATCCACAAAAACCGGCTTCGCCCCCAGGAGGGCCACCGTCTCAGCCGTAGCAAAGAAAGTGAAAGGCGTGGTGATCACTTCATCCCCGGCGCTGACACCCAAGGCTTCGAGCGTCAACAACAAGGCGTCCGTCCCGTTTCCGACCGCCACCGCTTCTTTGACTCCGCAATACTGAGCCATCTCCTGCTCGAGCGCTTTCATCTGCGGGCCGAAGATGAACCTGGCCGAATCCAGAACGCTTTGAATCGCTGCGTCGATTTCCTCTTTAATCGTCAGATATTGAGCCTTTAGGTCCAACAGCGGAATAGCCATCCTTTCAATCTCCTTTCAAAATGCTGAGAAACTTTCCGGCCGCATCCCCGTCGCCGAAAATTTGAGGGCGCTCGGGTGGCGGCGCGAACTCGGTCACAGCCTTGAGAATAGACTGGGTATCGGCCCCGACCAAAACATTCCAGCCTGCCGCCACTGTCTCCGTCCATTCAGTTTCATCCCGCAGCGTGATACACGGAACTCCCGCGAAGTACGCCTCTTTCTGGACCCCTCCGGAATCGGTCAGGATCTTGCGGGCATTCTCTTCCAAACAAATCATGTCCAAGTAGCCAACCGGTTCGAGAATCCGCACATCCGAACCCGCGAGCAAATCGCCCAATCCTTGATCGTCCATGACTTTTCGGGTGCGGGGATGCAGGGGCAGGATCACCGGTATGCCCGCTTGCCCCAGGGCCCGAAGGATTCCTTTCAGGCGCTTGGGATCATCCGTGTTCTCCGCCCGGTGGATAGTGCCCAGAATATAGCCCCCGGGGGGGAGCCCCAACTTCTCCGGCAGGGAAAGGCGCTGACGCGCCAGGCGGCTGTTATAGCGAAAAGCATCGTACATGACGTCGCCGCTGAGATGAACCCCCTTTTGGATACCTTCCGCCGACAAATTGTTCACCGCCGTCCGGGTCGGACAAAACAAGAGTGTGCTCAGATGATCTGTCAACACCCGGTTAATTTCTTCCGGCATCTCGCGGTTAAAGCTGCGCAGGCCCGCTTCGATATGAAAGACCGGGATATGCAATTTAGCGGCCGCCAGAGCCCCTCCCAGGGTAGAATTCGTGTCTCCGTAAACCAAAACGGCGTCCGGCTGCTCTTGCAAGAGCACTTCTTCCACAGCCTTCAAAATGGCTCCGGTTTGCTCGCCCTGGCGGCCGGAACCGACTCCGAGGTTATAGTCCGGACGGGGAATATGCAGCTCAGTAAAAAAAATATCCGACATGTTGGAATCATAGTGCTGCCCGGTGTGAATGAGGACTTCCCGATACACGGAGCGCAGAGCTCTGGACACAGGAGCCGCCTTGATAAATTGGGGCCGCGCCCCCACTATGGTCGCTATCTTCATCGACAGATTAAACCCTTCCCGGCCCTAACCAACGCCGCAGCCACCTTTGCTTAGTCAAAGTTCCGGTTTCATGGCTGAAGTTCTTCCTCTCGGGGCCGACAGTGAACTCGTTTAACTAAAGTTAAACATCACGATAGTGTCCTGTGGACACTATCGCCGAACCGCAAGCTTTCAAAGAATACTTGTACCCCAGCCCCACTTGCAGAAGTGGAAGTCTCACAGTTGGATGAAGAAGAACGAACTCCGCAGGCTTTCACGGCAGGAGTTCCTCCTCCGGCACGGGTCGGACGTCCCGGGCCGGAAACCCTTTGACCACGCGCCGGGCCTCCGTATTCTTACTGACCAAAGCTCCCGCCGCCACAAAGGTTTCTTCCGCGACCCTGACCCCGGGCAGGAGGATCGCTCCCCCGCCGACCCGGGCCGCACGCCCGATATGCGGACCCTTCACCAATTTAAAACGCTTCTCAGTCCGTCCCATGAAATTGTCGTTGGTCGTTGTGACCATAGGAGCGATGAAAGCCCGCTCCTCGATTTCCATATAGGCCGTGATATAGGATCCGGTCTGAATCTTGGTCCAGGCTCCGATCCGGGTGTCGTTTTCCACTGTGACACCGCTCCCGACAATTACCCCTTCACCGACAAGACAGCGTTCGCGGACGATAGCCCCGTCTCCGACGAAACTCCGCTCCCCAAACACAGTGCCGGCGTAGAGAACCGCCGCGCAGCCGACCGTACAAGCACAACCCATGTTCAGCGGCGGCAGGTCCGCTTGTACTTTTACTGTGCTGGAAGCCGCCGGCCTGGGTCTGCGGCCCAGGGAGGAGTTGCCGCCGATAAAACAAGCCTCTCCCAACTCTGTGCCCTCATAGAGGGTACTGTGATCCCCGACCCGAACCCGCGCACCTAAATGTACGCCCCGGTGGACCGTGACATGGTGCCCGAGTTGGCAGCCGTCCCCGAGAACAGCTCCCTCCTCCAGAATACAGCCCGAGCCCAGAACCACTCCTTCGCCTAAAACCACACCCTCGCCAAGGGAACAAAAGGGACCCAGCGCCGCACTCTCCGGAATCACTGCCGTCGCCGCCACACAACTCAGCGGGCGGCCGTCCGCGGTGTTTCCGTCGCCGTCGGGCCCACAAGGACTTTCCGCCGCTCCGCCGCCGTGACCGGCCGGCCCCTGGGAATTTTCAACCGCCTCAGCGCCATGGCCCGCCGGCTCGTGAACATTGCCGGGCAATCCCCGGAAGTTGTCGGCTGCTTCGTCAGGCGGACCGCTTAACCCCCCCCAGGCGTTGCCGGCTGACCCGCCGTCGATACTTGCGGCCCTGCCCGGCTTACTTATCTCTTTCTTATAGTCGTGGTCATGTGCCACCTTATCACCCGTCCTCAGCCTCGGGGCCCGAGCGGACCTTCGCCCGCAGCCCCCGCTCCTTCATGGTCTGCGATATTCGGAGTTTCCCCTAATCCGCCGCGCTTTCCCGCAGCGGGAAGATTACGGGTTGTCCCGTCTCCTGACACTGGTAAATCGCCAGAATAATCTCCAGGGCCTTGCGGCCCTCCTCACCGGGGACGGCCGGAGTTCCGCCTTCCTTGACCGCTCGGATCATGTCCTGAATAATTTCGCGGTGGCCGAAACCATAAACTGTGGGGGGGTCACTTTCCTGAGAAGCAAAGAGTTCTTCTTTTTCTTTTTCGCCGCCCGGAAACTCCCAGGTTTCAATACGGTTGACCGCAATCCCGCCGATGATGACGGAACCCGTCTCACCGAAGACATTTAACGTCTCCTCAATGTTGCGGGGATAAATCGTGGAAGCCGCCTCAATCAGCCCGATGGCGCCGTTCTTAAACTTAATGACCGCACCGGCGACGTCTTCCATCTCTATCTTGCGCAAACGCGTAGCCGTATATCCGAAGACAGACTCCACCGGACCGAACGTCCACTGTAAGAGGTCGATATTGTGAATGGACTGATTCATTAAAACCCCGCCGTCCCGGAGCTTAGTTCCGCGCCAAGGGGCTTGGGCATAGTACTCATCATTGCGGTTCCAGCGGATCGTAGCCTGGCCGTGCGTCAGTTGACCGAAGCGGCCTTCTTCCAGAGCCCGGCGCATCGTCTTGACGGATTTGTTGAAGCGGTTTTGGTGGATGACCGCCAGTTTGACCCCGGCTTCTTTACAGGCCGTAATCAGCTCATCCGCACTCTTTAAGGTCATCGCCATCGGTTTTTCCACCATAACATGCTTGCCGGCTTGGGCCGCCGCGATCCCGATGCGGGCATGGAGATCGCTCGGAGTCGCCACCGTAACCACGTCGATATCCGCCTCTCGCAGCATAGTCAGGTAATCGGTATAAGGTTTTCCCCCGTATTTGTCGGCAAAAGCCCGGGCTTTCTCCGGAATGATATCGCAAACAGCGGCGAGTTCGGCCTCGGGCAGCGCCGCGATAGATTCCGCATGCTTGGGCGCGATCCGTCCGCAGCCGATGATGGCAAATCTTAACGCTTTAATCTTATCCTTATCCTGCAAAAGTAATCCACTCCTTTTAACCTCTGCCCCCAACGCGGTCCGTCACTCAGGCCTTACGCTGCAAACCTGTCCGCAAAGAATATCATGATCTGGCCCGGCCGCAAGGATCCCTGCTCGTCTGCCCGCCTGCCACAGTCCGCTCCGAAACTACCGGAAACCGGCTTAGCGGCCTGCGCTCAGCTCATCCGTCCTGATAGTGTCCATAGGACACTATCAGGACGTTCAGCTTTAGCTAAACGAGTTCACTTGCTGACCGTGCTTGCTGACTCGGCCTCATGACTGCGCTCACTACTGCGCTTACTGACTGCGCCTGCGATTTCGCCGACGCCTTTCCTCAGATCTTGGCGATTTTTTCCCGGTTTTTCTTTACGTTCTTGGTCGCGTTCCGGGTATCCACGACCACCCGGGCCTGTTCAACCACGCGCTCATAATCCACCGAACTGTGGTCGGTGAGAATGAGCACACAATCCGCCTCCGCTAAGGCAGCGTCGCTGAGGGGTGTGCTTTCCAGACGCACAGTGCTGCCCCCGTGAGGTTCGATAACCGGGATAAAAGGATCGTGGTAGCTGACGGTGGCGCCTTCGCGGCGCAAAAGCTCCATAATTTTCAAAGCCGGAGATTCTCGGACATCGTCGATGTCTTTTTTGTAGGCGACCCCTAATACAAAAACCTTGGCGTCTTTCAAGCTTTTGTTCTCTGAGTTGAGAGCCCGGATGACCCGGTTGACCACATAGTAAGAAACTTCCACATTAATTTCCCCCGCCAGTTCGATAAAGCGAGTGTGGAAGTCGTATTCCCGGGCTTTCCAGGTGAGGTAGAAAGGATCGATGGGTATGCAGTGTCCGCCGACGCCCGGACCCGGATAGAAAGTCTGAATGCCGAAAGGCTTGGTCCCGGCGGCTTCCACCACTTCCCAGATATCTAAGCCCATGCGATCACAGAGGAGCATGAGCTCGTTGACCAAAGCGATGTTCACGGCTCGGTAAGTATTTTCAAAAACCTTGGTGAGTTCGGCCGCGGCCGGAGAAGAGACGGGCACGACATTGACAATGGTCTGGGCGTAAAGGGTATACGCGATCTCCAAGCAGACAGGTGTCACACCGCCCACCACTTTAGAGGTATTCTTCGTGGAAAAACGTTTGTTTCCGGGATCGACGCGTTCGGGCGAGAAGGCGAGGAAGAAATCCTTACCGACTTCGAGCCCGCTCTCCGCCAAGAGAGGCAGAATAATTTCTTGGGTCGTCCCGGGATAAGTGGTGCTCTCCAAAGTCACGAGCTGCCCGGGGCGCAGATACTTGGCTATGGCCCGAGTCGAAGCCTCAATATAGGAAATGTCCGGATCGCGGGTTATCGTTAAAGGTGTGGGCACACAGATGATGATGACGTCACATTCCGCCAACAGGGCAAAATCCGCCGTTGCTTTAAGAACCCCGCGCTGAACCAGATCCCCGAGTTCGATATCTTTCACGTCTCCTATGTAATTCTCGCCCGCGTTGACTTTGTCCACCCGTTTGGAGTTGATGTCAAACCCGATCACAGGAAAGCCGACTTTGCCTTTTTCCACCGCCAAGGGCAGACCGACATAGCCGAGCCCGATGACCCCGATTCGAGCCGTATGGCGTTCGATCTTATCTTTCAAAGCCTGAGCCAAAGTATCCCGGTCTGTGATGACCTGTTGAACCGTGATCATGAAATGCTGCTCCCTTCGAACAAAACTTTTCTTTCTCCCTGCCCCGGCTGCCGGGGGTGGCTCCCGCCTTGGCAACTGCCTGCCGACTTGCAAACCGCACTCTTTTCCCGCGGTTCAGCGGCACCACAAGGCGAACGTCCTTGTCGGCTGTACCCGTCTTTACCCGTCTTTACCCGTCTTTACTCGCCTTTATTTGCCTTTACTTGCCCTTACTCGTCTTTACTCGCCTTTACTTGTCTCTGCTCGCCCTTACTCGTCTTTACTCGCCTTTACTTGTCTCTGCTCGCCTTTACTCGTCTTTACTCGCCTTTACTTGCCCTTACTCGTCTTTACTCGTCTTTCCTTGTCTCTGCTCGCCTTTACTTGTCTCTGCTCGCCTTTACTTGTCTCTGCTCGCCTTTACTTGTCTCTGCTCGCCTTTACTTGCCTGTGCTCGCCTTTACTCGCCTTTACTTGCCTCTGCTCGTCTTTACTCGTCTTTACTTTACTCTCCGCCCGCCCGGGCCACAACCCTGAGCGCGGGCCTCGGCGCGGACTTGCGGAACGTCGGTACAACGGTTTGCAATGCTCCGACAACCTCTTCTTTCGTCATGTAGGAACCCCGTTCTTTAATTGTTTGGATGAGTTCCTGCAGCTTTTTGACGTCGATGGTATTCGGCTTGGCTACGAAAATGCGCTTGTGTTTGGTGGCCGAGGTCCCCTCTTCGGCCGTGAGCAGCTCTTCATAGAGCTTTTCCCCGGGGCGCATACCGGTGAATTTGATCGGAATATCAACATCGGGCTCAAAGCCGGACAGGCGGATGAGGTCGCGGGCCAAGTCCAGGATTTTGACCGGTTTGCCCATGTCCAAAATAAAGATCTCCCCTCCGCGGGCCATGGCGCCGGCCTGGATCACCAGTTGCGCCGCTTCGGGAATGGTCATAAAGAAACGCACCATTTCCGGATGCGTAACCGTTACCGGCCCGCCTTTGGCAATCTGGCGCTTGAAGGTCGGAATCACACTCCCCCGGCTGCCCAGGACGTTGCCGAAACGCACCGCCACAAACTTGGTTCCCGAACGCTTGTCCATGCTTTGAATGATCATCTCGCCCACCCGTTTGGTCGTACCCATGACACTGGTGGGATTGACGGCTTTGTCGGTGGAGATCATGACGAAAGTTTTGACCCCGACCGCGTCGGCGGCTTCGACCAAATTGTTCGTCCCAACAATATTGTTCTTCAGCGCTTCCTCCGGATTTTTCTCCATGAGCGGAACATGTTTGTGGGCCGCGGCGTGGTAAATAACTCCGGGCCGGTATTTCTGAAAGACGATCCCGACCTTTTCCCGGTCTTTGATGTCAAGGATTTCGGTCGCCAGCTCCAGTTCGGGATACTCTGAGCGCAGTTCCTGCTCGATATCAAAGACAGTATTCTCCCCGTGGCCGGCGATCACGAGTTTACCGGGACTGAATTTCGCCACCTGGCGGCAGATCTCGGAGCCGATGGAACCGCCCCCTCCGGTGACGAGGATCGTCTCCCCGCTTAAATACCCCGAAACCTCTTCCAGGTCCACGCTAACCGGTTCCCGGCCCAGAAGATCCTCTACCTGGACCTGCCGGATGGCAGCGGTGTTCACCCTATCGCTCAGCATGTCGTAGACTCCCGGCATAATCTTGAGCCCGACACCTGTCTTTTCACAAATCTGGACAATGTCCCTGACGGCATCCCCCGAAGCCGAGGGCATAGCGATGATCACTTCGTCAATGCTGTAGTTCTTGACGATCTTGGGAATGTCCTTGCGCATCCCCAAAATGGGCATCCCCATCAGGTGCAGTCTCTGTTTGGCCCGGTCGTCGTCAATGAAACCGACGGGACGCCCCTCGCGGAAGTTATGGTTTTTCAGTTCCCGTGCGGTGAGAACCCCGGCATCTCCCGCCCCGACGATTAAGACTTGTTTCTGTGAACCCGGCACATGCGGGGTGGCAATATTTTCGAGAACTATGCGCCAGGTAAAGCGGGAACCTCCTACCAACAGGACCGTCGTAAACCAAAGCAAAGCGGCCACCGAGTGAGGGAGACGCATGGGCGCCAGGAAGAAGACCGCGGTAACCGTCGCCAGGGTACTGACTGTGACAGCGAACAGGATGGATAGGAGTTCCCCCGTGCTGGCATACTGCCAGAGGCGATTATACAGACCAAAAACATAGAAAACCGCCAATGAAATCAATGTGGCGGCCCAAGCGGTATGGTAAAGTGTCAGATAGTATTCGCCCGGGATCGTCCCTTCAAAGCGGATATAAAAGCTCAAGAAGGCGGCCAGATTGACGAGCACTACGTCAATGAGCATGAGGAGAAGCGTTCGTTTACGCAAAATCATACCGAATCCCTTCCTCTTTAATGTCATGCGGATAGTGTACCGCAGACAGTGTAATGCGGATGCCTTTCTATATGTACAAATACGGTGAAACCGCACCTTTGTCCAAAATCACCGTCTTACAGTTTACTACAGTTTGCGCGCTTTTACAACATGACATACGTTCGCGTCAACGGCCGCCGCGGCGTAAGGGTGACTGTTCAGCGCTGAACAAAATTCCGGAAACGGCGGGTTCCGCTGCCGCCCCTTGTGGAAGCAAGAAAGAGCCGGGAGGCGGGACGCGCGGCCCCCTTCCCAGCTCCCGTTCCCAAGCCCGTTCCCAAGTTCGTTCCCAAGTTCGTTCCCAAGTTCGTTCCCAAGTTCGTTCCCAAACCCGGCTTCCGGACTTTTTAATATGGCTTGCGAGAAGTCCCCCGTCCTCTATAGGCGGGGGATGAATCGCTATATATACATTCACAAAAAAGCGTATAGTATCTCTAATCAGTCGTATATAGAGTAGAGGGCTGATTTCTGGTGAGTGCTAAACTCATCTTAGAGCGTGGACTTAGCGCCATGGCCCAAACATAGATTTTCTGTAGGGCGGGAACCGCCCGAAGTTACGCCTGTGGAAATTGCGTAAGACCTAATCCAGCACTCAGAAACCTTGAGCGCTGGACGAGGGCAACGATTGATGGTGCCGGGCTGATGCCCGGTCCTCTCGCTTCAGACTTTCAGAGGGGTCTCACCGGTTATGATCCAACGCTGGTTCATCTTTACCAGGTTTACCCGGACGTGAACACTGTGATCCGTGGGAGCCCCGGTCGCCTGACCGTTTTTCAGACTGCAGTCGCCGGCCGTATAGCGATAGTCGGCCCGCAAGGTGGCCGTGTCGGCGTTGGCGTCTTCGACCGTGACACTGTCAAACGTTACACTCTGGACATCAAGACCCACGCCCTGTGTAATGTACGGTTCCGCTTGCTTAACATGGTTTTCGAGCACAGGACCGGCATACCCCTTGGCCAGTTCCGCTTTAAAGGCCTTGACATTTTGGCACTTCCAGGCATCAAACAAGATCCCGATATCCTGTTTATAATCGGCGATGATGGCTTGCGTTCCGGCTGACGGGGATCCCTGACCGGGTCCCTGACCGGGTCCCTGACCGGTTGTGTCCGAAGACCCGGACAGCGTCGGCCCGGAACTGGGAGAGGGCACCGCGTCTGACCCGGAGGAAGGTGACACCGCACCGGGGTCGGAAGCGGAACCCGTGCCGGACGTACCCGCCCCATTGACCGCCGTGCCGCTGTTTCCCGGAGCGTTCAGAGATAGCTGCGGGCGCTCCGAGCCTGACGCTTGTGCCGTATCCGCCGGAGGAGTTTGGCCGCTGCCCGGCTGGCTCGTTGCGGTCAGGCTGCCCGTTCCGAAACGGAGCTTGGAGAACAGCCGGGCCGGGGAGGCGGAACTCGAAACGAGCAGGAAGCTCCCAATCCCGATGAGAATTCCCAAACCTAACGACGTGAGACTTACGACAAGGTGTTTCTTAACCATAAAGACCATAATCCCCTTTACCAGGTTTTTTTACTCATAGAATAACCGGATAAAGGGAATCCTAGACATTCGGACTGAGGTGCAAGGCAAGAAAAAGCGAAAAAGCCCGTCATAATGACAGGCTTTTTGCGACCCCGCTCCGAGAGCTGAGCGGGATACGGGGAATCGCGGCGGTCTTTTGTTTCCTTGCCGGGGAAACCGGCTGCCGTTTCGGAGAGTGAACGGGTTTTAGGGGAATGTTCGATGGAGACGGGAAGCGGGTGGCGCATAACCGGCGCTTGCCTGACACGGCCTTGGATGGTATAGGTGCGGTACTTTGTCCGCCCTGCGTTTCTCAGTCGCCCTATTTGATTTTGTCAGCGCTCTATTTAGTTTTTTCCTTCAGCCTTATTCAGTTTTCCTGCGCTCGCTGCGGTCTCTGCCCCGTTTGCAGCAGTCTCCCCCGCCTGACGCGGTTTCCGGGCCCGCTCGCCGCGCTTTCGTCCCGCTTGAGGCGGTTCTTTGTCTTGGCAATGCTTTTAACAACGTTCTCTTTCTTCCTATCTTTCGCTGCGCTCCTGCATTGCTTTCTTTCTCGAAGCTCACCCGTCACGCCGTGTCTGCGCTTCCCGGTTATACCCGCTCGATATATCCTTAGGCCAAGCCCCCTTTGTGCGCACTTTAAGCATTTCTAAGCGGCCGCTTTTCCGCTGCCGGCTTAGGGAGGTTCCCCTCTGCAATGCCGCACTATCCAGGTGCGGACCCTAACAACGATAGATCTCGCAACTTTCGGTTCCCCCCGGCAGCGTCGTCGCACTTCAGGCATCAGCCTGCCCTCCTTCCCACCGCCTAACGTTTAGTGGCAAAAGGAGTCGCCCCGTAAACCTTAGCGTTCGTATTGTTGCGGAACAGGTGCTCGTCCATGTCATGGATCTCCTGATGGAACTCTTCAATCCGGACTTTGTCCTGGGAATTAAAAGCGTCAATCCCCCGGTTGAACATCTCATCCATGTAGTTGCAGAATACCGCTGCCTTGGCCGCCCCAGGCTCCTTCTTGAGCTGGCTGTCCCAGACCGTTTTGAAAAAGATAATATACTTTTTGATGTCTTGCGCGTTCATCTGGGGACCGGCCGTCGGTCCGTAAAGGTAACCGTCAACATACTGATGAATATCCCAGCAGGCACTGAACGCTTTGGTTTCCGCCGTCTGGCTCAGTCCGCCGTTATTGGGGTCGAAGAAACCCGCAATAGAAGGCGCGAGGTCAATGAGCTTCAGATCCGGCGCCACGTACTTCCTGGGGCCGGAGGCGTCTCCCTGGGGCTGAGTGTTAGGGTCGGCAGACGGCGCGGTAGCGGTCGGCGATGACTGGCCGGGTGTGCCTTGCTGGGACGTACCTGAGTTGGAATTTCCAGGCGCTTGCACATTCGGGGCCGACTGGGTCCCTTGCCCGGCTGCGGCCCCTGCCGCCGAGCCCCCTCCATTGATAGGGGGGTTTTGGATGAGAACTTGGTCCCCGGCCGCTTTGGGAGATTGCGACCTTAATACTTTCCAGGCGCTGGGACCGTAAACTCCGGCGGCAATGACGGCTCCGGCCAAAACCAACGTTCCGACCAAGGTTACAACCTTTCTTTGATCAAAGTCCATGGCTCTTTCCCTCCTTACTTGGATTTTCCTTGATAGTTTACCATTTACTGGGGGAGAAGAGTGTCGCTTTATCTGATTTGTCCAAACTATTTTCCGTCATTCCCGGCCGGTGATCGCCGCAGGCCCGGATTTTCTGCTTATTTTCCCGACAAACGGCCCGCTTACCCGAAAAATTGAAAAGCGAAAACCCGGATCCCCAAGCATCCGGGTTTTCGGCAGAAAAATTTGTCTTAGCCGGGCATACCGAAACTAGCCTGCGGCACGCGCGCCTCAGGCACCGGTTTATGTCTCTTCTCGGATATCGGGAGGTCTGCCTGCGACGTTCACACAAGCTGCTGAATAAGGCTCAGCCTCTTGGTCAGTCCGCCGTTCCCTCCCGGCTTACAAGCTTTGTCAAGTAACGCATCAAATCGTCGTGAAGATCATCCCGGCGCAGGGCATATTCAATCGTGGCCTCGACAAAACCCAGTTTGTCTCCCACATCATAACGCCGGCCTTCGAAGTCATAAGCCATAATTTCCTGGTAACGGCTGAGTTCCCTGAGGCCGTCCGTCAACTGGATTTCCCCGCCCTTGCCGGGGGTCAGGTTTTCCAAGATGTCGAAAATATCCGGATTGAGGATGTAACGCCCCATGATGGCCAGGCGGTCCGGAGGCGCGTCCTCCGGCAGAGGCTTTTCCACCAAATCGCGCGCCCGGTAAAGCCGCTCGGAAAAAAGTTCTCCGTCGACAATCCCGTACTTGGGCGTATCCTCCAAAGGCACCTGCTGGACCCCTACCAGACTGGCCCCGTGCCGTTCATAAATATTCATCATCTGACGCAGACAGGGAACTTCCGAATAAATAACGTCGTCGCCCAACAGGACGGCGAAAGGCTCGCTGCCAATAAACTTACGGGCGCTGTATATGGCGTGGCCGAGCCCAAGGGCTTCTTTTTGCCTCACATAATAAATGTCCACCATGCGGGCAATTCCCTGTACCATATCCAAAAGCTCTTCTTTGTCTCCTTTTTCCAGGAACATCTCCAACTCTACGGAACGGTCAAAATGATCCTCGATCGCCCGTTTATTCCGTCCGGTCACGATGATGATATCCTCAATGCCCGAACGGATGGCTTCCTCCACAATGTACTGAATAGTGGGTGTGTCCACAATGGGCAGCATCTCCTTGGGCTGGGCTTTGGTCGCGGGCAGGAACCTTGTCCCTAAACCGGCGGCCGGAATGACGGCTTTACGGATTTTTCTCATATTCTCTCTCCTTGGTCTTTCTTGGGTTTCTCCTATGTTTTATTACCATTCTATTATCTCACCGGATAAAATAGATTATTTCCTCCTGCCGTTCCTATCGTTACCACCTTTCCCTCAATATACCTGAATCGGGTTTGCATGGGCTTTTCCCGACGCATCCATACTAGGTACATGAATAAGATGACACGCTTCTTTATCTACGGATTGACGGGCCTGGCCCTCGAAGTCGTCTACACCGGCTTAGCCTCTCTGCTGAGGGGGGACTGGAGTATGCAAGGGTTCACCTTTTTGGTGATGTTTCCCGTCTACGGTGCGGCCGTTTTATTGGAACCGGTGCACGAACGCATCCGGCCCTATCCCTGGTGGCTGCGGGGAGCAATTTACCTGATCTTGATCTGGGGAATTGAATACCTGAGCGGGGCGGTTTTCACCGTCCTCTTAGGGTACAGTCCCTGGTATTATACGGACTCCCTCAACATTAACGGCTTTATCACCCTGCGCATGGCTCCCGACTGGTTTCTGGCGGGCCTGGGCTTCGAGCGGCTGCATGACATCCTTGACCGCGTCCGGCTTAAAGTTTGAACTGTCCCACCAGGACCTGCAAGTTGTTGGCCAATTGATCCACGGACTCGGATGAGGCAAAGAGTTCCTCCAACGAGGCATTTTGCTCCTCTGCGGCCGCCGCGGTGGTCTGAGTTCCGGCCGAGGCGGCTTCCGCTTCTTTGACCACGGTGCGCATCCCGGCCAGCATGGCTTCTCCCTCATTTTGCACCTCCCGGACCGAGGTTTCAATCCCCTGGGCCAAATTGGCGCTCTCCTCGACCGCCTGCAAAATGGTCCCAAAGCCGGCCGCGATTTCCCTGAGGTCGGCGCTTCCCCGGTTCACGCTGGCCACGCCGGCGCTCATGCCCTGGTGGGCACTGCGGGAAGCCTGCTGCATCTCCCGCACCCTCTTGGAAATGTCGACTAAGCTGAGCTGGACCTGTTCGGCCAATTTGCGGACCTCCTCGGCCACCACCGCAAACCCCCGGCCGTGCTCCCCGGCGCGCGCCGCCTCGATGGCTGCGTTCAGAGCCAAAAGATTTGTCTGTTGGGCAATATCGTCGATGATCTGTACCGTCGCGGCGATCTCCTCCGACTTTTGGTCCACGTCCCCGATGATCCCACTCAGGTTATGAACCTGGCTTTCGATCTCTTGCATTTGGGCCACCACTTGCCCCAGGGACTCCGAACCCCGGCGGGCGAGCTGGGCCGAACGGCGGGAAGCAAGGCTTACCTTCTCTGCCTGTTGTTCTGTACGACTCATTTCATCCATCACATGATCCATACGTTCCATGCTGGCTTCCATCTCGGTGACCTGGGACTCGGCCTCGCCGGCAATTTCCGTGGCCGACTGAGCCACGAGCTCAGCCGCTTTGGCGGACTGTTCCGCCCCCTGGCGCATTTCCTCCGCCGTGCTCACCAGCCGGCCCGCGGCCTCTACCACTTGGGTGATGGTCCGGCGCAGGGAAGAAACCATGTCACCGAAAGCCTGCTGCAACTCGACACTCTCCCTGTTCCAAGCTTTCCAGGGAGCTTTTTTCTTGCGCTCGATATGTCCGGCGGCAATCTCTTGGGCGTTGGCAACCAAGTGATGCATCATGTCGGTCAGACGACGGCTGAAAACAAAGCCGAGGAGGAGGCTGACCAGGACATCCGCCAGGACGAGAATTAAGGATAACCGGGAGACCACGGCAAACGTCTGCTGGGTCTTAACGCCACTGTCCCGGTTAACCGCGGCCAGCTTGTCGTTGACCATCTTTTCCAGGATACCGTCCGCCTTCTCATATTTTGTCATCGCGTCGCCCATCAGATTCTTCTTCGCCGCCGCCACCTGCCCGGCCAAGGCATTCTCCCCCGAAAACTGGGAAGACTCCAGATAATTATTCCAAGCTTTGTTAAACTCCTCCCAGGCTGCGTTTTCCTGCGGAGTGCGCGGATGTTTCTGGTAGATACTCATGTCCTTGATGACAGCGTTCTCTTCGCTTTGAACCGCGTTTTGATAGTTTTGCCGTTCTGATGCCGTGCCGGATTCCACCAGTAAAATGACGTCCGCGCGATAAACCAAAGCGTGATAACGCATGTCTGAGAGAAGATTCATCGGGACCACGTCATGCTGATAAACCATAAGGGAGTTCGCATACATTTTGTACATGCCGTAGACACCGACGCCCCCTACCACCCCCGCGGCCAAGGCTATGGCCAGAAGCAACGCCTTGAGCTGAATTCCCAAACTCCATCTTTGCGCCTGCAAACCCGTCACCCTTTCCTTCCAAGAGGGTACGGACCGTGAAACGGCTGGACCCTCGACTGAGGACTTATTCTACGCCCCTGCGACAGTTTCCTTTAAGTGCAAAAAATTATTTTTCCTAAAACGAAAAAAATCGCTCTATTCCGCCAAATTTGCTTATCCCACTCTTCACTCCGCCGACTGCGCTTGGCTTATCCGATCCCTCACTGCGCAAGTGAAGCACCCCCAATGATCATCCGACCATAGGGGGTGTGTATTTTTCCGGGACATGTAAGCTTCCCGCGCTCCACACAGGACTTTGGCACCATTCGGGAACAAGAGTTACTACTCAGCTTTTTTCCCGTCCTTCACCGGGATCTTCTCGATGACTTCGTCCACCAGACCATATTCTTTGGCCTCTCCGGCCGTCATGTAATGATCCCGGTCCGTATCGGCCGTGATTTTCTCGATAGACTGGCCGGTCCGTTCCGCCAAAATCTTATTCATCTTTTCGCGCGTGCGCAGTAATTGCCGGGTATGAATTTCGATTTCCGTCGCCTGTCCGGAAAGCCCGTGCCCGCCGATGAGCGGTTGGTGGATAAGGATTTCGGAATTGGGCAAAGCGCTCCGTTTCCCTTTGGCCCCGGCCGCCAAGAGAAAAGCACCCATACTGGCCGCCAGGCCTACGCAGATAGTGTGCACATCCGGGCGAATGTACTGCATCGTGTCGTAAACGGCCATGCCGGCTGTGATCGATCCCCCGGGGCTGTTGATATATAGGAAGATTTCTTTCTCTGGATCTTCAGCCTCTAAGAAAAGCATCTGAGCAACGATCAGATTGGCCACATCGTCATCGATCGGCCCGCCCAAAAATATGATCCGGTCTTTCAAGAGGCGGGAATAGATATCATAAGCCCGCTCTCCCCGATTTGTCTGTTCCACGACCATTGGCACGAGATAACCCATTTTGCCCATACCCCCTTTAATATGTTCCGACCTGCAAGGCGGACAGACTCCCCCGGCCCGGGCATGGCTTCGCTTTGCCCTAGGGGCCGCATCATTTTGAGGTCCGCCTTCTATTCTTCCCTCTGCGCTCTATTTTAGTACAAAGGTCAATAAAGGTCAAATGCTTTCGGGATTTTGAAGCGAGCTTATTGAGTGGGGTTTTTGAGCGGGCTTTTTGCCGAATCTCCCCCCGGCTGAGGCCAGGCTAAAGCCCGGCTAAAGCCGGGGGTATGCGGCCGGGCTTTTGGGTCAGATTTCGTGGATGAACAAGCCGCTCCTGAGCTTAGGCTCAAACCAAGTGGACTTGGGTGGCATCAGTTGGCCGGCATCCGCCACGTCGAACAACTCTTGCAACGAAGTGGGGTAGAGAGAGAAGGCGAGTTTCATATCGGTCCGGGTTCTTCTTTCGAGCTCCGGAAGCCCACGAATCCCACCGACAAAATCGATCCTGCGGTCGGTTCTAACATCAGTAATCTTGAGCAGCGGAGCGAGCACATGACTTTGCAGGAGGGAGACAGCCAGTCCCTCCACCGGGTCCGAAAAGCGAATCCCCTCCCCGGCCCTGAGTTCGTACCACACGCCTCCGAGGTACAGGCCGAAAGTCGCCTTTTCCCGCGGCTGACAGGCTGCGCTCCCGAGCTCCTTAACTTCAAAGGCACCGGTCAGCGCCCGAAGGAACTCTTCCTCACTGTAGCCGCCCAGATCCCTGACGACCCGGTTGTAAGGCAGGATTCTCAGTTGGTCGTGAGGGAAGAGCACGCTGAGGAAGAAGTTGAACTCCTCGTCCCCGGAGTAAGCGGGGTTTTCTTTTCTCCTCTTCAGGGCCAATTTCACGGCCGCCGCCGCCCGATGGTGCCCGTCGGCAATATAGACGCTTGGCACCTGTTCAAAGCCTGCCCGGATCTCGTCTTGCTCACTTTGCCGCTTGACTTTCCAGACCGTATGCCGGACTCCGTCCCCCGCCACGAAATCGTAGAGGGGAGGCTCCCCTTTACTCCTGTCGACTGCCCGATTGATCGCTTCCCGGGAACGGTAGGCTAAGAATATGGGCCCGGTTTGCGCCCGGCAGGCCTCCACATGGTTGATGCGGTCGGCTTCTTTGTCGGCCCTCGTGTTCTCATGTTTCTTGATCACATTGCCGAGATAATCGTCCACCGCCGCGCAAGCCACGATGCCGGTTTGGGTGTGTCCGGCCCCGGTCAGCTCATAGATATAGTAGGAATCCCCGCTTTCCCGAATGAGGACACCGTCCCGTATCATTTCCCGCAGGGTCTCGCCGGCCCGTTCATAGACCCGGGAATCATCGGGAGCGACGTCCTCACTGAATTGTGTCTCCGCCCGGTCGATTTTGAGAAATGACAGGGGTTCTTTGCGCACTTCGGCCAGTGCCTCTTGCCGGTTAAAGACGTCATAAGGAAGGGCCGCCACGCGGGCAGCCGCGTCGGCACGCGGCCTCACAGCCCTGAAAGGTCTCACGATAGCCAAGATTCTGCGCCCGGTTTCCGCCCCGCACACTCCCGTAAATTTCCGGTCTTTAGGATTTACCGCTCAAATGAGGCCGACGGGCCCCGGCACGGTCGAGATGGATGTTCTCCCAAATTCCGGGATTTGCCGCTCAAATGATGCCGTTCAGCTCTTGGCCTTGTGGTTTCCGCCGAAGTGTCAAACCTGGATTTGACGCTCCAATGGTACTCTTGAGCCGGGGGCTGACCGGAAATTTGAGAGCCAGCGGTCTTACGGTGTTCCCGCCGGGGAAACCGGACTTTTCACCTCCTCCTGAAAGATTTCGCCCCCGGTTCAAGGGGCACGCGGCCGTCCTTAGTACGGGTTCAGTGAGCTCGTTTAAGCAGAAGCTGAACCTCGCGATAGTGTGCTAGGGACACTATCGCCGAACCGCAAGCTTTCAAAGAATACTTGTACGCTGGGGATGACTTCGGCGACAAAAGTGTCCAGTGGACACTTTTGCCGAAAGCGCTTAGCCTTTAGCGGACGCCGGCGCGCCGAAGGGTGAGGTCTACCCCCACCGAAGCAGAGTATAGGGAACCACTCCCACTTGTAGAAGCGGGCGTCTCACGATTGGAGCAAGCACTGTAGGTTCGTCCGGGTGATCCGGCGGACACTCGGCGGTTCTCACCGTTAATCCCCGGCTCAGAGCACGATCCGGACCCTGAGGACTCCGTCAATTTTACCGATTCCCTCCGCCATGGCCGGAGTGGAGGGTGCGTCTATATCGAGCAGGGTATAAGCCCACTTGCCCTTGCTCTTATTGGTCATGTCCGAAATATTGATGTCTTCCCGGGCAAAGGTGGACGTGAATTGGCTGAGCATATTCGGGATGTTTTTATGATGAATGGCGATGCGTCCCGCTTGGGCACAGACCCCCATGTCACAGTTGGGGTAGTTGACCGAGTTTTTTATATTTCCGTTTTCCAGGTAATCCATCAACTGCTCCACAGCCATAATCGCGCAGTTATCCTCCGACTCGGCGGTAGAAGCTCCCAGGTGGGGAATGGCAATGACTCCTTTTACCCCGGCGATTTTCGGATTCGGGAAATCGGTTACATATCTTTTGACCCGACCGGAGCGCAAAGCCGCGATCATATCGTCGTCATTGACAATGGCGTCGCGGGAAAAGTTCAGGATCTTGACGCCTTCCTGCATGAGCGCGAACGCCTCCTCGTTGAGCATGCCTTTGGTCGAATCCGCTAAAGGAACGTGAACCGTGATAAAGTCACAGGTGCGGTATAACTCATCCAGGGATTTGATCGGTTTGATGTGCCGGGAAAGATTCCAGGCGGCCCTGACGGAAATGAAGGGATCATAGCCGTAGACCTCCAGCCCCAGCCGGTTGGCCGCGTTGGCGACCAAAACCCCGACCGCCCCCAGCCCGATGACGCCCAGCCTTTTGCCTTTGATTTCCGTGCCGGCAAATTTCGCTTTGGTCTTTTCCACCAGCTTCGCCAGGTCCGGATCATCCTTCGCCGAATTTACCCAGTTAATGCCGGCTACGATGTCCCGGGAGGCCAGAAGCAGGCTGGCGATGATAATCTCTTTAACCGCATTGGCATTGGCCCCCGGCGTGTTGAAGACGACCACACCGCTTTCCGCGCACTTTTCCAGAGGGATGTTGTTCACCCCGGCGCCGGCCCGGGCAATGGCGAGCACGGAGGGAGGCAATTCGAGTTCGTGCATACTGGCACTTCGGACCAGGAGCGCGTCCGCCTCCCGGAAGCTGCCGGCATTCTCATAGTTCTCGGTCAAAAGGTCCAAGCCCACAGCGGCAATGGGGTTTAAACAGTTGATCTTATACATGGATGCACCTCTTCCTTATTTTTGAACTCTGCCCCCCCGGATCTTCAATTGGGACGGCTATTCTATTCGGGATCCGCAATCCGGGACTGAGAATATTGGACTGAGAAGCTCGGACCGCGAAGCTCGAACCGCGAAACTCGGACCGCGAAGCTCGAACCGCGAAACTCGGACCGCAAAGCTCGGACCGCAAAGCTCGGACCGCAAAGCTCGGACTCAGGCTCGGGGATTCTCTTCTTCGAATTTCCTCATGAATTCCACCAAGGCCTTCACACCCTCGACGGGCATGGCGTTGTAAATGCTGGCCCTCATGCCGCCTACCGTTCTGTGCCCTTTGAGGTTTTCCAACCCGGCCGCTTTGGCTTCTTTGACGAATTTGGCCTCCAGTTCCGCTGAGCCGATAACAAAAGGCACATTCATCAGAGAGCGATCCTTCTTGACGACGGTTCCTTTGAAAAGCGTGCTCCCGTCCAGATAATCATAAAGGAGCGCCGCCTTCTCCTCATTGCGCCGCTGCATGGCCGTGAGACCGCCCATGTTCTCGACCCATTTGAATACCTTGCCGCAAATATAGATCCCGTAAGCCGGCGGTGTGTTGTAGAGGGATTTGTTATCGGCATGAATCTTGTATTTCAACATAGTCGGCGTACCCGGCAAAACCTCGTCCCTGATCAAATCCTCCCGAATGATCACCACCACGACCCCGGCCGGGCCGATATTTTTCTGCGCACCCGCAAAAATGAGGCCGTATTGCCTGACATCGACCGGTTCGGAGAGGATGTCGGAAGACATGTCGGCCACTAGGGTCTTACCGTCGGTCTGCGGAAGTTCGTTAAACTTCGTGCCGTAGATCGTGTTGTTGTGGCAGATATAAACGTAGTCGGCATCCTCCGAGACTTTCAAGCCTTTCATCTCGGGAATATACGAAAAAGTCTTGTCCTCAGAGGTGGCGATGACGTTAACCCGGCCGAAGAGCTTCCCTTCGGCAATGGCCTTCTTGGCCCACTGTCCCGTGTTAATGTGGTCTGCCACTCTATTCTTCATCAAGTTCATGGGCACCATGGCAAACTGCTGAGAAGCCCCCCCCTGCAGAAAGAGCACCTTGTAATTGTCCGGTATACTCATTAAATTCCGCAGTGTTTGTTCCGCCTCCCCGATAATTTCGGCAAAAGCTTGAGACCGGTGGCTCATCTCCATCACCGACATGCCGGTGCTTTTGTACTCCAGCATCTCCTCTGCCGCTTCCTTCAGCACCTCCTCCGGCAACACGGCCGGACCCGCCGAAAAATTGTACACCCTGGCCATCCTTAAAACCCCTTTCCTTCTTCGCTCAGATTTGCGAGAATATCTGAGAATAATTAAAACCCACCCCAAGATTTGGGGCGGGTATGTCCGCGGTGCCACCCAATTGCTTGCCGGTTCGTCCCTGGGTTCAAATGAAGGAGGAGCGCCCCACTGGCCCCGCCGGACGTCCGAAACAGACGCCCCCCGGGCCCGACTGGCATTCCTTCCCCGGCGGGAATAAATAAAACCCCTCATCCCAATCAGGGACGAGAGGTTATTTCCCGCGTTGCCACCCATGTTGCCGAACCGGCCAACTCATGTCCGCGCTATCGGGCGGAACCCGTCACGATTCATCATCGGCCGCTCCGGGACGGAACCCTGCGGCTTATAGGCTGACTCGCACCTGCCGTCAGCTCTCTGATCTACCCAGCCCCGGGACTTCCCTTCATCGCGTGTACTCTATTCTCTTAACTGTTCTTAATGATAATGGATCCGCTCCTGTTTGTCAATCACTTTTCGCGAAATTCCCGCTGTACTGCAACAGCCCTCGGCACCGGACGTTCGAGAGCTTTACTCAGCCGGTTGCTCAAGAGTCTCAGTCCACACGTTGTTCAAGAGCCTGGGTCCACACGTTGCCGAAGAGCCGTAGTCCACCCGTTGCCGAAGAGTCTTACTCCGCCGGCAGCAGAGTTTTCAGCCCTTCGGGACCTTCCGCCAAGAGCTCAAAAGCGAATTTCATCAACTGAACGTCATCAAGCTCGGCCGGCTCCGGCCTATTCCCCCGGAAAGCAGTGTTTTCAAACAAGGACGGTCTGTGAGCCAGATAATCCCTAAATCCATCGAGATCGTAACAAGCCATGAAGAAAAACTCGGCGAACTTCTCGTCCGTTTCCCGATCCCCGCTGAGTTTCACCCGCAGGGGTATTTCGCCAAACCTCTTCTCCATTGCCCCGTAAATCTCTAAACCCTGATCGCCCAGCCATTCTTTAACGGTCTGGACCTTTGGCTCATTTAAGCCGTGGCAGAAGGAACTCTCAAAACAAAAGGAATACTTTTTCCCGTCCAGCATTTTCACCGGAGCAATCCGGCAGGCCCAAGGCCGCTCCGGATAGACACGGCACCCCTTTGGGGTAATGAAGGGGCACTTGAGGCTGTCCTCTTCGGACATCTTGATTTGCACGAAAGAAAAGCCGGATTGATGAACCGGCACCCTGAGAGTGTATCTCGCCAGAAATCCCCCCGAAGAGAGGCGGAGAAAATTCTTCAGGCGCAGAACATCATATGGAGTGAGAAAAATGTTAATATCCCGGCAGCATGTTCCGAAACAATCCAACCCATCATGGCAATGGAAAGTGAACTCGCTGTCTTCATCCAGGATTTGATCGTGCTCTTCCAAAAAGTTGCCCCCCCAGTGCAGAGATATTTGTTTTTTGTTTTTAAAGAGCCAAGCAGGCGGCTCATCCGGCCGTCGCTTGGCAGTGACTATTATCGGACACAGGACGTTTCTATCCGGCACAGGTCATCTAATCTCTGCGGGGACATCGGTAAACTGAATGGTTAAATCGTTAAACCGTCATGAACATTTTCAGGTCGTCTTCCACGCTGCTGATTCCGCCGATGTCAAACTTCTCCACCAGGACCTTGAGCACATTCGGTGAGAGGAAAGCGGGCAGGGTGGGCCCGAGATGAATCTTCTTCACACCCAGGTAAAGAAGCGCCAGGAGGACGATGACCGCTTTTTGTTCATACCAGGCGATGTTATAGGAAATTGGGAGTTCGTTGACATCGTCCAAGCCGAAAACTTCTTTCAGTTTGAGCGCGATGACCGCCAGGGAGTAGGAATCATTGCACTGCCCGGCATCCAGGACCCTGGGAATCCCGCCGATATCGCCCAGATTCAATTTGTTGTATTTATACTTGGCGCAGCCGGCCGTCAGAATCACGGTATCCGCAGGCAGGGCCTGGGCGAAGTGGGTATAATACTCGCGGCTCTTCATGCGGCCGTCACAGCCTGCCATAACGAAGAAACGTTTAATGGCTCCGGACTTCACCGCCTCGACCACTTTGTCGGCCAGGCTCAGCACTTGGGCATGGGCAAAACCGCCCACAATCTCCCCGCTCTCGATTTCGGTCGGGGGCGGGCACTTCTTGGCTTGCTCGATGATAGCCGAGAAATCTTTCGGCTGGCCCTCTTTGCGGTCCGCGATATGCTTGACACCCGCAAAGCCAACGACCCCTGTCGTGTAGAGGCGATCTTTATAGGAATCTTTCGGGGGAGTCAGACAGTTGGTCGTCAGGAGGATGGGGCCGTTGAAGGAGGCGAATTCCTTGTCCTGTTTCCACCAGGCGTTGCCGTAATTGCCGGCAAAATGGGCGTACTTCTTAAACGCGGGATAGTAGTGAGCCGGCAGCATTTCACCGTGGGTGTAGACGTCCACCCCGCTGCCCTCCGTCTGCTGCAGGAGTTCCTCCAGATCCTTTAAGTCATGGCCGCTGATGAGAATCCCCGGGTTACTGCGTACCCCGATCTCAACTTTGGTCAGTTCCGGATTGCCGTAAGTGGTGGTGTTGGCCTTGTCCAAGAGAGCCATCACATCCACTCCGTATTTGCCAGCTTCCAGCACTAAGGCCACGAGGTCATCGGCGCTCAGGCTGTCGTCGGTCGTCGCCGCCAGAGCCTTGAGCATGAATCGGAAAATCCCGTCGTCATTATAGCCGAGAGTCAGAGCATGTTCGGCATAAGCGGCCATCCCTTTTAAGCCGTAGATGAGCAATTCGCGCAGGGAGCGCACATCCTCGTTCGCGGTAGTGAGAACACCCACTTGAGCCGCTTTCACTTCGAACTCGGCCGCTGTGTCCGCATACCAAACCGCAGAATCGTGCGGATTCTCGGGGATCCGACCGCCTGCCTTGACAATATCCTCTTTCAGGCCTTCCCGGATCTTCAAGCCTTCGCGCACCCGGTCGATAAAGACCTGCTTGTCAAAATTAGCGTTAGTAATGGTGGCAAACAAGCTTTCCATGACAAATTTGTTTACATCCGGGCGGACCACACCCAAGCCGCCTGCTTGGTTGGCGTAAATGGAGATTCCTTTGAGAACATAGATTAAAAGGTCTTGCAGATTGGCCACATCGTCCGTCTTGCCGCAAACTCCCTTGATGGTGCAGCCGCTGCCTTTGGCTGTTTCCTGGCATTGAAAACAAAACATACTCATCGCTGTTTGTTCCTCCACTTCGTTTTTTATTGGTCTCTCGTCCTGACCGCTGAACCCATCTTAACCTTTTTCGAAATGTCGGATCGTGATTGAAGTATGGACTATACTGTGCTAAAAGTCACATTGTAGGAGTTCATCCTTGTGTTCTTTCAGACGCATGTTAGTGTTGCTGTTCCGATCTCTAGTTCTTCCCAGCCCTCTCGGGCAAGAAATAAGAGACAAGGACTCGATACCGATCTTGGGCGCAAAGACAAGTATCTGTCATCAACATTGATGGTTTCCGGCAGGTTGACGTTGATGGTATTGTTTCGAAGATGTCCCGTGTCTGCTCTTCGGATAGAGTACTGCCCTCGATACGATTAGAATTATAGGCAAGCTTAATTTGGGTCCGGTGATACAGACCTCCCTTAAGCTTTATCTTCATTTCTTCCACCAGGAGTTCTAAAAGGGATCTGTTTTCCATAAGCACTGCTCCTTTTGACGGGACGTTTATGCTTGTACCCCTTTGATCCTGGCCAGGGCCCTTTGGGTATTTTCCCGGGTGCCAAACGCTGTGAGCCTGAAGTACCCTTCGCCGCTGAGGCCAAAACCCGCTCCCGGTGTTCCCACTACGTTAGCCTCCTGCATCAGCCGGTCGAAAAAGTCCCAAGAAGGCATATTGTCCGGGGTTTTAAGCCAGATATAGGGTGCATTGATCCCACCGAAGACAGTGTAACCTGCTTCTTGCAACCCTTCCCTAATAATACGGGCGTTTTCCAGGTAATAGCGGATAGTTTCCCGGACCTGCCGTTGGCCCTGGGGCGAAAAGACCGCTGCCGCGCCCGCTTGCACAGGATAGGAGACCCCGTTAAACTTAGTGGTTTGTCTTCTCAGCCAAAGGGCGTTCAAGCCGTGTGCCTGCCCTTGAGCATCGTAAACCTTAACCTCTTTGGGCACAATGGTGTAGCCGCAGCGGGTGCCGGTGAAACCGGCGGTCTTGGAAAAGCTGCGGAATTCGACCGCGACCTCACGTGCTCCTTCGAGCTCAAAAATGCTGTGGGGAATTCCGGCTTCCTGGATATAGGCTTCATAGGCCGCGTCAAAAAGGATGAGGGCGCGGTTCTCCCGGGCGTAATCCACCCATTTCCGCAGCTCCGCTTTGGTAAGGGTCATGCCCGTCGGATTGTTGGGATAACATAAGTAGATCAGGTCGACTCTTTCCCGCGGCAGGTCCGGCTTCATGCCGTTAGCCTCGGTGCAGGGAAGGTAGACCAAGCGGTCAAATTTCCCTTGCTCATCCGGCCCTCCGGTGCGCCCCGCCATGACGTTGCTGTCGACATAGACCGGGTAGACCGGGTCGCTTACAGCTACGACATTGCCCGTCGCAAAAAGCTCCTGAAAATTGGCCGTATCGCTTTTCGCCCCGTCGCTGATGAAAACCTCGCTCTCGTCCAGCTCGATCCCTCTGGGCGCAAAGTCATGAGCGATAATTTTTTCGATGAGGAACTTGTATCCCTGCTCGGGTCCGTAACCGCGGAAAGTCTCCGGCCGCCCCATCTCCGCCACGGCTTCTTGCATGGCGTCCACCACCGCCTGGGGCAGAGGACGGGTAACGTCGCCAATGCCGAGACGGATAATATCCGCCCCGGGGTTTTTCTCTTTAAAGGCGCTGACCCTGCGGGCTATTTCGGAAAACAGGTAACTTCCGGGGAGTTTTAAGTAATTTTCATTGACTAAAGCCATATGTCAACGGGTCTCCTTTCTTTCCGGCTGCCACTATTATATTATGTACGGGATCCGCGGGCAACAGGGCGGGCATTTTTCCCCCTCTTCAACCCTGCGCTTTCCGCGGCTCAAGCTTGGCCCCCAGGCGGGAAGTGAGCGGCGGAATCGAGCGCAGTTGCCGGGAGAGAAACAGCGCCAGCAGCAAGAACATCAGGATCATGCCGATGACACCATCCCAACCCCAAGCGCTCCAAAAGGCGCCTCCGGCTGTCCCCCCGATACTCGAACCCGCATAGTAGAAAAAGAGGTAGAGAGAGGAAGCCTGGGCCTTGTCATGTTGAGCCCGGCGCCCCACCCAGCCGCTCGCCACCGAATGCCCGCCGAAGAAGCCAAAGGTGAACACGGCAATACCCAGAATCTTGAGTACCAGAGGCCCGCCCAAAGTGACGACCGCTCCGGAGGCCATGATTAGCACCCCAATTCCCAACATCTTCTGCCGGCCGTATTTGTCTGCCAGGCGACCCAGCCAAGCCGAGCTGAACGTTCCCGTAAGGTAGAGAATAAAGATCCAACCCACGAGGGCCTGGCTGAGGGAATAAGGAGGGATGATCAACTGAAAACCGATGTAATTGTAAAGAGTAACAAAGCTCCCCATTAAGGCGAACCCGACGCTATAGAGGCAGAGCAGCCCGGGATCTTTGAGGTGACTGAGCAGCGACTTTGACAATTTAGCCAAGTCGAGCGTGCGCGCTCGGAAATTTCTCGATGCCGGCAACAGATACCAAAAGAGCAGACTAGCGAGAACACTCAAAAGTCCAATACTGCCCAAAGCCACTCGCCAACCGTAATAGTCGGTCAACATGCCGATAATAATACGTCCGCTCATGCCTCCGACTGAATTCCCGCTGATGTAGAGCCCCATAGCAATCCCCAGGCTGGAGGGCTCGATCTCCTCGCTAAGATAGGCCATCGCCACTGCCGGCAGGCCCGCGAGAACAATTCCCTGCAAAACGCGCAGGATGAGCAGGTCCCGGTAATCCGGAACAAAAGCCGTCAGGACCGCCAGCACGGACGCCGCCACCAATGAGAAGATCATGATCGGTTTCCGCCCCCGCACTTCGGAGACGGAACCGACCAGCAACATACCTACAGCGAGAGCGATCGTCGTCAGTGAGAGAGACAGGCTGGCCACAGCCGGCGAAATGTGAAACTCCCGGGAAAAATCCGGCAAGAGCGGCTGCGTACTGTACATGATGGCAAAAGTGTTAAAGCCGCCGAAGAACAAAGCGATATTGGCTTTGCGGAAGGCCGCCGTTCCTCTTTTGATATAGGTCATCGAGACTCCCTTCAATCCAGACGCCGCAGGGGCGTGTCACCTAAGTGTTCGCCCGACGCGGCCATTTTTTCCCGCGGGGAACTTTTGTTAATATCTCCGCTAACTATCTCCCCTAACCCGACCAACGATACGTTTCACACGCTTTATCTTACACCTTGACAAGCCTTGACGTCTAATTTATCATATGCATTAATTTAATGCACTCTGGTAATGGTTAAGAAGACCGGCGCCCCAAGCGCTCGGCCCCTTTCACATCAATCGCCCATCTTTTTCGGGCACTCCAGAAACAGGATGTGCCCGATAGTTTGGGTGCAAAATCTAAAGGCCGGAGTGTCGCAACCATCCCAGCCTGGGCACCCGGACCACAAATTTGGATAACAGCTTTACGAACAAGCAATTTTCATGACATGGTGTATACTACCGCTTAATCCTGCGCCACAACGGCGAATTGCCGAAGAAAATCTACCACGTTTGCCATACAGTCATGCTCAAAATTCCAATACCCATTCTTAGCCCCAATTCCCACACTTGTCACCAGCACTGGCATTACCGAAAGAAAAGCATGGGCCTTAGCCTTGGAAACCACTCTGGGCGGCTGAGAAGTTTTAGTTGCCGCGCATTGGATGAATGCTTCAACGCATTCCATCACAGGATGGCCTTTTTGAGACTTAAGGCAAAGACTTTTCCCTCAACCAATAATAGCCTGCGGCCGGTTATATTTATAGGCATTTTACCGCACCTCCCAATTGTTAGAGAGGGCTTCACCCAAAGACTCATAATCAAATTTCCGCGGGACGACGGTATTACGGAGGTCATTGGATCCATAGATTTCCTATCACACCATACCGAGGAGGAACTCTTCGCATGGAATGGAACCAGCTCCACTATTTCCAAACCGTCGCTCAATTACAGCACTTCACCCAGGCGGCGGAAGCCATGTCGATTTCCCAACCGGCCCTCAGCCGCTCAATGGCCCGTTTGGAAGATGAATTGGGCGTGCCGCTGTTTGAGCGCCAAGGGCGCCGGGTCGCCCTGAGTTCTTATGGGCAGATCTTTCTCAAGCGGGTCAACCGCGCCCTGCAGGAAATCTCCCTGGGACAACAAGAGCTTCAAAATTTGCTCGATCCGTTCAAAGGCAGTGTGGCTTTGGGCTTCATCCACTCCCAGGGTTCAAACTTGGTACCCGATTTACTCGGGTTATTCCGCCAAAAGTTCCCGCATGTTCGGTTTCAGCTCTACCAAAACACGGCCCACCGCCTCCTGGAAAGTCTGGAAGCCGCGGACATCGATTTTTGCTTTTGTTCGCAGCCTTCCGCCCATGAACACATCCGCTGGGCCCGTTTGTTCACTGAAGAGATCGTCTTAATCGTTCCGGCCGGACACCCGCTGGCCGGCCGTGCCTTCGTAACTTTGGCCGAACTGGCCGGCGAGCCTTTTATTCTCTTTAAGAAGGACGTTTCTTTGGGGGAGATTATTTACGGGCTCTGCCGTGAGGCAGGCTTCACGCCGAAGGCTACTTTCGAAGGGGAAGAGGTGGGTACCGTCTCCGGCCTCGTGGCCGCCAAACTCGGTATCGCCCTGGTCCCCCGCAACCGCGCGGCGGAAAACACGGGAATCGTCCAAGTACCGATTTCCCGACCGAAATGTCAGCGCGTGATCGGGATCGCCTGGATAGAGGAACGCCATCTCACTCCTGCCGCCCAGCATTTCCGGGAATTTGTCCTGGGACATTTCGGCGCCTCCCTGCCCAGCTGAGCCGGGAACATCGCTGCCTGCCCGCGCCAGAAATCCATTTCTCAAATCCTGCCCGCGGCCATGACCATTCCGGTATGTGCTCTGACAGACATTTATCTAAAAACATGCAAAAGAGACCTTTGTTCGTTTCTACGAAAAAAGGTCTCTCTTTTTGTATAAAATTACAAAGGAATCTCTAATTTCGTGTCAGTACGCACCGTCCGGGGATCCTTATTAAGCCAATGTACATGCCTTCCTTTGGAGAAGCGCTCTCGTCCCCGAAATGAATTCCTGGGTTTTCCCGCGCACGTTCTACAAATGGCACATCGGCGGACTGATTTGTTTCATCGTTATCCTGCTCATTCATTTGAATGTGCGCTAGGCCGGACACCGCCGTTATCTTAGACTGTTACGGAAACCGACGTTATCTTAAGATAGCCACCGACACGGCTGTTTTCTCGCCTTCCTGTTTTGCCCGGGTCAGCGGTCCCGGAACATCGGTTTCACCGGCCGCCACTTTGATTTGTCCGGCCGCCACCAGGGTTGAGCGTTTAAGCTGTGATTCCACTGGCGGCTTGAGGCCGCTCATAACAACCGTTCCGCCGGCCGCCGCCACATTCCTGGCGAACACCTCCAAGGCGTTGAGAGAAGTGGCATCAATGTCGTTCACTTCGTTCATGCGCAAGATGAAACCCTTGGCCCTATCCACCAGACCGTCAAGTTTTTCCTCCAGGTCCGAGGCGGATACAAAGTAAAGGTTACCGGACAGTTCCACCAGCAGAACCTCAACCCGCTCTTTGGCGGTTTTGACTTCCCTCAGAGGAATGTCCCCCTCCCGGCCTTGCATCGGAATGAACACTTTAACAGATGCTTTGTCAGTATCTTTCAGATACAGAATGAAAGACAGGGCAATGCCCGAATAGATGGCATAATCAAGGTTGGGCATTAAGACCGTTGCGGCGAAGGTGACCCACATGGCTATCGCGTCGGAGCTCCATCTGCCCGCCTTGGCGATCTTCTTCACTTCTTTCTTATCGATTAGGCTGTACCCCGTCAGAATGATCACGCCTGCCAAGCAGGGATTGGGAATAAACTTGGCATAAGGAGCAAAAAAGAGCAGCACCAAGGCAACAGTCACTCCGGAGAGCATTCCAGAGACTTTGCTCACGGCCCCGTTACTGTAATTGATGGCGGAGCGGGTGAAAGAACCTGATGAGGGCAGGCACTGGAAGAAGGATGCGACGAGGTTGGCAATACCCTGCCCGATAAATTCCTGGCTAGCGTCTATTTTCTGTCTTGTGTTGCTGGCGATAGCTTTGGAGATCGAGATCGCTTCGACCAGCCCGATAATGGCGATAGCCACGGCTCCGCTGAAAACATGGCTGACAGCTCCGGGACTGAATCGCACCATGGTAAAGGGTGGCAAGGAAGAGGCAATATGCCCGACCAGGGAGACCCCCTGTCTTTGCAAGGAAAACATGACGACGAAGAAGATGGGGACGATGATGCCAATCAATGCCCCGGGAAGGTTTTTGTTGACCCGCTTGCAAATCAGAAGGATAGCCACAGTCATGAGGCCCAGCCCCAAGGCATAGATGTTCGTTGACGGCAAATGAGTCGCCACATAATACAATTTATCCATTGTCGCCATTTGAGCCGAGTTTTTAATCGATATGCCCAGGAAAGTGTTGATCTGCCCCAGCGCAATCAAAACACCCGCTCCCGCCGTAAAGCCCACAATCACGGTATGGGAAACAAAATTCACTGCCTTACCCAGTTTGACAACCCCACAAACGATTTGGATAGCCCCGACCAGAAAAGTCATGAGGAACAACAGCTGATAGGCGTTCGTTAGCCCCAGATAGTTTCTCATCGCTCCGGCCACGAGAAGGCAGATAGCATTGGTCGGTCCGGTGACCAACTGCTGTGAACTGCCGAAAGCGGAGCCCAGGATGGAGCCCACGATTGAGGTATAAAGACCGTAGACCGGGTTGACCCCCGCAATCAGAGCGTAGGCCATCGACTGCGGTACCCCCACCACCGCCACAGTTAAAGCCGCGACCAAGTCTTTGCCGAAATACTCCTTCTTATACCCTTTTAGGGTTGCCAGCAAGGGAATATATTTGCTCAGTGCTAAACCTGACATTTTTAATCCACCTTTCTGTCTTCGCGGTGCGCGGCTCTCTGCCGGCCTGGGAGCGGCTTAAGCCGGCGCCGGAGCATCTCTCCGAAATCTCTCTCCGGAGCATCTTTCCCCGAAGCGTGTTCCTCCGAAGCATGTTCCTCCGAAGCATCTTTCTCCGACGCCGCCACAATCCACGGGTTTTCTTCTCCGGACTTCATCCCATCCACATATAGGCATGCTCTGTTCTAAGGTCATGCTTTCAGGACTATTCTGTGTTATAATGGGTCTAGTCTCACTTCTTAGCGGCCTTGCACGGCTGCTTTTTTTCTATAGGCACAATGATCCTGACAAATAATCCCCAAACTAATCACCGTTGCGGCTATGGCCAGAATCCCCGTAAGCATATCGCCTCACCTCCTCGTCATTTATTTCACATTTACCATAGCACGGGCTTTATCCCTAGTCTATAGGAAATCGGTATGCCATCAATCTGTTTTTCCTATTGAAGGCAGATTGCAACCCCATCCTTCAAAACCTCCAAGGAAGCGGGCCTAGGGCCGCTGCCCTAGGCTCCCTGCCAGCTTTCTTCTTGACAGTATAGTGCTTTAAACACTATACTGTCATTAACATTACTCAAAGAGTCGCTGAGGAGGAATTTTATACCCATGCGCAAAAAGGAACACACCTCCCGCCATGCGCCAGCCTTTATCCTGCTTTTTTTGGCCCGAGGCTGTGACTACGGGGGATCTCTTCTGGCCGCTATGCAGCAGGAAATGCCGCATTTCTTCGGAGACAGCGCCACGACCTACCGAACGCTGCGCAGTTTGGAAAAGGAAGAATGCATTGTGTCGCAATGGAAAGTTCAGACGGCGGGCCGACCGAAAAGAATCTATTCCCTGACCCCCAAGGGTTGGGAACGTCTTGAAGAATATGCTGCGGATATTCAGATGCGTTTGGAGAATTTCCGTTTCTTCCAGAGTTCTCTGGCCGCCGCCCGTCGGGCCCGCCCCAGGGTAACGGCAGACAGCGCCTCGGCCCCGGCCGGGACGGTGCCTGAACGTGGGACCCCCGCCCTTGAGACGGCGCCTGAACGTGATACCCCCACCCCTGAGACGGCGCCTGAACGTGATACCCCCACCCCTGAGACGGCGCTGGAACGTGACGCTTTCACCGCTTTCGAAACAGCACCGCCGGCCGGGGCCCCCGAAGTTTCTAAAACCGCACCCGGGACAAAAGCGCGGGCTGTTAACGGAACAGGCCTCGAGATTCAGCCTGAAGCCAAAACCTAAACCGGACTCCAGTCTGAGACCCAATCCGAATCCGGCGCTTTGCCGGTAATTTGACCCGATCATTTTGCCGACGTGAACCCGATAAACCGTAATACGAATGGACCCCGCAACCCGCAGATACCCGTAAATAGACAAAAAGCCTCCCTGCCCGCAGAGTGCGAAAGCCGCCCGGGTCTAGTATGAGGAACGGTCACGGCAACGCAATTTCCTTTTCGGGGGGAGTGCAAAAATCACAGGGGGCCGCAATAAGGAGAGAGAAGTTCATGGAAAAGAAAGAAGTTACTGAACCAAGGGAGCCTATGGTGAAGGATGAACCTCGGCAAAGCGCCCAGCCGCCCCAGGCAGGGGCATCTGTATCCGCAAACCCTTCCATCGGACGAACGCTTGTTTTCACGGTCAGTCACCTGATCAACGACACCTATCCGAACCTTTATCCCGTGCTTCTGCCGGCTTTAATGGCCACGCTCAATTTTAACACGGCGGCGGCCGGGCTGATCAGCACCGTTTCCGCGCTCAGCGCCCAACTCTTGCAGCCGCTGATGGGCTTTTGGGCCGATCGGTCCGGAGGCCGGAAATTCGTCGTGGGGGGGCTTGCCTTAGGCAGCGTTTTGGCAGCGTTCGCCTTCGGCTGGGCTCCTTCTTACTCCATCCTGCTCATTCTTTTACTCATCAGCGGTTTAGGAAATGCCGCTTTTCATCCGCACGCCGCGGCCCTGGTCAGTGAAATGACGGGTAAACGCAAAGGGTTGGGCATGAGCCTGTTCATGATCGGCGGAAACTTCGGCCGCGGACTGGCTCCCTTGCTCGCCGGCACCGCCTTCCTTTGGGGCGGCCGTCCCGGCCTTTTCTTCCTCGCCATTCCGGGCTTGCTCATGGCCCTGATTATGGCCGGGGTCATGTCTCCCCCGCCGCCGCCCAAACCGCGCACAGGAAAGATTTTCACTCCCGAATTTCTCCAAGGCCTGCGACGGGCGGGCAGTCTCTTAACCGTTGTCGCCCTGCGCAATATGACCTCTTTGGCAACCTTGACCCTCGTTCCCATCCTCTGGCACTCTTTGGGTTACCCCTTAACCGATACGGCCGGCCTTTTGTCCCTCATGTTCATAGCCGGAAGTTTCGGCAATGTGGCCGGCGGCACTTTGTCCGACATCATCGGCCCCAAACCCGTCCTCATCAGTTCGGCGCTCTTGTCCAGCTTCTGGCTTTTCCTCTTCCTGCATGTGCATAATTTCCTGCTTTCTTTTGTCCTGATCGCCCTGCTCGGCATATCCCTCTATTCCACCAGTTCCGTGGTCATGGTGTTCGGTCAGGCCCTCTTTCCGGCAAACAAAGGAATGGCCTCCGGCTTGACGTTAGGCATCGGGAATACTTTAGGCACTTTCGGCGTGGCCGTCATCGGCCTAATCGCTGACCGCTATTCAATTACGGCGGGGCTCTACGTTTCCGCTGCCGCCGTACTCATCAGCATTCCCTTTGTCCTCCGCTTGAAGGACGCAAAGCCGGCCGGCATACAGTAGGCCCCTCCGGCACATCGCTGCGACAAATCTCCGGTCGCGAAAAGTCTTCTGTTGCCGCCTGAACCCCCGCTTGCCGCGAAAAATCCCCGGCCGGCACTTCGCAAGCCCGGTGAACCCTGCGAAGTGAAGACCGGGGTTTAAATTTGACCGAAAAGCCTAACCGCATGCCCCTGGGGAAACCGGCGGCAGCCAAAACCTCCCGGCCTCCGAGGCGGGGATTCCCGCTGACCGTTACCGCGCACCGCTGCGAGCCCTTTCCCAAGCCGAAGCCCGGCGTGTTTCCCAAAACAGACTGCCCAGACCGATACCCATTACGACCACCACCACCAAGAGAAACGCGGCGCCGAGATGGTGAAGATTATGAACATGGATCGGAGTGGTGACTTGCCACTCGACCAAGGCCGGGGCCGTCAAACCCAAAATCCCCATAAGCATGAATAAGAGTCCGCCGCCCAACAGCGTCCGGCCGGCCGTGATTCCGGTGACCCGGGCAACATCCTCCTGCGACAGGTGCAGATGCCGGGTGATCCAACCGAAAGCTGCACCGAGAAGGACCTGCATGGTCATGGTGCCGAGGCCGAAGAGAAATCCGGGCAACCAGGCCAGATAGGGACTGGGCATCGCGGGGGCCAAAACAGTATACAAGATCAGGGCGAACGAACCGAAGCCAAAACCGGCAATAAAACCGTGCAGCGCAGCCATCCTGAGGGGAATCCCCTGCAGGGGCGGAGCTTGAGGCGGGTCGAGCCGGTTCCGGCGCCGGCGGGCCAGCGGATGCCAGTGCAAGTGGAAAGAAGTTTTCAGGCGAAAAATATAGAGGCCGCCAAAGATCATGGCCACACCCACCGCCAGGTAAACGATATACTCAATGGAAGGGAGGCGGAAGATCCCGTCCAGGGCCAAATACGCGAGTTCGCTCATGAGAGCCCGTTGCAAAGTGAAGGCCGCCGAGAAGATGAGCCCCACTTTCATCCCTTTGCGCACAGAATAGCTGCCGATAGCATAACTGAAAGTTATCGGCCAGGTATGTTCGTCCGGGGTGATGCCGTGCACCACCCCAAGCATATAAGCTGTAAGCAAAATCATGACTAAAGACATCCCGGCCTGTGGAGACCAAAGATCCATGGAAATCCCCCCCTGAACAATGTACCCGTTCCCGAACGGGTGCCGCTTAAGCGACACGGCACCCCCCTTCTCGTCGTCTGTGAACCGAATGCCTTTTAGATTATCATCAAGGATAGCGGGCGGCACCCGATTCTATGGCTCCGGACTTTCCGTTTTCTCCTGACACTGACGGCAGAGGCCGAAGAAATCCAATTGATGCCCGTCGCATTGAAACCCCTCGCCGTCCGTTACGGTCTCCAAGACGGGACAATCGAAGATCTCCTTAATCTTGCCGCAGCCGTGGCAAATTAGATGATAGTGATGCCGGGGAGAACAAAAGGTATATCTGATTTCTCCGGAGAGGAGAAAAGCCCGCGCCAACCCGAGTTCCGACAATGCCTCCAAGAGCCGGTAGACCGTCGTCAGGCCAATGTTGATTCCTTGGCTGCGTGCGTCGCGGTAAAGCTCTTGTGCGCTCAGCAGGCGCCCGGAACCGGCAAAAGTCTCTAATAGCCGCAGCCGGGGCTGAGTCAGTCTCATTTTTTTGTCATGCAGCCGATGGCTTACCCAGTCAATCAGTTCCTGCAAGTCCACCGGGTGCGCTTCGCCCTTACACATACAAACCCACCCTTAGGGGAAATAATTTTCTCTAACGTTTTCTAAGATAAGACCAATACCTCCTTTTGTCAAGATGCGAATTGCTGTTAGCGGAAATTATTTTCGCTAACAGTTCCTAAGCACAGAGATTCGGTTCGACTCCTCTGCTCAGCGTTTTCCGCTCATGGGCCAAGTTTTTTGTCCTTTCCCCGCATAGCCCGGCGCCGCCCGTGACACACTGGATTCAGCGGCACGAAGGAGAGTCTTGTCCAACAGACTCCGTTCAGGAGCTTAGGAAATAGCGGTGACCACAACAACTTCGGAAAACCGCAGGCCATGGCGACCTCGGAAAGACCCGTGGCCACGATGACTCCGGAAATAGTGTGGGGTGGAACATGTCTCGCGGAATACGGAAAGAGGATCACGGTTGAAGTGAACTCGTGGCGCCCCGCAATTGAGTGAACTTGTTCAACTAAAGTTGAACTCGCAACCATACTGAACCAGGAGGGATGGCCATGAAATTTCTTGGGAACCGATTCGGTCAAGGGACCCAAAGATATAGGGAGGTTGGAGTTTTCATAAGCATCGCAGTGGTTTTGGGGTTTCTCTTCGTCTGGCACTCCTCATTCCCCGGGCCTGTTCCGGTTCAGCACGCTTCCGGCGGCCAACCCGGCAAGGCCGGGGGTTCTTTTTCCGCCACAAGGAGTGACCCCAAAGGCGTTCAGAGCAAGGCCACAAAGACCAATCCGCCGGCTCCTGCTGCGCCGGCTCTGACCCCCTTTCCGAAGGAGGGCATCCCCGTCCTCATGTATCACTCCATTAGCACCATACCGGGCAACACTTTGGGGGTTCCCGTCAGGCAGTTCTCCGCTGAAATGACCTGGCTGCACCGTCGGGGCTACCACTCCCTTTCCCCGGAAGAGTTGTACCGCGCTTTGACTGCCGGGGAGAAAGTCCCCGAGAAGCCGATCCTGCTCACATTTGATGACGGATACGCGGACAATTATTACGCGGCTTGGCCCATTCTCCGGGCCAACGGTTTTCGGGCCACCTTCTTTGTCATCACGAACTCAGTCGGCCCGGGGATGATGACCTGGAATAGGCTCGCGGAACTGGTACGGGCAGGTAATTCCATCGGCAGCCATACTGTGCATCACTTGGACCTGGCGTCCCTCCCCGCTAAGGAACAGGAAGATGAGCTGGCCCTATCGAAACAGACTATCAAAAGCCACCTTGGCCTCGACGTACAAGCCTTTTGCTTTCCGTCAGGCCGTTACAATACAACCACACTGCAATTGATGTCCAAACTGGGATACAGAATCGGTTTTACCACCCATTCGGGTAGGGTTCATTTGGGAGACAATCCCCTGATTTTGAAGCGTCTGCGTATTTACGGCGGAATGCCTCTGTCGTCCTTCGAAAGGCTGTTGCCTTAGCTGTTTCCTTAGCTTGCGTCAGTTGCTTCCTTACTTGTTTCTCGAGTTGTTTCCTCACTCGTTTTCCTTAAAACACAGTTTTCCCCCAAAACCGGTTGCGCAAACCTACTATTTTCCCCGGCCCGAGGTCCCTTTCTCTTCCCCCGGCAACCCCGGCAATTTTCCGGCGATCCAGCCGCCTGAACCTAGCGCAGGCAGAGACGCAGCTGAAAGCCTACGGTTTTTACAGGTCGGTGTCAGCCCGCTGAGCAAAAAGCCAAGCAAGCTGCATGAAGAAATTTCTCAAATACCCCTTGACAGTTTAGAATTAATATTATAAGATATCAATGTCAAATAGAGAGCGGCCCGCGCTCAAGGAACCGGGACCCGCAAACAAGAAGTTTAAATACAGGAAGGAAGTAAAAGAAACATGAAAAAGTTTGTCTGTTCAGTCTGCGGTTACATCTATGAGGGGACAGAAGCGCCTGACAAATGCCCCCAATGCGGCTCCCCCAAAGAAAAATTCAGTGAGAAGAACGAATCTGGGATGCAGTGGGCGGACCAACACGTTATAGGCGTGGCCAAGGGGGTTGACCCCGAAGTAATCGAGGGCTTGAAAGCCAATTTTACCGGTGAATGCACGGAAGTCGGAATGTACCTGGCCATGAGCCGTCAAGCCGACCGTGAAGGCCACCCTGAAGTCGCGGAAGCATACAAAAGGATCGCCTGGGAAGAAGCGGAACACGCGTCCAAGTTTGCCGAGCTTCTGGGTGAAGTCGTGGTCGCGGATACGAAAAAGAACCTGGAAATGCGCGTGGAGGCCGAGCATGGAGCCTGCCAGGGCAAAAAGGATCTGGCCACCCTGGCGAAAAAACTCAATCTGGACGCTATTCACGACACGGTTCATGAAATGTGTAAAGACGAAGCGCGGCACGGCATGGCTTTCCAAGGCCTTCTCAAACGTTATTTCTAAATGCCAAGCGTTACTTCTAAATGCGCAAGTGAACTCGTCTAGCTAAAGGTGAATATCACGGCTCAATACTCGCCTAAATACTCAGAAAGACGATCTAAGAGACGAACTGCCTGGGACGGGGTTTTCCCCGTATCCATTCCATAAATTAAGCCACCCTCACGGTGGCTTTTTTCGCATAAGAGATGCAAGAACATCCCGCAGCGCCCCACCCATCAGGTTTAGAAGTCCGCAAGACTTATCGCCGATTATTGGCTCAGGTCAGTATGGGTGATTTTTGACTGAACCTTGACCTGTGTCTCCGCCAGGGGGAACTCTGCCTCCCACTTTCCGGCCAGCCCCTGCCACTCCTCGGGATAGGCCCGCATCAGGTCCGTGCCGAAGCCGAAAATGTCCGCTTTGTAGTGCGTTTGAGCGGCGCTAATCGTCGTTCTCATCTGGTTGGCGATGGCTTGATTGAGTTCCTCTTCCAGGACGGAAATCATATCGGGGCTGCTCAATTTTTGTGCCGATGCCTGCTCCACCAAGTTCGCCTCCACCTTGACATCGATCTCGAACCGCGCTTTCCCGCCTAGCCATTCGGGTTTGACCCGGCTGCCCGCCCGGATGATTTCCAAAGTCACCGCTTGGTCAGGATTTCCTGGGGAGGGAACAAGGACAGATCCGCTCTTGACCTTATCTTTGATGAACAGATACCCCCTGGTCTCAGTGCTATCCAGCCAGCCGATAAGTTTGTCTCCTCGAAAAACCCCGGCGCCGTCAAGCCGAAGTTCATTCTTGCCCGAAACTTTGTCCAAAACCACCCGACCCAATACGGGCTGAGTAGTTTTGGAAAGGAGGCTGTCGTCAAATTCCAAAAGATTGCTGCCAACCGACTTAGAGACAATATTATAGTTTTTGAGCATATCTTCCAACTGTTTGGAGGGCACATTGTTGAGTTCGGAGTCTGCCTTAAGCACGTCGGCCGCCGTGCCTTGGGCCACGACCACCCAGGCCAGTAAGCGCATTTCCTGGTCGCGCGCGAACAAGTCCATCACCGGCCGCACCCCTTCCCTGGCTAGCTCTTGGCCTAGGACAATCAAGGAGTTGTGGGGATAATAGAGCCTGCGTCCGCTCTTTTCCACCAAGTTTCTCACCGCGTCGAAGACCGTGTCGCCGCTGCTGCTGACGACCCAAACCGCCTTGCCCTCTCCCGAGGCTCCCTCCGCCATTTTCATGGCCCTGGCCCGGATGATTTGTACCGTCAGTTCAATCTTGTGGTCCGGTCCAAGGTCTAGGCCGACCGCACTCACGATCCCGATCCTGTTCAGTTCCCGTCGGTTCCAGCAGCCGCTGGTCAATGTGGACAAAGCCAGCGTAAGGATTAGGGTTAAGAGAGGTATGACCCGTCTCCTTCCTTTATGCTTGCCGGTTTCTGCCGCCATCCAGGTCTCATCTCCTTACGGTTCCCGACGGTCTGCTTCCCGCTTTCTGTCCCCGGAACCTCCGCTTCCCCGTGAGCTTCCCAACGTCCGGCCGATTCTCGTCAGTCCTTCCTGTTTACCTTCCTCACTGGCCGAGTGCAAGAATCGGCAAGGTATCGGTCGGCTCCCTTAACCTCTCGGGACTAATCCTTACCCGGGGGACGTCGATCGGAAGTCGTTCGCGCCAAATTCCGATGCCCCAAAATCCGCGGAGGAAAAACCTGCGAACCCAGCGGGGCTCTGATGAAGACGTCTTTGAGGTCATTCAGGTTCCCCGGGGCAATCGGGAGCAGGTAAGGCACGCCGAATGAATACAATTTGAACATGTGAATTAGGACTGTCAAACCACCCATCAAGATGCCGAACAGGCCCAGCGGAGCCGCACAGGCTATAAAAAACAGGCGTAACAGCCCGATGACATCGGCTAGGGAAGTGAGAGCAAACCCTGAAATAGCGGTGAGCGCCACCACCACAATCATCGAATTGCTGACTAATCCGGCCCGGGCGGAGGCCTCGCCCAAAACCAAAGCTCCGACGATACTGAAGGCCTGGCCGATGGCCCCGGGCATACGAACGCCGGCTTCCCGCATGATCTCAAAAATGACGCCCATGATCAGCACTTCCATGTAGGAAGGAAAGGGAGTTCCTTCCCTGGATGCGACCATGCTGATGAGCAGCGGCGTGGGCAGCAAATCCTGACTATAGCTTTGCAAAGCGACATATCCCGCCGGAAGCAAGACCGCAATGACAAAAGCCAGATACCGCACGAGCCTTACAGTCGTAGCATAGTAGGGACGGGAATAGTAGTCTTCGGAACTCTGGAACCCTTCGACAAAAAGGTGCGGAACTGTGAGCACGAAGGGCGTGCCGTCCACGAAAATCGCCAGGCGGCCTTCAAGCAGCTTGGCGGCCACGACATCCGGCTTTTCCGTATTGCCCACGGTGGGGAAGATGGAGCGCGGAGCGTCCTCGATTAGCTGTTCAATATATCCGCTCTCCAAAACCCCGTCTATCTCAATCTTATTCAACCTGCGCTTAACTTCGTTGACCATTTCCCGGCGGGCAACTCCGTCAATATAAGCAAGATATACCAAAGTCTTTGTCCGCCGGCCCAGTTCCAGGCTTTCGATACGCAGGTTCTCATCTTTTATTTTACGGCGCAGCATGGCACTGTTCACCCCGATATTTTCCGTAAAGCCCTCCCTGGGACCCCGAACGATGGACTCCGTGCCCGGTTCATCCACATTTCTGGACTCCCAGCCTTTGGTTTCGATCACCAGTGCCACCGCAGAGCCGTCAATCAGCAAGGCCGTGTTCCCGCAAAGAATGCCGTCAACTACGTCCTTCAAGCTCTTAGCTTTCTGCACTCGCTTGTTAGGCAGAGCCCTATTCGCGATCACATCCGCCATATCTCCCGCCCCGTTTGGTCCGGCCGACCGCTTCGAATCCCGCCCGTCAAAATCGAACATGAGCGGTTTCAAAATCGTACCGGAAGTCGTCTCCTGGTTAATCATGCCATCGATGTAAATCAGAACTGCCTTGGGGTTGGAAGCGAACCCCAGGGTGAACTCCCGGTAGATGACATCCGCACTGTTTTTGAAACGGTTCTTCAGAGCGGAGATGTTCGCCTGAAGGCCGTCCGCCAAGTCGCCGGAGACCGGGCCCGAGGAGATCCCTGAATTAAACATTTCCTCACCTCCGAAACCTACTTGCCGCCGCTTCGCTGCCCCAGGAATCCCCAACCGTGCCTGCAAACACTGATCGTCAGCAAGAGCATGGGGATAAGCATTTCCACAGCCAAAGCCAAAAGGGGGAAAACGCTGCGGAGGAACTGCCACCGGTCCGCGCTGCCGTGAAATATGAAAAGGCCAAGCAAGAGAATGGCCAAGCCCTCAACCAAAGCGACCCACTTGCCGCCATTCCCTTTTATTTTGAATAATTGGGCGGCCCCGATCGCGGCACACTCATGGAAGGCAACTATCGCCAGGAAGCCGCCCGCCGTCCAAACGATCCCAGCCATAGAATCCAGCCGTTCAAAGAAGTCCCCGATCTCAATCATGCGCACGGCCCGAAAGAGAGGATAGATCTGCTGGATCGAAACATTCACCCCGAGAATTGTGATACACTGGAAGAGCACCAGAATGATCAGGAGAGCGGCTGTGAGGGTTCCCCCCAGGATCGGCTTAAGCGCTTGGCGCGGTTCGTTCTGAAAGGCCATCAATACACCCGCTATGATGACGAATCCCAGCCAACCCCCTGGCAGCAGGCTGTGCCCTATCACCTCAGCGGGGTTTTCCTGAAAGAAGGGCAGCAAATTCTCGAGGTGAATGATGTTGAAGGTAAAAAACAGAATGCCCACAACAGCGAGAATGAGCAAAGGGCCAATCAGCTCGCCGAGCCTGCCGATCACCTCCACGCCGGAAGTAACCGCATAAGTGCTGACGGCCATAAAAGCCAGGGCGAAAACCAGTGGCGGGGTCTCGGGCATGAGGGCCACCACCAGAAAGTCCACTTCGATACGTAAAAGGACGGCTGCCACCATTAGGAAGAAGATAGCAAAGATCAACCCGATGACCTTACCCAGGTATTTGCCTAAAATCGTCTCACCGTACTGAAACAGAGTGCGATTCGGATACCTGGAACCAAGTATATAGAGAACCAGGGCGATGATAACGGCAAAGCCAAGCCCCGCCGAAACGTCCAGCCAGGCGTCCTGTCGGCCCTGATAAATGAGACCGTTCGGCAGCCCATAGAGGGCACTGCCTAACACGGTGCAGAAGACCAGAAAGAAGAGCTGGCGCCCGGACATTTGTGTTTCCCCCGGCTTCAAATTAACACCCTCCATGTTCTCGGTCGGAACGCCGAAAGCCGGCCATAAATTCCCCCGTTTCCCTCATCACGCCGGAACCCTCTGTTTGCGTACAGTGGCGGCCACAGCCCCGGCTTACGGTGTATTGCGGCGGCCACGCCGCAACCCGTTCTTTTACACTCAGCCCCTTTCTTCCGGAAAGCCCGAAGCCGGCAACGAAAGAAGCTCTGCCGCTGAGGGCCGTCCGCTCCTTTTAGTATTTCTTCCGGCCCCCCTTTATATGTAATAATCCGGGCATGCGGCTAAACTTTCGGGTCAAGCTATATTCTTCGAGTTTATCCAAACGTAAGACGACTCCCACTTCTACAAGTGGGAGTGGGTCCCACGTACCCCGCTTCGGTGGGGGTAGACTCCATCCTTCGGCACAAAAGCATAATTTCACGCTCTGTGCCTACGGCGATAGTCTCCACCGGAGACTATCGTCACCGAAGTCATCCTCACCGCACAAGTATTCTTTGAAAGCTTGCGGTTCGGCGATAGTGTCCACAGGACACTATCGTGATGTTCAGCGTAAGCTGAACGAGTTCACTTTTCGCCCTTGATTTGACTGGAACTGACTAATGTACTAAAATATGGTCATGGCTCTGGGGCGTAGAGCGGAGCCACGCCAATTTCTGTAACAAAGGGCAACTGACAGAGCAATATTTTGAAAGAGGTTTGACTAGGGGAGATTTGAGTGACTCTTTATGAGTGAGAACATTGAACAGATTCTGCAAGGTGAAATCCGGGAGAAAAAGCGCACCGCCGGCGGTGCACTGCACAGAGCATCGAGGACGCGAAGGCACGAAACCGTCCGAACTCCAAGCGAAAGCTTGACCGGGTTTGAAAAACGGCTCGTGGTTTATCCCGGGGTTCTGTATATTACAACGATAGGGGAGATTCAACTGATGGATATCTTGGAACGCATTGTCAAGGGGGAAATACCTGCGCGCGAGGACTTCGATGCCTTGGATTTCAAAGATGCCCAAAAAGCCGCTGCCGAACTGCGCAGGCTGCATAAGAACCAGGAAATCCTCGATGCCTGGAAATGCTCACCTGCCACTGTCAGTTCCTTTTTCGGCAAATACGAAGTGGTGAGAATCAGAGGAAACAACGTTCTGGTCGGGCCGGCAGCGGTTGAGCATCTGGACAGGCTGCGCTCGGACAAACACCCTAAACCGCCCGAGGTTACGGAGACCGCGGCCCCGCTCCGCCCGCAGCCGAGTGAGAAGGAATCCTACCTGGTCAATATCGACAGGCAATTTACCACCTCCGAACTGGTTAACTTCATCGAGCGCCTGGGCATGTTTATCAACGGCCCGGAGCAGACTTATCACGTCACCTTGAACATTCGAGAGATCCTGAAGTAGAGAAGAGCCGGCAGGTCGCTTCCTTAAGTGCACTTCTGTCAAGCATACTTCTGTCAAGCATACTTTTGTCAAGCGCACCTTTGTCAAGTGCACCTTTGTCAAGTGCACCTTTGTCAAGTGCACCTTTGTCAAGTGCACCTTTGTCAAGTGCACCTTTGTCAAGTGCACCTTTGTCAAGCGCACTTTTGTCAAGCGCACTTTTGTCAAGCGCACCTTTGTCAAGTGCACCTTTGTCAAGCGCACCTTTGTCAAGCGCACCTTTGTCAAGTGCACCTTTGTCAAGCGCACCTTTGTCAAGTGCACCTTTGTCAAGTGCACCTTTGTCAAGCGCACCTTTGTCAAGCGCACCTTTGTCAGCTTTCCGGAAATGAGTGCAGCACCGAATCCTGCTAATTCCTGGATCTAAAGGCCATTTTGTGCTAAGATTGAAGACAGAAATTAGCAGAATATGGGGTGATGAACTTTGACTACGGCGAAAGAAGTCATGATCGATCAAGTCGTGTCTGTGAGTTCGGAGAGCTCTGTCAGGACGGTGCTGCGCGCGTTTGTCGATCATCGCATCAGCGGAGTCCCGGTCATCAACGACAAAAACGAACCTATCGGTTTCATCAGTGACGGCGACATCATGAGCAATATCGGTTACCGGGATCCAAGAACATTCTTCTTTGATCTTGGGACCTATACAACCTCCTGGGTTGACACAGAGACCTTCGAGGAGAAAATCGGTAATCTTCTCAACCGCAATGTCATGGAAATCGCAACCAAACGGGTTATCACGGTTCCGGCCAGCCTGGAAGTTGACCTAGTTGCCAAGGTCTTAGGCGATAAGAAAATCAAAAAGGTCCCGGTTGTGGCGGACAAGAAACTGGTGGGTATCATTAGCCGGGGGGATATCGTGCGCTTTGTCGTGAGTAACTACCTCGACTCCTGAGCTTCCGACCCAGCCTCCTAGTCGCGTTAAATTCAACAATTCTCCTCCTGTTTGCGATACTCGATCAGTATTTCATACTCGATCAGTATTTCATACGGGCTCATACTTGCTCATGCTCGCTCAGTATTCGATACTCGTCCTAAACAACCGTAACCGTCGGTTCCCATTATGGATGCTCCCCTCTATCGCCGCTTCACGTCAGCACCCCCCGCGCAAAAAGCGCGGGGGGTGCTGCTTTAGAGACACCCTTTTTGTTTTTCCCGCCCTAGCGGACGGTTCCATTTCCCACCTTACTCAAAATAGCCTAACGGCCTTCCTTTTCCTCTTACCGCACCATGCGCGCACGCGCCTTCATGTTCTAAACTATTTTCCCGTGGCCTGCTTTTCTGCCTTTTGGTCGATCCAAGCAGTCAAATAATAGAAATACGGGAAAACCGGATGCAACTGAGCATGAACCCAAGGCTGTAAGAGATACTCGGCTTTGTCGTGATAAAGCGGAACCTCTGCCCCGTCTTGTAAAATGGTCTTCTCAACCGCCTGGTAACCGGGAATAGCCTTTTCAAGATCCGGTTCCTGGCATAACTGATTCAACTGGGCATCAACTTTGGGGTTACTGTAGCATTGGAGATTATTTGACGGAATCTGGGAAGTATTGAAGAGGATATTGAGGAAATCATCTGGATCCGGGTAATCTTGAGCCCAGTGCCCCAAGAGGAGAGTAGCCTTTCCTTGGGTGACGACGTCCAGATATTGCGGGAACGGTACGGCATCCAGCTTAACTTTGATGCCGAGTTTGGCGAGCTGAGCCTGAATGTTAACCATTAAGGTGTTCGTAATTTGACTTTGCCTGTAAATAACCGGGTATTCGCCGGGCAAGCCGTTGGCATATCCCGCTTCCGCCATCAGACTCTTCGCTTTGGCAAGGTCATACTTGAAACCGGCGGGATTTTGTTTGTACCCGGGCATGTTGGGGGGCAGGATTCCGTTGGCGATGACACCGCGGTTGTTGATGAGCTTCAGAAGCGCCTCCTTGTCGATACCGTACTCCAAAGCCAGGAGCAGTTTCTTGTTGTCAAACGGTTTCACTTTTTCATTGGCCGCGAAATACCAGAAATCATTCTGAACGATGGAAACGACATCTTTCTTAAGTACCGGATCGTTCATAACTTGCACGTAATCCGCCGCGGGAATCCAAGTGTAATCCTGTTCCTTATTCTTGAACTTCAGGAAAGCCACAGACTCGTCATAACCCAGTTTCCAAGTTATGCCGTCGAGATAAGGCAGCCGGCGGCCGGCCGCATCCTTCATAAAATAGTCCTGGTTGCGAACCAGCTTAATCTCTTGGCCTCTCTTCCAACTTACAAACTTGAACGGCCCGGTACCCATCGGCTTAAGGGAAAGATCCGCCTGGTTGGGCAGAGCCGAGGTGTATTTTTTGTCGAGAATGAAAGCATAGGGCAAAGCCATGACGTCAAGGAATGTTCTGTTCGGCGCGCTCAAATTAAATTCCACCGTATAATCGCCCTTCTTGACCACCCCGCTCACTGTCGTGGCTTTTCCCTGATTGACATCGTCCATTCCTTTGATCATGGAGAAATAGCCTTCTCCCTCGGAAGCCGTGCTCTTCGCGGCCAACCGGTTGAAGGTATAGACCACATCATCCGCGGTCAAGGGATCGCCGTTTTGGAACTTGATGCCTTTGCGCAGTTCGAAGGTATATGTTTTGCCGTTATTGCTGATGGTCGGCATTTGCGCCGCCAAGTCCGGGATAACTTTCTTGCCGCTTTGATCGAAGGTCAAGAGCCCGTCGTAGATGTTCATCTGGATATCGTAGGACTGTGTATCTCCGCAATGGGCCGGGTCAAGTGAGCGCGGATCATCTTTCATCCAGTTAATGAATGTTCCCCCACGTTGCGGGGTAGTCGCCCCCTGGGTCTGAGCCGGCCCGGTGGCGACATTTTGACTCCCGCAGCCGGTCACGACCGTCACCAGCAGCAAGCCCGCCGCCACTCCCGCGGAGGCCAGCTTCTTAAGTCTTCCTCTTTTTCTGCCTCCTTCCCTGCCTGTGAACTTTGTGAGTCTTCCCATTTTTCTGCCCCCTTCTGTTATACCTCACGTGGTCCTGAACCCTGTCTTGTATATTTTACAGCCCAGTTAGGTATTTGTCTATCCTAATTATTCCATTCCCGGTTATTGCGTGTTATATAACACTTAGTCCCCTTTCTCAGACTGCAGGTTGTCAAATGTCAGGCTTCTAACCCGCTTGTAGAGTTCAAAGACACTGCTTCCCTTCAATTTCTGTATTATTTGGACTCTAACGTGATTGATTTTCAATTGTAACCAAAATTGGGCAATAGGAATATGGTACATTGTACCACATCATTTAGTACAAACTTCGGAAGGAGGGAAACCATGTTTGGATATGGCGGAGTAGGAGTCGGTGAATCTCCGCTCTATCTTCTATGTCTTTACTTCGCACGATTCTCTCCACTGCTGCCCACTTAGTGAACTCGTTCAGCTTAAGCTGAACATCACGATAGTGTCCTGTGGACACTATCGCCGAACCGCAAGCTTTCAAAGAATACTTGTGCGGTGAGGATGACTTCGGTGACGAAAGTGTCCGGTGGACAGTGACGGTCAAAGGCTGAGTCTACCCCCAGCGAAGCGGGGTATGGGGGACCCACTCCCACTTGTAGAAATGGGAGTCTTACGCTTTGGATAAAACTCTGTCGTTATCATATTTTCTTATAAGGAGGTTTTGAGATGCCGACACTCGGCTTGGCATATACCTGGCCCTATTGGCTCAATTGGTGGGGTTACCCAGGTTTAGGTTATCGCTATGGTTATCCCGGCTGTGTCTATCCCGGGTACCCTGGTTATTAGAATTTAGCAAAACAAAGAAGTGTTGGCATGAGGGCCAACACTTCTTTAGATGTTTCTTGTTACTACGCATAGTGTCCCTAGATTGATAACGTAATCCGACCCAGGCACTCATTCCCCGGAGGTAGCGGTTGTGTTCGCGCATCCGGCGAAGTACGACTACAACTTGGCGGTCCATGAGCCGGAAGTCCCCGGCATCCAGCGGGAGACTTGTATCCGTTATGCGGTTGAGCAGCCGGTAATAGAGCTTTGCCGTGCTTTTTTTGAGCCAGGTTTCTCTTTCTCGGCTGAGGCGCCGCCCATAGACAATGTGCGCTCCTTTTTCCCATTCCCCGAGCATTTGCGGGATGAGTTCGGGCGGGTCCTGCATGTCGGCATCCAGGATGATGATGGCATCCCCGGTGGCCGCATCCAGCCCGGCAGTGATGGCGATTTGCTGCCCGAAGTTGCGGGCCAGGTGAATGACCTTTACGTGCGGATCCATCAATGCATCAAGAATATCCGGGGTACTGTCCGTACTGCCATCATCGACAAAAAGGATTTCGTAGGCATATTTCGTGTCCCAGAGAACGCTTGCCACGCGTTCATAGCACGTTTGAACGACCGTTTCCTCGTTGTAGGCCGGGATGACGGGCTTTTTCTATGGCCAGAAGTGCCCAGGCGAAGAAAAGGTAGGATACGAGTTGGGGCCTGGCCTGAGTTTCGGTAATCGAAGCAAACCCGCTGAGAATCGCTACAAGAATTGCCACGGGGGTCGGCTGGAGGGTACGCGCATACCGCCAGAGGCTGAATGTGAGTCCTTCCCATTAGTCGAGAAAAACATGAAATTTTCTAATGGCTCTATAATTAAGCCCATTCCTTTATTTATCAAGCCATCTGGGATAATATCATACACTATTTGTATATGAAAAGGCCACATGGAGATTGCTCTGTATCTCTTTCATAATATCTTTCTTTAACCTTTTTTGCAATTATTGGTACTGCATCATCAGTTGTGAGGTTAATAATATAATCCCCTTGGCTGGTCCACCAAATGATAAATGAGTTCCATACCTCAAGGAATCTAGTACTACCTTCACTATTGTCTTTAAACAACTTTCGGTACAATTCTTTTTGCATATGTAGCTGATCCCAATGTGCAAATGGACTATTAATATTAGGGTTGTCATCTGCGACAAAGTCGTTCCACATTTTAGATATACGATGTTTTACTTCTTCTAAGAGGCCTTCGCAAGAAATAGGCAAGTATGGAAATTTCATTTTTAAAGGTGATTTATTGTACTTATTAGAATACATGTTTGAAACATAAATCGGAAAATTAAGATTAACTGAAGCACCATTAGCAACCGATAATTGATACATAGTATTTTCTGTCTCCTTTACTTGTTACTGAAGTTTCGGTCGCGACCGAGCATATGACCTTGATCCGTTAGCACCCCACCTTAGCGTCCGTGTCCGAAAAACGGGGCTGACAGGTATGACGGGATCCCAGGGCTTACGCCCGCGTGGATCGACGATTCGCCGTTGAAAAAGGGAGCGGATCCTGAACTAAGGTAAGGTGGTATTCGAAAAATCATTTCGAAATACCACCTTCTATTTTAATCTTTCCTATGATATTCCGCCATTTGTACTCTTAGCCAGACCTGGTACGGTGCCTTGATTATAGGTTATCCAGCCAACCTTACTGTCCACGAAGTCCATTTCTTTGATAAATCTATTTTTCAAGGCATTGCTTATCGGGATTGTCTGCCAACTATGTCCGCCATCTTGTGTGACGTATAGAACTTTACCGGCGGGTTTAGGCCCATCGCCGTTATTGATCATCCATCCTTCTCGATTGCTGATGAAGTTATAAACTACACCGGAACCACGTAATACAAGAGGAAACTTATGGAATGACCACGTCCGGCCACCGTCGCGAGTAGTGTACAGAACCCAATTGCCTCCTTTGAACTGTACGATAATTACGCCGTCGCTATTCCCAAAGAATACCGGTGTAGAAATGTCTTCCGTCTTCTGGTTAGCCAATAGGGGCAGATCCTCTGGAGACCAAGTTCTGCCGCCATCCGTACTCTTTTGGATTCCCGCACCGATAAGCCAGAGAGTGCCATCTTTTTGGGCCGAGAGTGAGCCAGTGAAGGGAAGGTTGCCCTGATGGACGGGAACCCAGTCATTAGCCTTATCGAATTTGTATTTATAGCTGACTGAAGCCACCCGCTGCCAGGTTTTGCCGCCGTCGCTCGTGGCAAACAGTTCGCCGGACAACGCCGTGTGCATCCCTGCGGTTTCCTCTTCAAACCACCCGTGCTGCGCATCAGAAAAGGCGACGAACCAACCGCCATCACCGTATTTGATCGGAACAGTTGCAAGTTGGGACCAAGATTGGCCGCCATCATGTGTGCCAAAGACGGTAAGACTTTTATCTCGCTGAACTTTAAAAGCCCAACCGATTTGTGCATTCAGGAAATAACCAGAGACATTTATATCAGGGACACTTACGCCCTTCAGGGGTGTTACGTTAATCCATGTTTTACCGCCGTTGGAAGTAACCATAACTGGTTGGTTAAGGGACTCGCCATAGCCGTTTTGCTCGTTAAACATGTGAACCCAGTCAGGTGCCGCAGCGGCGGCAGTATTTGAGTGATTATTATTTACGTTTGGAGTTGACTTCTTCACGACGGGAGTTGGCTTCTTTATGCTTATGCTTGAAGTCGATTTCGGTTTATTCAGAATTGATTTCAGTTCGGGAGTACTAGCAGAGCAACCTGTTATACTAACTACCAGGCAAAAAAACAAGATAGCACTTTTCTTAAACATATAAAAATACTCCTTTGGAAATTGACATTCCTTGGCCTTAACCTCCATTAATTCTATGCAGATACAGTTGCGCCATCCATCTCACCACCGACATTCCCTGACAACGGTGGGTGTTTCTGAGCCACACTTTCGTTATTCCTGACTGATTCTATAGTCTCGTCGAAAATCCTGCTGATATGGCAGCAAAAAGAATTAAAGGAGCGTTTGTTTTACGTCCTTTGCCTCCTGTTGCATAACGGCTTGACTTTGCGGTATAATATGGGCAAAGAGAACGCGAGATACTGCCAATATCCCGCGCTCCCAGTACAACGAAACCGCAGGATGTGCGGCTCATAGGTGGCACTAAAAGCAAAAGTAGCTTCCGTGCAAGGGTAGGGCTACTTTTGCTTTTCCATGAAGTCCTTCGCGACTTTGAGTATAGACAAGACCAACACCGCAAACGATATTGCAAGCGTTAGCGCATGATTGCAGCATTGAACTTTGAGAGAGAGAATCTTTAGCTATTGAACGGTCGTTTGTTGCCGCCAGCCGTTAGATGATCTTGAGTTCCAGATTCGAATACCGCGCTTCGAACAGTTTCCGCTTGATCCGGAAGACTTCCATTGCATGGCTTTTGGTATCTTCGACTTCGGTGTGCCCATCGGGATGTTGTACGGCAAAATCGGCAACGTAAATGGTTCTGGTCGGAAGAATGGCAAGCCGGTGAACGGGAAGCCCAGGCTGATATTGATGCCGGAAGAACAAAACGATTCGATACTGTTCAAGAGCCAATGAAAGACCTTATGGATATTTTGCGCGACATACCCCGGGTCAAGCGCGTCCATCATGGGTAAGTCGCAAATTTTTGCCAATACGTTTGGCTGCTGAATGGTTGCTCCGTTAATAACCAGATCGTGCTCGGAATTCCCGTTATCGTTCCCGACTTCCAGCTTGAATTCTACTATTTGCTTCAACAAACGAATCCCAGTTTCAACAGATAAAGATTATTCAATCTATGCAGACCATTGAGGAATCAACGGTCATTAGAATTCTTGAGGAAAAGAAAAACCTCCTTTTCTCCTCGACAGATGAGGACAATAAGCAGGTCATGCAGGAATATGTTGTTAAAGTCATTGTTCATGACAGCGATGGTGGCGATTCGCATATCGAAGTATTTGTTAGGTGCTTCAATGGTGGAGGCGAGGGGACTTGCACCCCTGTATCGAAGAGCGACCACAAAAGCGTCTACGCGTGTAGCCTTTGTATTTAAAGTTTCGCCCCTTATGACTCCCAAAGGCGGGATTCGGTCGAGGCTAGCTCGATAATCTTAGCTAATACCTCCGAGCATTGGCATTAGAGCAGTCCTGCTATTTGACACCCTGACCCCTCACCGCAGGCCGTGAGGCAGGATGTTAGCGGCAATTAAGCAGCTAAAGCGTAATTATCGTTGGCAATTAAAAAGGTCCACCGTTTAACGAGACCAGGTGGAATCTCGACGCGCGACTTTTGTCACCGCTTCCCCGAGCGAGTCTAAAACGCCCCCGTATTTTTTTGACACACTCAGTATAACACATTTTTTAAAAAATGCTAGTGGAACTCTTTGTCGGCTTTACCAAAAAGAACATCGTCTTACAGTCACGCCATTCGCGACATATCACACGCGGCTCCTGAGCAAGAGGGAGAGTCAGTCGCATATTACAAAACAGATGAAACTCATGGGAAAAGATGCGCTCTTTCACAGAAGTACTACCTTGACAGACATAGTAGTTTGATGTATTCTGCAGTCACGGAGGTGAGTTTGCGACGGAAAACAAGATAACATCTGATTTGCTGAGAGGTCATACCGACACTATGATACTAAAGCTTTTGCTCGAAAGAGACCGTTACGGCTATGAGATTGTAAAACTCATTAATCAAAACTCCGGCGGTGAATATGAACTCAAAGAAGCGACCATGTATTCAAGCGTAAAACGTCTTGAGCACGAGGGCGATATCGAGTGGTATTGGGGCGATGAGTCGCAGGGCGGTCGGCGTAAGTACTTTAGGATTACCGAGCAAGGTAAAGTTGTTTATGCCCGCAACAAAGGCAATTGGGAGTACGCCAAGCGCGTGCTTGATAACTTGTTATGAGGAGATGTGAGGTCATGAATGAGAAATTGGCAAATTACTTGAACGGCGTCTTTGCGCCCTACGAAGGGGTAAAGAGCATCGCCGAATTGAGGACAGACCTGCTCTGCGATCTGCAGGAACGCTTCCGTGAACTCAAAGCCGAGGGCAAGGATGATGAAACGGCTTTCACGATAACCATTGAAAGCATCGGTGACATCGAGCAAACGGTAAAAGAGGTCGCCAACCTCTCCAACCCGCCGGAGCAAGAGGTACTGACAAACTTCAGCGCCAGCAATCTGGCAGAGAGTGACTTGGCCGGCGTTGTCGCACACAAAGTGCGTTTTAAGGCAAGTGCCTTGCGTGGCTCCGACTTTGCGAGCGCAGACTTGACCGGCAGCTCATTTTATGCCAGTGATGTACGTGAAGCTAACTTTGACGCCGCCAACCTCACCGGCTGCAGCCTAGCCGCTTGTGACCTGAGGGACGCGAGTTTTCGTCAATCCACCCTTGTACACACGAACATTAACGCGTCGGACCTAGGCGGAGCAAAATTCATGGGTGTAAACCTAATCGACGTTAAGCTCACCATGGTCGACCTGACAAAGACGATCTTTGAAAACTGCAGCTTTAACGGGGTGAACTTCAAATATGCCGACCTGCGGGGGCTGGCCCTTGACGGGCAGACCTTCATCGGTGTTAAGTTTGACAAGGCGGCGCTGAATGACATTTCTTTTAAAGACGCGACACTTAAAAATGTATCTTTCCTTTCACCCTATACCTGGTCCAAGAAATATTACCGGGCGATTAAAACTATCTGCTTTGACGGCGCCCAGATAGACAAGCTGACCTATGCCGCGCTCAAAGGCCTGAAGGCCGATTTGGCGACGGTTACTGTTATATAGGGGTAAGGGGTACAGCCCAGCCATCGTCACAGTAACCATCATGCCCATTCGACCGTACTGTGGGGGCATGTCCTGACCTCGTTAGTATCGAACGCCGTTTCGGTCGTCGTCATCATCCTTGGGGCTTTGTTAATGGGCTTTCGCTCGCCGGCGGGATTCCGGTCCCGGCTTGCGGTGCGGACTACAACGGAAATTGCGCACGGACTTTCAACGAAAAAAGGGGATGCCACCCTCACAGTACCGAAGAGCACTTGAACAAAAATAGAGAGCACATATTTTACAAGCACATACGAGCATATGACAAAGGCTTCCGGGGCTACATAAGACCGCGGAAGCTTTTTCCGGATTGAGCAATATCTTTACGGTTGAAACTCCCACCTACCGGAGGGGCTCATGAATAGTGGTTTTTGCCGCGTAGATTCCGCTCAATCTCTCTCTTGGCATCACGCTCGGCCATGTCCTGGCGCTTGTCATAGTTTTTCTTCCCCCGGCCGACGCCGAGTTCAACCTTGGCCATTCCTCTCTTCAGATAGACTTTCAGAGGAATGAGCGTCAAGCCCTGGAGCTGCAGGCGGCCGAAGAGTTTGGTAATTTCCGAACGGTTGAGCAGGAGCTTGCGCTTGCGCAAGGGATCGTGATTGAAGCGGTTGCCTTGTTCATACGGACTGACATGCATTTGATAAAGCCATACTTCCCCGTTATCGATCCGCGCGTAGCTGTCTCGCAAATTCACCCGCCCGTTGCGAACGGACTTAATCTCGGTTCCGGTTAGGATGATCCCCGCCTCCAAACGCTCTTCGACAAAGTAGTCGTGAAACGCTTTGCGGTTTTCGGCGACAATTTTTATCCCGTCAGCCATGTCCCTTACCTCTATTCCTTGGTTCAGATCACTTTTACGTTCGCTCGGGGGCTCACCCGGTCGGGAGAAATAGGGAACTTTCTTTAATAAGCCTTGTTCAGAGCCCCCGGCATCCCCGACGATTTGACCCTGGCTGGAAACGCGGAACCTCTTATAATCCCAGTTCCTCCGCAATTCCTTGCATCGCTTCCAAACCCAAACCCAAGAACTCTTCCAGGGTCAAACCCAATTCGTCACAGGCCAGAATCTGCTCTCTCTTGGCGCCGCGGGCAAAAGACTTTTCGTCAAAGCGCTTGCGCAAGAATGGCACGTCAATAGCAGCGAGCTTCTTCTCCGGGCGGATAAGCGCCCCAGCCACGATGAGTCCGGTGAGGGGGTCGGTGGCATAGAGTGCTTTTTCCAGGAGAGATTCGCGGGCTACGCCCAACCGTTCGTTGTGCGCCTTGACCGCCCGTGTCATCTCTTCCGGAAAACCGAGTTCGGCCAAAACTTCGGCACCTTTCAACCCATGCACTTCCGGTTGATCTTTCGTCTCTTCATAATCAATGTCATGGAGCAGACCCGCCAAACCCCACACCTCCGGGTCTTCGCCAAAATGTCCGGCCAGACGCAGCATGACCGCCTCAGTCGAAAGCATATGCTTAAGTAAATTCCGGTTCTGTACATATTTTTGCAGTTCTGAGTATGATTCATTCCTACTTAACATCGTCCTCTAAACCTCTTTCCTTAACGGACAAATTTCTCTTCTCTCCGCCCGGAAAGCCCACGGCTCCTGCGCAGCCGGCGCCCGGGAGCCTACCCCGCCGGCCCTACGCTTGCGCCCGGTGCTTCTCCGCCCCGATCCGGGTGCCGGGTGACTCAGCCCGCCCCCAGCATGGTCTGCAGAAAACGGGCCGTTTCCAAGGCAACCGCTTCCCGTTCGGGCCCGAGCGTCAATATATGGCCGGAATTTTCCCAAAAAATCCGCTCGGTTCGGGCTCCGGACAGTCCGCGCCAGAGAATGTCGGCACTTCGCGGTGAGACAGTTTTGTCCCGTCTGCTTTGCATGACCAGAACGGGGCAACGAACCAGTCCCAACTTCCTGCGCACCCCGGGCACAGCCTTGTTCAAGGAATCCAGCGGCCGCAGCGGGATCTTCCCGTAGGCAAAACGCTCGGCGGCCAGCCTGCCGGATACCTCAGCCTTTGCCACATAATGGACGAAGGGCTTGGCTAAGCCAGCCAAACGCGCGCGCCAATCCTGCAAAACCATGGGTGTATTCATGGATATAACCGCATCAACCAAACCCTTCTCCGCCAAGTAGACGGATAAAAGCCCGCCCATCGATAACCCTATGGCCGCTACCCGGCTGCAATGCCGCCGCAGGCCCCTCACCCCCGCTTCGGCATCCCGAGCCCAGTCTTTCCAGCCGGTACGAACCATATCCTCCGGAGTCGTCCCGTGCCCGGATAGCATTATGCCATTAACCGTCCAGCCGTAAGCAGCCAACTTCTCCCCCAAAAAGCGCATCTCCGAAGGAGAACCGGTGAACCCGTGCAGCAAAAGACAACCTAAATCGTCATTTCCTTCGTGATAAAAGGCCTCCAGCAAACGCGGCTCCGGCTTCATACTCCTAGGGGCCCGAATACTTCCCGATTTCAATCAGGGAGGAAGGACCCCTTCCCCTCTCTTTCGCTTACCCAATATCTAGATCGGAACTCCGGACATGAGTCCACTCGGAGTCTTTCCTGTCACAATCAATTGCCACGCTCAAGCCTTTGGCAGTCTGAGAGTGCGAAAGCAATTGTAGTTGGTGATAAATTTTTTCCCTAGTCTATCGTATCCAGATCCCTGCGCCTAATCGTATCCGGACCCTTACGTTTTAAGCTGCAGAGAAGGGCACCCTTCTGCCAGGTGCCCTCATTTCTCCAAGCCGTTCCGTTAACAATCTCTGCCCCACCCGCGCCTTGACGAAGGCTAGCGGGGCGCCAACACTATTTCAGAAAAGACACCGCCAGCGAACTCAAAAAGAACACAACCGCGAACCCGATGCTCAACTTCCCGAATAATTCATCCATGCCTTTCTTCTTGCCGAAAAATGCCTCCCCGGCACCGGAAATAGCACCCGAGAGTCCGGCGCTGCGTCCGGATTGCAGCAGAATCGTGGCAATCAAACCAATGGAGCTCAGGAGAAGGATGACGATTAAAATACCTTTTACCAAGTTAAATCTCACCTCCTCAACATAAGCCCTTTGTTCCCAGTGTACAACACGGCTATTTTAGCACAGGCCGGGCCAAAACTCAAGAGAGGCTGCTTTAGCGCGCTTTAGCGCGCTTTAGCGCGCCAGGACCGCCCGACCGCGATAAACGGCGCTCTCCCCGAGTTCCTCTTCGATCCGGAGTAATTCATTGTACTTCGCCACCCGTTCCGTCCGGGCGGGAGCACCGGTTTTGATTTGCCCGGCATTGGTGGCCACCGCGACATGGGCCAAGGTCACGTCTTCGGTTTCCCCGGAGCGGTGTGAGACCACGGCGGTGTACCCGGCCCGTTTGGCCATCTCGATGCAGTCAAGGGTCTCCGTTAAAGTTCCGATCTGGTTGAGCTTAATCAAAATGGAGTTGGCACACTTCTCTTTGATCCCTCGGGCCAGGCGTTTCGGATTCGTGACAAACAGATCGTCTCCGACCAACTGAATTTTGTCTCCCAGCCGTTCCGTCAGAAGGCGCCAGCCCTCCCAGTCTTCTTCGGCCAAGCCGTCCTCGATCGAAACGATGGGATAATCCTGAACCAACTTCTCATAATAAGCGACCATCTCGGCCGAAGTCTTTTTGACTCCTTCTCCGGCTAGGTTGTAGATACCGTCCCGGTAAAGTTCCGTGGCGGCGGTATCAATGGCCAAAGCGATTTGCTTGCCGGGCTCATAGCCCGCCCTCTCGATCGCGTCGACAATCGCCATCAGGGCGTCGGCATTGGAGTTGAGGTTCGGGGCAAAGCCGCCTTCGTCACCGATCCCTGTCGCTAAGCTCTTTTCTTTCAGCACCGCTTTTAAGGCATGATACACTTCCGCGCCCATGCGCAAAGCTTCGGCAAAATTAGCGGCCCCCACCGGCATCACCATGAATTCCTGGATGTCGACATTGTTGTCGGCATGCTTGCCCCCATTTAGGATGTTCATCATAGGAACGGGCAACTCCTTGGCATTGACTCCGCCCAAATGCTGATAAAGGGGCAGACCGACGGATTCGGCCGCCGCCTTGGCTGCGGCCAGAGACACGCCCAAGATGGCGTTGGCCCCCAATTTGCCTTTGTTTTCCGTCCCGTCCAACTCCAGCAAAGCCTGATCCAAAGCCGGCTGATCGAAAGCATTCATTCCTTCGACTTCAGCGCCGATGATATTGTTAACATTTTCTACAGCCGTCAGGACCCCTTTGCCCAAGTAGCGCGACTTGTCGCCGTCACGCAATTCCACCGCCTCGAAAGCACCCGTCGAAGCACCCGAGGGAACAGCGGCCCTGCCCAGGGAACCGTCCTCCAGAGTCACATCAACCTCAATGGTTGGGTTGCCGCGGGAATCCAAGATCTCCCTGGCGTAAACATCACTAATTTCACTCATCAGTAAATCCCCTTTCTATTTCCTTTTTTCCTTCCGTTTCGCGCAACCCCCAAGACCGTCGGAGCCTGCCCGGTGCCATTTCGGACAAATTCCGCACCACAGGTCTTGAGCGTGCAACTCTCGTTCGGAACCGACAAGAGTCCCCGAAGCGGGAAAACGACTGACCAAGACCCTTGTCCCCAAACGGCTAAGCGAGCAGCGATTTGCCCGTCATCTCGGGGGGCTGGGAAATACGGAGCAGTTCCAGAATCGTGGGGGCGATATCGCACAGGGCCCCTCCTTCGCGCAGGGACCGGCCGCGATAGCGTTCATCCACTAAAATAAACGGCACCGGGTTGGTCGTATGCGCGGTCAACGGCAATCCTGTTTCCAGGTCAATCTTAGCTTCCGCATTCCCATGATCTGCCGTAATCAAGAGAGTTCCTCCCTGCCGGCGGACAACTTGCTCAATATCCCCGATACAACGGTCCACGGCTTCCAGCGCCTGAATCGTGGCGTCAAAGACGCCCGTGTGTCCGACCATATCCGGGTTGGCGAAATTCAAAATGATGACGTCGTACAAATTTTCCTCCAAGCGCCGGAGGAGTTCCCGCGTCACCTCGGGAGCGCTCATTTCCGGCTGCAGGTTATAGGTGGGCACTTTCGGGGACGGGATCAAGCAGCGTTCCTCTCCCGGCATTGGCTGCTCAACACCGCCGTTAAAAAAGAAAGTGACATGGGCGTACTTTTCCGTTTCCGCGATGCGCAACTGTTTAATCCCTTCCCGTGACAAGACCTCACCCAAAGTTTTCTCCAGGTTCTGGGGCGGAAACGCCACCGGCGCCTGAATCGTCACATCATATTCCGTCAGACAGACGAAATGCACCCGGGGGTGTGCGCCCCGGTCGAAGCCGGTGAAAGTTTCGTCAACAAACGCCCGGGTAAGCTCACGGGCCCGGTCCGCCCGGAAATTGAAAAAGATAACACTGTCGCCCTCTTTAATTTTCCCGACAGGGTCTCCCTGGGCATCCAGGATAACCGTGGGCTCGACAAATTCATCCGTTACCCGCTTGTCGTAAGACTTGTCCACCGCGGCCAGAGCCCCGGCGGCCGTTTCGCCCATGCCTGAAGCGAGAGCCCGGTAACCTTTCTCCACCCTCTCCCAGCGGTGGTCACGATCCATAGCATAGTAGCGGCCGCTGACACTGGCAATCCTGCCGACACCCAGTTGACGAAGTTTATTCTCCAACCGCCCCAAGTAATCTTTGGCGCTCTGAGGCAAGACATCCCGCCCGTCCAGGAAAGCGTGGATGTAGATCTCGCTCAGCCCCAACTCCTTGGCCATGTCCAAGAGAGCAAACAAATGTTCAATATGGGAATGCACGCCCCCGTCGGAAACCAGACCCATGAGGTGCAGGGCTTTCCCGGAGGTTTTGGCCCCTTGCATGGCTTCCCGGAGCACCGGATTTTTACTCAGCCCGCCCTCGGCGATGGCTTTAAAAATACGCGTCAGTTCCTGATAAACGACCCGTCCGGCCCCAATGTTCAAGTGGCCTACTTCCGAATTTCCCATCTGCCCGGCCGGCAAACCGACAGCCGTCCCCGAGGCGGCGAGAAGGGTTCGCGGGTAGTTCTCCTCCAGCCTGCGGAAATTGGCTATCTTGGCTTGGGCTATGGCGTTACCCCGGTTTTCGGCACTGTAGCCCCAGCCATCCAGAATCATGAGAAGAAGGGGCTTTGCCCTCCGGGAAGCGGTCGCAGCGGCGGAAGAATCTTCGTTCGTCATTAAGCAATCACCTCCGGATTTCCGTTCTGCCTCAATTTGTGTATCTGAGTATCTTGTCTAAGTCCTTCAGCCTAAGCTGTCTAAGCGAAGCTTGTCTTTCTCAAGTGCCTGTCTTGCTCTGTCAGGCGTTTTCTACCAAGGTCGCAAAACCCGCGGGGTCGAGACTGGCCCCGCCGACCAAGGCCCCGTCTATGTCCGGCTTCCGCATCAGCTCCGCGATGTTTTCCGGTTTGACACTTCCGCCGTACAGGATGGACATGCCGGAGGCTGCCGAGCCGCTCATTTGAGCCACGGTCCAACGAATGTCCGCACACATCTCCTGGGCGTCTTGGCTCGAGGCCGTTTTCCCGGTCCCGATAGCCCAGATGGGCTCATAGGCTATCACGATCCGCCGCAGTTCTTCTTCGCCCAAACCCGCCAGATCCTGCTCCACCTGACCGCGCACGACGTCGGAAGCCCTGCCTTCCTCACGCTGGCGCAGGTTTTCCCCCACACAGAGGATCGGGGTGAGCTCCGCCTCGAGAGCGGCTTTCACTTTGCGCGCAATCTCTTCGTCCGTCTCGTGCATGAGCTCCCGGCGTTCGGAATGCCCCAAAATCACGTACGTGCAGGCGAGTTCTTTGAGCATGCGCGCCGAAATCTCTCCCGTATAAGCACCCTCCGCGGCCCAGGACATGTTTTGGGCCCCCAAATGAACCACGCTCTCTTCCAGCTCGTCCTTAAGCGCGGCCAGAGCGGTAAAAGGGGCGCACACCACGATCTCCGGGCTGCCAACCGCTCCCACCCGTTCCAACAACTCTACCGCGTAATAGCTGGCTTCCGCGACGGTTTTATGCATCTTCCAATTCCCAGCGATGATTTGCCGTCTCTCCGGCATAGTCCGTCACTCCTTTCCAATTCTCTCATCCCCGCCGGCACTCGCAACCGCAGCGTATCGGTCCCTTCGTACTGCCTCGATCAAAGCCTCCCTGCCGCAGACCCCTCGTGCCGTCTCGCTCACCCGGGCTGCCCCGGGCAGACCTCCGAATGTGTTCTGTATCGTTTGTCCGTCTCACGCTCATGCGGGCTGCCCCGGGCAAGCCCCTTCAGGCCGCCTCCCGCGGACCGTCTCCCCTATTGGGCGGCCTTGGGCCGGCTTGCTTACGGATGGCCTCCCAGCCGTCTGTCCGGCTTACGACCGCCGGCTTAAGCCCGGTCCTTCAGAGCGGCGACACCCGGCAGGGTCTTCCCTTCCAGAAATTCCAGGGAAGCCCCGCCCCCGGTAGAGATATGCGTGATCCGATCGGCTACGCCCATTCTTCGCACGGCAGCGACCGAATCTCCTCCACCCACGATACTCAGGGCCGGACTCTCCGCAACCGCCTGGGCCATTCGCTCAGTCCCCTTGGCAAAGGCGGGATTTTCGAATACCCCAAGAGGACCGTTCCAGACAATTGTTCTCGCTGGCGCCACCCGGGAGGCGAATCTCTCCGCACTCGCCGGTCCGATGTCCAAGGCCATCTCCTCCGCCGGGATGTCGCTGACGGCTACCGCCCGCGGAGTCGGAGTCACTCCTTCCCCGAGCCCGGGGGCCACCACGACATCTGTGGGCAGTTCAAGACTCACCCCTTTGGCCTTAGCCTTGGCCATCAGATCCTGCGCCAGAGGGACTTTGTCTTCTTCTAACAAGGATTTCCCCACAGAATACCCTTGGGCCCGCAGGAAAGTGTTGGCCATCCCCCCGCCGATGAGCAACACGTCGACCTTTGCCAGGAGGTTCTCAATCACGCCGATCTTGTCACTGACTTTCGCCCCGCCGATAATAGCCATAAAGGGGTGTTCCGGCGCCTCCAGAGCTTTCCCCATGACTTCAACCTCTTTTTGCATGAGAAAACCTGCGACCGCAGGTATGTAATGAGCAACCCCTTCCGTGGAGGCGTGGGCTCTGTGGGCGGTTCCAAAAGCGTCATTGACGTAGAGATCTGCCAGGCTTGCCAATTCCCGGGCGAACGCAGGATCGTTTCTCTCCTCTTCAGGGTGGAAACGGACGTTTTCCAATAAAAGAACCTCACCGGGCTGCAGCTTGGCCACCGCGTCCCGCACCTCATCCCCGACGCAGTCCGCCGCCAGGGGAACGGGATGCCCCAACAGTTCTGCCAGACGCTCAGCCACCGGCTTAAGGGAGTATTTTAAGTTGCGCTGCCCTTTGGGGCGGCCGAAGTGCGAAGCCAGGATAACTTTGGCCCCCTCCCGCTCCAGGTATTGTACGGTGGGCAGGGCCGCCCGGATCCTCGTATCATCCGTAATTTGGCCTCCCTCGGACAAAGGGACGTTAAAATCCACCCGCACCAATACGCGTTTGTCTCTCACATCCACATCCTTGACACTCATTTTCTTCATAACTCTTTCCGACCCTCCATTCCCTGATTCCTTAGTTTTCCTCTTTTCCGGCCGCTTATTCCCCGCGGTAAAACCGATGCCACTCCGGCCTGGGGACACTGAGGCAAATTGAACGGTATGAACGGATCAAATCGTAATCAAACGGCGATCAAACGGTGATCGAACGCTAATTGAACAGGACCCGAACAACCATCCGACACATCTGAACACCAACGCACAACCACACTATACCCGACTTTTTTCCGATTGTCCATCCCGAACATGGGAGTTCGATGTTCGATCCAAGTGGTTCGAATGCATGAGCATAAACGAGCTTCCTTGAACTTCCGTGGGGCTTCTCTGCCGGTTTGTATTCTATGACAGTGCCCGTAACGCGGTCCGGGGGGCTAGTCCGAAAATTGATCAGTCCGTACGCCGCTTAGGTCAAACTCCGGAATGTAAGCCGGATCACCGGAGTCCAATTCCTGGGCGAATCCGTTTTCCAGTCCGAGACTGAAAAAGAAATCAATCGCTTCATCATACTCTTCCTCCGTCAGAGGACGGGCGAGTTCGGGGCAGCGCGAGGCTTGATAAACCGGTGTATATTGACCCATAAGGCTCACGTAGACATCCCGGGGCAGCTTCTCCGCGATCCAACGCAGAACCGCCTTGGAATCGGCCAGGAGTCCGGGAAGTACCAGATGCCTGACCAGGAGCCCCCGTTCAATCAATCCGTCTTCATCAAAACGAGGTGCCCCCACCTGGCGCAGCATCTCCAAAATAGCTTGGGACGCCCAGGCAAAATATCCCTCCGCCCGCGAATACCTGCGCGCGTACTCATCGGAAAAATACTTGAGATCCGGCAGATAAACATCTACCAACCCCTCCAGCCGGCGCAGGGTTTCCGCTTTTTCATAAGCATTTGTATTGTAAATGACCGGAACCCGCAGTCCTCGATCCCCGGCACGGATTAGGGCTTCCCTGACCGGCTCCGGATAGTGCATCGGGCTCACCAGGTTAATATTGTGAGCCCCTTGGGCTTGCAGATTCAGGAAAATCTCTGCCAGTTCCCCGACCGTAACTTCCCGGCCGAATCCTTCCTGGCTGATCTCGTAATTCTGGCAAAAGACACAGCTCAGGTTGCAATGCGAGAAAAACACCGTTCCCGAACCGCGGCTGCCGGAGACACACGGCTCTTCCCAGGCATGCAGGGAGGCCCGTGCCACCTTCGCCCGGGCCGCAGCGCCGCAGACACCTTTCTCCCCCCGAGTCCGATCTTTACCGCACTCCCGGGGACAAGCCCGGCAGCTCCCTTGATTTATATCGCTATTTACCTTGGTACCTGCGTCGACGGCCACACCTATCCCCCCTCCGCCTGTTCACCCGGGTTCTCGATCCGTTTTATATTTCCTCTTTTCCCGGCTCGCATCCTCTGCCAGACCCGCACCTCTCACTCAACCATGCGCCGGACACCGACGATCAAAACGGCTCTGCCGTCAGTGCTACGCTTCTCACTTAGTTCGCCGCTGAACCGGTCTCCGTTTTTTTGTTCTCTGCGGTCAGCCCCGTACTTTAACGTAACCGTCCGCCGCACGCCGCTGAAACCCCGACGACCTCAGGTGCGGGAAAGCGGCTTGGCACTGAGCACCCGCCCGACGGCCTCCTGCCACCCCTCATAGAGACGGTTGCGTACCATTTCCGGCATGCGTGGCTGAAAGCTTTGCTGAAGAAGCCAATTCTTTTCGAGTTCCTTTGTTCCGCTCCAGAAACCCACCGCCAGTCCGGCCAGATAAGCCGCGCCCAAAGCCGTGGTTTCGGTGATGGCCGGCCTTTCCACGCGGGTCCCCAGGATATCCGCCTGAAACTGCATGAGAAAATTGTTGGCAGAAGCCCCGCCGTCCACCCGCAGAGCCCTGAGTTTCAAAGAGGCATCCCCTTCCATCGCCTCCAGCACGTCCCTGGTCTGAAAAGCCAGACTTTCCAAGGCGGCCCTAATAATCTGCGCCCTCCCCGTCCCTCGGGTCAGGCCCAGAATCGCCCCCCGGGCCTCCATATCCCAATACGGAGCTCCCAAACCTACAAACGCCGGCACGAAATACACCCCGCCGGAATCCTCCACTTGCGCCGCTCTGCTTTCCGACTCGGCGGCGCTCTCCAGAATTCCCAGCCCGTCCCGCAGCCACTGCAGGGCTGCCCCGGCCACAAAAACGCTGCCTTCCAAGGCGTACTCCACTCTTTTGTCCAGGCCCCAAGCGATGGTCGTGACCAGCCCTTTCTCCGAGGCCACCGCTTTCGCACCCGTGTTCATAAGCATAAAGCAACCGGTGCCATAAGTGTTTTTGGCCATGCCCGGCCGAAAACACGCCTGACCGAAGAGAGCCGCCTGTTGGTCGCCGGCTGCTCCGGCCAGGGGGACGGCCCCGCCCAGCAGCTCCGGCAGCGTTTCCCCGAAACTGCCGCCGGAAGGTCTCACCTCAGGCAGAAGGGAAGGCGGGATATTGAAAACCGACAGGAGTTCCGGGTCCCAGCTTAAGGTATGGATATTGAACAAAAGGGTGCGGGAAGCATTGGAATAGTCAGTGGCATGAAGGCGCCCGCCGGTCAGGTTCCAGATGAGCCAACTGTCAATCGTACCGAAAAGGAGGTCTCCCCGCTCGGCTTTAGCCCTCGCCCCTGCCACGTGATCAAGCAGCCATTGAATCTTCGTTCCCGAAAAGTAAGCGTCGAGGAGCAGGCCGGTCTTGGCCCGGATCATCCCATCGAGCCCCTGCTCTTTCAGCCCGGCCACCAAGGGCGCCGTGCGCCGGCACTGCCAAACGATCGCTTTCGAGATCGGCTTGCCCGTCCGTTTTTCCCAGATGACGGTTGTCTCCCGTTGATTCGTGATCCCTATGGCCGCCAGGTTTTCCGCCGACACCCCTGTCTGCCTCATAACCGCACGCGCCACTTCAAGCTGGCTCTGCCAAATTTCTTCGGCATCCTGCTCAACCCAGCCGGGTTGGGGAAAATACTGCCTTAATTCTTTTTGGACCATGCCGGCGATCCGGCTGTTCCGGTCAAACAAGATAGCCCGCGAACTCGTCGTCCCCTGGTCCAGGGCCAAAATATAGCCTCTTTCCATTTCCCGTCCTCCTCCCGGTCTTCATCCTGTCTCTTCCTTACCGTGTCATCACCAGGGAGCGTCTCACCCTCCGCCCCCAGCCTTGCCCTCTCTTCCCCGGCCCCGTCATCAGCCGCTCATCATCCGGCCTCTTCCTTATCGCCCCTGCGGCCGCCCCGCTGCCGTCGCTTTGCGCACGGCAGGGTAGTTATTCGGGGTAGTTCCCCCTGCCGCAAACGTGTTGACGACAGAGCCCAAAAACGGCCGCCGGGTCGGCGGCGCGAAGCGTCCGCGTTGAGAAGAATCCGCGCCCGCGGGCTCTGCGGCAAAGCCACCGAGTGCCGAGCTCCGACTCGCGATAAGCTTGCCGTGCAGCCAAGGAACCCGAAATTTACCGGAAGTTTTTAACCCCCGACCAGTTACCGGCCGGGTTCAGGCGATCCCCATGATCACCTGGGCGATATTGACTACGTGTTCGTCAACATTATAAAACAGGTTTACGGCATCCACCAGGAAATAGCGCAATTTCTCCAATTCCTTGGCTCCGACGGTTTCCGGTCCGGGTGCAGGCAGACCGGCCAAGGCGCTGAACTGTATGGAGCGTTGCAAACGAAGAATATCCGGGTGCTCCCGAATGACAGCCCCGGCCTTGTCCTCATCCCAAGCGCGCAGCGCTTCCAGCAGACGGGCAAAATTGGCCGCAACCTTGGCGTAGAGGGGGGCAATGCTTTCCCAATCCCTTTGCTTGAGATCTATGCCCTCACGGTGAATCTTGTGGATCTGCTGGACCAAGGCCATCAGCGTATCCCCAAGATATTCGAACTCTTTGACAATGATTTGCGCATTTACGATTTGCTCGGTCTGTTCATCCGCCAGTCCTTTCTGGGAGACGGTCGTCAAAAAACGGGTGATGTGCCGGTAATACCAGTCCACATCGATCTCAAAACGCCCGATGTGATTGGCCGGTTCGTCATTCCCCGCCAAAAAAGCCTGGGGCAGCTTGTCCAGCATCTTTTCCCTGATGCGCTCCCCCAAACCCGCGACTTCTTGCAGAGACTGTTTAATGGCCACCGCCGGCAATTCAAGCGAGGCTTCGTCGATAAAAGCAAATTCCCGGCTGGGGACCCCTCTGTTTCTGCCCGGCAGGAAGCGGACGAGAGCTTTGGCAATCCAACCGTTGAAAGGTAAAAAAACGACGAGCATAAAGAGCGCAAAAATCAAATAGGCATTGGCCACCTGACGCTGCACATCCGTGGTCGTCCACTGCACCAAGCGGTCAAACTGCGGCAAAAAAGGAAAGACTATAATGATGCCGACGATCTTGTAAGCCGTATTGGCAACGGCCACGCGTTTCGCATCCATCTTTTGCGTGGTAAGGCCGGACAGGAGCGTTAAAATCGTGCCGCCGGCATGGGCGCCCAGGACCAGCGGTACAACCGCCGCAAAGGGCAAGAGGTGATGGGCCGCCATGGACATCATGATGGCCAGGACCGCTGCGCTGCCCTGGATCAAAACATTGAGCACGAGGGCGACCAGCATCGCCAAAAGAGGATAGGCCGCTAATTGAACCAAAAGGTTGGACACTTGCGGGAAACCCAAGAGAGGAGCCGAGGCTGCGGACATATTGGCCATACCCACATAAATAACCCCAAAACCGATCAAGGCCTGTCCCAAATGGCGCCAGCGCTTGCCGGTCAATTGGAGAACAACACCGATGAAAATAAGGGCCAGGGCAATATTTAAGATCTTGAAAGCGAGAAGCTGAAGGGCTACGGAGGTACCGACCGCGGAGCTGAGCACCATCCCCAAGGCCTGCGCCAGATTCATCATGCCGGCATTGACAAACTCGACGACCAGCACCGTGGTCGCCGTGCTGCTTTGGAAAGCCACCGTAGCCGCGATGCCGAAAAAGACTTCCAAATAAGTATGTTTAGTCATAAAGCCCAGGATCTTCTTCATGCGGCCGGCCGCAAATTTTTGCAATCCGTCGGAGGTCGTCTGTACACCGTACATGAAAAGCCCCAGCCCACCCAAGAACATGAGCAGCGGTCCGATAAACGTCACTCCCGCGCCTCCTTTCGTCCCGAAAATCCTGCCCCACCCGCCCCAAATAAGTCTTCGTTCCCGTTCGCCCCGACGACAGCGGCGGATCCCGCCGCTTCCCAACTCCCGGAATCCGGGCTGTCTTGTCGCCGGCACAGAAGGTTCGGCGCGGCTCTCATTCCCCGCCGGCCCGGCCCTTGTCACTCTGACCCGGGGTCCGCTCTCTCTGAGTCAGCCGCCTTTGTCCGGTCTTGATATAGACCAGCATCTCCGCCACGTTAACCGCGTGGTCCCCCATGCGCTCCATCGTCCGGGCCAAGATCAGAGAAAAAGCGAGGGACCCGTCGCCCGGCCTCTGCCGCCCGGCTGCCAAAATCTCCTGCTGCAATTCGTTGTAGGTCCGGTCTAACGCGTCGTCCTGCTCATCCAGGTCCCTGTCGATTTCACGCTCTCCCAGCAGGACCGGCACGAGATATTCAAACATGCCGAGCAAATCCCGAACCATCGCCAAAATACTTTCCGGCCAAACCCCTTCCGGGTGCAGGCAGCTCAGTTCCGCCAAGTCACAGGCATAATCCGCAATCCTTTCCAATTCCTGAGCAATGCGCTGGTAGCCCAGGATCCAGCGTAAATCCTGAGTTCTCAGCTGCTGCAGGCTCATGATAGTAAAACAACGCTCCACGATAGCGTCTCTCAGCCGGTCAACGCGGTCGTCGGCAGTCCGCCAATCAACCGGCTCCCCGCTGCCGCTGCGCACGACCTCAACTGCCCGCCGCAACAATCCCTGGACGGCGACAGCCAGTTCTCCGCTCTTCGTCCGCAATTCCAACAGAGCCCTGTCATATCCCGTCATTCGTATGGCACTCAACTTTCTCACCCCCAGACAGTCTGATAACTCCTTCCGCCCCCAACAATCCCCAACAATCTCCAAACAATCTCCAAACAATCCCCGACCACCCCGTCAAAATCCCGTACCCGCACACGCTGGGACAGTCAATACCGCCTTCTGGCCGAAGCGGCCGGAATGTGCATCCCGTCGCGATATTTGGCCACCGTGCGCCGGGATATTTTCATTCCCCGCTCGGTCAGGAGATCAGCCAGCTTCTGGTCCGAATAGGGTTCTTTACTGTCCTCACCCAGGATCAAAGTACGCAAGGTCCGCTTGATGCTTTCCGTCGTCAGACTCTGTTCGTGCCCGATACCCGTGGCAAAAAAGAATTTAAACTCAAAGATCCCCCTGGGCGTCTGCACATATTTGTTGGCCGTAGCGCGGCTGACCGTTGATTCATGAACTCCCACCTCGTCGGCAATATCTTTTAAGGTCAGGGGCCTGAGATGTTGGATACCGTGGCGCAGGAACTCCTCCTGACGTTTGACCACCGCGTTGGCCACCTTGTACAGGGTCAGCCGCCTTTGTTCGATACTGCGAATCAACCAGGCCGCCGCATTCAGTTTCTGCTCTACAAATTTGCGCACTTCGCCGTCTTCCTGATTCAGGGCTCTGCGATAAACCTGATTAATGCCCAGACGGGGAACAGAGATATCGTTGACCAATATAATGTATTCCCCTTCGATTTCTTCGACCACCACATCCGGTACGACAAAGCGCACATCTCCCGCCGTGGAAAACCTCAATCCCGGTTTCGGATCGAGACGGCGGACAAGATCCGCCAGTTCCTGCACCCCGGCTAAACTTATCCCCAGGTCCGCGGCAATTCTCTGCATCCGCCCCGCGGCCAAATCCTCCAGATGTTCCAAAAACTTCGGCATTTCCGGCGGGCAGTCATTCAGAAACGGCAGCTGCAAGAGCAGGCACTCCCGCAGCGAGCGAGCGCCGACTCCCGGGGGATCTAAACTTTGGACAACCTGCAGAGCGCTTTCGACCTCGGCCGGAGCGGCCCCCCGCTCTCGGGCAATCTCCTGCGTACTGAGGGTCAGGTAGCCATTGTTGTCCAAATTCCCGATGATATATTCCGCCAGGGGCAAAGAGGCCGCCGACTTTTGCACGTGCAGTTGGAGGAGGAGATGTTCCTGCAGCGTGGGAGCCGCCGCTACGAACGGTTCGAACTGGGACTTTTCCGCCCGTTCCGCCGGTCGTTCGGAGTGGATATATCCTTCGTCCTGTCCCCGAAAATAATCCTGCCATTCAACCTCGAGCCTCGAATCCGTATTTTCCGGAGTTTCCTCCCGCTCATCGCTCACGGAATCGTCTTGAACCTCCAGCAAAGGGTTTTCCAGCAGTTGGTCATCCACAAAGGTGGAGAGTTCCAAGGCCGACAACTGCAGTATGGCGATAGCCTGCCGCAGTTCCGGAGTCATAACAAGTTTTTGGGTCTGCTCCAGATTAAGACCGTATCCCAAGCGCACGCCTTCCTACCCCCTTCCTGAGCGGTTTCTCCCAGTCCCTGTTTTTCCCGGGTACCCCTTCAGCCGGATGCTTTCGGCCAGTTCGTCGATCTTACGCAAGCGGTGGTTTACCCCGGATTTACCCACTTGCGGCCTGAGCATCTCTCCCAGTTCTTTCAGGCTGGCGTCCGGGTACTCCAACCTCGCCTGGGCAACCTGCCGCAAGGCCTCAGGCAGGGAAGTGAAGCCGACCGTATCGGCTACCAGCCGGATATTATCCACCTGCCTGACCGCCGCGTCCACCGTTTTGTTGAGATTGGCCGTCTCACAATTTACCAGCCGGTTAACCTGGTTACGCATCTCTTTGAACACCCGAACATTCTCGAATTCCAGCAACGCATGATGGGCCCCGACTAAAGCCAAGAATCCGACGATGTGTTCGCTCTCTTTAATATAGACAACGTGCCAGTTTTTACGCGCGCTCACCTTGGCCCCCAACCGAAATTTGTTGATAAGCCCGCAAAGCGCTTGGGCATGCCCCAGGTCGTTAGTAATGATCTCCAGGTGGTAAGTTCCTTCCGGATTATTGATCGACCCGCCCGCCAAAAATGCGCCCCGGAGATAGGCTTTTTGGTCGCCGCGGCGTCTGACCAGGCTCCCGCAGATTCCCGGTTGGATGAGGGCGTCTTCGTCCAATAAGCCCAAACGCTGTAAATCCTCGACACCCCGCGGATAGATCCTGACCAGGTAAGAGTTGTTTTTGCGCAGGCGAAGTTTGCGTCTGACCACTATATCCACCTGGCCGCCCAACACATTCTTAGCCAGGCGATAGACTTTCCGCGCCACCGCCGCATTCTCGGTCGTTACGTTAAGAGCGTACTCCCGGTGGGAACTGATTTGCAAAGTACCGTCCATTCTCACCAGCGCGGCCAATTCCGCCAGCTCAGCGCTGGGACTGTGTTCCGTTACGCGCGCCAATTCTTCTTTCGTCGTCGCACTGAAAGACATTGTCTCACCCCCCGCGCTATGCCCATCCCTTTACGGCTCCTGGCGCAATTTGTGACTCAGAAGGTAGGCATCGACCAGGGCAATACGTTCTCCCACGGGCTTGAGCTTGAACAGAAGACGAATGAGTTCACGGGCCAAGCGCCGCGAATCGTGACGCACAGCCGGGCCTGTCTGAACAAGGTCGGCTTCGTGGAATTTGGCCCCCAGCCGTTCGACGGCTTTGGCTTCTCCCCGCACGGGCTCGGAGCCTTCCTTGGCATAGCGGACCCGCACCTCCTCCGGAATCTCTTCCTTATTGGCCAGAACCACGTCCACAAACCCCGGGCCGCAGTGATCCAAAATCGCTTTGAGATGGTCGGCCACCCCGTAACCGTCCGTCTCTCCCGGCTCGGTCATAACGTTGCAGACGTAAACACAGGGAGCGCTGACCGAGCGGATCTTTTCCCTCAGTCCCTTGACCAAGAGATTGGGCAGCACGCTGGTGTAGAGGCTGCCAGGTCCCAGCACGATCAAATCCGCGTCCTCCAGCGCCGCTAAAGCTTCCGGGATGGGATGGCAATCCCCGGGTTCCACATGAACGTGCCGGATTTGCCCCCGGGCGGCGCGCACCGCCGTTTCCCCCCGGACCCGGCGCCCGTCGGCTAAGTCCGCAACCAGGACGACCTGATCCAAGGTGGAAGGATAAACGTCGCCTCTGAGGGCAAAAACACTGCCCACCTGCTCGATTCCTTTCTGAAAATCTCCGGCCATGTCCGTGAGCCCGGCCAGAAGCAGATTGCCCAGGCTGTGGCCCTTAAGAGTACCCGTTTCAAACCGGTAGGAAAAGAGTTTTTCCATGGTGTTTTCCGTGTCGGCCAGCGCGACCAGGCAATTGCGCACATCCCCGGGAGGCAAAATTCCCATTTCGTGGCGCAGTTTACCGGAGCTGCCGCCGTCATCCGCCACCGTTACGATGGCGGTCAAATTATTGGTATATTCTTTCAAACCCCGCAACAAGGCGGACAGTCCCGTTCCTCCCCCGATAACCACGATCTTCGGCCCGCGGCTGAGATGCTGCCTGGTGTAGATGACGTCCACAATCCTGCCTTCGTCAGAGGGTAAAAGGACAGAAATAATGGAATTGAGCATGCGTTTGAAACCTACAACAATAGCCACAATTCCCAGGGCACTGATTAGGACGCCTACGGGCACGGCCACCCGTTGGGTGCTGCCCGTCACTCGGTAGACTGCCTCCCTGAATTCCAGCTCCAAGTAGCCCAGAGCAATGCCATCGTTCATGACGGCAAACCCTGTGGCAAAGAGAAAGATGCCCAAGGTCGCCAAAAGAAACCAGCGTTTTACTTTCAGATTGGGATAGAGCCATTTGACAAAGCTTGGCAGTTTAATCCGCTTAGCCATCGCGTCTCTCAACCCTTTCGGTTACGTTCACAGTCCCGGTGCTTAACACTCACCGGGTACCCTTGTTCCTGTAAAAAGTCCCTAACCCGCTCGCCGATTGCCACTGAACGATGCTGGCCGCCGGTACAGCCGACGCCTATCACCAAGTGGGTCTTTCCTTCATTGAGGTAATGCGGCAGCATAAATTCCAGCAGAGCTAAATAACGCTGCATGAACTCCCGGGCAATCGGGTTGCCGAACACATAATCCCGCACCAAGGGGTGCGATCCGGTCAAAGGGCGCAAGTCGCTGACATAATAGGGATTGGGCAGAAAGCGTACATCGATCAGCAGATCCGCGTCCAACGGTACACCGTACTTGAACCCGAAAGTTATCACGGAAACGGTCATTTGGCCCGGGCCTTGCTTTTTGCCGAAAAGCTCGGCCACCTGTTTGCGCAGAGCCTGAGCGGAAAGGCTGCTCGTGTCGATAATCTTGTGGGCTTTACTCCGGAGTTCCTCGAGCTGCAGGCGTTCGGCTTGAATGCCGTCCAAAATCCTGCCTTGGGGAGACAAGGGATGCCGCCGCCGCGACTCCTTGTACCTCCGCACCAGCGCTTCGTCCGAGGCCTCCAGGAAAAGGATCTCGTAAGAAAACCCTTCCTGTTTCAAGTTTTGCAGGGCTTCGCTGAGAGAAGCGAAAAAGTCCCCGCCCCGCAGATCACAAACAATGGCGGCTTTCGATATTTTCCCCTGTGACTGGGCACAAAGAGCGGCAAACTTAACAATGAACATGGGCGGCAAATTGTCCACACAGAAAAACCCTTGGTCTTCCAGGCTCTGCATCGCTTGGGTGCGTCCCGCCCCGGACAGGCCGGTGATCACGATGAGCTGCAGTTCCGCCTGTTCCAAAATCCTCACCCCCCCGCGTTTCCGACGGCCTTGACGGCCTCCGTCTGGGCCCTGTTCAAAGCATCCTGCGGACTCAGTGCTCCGGACGCGGCTTGAGCCCAAGCCGCATCCTCCGCCGGCAGCAGCTTCCGCTCCGGGGCATCCCCCGCCAGGGGCCAGATATCCTGTAAAGATTGACTGACCGGAGGGCCTATCCCCTGTCGGCCGGCCCCGCTGAGATAGTAAGCGCCGGAGGCGGGTAAAAGCTGCCCGGCCTGAGCAACCGCCGCTTCCACCTCGGGTTTGAGCAGGGCATCCTCCACGACCCGGACGGGTTGAACCATCGCCCCGGTCGTCTTTACCGCCGAATTGGCGATGCCCAGCGTCGTTCCCGGCAAAACCCGGCCTTTTCCAGCGGACAAAGCGGTTAATGACAGTGCCTGCCAAGGAATTTTCAAGGCGGTCAGAGACGGGGCCTGCCCTGCCCAGCCCAGCAGATATGGAACCTGTTTATCGGCAAAGAGAGTCAGGGCATTCGGATCCACCCGCAACTGGCCCGCACCCCGCCAAGCCAGCAGTTGCTGCAAAAAGGCCAGGTCTGCAGCCGAGTTGAGTTGGGGCGCATTATGGGTCCACACCCCTCCTCCCTGCGCAGTCCACCAGGGCGCCAGACTTTCCGTGTCGAGTATCGTCGCGGCTAACCCGCCTTTGGCAAAGAGATCCGTCAGACTCGCCGGAGCGGCGGCGCTGTCCGTACGATAGAAGAGCAGGGGCACATCCGTCAGCCAAGGCTGCGCGTAGAGCCGGTTGTAAAAACGAAACTGCGCCAACTCCGCCGGATAAGCATCGGAAAGATACTGTACAACGGGCGTCAGTTCCCCTTTCGCGTAAAGCTGCCACAGAATCTCACGCGGCGCCAGAAACACTTCCGGACCTTCCCCGCCCGCCTCCGCTTCGAAAGACATCGTAACGAAACTTTGTTCCGGAACGTATTTCAGTTTAATGATGATGGCCGGATTCTCTTGCATGATCCTTTGCACCTGACTTTTGAGCGCGGCTTTTTCCGCCCCGCGCAGGGTGTGCCAGACTGTCACGACGGCGGGGGCCTCCCCGCCGGGCTGTCCCCGTTGGGGGGCCCGAAAGCAGCCTGTCGCCAGGACGAGGGTCAGGCTGAAGATTATAAGTAAACGCGCACTCCACCCAATGGCCCGGCGCCGATGATTCTGTTTTGTCAACTCGGCTCTCCTTCCTAAATACTCCTCGGGGACTCCGCGGGATTTTTGGGTGCCCTGGGGTAAGGCCTTGTCACTGTCTTAATCGGCACATCAGCCGGGCAGATCCGCGCTCTCTGTGCTGCCAAAGAGGGCTTAAAGCGGTTCCCGCCGCTGTTACCCAGCGTACCACGCTGACATTCCGCGCTAAGTCACCCTGTAGACGGCGGTCTTTTTTCCTTCGCCATAGAAAAACAGATACCATATTTCCCCGCTCCCCGCCGCCGGCCCCGCTTCTTCCGGAGCAAGCCTCCTCTCGGGAACCCGGCTCAGCCTGCCCCACACGTCGTCCGTGAAGCGGGCCAGCGCGGCGGCCCGCGACCGCTGCCGGCGATCCATCCCGGCCATTTCGGGTATTTTGGCCAGCCATCCCGGATCGGAAAAAACCTTGTTCAGGCTGGGCGCCTCACCGCCCGCCGGGTTTCTCGGGCGTCCCCCTCCCTCCCGCGCTCGCTCTTCCGGACCGGGCGGCGTGGGGTATCCCTTGGGCACTTGCAAAAAGTCCGGCAGAGTTCCCGGTCGCTCCCAGAGGTAAAAATCCAAGCGCAGGGCGTCGCGCCAATTTTCCGCCTCCCTTGCGGCAAAACGGGCCAGCGAAAACTCAATAAACCGCCAGAGCGCGGCGAAAAGGGCTTTCCCGTGCAGCTCCCTGTCAAACCACCCTTGGGCCTGCCAAAACTCGGCCATCCTCAGGTAAAAGTCGAACGGTGAAGAAAAACTTCGCTCCAATTCAGCCTGGCGCAAACTGTAGATAAACTTGCCTGAATTATAATATGGGTTAAGAAGCTTCTCCATGCGCCCAAGCCACAAAAGCCGGTCATGGCTGAGGGACGCGGTCTGCAAGATGGTGTAGGGAGAATCGGGTGAGTAAACCAAACCCAGTTGTGCACTCCGCTGCCGCAGGCCGGAACCTTTGAGGAGTTTCAAAAAACCGAGTTGCAGCATGGCAGGCGCCAAGGCATAGACCTCGTTAAACGATTGACCGAACCGGTCCCAGTCCTCACCCGGCAAACCCGCGATTAGGTCCAGGTGAACCGGGATCCCCGCCTCCTGAATCTGCCGGACACGCCCGCGCCAATTTCGGAAGTTCTGTACCCTGCGAATCAGCTCCAAAGTGGGTCCATGGGTGGATTGAACGCCTATCTCAAGTTGCAGAAGCCCGGCCGGGTAAGCCGACAAGTACTCCACCCACTCTTGATCCAAAAGCTCTCCGGCCATCTCACAGTGAACCCGGAAGCCCGGCGGCCCGCCGGCCAAGGCCGCTTCCTCACGCACGATCTCAAGGATATGCATGGCATGTTTCTTACGCGCGTTGAAAGTTCGATCGACAAATTTGACAGTCTTGGCTCCCGCCGCCAACAAATGGCGCAGGATCCCGCGAAAGCGCTCGGGGGATAAATAGCGGACCCCCCGCGTCACTGAGGATAAGCAGTAAGCACAGGCAAAAGGACAGCCGCGGCTCGTCTCCACATAGACCAAACGCCCCGCCAGCGATTCCTCTGTCGCGTACGGATCCGGCAAGAGGTCAAGATTCTCAAGCTGCGGGCGGCCGGGGTTAATGACGATTTGACCCTGTCTCCGCCAGGCAATCCCGGCGACCCGCTCCAGACTTCCGCCGGCTCGCTCCGGGCTTGTCCCGGCTTGCTCGCTTCCCCCGATTTCCTCCGGTCCTCTGCCGGGGTTCCCTTTTTCCCCTTCAGAAGCCCACACTCTGAGAAGCTCGGGAAACGTCCGTTCTCCCTCACCTATCACCACCACATCAATCTCCGGCTGCCCGGCCAGCAGTGCCTCCGTTTCATAGCTGACTTCCGGCCCCCCCAAAACAAATCGAACCCGGGGACAGACCGGCCGCAGCTGCCGGATCAGAGCCAATGTCTGGGTAATGTTCCAAATATAACAGGAGAAGCCAACGACTTCGGCCTTGGCTTCATAGATCCGGGCGGCTATATGGCTGAGAGGCTGGTTTATAGTAAACTCCTTTAAAAAAACATCGGGAAATTCTGATTTAATCTCCTCCCGCAAATAGCGCAGCGCCAAGTTCGTATGCACATATTTCGCGTTAAGCGAGACCAGCAAGATGCGCAAGCAGACAACTCCCCGTATAATTAGTTTGGTTCCCCGTTCCTCTTCAGTATAGCCTTTTGCCGGCCTTATTGCAATTCTTGTGCCAGGTTTCTCAGCCCAACTGTACCGCGGCGGGGACGCCGGCGGCGACATCCGCCTTGATGCCGGACAAGCCGGCACAGCCGGTCATGAGCATCGCCTCTTTGAGCTCCTTGCCCAAGGTCTTCAGCACCAAGGTGACCCCTTCTTCTCCGGCCCCGGCGGCCCCAATCAGAAGAGGCCGGCCGATCAAAACCGCGTCCGCGCCTAAAGCCAGCATTTTCAGGACATCGAGTCCGCTGCGCACCCCACCGTCCGCCAGGACAATCATGTGGTCGCGCACCTTGGCCGAGATTTTCGTGAGGACCTCCGCACTGCCCGGCGTGTGATCCAGCACCCGGCCCCCGTGATTTGACACGACTATGGCCGCCGCCCCGGCTTCGGCCGCGATCTCCGCTTCGTCAACGGTCATAATTCCCTTAACGATAAAAGGAAGCGCACTGTGCGCGATAATCTCCCGCAATTCCCCGGGAGTTTTGGGACTTACCGGCTGACCGGCCCGAGCCATGGGAATAATCCCGGCCGCATCGATATCCATACCCACGGCCGCCGCACCCGCCTCTTGCGCCAGGTCTATGTACCTGTAAACCTCTTCATTCGCCCGCGGTTTAATGATCGGGATTCCCAGCCCGCCTCTGTGCCCGATTTCCGCTAACCCCGAACGGTACATGACCGGATCGGGGCCGTCCCCGGTCATCGCCAATGTTCCCGCCGCCAGGGCGCCCTTCACCACGGCCCCGGCCCATTCCTCTTCCGTCAAAGCCCCCCCGGCGTTGAAAGCCATTCCGGTCATGGGAGCCGCCAGGATGGGGCAGGAAAGTTCCCGTCCGAATAAATTCAGACGGGTATCAACAGAATCAATCCTGATCCCGTGCAAGGTGCGCAGGTTGACGTGAACCGCCGCCAAAGCTTCCACATTATGCCTGAAGGCGGCGCCCGTACCGATTCCGCCCATGCCGGGCATTTCGCCGGCACAGGCCCGGCCGTTGCATTCGGGGCAGACCCGGCAACAACCTTTCAGTTTCTCACGCGCCCTTTGGCGCAGTTCTTTCAAATCCACGTCTTGCTCCCCCTCAGCGCGTATTTTTCTATGGCCGCGGCCACTCCGTCCTCCTCGTTGCTCAAAGTGACGGCATCCGCCGCTTCCCTGATTTCCGGGCGGGCATTCCCCACGGCTACACCCAGGCCGGCGTAGCGCAGCATTTCCAGGTCATTGAAGCTGTCGCCTATGGCCATCACTTCCTCTTGCCGGATGCCGTAACATTGGGCCAGCGCGGCTAAAGCCGCTCCTTTGTTGACCGACGCGTCGGTCATTTCCAGGAAGAACGGTTTGGACTTCGTCAGATGAACCTTCTCACCGTAGCGTGCCTGAAACTCCGGGGTTAATCGATCCAGCCGTGCTTCTTCCCCCATGATCAGGATCTTCTCCACGCTCGCGCCCGGGTCGTCCAGGAGTTCCAACAGATCCGCCGCTTCAATCTCCACTTGTGAGATCCGTTCGTAAGCGCGCGACCAGGCGTTTTTTTCCTGAACCAGTATTTTTCCCCGGCAATAAATCTGCACATGCATGTGCAGCTCTAAAACATCCGCCACCAGCTTCCGCGCCAAGGCGGCGGCGAGCGCCCGCCTGAAAAGCACTTCCCCGCTCAGGGCCTGCTGAATTAAGGCCCCATGAAAAGTGATGACCGGGACGTCGATTTCCAGCTGTTCCGCATAGCGGCGCATCGCCGCCGGGGTTCGGCCGGTGGCAATGGTGGTGATGATCCCCTGAGCCCGCGCCCGGCGAATCGTTGCCACTGTCCCTGCCGAAATGGTCAGGTCGTCGCGCAAAAGCGTGTCATCCAAGTCCAGCGCAATCAGCCGTATCGCCAAGTTTCCACACCCCTTTTACCGTTAGTCTTTCTCGTCCGCACCGCTTCCCGCCGCCCGCGCCCGGCCGGGTTTCACTCCCGGCGCCCTCCGGCCCAATGGGGTGTAACAATAATAATAGTTACTGCCGGATCATCCCTGTGGCAGTTCGCCCCCCATACTCCCTCACTGCCCGCGTTCCAAACTGCGTTTGAGAAATTCTCCCGTGTAGGAAGCCGGGAAGGCCGAGACCTCTTCCGGGGTTCCGGCAATGAGAACTTCTCCGCCCCTGTTTCCCCCTTCCGGGCCCAAATCAATCAGGTAATCGGCGGTCTTAATCACGTCGAGGTTATGCTCAATCACGAGCACCGTATCCCCGGCGTCGACCAGCCGGTGCAGGACTTGCAGGAGGCGATCGATATCCGCGACGTGCAAACCGGTTGTCGGTTCGTCCAGGATGTAGATGGTTTTACCCGTACTCCTGCGGCTTAACTCGGCCGCCAGCTTCACCCGCTGGGCCTCGCCCCCGGAAAGAGTCGTGGCCGGCTGCCCCAGATGGATATAACCCAGCCCGACATCCTGCAGGGTCTGGAGTTTGCGGGCAATTTTCGGTACGGCCCGGAAAAAATCGACCGCCTCCTCCACCGTCATATCGAGGACCTGGGCGATATTTTTCCCTTTGTAATGGACTTCCAGCGTCTCCCGGCTGTAGCGCCGCCCGTTGCAAACCTCGCAAGGAACGTATACATCCGGAAGGAAATTCATCTCGATCTTGATAATGCCGTCGCCGTGGCAAGCTTCACAGCGGCCGCCTTTGACATTGAAGCTGAACCGGCCGGGCAGGTAACCGCGCATTTTGGCCTCGGGAGTTTGGGCAAAAAGACCCCGGATAAAGTCAAAAACCCCGGTGTAGGTGGCCGGATTTGAGCGGGGTGTACGCCCTATCGGGGATTGATCGATATCAATGACCTTCTCCAGATGCTCAAGTCCGCGCAGTTCCCGCATGGTTCCCGGGCGAACCCGGGCGCCGTTCAAGCGCGAGGCCAACCCCTTGAAAATAAGTTCGTTGACGAGGGTGCTCTTGCCGGAACCGGAAACTCCCGTTACACAGGTGAAAACACCCAAGGGAATACGGACGTCGATGTTCTTCAGGTTGTTTTCGCGGGCGCCCAAGACCTCCAGCCACTTGCCATTCGGCCGGCGCCTGGCCGCGGGAATCGGAATCTTGCGGCGGCCGCTCAAATATTGCCCTGTGACCGATTCCTCCCGCTGCTTGATTTCTTCCAGGGTACCCTGGGCTACTACCTCCCCGCCGTGGGCCCCGGCTCCCGGCCCAATGTCAATGATTTGGTCGGCGGCCAGCATCGTCTCTTCGTCATGCTCCACCACGATCAACGTGTTGCCCAAATCCCTCAGCCTTTTCAGAGTAGCGAGCAGGCGGGCATTGTCCCGCTGATGCAAGCCAATGCTCGGTTCATCCAGAACATAGAGAACCCCCATCAGACTGGATCCGATCTGAGTCGCCAAACGGATGCGCTGAGCCTCGCCGCCGGAGAGCGTCCCGGCCGCACGGCCCAAGGTCAGGTAGTCCAGCCCGACATTGACGAGAAAACCCAGCCGTTCCCGTATCTCTTTCAGCACCTGATGGGCAATGGTCTCCTCCCGGGGCGTCAGCCGCAAGCGCTCAAAAAAGGCTAAGGCTTCGTTGACCGGAAGCTGTGTCAAATCATAGATTGACAGATCGCCAACCGTAACCGCCAAAGCCTCCGGTTTCAAACGTTTGCCCTGACAAACCGGGCAGGGCCTTTCACTCATGTATCCTTCCATTTCCGCGCGAACAAAATCGGAGGACGATTCTTTGTAACGTCTTTCGAAATAGGGAATCAGCCCTTCAAACGGAGCGTTGTAAGTCTTGTACTGGTCAAAAATGTTGTAATAATTAAAGCGCACCGGACTTTGGGTACCGTGCAAAAGCCCTTGCCATTGTTCCTCGCTCAGTTCGGCCAGAGGGGTCCGCATTTCGAAGCCGAGATTTTCCGCTACCGCCTCCAGCAAACGGGGATAGTAAGTCGAAGCAGAACGGGCCCAGGGAGCTACCGCACCTTCCGCTAAAGATTTGCCGCGGTCCGGAATGACAAGGTTGAGGTCGACCTCAAGGTTGGCCCCCAGGCCAGTACAGGCCGGACAGGCACCGAACGGACTGTTGAAGGAAAAAAGGCGGGGGCTCAGCTCTTCCAGCCCGATCCCGCAATCCGGGCAGGCAAAATTCTCGCTGAAGAGGAGTTCATCGCCGCCGAAGAGGTCCACGATCACGTTGCCCTCAGCCAAACGCAGGGCTGTTTCCAGGGAGTCGGCCAGGCGGCTGCCGCTGTCAGGCTTCAGAGAAATCCGGTCTATCACAACCTCAATTGAATGCTTCTTCTTTTTATCCAATTTGACTTCTTCATTAAGGTCCACCGTCTCTCCGTCGACCCGGGCCCGCACGTACCCGGCCTTGCGAACCTCCTCAAAGATCTTAGTGTGCTCTCCTTTTTTCCCTTTGACCAGGGGCGCCAGAATTTGCAGCCGGGTTTTCTCCGGCCGGCGCAGGACTTGGTCCACCATTTGCTGAACCGTCTGCCTGGAGATCTCCCGACCGCAGCGAGGGCAGTGGGGCCGCCCAATCCGAGCATAGAGCAGCCGGAGGTAATCGTAAACTTCCGTCACCGTGCCCACGGTCGAACGGGGATTCCTGCTCGTGGTTTTCTGATCGATGGAAATGGCCGGGGACAGCCCCTCGATGTAATCGACATCCGGTTTATCCATCTGGCCCAGGAATTGACGGGCATAGGCGGAAAGGGATTCGACATAACGCCTTTGCCCCTCGGCATAAATCGTGTCAAAAGCCAGGGATGACTTACCCGAACCGGACAGGCCGGTAATTACGACCAATTTGTCGCGGGGAATGTCCACGTCGATATTTTTTAAGTTATGAGCACGGGCGCCCCGCACCCGCAAGTAATCCTGGGTCATAACAGTCCCCCATTTGAGAAGTCAGAAGTCAGAAACCCGAAGTCAGAGACAGGGAAGAAAGAGTCGGAAACGGGAAAACAGGAAGGCCGTGAAGCTTTTCCGTCGTGAGATTAGAGTTCCGGTACTCCTTTTCTTTCGGGCCTGTCAGCGTGTTCCGGAACCGGCTGTGGCAGGAGGCGACGCCGTCCGGTCCGGACCCCGCCGCTTGCGGCCGTAGTGTCCTCTGCCCTCAGCTTTGCGCCCGCGCGCCTGCACCGGAACCTTGAGCCGGTTCTCCTCCCCTTTCAGCTCAATGATGGCGTCGCGAAGCTCTGCTGCCCTCTCAAAATCCAATTCCTTGGCTGCCTGCCGCATCTCCCGTTCCAAAGTTTGAACCAGTGCCGCCACTTCCTCAGGCGCCGGCCGGTCACCGTAAACTTTCTTTTTCTCGGCTGCCATGGTTGCTTCCGGAACTTCGTACACCGGCTTGCGTATGGTCTGCGGTGTGATCCCGTTGCGCTGATTGTGCGCCTGCTGCAATTTGCGGCGGCGTTCGGTCTCCGTAAGCGCCACCCTCATGGAGTCCGTGATCTTGTCCGCATACATAATGACTCTGCCGTTGGCATTGCGGGCCGCCCTGCCAATGGTTTGGATTAGAGACCGCTCAGCCCTCAGGAACCCTTCTTTATCCGCGTCTAAAATGGCAACCAGCGAGACCTCCGGTAAATCCAAGCCTTCGCGCAAAAGATTGATGCCTACCACCACTTCGATCTCGCCCAGGCGCAACTCCCGCAGGATCTCTACCCGCTCCAGGGTAGTGATGTCCGAATGCAGGTATTTTACTTTTAGACCCAGATTTTTGAGATAATCGCTCAGTTCTTCCGCCATCTTTTTGGTAAGCGTCGTGATCAGAACCCGCTCATCCCGCACCTGCCTGGCTCTGATTTCCCCGAGGAGATCGTCGATTTGCCCCTTACTGGGGCGTACGACAACGTCCGGGTCCAAAAGCCCAGTCGGACGAATAATCTGCTCAACATTAACCGGACAGTGGCTCAGCTCGTAAGGCCCGGGAGTGGCGCTGACATAAATCGCTTGCGTGACCCGCGCCTCAAATTCGTCAAACTTGAGGGGACGGTTGTCCAAAGCGGAAGGCAAACGAAAACCGTATTCGATCAGAGTCGTTTTACGGGAGCGGTCCCCTTCATACATTCCCCGGACTTGGGGCAAAGTGACGTGCGACTCGTCGACAAAGAGCAGAAAATCCTCGGGAAAATAATCAAGCAGCGTGTACGGCGTCTCTCCCGGTTGTCGGAAGGTCAAGTGACGGGAGTAATTTTCAATCCCGTTGCAAAAACCCATTTCCCGCAGCATTTCCAGGTCGTAACGCGTCCGCTGCTCCAGGCGTTGGGCTTCGAGAAGCTTGTTCCCCTCCTTGAGTACTTTGAGCCGGTCCGTCAATTCCTGTTCAATATTGTCCGCCGCTAAGAGAACTTTTTCCCGTGCCGTGACATAGTGGGAATTAGGAAAGATGGAAACGTGACGCCGTTGTCCCAAAATCTCACCGGTCAAGACGTTGATCTCGTAAATATGTTCGATTTCATCGCCGAACATCTCCACCCGGATTGCTTTTTCACTCGATGAGGCCGGATAGATCTCCACCACATCCCCCCTTACCCGGAAAGTTCCCCTAGCAAAGGAGATATCATTGCGGTCATACTGAATGGAGACCAGTTTGCGCAACATCTCGTTGCGATCGATCTCTTGGCCCAAACGCAGGGAGAGTACCAAGTCATAATATTCGTCCGGGGAACCCAGCCCGTAAATACAGGAAACACTCGCCACGACAATGACGTCCTCGCGTTCGAAAAGAGCGGCGGTCGCCGAATGGCGCAGCTTTTCAATTTCGTCATTGATCGAGGCGTCTTTTTCGATATAGAGGTCGTTGGAAGGCACATAAGCCTCCGGCTGGTAATAGTCATAATAACTGACGAAATACTCGACCGCGTTTTCGGGAAAAAACTCTTTGAATTCGCTGTACAATTGGGCGGCCAATGTCTTATTGTGAGCCAAAATCAAAGTCGGCCTCTGCACCTTGGTGATGAGGTTAGCCATAGTAAAAGTTTTGCCGGAACCCGTCACCCCGAGCAGGGTTTGATGGCGCTTGCCTGCCCTGACACCGGCTGCCAGAGCTTCAATAGCCTGGGGTTGGTCCCCTGCCGGCAGGTAATTCGATTTAAGACGAAATTCCATACCCACTCCTCCTCATCCCCCAACCAAAGAAGAGCAAAGCCCGTGAACCTTGCCCTTGGCCCAAACGGCACGAGATATATCCGCTTGGTCATTGTACGGAGGCCCGGCGCCGGGAACTCCTTTCGCTGTGGAACCCCGCGGTGAATCCCCGCGCCGAAATCCTCGGCTAAACCCGGGGCTGCAGTTTCCCAAACCGGGATTGTAGCTTCCCACCCTGTTATTATAGCACCGCCACGCCGGAAACAAAACATGCAGGTCGAAAATTCGTTCGATCTGCATGTCGGCGGCTCGATCTTAAATTCCCTTCTCCGGACCTCACTCACAAGAGATGTTCCCGCGCCGGCCGCCCCGGGAGTCGAAGCGGCGGCGGACGCCGCGACCAGGATAACGCCAATCCCTATTCAGGCGCCGGATGATCCCCCGCCACCGCCGCCACCGCCACCCGCTTGTCCGCTCCCTTGTTTCTGCTGGCCGCCGGATGGCTGCTGTTGTTGTTGCTGCTCCTGTTTAATCATCTCGGGAGGAACGGTGCGCACCTTCTGGCTGGCACTGTGTTCCGTCCAGAGAACTTTTCCTTTAGAATCTAGATATTCCCGTGTGATATCCGTGTTGACCTTCTCGACAACTTTCGCCACATTCGGGGGAATGGCTCCCGCACCGGAGCCGCCCGCTTGTCCGCCGCCCCCTCCGCTTTGAGAACCGTCCGAACTTCCGTCCGAACTGCCGCTCTCGCTCTTCGTTCCCTTGGCGGCGGAGGCGCCCTGCTGCGTGCCGGGTTCTTTCGTCGTTGGTTTCTCCGTCATTTTCCGAGCTTGTTCTTTTTGGGCCTGGAGCGCCAGGTTCACTGCTTTGACATAGCTCTTTTGCGTTATCGCCAAGTTTTCCGGTGTGACCGCTTTGACCGCAATGACTTTTGCCGGAATCTCTCCTTGATCTCCGGTCACGGAGTCATTCACGTCGAACGGTTCTTTCTTAAGCATTTTTTCCGCCCATTGGCAGGCATACACTCCCTGGAGATAGGGGGACACGTCCACATCTCCCGCCTGCAGTCCGCCCGCCATTCTCTGCAAGGACTGCAGATTAGCCTGCCCCCCGAACAGCAGTACTTTCTTTTCCAGTCCTCCCTGTTTGAGGACATCTGCCGCCTGGGCGGCCACCTTCTCCGTGTCGGCGCAAACCGCCCGCACTTTGCCCGGGTTCTTGAGCAAGTACTCCAACAAGACCTGTTTGGCACCCGCAGCGCTCCCCGGATGCCCGGAAAGTACCTGCAGGCTGACTTTGGGATATTTGGCCAAAACGGTCCGGAGCCCGGCCAAACGCTCCTGTGCCCCAGTTTCTGCCGGATTATCCTGGAGGAGAAGGACGATCCCCGCCTGAACTTTTTGCACCAGGGCCTGTCCCATCAGCTCCCCGGCTTTCTCCTGGTCCGGAGTAATGAGGCCCGCCGGCGTGCTCCCGGCCGGTATCTTGCCGATGGCCAAGACCGGAATTTTCTTCGTCTGAGCGGTTTTCAGCAGTTCTTGGTTCCCGCCCTCGTAGAGCAGGACTTTAGCATCCTTAAGGGGATCTTCCCCGGCCTGGGACGCCGGTGCCGAGCCTCCCTGGCCCGAACTCGCGCTTGCGCCGGAAGAACTCCCTATGTATTTTATTTTCAGATTTGCTTTGGCCGCCGTGTCGTCAATACCTTTTTGCAAAAGGATCTGATTGGGATCATCCCCGCTCAGGGAGACAGCGGCCACCGGCTGGGGTTTCTGCGCGGACTGGGAAGAAGATTTTTTCTTATTTCCTAAAAGCCCTTGTAGACCGCAGCCCGTTACGGTTAAACTAAGACAGAGAAAAATGATTGTAAGGCGAAATCCTCTGAGGCGCATGGGACACTCTCCTTTCCCTGCCCGTGTGCCCCTAGTTTTCCCCCGTTGCCCGGAAAAATTCAAATGAAAAACCCAAGGAGGGGTCTTTGATGTTCGGTTTGCTGGCGCGTTGGTTGATTAACTCCCTTGCTCTTGTTCTCACTACGCTTTTCGTCCCCGGCCTCCATCTCTCCCGGCCTTCCACCGCCGTTTGGGCGGCACTCGTTTGGGGTCTCGCCAACACCCTCATTCGACCGGTTCTTTCCTTCTTTACCTTCCCGCTCCAAATCGTCACCCTGGGCTTGTTCACTTTGGTCATCAACGCTTTGATGCTGCTGCTGACAGCCCGTTTAGTCCCGGGCTTCAGCGTCCGCGGCTTCGGCAGCGCCCTGTTCGGCTCGATAGTCCTCAGCGTCATCAGCCTTATTTTAACTCACATGTTCGCGTAATATAAATCCCTCTGCCTCAACGAACATAACCTGAAAGCGAGCGGCCCTAACTTAGGCCGCTCGCTTAATTCGTCAAGCCCGCGCAAAATCCTGTTCCACAGCTCTTCCCGCAGATTGTCTACCCGTCCGAAGTCGGCGGCCTCCCGGCAATTGGTTTGCAGGGGTACCGCATCCAAGCGCTAGCGATTAATTTTCGCCTGTAAAGTTCGCAGGGCCGTTGCCAGTTGAGGATCAAAGTTCGTATCAAGCGGAAGGACCGTGGCGTTCTCACCCTTGGGCAATTTCACCTGAACGTCCGGTTCAATCCCTTTTTTGTTGATACTGATTTTATCCGGAGTCAGGTATTTGGCCGTGGTCAGTTTTACACTCGTCCCGCTGTCGAGCTGGAAGATCGTCTGCACGATCCCTTTGCCGAAGGTCTTCACTCCGACCAATGTTCCCGTCTTCCTGTCCCGAATGGCTCCCGAGACGATTTCCGCCGCCGAGGCGGTCTCTTCATTGACCAAGACCACCAAGGGCTTGTTGATATACGTGTTCTCCGCATTTTTCGTGGTCACATGCCCGTCTTTGTCCACGATATAGACGACCGGACCCGGAGTGACAAAATAACTCGCTACCTTGACGGCCGCATTTAATTCCCCGCCATGGTTGTAGCGCAAATCGAGAATGACCCCTTTGTACTTCTGAATATCCATCGATTTTAGGACTTGCGCCAGTTCTGTCCCGGTGTCGGTGGAAAACTGGGAAATGTCGATGTAAGCAATGTCCGGCTGACCGGGCAGCGGCTCGCCTTCCACCGTGGGAACACTGATATTCTCCCGAGTCATGGTCATGGTGAGCGTCTTCTTCTCGCTCTCCCGATAAACCTCCAAGGTAACCTTTGTTCCCGGGTCCCCGCGCATCAGGGCCACCGCTTTGTCCTGGCTGATGCTCGAAGTATCGACATTGTCGATCTTCACAATTACGTCCCCGGGCAAGATCCCGGCTTTGGCGGCCGGAGTGTTCTTGATCGTCTGCAGGACGATCAGTTTATTCGGATCCTTCAAACTGAGGACGATGCCCACACCCCCGAACTGCCCATAAATTAAATCCATTAACTGCCGGTTGTCGGAGGCATCCATATAGGTGGAATACGGGTCGCCCAGGGAATCCACCATCCCTTTAATCGCGCCGTCCACCAGTTGGTCTCCGGAAACTTTCTCAAGATACTGGCTGTGTATCAGTTCCAGCACTTGAGCCAACCGGCCCAGATGATCGACATTAAGCGCCACCGCCCCTCCGACGGCAGCAGACATCAGAGCGAGGACTATCACTAGGACAATGGCAACATGCTGCCAAATCTTACGCCAATTTCTCTCCCCCAAGCGTGCACTCCTTCCCGGTCATCCCTTGACGGGGCTGACCACCGGTTTGTCCGGACCGTTGTTAGTATATGCTCATCCGGCTGATGACATTCCCCCACAGTTTCCCCCATTCGAGCGGGGGCCTCCGAGGCCCGCGCCCTCCGCCGCTCTTAGACATTCAGGAATTTACGCAGGGACAACGCGCTGCCCGCGGCACCGATGACCATCCCCAGAACCAGTAAAGTCGTTTGGACCTGCCAGAAAAGCCAAGCGCTGCGGACGACGGGCAGGAAAGCCAGAGTGCTGCTCACGTACCCAGCCAGCCAATTGTACCCTGTCCCCACCAAAACGGTTGCCAAAATCCCTCCCGCCAGACCGAGGAAGAGCCCCTCGACCAGAAAGGGCCAGCGGATGAACCAGTTACTGGCTCCGACCAGTTTCATGATTTGAATCTCCCGTCTGCGGGAAAAAACATTCATCTTGATGTTTATAGAAATCAAAACCACCGCGGCCGCCCCAAAGGCGATAATGACGCCGGCCCCCATCCAGCGCAGCCAGCGCGTGAACTGCAGCAGCCGGTCCACCACACCCTGCCCGTAACGCACGCTTTTCAATTCCGTAAACTGTTGGAGTTGAGCGGCCAGAGTCTTGACTCGCCGAGGATCGGCTGCTTTGATCGTAAATTTGTCTGGGAGGGGATTCGTCCCTCCCAAGTCGGAGACCAGGTTTCCCCCGGCCTTCCCCAGAGACTGACCGAATTGAGCCAAACCTTCCTTTTTGGTTACCAAGACCACGGACGCTACCCCGGGCATAGCTTTGATTTTAGTTTCCAGGGCCTCAACCTGCGTCTCAGGCACGTTCGTATGCACAAACGCCGAAATCTCCACCTGGGATTCAAAACTCTGCGCCATGTTGGAGGTATTGGCCAGAAAAAAAGCCGAAAATCCCAAAATAATCAGGGATACCATCACCGTCATCACGGACGCGATACTCAACCAGGGATTGCGTTTGACGGAACTCAATGTTTCACGCAGGACGTACTTGGCTGAGCTAAAGCTCATAACCGTAGCCTCCTTTTTCGTCGTCCCGGGCGATCCGTCCCTGCTCAATCGCCACGACGCGTTTCTTCATTTGGTCGACGATGTCTTTGGCATGGGTCGCCATCACGACGGTTGTACCTTTTTTATTAATGTTGTGCAGCAAGTCCATAATCTCCCAGGACGTATCCGGATCCAAATTACCGGTAGGTTCATCCGCCATCAACAGAGCCGGATCATTGACGATGGCTCGGGCTACACAAACCCGCTGCTGTTCGCCCCCGGACAATTCATGTGGAAAGGCTTTGAGCTTCTTGGTCAGACCCACCAATTCCAAAGCCTTTTCGGCCCGAACCTCTACCTCATGCCTCTGCAGACCGAGAACTTCCAGAGCGAAGCCAACATTCTCCCGCACGGTTTTGCGCGGCAGCAGTTTGAAATCTTGAAAGATGACCCCGATCTTCCGCCGTAAAAAAGGAACCTCCCGTTCTTTCATGCGCACCAGATTCTGCCCGTTGAAGGAGACCAGCCCCCGACTCGGATGCTCTTCCCGGTACAGGAGCCGGATGAGGGTAGACTTGCCGGCCCCGCTCGGGCCCACTAAGAAGACGAATTCCCCTTTGCCGATACGCAGACTGACATCGACCAAAGCCTTAGCGCCATTTGGGTAAATCTTGGAAACGTTTGTCAGTTGGATCATGAGAACCTCCTTGGTTCGGTTACCTTTCTGCCGTCTTCCGGGTTTCAGGCATTTATACTTAAAATTCGACACAAGAGGCGAATTTCCTGTTAAAAGTTTTCCGTTCCCCCTGGAAAGAAGCGGTATCCCGGGCAAGTCCGCTCTTTCCCGAGTGAGCAAGCGGTTGAATCAGGCTGACGCAAGTTTTCTCATCCTGCGGCAAAGCCGTACTCCCCCGCGGAAAGAAAAAGCGCCTCCCTAGAGGCGCTGACACGATCTGGGCAGAAACTGCCGCGGGCCCCGGCACCGTGAGGAAAAACCCGCCTCAGCGCACTCACCGGGCATGGCCGCAACCCGAAGCGCGGCGCCGGGTGAAGGGCGGTTTCAAGCCCACCCCCCGGCAGAGGTTGCCGGAAATGCCGAGGGCCGGGCGGGGCCGTGGAATCCCCCTAGTGCTTGCGGCTGAGGGCCTTGCGCAGGGCCGCCACGATATCTTTCCGGGTCAGCCCGAACTTCTCCAGAAGCTCTTGGGGACGACCGGATTCGCCAAAAACATCTTTTAAGCCTACCCGCTCCAGAGGCAGAGGATGGTGCTCCGCCAAGGCCTCGGCAATGGCGCTTCCCAGACCGCCGATCACATTGTGCTCCTCGGCACTGACAATAGCCCCGACCCCCTGCGCCACCCGCACGATCGTATCCACATCCAGCGGCTTGACTGTGGACACATTTACCACTGAAATATCCAGACCCTCCCGAGCCAGTTCCTCGGCCGCTTCCAGGGCCGGGGCCACCATAACCCCATTGGCCATGACAGCCGCATCCCGTCCCCGGCGCAGGACATTCGCCCGGCCGATTTGGAAACGGTAAGAATCGTCATAGAGCACAGGCACGTCCAGCCGTCCCATGCGGATGTAAACGGGACCGTCGTACCGGGCCGCCGCCAAAATCATCTGGCGGGTTTCCGTTCCGTCGGCCGGGACCAAAACCGTCATATTCGGTAAAGCCCGCATGATCGCCACGTCTTCCACTGCCTGGTGCGAACCCCCGTCTTCTCCCACCGTAATACCGGCGTGGGTAGCCGCGATCTTAACGTTTAGTTTGGGATAAGCGACGGAATTCCGGATCTGCTCAAAGGCCCTGCCTGTGGCAAAGACCGCGAAAGTACTGGCAAAAGGGATCTTGCCCGCGGCCGCCAGCCCGGCAGCCGTACCGATGAGATTTTGTTCGGCTATGCCCATATTGAAAAACCGTTCCGGATACTTCTTGCCAAAGTCCGCTGTCTTGGTGGATTTGGACAAGTCCGCGTCCAGGACGACCACGTCCGGATTTTCCGCCCCCAAGGCTAAAAGAGCCCGGCCGTACGCATTCCGCGTCGCTTCTTTTTCAGCCAAGGTGTACCGCCTCCTCCCGCAACTCTTTCAACCCTTGTTGCCCCTGTTCGGCATTCGGAGCGGCACCGTGCCAGCCCACGGCATTCTCCATGAAAGAGACCCCTTTCCCCTTGACCGTTTTGGCAATCAGAATCGTCGGACGCCCCGCGGTCGTCCTGGCCTCCGCCAAAGCCCGCTGCAAGGCCCCGACATCATGTCCGTCCACTTCGATCACATGCCAGCCGAAGGCCCGCCATTTTTCGGGCAGGGGTGCGCTGGACATAACTTCGTCCGTGCGGCCGTCGATTTGCAGGCCGTTCAGGTCTAAAATGGCTGTCAGGTTATCCAGTTTGAAATGCGCCGAAGCCATGGCGGCTTCCCAGACCTGGCCTTCCGCCATTTCCCCGTCACCCAGCAGAACATAAACTCTGTAATCTTTCTTGTCCAGCTTGCCTGCCAAAGCCATGCCGTTGGCGGCAGAAAGTCCTTGGCCCAAAGAACCTGTCGACATATCCACTCCGGGGGTCTTTTTCATATCCGGATGTCCCTGGAGCATGCGTCCGGTCTGGCGTAAACCCAAAAGCTCTTCCCGCGGAAAATAACCTTTCTCCGCCAGAGCCGCATACAAGACGGGAGCGGCGTGCCCCTTGCTGAGAACAAAGCGGTCCCGCTCAGACCAATGGGGTTCTTGCGGGCGCAGCCGCATTTCCCGGAAATAGAGCACGGTCACAATCTCGGCCGCGGAAAGGCTGCCGCCCGGATGACCGCTTTTGGCCGGAACCAGCATGGTCAGAATGTCCTGCCGCAGCCGGTTGGCCATCCGCTTTAATTCCAATACATCTTTATCCAAAACACTTGGCTCCTTTCAAAAGTGGGAAGTCCCGAACCCCTAACCTCGAACTCACCGCCCCTCCTTAGTCAACTGGAGAAAAGCGGCGACAAAATCGTCGATCTCCCCGTCCATCACGGCGGCTACATTGGCGGTCTCCACGTTCGTCCGGTGGTCCTTGACCATACTGTAAGGGTGGAACACATAAGAGCGAATCTGACTGCCCCAAGCAATATCCTGCTGCTCACCGCGAATTTCCGAGATCTCTTCTTCCTGTTGTTTGCGTTTGAGCTCCAACAGCTTGGCCGCCAAGATGCGCAGGGCTGTTGCCCTGTTCTGAATCTGGGAGCGTTCGTTCTGACACTGGACGACAATCCCAGTCGGCAGGTGGGTAATGCGCACCGCCGAGTCCGTCTTATTAACGTGCTGGCCGCCGGCTCCGCCCGAACGATAAGTGTCCACTTTCAAATCCTCGGGGTCAATATTAATCTCGGCATCATCCGTCACCTCGGGAATAACATCGACCGAGGCAAACGAGGTGTGGCGCCGTCCGGAGGCGTCAAACGGGGATATGCGCACCAGGCGGTGCACTCCTTTTTCCGCCTTGGCATAACCATAGGCATTTTCACCGGCCAGGGAAAATGTGCAGCTCTTGATCCCGGCCTCCTCACCCGGCAGAAGGTCGAGTGTCTCCACTTTGAACCCGCGCCTTTCTCCCCAACGCACATACATGCGATAGAGCATAGAGACCCAGTCCTGGGCTTCCGTGCCGCCTGCCCCCGCGTGCAGCGTCAAAATCGCGTTGTTGCGATCATAGGGCCCGCTGAGAAGGATCTGCAGTTCAAGTTCCCGGAAATGGGCGTGCAAAGCCTGGACCGTCTGGGAGATCTCCGGCTCCAGAGCGGGATCATCTTCCTCTACAGCCAGTTCCCACAAAGCCTTCAGATCTTCCTCTTCTTGCGCCAGGTCCTGATAAGTTTTGACTTTGCCCTGATGATAGGCCAATTCCCGCATGACTTTTTGAGCAGAGTCCGGGTCGTCCCAAAAGTCGGGCCGGCGTAAATCTTGCTCCAAGGAGGCTATTTTTTCTTCACGCCCAGCGACGTCAAAGGGAAACCCTCAAATCTGCCAAGCGCATTTCTAGATTTTCGATTTCCCGTTTCCAATCCGATAACAACTTTGTCACCCTTTCTCACTTTTTTGCTCCACAGCAGTTCTTATATTTCTTGCCGCTGCCACAAGGGCAGGGATCGTTGCGCCCGATCTTTTCCCCGGTGTGCACCGGTTTCAGGGGCTCCGCCTCATCCCGGTTCGTACTCAAATTCTGCGGCTCCTCGGGAGCCTGTTCCCGTACCTGGGGGGTCACCCGCACCATATACCGGATGATGTCTTCCTGGATGGAATCGATCATCCCCTGGAACATGTCATAGCCCTCATGCCGGTATTCCACCAGCGGATCCCTCTGACCGTAAGCCCTCAGACCAATTCCTTCGCGCAGCAGATCCATGGCATCGAGATGGTCCATCCACTTGCTGTCCACTACCTGCAGCATGACCGCGCGTTCGATTTCACGCATCAAGTCCGGGCCGAATTCTTCCTCTCTCCGGTCATAAAGCTCGACCGCTTTATCTGTGAGCAACTCTTGTACTTCTTCCTTGGTCAGTTGTTTCAACTCTTCCCCGCTGAGCCCATGATCCGGCAGGAAAGAATTATCGCAATACTCGAGAAAACTCTCCAGATCCCATTCTTCCGGGTAAGGGCTGCCGCTGCCGAAGGTGTTTACCGTGTCTGCGACCACTTTCTCCAACATTTCCATGATGCTGTCTTTGAGGTTTTCACCTGTCAAAACCTTGCGGCGCTGGGCGTAAATGACCTCCCTCTGCTGGTTCATGACGTCGTCGTATTCCAGAACGTTCTTCCGGATATCAAAGTTCCTGTTCTCAACCCGGCGCTGTGCGGTCTCAATGGACCGGGTGATCATTTTCGAGGCGATCGGCACGGTGTCATCCATTCCTAACTTGTCCATAATGCCCATAATATTCTCCGAGCCGAAGAGGCGCATCAAATCGTCTTCCAAGGAAATGAAGAACTGGGATGAACCGGGATCCCCTTGCCGTCCGGCCCGGCCCCGCAACTGATTGTCTATCCGGCGGGACTCATGGCGTTCGGTACCGATAATGTGAAGCCCTCCCAGCTGAGGAACCCCTTCCCCCAAGACAATATCCGTGCCTCGGCCGGCCATATTCGTGGCGATCGTCACCATGCCCGGCTGGCCGGCCCCGGCGATGATCTGGGCCTCTTTTTCGTGGAATTTGGCATTCAGCACCTGGTGGGATACACCCCGCGTCTCCAACATCTGGCTTAGGCGTTCGGATTTTTCGATTGAGATCGTCCCGACCAGGACAGGTTGGCCCTTGGCATGTCTTTCGACAATACTTTCGACCACGGCCTTGAATTTGCCGTCTTCCGTCCGGTAAACCACATCCGGCAAGTCTTCCCGGATCATGGGACGGTTAGTCGGTATCTCGACCACATCGAGTTTATAGATCTTTTTGAATTCCGGCTCCTCCGTCAAGGCCGTACCCGTCATTCCCGCTAATTTTTCGTACATGCGAAAATAGTTTTGGAAAGTGATGGTCGCCAGGGTCTGCGATTCTTTTTCGACCTTGACCCCTTCTTTGGCTTCAATGGCCTGATGCAGTCCTTCACTGTAGCGGCGGCCGAACATCAGGCGACCGGTGAATTCGTCGACAATGATAACTTCTCCGTCCTTGACCACGTAATCGCGGTCCCGGCGAAACAAAGTGTGGGCTTTCAAAGCCTGATTGACATGGTGGGCTAACTCCGTGTGCAAATCATCGTAGAGATTCTCGACGCCCAGCATGCTTTCCACTCTGCCGACTCCATGCTCTGTCAGGGTTACAACCCGGTCCTTTTCATTGACATGATAATCGGTCTCCGGCGTCAGGCGCGGAATGACCCGGGCAACCCGAAAGTACAACTCTGTCGGCTTGTCCGCCTCACCGGAAATAATCAGCGGGGTCCTGGCTTCATCGATCAAGATGGAGTCCACTTCGTCGACAATGGCATAGTTAAGAGTGCGCTGCACCAGGCCCTCGGGCCGGGAAACCATGTTATCGCGCAGGTAGTCGAAACCGAATTCATTGTTGGTTCCATAGGTGATGTCGGCGGCATAACTCTCCCGCCGCTCGTCGTAATCCAACCCGTGCACAATCAGCCCGACAGAAAGGCCTAGGAAACGGTGGATTTGACCCATCCATTCGCTGTCGCGGCGGGCCAGGTAATCGTTGACCGTGACGACGTGCACCCCGTCGCCGGCCAAAGCGTTAAGATAAGAAGGCAGCGTAGCCACCAGGGTTTTCCCTTCGCCGGTCTTCATTTCGGCGATGCGCCCGTCGTGCAGCACCATGCCGCCAATCAGCTGGACGTCATAGTGGCGCTGCCCCAAAACTCGCTGGGCCGCCTCCCTGACCACGGCAAAGGCTTCCGGCAGGAGGTCGTCCAAGGATTCGCCCCGATCCAGCCTGCCCCGGAATTCCACCGTCTTGTCTCTGAGCTCTTCGTCGCTCAGGGCATGAATGGACGGTTCCAGGGAATTTATAACTTGAACCTTCTTTTGATATCTCTTTATTTCACGTGCGTTATCATCGAGCAAACTGCTAAGAAGCCCCATGACCGACAACCACCCTTTCTCCTTCCGTTGGACCCGTACCGCCCGGTAACGCTCTCCCGTTTCCCGGGTCGCGTACATCAGTTTATTGTAACATCATACGCAAGGGACCGCAAGGCAAGCCTCCGGGTAAGCCAGGGACACGTCAAAGTCCGGCGTCTATTCCAGCATTTTTCGGCGCTTTTGGGTCGACGAGCGGCTCTGCAGTACACGCCGGCTGCACGCGCGAAGAGCCAGTGCTGTGTTTTTGACATTATGTAAGCGAAACGGACTGACGGCACGGCCTGTGGCGACCATTCAGACGCGCAGATCCCCGTGCCGCACACGTGCCGGCGGCAGGGCATGAAAATAGCTGCAGGCCGCACAGTCGGCGCGGATTTGCCGGTAAGACGCGACGGGGAAGGGCCCACCCCGGCGGCAGGCCCTTCCCCGTCTTAATTTTTACCTTTCCGGCTCGAGCAGACCGTAATCTCCGTTCTTGCGCCGGTAAACCACGTTCATTTGGTGGGTATCCGCATCCGTGAAAACAAAAAACGTATGCCCAATGAGATTCATTTGCATGATCGCTTCATCCACCGACATCGGTTTCGCTTGAAACTTCTTGTTGCGAACGACGTGTTCATGTTCCTCTTCGGCCGCGGGATGCTCGGGCTCATGGTCTTTAAGCACTTTCGTACGCAAACGCTTGTTGATCCTGGTCCGGTATTTGTCAATCTGGCGTTCAAGTTTTTCCAAGACCATGTCGATCGACTGATACATATCAGATGTTTCTTCTTCCCCGCGCAAAATCATACCGTTAATTGGGGCCGTGACCTCTACCCGGTGCCGATCCTTCTCCACCAAAAGGGTGACTTGCACATCCTGGAATTCATCTGAGTATTTTTCCAGCTTGCTTACCCTTTTTGTGACATAATCTTTGAGTGCATCGGTTACCTCGATGTGTTTGCCGCGAATCAAAATATTCATCGATTACAACCCCCTTCTTAACCTGGCGTACGAGTATACTATTCCCTATATCCGAAAAAAATCCTGCTCTTTGACCGGAAAAATACCCTCGCGCCCCGCAAATAGCGCTAGAGGGAACCGCTTGCGCGATTCCCTCTTCGCGGCTCAGCCATCCGGACTGCCCGCTTTCATCCAAACGTAAGACTCCCACTTCTGCAAGTGGGAGTGGGTCCCTTTGTCATAAGGCCAAGGGGCAGGAAGCATCACTGAACGGTTACGTTGGCCGCCTGATTTCCCCGCGGACCCTGGACCACGTCAAACTCGACTGTTTGACCTTCCTCCAGCGTGCGAAACCCTTCACCGACTACTGATGCGTAATGAACAAAGACATCTGTACCGTCCTCCTGCTCGATGAATCCGTACCCTTTTTGTTTACTGAACCACTTAACCTTGCCTACCACCAAAAAACAACCTCCTTGAATTTTGCAGTCCCAAAGGAACGACAGCGGCCTTTGCGCCGGTGATTGCCCAAACCTCAACTTCCGCCCTGCCATGAAACTGCCTCCCCTAAAGGATAACCACTGGCCGGGCTCTTTAAACGATGCGCACCGAATTTTGCACAAAACCGGACCGCCCTAAGCCCACCCTTTCGAACACTCCCGGCCCGGGACCTTGCGTCCGGGCGAAGGCCCGAGGGCATGTGCCCCGGCAAATGTGCCCAAAGGTACGAAAAAAGAAGCGCCGCACCCGCCGGCGCTTCTTTTTTCCCGCTTTACCCGCCGCTGCGCCGGATTAAGCCTGGCCCAAGCGATGGCGTTGATAGCATTCACGGCAATACACCGGCCGGTCAGCCGTCGGTTGGAACGGGACCTGCGTCTCTATGCCACAATCGGCACAAACCACGGTGTACATTTCCCGTGATTTGGCCTCGCCTCCGTTGCGTGCTGTTTTGCGCGCACTGCGGCAATCGCGGCAGCGCAGAGGTTCATGTTCAAAACCTTTTTCCGCGTAAAACTCCTGTTCTCCCGCAGTAAAAATGAAGGTTGCTCCGCAGTCTTTACACACCAGTTCTTTGTCTTCAAAGGCCATGAAAAATATTCCCCTTACCTCATAATGTGACGGGCATGCTGCCTATCCAGCTCCATTATAATCTTAATCTTCCTCTTGAACAAGCTCTTTTCCGCCGGCGAGGCAAAGTCCGTAGACAAAACGGGCTCCGGCCTGCTTGAGAGCAAGGGCACAGGCCTGCAAAGTCGCCCCTGTGGTGGTCACGTCGTCGACCAGCCAGAGGTCCCGGCCCCGGACCGCGGCCGCCTCGGGAACAGCAAAGGCCTGAGCCAAATTGCGCAGCCTCTCCTGCCGGCTTAAACCGACCTGGGATGCGGTCGGCTGGGTCCGGATCAGGGCCCCGGCGGGAATGGGCAGCCCCAGTTCCCAGTGAAGAAGGGAAGCAATGACCTCGGCCTGGTTAAAGCCTCTTGCGGCCAGCCGCTCGGAATGCAGCGGGACTGGGACGACGCCGTCGGCCGGGGGCAGCTGCCGGCAGGCCCAGGCCGAAAAGGACCCCGCGATCTCTTCCAGGCGCCAAGGCTCGGCTTTAAATTTCACTTCCCAAATAAAGTTCTTCCACAAACCGGCATAGTGTCCCCAGGCCCGGCATCCGTCTAACCCGACCGGACCCCGCCCGGCACGGCAATCCCGGCAAAGTCCCGCTCCCGCGGGAACGAGTTTCCCGCAGCCATGGCAGCGGCCGAGTTCAGGACAAAAATATTCTTCCAGGCAATTCCGGCAGAGAGGGCCCTCCTCGGCGCCGCAAACCGCACAGGCTCTTTCCCAATACCAGACCAGGCGAATCAGGTCCGCCGGGCCGCTGCTCCGCAGGTTTTTCAACCCCTTCAAACCTCCTTCCTCCGCCACAGCCAATTTTCAGGCCGCGATGGCCCGCCCGGGCCCGGCTTCGGGCCGGGACTTTACCCGCTGCCTAAGTCGACCGCACGAGCAGCCCCTCTTTCCGAGCCAAACGATTCTGCTCCTCAATCCAACGTCTGGCCTTTTTTAAGGAAGCGGCCTCCCGCTCCGCGAAAAAGATGACCCGTCCGTCCGGGCAGTCTTTTGTTCTGCCCGCCCGCCCGGCCATCTGGACCAGCGCCCTTTCGTCAAAGACTGGGTGGTCGGCTGCAAGCACCGCCACCTGGACACCCGGCAAGGTAACCCCGCGTTCCAGGATCGAGGTCGTAACGAAAAGCCGGTATCTTCCTTGCCGCAGACCCTCTATTTTTTCGCGCCGCCCGGGATCGGCACTGTAGCTGCCCTCGCAGACAAAATGCGGCAGCCGGAGGCGGACATCGGCCAAAACCGTCGCCACCCAGGAGATCTTGGGCACAAAGATAAGTACCGGCCCCAGCTGCGCCAGGTCTTTGAGCTTCTCGCAGAGCGTTGCCGGGCAGCCGCCGCCTGCGTCAAAAGACTGGCGCTCCCAGTATGGAACGGGCAGCGGTTTGCCGTGATGCCTGGCCGGAAGCCTGATTAAAGGGATGGACCCTTTTTCGGCCCTGGCCAGAACGTCCCGGGAAGGTGTGGCGCTGAGCCAGAGAAGTTTGCCTTCCGGCTGCAGGGCCTGCCTGACTCCCCGAGCCAGCATGCGACTCCCGGCGTAAGGAAAGGCGTCCATCTCATCCAGGAAAACCAGTCCGAATGCCCGGTAAAAGCGGAGGATCTGGTGGGTGGTTGCCAGCACCAGCACACCCGGTTCATAATGGCGGGAAACACTGCCGGAGAGAACCCGTACCGGCAGCCCCGGAAAGTCACGCCGCAGGCGGGGAGCCACATCATGCACCACATCCTGTCGGGGCGCGGCGAACAGGACAGGGATCCTCCGCCTCAGGGCCCAATCGACGGCCGGAAAACACATCTCCGTCTTGCCCGCGCCGCAGGCCGCCCAGACCAAGGCCTCTTTCTCTCCGGCGCGGTCGACAAAGCGAAGGACCTCCCCTGCCGCTGCGCTTTGAGCCGCCGTGAGCGGCCAGCGCGGAGCAAAGTCGTAATTTGCCGGGGCATTGCCGGTCAATGAACCGTAATCACGGTAGAGGACTTCCAAAGAAGTCGCCGCTCCCAAAGCAGCACACCCGGGGCAAGTAGCCGCCGGGCCCCAGTGGCCCGGCCACTCTTTGGCCTCTCCGCCGCAACGCCGGCAAAGCCACTTTCCCCCCTGCCGGCTTACGGCCGGAAACCAGCCGGCCAGCTTCTTTCGCACCCTGTGATCCGCCCAACGCCACACTTGTTCGGGACTGACCGCCATTTCGCCGGCCACGTGATTCAGGTCCCCTCCCAGAAGTTGACGCCCGCCGACCCGCAAGCCAAAATCACGGCAGGACTTTTCGTCCACGCCGCTGGGAGCGCATACGAGCGGATCCCACTCCGGCCCGCGGTCTCCCCGCGCCGCAGCCTCCCGCTCCGAAGCGGCGCTCACAGCCTGAAGAATATCCCGGCTCAGGGTTTGCCGGTCAGCTGTGTGGGGCGAACCCGGGCGCAGGCTTTTGAGAACGTCCCAGAGGAAGCCCAGTGGGAAGGCCTGACTCAGCACCAGTCCCCGCTCGAAGGGACTGTCCGCTTCCGCAAACGGAGACAGCCTTATTTCTCCGTCCTCGTTCAGAATCAGAAAAAACCTCATCTATGTTCGCTCCTGACACCTTTATGTTCTCTCCGGACACTTTCCGCCCTCAGCGTGGCGGGCCGCGAAAACGCACTCCACTCCCTTGAAGCGGCGTTCGCACAACGACCCCCCGCAGTCTTCGCCGCGGACAACAAGCCGCGGCCTCAGGGGCACTCCCCGCCTGGCCTCCTCCCGGCGCAAGGACCGCAGCAACCGCCAATAGTGGACTTCCAGTTCGGACGCATCCGCTATTTCCACGTGCACGTCGAGGGCAGTTATGTTGCCGAATTTTGACCGCCAGGCGCTCAACCCCTCCTGCCAGCCCAGAGGAAGAGTCCATTCCCAGCCGCCTGCCAAACGCCATAAAACAATCACCGCCAACCCAACCAAAGCCATCCCTGCCACGTCGCGTCACCCCTTTTTTCACCAGAGTATGCACAGGGTCCCCCAGGGGTGCTGTCCGGCTGAGACGGTTCGGCATTTGGGTCAGGGAAGCGGCCGATTGTGTAAAACATCCCCGGCGCACCGCGCCAGAAGTTCTATGTGGGGATCGGCGCGAACGAATAAAGAGTATCCCCGCCAGAGGGGGCGCTCTGCGGGGGGAACCTTTCCGGCAATGGCGGCCATCCTGGCGGGCACCTCTTCAACCCAACGGTAGAGCCCGCGGCTCGACGCCGGCCCCGCTCGCCTTTGCTGCTCCGCCGCCTGCCAAACCAGACTTTGCGCCCATTCCCAACTCCCCAGGTCGAACTTTTGCCAGGCCAAAACCCGTTCAACTTGGTAAAGGCCCCGGGCGGTTTCCCCTTGTCTCAGCTCGGTTTCAGCCAGTTCCCTGCGCCAGCCCACATTGGTCCGGTCCAAACTGAGGGCCCGGGTCAACTCCCGGCAGCAGGCGGCCGCGTCCGGGGACCCGCCCGGCCGACCCATGACACCCGTCGCCGCCGGCAGCCCTCCCGCCGCCAGGATGACGCCCGCCGGTGCGAAAAGCAGCAAAGCCAAAACAGGCTCCAGGAAAGCCGGGCGCAAAATGCGTATTCCGGCCAGACTGACTCCGGCGTTACTCAGAGTGTGCCTCCCCCTCTCACCCCCTTGCCTTTTTCCCCCCTGCCCGTAAGTTTCCGCCGCCGGGTCCCGGCCTTCGGCCAGGGCCACGAGCAGCCAGAACATGACGCCCAAAGCCGCAAAAGAGAAATCCGCGTCAAATAAACTGTGCAAGGCCAGGAAAGCACAAGCCCCCCAGAAGCCGGTCCGCCCGATTTGCCGGAATCGGCCGGCGCTCCAGACCGTCAAAGCCACAAGGCCCGGCCAACCTTGGTTGAGCAAAACGCGGATCAGGCTGCAATGGGGGTCACTCGCCCAATATGGTATTTGCTGCACCAGCGGGAACGCCAGCCAGCCTCCGGCCTGAGGCAGGAATTTCTCCGACGCGGCCAGGCGCAGTCCGTCCCGAAAATACAGGATCCGCTCCCAGACGCTGTCCGACATCGCCCAGCGGCCCAGATGCGCCCAAGCCCCGTGAAAAGGAGCCGCCGGACCCATAAATCCACCCTGCCAGCACAAGATGGCACTTCCCGACACAAGCGCGGCCGTCACAAAATAACCTCGGCCGCTGCCGCCGCCGCGCTTGCCCCGTGCGAGCAAATGAGCAAGGCGGCGGACGCCGCTCATCGCAAGCAAAAAAAGTCTAACCGGAAGGCCCGGAGTTTTAGGCAGCGCTTCCCTCCTGTCGGGTATTCCCCGCCGACCGGGGTCTGCTTGCGGCAGTTTTACCCCGGACATCAAGGTTATAAGCCCTTGCAAGCCCCAAATGCCCGCGAGCAGCGCCAGGCTTGCCCTGGACCCCGTGCTGAGGAAGAAAGGGATCAAGACCAGTTTCAGGCGCAAATCTACTCCCGGCAACAGCAGAACGGCACCCAGAAACGCCGCCGCGGCGTTGGGATAGCCGAACCAAGAACTCAGTCTGCCGGCCTCCGGCGGGCCCGGAGGGGGCCAGACATGTGCGCTCCAAGGCAGCCAGGCCGAGATTCCCAAGGCAAGTGCCGCCCATCCGGCCGCTCTCAGAAGCCGTGCTTCCCCTTTTGAATTCCGGGCCGCCTCCCGTCCCCAACGGTAAACAAACCAGTACAGGAGAAAGCGGATGGCCTCCAACCAACCCTCCTCCGCTTTAACCGGGTGCAACAAGCCTGTCAGGGACAGTCCGGACATAAGCAAGAGCAGGGTATCCGTGGCAGTGAGCCGCAAGGCACCCTCCGCCGGCTTAACCCACAAAGAGCGGACGGCCGCTCTGAGGTCGCCGGGCCGGAAGAGCAGGCACAGGCCCGGCAGCAAGGCCAAAGCCAAGAGATCCCGGGCAAAGAATAAGCCGTGGGCCAGGAGAGCCGCCCAGAGTAAAAAAACCAGGGCATGCTCTTTGCTGCTCCTGGCTTGGCTGCTCGAACCTAATATTACCCCTCCGGCCGGGTCACTTTTCATAGGACTCTGTGCCCGGCCTCAAAGCGAATTTTAAAGTCCCCCTGGCGGCCAGTTCCTCACCCACATAGGCCTTTCCCTCCGCGATGCCAATCAGTCCCTTGAATTTCAGCATTTCTGCCTCCAAACGCAGTTGATCCCCCGGAAACACCGGTTTCTTAAAATGGACGTCATCCATCCCGGCAAACAGGGCTATGTATCCCGCGAACTTCTCCTGTCTCAGGACCAGCACCGCACCCACCTGGGCCATGGCCTCCAAAATCAAAACTCCGGGCATAATCGGGTAGCCGGGGAAGTGTCCCTGAAAAAACGGCTCGTTTGCAGAGACGTTTTTAATCCCCACCGCTTTGTTGCCCTCGATTTCCAAAATGCGATCAACCAAGAGAAAAGGGTAGCGATGGGGAATGATTTTTTGAATTTCCCTGCTGTCCAACATTGACAAATCCTCCTTGGAAGCCCGTCCGACTTGCGCGATCGCACCTACTGCCTTTATGATAGTGCGAGAGGGGCAAGACTCCTCTTTAACCTTATTCCACTTATACTGCCAGTATACCCCAATTCCGTCGCGAAGGGAAGAGATGTTCCATGGCCCCAGTCAAAATCTTACATATCATCGGGGGGGGTGAAGTAGGCGGGGCGGAGCAGCACGTCCTTACCCTCCTCTCTCACCTCGACGGCCGGCGCTACGCTCCGCTCCTGGCTTGTCTCGTCGCGGGGCCCCTGGGCGAAGCTGCCGCGGCCCGGGGTTTGAAAGTAAAAACGTTTCCTCAACGCCGAAAAACGGATCCCGGTCCTTGGCCTCAGTTAGTGCGTTGGATTCGCGCTGAGGATGTGGCGCTCCTGCACAGCCACGGCATCCGGGCCAACCTTTTCGGGCGCCTCGTCGGGCGTTGGCTGGGCCTGCCCAGCATTTCCACCGTGCACAGTTCACTGGCCCATGACTACTTGTCTGTGCGCACCGCCCGCGCCGCGGTCTGGCTTGACCGGCTCACTCTCCCGTTCAGCCAAGGACAAATCGTCATCTCCAAAGCCTTGGTGCCCGAGGTTGCAGCCCGGGGAGGAAAGAATATCGAAGTTATTTATAACGGCCGGGAACTCACTCCTATGGCGGACCCCGCCGCGGAACGCGCTGCTTGGCGCCGGCGCTGGCATATACCCGCCGAAGCCCGGGTCATCGGCAATATTGCGCGCTTTCATCCCTGCAAAGGACCGGGGCAATTGGTTCAGGCTGCCCGGATTCTGCGGCGGCAATTTCCCGGCCTCCACCTCCTCATGATCGGTGACGGCCCTTTACGCCCGCTCGTCGCCGAGCAGCTGGAAGAAGAAGGAATCCCTTTCACCTTACCGGGATTCCTTCCCCAAGCCCGGCGGGTCCTGCCGGTCTTCGATCTTTTTGTCCTGCCTTCCCTGAGTGAAGGGATGGGATTGGTAATTCTGGAAGCCATGCAGGCCGGAGTCCCGCTTGTCGCCTCCGATGCGGGCGGGATCCCCGAGCTGATCCGGGACGGACAAGACGGCCTCTTAGTCCCCCCCGGTGAACCCGAAGCTCTGGCCCGGGCTTGTGCCGCCGTCTTGTCCGACCCCGTGCTGGCCGCATCCTTTGTCCGTTCCGCCGGAGAGCGCCGGCGGGCGTTCACTGTCGAGAAAATGGTGGCTGAGACCGAGCGCTTTTATGATAGGATCCTGGGGCTTTGAGCCCAAGATATTCCCTAAAGATTTGGTAAGAGGTTTGTCCGAAGCATTGCCGAGGATCTTCTTTAAGGAGTCACCCAGAGATTGGTCCAGAGACTTGCCCAGAGATTGGTCCAGAGATTGGTCCAGAGACTTGCCCAAGGCTTTGTCCCAGGATTCGTCCGGGGACTCGTCAGGGGGTTTGCCAAACTTTTTTTGCCAAGATTGCTCGAATATTTCCCGCCACTTTTCCGGAGACAGTCCGCCCTCGCCCCAGATTCCGCCCGCCGGAATCCGCTTTAGGAAATCACGGTAAAACCTCTCCCAATCCTGGACTGAACTGCCTTGGCTGCTCTGCGGGGGCGCCGGTCCGGTGTCGCCGCCTTCCCCTGTCTTGTCTCCTCCCGCTGCTCCGTTTCCTTGTCCCCCCCGCGGAATACCCACTTCCGTCGGTACTTTCTCAACCGGCGGAGCGGGAGTCAGCCTGCCCGGGGTCGGCCCGCCGGGGGCAGCCTGTATGGGGATCGTCCCGGCGGGGACACCCCCGCCGCGGACCTTTCCGGAGGAAGCCGCCGTCCCGCCCGGCACTTGCCCGCCCGGCAGATTCGCTTGCAGCCCGGGCCCTTTTCCTGCCGACCTGCCTGTGCTCTCCCGGGGAAGGGCCGTTGTCGCCGCACTTTCCCCCGAGAGACTCTGCCCCCCGCCGCGGTTCGGCATTCCCTGCCCCAGGGCGAGAACTCCTCCCAGGGAGCGGGTCTCGGCCTGCACCTTCGGTTCGGACAGCAGACGGTCCCTTTGCGCGGGGTCGGTCATAGCTTTTGTCGTTAAGGAAAAACCCGCTTTTTGAGCACTGCGCCATAAGGCATATTCACCGGGTGTCAAACCCTGGGCCACGGCTTGTTTTTGCTCGGCCGCGTTCAATTGATAGGCAGCGACGTGAAAGGCGTTTCCCCCTGCGTCCAATTGGGCTGCCACGTGCCCCGCCAGGGCAGAGAGATGATACTCGCTGAGGGCCGCCTCCTTTCCCTCCAAGGGGGCCAATCCCAGAAGGACCCAGGGATGCTCCCGGTTAAGAAAATGAAGTTTCTGCGCGCGCCCCACGATCTCCGCCAAAACCTCCTGACCGGGCCGGCCTTGGTAAGATACACCCTTCAGAAGAGTACGGGCATCGGCATTCAACGCTTCGACCCGGAGTACATGTTCCTGTCCGTCTAATTGCAGTTCCAGGCTCGGATTGATATCCACGGACAGAATAGCCACGGGCACCTCTTTCTGTTCCACGGCCTTGGTCTGCATTCCGGTTAACCGGCCCCCGGCCAGCCAGGTACCCGTTAGAGCCAGGAACAGCAGAACCGCGGCGGCCGCCCAGACCCGGAATCCCCCGCGGTTTGCCAAGCCGCGCGCTTCCTTAATTTCAATCTCCTGTCCGACTTGGGCAGCCAGAGGCGCTCGCACCCTGCAAAAAGAGCCATCCGCTGTCAAGACGGTGCAGGTTTTCCCCGACCTCTCTAAAACAACCGCTTTTTCGGTCTTCATAGCGCGGTCCTCCTTTCCGGAGGGATGACATATTCCCGCAAATAAATGTAATCGTGCCTGCGCGCCATCAACAGGGCCACGGCCAGCAGATACTTTCTGCCCCGTTCGAGTACTTTGGGGTGGAATCCCGATTCCGCCGCCAAAGCCTGAATCGGGACTTTCCCTTTTTCCTCAACCTGACGCCACAATGCCGGGTTAAAAGCCAATATGTTCGCTGCCCTCAACAAAGAAGCCCTTGTATCGCGATGTTTGGGAGAAGCTTGCACCAGATCCCGGAAATTAAGTCCCCACTTACGCAACTCCGCGGCGAACTCCTGAATTTCTTGCGCCCGCTCACGGTTCTCCTCCTGTTCCCGGAACTCCGAAACACTGAGCCCAAGGTCGACGCTTTGGCCGACCTCCGCCGCGTCCAAAGGCAGGGCGTCATTATGTTTTTGACGGCGAAAATAATCGATCAACCGTCTTTTAATTAAAAGGCGGGCAAAGGCGAGAAAAGGCACGCCTTTTCCGGGCTCAAAACGGTTGATCGCCTCGTCGAAAGCGATCAGGGCGACCGATAATTCCTCATCCCGGCCCCACTCAAGAAACCTTCCACAAGTCTGGACCGCAACATGGCGTATGAAAGGTTGGGATTGTGCTAGGAAATCCTCCCTGGTTTGCCGATCCTGTATAAGGTCCTCCCAGCGTTTGATCGGCTCTGGCCATTCCGGCATGTCCCCGTCCTCCTAGAGCTTCGTTCAAACATAAGTACCCTAATAGGGGAATACGCCCCCCATGCTGTTTTTTGGGGGGTGTGCCCTCGGCCTCAGTCTAATTTTTTAGCGCTCCCGCCACACCTTGAAGACAAAGCGCGGCAAAACCGCTTGGCGGCGCCAGCGCCAAGGCTCTTTCAGCAGCCGGTAAAGCCACTCCAGGCGCATCTCCCTCAGCCAAGCCGGGGCTCGTCCGACCGTGCCGGCCAAAGTATCAAAGCTGCCTCCGACCCCGATAGATACCGTAGCCAAGCCTTCGTGCTCAGCCAGCCAAAACTCCTGCCGGGGAGCCCCCAGGCCGGCCAAGAGCAGGTCCGGCTTAAAGTCGCCGATTCTCTTGATCACGTCCGTCTCTTCCGCCGGTTCAAAATAGCCGTGAGACGCCTCCCAGACAATGCCCGAACAACTCTCTCCGACCCGGCGGGCTGCCTCTGCGGCCACACCCGGGCGGGCACCGAGCAAGAAGATACGCCAGTGCCGGCGGCTTGCCAGCGGAAATAGCGCTTCCAGCAGATCAATCCCCGTGACCCGTTCGGGAACCGGCGTTCCCAACCTTGCGGCGGCCCAAACCACACCCACTCCGTCCGCGGTCACCAGACCCGCGGAATTTATAACCCGCCGCAGGTCCGGGTCCTTTCCGGCCGCGCAGATCATCTCCGGATTGGCCGTCACCACCCGGAGACGGGAATGCGCCTCGACAGCGCCCGCTATGCGGGCGGCGCATTCAGCCATGCTCAGGGCGTCGACTCCGATTCCCAATATATCGACCCTCATTCTCTGCCCGCCCTCTAATGGAATATCCCTTCCAGGACCCTGCCGGTGCCGAGAACCACGCAGGAAATCGGATCTTCCGCCAAACTCACCGGCAACCCTGTCGCCCTGGCAATTCGCATATCGAATCCGTAAAGCAGGGATCCCCCTCCGGTCATCATAATCCCTTTATTCAAAATGTCCGCTGATAATTCCGGCGGCGTCCTCTCTAAGACCTCTTTGACTGCGGCGACGATGGCATCTATGGTTTCCGCCAAAGCCCGGTAGCAGGTCCGGGAGTCGACGCTCACGGTCTTGGGCAAGCCGCTGACCAAGTTGCGGCCGCGCACCTCGATCCGGTCGTTGCCCGGGCGGCCTTCGGGGATGGCCGCACCTACCTCCATCTTTATCTCCTCTGCGGTGCGTTCTCCGATTAAAAGGTTGTGCTCCCGGCGGACAAAACGGATAATGGCCTCGTCCAGTTTGTCCCCTCCCATCCTCAGGCTGCGTTTCGTTACAATGCCTTGAAGGGAAAGCACAGCAATATCCGTGGTTCCTCCTCCGATATCCACCACCATGTTCCCGGTCGGACCCGAAATGTCCAAGCCGGCGCCCAAGGCGGCCGCATAGGGTTCCTCCACAACTTTAACTCGTTTTGCCCCCGCCTGGTAGGCCGCTTGTTTAACCGCCCTCTCCTCCACCTCCGTAACGCCGGAAGGGATACAGACCACAACTTTGGGCCCGAAAAACAGCCAGCGTTTCGCGCCCGCCTTTTCCAAAAAATATCTCAGCATTAGTTCCGTCGTTCTGTAGTCGGCAATCACTCCGTCACGCATGGGGCGTACGGCTACGATATTGCCCGGCGTGCGGCCCAGCATGGAGCGGGCTTCTTCACCGACAGCGATTCTCTTGTTCGTCGTCTTGTCGATAGCCACCACCGAAGGCTCGCGCAAAACGATCCCTTTGCCCTTAACATAGACAAGAACACTGGCTGTTCCCAAGTCAATTCCCAACTCCATTCCAAACACCGCGGAGAATCCCCTTTCTCTGACCGGCTTGTCCAAACAAAGATCTGCCCGGAAAAAGTACAATCTCCCCGCCGGGAGATTTGTACACTGGCATAGATGTATTCGTTATAAATCCGCCAATTCCTTTTTCCTTTTGCTCTTTTTTGTCAATTTGTTACGGGTTTCGCACCCGGCGTCTTTCGGCTCTTCACAACAGCCGTCTTATCACCCGGCATCAGTTTTCCTGGTACTTTTTCCTGGTCGCCTCCCCGCCCCGAATATGGCGTTCGGCCTTGTTGTTTTCCAGAATGTGCTTGACCTCCATGGCCAGCTTTTCATTGATCAACGGCAGGCGTTCCGTGACATCTTTATGTACGGTGCTCTTACTCACTCCGAAAATATCCGCAGTCTGGCGAACGGTGGCACTCGATTCCATAATATAATTTCCGATTTCCAAAACCCGCTTGCGAATGTATTCCTGCACGCCGAGCCCTCCTTCTTGCGCCCGATTTTTAGTTCATTTATATGCATTCGCCAGCGAAAAAGACATCCCCGAAGGGATGTCTTGCAATTGGTAAATCCTGTCTTGGCCTAGGGGGCTGTTAGCTTGTGATAAGCAAAGGGGTTTTCGGCAGCCTGCTTCCGGGCCGCCTCAGAAACTCCGGCCCAACGCGGCTTCAAGCCCTGCGCGGAGCACAGGTCCTTGGGGAGCGAGGGAAGAGAAAACACCAGGGCAAGGATGATTGCCAAGGTGAAGAAAACGATTTGCAAAGTCCAGGCCATCCGGCGGGTAAAGTCGGCGCTGAATTGTCCTCCCGGATGGTCTTGGTAACGCTCGACGAGAAGACGCCATCTTTCCCCCAAGTGCGTTCCGTCAGGGCCCTCGTCCTCCGGTCCGACGAAGGGCCTGCAGCTTGGCTCTCCGGCCTCTCGCTCTCTTAATTCAGCGCGGGTTTTGTCCTGGGTCATCGGGCTCACCTCGGGATTAGTGTTCCCACTTCTCCCCTTGTCTAATCCTGTCGACCGAGATCATTTCTCCCTCATCCTTGAGCAGGAGGAGTCCCGTTCTTGGCCGCGAGGGACATAATTTTAGCCCCCGGATAAAAGTGAGCCAGGATTTGCCGGTAGGTTGCCCCGCGGCGCGCCATGTCATTCGCTCCGTATTGGGAAAGCCCCACGGCATGCCCTTTGCCATAGGTGGTTATTTTTAACTCGTCAGGTTTCACCGCCCACTCAATGTCGGTGGAGGCAAGTCCAAGCATGAGGCGAAACTGGTTCGCCTGATAAGTTCGGCCCAGAACGGTCACTGTTTTGGCCCTGCCCGCCGCAGTCAGGCTCGTCAGCTCAAAGTCCGCGGGCAGAAGGGCTCTGGGAACCGTCTGCAACCCCAATTTCTGCGCCAGTTGCTGCCGGGTGAAGGTGTAGTGTTCCACAAAGCGCAGCGGATCTTGCTCCTCTGAGGAGACGTTTTGCAGATAGGGCCTGGAACTCCCCCAGACGTCCTCCGCCCGCTCCGTAGGCTTGCGTCCGCAGCTGCTGAAATAAAAGGCATCAATGTAATCCCCGTTATACACTAAGACCTCGCCCGCGGTGGCCTGAACCGCCTTTTCCAGTTTGGCCTTGTTGCGCCAATAGGCGAACCAACCCCATTTTTGGCGCATTTGCGCCTCGTTCAGCCAAGCTTGCGTCTTTACGGTCGTATCGACATCATAACCCGGATCCGGAACCGGGACATGGCTGAGACGTTTGGCCGCGTAAGTACGAGCCGCCACTGCCTGGGCCTCCAGGGCCTGGGGGGCAAAATCCGCGGGCATTTCCGCCGCTAAAACTCCCACCAAATACTCCTCCAGAGGCATAGTCTCAACTTGGTGGTTAGGCAGAAGAACACGTATGCGAAAATCTTGGCCGGGCGGTTTTTCGCTTCGCCAGCGCAACACACTCCACGGCAAGAGGATGATCAGACACAGTGACAAGAGAAGTATCCACAGCCATTCCTTCTTCACCCCGACGCCCCTCTTTCTGTACAAGCCTTTCATCAGATAGTATGCGGGGTAGGGGAAAAATATGGTTGCCGGCGGAAGAAAAGTTGGCGCTTACCCGCGTGAATCAGTCCTCCCGGCAAATTGGTCCGCCGATTCCAGCGAGTTTCTCTTCTATGCGTTCGTATCCCCGGTCGATGTGCTCCACCCCGGAGATCTCGGTCGTACCCTCCGCCGTCAGCGCCGCCAGGATCAAGGCTGCCCCCGCTCTCAAGTCGGCCGCGGCCACCGGGGCGGCGGCCAAGCGGGAAACCCCCTGAACCAGGGCGCTGCGGCCGTCAATTTTGATGTCGGCTCCCATCCGTTTTAACTCATCGACGTGCATAAAGCGGTTTTCGAAGACCGTCTCGGTCACCATAGCGGAACCTTGTGCTTTGGCCAGAAGAGCCATAAAAGGAGCTTGAAGATCCGTCGGGAAACCGGGATGGACCTGGGTTTTGACGTCCACCGCTTTGTAAGGGCCCTCCCGGATGATTCTCACCCCATCCCCTTCGTCCTCAAAATGAATGCCCGCCTCCTCTATTTTTGCCAGAACAGGTTTTAGATGATCAATGATGACGTTTTCAACCAGAACATCCCCACCGGCGGCGGCCGCCATCAACAGGTAAGTGCCTGCCTCAATGCGATCGGGTATGACAAGATGCTCCGCACCGTGCAGTTCTTTGACCCCTTCGATATGAACGATGCTTGTCCCGGCTCCGCGAACCCTGGCACCCATCTCGTTGAGAAAGTTTGCCAGGTCAACTATCTCCGGTTCTTGGGCCGCGTTTTCCAGGATAGTGACACCCCGGGCCAGCACCGCCGCCATCATAATATTTTCGGTGGCGCCTACACTGGGAAAGTCGAGGTAAATCCGGGCTCCTCGGAGCGTCTCCGCCCGGGCATCCAAATACCCGTGGTCCATCCGGATCTCGGCGCCTAAGGCCTCCAGCCCTTTCAAGTGCCAGTTAATCGGCCTCGAACCGATGGCACATCCCCCCGGATGGGAGATGCGTACATGTCCTTCGCGGGCCAAAAGGGGACCCATGGTGACAAAAGACGCCCGCATTTTTGATACAAGCTCGTGCGGTGTCTCTATGTTGAGGATTTGCCCGGCTTGAAGACGCAGAGTCGTGCCGTCCCTAACCACGTGTGCGCCTACCGCCTCTACAACCTGACTCATGACGCTCACATCAAGAAGGTCCGGAGCGTCCTCCAGCACGACGGGCTCGGCTGTGAGCAGGCTGGCGGCAATAATCGGAAGAACTGCGTTTTTTGCTCCGCTCACTGTCACGGTGCCTTGCAGCGGTTTCCCGCCAATAACCACAAATTTGCTCAAGTGTCGAAAGCACCCCCTAATTACGTCTAAGTCATAATAATTCGTTCTCCCGCCGCCGATTTCCTGCTTGCCTGCGCAATCCGGCGCACTTCCGTTATCAGATCAGAATTCCTCCAACAACGCCGGCATAGCCAAAACCGTCTCTCCTTCTCCCCCGTGCGAACGGGTCAGCAATTGTAAGTTGATCCGGTCGGGGCCGGCCCGCACCGGTTTCACCCCGCCTTCGCAATACCCGGCCAAAGAAAACGTCGTCCCGGAGTAGGCCCATTGGCTCGGCTGAACCCCCAGAAGGCTGAAGTAGCGAAAGATATCCAGCGGCTGCGCAATCCTTTCGTCAAGGTAAGCCTGTCCGCCGATCCGGGCCGCCGCGGCCGAGAGACCTTGATAGAGGTTCAGGATGCCCCTTTCTTCGGCGACAGTGACAGTGGCTGCCCCCGCAACCGTCGCGGGACCCTGAGTTTCCGGGGCGGACGTTGTCTCTGTCCACTGCCAGCACGCCGGCAAGGCTTCCAACCATTGCCGGCCCGGAGAACGGGGCAGCCAGAAAATGATATGCACCTTCGCCTGTGTCGACTTGCTTAAGCCCGAGTCCAGCAGCAGACCGACCCGCGCCGCGCTTTCGCGGCTGAGTCCGTTTGGATCTGTGCGGAAGTGGGCCAAGGCCAAGGGAGCGCAGGTTAACAGGCAGAGGATTAGGAGAGTGCTCAGCCCCGCTCTTTTGCGCCCGCTAAGATTCAGTTTTTGCTTGAGGTTGAAAACTGCGGCCATGGCAGCCATAAGCGGCAACACCTTTTTTCTCGTTTTTCACTACTAGTGTTGCCAAAGACGGGGAAAGAAAACGCCCCCGCGCGGAGAATTGCCGAAAGGTGAAAAGTAACCGCCTGCGAGCCTGCCGCCATGACAGGACGCACAAAGCCCCCATTCGCGCAAATGGGGGCTTTGACAGTCTCTCTCTAAATTGTTTTCATACCACAACATTTAATGGTATTTGGCGCCGCCTTCGGCCGCGCTGATCCGGGCAAGGGCTTTGCGCAAGGCCATCTCGGCCCGGCGCAGATCCACATCCCCCCCGGGGTGCGATAAACGCTTCTCAGCCCTCTCCTTAGCCGCCAGCGCTCTTTTGAGGTCGATGGTGTCGCCGGGTTCGGCCGTTTCCGCCAGGAGGCTGACCACGTTATCCGCGACTTCGACGAACCCGCCGGAGACGGCCATGAGATTAATCTTAGAGTCGATCGTATAACGGACCACACCCACCCGCAATCCGGCGATGAGCGGGGCGTGATTGCGCAGAATGCCCAGCTCTCCCACTTCCCCGGGCAATACCACAAACTCGCAATCTTCCCGTAGGACCTGACCTTCCGGCGCTACCACCCGCAGTTTGAATGTTCCCGCCACGGCTTACGCCCCCATCCTCTTGGCTTTTTCGGCAACCTCGTCAATGGTTCCGACCATCAGGAAGGCATCCTCAGGCATGTCGTCGTGCTTTCCTTCGACAATTTCCTTAAAGCCCCGGATGCTCTCCTTCAAGGGCACGTACTTCCCGGGGGCGCCCGTGAAGGCCTCGGCCACGAAAAACGGCTGCGACAGGAACTTCTCAATCTTACGCGCCCGGTAGACGATCATCTTTTCATCCTCTGACAGTTCATCCATGCCGAGAATGGCGATGATGTCCTGCAGTTCTTTGTACTTCTGCAGGACCTGCTGCACGCTCCGCGCCACCTGATAATGCTCGGCCCCCAAGACCTGCGGGGACAGAATCCGCGAGGTGGAATCCAGCGGGTCCACGGCCGGATAAATTCCTTTTTCCGTAATGGCCCGGGAAAGAACGGTCGTCGCATCCAGGTGGCTGAACGCGGTCGCGGGGGCCGGGTCGGTCAAGTCGTCGGCCGGGACGTAAATGGCCTGAACCGAAGTAATGGACCCCTTGCGGGTCGAAGTGATCCGCTCCTGCAGCGTACCCATTTCTGTCGCCAGGGTCGGCTGGTAGCCCACGGCCGACGGCATGCGGCCGAGGAGTGCCGAGACCTCGGAACCCGCTTGGGTGAAACGGAAAATATTGTCGATGAACAGAAGTACGTCTTTGCCTTCCACATCCCGAAAGTATTCAGAAAGGGTCAGCCCCGCCAGGCCTACGCGCAGACGCGCGCCGGGGGGTTCATTCATTTGGCCGAACACCATGGACATCTTGTCGATAACTCCGGATTCTTTCATCTCGTTCCAGAGGTCGTTTCCTTCGCGGGTACGCTCGCCGACTCCGGAGAAGACTGAAATGCCACCGTGCTGTTTGGCGATGTTGTTAATGAGTTCCTGAATGAGAACGGTCTTGCCGACTCCGGCCCCTCCGAAAAGCCCGATTTTCCCGCCTTTCGAATAAGGAGCCAGCAAATCGACCACTTTAATCCCCGTCTCCAGGATTTGTGTGGACGGCTCCAAGTTGACAAATTCCGGCGCCGGACGGTGAATGGGATAGTGAAGCCCACTGGTCACCGGGGGCTTGCCGTCAATGGGTTCACCCAAGACGTTGAACATGCGTCCCAAGGTCTCGGGGCCGACCGAAATGGTGATAGGGCCCCCGGTATTGGTCGCTTGCATGCCCCGCTGCAAACCGTCCGTTGAAGACATAGCCACACAGCGGACCGTGTCGTTTCCCAGATGCTGGGCCACTTCCAGAGTGATCCGGATTTTCTGCTCCGGGTACTCCACTTTGACTGCACTATAAATTTCCGGTAATTCCTCCGGTTCGAACTCAATGTCGACCACCGCACCCATTACTTGGACTATCTTGCCGATATTCACAGGCACTGAACCTCCTTTTGGGGTATTCCTGCTGTTATTCGAGAGCCGCCGCTCCGCCGACAATCTCCGAAATCTCCTTGGTAATCGCCGCCTGCCGGGCCCGGTTCATCGCCAGGGTAAGCCGGTCGATCATCTCTTTGGCGTTGTTGGTCGCCGAATCCATGGCGGTCATCTTGGCACCGAGTTCACAGGCTTTGCTTTCCAGCAAAGAACGGAAAATCAAAGTCTCCACGTACTTAGGCAGCAAACGCTGCATTATTTCCTGGGGTGAAGGCTCAAAGATATACTGCCGAGCGGCGTGGCTTTCCGGCTGCTCAATCGGAAGCAACTTGACAAACGAGAGTTTCTGGTTAATCACGCTGATGAACTCCGAGTAGATCAAGTACACTTCGTCGACTTCTTTTTCCTCATAGAGGCGAATGATTTCCTGCGCAATGCTGCGGCCTTGGCTGTAGTTCGGGCTGTCCCCCAGTCCGGTGAATTCAGCTATGATATTCTTCTTGCCGCGGCGATAAAAATCCCGGCCTTTTCTGCCTACGGTGACCAGCTTAACCGGAGCCTTTTCCTCCGTCAGCAGCCCGTTTGTTTTGCGGATCAGGTTGGCATTAAAACCTCCGCAGAGACCGCGGTCAGACGTGAAAAGGACATAGCCGATGTTCTCAACCGGGCGCCGTTCCAGCAAAGGATGCCTGACATCCACCTCCGCTTGAGCCAGGTGGGCCAAGACTTCCTGCAATTGGATGGCGTACGGGCGGGCAGCGACCACCTTTTCCTGGGCCTTGCGCAATCTGGAGGCAGCGACCATTTTCATGGCCTTGGTAATCTGCTGCATGTTGCGTACGGCCCGGATCCGGCGGCGAATTTCGCGTACTCCTGCCACTCTCACCTACTCCCTTCTCATTCAGCCTAAGAATCCTTGCTTGAATTCTTTAATGGCCGCCTCAAGCCGGGCCGTCAGTTCGTCCGAGAGAACTTTCTGGGCACGGATATCATTTAAGATATCCGCTTTGGCGGAACGCAGGTAGCGAAGATACTCTTCCTCGAACTTGCCAATCTTGTCAACATCAATATCGTCAATCCAGCCGCGCACGGCGGCGAAAAGGACGACAACCTCTTCTTCGACCGGCATAGGCACGTATTGCTGCTGTTTCAGGATTTCCATAGTCCGCTGCCCGCGGGCCAGACGGGCCTGAGTCATCTTGTCCAGGTCGGAACCGAACTGGGCGAAAGCGGCCAGCTCCCGATAAGAGGCCAGATCCAAACGCAGCTGGCCTGCCACTTGTTTCATGGCCTTGATTTGGGCGGAGCCGCCGACCCGGGATACGGAAATGCCGACGTTGATGGCCGGACGGAAGCCGGCATAGAACAAGTCTGACTCCAGGAATATTTGACCGTCCGTAATGGAAATGACGTTGGTCGGGATGTAGGCCGCCACGTCTCCCGCCTGAGTTTCAATCACGGGAAGCGCTGTCATCGAACCTCCGCCCAGTTCGGGAGCGAGTTTCGCCGCCCGCTCCAAAAGGCGGGAGTGCAGATAGAACACATCTCCGGGGTAGGCCTCGCGCCCGGGCGGCCGTTTGAGCAAGAGTGAGAGTTCCCGGTAAGCCACGGCCTGTTTGGATAAGTCATCATAGATAATCAGGACATGTTTCCCGTTGTACATGAACTCTTCGCCCATGGCACAGCCCGAGTAAGGAGCAATGTAAAGCAGCGGAGAGGGTTCGGAAGCTGAAGCAGCCACTACGATAGAGTACTCCATGGCTCCGTGTTCTTCGAGCGTCTTGACGACGCCGGCAACTGTGGATGCTTTTTGTCCGACAGCCACATAAATGCAGATCTCATCCTGGCCTTTCTGATTAATAATCGTGTCAATGGCCAGGGCCGTTTTACCCGTCTGCCGGTCGCCGATGATTAATTCCCGCTGGCCGCGCCCGATGGGCACCATACCGTCAATCGACTTTAAGCCGGTCTGCAACGGTTCATGGACAGACTTACGGGCGACAACACCCGGCGCGGGGGACTCGATTGGGCGATATTTGTTGGTTTTGATTTCCCCTTTGCCGTCAATGGGCTGACCGAGAGCATTGACCACCCTTCCGATCAGGGCCTCCCCGACCGGCACCTCCACGATGCGCCCGGTCCGTTTTACTTCGTCCCCTTCTTTAATTTCTGTATAAGGGCCGAGAATAACGCAACCAATGTTGTCCTCTTCCAAGTTCATAGCCATGCCATAGATGCCACCCGGAAATTCCAGCAGTTCGCCGGACATGGCCTTTTCCAAGCCGTAGACACGGGCAATTCCGTCACCCACCTGGATGACGGTTCCTACATCGACGACTTCCACAGCACTTTCATAACGCTCGATTTGTTGTTTAATAATCGAACTTATTTCTTCTGGACGTAAGTTCATAAAATCAAGCGGCACCCCGGAATTGACTCCGGAGCGAAACCGCCCCAGTGCCTCCTTTCAGCCGGTTAAGTTGCTCAGACTCACTCTAGGACAATTCCCCCGATGTTGCGAGCAGGTCCTCGCGCATGCGCTCCAAGGCATGCTTGATCGTCCCATCCATCACCCGGTCTCCCACTTGCACCAGCACCCCTCCGATCAGTTCCGGACGCAGTTCTGTTTTGAGGGAAACCGTTTTGCCGGTCATTCGGCTCAGGCGTTCCCTCAGCCTTTCCGTCTGACTCTGGTTGAGTGCCACCGCGCTGGCTACCCGAGCCTCGATAATATGTCTGGCTTCGTCCGCCAGGTGCCTGAATTCCCGCACAATCAGAGGCAGAAAGTCCTGACGCCGGCGATCGATGAGCAAGTAGAAGAAGTGGCGGACCACATCACCGACCTGTCCTTGAAGAAGTTTGTCCATTAAGGCTTTCTTCTCGCCGGCGGAGATGTGGGGATGCTGTAAAACCCGAGCGACCTCATCCTGCTCCTCTATGAGTTGCATCAACTCAGCCAGTTCCTTGTCGATCGAGTCAAGTTTCTTTTCTTCTGAGGCAATCTCGAACAAGGCTTCGGCGTAGCGGCGGGCTAAAGCACCGTTAAGCATTACTGCATCTCCCCTACCTCTTGAATAAATTGCTCAATCAACTGATCCTGGCCGGCAAGGTCAATTTTCTGCTGGATAATTTTCTCGGCGATGGTGACCGACAAGTCGGCGACCTGGGCCTTGACCTCGGCTACCGCACGATCCCTCTCCCGCTGGATGTCGACCAAAGCGGCGGATTTCACTTTAACCGCTTCTTCCCGGGCCTGGTTTAATACTTCTTGGGCGCGTTCGCCGCCGGCCTTGGTGGCTTTGGCAATAATCTCCTGTGCCTCCTGCCGGGCTTTGCGCATTTCCTCCTGATATTCTTTTTTTATCTGTTCGGCCTGCTGCTTCTCTTTCTCCGCGGTAGCCAAGCTGGTTTCAATAAAGGTGCGCCTGTCCTCCATCACTTTCATCAGCGGGTTCCAGGCAAACTTGGCGATGATCCATACAAGTACGAGGAAAGACAAGACCTGTGCCACAATCGTGTAATCAATAGATATTCCCATGTCTACCTCCCTCTCCAGGCTGGTTGGTCCCGGGATACTTTTTCAAGGGGGAACTTGTCGTCCCCCCTTGAAGCCGCGGGTGACACACCCGCATCGGTCTCTTACTTCAGATAGAGAAGAAGTCCCAGAACCCAGGCTAAGAGCGGAAGAGCTTCGATAAGGCCGACGCCGATAAACATGGTGGACTGTAAGCTTCCTTTGGCCTCCGGCTGACGAGAGATTCCTTCCACCGTCCGAGAAATAACGTTACCATTGGCAAGTGAGGCTCCGAGCGCCGCTAAACCGGCTGCAATCCCCGCACTGAGTGCGGCAGCTGAATGTACATCCACAAGAGTTTCCTCCTTTCAAATTATCCGGAAAAGTATTGGAATCAATTATACTCTCAGCACTTCACGCGCTGAAAATCGGCGGGCATTAAGGCCCATATGTCGGTTGAACTCAGGCCCTCAAACCTCAATTAGTACTTTAAGAACACAAGCACAATCGCTAAGCCGCCTAGCCCCCTAGTGCGATTCTGCCACCGCCTGAGAAATGTAGGCCGTCGTGAGAACCGTGAAGACAAAGGATTGGATAGCTGCGACAAAAACACAGAATCCGAGCCAGATGGTGTTCGGAATAACCCCGGGTAAAACCCAGACGCCGGGAAGCATAAGGATAACTTTGATCAGAACCTCACCGGCAAAGATGTTTCCGAAAAGACGGAAGGCCAGTGTCATCGGCTTGGCCAGCAAATCCAATAGTTCGATGGGCAGGAACACCGGAAACGGTTCAACAAAATGATGGAAGTAATGGACTCCTTTGTGTCTGATTCCCATGCCGACGACCAGAATGATGGTTAAGATAGCCAAGGCCAGAGTTGTGTTGATGTCGGCGGTCGGGGCCTGCAAAGTCGCTCCTTCGAAGATCTTGTTCAATTGTCCGGCATCGATATGGAAATATTGGAACAGGTTAAAGGTAAAATTGGGAACCACGCTGACCAGGTTCGAGAAGAAAATAAACATGATTAACGTCAGAAGGTAACTTAAAAGGGGGCGGGCTTTTTCCATCTCCATGCCGTTGTCGGATACCAACTTCGAAACAAAATCGACAATCCATTCCAGAATGTTCTGCATTTTGCCAGGCTTTCCGCTCGTCAACCTGCGTACGCCGATAAACATAAAAACCAACATGACGGCCATGACCATCCACGTCATTACCAGAGTACGGGCGTGAAACGTCATGCTTCCCAGGTGCCAAATTATGGTTTCTTCATTCACTTCTTATATCACTCCTTTCCGTTCATAATTTGACGGCGCATATAAGAGACAAGGGATATTAACAACCCTGCCGCTATCCCCAAGGCTAAATCAGGCAGCCAGCTCTTTTCCAAACGGGCCACCCCGACGACTACCGCCGTTACGAGAGCGAGGCGAGCAAAGAGACTGCGGCGCATTCTGGTCAGGGCCCCGCGCAAATCCATCTCGACGATGCGTTGGGTGTCACGATAGAGCCACGCGGAATTCAGAAAACCCAAGAGATAACCGACTACCGCTCCCAGAAGGTCCCAGCGATCGCTCAAAGCTATCGCAAAAAACAGGCCGGACACGCCTACCCACAAGGCGACCGAATTACTTTTCATCGTCCGCCGTCCCCAAGGCCTTTAACACATAAACAAGATAAAACCCACCCAAGATCATCCCGCCAAACATAAGTAAAAGCTGTAGCCACGGCCGGCTTCCCAAAAGGTCATCCAAATAGCGGCCCAGATAAAATCCACCCATCACTGTTCCGACAAAAGTAACAGGAATCGTGGAGCCGACGGATACCGCTTTCAGCCAACCTTTCCGGCCGTCCTTCATAAGAAACTCCTCAGAAACCCCTTAAACCGTTCACGATTGCTAATTCGCCATTCAAGTCCGAATTCCTGCTTTTCGAGCGAAGAATTTTCGTCTTTTTCTCTGTATATTTTTAACATTACCACCGGGTCCTATACCTTGTCAAGCCCCAGCCCGCTCAAGATGACTCAATAAGACCCCGTGATCGCTTGCGGATATGCTCCGCAATGCGCCGGGCGGCCCGGCCGTCCCCGTAAGGATTGGCCGCCCGGGCCATCCCCTCGTAAGCGGCCTTGTCCCCCAGGAGCCGGCGTAAATGCCAAAGTACTCTTTCATACTCCGTACCGGCGAGGGCGACGGTGCCCGCGGCTACGGCCTCCGGCCGCTCCGTGGTATCCCGTACCACCAAAACCGGCTTGCCCAAAGAGGGTGCTTCTTCCTGAATCCCGCCTGAATCAGTCAGCACAAAGTGAGCACGCGCCATAAGGTTGGCAAAAGGCTCGTAATCCAAGGGCTCGATTAGGTGAACCCGGGGCAGATCTCCGAGAACCGAGCGCACAGTTTTTCTCACCTCCGGGTTGCGGTGAACCGGGAAGACCACATAGGCGTCCGGAAATTCCACCAAAACTTGTACCAAGGCCCGGTAAATCTCCCGCATGGGTTCCCCCAAATTCTCCCGGCGGTGCGTCGTGACCAGAATCATCCGGCCGCCCGACCCTGCCCGCAAAATTCTCTGCAGTTCTTCGCTCTCAAAGCGGTAATCCGGCCGCACCGTGGCCAAGAGCGCATCTATCACGGTGTTTCCCGTCACCAGGACAGACCGGGGCTCCACTCCTTCCCGCAAAAGGTTGGCTCGGGCCGTCGGCGTGGGGGCATAGTGAACATCCGCCAGGGCCCCTGTCAATTTACGGTTGATTTCCTCCGGGTAGGGGGAATATTTATCCCCTGTACGCAACCCGGCCTCCACATGCCCAACCGGAATTCGGGCGTAAAAGGCCGCCAAAGCCGCCGCGAAAGTCGTCGTGGTATCCCCGTGCACGAGGATCAGAAAGGGTTTCTCTTTGCGGAAGACCTCACTCAGCCCGTTGAGCGCCCGGCAGGTTAGATCGGGCAGAGTCTGCCCCCGGCGCATCAGGTTCAAGTCATAGTCCGGCATGATCCCGAAGAGGTTCAAGACCTGATCCAACATTTCCCGGTGCTGGGCCGTCACGGCGACAGTGCAGTGAATTCCCGGGGTCATGCGCAGTTCTTTGATCACCGGGGCCATCTTGATCGCTTCGGGACGCGTGCCAAAAACGACCATCACGTTGTATTCCTGCTCCATAAGTCCCCCCGTTCACTTTCTCAAAACGCCGGCCCCAACCGCACTCTTTCCATCCCTGCTTCTTCAGCCAATTCCCTGGCCAGCGCATCCGGATAGGGAAGCAGAAAGACCGCCCTGCGGATTCCGGCATTGATGAGAAGTTTTGTGCAAAGCACACACGGCTCCACCGTGGTATAAATATCCGCCCCGTCAATAGAGATCCCGTGCTTGGCGGCCTGTACCAGGGCATTCTGCTCGGCGTGGACTGCCCGGCAAATCTCGGTGCGCTGGCCGGAAGGAATGTTGAGGGCCTCTCTCAAACAGCCGAGTTCGGCGCAATGTTTAAGTCCACTGGGGCTGCCGTTATAACCCGTACTCAAGATCCGCTTGTCTTTGACAATAACCGCCCCGACCTGACGGCGCAGGCAAGTCGACCGTCCGGCCACAACTTGCGCCAGCTGCATAAAATAATCATCCCAGCTTGGGCGCTCATCCTGTGCCGCGCTCATTTCGTGCCGAAGAGCCGGTCCCCGGCGTCTCCCAACCCGGGCACAATGTAGCCGTGTTCATTTAAGTGTTTATCGACAGCCGCGACAAAAATATCAACATCGGGGTGAACCCTGTCCACGGCTTCCACCCCTTCCGGAGCGGCGATCAGGCACATGAGCTTGATATTTCGCGCTCCCCGCTGCTTCAGAAAAGTAATGGCGGCGCTCGCCGAGCCTCCGGTAGCCAGCATCGGATCGATCACGATCAGATCCCGTTCTTCCACGTCGGGGGGGAGTTTGCAATAGTACTCCACCGGCTTCAGGGTCTCCGGGTCCCGGTAAAGCCCGACATGCCCTACCTTGGCCGCTGGGATGAGCCTCAGCATTCCGGCCACCATACCCAGCCCCGCCCGGAGAATAGGGACCAGCCCGACTTTTCTTCCCGAGATCATTTTGGTAGTCGCCATGGCCACAGGTGTTTCGATCTCTACGTCTTGCAAGGAGAAATCCCGGGTCACCTCATAGGCCATAAGCATGGCCACTTCTTCCACCAAGTCGCGAAAATCTTTGGAACCGGTGTTCTTGTCACGGATCAGGGAAAGCTTATGCTGTATGAGCGGGTGATCAAGAATGTGCAGATTGGCCATCCGCAAACTTCACTCCTCTCCTGGAACTTTTACACCTCTTCTTAACCCCGAAACCAGCCGGTAACGTCCGGTCATACGGGGCATCCCGTCATGAGGCTCCCACTTTCGCAAGTGGGAGCCGACTCCACTGTCTGCCTCTGACCTAGCCGAGATCCCGGTAAAGCGGAAACTCCTGACAGAGCCCGGCGACAATTTCCCCGGCCTCCGCCAGTTTGGCGGCATCCGACTGGGAGGTCAGAGCCAGGTTAATGGCCCGGGCGATACGTCCCATGGCGTCCGTCGTCATGCCCCGGGTGGTTACGGCAGGAGTTCCGAGGCGGATCCCGCTGGTCACGTTCGGACCGGCCGGGTCGAAGGGAATCGTATTTTTATTGACTGTAATCCCGATTTCATCCAGAATATGTTCGGCGTCTTTTCCGCTCAGGCCTTTGGAGCGCACATCGACAAGAACCAGGTGGTTGTCGGTACCGCCGGAAACCAGACGGAAACCCTCGGCCGACAAAGCCTGCGCCAGCGCAGCGGCGTTGTCAATAATGCGCCCGCAGTACTCCTTAAACTCAGGGCGCATCACCTCGCCCAAAGCTACGGCCTTAGCCGCAATGACGTGCATGAGCGGACCGCCCTGTATTCCGGGGAAAATGGCCTTGTCGATTTTTTGAGCGTGGTCGGCCTTGGTAAGAATCAGTCCTCCCCGCGGGCCGCGCAAAGTCTTATGCGTCGTCGTGGTGACAAAGTCGGCGTAGGGAACGGGGCTGGGATGATGTCCAGTCGCCACCAGACCCGCGATATGAGCCATGTCTACCATCAGGTACGCCCCAGCCTCCCGCGCAATTTCCTGAAGCAGCGGAAAGTCTATCACCCTGGGGTAGGCGCTCGCGCCCGCCACAATCATCTTAGGGCGGTGCGCACGGGCCAGATTTCTGATCTCGTCATAATCGATACGTTCCGTATCAGACCTGACGCCGTAGGGGATGACATTAAAATATTTCCCCGAAAGATTGACGGGGCTCCCATGGGTGAGATGACCTCCGTGAGCCAGGTTCATGCCCAGAATCGTGTCTCCGGGTTTCAGCACGGCAAAATATACGGCAACATTGGCCTGGGTACCCGAATGAGGCTGAACATTGGCATGCTCGGCTCCGAATATTTTCTTGGCGCGGTCCCGCGCGATATTTTCCACAATGTCGACATTTTCGCAGCCGCCATAATAGCGTTTGCCCGGATACCCCTCCGCGTATTTGTTGGTAAGCACGGAACCTTGGGCTGCCATGACAGCCCGGCTGACGAAGTTCTCGGACGCGATGAGCTCTATCTTGTTTCTTTGTCGGTTCTCCTCAAGTTCAATCGCCTTTGCCACTTCCGGATCCTGCGGCTCCACCCACTTTTTGATACTATCCATTCCTGTTCCAACTCCTTTATCCTTGCTGAGTGCTATTTCTTTCGGACGAGTGTCACCCCGGCCTCTGACCTCCGTTACGGCCATGAGCTAAATCACCGGCGCAACTGTCTTCGTTCCCTCCGGCCTCTGACCCTCCGGCCTCTGACCTCTGACCTCTGATCTCTGACCCTCCGGCCTCCGTTACGGGTACTCCGCCCTCTTGCCCCCGATCAGCCGGGGCCGGGTCCGCGCCATAGTCAGGTGCGCCTGCCCGATGGATTTTGTAAACAAACGGATCGGGACCGCCACCGGCTTCAGATGCATGCCGATAAACGTGTCTCCGATGTCTATCCCCGCGTGCCCCTGAATCCGTTCGACCATCACCGGCGCCTCCAGCCGCTCCCAGGCCTTAACCGCCATAGCGCCTCCGGCGTGCAAGGCCGGCAGAACTGTCACCGCTTCCAAGCGGTAGAAATCAACACACGCTTCCTCGACCACGAGCGCTCTGTTAATATGTTCACACCCCTGTACCGCCAAAAACAGGCCGAGTCGGCGCGTTCTCTCCAGAAGCGGGGGCAGCAAGACCTGCGCCACTTCCAGGCTGCTCCCCCGGCCTATCTTCTGACCCAAAACCTCGCTCGTGCTGCAGCCGAGAACGAGAATTTGCCGCGGTTGCAGACCGGCCTGCAGAAAAAAGTCCCTCAGCACCTTGTCCCAGGTCTGAGAAATATCTTTCAGGATCTCGTCCAATTCTTCCGGCATCTCTCAACGCAGGTCCCGCGAGGGGCCTGCACCCTCCTCTCTAAATCTTCTCACCGCGTTCGATGGCGGCAATCATCCCTACCCTTTTGGCGTGACGCCCCCCGGCGAAGTCCGTGCGCAAGAAAACTTCCACGATGTCTTGGGCCAGCCCGACTCCCGTCACCCTGCCGCCCAAGGCCAGCACGTTGGCATCGTTGTGCTCTCGGGCCATGCGGGCGGAATAGGTCTCGGTACAGACGGCAGCCCGAATGCCCGGGACCTTGTTGGCCGCCATGGAGATCCCCAGGCCTGTGCCGCAGACCACAATACCGAGATCCGCTTCACCTGCCGTCACGGCACTGCCCACCGCAAAGCCGTAGGTGGGGTAATCCACGGAGGCCGTCGAATGCGTCCCCAGGTCCAGCACACTGATTCCTTTTTCTTGCAAAAATGTTTTCACCGCTTCTTTTAATTCGTATCCCCCGTGGTCCGCGCCCAAGGCCACTTTCATCTTCTCCGCCTCCACCTTATTCCCTTTGATCCCTAGTTTTTGAACTTTTCCCGGATTCTATGCCCGGTTTTCCTCAGGACCTGCCAGGGCCGCGCGGACGTCTTCGAGTAAGCGCGCGATCTCATGCGCACACTCCCTGTAACGTTCCAGCGATCCCCCCCACGGATCCGTCACATCGGCGGACATCTGACCCCAGTCCCCCAAGCGCCGAATCTTTCCGGCCGACTCGGGATAGTTTTCCTTGAGCACGCGTTCCTGATCCCGGGTCATGGGAATCACCCAACTCGCCCCCGCCACCAAGGAGCGCGTCAACCGGGTCGCCCGATGCTCCCATAAACTTAAGCCCCGTTCCTCCATGACCTTGAGAGCCTGCGGACTGGCTCCGTCTCCTTCCCAGGCCCCGATACCGGCCGAATGAACCCTAACCCCGGAGCCGAACATGCTCTTGGCGATCGCTTCAGCCATCGGGCTCCGGCAGGTATTGCCGCTGCAAACGAATAAAATGTCCATAGCCTTCTCCGTTCCCCTTCCTCCGGGTGACCGGGTCCTATCAAGTATAACATAAAAGTGAGCCTTCCCCCTAGATCCGCTCTGACAAAGCTTGTCCGCAGGAATCCCGTTCCGAGAACCGCCCTAAATTCCACGCACTCAGGGTCCTTGGTCATCTGCACAGCCGAAACGTCCGCGGTACTGTTTCGCACCGGCCCCATAAGGGTCAGGCTTGTCCGCAAGCCCCCGGGAAACACTCGGCTCATCCGGCGCGGGCAGGACTTTGGATACACGCGGCCCCTCCGACGCTACACTTTCGGAAGCGCCAGGGCAATCTTGAGACCGATCAGAACCAGAGCGAGACCGCCGAAGAACTCCGCTTTTTCGCCGGCCCAAGTCCCCAGGAGCCGCCCCAAAATAAGGCCGGCCAAGGTCATAAAACCCGCTGCACAGCCGATGATGATTACTGTCCGGCCAATCGCGCCTCCCATCGTCCCCAGAGAAAACCCCACACTCAGGGCGTCCACGCTGACGCCCGCGGCCAGCGCGAAAAGCCCTGCCCCTTCCAGGGAAATCCCGGCGGGCAGCTTTCTTTCCCGCTCTGTCCCCCTGCCCCTGGAGAGGGACCGGTGCTCCGTTTTAGGCCTCAAGACCGGATAGAGCATTCTGGCGCCGAGCCAGAAGAGGATCAGGGCGCCTGCGCCTTTGGCGACACGCCCCAGGAACAGGCCCAAAGTCTGGCCCGCAACCAACCCGGCCAAAGGCATCAAGACATGAAACAAGGCCACCAGCACGGTTAAGCGGAAGATCATCCGCTTGCTGATTCCGGTAAGTCCTATGGCCAGGGCCAGAGAAAAAGCATCCGCTCCCAAGGCAATGGCTATAACGACAACCCAGCCCTGACTCAAGCTTTGCACCCCCCGGTCGCTTTCAACGCCCCGTCAACACTCAGCAGCCTGCCGCCGAGGCTCTTTAATCATATGCCCGCAACCGCGGCGGCATTCCCGCCGTATTTACCCCTGCGCAGGTGAAATCGGGATGACTTTTTGTCCGGCCGCTTTCTTCAGGCGGTTCATAACCGCAACTCCGATTCCGCTTTCCTCCGTTCCTTCGGCCAGGATGACCTCTATCTCCTGGCTGTCACAAAGCCTCAAGCCTTCAAAGAGGTTGCTCGCCATTTCCTCCGGACGCCCCTCCGAACCCAAGACAAACAGAAGGTCAGGAAGTTGGGCATGCAAAACAGGGGCACTTTCCAAAGTACAAAGGACCCCTACTTTCTTGTTTCGCCGGTGTGCCTTGGCAATCTCCTCCGCCATCCGTTCCAGGCCCTTTTCCCGCACCCCGCCGATGACCTGCAAATCCCCTTTGGGAGCATAGTGACGATACTTCATGCCCGGAGCTTTGGGCGGCCGGTCCGAAGACGGCTTATCGACGCTGACCTGCCCCAGCAGCCTCTCCAGCTGTTCGCGGGTGACCCCTCCCGGACGCAGAATCGTGGGAATTCCGGCGCTCAGATCGAGAACCGTGGATTCAAGGCCCACCTGTGTACTGCCCGCATCAAGAATCAGGGGAACCGCCCCCCTCAGATCCTGCCAGACATGCGCTCCGCTGGTCGGACTCGGTCTTCCGGACAAATTGGCACTCGGAGCCGCCACCGGCAGCCCCGTCTCTTCAATCAGAGCCAAAGCGACCGGATGGCTGGGCACGCGGATCGCCACCGTGTCTAGACCGGCCGTCACCTCATCCGGAATGACCGAACTTTTGGGCAAGACTAAAGTGAGCGGCCCCGGCCAGAACTTGCGCGCACACAGTTCCGCGGCCTCACTCCATTCTCTGATTAAAGGCAAGGCCTCAGCCTTGCCGCTCACGTGCACAATGAGAGGGTTGTCCTGAGGGCGGCCCTTCACCCGAAAAATTTGAGCACAAGCGGCTGCATCCACGGCATTGGCTCCCAGACCGTAGACCGTTTCCGTCGGAAACGCCACCAGGCCCCCGTCCCGCAGGATACGCGCCGCCTCGGCCAAAGCCTCCCTGCCCGGCTGAGAGGTACTGATGTAAATCCTTTTCGTCTCCATGTTTCTCACCTCGCCAAAATCACCCGGTCCTTGCGGGCCAGGTCCCGGAAAACTTCGGTCTTCAAACCCCGTTGGTTCAGCAGGGCGCAGACAGCCGCCGCTTGCTGCCAACCGATCTCCAGCAACAGTCTTCCCCCGGGCTTGAGAAAAGCCCGCACCTCCGAAGCTAAGCGCCGATAGAAGTCCAAGCCATCCTCTCCCCCCACCAGAGCCTCTTTCGGTTCAAACCGGATTTCGGGAGCCGTGGCTTCGTACTCGCGGAAGGTTACGTAAGGAGGGTTGCACAAGATCCAATCCCAGCTTTCTCCCCTGACCGGATCCAGAAAGTCGCCTTGTCTCCAATCCACCGATGCCTGCAGCCGCCGGGCGTTGAGCCTTGCCACAGCCAGGGCGTCGGCGGACAAGTCCGTCCCGGTCACACGGGCCCCGGGGCGATACACGGCCGCGGTCAGGGCCAAGACGCCGCTTCCGGTGCACAAATCCAATACTTTCACCGTCTCTGCCGCCGGAACCGCCGCCAAGAATTGAACCGCCAGACATTCTGTCTCCGGCCGCGGGATTAAGACGCGCCTGTCAACGCAGAAGTTCAAACCCATAAACTCCTGGCTGCCCAGAATGTACTGCAGGGGTTCTCCGGCCCCGCGCCTGGAGAGCAAGTCGGAAAAACGCCTCTCTTCCTCTGGCCCCAGGGCCCGCTCCCTTTCCAGGTAGAGACGATCCCGGGCCAGCGCCAGCACCGCGCCCAGCATCAGGTCGGCATTGAAGCGCGGGTCTTCCACCCCTTTGGCCCCCAGCTGCGCTTCGCCCCGGCGCAGGGCCTCCATGATCGTCATACGACCTCGGCTTTGAGGCGTTCGGCCTGCTCCGATGTCGTCAAGCCTTGGATGATTTCATCGAGATCCCCCAAAAGCACCGCTTCCAAACGATGGAGCGTCAACCCAATCCGATGATCCGTCACCCGTCCTTGCGGGAAATTGTAGGTCCGAATCCGTTCACTCCGGTCTCCGCTTCCGACCTGGTTTTTGCGCACCGAGGCCACTTCACCCATCTGTTCCTCCTTGGCCCGCTCCAACAGCCGGGCCCGCAAAACTCGCAGGGCTTTATCTTTGTTCTTGTGCTGAGACTTTTCGTCCTGGCAGGAAACGACAATTCCCGTCGGCAGGTGGGTAATCCGGACCGCAGACTGAGTTGTATTGACAGACTGTCCGCCCGGCCCGCTGGAACAAAAAATGTCTACCCGTATATCGTTGGGATTAATGTCCACCTCCACCTCTTCCGCCTCCGGCAAGACTGCCACCGTGGCGGCAGAGGTATGAATCCGCCCTCCCGATTCAGTGGCCGGGATTCGTTGTACCCGGTGGGTCCCGCTTTCAAACTTGAGTTTGCTGAAGGCGCCCTGTCCTTCCACCAAAAAGACAATCTCTTTAAAACCCCCGATATCGGTATAGCTGGCACTGAGAAGTTCTGTCCGCCACCCCTGCTTTTCCGCGTAACGGGAATACATTTTATATAAGTCGCCGGCAAATAAAGCGGCTTCCTCCCCGCCCGTCCCTGCCCGGATTTCCATGATGACATTCTTGTCGTCGTTAGGATCCTTCGGCAGTAGCAGAATTTTTATTTTTCCTTCCAGTTCTTCTTTCTTCTTCTCAATGCCCTTGCGCTCCTCCTCAGCCATTTCCCTCAGTTCGGGATCCGATTCCTCGGCTAACAAGGAAACAATTTCCGGAAGCTGGCGATCTGCCTCCCGGTACTCTCTGAAAACAGTCACAATTTCCGTCAACCCGGCTTGAGCCTTGGCATACTTTTGCCAGACCTCCTGATCGGCTATAACTCCGGGATCACTCAGAAGCTGGGAGAGTTCATCATATTTCCGCTCGATTTCCTGCAATTTTTCCAGCATGTTTCACCTTTACCTTTTCAGAGTGCTTTAACACCGCAAGGGCGGGCGGTCCTTACCTTAGCTCCTGCCCGGATGCCAGAACTCTCTCCAGGGCCGCCAAGGCCACTTCGAGCTGGCTGTCGTCAGGCTCCCGGGTCGTCAGGCGCTGCAACCAAAGCCCCGGGACGGCGAGCCGGCCCAGCAACGGCGAATCCAGCCGGCGGGCTGTGAACTTTAAAATCTCATAAGCGATTCCGGCAACCACCGGCATAAGGAGAATGCGGGACAAAAAGCGCCACCACAGAGGCTTGAGACCTAAAAAGGAGAATACCGCAATACTGGTCACAACCACGATGAGGAGAAAGCTCGTACCGCAGCGGGGATGCAGAGTGGAGAATTTGCGCGCATTCCGGACGGTGAGTTCCTCCCCCGCCTCATGAGTATAGATTGCCTTGTGTTCAGCCCCATGATACTGAAAAAGGCGCCGGACATCTTTGAGGCGGGAAATGCCCCCGATATAGATTAGAAAGACCGCCAGGCGAATGCCACCCTCCAACAGGTTTTGCCAAACCGGACCGCGGACCAGACCCTGCAGCAAATGGGCCGCTTCCGCCGGCAAACCGACAAAGAGGAGCAAACCCAAACCCAAGGCGAGAACGATCGTCAACAGCATCTCGCCAAAGCCCAGTTCTTCTCCCTCCTCTTCCCCGGCAGCACGACTCGCGGAAAAAGTCAGGGCCTTAGTCCCCACGACCAAGGAATCGAGCAAGGCCACGAACCCTCGAATCAGAGGCCATTTCAAGATAGGGTGGGAGGACCAGGAACCCGTCTGTTGACACGTCACCTCGATCTGTCCGTCCGGCAGGCGCACGGCAACAGCGCTCTCATGAGGACCCCGCATCATAACACCCTCGATGACGGCCTGCCCCCCGTACTGAACCGGCCGGACCTTACTCGCGGGAGACCGGGAATCAGAGGTCGGAGGGGAGCCCTGGCTGCGGGCTTTGCGGGACCCAGACTCTAAGTGTCTCAACATAAAACATTCGGCGGCAGACACCCCATACGGTGCGAAACCGCCGTCCTCCTTTCGTCCGGTGCTCCGCATTTCTTCAGAGAGCGGCGGATTTAACCAAACCGCACCATGGTGCGAAAGTAAACTCGTTCAACTAAAGTTAAGTGAATCACAACACACTTGCCGATAGGGTAAAAAGGCAGAGCTTGCGCTCCGCCTTTTTACCCCACAACGGCCCGGGAGTCCGGGTAAAACTCCCGCGCATCTAAGCAGGCCGTTATTATTGCATCCCGTATTTCTTCTTAAACCGATCTACGCGGCCTCCGCTGTCGACGAAACGCTGAACCCCGGTGTAGAAGGGATGGCATTTTGAGCAAATCTCGACCTTAATGTCCTTGCGCGTACTGGCGGTGTGAATCACCTCGCCGCAGGCGCAGGTAATGGTGGTCTGCTCATATTTCGGATGAATCTTCTTTTTCACGTCCTCACCTTCTTCCCTGGATACAGTCAGCTTAAATATTTTAACACAAAAACAAAATTCGGGTCAAGAGCCGAAGCGGCAAACTTGCACAGAAAACGTAACTATTAGAAGGCGCCTTTCATCGCATACTTCGGTTTCCGATCAAAGGAATGGTGGGCCTCGATAAAACGCACTGTTCCGCTGCTCCCCCGCATGACCACTGTATGCGTGACTGCCCCCTGGGCGGTGAACGTGACGCCGCGCAGAAGATGCCCTTCCGTAATCCCTGTGGCCGCAAAGAACACGTTGTCGCTGCTGGCCAGATCGTTTAGCGTCAAGAGTTTGTTTACATCCTTGATTCCCAACACCTTGGCTCGCTCCACATCCTGTTCATTCTCAGGCCAGAGCCTGCCCTGCATTTCTCCGCCCATGCAGCGAAGAGCCGCCGCGGCCAGAACCCCTTCCGGCGCCCCGCCGACTCCCATCATCACGTCAACGCCCGTTCCTTCAAAAGCACAGGCAACCGCCGGCGAAACATCCCCGTCCGATATCAGTCGTATCCTGGCTCCGCAGCTCCGCACCTCCTCAATCATTGCCCGGTGACGCGGCCGGTCCAGGATGACAACCGTCAGATCGTCCATTTTCTTATTTAGGGCCTTGGCTACCGCAACCAAATTCTCCCGCACGGGGGCGTCCAAGTGTACGGCCCCTTTGGCCGCAGGACCCACCGCGATTTTATCCATGTACATATCGGGCGCGTGCAGCAAACCGCCTTTCTTAGCCACGGCCACTACGGCGATCGCCCCGGTCAGCCCCTTGGAAACAATATTCGTTCCTTCCAAAGGATCCACGGCCACATCGACCTCCGGACTTTCTCCGGTTCCCAACTTTTCCCCGATATAAAGCATGGGAGCCTCATCCATTTCACCCTCTCCGATCACCACCGTCCCATCCATGCGGATGGTGTCGAAGACAGAGCGCATGGCCTCCACAGCCGCGTCGTCCGCCGCCTCTTTGTTCCCGCGCCCGACCCAGCGGGCAGAGGCCAAAGCCGCCGCCTCGGTTACCCGGGCAAATTCCATCGTTAATTCTCTTTCCAAAAATCCCGCCACCTCTCTCTGCGGATTTTCAGAGCACAAAGGCTCTGTCAGGGCAAATTATGCTTCACATTTTCCCCGCCACAGCCTTATTGTGCCATACTTTTTACCTCTGTTCAAGCTTTTTCCAATCCGCCAGGAACTTTTGGATGCCCGCTTCGGTCAAGGGGTGCCGGAACAACTGCCTGAGGACCGCAAAAGGAACGGTCGCAAAATGCGCGCCCAATTTAGCCGCTTCGGTAACATGTACCGGATTGCGGATACTGGCCGCGATGATCTTGGTCCCCAAGCCATGGACTTGGAAAATCTCAGCAATATCGGCCACCAGATTCAGTCCGTTCTCCCCGATATCATCCAACCGGCCCAAGAACGGGCTGACGTAGGCCGCTCCCGCCCTGGCCGCCAACAAGGCCTGAACCGCTGAGAAAATCAGAGTCACATTGGTCCGGATGCCTTCGGCAGCTAAAACCTTGACCGTTTTCAGCCCCGCTTCCGTCATTGGGATCTTGACGACGATATTCTCGTGAAACCCCGCCAAGGCCCGGGCCTCCTTGAGCATACCTTCGTGATCGAGGGCGATGACCTCGGCGCTGATCGGACCCTGAACGATGTGCGTCAGTTTGCCCAGCAGGCTATGAAAATCCTCTCCTTCTTTGGCCACCAGGCTGGGATTGGTCGTGATCCCCGCAATCACCCCCATGTCCCAGGCGTCCTTCACTTCTTGCAGATTAGCCGAGTCCAAGAAAAACTCCATTTTTGCCACCTCATTCTTAAGCGGCGGCCGAACCGGCCGCCGCCATATATTTTGTGCCCCGACCGCAACGGCCTCAGGCAATGTTCAGGCCGTTGCGGGCTTTTCCGCACGTCCCGAATATCCGTATTTTCCCCCGAATAACCTCCGTTGCCGCTTCCCTGGCCGGTCCCAAAACCTTGCGCGGATCGATTTCCCCCGGATTCTCCGCCAAAACCCCGCGGGCTGCCGAAACAAAGGCCTCCCGAATATTGGTATCGATATTCACTTTACAGACACCCAAGGCAATCGCCTCTTGGATCGCTTCATCCGGAACCCCCGAAGAACCATGAAGGACAATCGGCACCGATACCCGGGCTGTAATCCTGCGCAAGCGCTCATAATCGAGTTTGGGTACGCCTTGGTAGCGGCCGTGAGCCGTCCCAATGGCCACCGCCAGGGAATCCACCCCGGTAGCCCGAACAAACTCGGCCGCTTCCTCAGGGTCGGTAAACAGCGCATCCCTGGCCGTCACGCTGATATCGTCTTCCGTCCCCCCGATCTTCCCCAACTCCGCTTCCACGGACAAACCCAGAGGACGGACAGCCTCTATCACCTTGTTCGTCAGTGCGATGTTGTCCGGCAAGGGCAGCTTCGAGCCGTCAATCATCACCGAGGTAAAGCCGTTGCGTACACATTGCATGACCTGGGCGAAGCCCGTTCCGTGATCGAGATGCAGGGCCACGGGAACGTTCGCCCTTTCGGCAGCCAGACGCGCCAGGGCTCCGATGTAGTCAACTCCCGCGTATTTAATCGCCCCCTGACTCGCCTGAATAATAACCGGAGCCTGCTCGGCTTCGGCGGCGGCCACGATCGCCTGCACAATCTCCATGTTGTTGCAATTGAACGCCCCTACAGCATAGTGCCCTCTTTGAGCTTCCCGCAGAAGCCCGGTAACGGGGACCAGACTCATATGTGTTCCTCCTCTTTGGTTTTGGCAAAGTGTTGCCCCCGCACAGGACGGTTGATTTGCCACGTCTTATTTTCTTCCAAATAGAGCGAAGTCATGCCCTCCACCGCTTGGATATTATCGGCATTGTCGGCATGAATAATTCCCAGAGCCTCGCAATATTCACAGTACAGTTCTATCCGATCCGGCAGGAGCTCAAAAGAAAGCTGCTTGTTGCCGCAGCGGCAGCCAAGCTCTCCTTCCTTGGCCAAGCGGTGCAGGTGGTCGAGGATCTTGAGCATAACCTCCGGGTTCTCAAACTCTTCTTCGTAACCTAATTCCGCCGCCAATTCACCGATAGACTTCTCCCGTTCCTGACAAGCCTGGGCCACTTTTTGTTTGGGCCCGATAAATCCTACCGATGATTCCATCTCCGGGCAAATGAGGGGCAATACCTCCTTACCCCAGATGACTTTCCGGTTAACCCTCAGATAGTGATTCTCCCCGCAAAAAGCACATTGGTAAGATATATTAAATTGCCGGCGGTCGCTGCTCGCAAGGTCGAGGATAGGGGCGCCGCAGTCACAGGCCAGCCTGATCCTTTCTCTCCCCGCCAGCGCAAAAAGCGACAGAGCCTGAAACTCCAACTGCCCGCAGCGGGGACACTGAATTGCAACCGTTGCATTCGTCGCCAGAATCATTGACTTCCACCTCTTTCTAGCATATACTTCGGCACTCACTTAAAATTTCCTGCCGACTCGCCGAAATCTGCCAAACGTAGGAGGCGGACCCCCAAGGATTCTGTCAGCCGCCCGCCGGGAACTCTTGCCCTTTTCCCCCGAGAATCTCGGCGACCCTGTCACGGAGTTCAAATAGGTCGAACGGCTTCGTCAAATAATGAACGGCCCCCAACTCCCTGGCCTGCTGCATGTTATGTATGTCCCCATAGGCGGTCATCATCATAACCTGGGCCGATATATTCAAAGACCGAATTTGCCGCAATGTCTCCACCCCGTTCATGCCGGGCATTTTCATATCCATCAGAATTAAATCCGGGCCAAATTCCCTAGCCAACCGGATTGCTTCACTGCCGTTCGCCGCCATCTCCACCTCGTGCCGATCCTCCCGAAACGTCTCGTAGAGGAGCAGCCGCACGCCCAGCTGGTCATCCACTACCAGAACCTTTGCCAATTTCTGTCATCCCCTTCAGTCCGCAGTATCCGCTTTCCCGTTCATCCCGGCCGGATCATCTCTCAGCATAGGGTATTCTTGGTCAACTCGGGAAAATCCTTCTTTCAAGCGGCGTTCCGCAAATATTCTTCCCTCACGCAGGTACAGGCGCAAAAGCCGGGGATTCGCCGACGTCCTGCGTAAAGGAAGGCACACCTCATCCCCGGGGCGGCATTCATCCAAGCCCACGTCCAGAATCGTCAGCTGCATGCCGATCTTCCCGGCCACACGCACCGTGCGCCCGCACAAACTGACCTTTTCCCGGCCCAGCACTACCCCGAACATGAGGGCCAAATTCTTAACAATAATTTTCAGCAAGTCCACCCAGCCTTGCGGCACCAGGCGGGGTTCGAGACCGAACCCGTCGGCATACCCCACGGGGATCACCGCCAGCTGGGTCTCTGCCCCGGTCCGGTAAGTGCTCTGATAGCCAACGCACGTACCTTTAGCCACACGGCGCACACTCAGCACCCGGCATTTCACCGCCCAGGGGTCCCGGAGCGTGACACGCCCGTGAAAACCGGCTCCGGGCAAATGCCCGACCAAAAGCGTGCCTAAACGGACAAAATCCAGATGCCAGTCGGGAAAGTCCAAAAAAGCCGCACTGTTGCACACATGTTTCCATTGCGGCCGCACTCCGGCGCTTGCCAAGCGCGCCGTTGCGTCAAGAAAAACCTTGTACTGCCGTTCCGTGTAGGTGCGATCCCGCTGAGCCGCCCGGGCAAAGTGGGTATAAACCCCCATAACCGCCAGATTTTCGGCCTCCCGCAGTCGGGAAGCGAGCTTTTCCATCTCCGTCGGGGGAAAGCCCGTGCGCCCCATTCCTGTTTCCAATTTAATATGAATTTCCGCCCGCACTCCCAGTTTGCCGGCGAGAGCATCCAATTCAGCGACGGAGGTTTGATCGGAAATGCTAAGCTGCAAACCCGAGGAAAGAGCCGCTGTCCATTCGGTACGCATACTCGGCCCTAAGACGAGAATGATCCCTTTGACCCCGTGCTCACGCAACACCAAACCTTCTTCGACCGAGGTCACGGCAAACGCTTGGCACCCGCATTCCTGCAACACGAGAGCAACCTGAACCGCCCCCAGTCCATAGCCGTCCGCCTTGACCACAGCCATACAGCGCGACCCGGGCCGCAAAAGTTTAACCGCGGCCCGGTAATTGGCGGCGACTGCGTCAAGGTTCACTTCGATCCATGCCCGCGCCATATCTTTCACCCTTCCGCCTCTAAGACAGTTTTCACGTTCCCGGCACCATATCGGTGAACTCGTTCGGCTAAAGCTAAAGATCGCGGCGGTGTCCTGTAGACACTACCGCCGAGCGCGACTTAGGCCATTCTTCACCTCGCCGCTCGTTCTCTCCTGCCCACTCTTCCCGGAGCCGCCTCTCCGGCGGCGCAGCCGGCTGATGAGGCCCTTTATGAGATCGGAGACGACCGGCTCCAGGTGCCGCCAGAGAAAGTAGACGAATGGCCGGCAGACCAAATCCCACTCCCCGATAAATTCGGTATACTCGCCGTTGAAGCCTTTCTTAAACCGATAAAGCCCGTAAAGGGGGTTGTCCTCCGTTAAATGCCCGGGGACGCCCCGGAAATCATACATCGTACAGCCCAGAGACTTGGCCCAGCGGATCATTTCCCATTGGATTAGGTAATTTGGCATCACATTTCTGTGGCTGTTGGAAGACGCCCCATAAATATACCAAGCTTTGTCCCCCAGGGTAAAGGCTAGGGTTCCCGCCACAACCTGACCTTGGTACTCACCTATGAAAAGTTCCGCCAAGCCAGCCGGTACCAGGGTATCAAACATATCCTCAAAATAAGAATAAGCGCGGACGAGAAAACGATCTCTTTCGGTCGTCTCTTTGAGCACACGGTAAAATTCGGGCAAATCCGCCCGTTCCCCGCGTCGGATCTGCACTCCTTTTTTTTTAGCTAAACGGATATTATAGCGCGTTTTTTGATGCATCCCGGCCAGCAGTTCCTCTTCCTCCGGGGTTATGTCCAGGCGGAATACATATTTTGGCTGTACCCCCTCAAAACCCTTACCCGTTTCCGCCGAACGGAAACCCCGGCTGCGCAAAAACTGCTCCGGTTCCCGGTCGGAGGAGGGGATATCCGGGTCGATTTTCAGAAAGATCGCACCCCTCTTTTTCGCCAACCCTTTAATCGCCCCCAGCACCGCATCGAAGAGTTCCTGATCATGCCAAGTCAGGACGGGGCCGCGCGGAACATAAAAAATAGGCATTCCCAGCACCGGAAGCTTCCGCTCCAACACCGAAGCGGCCGCTTTAATCTCTCCGCCCTCTTCCAGCAGCAGCCGCCAAGGCCGCCAGCCCGTACGGCTCTTGATCTCTCCCCATTCCCAGGTCTGCAAAACGTGTCCTTTAGGGTGTTGAGCTAAAAAATCGTCGAAGCGCACCCGTTCATTTTCATTAATCCATTTTGCGGCATAGGCCATGCCCCGAATCCTCCATTCCTGCGGGAAAAACTGTTCCTATCACAAGTCTTGCCTTCATCCCGGTCTCCCTAGTCCTGCCCCCGCTATTTCCGACCCTTAGAGCCGGTTTCGTCCGCACGGCTATCTTCATCCTGTAAGGGTCGCGGCCCTGATTTCCGGCGCCCAGGGCTGTTGACGCCCAAATGAAGCGCCTGACACCGGTGCTACCGACCCGCCTGATCGAGAGCGGCGCGAATGAAGCCCCGAAAAAGCGGATGCGGACGGTTGGGACGTGACTTAAACTCGGGGTGAAATTGGGAAGCCGTGAACCAAGGATGATCGGGAAGTTCCGTGATTTCAACCAGACGGCCGTCCGGCGAGGTGCCGGAGAACTTCAGTCCCGCCTGCTCAAGATCGGCACGAAACTGGTTGTTGACCTCGTAGCGGTGGCGATGCCGCTCGTAGATCACCTCATCCCGGTACGCCTCGTAGGCATGTGTCCCTTCGATCAGTTTGGCAGGCGAGATCCCCAGTCTCATGGTCCCCCCTTTGTCCTCAATATCCTTTTGCTCGGGCAGAATGTCAATAACCGGGTAGGGAGTATCAGGATCGAACTCGGTGCTGTTGGCCCTCTCCAAGCCACAGACATTGCGCGCAAATTCAATAACCGCACATTGCATGCCCAGACAAATTCCCAAAAACGGAATTTTGTTCTCGCGAGCGTAACGAATGGACTGGATTTTCCCCTCTATCCCCCGATTGCCGAAACCCCCGGGGACGAGGATACCCGCAACCCCTTTGAGAAAATCTTGCACCGACCCGTTTTCCACCTCTTCGGAATTAATCCAGCGGATATTGACCTTGGCTCCATGTTCGGTCCCAGCATGGCGCAGGGCTTCCGCCACGCTCAGGTAGGCGTCGGGAAGCTCGACGTATTTGCCCACAATCGCTATTTCCACAGCGAGCTTGGGGGACTTGATGCGTTCGACAATCTGACGCCATTCCGTCATATCGGCCTTCGGGGCCTCTATTTCAAAACGCTTCAGGACGATCTCGTCCAGCCCTTCTGCCTGGAGATTTAAGGGTACTTCATAAATGGTTGGGGCGTCAACGGCCTGAATAATAGCGTCCCCATCGATATCGCAAAGGAGAGCCAACTTGTCCACCATGTCGGCAGACAAACGGTGCTCGGTTCGGCAAACGAGGATATTCGGCTGGATCCCTATCCCCCGAATCTCTTTGACTGAATGCTGACTGGGTTTGGTCTTGAGTTCTCCCGAAGCCGCCAGATAGGGTACTAAAGTAACATGGATATAGATAATGTTCTTGTGCCCGATGTCTGTGCGCATCTGGCGTATGGCCTCCAAAAACGGTAAGGACTCGATATCACCCACAGTGCCCCCGATCTCAGTGATCACGATATCCGGATGACTTTCCCTGGCCACCCGGTAAATCCGCTCCTTGATTTCATTCGTAATATGGGGAATCACTTGAACCGTCGCGCCCAGAAAATCCCCCTTGCGCTCTTTGTTAATGACCGACCAGTAAATCTTCCCGGTGGTCACATTGCTGTTTTGCGACAAAGGCACGTCAATAAACCGTTCGTAGTGCCCAAGGTCCAAATCGGTTTCCGCCCCGTCATCCGTGACAAAGACTTCACCGTGCTGATAAGGGCTCATGGTACCGGGATCGATGTTGATATAGGGATCAAACTTTTGAATCGCCACTTTGAACCCCCGGTTTTTGAGCAGACAGCCCAATGAGGCGGCTGTAATTCCTTTGCCTAAAGAAGAGACCACTCCTCCGGTCACAAAAATAAACTTGGTCGTCATCTGTGTTTTTCCTTTCTCACTTCTAATTTCCCTTTTTCCGCGTCTTGGCCTTACGGTGGAATGTGCCGATCCAATACACGACCCGGCTAAGACACACAAAAAAAGCTAGTCCGTCCAACCGCACTAGCATTATTTTTCCTATTGCTTTGTATTCTAGCCTTATTCAAAAGACCTGTCAAGAACCAACCTGCCGCTTCTGTTGCTTCGGCGAGGTCTCCCTTACCACCGGCCTTTAGGTCCGCCTCCGTCTTCTTCCTCCTCATCTTCCTCTTCCGTGTCTTCCTGATCTTCATCCTCCTCATCATCCAAAGCATCTTCCGCCTCGCCCAGATCCCCTTCGCCCTCATAACGATGCTCCCCGTTTTCCGGATCCTCCCCGTCCGGGAGAGACGTTTTAGCCGTATCTTCATCATCATAAGCAACAGACTTATTCATCAGGGTGATGGAAGGCATACGTTTTGAAGTACGAGTGGGAAGCCAAACCTTCAAACCCCATTCCCCTGATCCCGCATAAGCAAAACGGGTGTCAAGGTTTATTTGGGTCAGCATGGCGGATATCCGTTCCGGACTCTCGGGCAGTTCCTTTTTCTGCAGAATCAGCCCGATCAAATCCCGATAGTTCATCGGGCGACCGTGGCTTTGCAAAAGTTCATAGGCAATATCGGTGCCGGAGAGCTTCCCTTGGTCAAAAGATTGCGCCAAAATTCCACCGCCTTTCCTTAAATATACACATTAACAAAGCAGAGACCTGCATTAATAAAGCAGAGGGCTACACTTAACAAAGCAGGGGTCTACATTAACAAAGCAGAGGTTTACACTTAACAAAGCAAAGGTTTACATTAACAAAGCAGAGGTTTACACTTAACAAAGCAAAGGTTTACATTAACAAAGCAAAGGTTTACATCCGTTCCGGCGCAGACACACCCAAAATCCCCAAAACATTGGCAATGACCTGTCGGGTTGAGCGAATTAAAGCCAGACGCGCCCTGCGCAAATCCTCTTCCTCGACCAAAACCCTGTGGCTGTTGTAAAACGTGTGAAAAAGCCCGGCCAAATCAAGCACATAGCGCGCCAGGCGGTGAGGTTCCAGCAGTCGGGCCGCCAAAGAAATTTCATCGGGAAAATCCGCCATCTTTTTCAAAAGAGCCCGTTCTTCCTGACTGTCGAGAAGGAGTTCCAATTCCCGCTCGCCGGGAATCCCCGCCTCTGACTCCATTTCGCCGGCCTGGCGCAAAATGCTGCAAAGGCGGGCATAAGCATACTGGATGTAGTAGACCGGGTTATCAGCGGATTGGGATTTCGCCAAATCCAGATCAAATTCCACGGTGGAATCCGGGTCGCGCAGAATAAAGGTGAAACGGGCCGCATCCTTGCCCACTTCGTCCATTAATTCGCGCAAGGTGATATACTGACCGGAACGTTTGGACATCCTCACGACTTCGCCGTTCTGGATCAGACGCACCAACTGCATGAGAATGATCTGCAAGCGTTCCGGAGCAATGCCCAAAGCCGCCATCGCGCCTTTCATCCTTGCCACATGCCCGTGGTGGTCTGCCCCCCAAATATTGATCACTTGATCAAAGCCGCGTTCAAATTTGTTCCGGTGATAGGCAATGTCCGCCGCAAAGTAGGTCGGTATTCCGTTACTGCGCACAACAACCTCATCTTTTTCGTCCCCGAACAAGGTGGACTTCAGCCAAAGGGCCCCCTCTTTCTCGTAGATATAACCCTTTTTCTCCATTTCCTCCATGGTGGAACGGACGAACCCGGAATCATGCAGGGATTGTTCACTGAACCAAACGTCATACTCCACTCCAAAATCTTTGAGCGTCTCCCTGATCTGCCCCATCTTTTCCGCCAAGGCGTAGCGTACGAGAAATTCCCGCCTCAACCCCGCATCCATACTTAAATATTTACTACCGTCCCGATCAATCAGCCTTTGAACAGTGTCCAACAGATCCTCACCATGGTACCCGCCTTCGGGAATCGGGGCATCCTGTCCCAGAATCTGAAAATAGCGCGCTTCTAAAGAAAGGGCAAAATTGTGAATCTGATTGCCGGCATCATTAATGTAAAATTCACGGCTCACCTCATAGCCGGCCATCTCCAACAGAGACGCCAGGCTGTCTCCAAGAGCCGCTCCGCGGGCATTGCCCATATGGAGGAGCCCTGTCGGATTAGCGCTGACGAATTCCACTTGAACCTTTTCTCCCCGCCCCAGATTCACCCGTCCATAGGCCTTCCCTTCCCGCAAAACTTCGGGAATGACACCGCCCAGCCAACGCGGATTAAGCCGGAAGTTAATGAAACCGGGACCGGCAATCTCTGAGGACTCTATCCAAGTATTCTCCGTCTCCAAATGGCGGATTAAGATTTCGGCGACTTCCCGAGGCGAACGCTTAACCTGCTTGGCGAGAACCATGCCCAGATTTGTGGCCAGGTCCCCGTGCTGACGTTCACGCGGCTCTTCTAAAACGAAAGAAGGTAATTCCCCGAAATTCAACTCACCTTGAGTCTTAGCTTTCGCAGCCGCTTCCGCCAAATTGCGCTCAATCTTATGGGCTATCCGTGCATAGAGACTCATCGAGGAAGCTCCTCCTTTATCCAAACGTAAGACTCCCACTTCTACAAGTGGGAGTGGGTCCCACGTACCCCGCTTCGGTGGGGGTAGACTCCATCCTTCGGCACAAAAGCATAATTTCACGCTCTGTGCCTACGGCGATAGTCTCCACCGGAGACTATCGTCACCGAAGTCTCGATGTTCAGCGTAAGCCGAACGAGTTCACTACGATTTCCAGGCCGTTATGGCTCACTAAGGCATCATCTGCAAAAAGATCATATTCTAGACTAATACGTCCCCCCGCAACTGTCAAGTCATATTCCAATTTGGTTGTCAACACGCTCAGCCAAAGTGTTCCGAAAGACGTGACATATCTCCCCCGGTGCAAAATCCCCGGCTGAAATTCCTGTTTCAGCTCCGCCTTTCCCATGCGGTTTAAGACAATATGCTTTCCTTCGATGCGGAGGGAAGTTGTGACTCCCGCCATACCGGTGACTTCCGATTCGCGGTACAGCAAATAAAAGGCCCCCTGCCGCTCGTAAAACGCACCTGTTGTGACAAATTCCAGCGTATCTTTTTCTCCTTCAGAGAATCCCTGTGTTCCGACGACTCTAATCAAGACGTTCTTTTTGCCCGCTATCCTCCCGTCCGCATCCGAATTCTCCACATGCCCCTCCTTTCCAAGCCCTCTCCCCGCACCGGGGCCTGCGGGCCCGACTTAGCCAATTCCGGCTGCCGCTTACTAAATAATCGGGTAGGAGGCTGGTCATTAATTGGCCAGCCGACCTCCCACAGCACCGTACGTACCGTTCGGTATACGGCGCCTCCAAAGTTTACACGTTATTTGGCAGAGTAGCATTGACTAAAACTGGGGTATCCTGCGCGTTCGATGCGTTTGTTGGATAAGGACATTGTCAAAATGTGGCTATGGGCTACTCGCCAATAGCCCTTTCTTGTGTTTGCCCACATCCATGCTTGCTCCTTCTTGATGCCAAGCTTCTGCAAGTTCGCGTATCGTGTGCGTACTCTCTTCCATCGTTTCCATGTGACCATCCGAATTCGACTTCGTAGCCATTCGTCCATCTTTCCGAGTAACGCTTTGGCGTCTGCCAGTTTAAAGTAATTGGTCCATCCTCGGATGATGTAATTGAGTTTTGCCTTTCTCTCCTCGATTCCCATCCCGTTGCTCCGTCCGGTGACTTTCCGGATCTTGTCCTTTAGCTTCAGGATGCTTTTCGGGTGGATTCTCAGTCGTCCTCTTCCTTTGTGGATGTAGAAGCCGTATCCCAGATACTTGACTTTCCTCACGTGTGCCACGCTTGTTTTCTCCTTATTGACTCTGAGGAATAGTTTCCCTTCGATATAAGGAACAATATGGTCTAGCGTTCGCCGGGCCGCTTTCTCGCTTTTGCAGAAAATCATCATGTCATCCGCGTAGCGTACGAAGCGATGCCCACGCTTTTCTAGCTCGTGGTCACAGACGTTTAGCATGACGTTTCCAAGTAAGGGACTAAGGGGCCCCCCTTGGGGTACGCCTTCCGGACTTTCTTCAAATAGTCCGTCCACCATAATCCCTGCTCTGAGGAATTTATGGATTAGGGATATGACTCGTCCATCTTTGATGGTGTCTGAGAGGATTTGGATGAGTTTGCTTTGGTTGACCGTGTCAAAGTATTTCTCCAAGTCCATGTCCACGACGTAGACAAAGCCTTCTGTGATATGCCTTTGACATGCTCTTAGCGCGTCGTGAGCGCTTCGTTGAGGTCGGAACCCATAGCTGTTGTCTGAGAATTGCCTTTCGAAGATTGGCGAAAGGACCTGGGTTATGGCTTGTTGGATCAGTCTGTCCACGACGGTAGGGATTCCCAGCTTTCTCATTTTCCCGTTCTCTTTGGGTATTTCTACCCTCCGTACGGGTTTCGGACGGTATTTCCCGTCCCAGAGGGCTTGCAAAAGTTCATCCTTGTGTCCTTTCAGGTAGGGTAGAAGTTCGTCCACCTGCATACCGTCGATTCCACCCGCGCCTTTGTTCCCCTTCACTCTGTAGTAGGCTCGATTAAGGTTCTCGGCGCTGAGAATTTCCTCTAGCAGTTTCTCTGTCTGCTCGTCTGTGTTGGTGTTGTCGGTTTTGGTCATCCTGGGTGGCACGCACACTTCTGCATACTCTCTCTGTTCCGCAGATGACCTTTGCAGATAGTCTTTAAAGCAAAGTTGTCTGTGTTTTAAATTACCACCTTCGGTAACTTTCATTGACCCACACCTCCTTTGGTTCCGCCCTTCCGTCGGTGTCCGGGACACCTCTGTACTATGGCTTCTGCTGACTCCTCACGACAAATCTTGTTTCAACCGGGCTTCTTACTCCGTTTCCACCCGTCCGTGAGGCCTCCCACGGTAAGACGATTCACTTTCATTCCATGTCCCCGCAACATTTACGCTGACGTGTCCGTGTAGCTTTTGGGCTTCAACTTGTATGGCAGTCTTACCCCACATTTCGCGCCTAATATTGTTCGTGTTCCTCGGGGCGGAACTTTGCCGCCGGCTTCCTTCAGATTCCATCTCGCAATGGACACCCTTGCCTTGAGCTAATGGTTGGTCGCTACATACCCCCATAACGGACTTTCACCGTCAAGTTAATCGTCATGCGTGGCGCACCATTATATAGTAGTATAGCAAAAGTCGCGCCGGAAGCAACCGCCAAGGGAGTTCTGTTCTGAAAGGGCACAACCCGTGGATACCCTGATCACTGATTGTGCCGTCGTCACAGAATTCTCTTCAGAGAGAGCGTTGGAGAGCGCAAAATCTTTTTTAAAGTGCAATACGACGGACAAACCGGTCCAATAACGCAGACCGGGAGCAGCCTCATGGCCTGCCGCTCCCGGAACCACCCTATCTCGGCTTGACCGTTGCCAAGCTGTCTTCAGACCCAGAACGGGAAATAATCACGTTTTCCCGGCTGGGCGTGTCCGCGCGGGGCTGCTAAGGAAAGCGGGAGGAGCACTCCCCCGTTTCCATGGCTGAGTGTATCCGCGCCGAGCTACTGGATAAATTCCCCCCGCGGGGTGTAAATAACCCGTTCGATCTTTTCTTCTTTGCCGTTGAGCGCATCCACGTAAATCAGATATTCCTCACCCCGATATCGCCCCCGCAGTTCATAACACAATACCTCTCGGTTCCCGGGTCTGGGAATAACCGCGAGATGGGTGGAGGTAAGGCTGAAGCCGGCAGGAAGTTTCTTTTCGGCCTCCGGCAAGGTGACGCGCGGACCCGGAAAACTCCTGGTATGGTGGAAAGCCCAGTAAGCCGTAGCATCATAACCGACAAGCTGACCATTGTCCAAGGCTACCATCAGGCGGACTTTGTCCGGGTAATAATAGATTCCATTTTCCTCGCTGACCGCTTCCAACTGGATGTAGGACCCGTCATCCTGCACAGAGGTCAAAGCCAGATTCCAATGCATTGCATGAAGAACGGCCGCCGCTTTGCTCTTCCCCTGCGCCACACTGAGGGTGCGGGTCCCGATCGGCCTCTGATCGCGGAAGAGCAGCACCACACCTCCCTGGCGGCTGACCTCAAGATAAGCGGTCTTAGCGGTAAACGTATAGGCTGCCAAAGGCCCCTTCGTCTCACCCGCGGGCACCGGCACCAGGCCTTGGTACCCGGCCTTAGTGAGAAAATCTTGAGCCACAGTCTGAGCCTGCTGCCGAGTGACCTGACCCGCCGGCAGACCCAGCGGTTTGGCGACAGAACGGGTAGAATACTCACCCTGATACTTGAGCGGAGGCAACTTTTCCAGACTCGCGTCCAATTGCTCCAGACCGTTGCGCACAGAGCGGGGAGCCGACCCGGCCTGCCCTTCGGCCGCCGCCTCGGCCACCTGAGTCCGACCGAAAATCCCGGCAAGACTGAATCGGGCAGGAGTGCTTGTCCAGGCCAGGTTTTCCGTATTGCTGCGGACGAGCAGATCTTGTACCTTGCGGTTGACCTGGATAACCCTGGTGTGTATATCGCCGAGGGTTTTAGCCTCACCCGCCGAAATCGCCCCTCCCACCGCTACGCGCTGAGACAGGGAATTGGCGAAAGCCGCCGTTTGAGCCAAAAGCTGCCCCACATAACTTAGACCCGTTTGGTCTGCCGGCAATTGAGCTAAGTCGTGGTTAGCCGCCTCGCTTTGACTGGAGACACGACCCAGATAGAGCACCTGCTGATTGGCGGACCCCGCCACCGCACCCTTGGCCAGGTCAGTATCGAGTTGGTCCAGGTGACCGGCAAATCCCTGCAGTGAACGCTGGTGCTGAACATCCAGAGCGGTCCGGAAATGTTTAGCCGCCTGGTATTCATTGACACCCCAAGCCAAAGAAACCAGCAAGGCGACTGCTAAAGTGCCGAGCCAAGCCTTGCGCATCCGATCGCGCATATGATCTCCCTCCTAACTCGTGAAAATCTGCTGGCCGATTTTGGTGATCTCCGGCCGAGACCAAATATAGCGGTTGTTCGTCTTAGCCGGGTTGAAGAAATAGAGCGCACCGTGAGAAGGATCAACCCCGGAAAGCGCTTCGCGAGCGGCTCGAATCGAGGAAGCCGTAGGCTGTTTGTTGACTTGGCCGTCGCTCACGCTGGAAAAAGCCCCCGGTTGATAAATTACCCCGGCGATGGTCTTGGGAAAAGCCGGATTCTTAAGCCGGTTGAGGACGACCGCCGCCACGGCCACCTGCCCGATGAACGGCTCCCCCCGCGCTTCCCCGTTCACGATGTGGGCCAGCAGGTTGACATCGGCACTCTTGTTCCCCAGCGCTGTCCCGGACGCATTGGTGCTGCTTCCGGTCAAACGGTTGAGTTCTCCGATCGTCTTGGGTCCCGCGATTCCGTCCACTTTCAGACCATGGCCCTGTTGAAACTCGCGCACCGCATTTTCTGTTCTGGGGCCAAACTTCCCATCCAGCGGTCCGACCGGATAACCCAGCTGAATCAATTTGGCCTGCATCTCGCGCACATCCGGACCGTTGGTACCCCGCGACAAAAGCCGGCCACCCAAAGCCCCAAAGGCCACTGTGCTGAGAATGAGACTCAAGACGATACCAAGCGTTATGCCCCAACGTCTGCGACTAAGCATACCCTCACCTCACTTTTGGATTTCTCCCTTAGTGTGGCTTAAGGGTACCGCGATTATCCGGAATTACCTTTCAAAACGCAACTCTCGTTTTTTAAAAACGTGATTAAGGGCGGTGCCCTCAGAGATCTAAGAGCACCACCCTATAAGTCGCCCCTTAACGAGATTCTGTCTTTCTTGCGCGGCCAGGGGGGTTTGCCGGAGGCTGCCCATCAGCGGTAGATCACTTCACAGCCGCTTGCTCCGCTTTCTGGTCGATCCACATGGTCTAGTAGTAGAAATAGACAAAAACGGGATGCAACTCGGCGTTATGAACCCCGGGCTGACCCAGGAAATACTCCTCATCATGGTAAAGCGGCACAACCGCCCCAGCGGCAAGAATTTCTTTCTCGACCGCCCGATAACCGGGAATGGCTTTTTGTAGATCCGTTTCAGTCGCCAAAGTGGTCAGTTGCTTGTCGACCCCCGGATTGCTGTAACAAACGGACTTCTCATTCCTGCAACATGTTCGTCATTTCTGCGAAGTCCGGCTTCCTCCTTCTTTACTAAGCTCCCCCCCTTGAGCCTCGTTAAATATTTGGAAAGACTGACTTTAAATCTATTGTGAGTTCTGGGAAAAGATTTACTTTAATTTGATCCTCTTCTGAATATACCTCTGGTCTTCCATATCTATTGTTTTCCTGCAAAGTAAAAACACTAATCAGCTTATTTTCAGGCTCGACAATCCAATATTCTCTAACTCCAGCCTTTTCAAATTTATTAAATTTTATAAGCTTATCTTTCCTTGCGGTTGACGGTGAGGAAATTTCAATGATAAGTGATGGCACGCCAAAATAGCCTGTTTTTCTAAGCTTACTTTCATCGCAAACTACAACGATATCAGGTTGGGAGATGATATTAGAAATATCCTCGTCCTTTTCATCATTTTCGGGGATACAAAGGTCAAAGGGCGCAGCAAATACCTTACACGGTTTATCAACCAAGTAATTTGAAATTTGTCTGTACAGATCACCGGATATGCTCTGATGTTGCCAGGTCGGGGCGGACTGCATATAAGGCACTCCATCGATGATCTCCCATCTCTCATCTTCAGGCCAGGTCAGATAATCTGCATAGGTATTTTTCTCCTTTGGTTCCCGTATCGGCATAAACTCAACTCCTTTTTATTCTAAATTATATCCATTCACATCTAGTTGCACATCTTTTTACCAGGGCCGGACATAATTTCTACTACTTGGTTAACAACCGAATCACTCACCGCACCTGGACCACCTAATACCACAAGTTTCGGATTTGGAAAAGCGGGAGGAAATGTCTTTCACGTAGTCGGTCTATTTCTTGATCAGATACCGTGATTCCCTCTTTCTCTGCCTCTCGGAGCAGGAGAACCTGGTTGACAATATCTTGGAGAACGTTTGCCCGGATGGCCGCCTCTTGTTACTTCGATGATGGGCCCTGGAAGTGTTGGGCTGCGACGATGCGGTTGATGGCTGACTCCGGGACAGAAACGCCGTGGACAGTAACAGTGTTCATCGAGCAGCCGGTTAAGGCTAGTGCTAAGAGAACCGTGAAAAATGAGTCTCAGAAACCGCACCTCCGGCCTCTTTCACAACAGGCCGTATTTCTCCAGCCTGCGATAAAGAGTTGCCAGACTGATTTCCAATTCTTTCGCCGCACGCTTCTTGTCCGCCAAGGAGGCGCCCTTTGGCAAATACCCGGCCAAAAGACCTTTTTCGAATTCGGCCACTCTCTGCTCTAAGCTTAACCCCGAGGAGGGGGGAAGGTTTTCTTTGTCGATCAGATTATTGTCAACCAGATTGTAGGGCATCTCGGCGAAACTGACTTTATCACCCTGAGCCATATTGGCCAAGTACTCTACCACGTTTTCCAGTTGGCGCACGTTCCCGGGCCAACGATAATCCTTGAACCATTGCACCAGGCCTGGTTCAACTTCCCTAATTTTTTTCCCCAGCCTTTGGGCATATTTCCGCAGGAAATAGTACAGGTAAAGCTCTATATCTTCCTGCCGTTCCCGCAAAGGAGGAACGAAGAGCGGGATGACGTTAAGGCGGTAATAGAGGTCGGCACGGAAAGCGCCGCTTTCCACCATACTTTCGAGATTACGGTTGGTTGCGGATATCACCCGCACATCGACAGGAATCGGTTCCCTGCCGCCGATTCTATCCACGGTTCGCTCTTGAATGACCCTTAACAGTTTAGGCTGAAGAGAAAGCGGCAAATCTCCGATTTCATCTAAAAAAATCGTCCCGTGCTGGGCCAGTTCAAACTTACCGGGTTTGCCGCCCCGACTCGCTCCCGTGAACGCCCCGCCCTCATAACCGAAAAGCTCGCTTTCCAACAGGTTATCGGGCAGGGAAGGACAATTGACCACGACAAAGGGCCCGCCGCTGCGCTCACCGGCACTGTGAATAGCCCTAGCCAGCAATTCCTTACCCGTGCCGCTCTCTCCCCGGATTAAGACCGTCGAGGTTCCTGTCGAAATCCGAACGGCCTCTTCGACCAAACGCCGATAGGCCGGCGATTGTCCGAGCATTGTACCAAAAGACCGGTTGTGGCCGATAACCTCCATTGCCGCCTGCACTTGATCTTGAAGCCTGTGGTTTGCTTCCACCAAGACAAGCTTGCTTTCCAGCAGGCTGCTCATGTGGGTAAGAAAATCAGTCAACCTATCCGAAGACCCTATGATTTTTTCCTTCTGCTCCCGATTCACAGCCATAATACCGATGACGCCGATCGGTTTGCCTTTTCTAACCACGGGGAAACCCATCGTGGCTAATTCCAGGCATTCAGCCGCAATGGCACAATTCCGGCAGGCCGGATACCTGTCTTGGTCCCGGACAATCCCGTGCTCCCCCGTCTGCACGATCCGCTGAAACAAGGAACCGGAAGGGACAAATTGACCGATCTTCGCTTTATAGGGGCCGGTTCCGGCTATCCGGATACACTCCTCATCGACAATCGTGACGTCGACTTCCAATACCTGGGCTATGACCTCCGCATATTCCTGTACGAATGACTGGATTTGGGCTATCCCGGTCAATAACATCACCCCAAACAAAAGTCCTCTCCTGCATTATATAACAAGGAGAGGACTTTCAGGAAGGCATTTACAGACCGCTGAAATCCAACGTGGCGAAGTGATCCTCCAGCGTTTCGGCCCGGCGAATCAACTCCACCCGTCCCTCCGGCTTGAGCAGGAGTTCTGCCGAGCGCAGTTTGCCATTATAGTTAAAACCCATGGCATGTCCATGCGCCCCCGTGTCGTGAATGACGATGATATCTCCGATGTCCACCCGCGGCAGCGGCCTCTGCACAGCAAATTTATCATTATTCTCGCAAAGACTTCCCGTCACATCATAGATATGATCGAGGGGCCAATCCTCTTTCCCCATAACCGTTATATGGTGATAAGCGCCGTAAATGGCTGGGCGCATCAGGTTCGCCATACTCGCGTCCAGTCCGATATAGTCCCGATAGATCTCCTTCTTATGCAGAACTTTGGCCACCAGATAACCATGTGGCCCGGTGATCATGCGGCCGCATTCCATAGCCAGTTTTAAGGGATATAAGTTATTGGCAACGATTTTATCCTCATACACTTCCCGAATTCCCCGGCCGACAAATTCAAGATCAACCGCCGCCTCTTCGGGCCGGTACGGTATGCCAATCCCCCCGCCCAAATTGACCAGTTCAATCCGGATACCCAGTTCGCGGTAAATCTCAGCCACCAGATCAAACATCATCTTGGCGGTTTCAATAAAGTAGGTCGGATCGAGTTCATTGGATATAACCATCGTATGAATGCCAAAGCGGTGAACTCCCTTGGCTTGGGCAATCCGGTAAGCTTGGAAAAGTTGTTCCCGAGTCAGCCCATACTTGGACTCCTCAGGGTTGCCGATAATAGCATTTCCGCCCGCTCGCAGCGGCCCGGGATTATACCGGAACGAAAGCATCTCCGGCAGCCCAACATAGTTTTCCAAGTATACGATATGGCTGATATCATCCAGGTTGATAATCGCGCCTAAGGCCCGCGCTTTTTCGTATTCTTCCGCTGGGGTATCGTTGGAAGTGAGCATAATGTTCTCCTCGCAGATCCCCGCTTTCTCCGCCAGAATGAGCTCGGCCAAAGAGCTGCAGTCCGCTCCGAATCCTTCCTCGCGCAAAACCTTGAGAAGGTAAGGGTTGGGGGTCGCTTTGACAGCAAAATACTCTTTGAACTCCGGCGCCCAGGCGAACGCCTTAATTAAACGACGGGCGTTTGTCCGGATCGCCTGTTCATCGTAGATATGAAACGGTGAACCGTACTCGTCAATAATCTGCTCCAATTGTTCCTTCGTAAAAGGCAGGTTCTTTGCAACCACGATTAGTATTCCTCCCTGTTGCTCCCGACGGTAGATTGTAAACATTGTCAATCCCCATAAGTAAAAGGCGGCCGCGAGTATCTCGCAAACCGCCCAAAAATTCGGCCCCAGCCAATTTCAGCCCAGCCATGCGAGATAGCGCTCCATCCGGCCTTGAAGCCAAATGACAGTCAGACACCTCTTCGGTGCCGGACCAGCACGGACCTGTGGCACAAGCCGTACTTCGGCGGTTGTTCCTTTCCGCACTCCTCATCGTCTGCCAACTCCGGGTGCCTACTCTTAATCAACCGCGCCTCTATCCCTGATAGATTTAATTACTGTTTGATTATCTAACCTAAAACCGCTTTTGTCAACCCATCGGGTGACTTTAAGCCGCTGCCCGCTTCAACAAAACTCATCCATAATCCAGTTTCTGTAAAGTCTATTTGAGTGGAGAAGTTCAATTGACCCATAAACACCCTCTCGCTTACGGCAAAATACGAGCCACGTCGTAATCCGGGGTGCCCTCAAATTGCCAGATTTCGGCTTGTTCATTCGTTTGAGGAAAGTTAACCCAAAACGGATTGGACGGGGTCAAGGCGTTTTGATCAGGATGTCCGCCCAGATCGGGATAATCGGCCACCCAATAGTACCCCGGTGTCAAGGGCGCAAAATTTGACCCCATAGTCAGACTGCCCCACTCATGCGGACTGGAATAGGTCCCGGGTTTTACCATAGTGTTCTCTTTGAGCCAGTTGACAAAAGACGCATAAATCGCCCGGTTATTCGTGTAGTCCTTGCTGTCAAGACCACCGCCGCAGTCTTCAACATCCGCAAACACAACCGGCTTTACTTTTGAACCATAATACTTGCTCAAATCCTGAAAGGCACGGTAAGCCAACTGTGCCTGTTCTTGCCCCCAGGCGGCCGCCGTTGTCCCCTTTGGCGCGGCACTGAGCCCGGACAACAGCCAGTAACCGTAAATCCGAGTGGCTTTGGCAGCCCCGCTGCCGTTAAAATACCCGCCGCCGGAATCATCCCCGCCCGAACCGGGATCAAAGTGCTCGTGAGTTCCGTAGCCCAGCTGTCCGATATAAAAATCCTGCGCGAAAGCGGCACTGCCCGTACCGGAATCGCTGCCATAATACATGTCTGTACCCGCCGTAACCGTTACCGTGGCAATAGCCGTCAGGGTGGAACCCGCGACTCTGCCAACGACGACAAAAGTTCCCGCCGAAGCGTATTGGCTTGGGCTCACTGCAGACCAGGCGACGGCAACGCTCTCGCTTGCCCCGTTACTCATCGTCGCCGTCAACGTCGTCGGTAACACGGGCGGATTTCCGACGGTAGTCGTGATACTCACCGGCGGCAGACCCGTTACCGTCGGTGCGGAACCAGTCACCACCAGATTTGCTGTGGCTTTGATAGCCGAGCGCGCAATATCCCCGCTCACTACAAACGTTCCAGGGGCGGCGTACACACTCGCGTCCACACTTGCCCACGTCACCGCAACATTCTGAGTCGTGCCGTCACTCATCGTGGCCGCCACTGTAGCCGGCAATACGGGCGCCTGGCCCGCCTTGGTCGTCACGCTGACGGGCTGCACAGAGACTACCGTACCGGCGGCTTGCTGAGCCAAGGTCAGAATACCCTCGGGGAGAACCCCGCTGCCACCCAAACCGATAACCTGAGTACCGTACCTGAACTCCTTACTTACATCGGCGGGGAGCGGTCCGGTTGTGGCACTGTTAACCAAGACGATAGGGGAATCGGTCAGCGCGGCCAGGGATGAACCCGCCAGAGCGTCAACCATCGTCTCCCCGTTGGCCAAATAGACTTCGTCATATTTGAAGGGGAGACCGGTAATGATTTTCTCATTGGTCGCGTACCGGTCCGTCCCGGCCAGACGGGTGGCGCCCGGAATATCCGCGACTAATGAAGGCCCCCCTAGCATGTAGACTCCGCTGCCGGTAAAATCCGCCTCAGACGCGGGCAGAGTTCCATCGGGGTTGGCGATGAGAATGGCATAACCGTTAGCGGCCGCATAAGAAGAGACGGATAGCGCGTCAGGAATGCCGTTATAGCCGACAACAAAAGACCCCCGGCTGCCGGTCAGCTGCTTCGCCACCAAAGTGGCCGTGTCCGTACGGGACGCGCCTTGCAGCTGAATCACGTTCGCTCCGGCGATCCCTTTCAATGACTTAACGACAGAAGGGCTAAGCGCACCTATCGCATAGATGCGGGTTGCTTTCAAAGCCGTTATTTCCGCCGCGACCCGGGAATCCAAACCCGATTTGTAAGTGACGAGAATCGGTGCCTTTAGCTGCCCGGCCAGGGGAGCCGCCGACAGAGCATCCACTAAATTAGCTTGATCCGCGGGAACAACCACCACGTTTTGCGATCCGTCCGGCCATCCCGCCCGAGCGACCCCGATGGCCGTCCCGATGCGATCAGCACCGGCAATACTGGCAGGGGGGGCCATGATGCCGGCGCTATTTGCCGATGTGGTAGCCGCAAAAACTCTCGGTGTAAACAAGAAACAAAAAACGACCGTCGAAATGACGGCCAAGAGGAAGTGGGCCCCGCGCATTCTTTGTCCTAAAACCTTGTCCACACTCATTGTTCGTCAAAATCTCCTCCATTAATTTTCCAATAACGCTGCCGACACAGCCCACCTCCTTCTCCCGGTTCCGGGTTCTCCCGGATTCGCGACTTTGTCTCACGAGAGGCCGCTTTAAGAGGGCACCTCCAAAGCGCCGCGTTTATTGATTCGACAAAAGTCTTAGGAATTCCTCCCCAATTCATGCCAAAATACGCAAAAGTGACGATGCTTTGGCAAAAGTGGGAGTCTCACGATTGGATGAACCGCTTGCAAAATCCTGCGGTTAATCTTAGCATGGACGCAGTGGGTTTGGCCTAGACTTGCCACACTAACGGAGGATATTTTCGCCATGAACTTCACTGTTTACCTCTTAGGGGGAAAAATCGGGGGTTTCTACGTTGAAGCTCTGCATGAGTACGAAAAACGCTTAAGCCGGTATTGCCGAATACGCCGGGTCTGCTTCGCGTCCGGCGAACAGCTGACGAGTGCTCTCTCACCCCGAACCCACAAGATCCTGATATCCCGCCGCGGCGGAAAATCGCTGTCCTCCGAAGCATTGGCCGACAGGATCAACACTTTAACCCTAGCGGGGATCTCGGAAACCGCCTTGATCCTGAGTGCGCCAGACTTGCTTCCTGCCCGGGCCGGGCCGTTCCCGAGCTCGCCCCTGAACGTCCCCGAGAAAACCGGCCTATCCCCTGGCGCGGACTATGAAATACTGACCCTGACTGCTTTGGACATGAACTTGGGCTTGCAGGCCACGCTGGTATACGAACAGATCTATCGCGCTTTTCGTATTCTCAGGCATGAACCTTACCACAAGTAAAACCAGGGCTCTCCCTGGCTGGAGCCTGGCTGAAGCCGGGGGCATGCGGCGAAGATCTTCGTCTGTACACACCGCCCCTCTGTCCTTGGATGGCACAAACTTGGCCGAACCGGATTCAGCCCCGCGACTCTCTGCAGGTAAACTTTCACCGGCGAACACCGGGAAAACATTCATTCCGGTTTCCCGACCAGGGTCCTGTCGAGCTGCTCCAATAGTGCCAAGCGTATCAGTTGATGGGGAAAAGTAAGCCGAGAGAAAGACCAGCGAAAATCGGCCCTCCTCCGCACCCTTTCAGCCACCCCCAAAGAACCTCCGATAATAAAAACAAGGCCGGTCTTCCCCCGCTCCGCCACACTCTTCAGCATCCGCGCAAAGGCCGGGGAATCCATTTCCCGGCCTTCAACATCCAAGAGAATCACAAAATCGTCCGCACAAACTCTGCCCAGCAAACGCTCCCCTTCCCGGACCTTAACATTTTCCTCCTCCGCCCGAGAAAGCCTGGGTGGGCAGGGTTCATCCGCCACCTCCACGATATCCACCCAGGCGTATGCGGCCAGAGACCGCCGGTAAGCCACAATCCCCTCTTGCAAGTAACGTTCGCGAATTTTGCCGGCCGCTATGATTTTGATCCGAAGCACAGCACAACCCACCCCCTCCCCATGTCGCAGACGGCTGCCGGCGGCGCCCCAGCCCCACGCGGGCGCGGGCACCGGTCATGGGCTGCCGGGCCGGGCGTTCGACTCAGAGAATCAAGGTTGTGCGCCTCCGCTAAGACTTGAGCTCCGACAGAACCACCGGGATGTTGATCGAAGTGCCGTTACGGTAAACCGTTACGGTTACTTTTTCTCCCGCTTTATATTTGAACAGTTCATGGGTCAGCTCAAGAGAATTACGGATTCGCACCCCGTTGACCTCAGTGATCACATCCCCGGGTTTGATCCCTGCTTGGGCCGCAGGCCCGCCGACGTTAACCTGCGCTACGTAAGCGCCTTGCGGCCAACCCTCCTGGGAGGCGTATTCGGCATTATAGCGCGAATCGATAGTGACCAAAAGCGCGGGATGGCTGGCGTACCCTTTTTCAATCAACTGCTTGATCGTGGGCAGAGCATCCGAGATCGGGATGGCAAACCCCATCCCTTCAAAGCCGGGCTCCTGGTTTTTAGCCGAATTGATTCCGATCACAAGCCCCTGATAGTTCACCAAAGGTCCGCCGCTGTTGCCCGGATTGATCGCGGCATCCGTCTGAATCAGATTAAAACTGGCTTCTCCTTGCAGATTCAAAACCCTGTTTGTCGCGGAAACGACCCCCACCGTGACGGAACGGGCAAATTCCTGCCCTCCCGGGTTCCCGATCGCGACCACCGGCTCACCGACCTGCAGTTTGTTGGAATCGCCCAATTGCGCAGCCGTCAGATTATTCGCGCTAATCTTTATGACCGCCAGATCCGTGCGGGGATCGCCCCCGACGACCTTCGCCTCGAGATTGCGGCCGTCCGCTAAGCTCACAACTAATTTCCGGGCTCCGTCAATAACGTGGTAGTTGGTCACGATATACCCATTTTTTGCATCAATAATAAACCCGGAGCCGCTTCCGTACTCGCTCAGACCCTGCCCCCCGAACAGACCGCCCGAGCCTTGGAAATTGGCAATCCCTACGACCGTGGGGCCGACAGTCTTGGCGATCTGCACCGCGGGGAAATTGGGCTGGCCGCCGGAAGTCACAGGCGGAGCACTGGATTGCGTGATTGTCACCGGGTTTCCCGGCGGTTGTACCGCCCGGTTTCCATAGAGGGAATGGCCCAAGCCGAGCGCCAAAATTCCGCCGAGCAGGGCACTGAACAAAGCCACCACCGCCGTCGGCAAAAGGCGGGGTCCCCTGCCAAAAGAGTAGTTTGATCCCTTGTAATAGCCCATAGCTTCTACCTCCCTTAATCTATTCTTCACGCAAATAGATAAGTTCATGCGGAGTATGGCGGGGTGCTACCCTCAAACGAAGTTCCGGATTCTCTTTGGCAATACGGGAACCCCTCAACGCGCGCAGAACGGCGGTCAAGGCAGCCTCCGGAGTATTATTCTCCTCGCTCAAATGGGCCAGAACGACCCGCTGTGTATTTTCCCCGATCCAGCTCAACAGACCCTCGGCAATCTGGCCGTTCTCCAAATGGCCGTAAATTCCCGCGATCCGCCTTTTTAGAGGCCAGGGGTAACGCCCTTGCCAAAGCTTCTCCTCGTCGTGGTTAGCTTCAACCACCAAGGCATCACAGCCGCGCAAGTGCTCATGCATCGCTTGCGTAACCGTTCCGCTGTCCGTCGCGATCCCTAAGCTCAGCCTTTTGTGGCCGGCGGTTTGACGCGTAATCTTCAGTCCGTAGCTTTCCCTGCTGTCATGCGATGTCGGAAAAAGCTTAATATCAAGACCGGCCAGGGAAACTTCCGCCGGGATAATAATCTTTTGTTCATCCTTCAGCGGACCCGCGGCTTGGCGGATCTCTTCCCACAGTCCGGCCGTAGCCAAGATAGGAATTTTCAATTTACGAGCCAGGACTCCGATTCCTTTGATGTGATCGATATGTTCGTGGGTGACAATAATGCCTTCAATCTGCTCCGGCGGAACGTTGAGGATCGCCAGGTTCCCCACCAGGCGCTTGGCACTGATCCCGCAATCGACTAAAAAACCCCTTTCCCCTTCCCCCACCAAAATCGCATTCCCCGAACTTCCACTGGCCAGTGTCGCAAAGTGCAAAATCCCGTCACCCCTCAACAGCGCTTTTTCCCCGGCTCCCCCGGCTAGGGTTTCCCTTTTTGCAACCCTTCCACCTGTGCTATCAATTTTTTCAACTGGGCCGCGTTAGCATTGCCGGGATCCTCGGCCAGCGCCTTTTGCCACAGTTTCAGCGCCCCGGCATAATCCTGTTTGGCCTGCGCCAGAAACAGTCCGTAGCTATAGAGCACGTCAAAGGAATCCGGTTTTTGAGCCAGAGCCTCCTGATAACTTTTCTCCGCCAAACCGTTTTGACCGGCATAAAGGGCAGCCGTCGCTAAATCAAGCACGAGATTGGTATCTTTCTTAACCTTAAGAATCTCTTGGTAACCTTGAACCGCCTTGGTGAAGTCCCCCCGCGCTTCGGCCGGCGCGCTTCGGGTCGCGGTCACGCCCAAATCATAATAAGCGTTGGCCAATTGTTCCTTCAAAGTCACATCGTCCGGCTGACTTTTAAGCTTTTGCAAAAGGTCTTGCACTTGGCTCTGCGCCTGGTGATACTGTACCTCGGCCGCTGCCGCGGCCTCGGCTGAAGACGACGGAGTGGCGGGTGAAGAAGGCGGAACGTTGAAACCCGGGTAAAACAAACTGAAGGCTGCCGAACCCACCATGCTCAGAGTCACAAACACGGCCAGAATAATTGTCAGCGCCTTTTGCGTCCTTTTCTTCAAACCTTCACTCTCCTCCCCCCGAAAGATCTCCCCCATGCCGGGCAAGCCGCGCCCAGTTCCCTTCTTCTTCCGGCCGGATAGGGCGGTAAAGCAGTCTATCCCCGGAATGACCCGGAACTCCTCGGCACTCCCCGGAACTCCCCGGAATGACCCGGAACTACCCGAAATGACCCGGAACTACCCGGAATGACCCGGAACCTACCCGGAATGACCCGGAATGACCCGGAACTCCTCTGAGGAATTCCGGGGACCTCCCTACCGCCCGGGTCACCGAATGCTTCGCACGGAAGCCCCTGGCTTTAGACCTTTAGGCATGGGGTGGTTGACTCGTCATCTCTAGAGCCGTTTTTAGGCTCGGATGGTGGCTCGGACGGTGCAGCGCTCCTCATAATAAGACGTGCTCTCTCCCAAGTCCGACACCCGGCCCCCAATCAGCTGATTTACGCCCAGCCCCCCTGCCGTAACGCCCTCCGGAATGACAACACAGCTGGGATGAATAGCCTCCGAAACTGCCACAGGCGCCTGTAACTGCCCCCTGGCAGTCGAAACCAGAACCATATCCCCCGGTGAAAGTTTAAATCGTCCGGCCAGGGAGGGGTGAATAAAAACCCGCAATCCCTTTCCCTCCATAAATTGGGAGTGAATTCCTGCCGCAGGATGAGGCGTCAAAAGATAAAACGGAAATTCTCTCGTTTCTCCCTCAAGCCCGGAGCCATCTCCACCCGGGACATCGGGCCGCTCCCCGGTAAAATTCGCCATGGGGTCGCCCGATTCCTTCCGGGCCAATTCGGAAAATAACTCGATCTTTCCCGACGGAGTCGCAAATAGATAATCTCCCCAGGCCACCTCAGGAATATAGGGTGCCCGGAGAGGTCCTTCTTTCAACCGGCCTAAAGTGACCCCCTGTTGCGCCAGGGGCTCCAGCACGTATTCCAACCACTTTGCGGCCGAGAAGGGAAAATAGCGTCCCAAGCCCAGTCTCTGGGCCAATTCTGTAAAGAGAAGCGGTTCCGCTTTCGCTTCCCCTTGAGGTTCCAGTACTTTACCGGCATATTGGAGGAACGGACTCCACGATGTGGCGATCAGGTCTTCTTCCTCGAAGACAGTCGTTACCGGCAGGACAAGATCCGACTGTTTTGCTGTCTCTGTCATGACCGTGTCAAGCACAACTTTAAAACGAATCCCCTGCCAAACTTCCCGCCAAAGCAGGGAATCCGGCTGCTGAACCAGGGGATTGGAGCGTGTGACCAGGGCCAAGCGCACAGGCGGGTCAGCTTGCTTCAAGCTTTGCGCCAGGAGGGCATGGGGAAAGGCCCGGCTTTGCCAATCCCCCGGGGGAAGAAAAAGACTGTTCAAGTTCCTTTTATGGTAGGCGTGAGCGAAGTGAACCCCCGCTCCCGGGCGCCCAACGTTGCCTGTCAGGGCAGCCAGGGCATCGACGGCGCGAACCGTATTGCCCCCATTAGTATAGCGTTGCAGTCCGTAACCCAAAAGGAATGAAACCGGTTTCTCCCGACCCATCGACTCCGCCAAAAAGCGCATATCCTCCACACTCATTCCGGTCAGAGCGGAGACCTTTGCCGGAGGAAAATCTTTGACCCTGACGGCAAAAGCGGAAAATCCCTTAACATGTGCCTTGACAAAGTCTTGATCCAGCCACCCCCGATCCAGAACAATGTGCGCCAAGCCCAGGGCCAAAGCCCCATCCGTGCCCGGATTAACCCTGAAGTAGGCGTCTGCGAAATCCGCACTCCTGACCCTGACAGGGTTAATGACAATAAGCTTCGCCCCCTGCCTTCTCGCTGCGCGCAAAAGGGGCTGGAGGTGAATGCTCGTAACGGCCGGATCGCGCCCCCAAAGAATGATCAACCCCGCCCGGACCAGATCTTGCCAAAGGCTGCTGCGAACCGCACCGAAGTCTATTTCCTGGGCCCGGTAACCGGCGCCCCAGCACATACTTCCCCTGGGTTCCGTTACGCCGCCCAAGGCCTGAAAAAACCGCCGGTCAAGCGCCCGCAAAACCCCGTTATGGCCGTAGTCGAAATGGTGAAAAATTCCCCAGGGGCCGGTTTCCTCCACGGTCCGCCGGATTTCCCCGGCCAAAAGTTTATACGCTTCCTCCCAGGATATCCGTTTCCAGGAGGTTCCCGCCCGAAGCTGAGGAAACCGCAAGCGGTCGCGCGAAAACACCCTTTCGGCTAAGGCCCGCCCTTTGGCGCAAATAAACCCGCGCGTTATGGGGTTCTCCCTGTCACCGTAAACCCGCAGTCCCTGTTGGGTCTTTTCAACGAGAAAAGCGCAGCTGTCCGGACAGTTCAAAGGGCAAGCCGAACGAACAACCTCCGTCAAGAAAACTCCCCCCTTAGTCAGCGCCTATCCTTCAGTGTCTGCACTCTTTCGGCCGCTCTCTTTCCGCCCAACCGCTCCTGCTCAACCGCTCCCATTTAACCGTTTTCATTTCGGCCCTTTTATAGAACATGCGCGGGAAAACCTCGGAATTCGATTCCGGGGATGAGAACGCATCCGCTTAGATCCCCTTCACCAGGCCCGCTTTTTGGAAGCGGAGTTTGTCTGCGAAGCCGGGGAAAGTGCGGCGAAACCGGCACCAAACACCCAGGCCCTCTTCGGACTCCCTTGTTTGAACTAACGGACCGTCTGCAGTTCTTTCGCCTTAAGGTACAGGGCGACCTCCAGCCGTTTTTTCTGGAACTCGCACCCCAAAGCATAAACTTCCGTCAAGCTTCCGCCGGCGGCGAAATTCGCGGCATGACACCCTCCGCTGCAGGAGAAACGGGCCCAACAGACCCGGCAGGAGGCTTTGGCGTAAACGTGCGCGGCGCGGAAAGACCGAACCAAATCCCGGTTCAGTTCGAGCGGATCCGCGGCATAGAGAGAACCCATTTTAAACTGCTCCTGGCCGACGAACTGATGGCAAGGATAGAGGTCTCCTTCAGGGGAGATCGCCACATATTCATGACCCGCCCCACAACCCGCAAGCCGCTTGGGCAAACAAGGACCTTGTTCGAAAGCCATATTGAAATGAAAAAAGCTGAAATCCTCTCCTCTCGCTCTGCGCTCGATAATCTCCTCTCCCAAACGATCATAACTCTCCCTGATTGTCTCAAGATCATCCGGTTGGAAAGCGTAGGGCTCTTCCGGAGAAGCGACAACGGGTTCCATCGATATCCGTTTAAGCCCCAAATCCAGCATGTGGACCACATCCCGGTCAAAATCCAAATTAAAATGCGTGTACGTTCCCCGTACATAATAATATGTCCCGACTGCATAAGGAGAACTTTCCGGGCGTCTCCGGGCAAAACTCCGAATCGACGGGACCACCCGCTCATAACTTCCCTGCCCGTTGGCAAAGGGTCTCATTTTGTCATGCACTTCCGGCCGCCCATCTAAACTCAAAACGACGCTGATATCTTCCTTTTCCAGAAACTCCTCAATTTCCTTGGTCAACAGCACCGCGTTGGTGGTAAGCGTAAACTTCAAAGTCTTATGTCGCTCAGCCGCCGCCTGCCGCCCATAGCGAACCAATTCCCGAACGAGCGGAAAATTGAGCAGCGGCTCCCCGCCAAAAAAGTCCACCTCACAGTGATCGCGGTGGCCGGAAGCAGACAAGACAAAGTCGATTCCTCTCCTCCCGGTTTCCGCATCCATTAACATACGGCTCCCGCCAAAAGCCCCGGACCCGGCAAAACAGTAGCCGCAACGCAAATTGCAATCATGGGCCACGTGCAGACAGACGGCCTTGACCAAAGGTTTCTCCGGATAGCTCGGGCCTTGCTCCTCCGCTTCTTTTGAGAAAAGTACCCCCTCTTCTTTCAAGTCTGCCAGTTCATCCAGGACTTCCTGCGCAACGGCCCAATCCACGGCGGCTCTCCCGAGCCCACGCTTAATTTCCGCCGCCGAAAGAACCGGCAAAGTCCCCATAACCCTTAAAATCCGGTAAGTCGGTTCGTCAACGACATGCAGAGAACCTGAATTTACATCATAAGCAATATTGAGGTCTCCTTGCCGAAACACATGTACATTTTTCTCCAGATTATAGCCGGTCAAATCCAACATGACAATCCTCTCTCTCCGAAAACCCTGCCGTTATCGCCGCCGGCTGCCTGCCAAAGGGATAGGCCGGCGCCTGAACCCGTGATACCATCATGATCCAGGCAAGAGCGCCCCAGCTCGTGACTGAAGTCGCGAGTGTGCGGGCGCTCTGTCCATCAAAACAGAAACAGAACCCATCCCAGCCAGGGGTGGGTTCCGAAGCCGTACCTGCGTCCTATTCCCTCCGCAACGGGATTAAGCACCGGTTTCCGCCGACAACGATATGAGCATCTACTTGACACACACTTGATTCCCAACCGTACAGGACGTTTTGCATGCTGACTGGCATGAAGTTTGACAGGCGCCACAACCCCCGGTCTTCACGCTGTCACTTAAATTCGTCCTAATCACGGTTTGAATATGTTTAGCCATTCAAACTCCCCCCTTCGGTCTTACCTCTTTCTCACTGATTATAGCACGATGCCACATACAAAAGGAAGCCCTTCCGGGCAGCCCGGCCAAATGTCAGGAGCCCCGGCCTCAGGCCGCATGTGCATCGATATCTCTCTCTAAAGCATAAAGCCGATTGACCAAGACATCAATTCGTTGACTGATCATAAGAACTTCCGGGTCAGACAAGTCCTTGTCCGCAGCGACCGTATACATTCTGCATCGCCACGTTTCCAGCTCCTCCAACAACTCGCGCTCCACAATTTTCACCCTCTTTCTTGGGAGGTTTACCCACTGCTACAGGATACCTCTTTCCAGCCTCTGCCGCAATAGCATATATTGACTACTTTTGTCGCAACGCTGCCGAAACCCCCACCTTTTCCTAAATTCCGTTGCAGCCCGCCCCAGCTAAGCGTCAGCCGACTTTTTCCGTATGAGCTGCCCTTGCCTCCCGGACGGAACGAACAGCAAAATACATCATAAGCGTCAGAGGAAGCAGATACAGATAAAGCGCGTAAGGCAGGAACCCCACGCTGCTCACTTTCATTGTCACAGTCGGAACCAGGGCCGCAAGATTCCAGGGAATCAGGGCAGCCAGAACTTCTCCCGTATTTTCTAGATCTACGGCTAAATCATAGTTGCCTTTTTCGCTGCTTGCGTAGCTTTTCTTCATCAACTGGTCGGTAAGAACGAGACTAATGGACTGATTGGAGCCCAAAGCTGCCGTCACAAGGCTGACGAGCGCCGTGTAGCTAAAGAGCGCAAACCTGCCCTTGGCCCGCAGGAGAATGGCCTCAATGCTCCCGAACATGCGGGTTCCTTCGAAAATTCCGGCCATGGCACAAGACACAAAGACGACAAACGAAGGCTTGAGCATGGAAATTATCCCGCCCCCCTGGACAATGGACCGAAGTGGGCTGGCCTTGTCCAAGCGGAACCCTAAAACAATATCCCGCACAACTTCGCTCAGATGCTGCTGCTGAAACAGAACACCGATCCCGGCCGCCACCAACACGCTCAGAAGCATAGCCAATTTGATGTCCAGTCGAAGCAGCGCCAAAAGCAGGACGAGCAGCGCCGGAACCAACACCAAGCCATTAATCCGGAAAATATTTAGCAGTTCCGCGTCTAACCGGCCGACCACAAAGCTTAAAGGACAGCGCAGAGAAATAATATAATAAAGGACTAAGGACAGAACAAAAGCAGGAGCCGCGCTCTTAAACATATTCCTGATATTGGTATAGAGATTCGTCTCCGTCAGGTTAGCGACGAGGTTGGCGCTCGAAGACATGGGCGAACAACGGTCTCCGAAATAGGCTCCGGCTATAATCGCCCCCGCCGCAATATTGGCGTTGATATTTCCGTTCTTAGCCATGAGCATGAGGGCAACCCCTACCGTACTCACCGTGCCCAAGGAGGTACCCAGCAGAAATGAAACGGCCGAACTCACCACAAAGGCATAGAGTATGAAGTAGTGCGGGTTCATGTATTTCATTCCGTAGTAGACGATCCCGGGCACCGTGCCGGAAGCCATCCAAGCCCCCGTGATCGCGCCGATCAGGATAAAGATCTTCAAGACTACGAACGCTTTTCTGGCGCCTGTGAAAGCCATCCGGACCACGTCCCGGAGCCGGAAGCCGCGCTCCCAGGCAATAAAGGCGAAGATGAGGAGGCAGAGAACCAGCGGATAACCGACAAAAGCCCCCCTCAAAATAAAGGCGACCAAAACCCCAATCGCTGCTATCATGCCCAAAACAAGATCCATCTCAGCCTTCTCCATTCTCCCCTATGCAGAGCGGAAGAACCAACACCCGTATCCGCAACGCCGGCCACACACCCCGGGGCTCTCCCCGCGGCGACATGTCTCTTCTCTCGGTCGTAGTGAACGCCGGCGAGCAATTCCGGCAGCGGCGGGGTTCTACCCCCCGAGGCGTTGCTCTGCTCTCTACCCCATGGCCCTGCCTCGTTCTACCCATTAACCTTCCAATCCTTGCACACGTCGATCCAGGCTCGGGCCTTTGAATATCTTATTCCATTGCCGGAAATATTCCTTTACTTGTTCGATAGCCAATTTAGCCTTCCTTGTACCTGCTATGCCCGCTCCCTGTCCGCGGCGTACGCGGCACTTGTCGTTGGCATACGCCGGCTTGTGTAACGCAGCAAACACGCTGTGACGCACCAAAAATAAAAAAGTAGCCTCACCCGAGAAGTGCTACTTTTCCGTTTTCCCGGGGCCCTCTGCGTCCGGGTTAAACGGCGAGGATGTTCCCGCACATTAATTTAATTATATAGCTCGTCGAAGGATTGGGCAAGTTTATGAAGAATGGCTTAAGCTCTGATATACGTTTCATGTTCTTCGAAATTCGCCCTTAACATTTATCCAAAACGTAAGACTCCCACTTCTACAAGTGGGAGTGGGTCCCACGTACCCCGCTGCGGTGGGGGTAGACTCCGCCTTCGGCCGTCATTGTCCACCGGACAATGACGCCTTCGCCGAGAAGTGTAATTTTGGGATAGGCGGCTTCGGCGAAACTCTCCACTGGAGACTTTCGTCACCGAAGACATCCTCACCGCACAAGTATGCGTTGAAAGCTCCCGCGGAACCCCCGGAGTTACCCACGGTAGTGGTATCCTCACCGCACAAGTATGCGTTGAAAGCTTGCGGTTCGGTGACAGTGTCCACAGGACACTATCGTGATGTTCAGCGTAAGCTGAACGAGTTCACTGGGATTCGCTGCCTTTTACCCTTTTTCGTTGTGATTGCAGTGCAAACTGCAGTACAGGCCTAACGGCGAGTGCATAGAGACCACTTGTACGGCCTGCCAGTTCAGCACTCAGCGAATACTGAGTGCCGGAACTTGGGAATCCTCGCGTTTCAACGCGGGGAGGAAGTCAACACTACGGCCTGTCTACTCCAAGATATTCCTTTAATGCTGCCTGGGTAATCTGCGAAAAGTTTACTCCCTGTTTTTCGGCCAATTCCTTCAGCCATGCCGGCAGAGTTATATTTGTTTTTACTGACCGATTATCCATTTCATCCTTTACAACTTCTGGGAAAATCGTCACTGGAACGATGATTGCGCCGGCCGGGATATCCTCAAATGGCGGCTGGGTAGGATTCGCTGTGACATCACCGTCTTTCTCCATCCCCCAGAGATGAAGCCCTAAAGCCTCTGCGGCCATGGTCTGAGCATGATGAAAGTTATCCCCCATTGAAACGCACCCCGGCAGATCAGGAAAATACACACCGAAGCCTCCATCTTTTGACGGTTCGAAGACTGCAAAATAAGTGACTTTACGCAAATTAATTCCCCTATTATTATTTATTATTTTTAGTTCATCTTATAAGCAAGGCACAGGGTCTACTTGAACCCTGCCTGCTTCCATATGCTGCCGAGTGCCCCCGGACGGGATGTCGCCTTTGTGGTTCGGTAGGGTCACCTTACCCGGTTTTATCGGATGTATGAGCTGGATGTGCGAGCCCTTGGTTTCTTTGAGTATCGAACCGTCTTTGTTCAATACCCTTAGAACTTCCCGAACCGTCATTATTGATTCTCTCCTTCTAACTGGATTATACGCATTATTTATGCGTATATCAATGGTCAAACGCGTAGTACGGTCAGTATCGGCACAACCAAGGTTACAAATGTTAACACTATGCTTAAGACGGCAAAATCAAAGCCGGAAAACACCGGCTTTTTTCTTTTTCGCCGGTTGCTGTAAGGTTGCTGTCAAATGTGTTTTACGAATTCCGCGCATAAAATGAAAAGGTACCGCAAACCCTTGCGATACCTGCATTTTCATATGGAGCGGATGACGGGATTCGAACCCGCGACCCTCGGCTTGGGAAGCCAATGCTCTACCAGCTGAGCCACATCCGCGAAATCCGCCGGCAAAATCAGCCACGATCTTGCCCACTGGACAAAACCAGGCGGAACACTAATTATTATATATCTTGCCCGCCAGCAAGTCAAGGCAACGGCAATAGACGATCAGGAAAACCGCAAAATCCTTGTGCCTACTCGTGTTCCTTCGCCGACACTTTTAAGGCATGGGAATCACCTGAACAGTTGGCTCCTCTCCGGCTCAGAAAATTGCGCCTCGCACGATGGTCTGCTCCCGCCCCGGCCCCACAGCCACCAAGGTGACCGGTACGCCGGTGAGCTGTTCGATTTTCTCTATATAGAGGCGGGCGTTTTTAGGCAAATCCTCAAAATTACGCACTTCTGAAAGATCCTCCTGCCAGCCGGGAACTTCCTCATAAACCGGTTGGCTGCGCTGAAAGACTTTCTGACTTTGAGGAAACTCATAGAGAACCTCTCCGTCCACCCGATAGCCGACACAAATCCTTATGCTCTTCAAGCCTGTTAAAACATCGAGCTTGGTCATGGCTAAATCGGAGATCCCACTCACCCGCACGGCGTAGCGGGCGATGACCGCATCGAACCAGCCGCAGCGTCTGGCTCGGCCCGTCGTCGTGCCGAACTCACGCCCCTTATCCCGGATCCTTTCACCCGTTTCTTCCAGGAGCTCCGTGGGAAACGGTCCTTCTCCAACCCTAGTCGTGTAAGCCTTCACCACTCCGACCACCCGCTCAATCCGGGTCGGACCCACTCCTGCCCCGGTGCAAGCGCCTCCGGCAATGGGGTGCGACGAGGTCACATACGGATAGGTTCCGTGGTCCAAATCCAAAAGCGTCCCCTGTGCGCCCTCAAATAAAACCTTTTCCCCGGCCTGGATGGTTTCGTTAATCACCAGGGAAGCATCCACAACATACGGACGCAGAGCCTCCCCGAAAGCCAAGTACTCATCATAAATAGGCTGGAAGTCAAGGGGTTCCGCCCCATAGACCTTGGTCAGCAGCATATTCTTTTCCTGCACATTTCGGCGCAGCTTAAAGGCAAACTCCTCCGGATCCAGAAGATCCGCAACCCGAATGCCGATGCGGGCCGTTTTATCCATATAGCAAGGGCCGATGCCTCGTTTGGTCGTACCAATCTTCTGCTCGGCTCGGGCTTCTTCTTCCAAACCGTCCAGCAACCTATGATAGGGCATGATGACCTGGGCATTTCCGCTGATCAAAAGCTTACCGCTGCGGACGCCGCGTTCGCGCAACTGGCGCAGTTCATCGAGAATAACCGCCGGGTCGAGCACAACCCCATTGCCAACGACACAGGTTTTCTCAGGATAAAGGATACCCGAAGGTATCAGGTGGAGTTTGAATTCTTCACCTTCCTTGACCACGGTATGGCCGGCGTTATTGCCTCCCTGGTAACGAACCACCATGTCTGCTTGGGCCGCCAAATAGTCCGTTATTTTCCCTTTCCCCTCGTCTCCCCATTGCACTCCGATCAAAACGACAGCTGCCATTTCGTTTCCTCCCATCTTCCACTGGGCCCGCCCACCGGGGCCCGGATGGCCTCACAAACAGCTTAATATTAGCAATCCCTCTCCCATATGTCAATCAAAATCCGAACATTTCTTGGTAATATTCATCTATTATTCGTATATTTCTTTGCCCCTCTGCCTAGATCCTCTCCCTTCACCGTTCCTTTTTCTTTTTTGTCTTCCCCACCTCTACCCTGCTCAGAACATCCGGGCGAAACCGCACCACTCAAAGCGCTTCTAAAAATGCTGAGCTTCTGCGTCAGCCACGCCCTGTTGGTTGGTCATGTGCTGCCGGTCAAGGTTAACAAACTTGGTAAACTCCTTGAGATAACCCAGTTCCACTGTTCCCACGGGACCGTTGCGGTGTTTGGCCAGAATAATTTCCGCAATTCCTTTCTTCTCCGAGTCAGGGTGATAATATTCGTCCCGGTAAATAAAAGAGATCACATCCGCATCCGCCTCAATGGCCCCCGACTCCAGCAAATCTGACATGATCGGGCGTTTGTCCTGGCGTTGCTCGACTCCCCGGTTGAGCTGGGAGAGGGCAAGAACCGGGACCTTCAGCTCACGCGCGATTCCCTTGAGCCCGCGGGAGATCTGGGCGACTTCCTGCTGACGGCTTTCGGCCTTGCGTCCCAAAGTCATAAGTTGCAGGTAGTCGATAATCAGCATGCTCAAACCGTTTTCCATTTTCAAGCGTCTGGCTTTGGAGCGCAACTCGGTCAGGGAAATGCCCACTGTATCGTCAATCCAAATCGGGGCTTCGGACAAAGGGCCGACCGCTCTGGTCAGTTTCGGCCAATCCGTATCGACCAACTCACCTGTGCGCACCCTCTGCTGGTCAACCATTGCCTCCGAGCACAGCATTCTTTGTACCAGCTGTTCTTTTGACATTTCCAGACTAAAAAGAGCTACCGGCATTTTGGCCCGGACCGCCGCATTTTGGGCCATGTTTAAAACCAAAGCCGTCTTTCCCATCGACGGGCGGGCTGCGATGATAATAAGATCGGATGCCTGCCAACCCGATGTGAGATGATCTAATTGGCGGAAAAAGGTAGGCACCCCCGTGAGGTTTCCCTTGTTGCTATAAAGATATTCAATCTTCTCGAAGGTCTCGAGCAAAACCGTGCGGATCGAGACAAATCCTTCTTTACCCCTTCTCATGGAAAGGTCCAGGATCATCTTCTCCGCTTCGGCCAAAAGAGTTTGAACCTCTTCTCCCGGTTGATACCCCCGCTCGACGATTTGACCGGACGCCTTGATAAGTTGGCGCAGCAAAGATTTTTCCGAAACAACCCTGCTATAGTACTCCACACCGGCACTGGAAGGAAGCGAACGGGCCACTTCCGCGACCGCGGCCATCCCTCCGACCAGGCTCAGATGCTCCTGACTTCTCAAAGTCTCGGTTACGGTCACCAGGTCAATAGGGTCTCCTTTGTCAAAAAGTTCACGTATCGCCGCAAAAATCAACCGGTGACTGTCCCGATAGAAGTCCTCCGGTTGAAGTATTTCAAAAACGGAGCCCGCCGCTCCGGGATCGAGCATCAAAGCGCCCAAAACCGACTGCTCCGCCTCCAAGTTGTGGGGCGGAACTTTCATGAGTTCCATCTTTATTCTCCTCCGGCCAAATCACAAGCGACAAAGACCCGGCTGGAAACTAAAATGCGATTTTGGCCGCCTCTTCGTAATCGCTGACAGGGATTATCTCTATCCCCTTGATACCCCCCGGGACATCGGCCAGGTTGTCCGCGGGAATAAGGATGGTGCGAACTCCCGCTTGCTTAGCCCCGAATATCTTTTCGTAAATGCCGCCTACCGGTTTGACCTTGCCTTGGATAGAGATCTCGCCGGTAACGGCCAGGTCCTGTCTCAAAGGAGCGTCCTGTATGGCACTGAAAAGAACCAGAGTTATAGCCAAGCCGGCTGACGGACCGTCAATTTTTCCGCCCCCAACCACGTTAACATGGACATCATAATCCCGCAGGTCCGCGCCCGTGATCCGGCGAATCACGGCAGTCGCGTTAAACACGGAATCCCTGGCCATACTGCCGGCGGTTTCGTTAAAACGAACGGTTCCCTTTCCCGCCATACCGCCGAAGGCAATGGCTTCAATCTCCAGGACGGAGCCGAGAAAACCCGCCACTCCCAAGCCCAGAATGCGGCCGACTTCCTGCTTCGGCGCAGACTTGCGCAAGACACAGGGGGCCAAACGGGCCGAACGCAGGACCTCAAGGACGTCCTCCACCCGTACTCTGGCCCTTTCCGCCTCCGGCCTGCGGTAACGAACCAAGCCGTAAGCATCTGTCAGGATGCCGGTGGCTTTGCGCCCTTCAATCACGTATTCACTGATGACCTCGGCGACGTCCTCTTCTAAGTCAAGATCCAGCTTCTTCGCTGCCTGACGAACGATCTTCTGCACATGTTCCGGTTCCAAGGGAACGAAATAAACCTCCGAGCACCTGGACCGCAAAGCCGGACTCAGAGCAGCCGGCTCACGCGTCGTCGCCCCTACCAAGACAAAATCCGCGGGCGCCCCTTGTTCGAACAGATTCTTTATGAACTGCGGCACATTGGGATCAGCCGGGTCATAATACGAAGAATCGAAAAACACTCTTTTGTCTTCAAGCACTTTGAGCAGCTTATTGAGCAAAAGGCCATCCATTTCAGCTATTTCATCGATGAAGAGAACACCCCCGTGGGCTTGGGTCACCAAGCCGGGTTTTGGTTCGGGAATCCCGGTTTCGGCGTAGTCGCGTTTTGCCCCCTGAAAAATAGGGTCATGGACAGAACCCAAAAGGGGATTGGTCACATCCCGCGGATCCCAGCGCAAACTCGTGCCGTCTGCTTCGACAAAAGGCGCGTTGGGCGCGAACGGAGAATTAGCATGCCCCTTGACCGTTTCCAGCGCGGCCCGAACCGCCGAAGTCTTGCCAACCCCGGGCGGCCCGTAGATGAGGATATGTTGGGGATAGGGAGTAGCCAGCTTGGCCAGGAGGGACTGAACCCCTTGTCCCTGGCCTATAATCTCCCCGACAGTCTGGGGCCGCAAAACCTCCGCGGCGCAACGACCCAGCCGGGTGCGATTCATTCTTTCCAACAGACCGAGTTTTTTCAGAGTCTGGGCGTTCTCCGGTCCGGCAGCCTCTTTCAGGACCTGCATTTTGATCTCTTGCACATAATCCTTATGCCGTTCCTGCATACGATCCTCGATTTGCCTGTCAAGGCGCTCCTCCACCGAACGGCGGGCCAGCAAGTCGGCTATCCCGTCCTCAATTCTTGCCAGCCGCTCAGGAATCTGCGCCTGCGAAGGAAGGAGACGCGCTACCGGATCGTTGGAAACAATTTTCTCCAGGGCGGCAACCCTCTCCGCAAGGTCCGGCGAACGCATTAAGGCCAACGCATCCAGTTTGCTCGCTTTTAAGACCAGCCGATCCGCACCGTAAAACTCGGCCAGAAAGGAATAGAGGGCCTCCACTTCCCGTTTTAACCCCGCCTCGTCCGCCGCACTCGCATCGCCCTGCAGCCATTTCGTTAATATTTCTTTCATCGCGGGACCGGTTCCCCCCTAGCCGAAAGCCAAAAGCCTGAGGCCGCAAGCCGTGCACCCCCGCTTCTGGCACCCCCGGATCTTTTTTATCTCAGCGTCCGTCCGGAAACTCAACTGGCAATCACCCGGACCCGGAACTCCGCGCTCACATCGGGGTGGAGCCTGGCGTGAACGGAGTAGGTTCCCAGGGCTTTGATGGGCTCCCTTAGCTCAAGCTTCCGCTTGTCTACATCCAACGCGTATCTTTGCTTGAGCGTATCGGCAATTTCCTTGTTGGTAACTGAGCCAAATAGGCGGCCGGCCTCGCCGGTCTTGGCGCCGACCTCGACGACAAGGGGCCGGAGTTTGCCGGCCAAGTCTAGGGCCAACTGCTTTTCTTTTTCTTTGCGCTTTTCCTCCGAGGCCTTTTTGTTGACCAAATCCTGCATGTTGCTCTCCGTGGCCGCCAACGCCAATCCCCTGGGAAAAAGAAAGTTGCGTGCGTATCCGTCCGCCACCTCCAAGACCTGGCCTTTCTTGCCCGTCCCCTTGACATCGGATACCAGTATGATTTTCATCGCTTCAAACCTCCTTCCGGGAGTATACCCCCAGCCGCAATGCGGACTATTTCTTGCGCTATTGCGCTAGCCCTCTGTTTCCGGCAGCTTCCGGAAATTAAAAACCACATCAAACAAGCCAAACATCATAAGCGCCACGAGGCTGAAGAAGAAGAAAAACAAATTCACCATGAGCAGAAGCCATTTGACAAAGCGGGGTACTTTGGCGGATTTGAGCACATACCCGTAAACAGCCACCCCCAGCACGAGCGCTGCCACGCCATACACCACCATCACATTCATGCCGACCGTTTTCCAGGCAAACCAGCCGAACTGGTCCCCCAACAGATAGGAGGCGATACCCAGAATCGCGCCCCAGACTGCGTACCACGGCAGACGCCAACGGGAAAAAGGTACTTTGGCCCGACCCCTTTCAGGCAGGAGACGCCCGGCAATATAAGAGGCCAAGCCAAATTTCACCAAACCGGACAAAGCCGCGAAGCTTGGGATCAGAGAAAAATAAACGGGCAGCATTTTTTCCAGCCCCGCTTTTAACTGGCTCTCCGTGACTCCCAGCTGTTGGGCGGCAGCCAGCATTCCCGAAGACTTATAAGAAGCCAGACTGCCGCTCACGATTTCCTTCAGCATCGCCGGATCCAAGCCCTGACGCACAAAGCCGATTAAGGGCAGAGCCGCCAGGAACCCTGTCACCGCCAAGCTCCAAAAGGTATTCACACTCTGCGGCCAGTGCCGTTTCCAGCCCGCCACTGTGAGCAGGCCGGCAAAAGGAATATACCCCATCTGTTCCAGTCCGCTCCAGCGAAATGCCAGGGCGGCCGACCCGTACCCGACCACCAGAAGGAGCGCGGTAATCTCCCAACCCCGGCGCAGTCCCAGCGAAAAAACGGCCAGTAAAAGGAGAATCTCCCAAATCCAGCCCCAAAGTCCCCATGCCACGCCGGCCAGCGGAAAAGCGATCAGAACTATGCCCGCCAAGAAGTCCAAACTTTTGCGATCACTCCAATACATTGCCTTGCTCTCCTATCCGCTCGTCAGTCTCGTCCAAACGCCCTAACCTCCCCAAGACGGGGACCCGACCGCCTTACTCCTCCGGGGCCAAATAATCGAGCAGCAAGCTGACGTCTCCCCAGCGCTCCTCAAATTCCGCCTTATCCGTCTTTCTCCAGGCTTCCAAGCGTTGCAAGAGGACCCGGTCGAGCCGCGCAAAATCATAACCGAGCCTCCTAGTCAAGAGGTAGCTGAGGCCCACCAGGTCGGACAGGGCCTCCAGCGTCTCAGTCTCCGAGCCGGCCAAAGCGCCTTGCTGCAACTGCCACAGCGCCTTGAGCAACTCAACCTTGAGTTCGTCAATTGCCTTCATTCCCTTGACTACATCCACTTCAACCGATTCCACTGCCATCGGGCTCAGTCCTTCCCTAAAATACAAAAAGGGAGCACCTTGCTCCCTTCGGCCTACTCAACCATGTATGGCAATAAGGCTATGCTGCGAGCCCTTTTAATTGCCAAGGTCACTTGGCGCTGGTGTTTCGCACAATTGCCGGAAATCCTGCGCGGCAAAATCTTGCCGCGTTCTGTCACATATTTGCGCAGTTTGTGTGTTTCCTTGTAATCGATCGACTCCACTTTATCGACACAGAAACTGCACACCCGCTTCCGGGGACGCCGTCCGCGTTCGCGTTTCATGCTTCAATCTCACCTTCCCTTTAGAATGGGATATCATCATCCAGACTTACCTCATGACCGAAGGATCCTACCCCCCCAAAAGAGCCGCCGCTTGCGGAAGGCCCGGCGCTCCCGGCCGCCCCGCCTGCCGAGCTTCCTTCTTTCGGGCTGAGAAAACGCACGTCTTCAGCCACAACTTCGGTGGACCAGCGCCTCTGTCCATCCTGCCCGGTGTAAGAGCTCACCTGAATACGACCGTCCACGGCCGCCAATTTCCCTTTGGCCAGATAGTTCGAACAGAGTTCAGCCAGCTGACGATAGGTCACCACCGGAATAAAATCGGTTTCCCGCTCACCCTGAGCGTTTTTATACTTGCGGTCAACCGCCAGCGAAAAGGTTGCCACAGCCACGCCGTTCTGAGTATAACGGAGTTCGGGGTCTTTGGTTAAACGGCCAATCAACACGACCCGGTTCAACACTTCAGCCCCTCCTAACCTAATCTTCCTTTTTCGTCGTCAAAAAGCGAAGAACATCATCGGAGATCTTCATCATCCGCTCCAGTTCCTGCGCCGTACGGGCTTCACCGTCAAAGTTCATCAGGACATAAAAACCTTCCCGATAATCCTTAATTTCGTAAGCCAAGCGGCGTTTACCCCATTTGTCAGCCGTGACATTTTCCCCACCGTTGTTGGTTACAACGGCGGAAAACTTGTCCACAGCCGCGGCAAGCGCCTCATCATCCAGATCTGGCCGGATGATATACAGATTTTCGTACGCTTTCATCTTGCACCTCCCCCCGGACTGCGGCCCCGTAGAAACGGAGCAGGGATTGTTTTAGACTTACAAGAAAAAATTATACCATTTTACTAGAAAAAAAACAACTTACAACTACACATTGAAACGGAAATGTACGATATCCCCGTCATTCATTACGTACTCTTTCCCTTCCAAGCGGACCAATCCCTTGTCCTTGGCGCCGTTAAGCCCCCCGCAACGGACGAAGTCCTCATAGCTCACCACTTCTGCCCGAATGAAGCCCCGTTCAAAATCCGTGTGGATGGTCCCCGCCGCCTGAGGCGCTTTGGTTCCCAGCCCGATGGTCCATGCTTTCACTTCCATGGGGCCGGCCGTGAAAAATGTCATAAGCCCTAAAAGATGAAAGGCAGTCCTGATCAGGCGGTCCAAACCGGGCTCCTGTAAACCCAGATCCCGCAGAAAAAGGGCCTTCTCTTCCTCGTCCAGTTCAGCAATCTCCGCTTCGATCTGGGCGCAGATGACGACGACCCCGGCTCCCTCTCCGGCGGCCACCTCCCGCACCTTCAGTACGTAAGGGTTTTCCTCCGCCGCGGCCAAATCCGTCTCACTCATATTGGCCGCATATAAGACCGGCTTCAGCGTCAGCAAAGGAAAGGATCTCAAAATCTCCTTTTCCTCGGGGTCGTAAGAAAGGGTGCGCGCGGCCTTACCTTGATCAAAGGCCTCTTTCAAACGATCGAGCAAGTTGAGTTCCACCTTCGCCCGCTTGTCCCCCGCCTTCAACATCTTGGCAACCCTGTCCCCGCGTTTCTCCACACTTTCTAAATCCGCCAGGATCAGTTCCAAGTTAATAATTTCGATATCACGCCCCGGGTCAATACCACCCTCAACATGGATGACGTTGTTGTCTTCAAAGCAGCGGACCACATGGACAATCGCGTCAACCTCGCGAATGTGGGACAAAAACTTGTTGCCCAATCCTTCCCCTTGGCTGGCTCCTTTCACTAACCCGGCAATGTCGACAAACTCCACCGCCGCAGGTACGATGCGCCCCGGGTGCACCATACCGGCCAAGACCTGTAAACGCTCGTCCGGTACCCGGACAATGCCGACATTCGGATCAATCGTGCAAAAGGGGTAATTTGCCGCTTCCGCTCCCGCCTGGGTAATAGCATTAAACAACGTCGATTTTCCCACATTAGGCAAACCGACGATTCCCGCGCGCAGAGTCATGTTCTACCTCCCCCGGCCAATATCCTCCCTTCAGGTCTCTCCCTCCGGCTCAGGAACATCGGCCCTTTTCAAAATAGTTTTCAGCTGCCTTTCCAACTTCACTCTCGAGATCCAGGCCTGGTGTCCGCAGCCAAGACATTCAATACGAAAATCCATGCCCGTGCGCCTGATCCTCCAATCCGTGCTGCCGCAGGGATGGGGCTTACGCAGGCGCACTATATCGCCGAGATTCAGCCCGACCATAAAACCACCCTCCTCAATACCGCCTTACGGCCCGCTCTGAGGGTCTCCGGATGCACTGAAATCCTGGGGCACCGGGACACGGACTCCCTCGCGCAGAAACGCCCGGTGGATTCTCCGCCTCAATTCCCTTTCCAGTTCCCATTGGGCATTGGCCTTCGTGTAAGCCACTGCGCGCAAAACCGCATTGCGTTCACCGAATTGAATCACACCCTGAACGCTGGGAGCCTCGACAATGTTAGCGGAATATTCCCGGCCCACCTCCGTACAGACCGAATCCATAACTTCCAGAGCGTGATCCAGATCCTGATCATAGGGAACATGGATATCCACTAGAGCCCGCATTCTACCGCGGTTAAAATTCGTCACACCGCTGATGCTTCCGTTAGGCAGGATATGGAGTTCCCCGCCCCAATCGCGCAGCCTGGTCGTCCTCAGTCCAATCTCTTCCACAACCCCGGAAAATGTTCCGGTTGTAATATATTCACCGACGGCAAACTGGTCCTCAAAAAGGATGAAAAAGCCGCCGATAATGTCTTTGACCAGGCTCTGCGAACCGAAACCCAAAGCCACTCCCAAGACGCCCGCCGAGGCCAGGAGTGTCCCCGTGTTAAAGTGAAAAACCCACTGTAAGATATTCACCAGCACGCTGAATGTAATAACATAAAAAACGATGCTGCGCAAGAGTGGAAAGAGCGTATTGGCTTTTCTCTCATCCAGCAGCACTTTCCTTTTTCTCTGGACCAGCACCCTTCTCAGGAAATAGACAATGAGAACGTAGAGGACTCTGGCCGCCAGCAAAACTTCCGCGATATAGATGAGCCCGTCGATACTCGCTGCCGCCACTTGACGCCAATCAAAACCCAGCCACTGTGTCCACCCCAAAAACTTCTCCTCCCCCGTCATTTCCGCCATCACTATCAAGTATCCTTTAAGCCCTTTCGCACCAAGTTTTTCCTCATCACCGGCCCAGAATATTCGTCCACTGGGCGAGCCCCGGCGCCTTGGAAAACCACTGTAAAGAAAACATCCTATCCAGTCCCTGAAAAATCCTCACCAGCAAGGGGTAAAAATATGAGTTTTTCATGACCGCCACCTCCGGACCCGCGCCGAGCGTGAGAAACGGCGACAACAACCCCGCAAGCACCGCCAGGACAACAGCGGCCGTCAGACCTCCCAGAATCAGGCCCGCCCCGTGATTCAGCGTTCCCCCCAAAGGGAGGAGGGGAAGGAGCAAACCGGCACCCAGGTGAACGAGAAGCACCACAGCGTAAAAAACGAGCCCGAACGCCATGAGCCGCAACAGATTGTCGGTAATGACCGTGGACAAATTCTGAGCGGCCTGTACTAAAACCCCCCGGCTCACAGACTGCAGGGATGACAGACCGGTAGTCCCCGGAAAAGACTTGAACAAGGCGGAAAAGCCCCCCAGAATTTTCGGTAGTACTCCCCCGTCCGGAGTCTGGGCTTGACTCTGAATTTGGGACCAGACGACCCTATATACGAAAGGCTCTAACCAATTATGCACAGGAAAATACCGTTCTATCCAGGCTAAAACGGCTTGATAGCGGAACGATGCAATCAGGAAACCGAGTAAAGTACCGATGAGATTGACGGCCCCGCCCAGAAGCCCCTGCCGGTAGCCTTTGAGGGCACCCAGCAGAATGAGCCCGATTATCAGTACGTCGATGATGTTCATTTTCAGATTTTACCCTCCTTTCCGTTCTGATTCGTTCCCCAAGACCCGAAATCCTGCTTCCCACGTCCAAAGCTCCAAATTTGTCCTCACCGCGTCCCGGCAGCCGCAAAACCAAAGCCTCCCCAAAGGCCCGAGGAGGCTTTTGCGCCGGAGCCGTAGGCCGTCTGCCTCGGCCTGACGCCAACGCTCTAACATTCTTAAAGACGAATTCTTCGCCGGGTAATAATTCAGGCAACTGTCACAGCGGGTGCTCAGAAAAAATCACAAAGACCCCTGCGGGCGAAACGGAACCGGCGTAAGCGAGAAAATTGGCGGGGATGCGTGCGGATCGAACACACCTCGGAACGTTCTGCGTCCCGACACGCGGATTTGAAGTCCGGGGGCAGCACCAGCCACCATCCATCCCCAAAAAGCAAAAAAACCATGCGCCTACTGCACTTCAGTAGTGTAGCATACTTTTTTCAACTTTTAAAGTCTGCGCGCTGACTCAGGGACATCTTCTTGCGCAGCTTTCCCCAACCCCCAACCTGCCCGCAACGGGAGTATACCCCGGCATCCTTTGGGGAAAGATACGAAGACGACCTGATTGCTCTTAAGAAAGGCGGTTTGTCCAGTGTCACCAGAAACCTCCGCTGCCGATACGGATTTCCCGACCGCGGTCGATCCGGCCCCCTTAACTTCCCCTTCGCTTCTTTCCACTCCCGAATGGGAGCTCTTCCGCAAACATCTTCATGACAGCCTGGTTCATTTGGAATCTTCCCTCGGCCCCTCCGTTTCCCTGCTCCAAACCTCGAACGGGAAACAGTTGCGGCCTCTTTTGGTTTTTTCCGCCGCCGCTCTTTTCTCCCCCCCGCGGGAGGAGACTGTTCAAGCCGCCGTCGCCGCCGAACTGATCCACTTAGCCTCCCTGGTCCATGACGATGTCATCGACCAGGCCCCCCTGCGGCGGGGACAACCCAGTATCAATGCCGCTCAGGGAAATCAGACCGCCGTGCTGGCAGGCGACAGTTTGTTTGCCGAAGCCTTCCGGGTGCTGTCCGCGCCCGGGCTTATCCCGGTTATGCCTTATTTTGTCGCAGCCATTCAGGCGATGTGCGCCGGCGAAATAAGGCAGGGGCAAAGCCAATTTGCCCTGGACCGTTCTCGCCGTGATTACCTGCACCGCAGCGGCCAAAAAACCGGCTCCCTGATCGAAGCCTGCTGCCGCGCCGGCGCAACCATAGCGGGGGCAGACAAAACCGATGTCAACCGGCTCGGTAAATTCGGCCGCTTCTTGGGAATTGGATTTCAGGTCGTCGACGATGTCTTGGACTTCACCGGCCAAGAGAAAGAACTGGGCAAACCGACCGGGAATGACTTCCGCCAAGGTAACCTCACCTTACCCATCATCTACCTGCTGCAAGACCCAACTTATGGCACCTGGTTCAGGGAAACCCTTGAGAAGAAAACCTGGCCCCCGACCCTGGCTTTTCAGACTTATAAGGCCCTGGAACAGAGCGGCGCTCTCGAGCGCAGCCGAGACACTGCCGAAGCCTATATAGCCAAGGCCAAAAAAGTCCTCTCCCCCTTTCCGCCCTCGGCAGCCCTGGATCTTCTTTCCGAAATTACTCAGGGAATCTTAGACCGGCTGCCTGCCTCCTAAGAGACCGGCCTCCCGCGCCCAAAGCCATTATACTTAAAAAGGCTTCTAAATACTGAATCTTCCCCATAGCTAAAGCCGGCCAAAGCCAGGGGCATGCGGCTGAGCCTCTTGGTCAATTAAACCGGTCAGAGGGTTGGGGGAACGTTAGCCCGGTCGTAAAATACCACTCCCACCCGATCAATATGGCTTTTTAGTTCCTGATGAGTCAAATGAGAGTAATCGACAATATCAAAAAAATACGGCAAAGGGCTTTCATCCTCAAGCCTGGCATGCAACCTTGACACCGTGGAAAAGGTAACGTTGTCACCCCACACGGCAATGTCGACATCAGAACCGGGTTTATGGCTTCCTTTGGCACGGGAACCAAAAATAGCCGCTTTTTCGATCTCTGCAAAGGGTTGCAGCGCCTTAACGATATAGGCTATATCTTCCTGACGAAGTCCAAAATTCATTTCGCACCCTCTAAATATTCATACAATTCCCGGAGCATACCAAAATAATGTTCACGAATCAGACGTTCCGCTTCATCCGCCAATCCTTCATCATAGGTATGTGCCATGAGATTTCTCTTCTCCAAAGCATCGAGCCAAACATGTCCGTCAGACACTAATTGCATCTGAAAGCCGGTCTGGATGGCCATGCGGGGACTTCTAACCATAAAACCCTGGTCTTCCAAATAATCCTTCATCGTCTTCCACGCAAGTTCAAACGTATACTCAAAACACTGAATCAGGCCCTGCTTCTCAAACTTGTTGAGCTCCGGCTTCTCCACGAATTCTGTCAACTGCTGCAGAGCCTTGGAGAAGTTCGCCAACCTTTGCCGCCAGCGTATATCCTCCGCATTTTCCATTAAGTCTAACCCCCAGATTCATGCGCCAGTGCCCTTCCTATAAATACCATATCACATTTGTCGGCCTCAGGCAACGGGCGCTGTCCCGCAAATAAGGGGCAACAACGGGATCAAATAATCCGCTTTCGTCGTAAGAGCCGGCTGATTATGAAAAGCAAACGCGCAAAACCCCCGGCTTGAGCCAATAAGCGCGCAGTGACCGCCCTGTTTTTCCCTTGGGAAGCTTTAGGATCCGAAAGATACATAGCCGCAAGTCCCTCGAGAACGAGGATGTGGAAGCGTGGATAACTAAGGAAACGGACCTGCTCCCGGGACCTTCGGTAAAAAAGACAGAGCCGTTGACCCAGCTCGCCGTCATCGGCGTAATTCTGAACGAAATTCAGATCGCCGTGCTCCAAATCCTCCTGCCTGTCAATAAAATAGTCCAGTAAAATATGAAATCCCTGAATCCAGGGAAAGTAAGCCTCCTCCCCTTGAGCGGCCGGAATACCACCCTTTGCCAAAGCCGCAAAATAGAATATTCCCAGGGTGGAACCTGTGGCGGCTTCGATTTCCCAAGGATACAGCCCGGGCCACTTCCCGGCAAGCGAACCGATCCATTGAGACAAGGCCTGTTCGCGCTCTCGCGGGGAGATATGCTTATAAGTTTGCAATTGAGAATAGAGGGCCGCCCATTGCCTCATCGCGGACAGCAAAGGGCCCGGGACGGAATCCCCCAAGCGGTCCCTGCAGGTCTCAACCAGGGTTTTCAGATATCCCCCGTCATCATGATAAGGATAGTTCGCATAGTAGTCGGAAAGCGAAACACCGGAATTAAGCGCTTCATCCAGCGCCAGATGAAGTTGTCTGAAAGCCTGAGCTTCTTTTACTCCCGCCCGGTCGCACAAATTATCCAAGTAGTCGCTGATCGTTTGATAAGCGACAATGAACCCTACCAGGTCCCGCCGCCGAGCGGCAGTGAGCCCCGGGTGAAGCGCGTAAACCGCGCCGCCCTGAGCATGGAAACGTTTTTCCGTCAAACTTGCCAGAGCGAGGTCCCTCAGTTCTTGGCAGGAAATTTCCATTGCCAGCTTCTTCCAGCCTTCCAACTCCCGGTCGACCAGCGGAAAAACCCCGCGCACGAACTCGTAAATTGAGGCGAGTTTAAAAAACACAACCAAACATCTCCTGCTCCCGTCATCCGATTCCCACCTTGCGCTTTACTTCTGTCTATACCGGATCTTCATGTATATCTTTGCCGGTTCCGGGACAAAATAAAACCGAATGCTTGGATAAGGAAGGAGGAAAATCGATGCCAGCCAATTCGTTTCCCGTCGCCAATCTGACGGAACAGGAAGTTGCGGAAATTAAGTCGCTGGAAAAAGCACTGAATCGAACCAAACCCAATGGCGAAAAAATCTTAGTCGCTTACAGTAAGGCCTGATCCGGTCGCAAAGACGGCCGAAAAGTTGACCGAACCGGGAAAAATGTCATCGGGAACCGGCATCCGGCGAGTGTAAACGCAAATTGTTTCTGAAGATGATCAGCCCTTATTCCGGCGGAAATGGTAGCAGGAACCTTTGAGATAGTCTTCGACATAAGCGCTGAGTTCCGGCTCCGGTGTGGTTAGGCGTAAAAGGCTGAAGCGCGCTTGAACAAAACCCTTAACACACTCCAACGCAAGATCCATAAGGTGAGTGCAGCCTTGTTCTTGTCCGACAGCTTTCTGTATTTCTTTGCGCACCCCGTGGGTCAGCTTCAGCCCGACCAGCCCCTGAGCCCTTTTCTCCACCTGAGCGCAGTCGGTATGCGGGGCCCTGCGCCACTCCGCCGTGGCGGCCGTGACCTCAAAGGTGCCCAGATCGACACTGAAATCCAAGCAAAGTTCATGATGACTGTCCAAAAATACCCCGCTTACCTGGGCCGATTTGTAATCTTGGCTTTGTACATTGACAATAATGGACCGATTAAACAGATGCATTCTCTACTCCATCCTTTTCCCATATGGATTAAAGCAGGAGGGCCATGTCCGCCCTCCTGTTCGTGTGTTCCTCTCCGCGTGTGCTTCTCTCCGTGTATACTCCTCTCCGCGTGTGCTCCTCTCCGCGTATACTCAGCTCCGCGTGTTCCTCTCTGAAAGTACAACTCTCCCGCAGGAGTAAGAAACCCTGCGCCTGCCGCCTTCCTTGAGAACTTGGCACCGGCTGGGTTTTGCCGGCCGGGTTATCCGATCCGATATCCTTTCGCCATCAAGGCCTGTATGGCCTCGTCCGCCCTGGTCCCGTTCAGGCGCGCCAAGATCTGAACAATGTCGCCTGAACGGTGAAACATCGTCAGGCTGGCAATATTAACATCATAGTTCTTGATCGTCTCCGACATGTCGGAAATCACGCCCACCTCATCTTTGGTTTCCACGACAATACGCTGGCCCGGACTGCGGAAGCCAAGGGCATCCAGAAAAGCGTCAAAAACGTCGGTCTGAGTTATTATTCCGGCCAGTTGTCCGTTCTCTGTCACCGGCAGGCCGCCGATTTTATGTTCCCTCATCAACAGAGCCGCATCCTCGAGCAGGGTGTCCGGGGTGCAAGTGACGACTTTCTTGACGGCAACTTCCCTAATTGCGGTTTTGGCGACCAAATAATTCAGCTCAAAAATACTCAAGGTGGTCGCGGGAGAGGGAGAAATCTCTCTCAAGTCCCCGTCGGTGACCAACCCGACCACCCTGCCCTTCTCCACGACCGGACAGCGGTTAATCTTTTTCTCTCTCATTAGCGCAATGGTATCCGCGATGGTATCATTGGGGTGAACCATTATGACCGGAGTGGACATGAATTGCCTGACATACATGCAAACCGCCCCTTTCTTCATCTCCCCGGCCGGACCGAGTTGCCGGACCGATGGGGGAGAAGGATTCCCTCCTTAAGTTCCGCCTGCCGCTAGGCGCCTAAATAAGCCTTGCGCACATCCTCACTTGCCGCCAGTTCCTGAGCCATGCCGCCAAGAGTAATTTTGCCGGTCTCTAAGACATAAGCCCTGGTGGCAACGGACAAGGCCATGCGGGCATTTTGTTCCACCAGAAGAATTGTCGTTCCCTGAGCATTAATGTCTTTAATAATGTCAAAGATCTGTTTCACCAAAAGGGGAGACAATCCCATCGACGGTTCGTCCAAGAGCATGAGCTGGGGTTTTGACATGAGCGCCCGTCCCATCGCGAGCATTTGCTGTTCTCCGCCCGAGAGGGTGCCGGCCACCTGCCCCTTGCGTTCCCGCAAGCGCGGAAAAATGGCAAAGATCCGCTCGAGGTCTTTTTTGATTTCCGGCTTGTCCTTGCGCAGATAGGCCCCCATGTCCAGATTTTCCGACACGGTCATATTGGCAAAAATACGGCGGCCCTCCGGAACCTGCGAAATTCCCCGGCCAACAATTTTTTGGGCCGGCATACCCGTTAATTCTTCGCCGTTGAAGCGAATTTTTCCTTGTTTGGGACGCAATAATCCGGAAATAGTTTTAAGGGATGTGCTTTTCCCGGCCCCGTTGGAACCAATCAGAGTCACGATTTCCCCTTGGTTTACCTGGAAGGAGATTCCTTGCAGCGCGTGAATAGCCCCGTAATAGACGTGCACATCTTCAATTGCCAGCAACTATATTGCCTCCTCTCCCAAGTAAGCCTCTATCACTTTCGGGTCAGTTCTAATCTCCTCCGGCGTTCCGGATGCGATGATCATGCCGTAATCCAGGACATAGATACGCTCGCATACCCCCATAACCAAGGACATATCATGCTCAATCAACAAAATGGTCAACTGAAAATTGTCCCTGAGCCAGCGAATCAGTTCCATCAAGCCCCGTGTCTCTTGCGGATTCATACCCGCGGCCGGCTCATCCAGAAGCAAGAGCCTGGGTTCGGTCGCCATGGCCCGCGCGATCTCTAAACGCCTCTGTTCACCGTAAGGGAGATTCTTGGCCACCTCCCCGGCCCTGCCCCGCAAATGAAATACCTCGAGCAAAGCCAAGGCTTTACTCTCCATCTCGTCTTCACTGCGGAAAAAACTCGGCAGGCGCAAGATGGCACTGAAAGCCGAATATTTAGCGTGTTGGTGAAAAGCTATTTTTACATTGTCAATTACACTCAGATCCCCGAAAAGCCGGATATTTTGGAAGGTGCGGGCGATACCGCGGTGGGTTACTTGATAGGGCCTCAGCCCGCCCACATCTTTTCCCGCGAAGATCATTTTCCCTTCACTGGGCTCGTAGACCCCGGTTAAGAGGTTAAAAACCGTCGTTTTTCCCGCCCCGTTCGGCCCAATCAAACCGACCAACTCACCCTGGCCGATCTCTATATTAAGATCAGCCACAGCTTTGAGACCGCCAAAGGACTTGGAAAGATGCTCCAGCTTAAGCAGCACGGCTTTCACCCTTCTTTCCCAGAAAACCGAGGTTGAACTCTTTGGTGCCCAGCAGCCCCGAAGGGCGGAACAGCATTACAACTATGAGGAGTAAAGCGGTCAAGACCATGCGCCATTCGGGGAACTGGGACAAGTAGGCGGACAAAACGGTCATAACCACAGCCCCGACAATACTCCCGGTCATACTTCCCAGCCCTCCCAAAACAACCATTACCAGGATGTTAAATGAGGTAAGAAAACTGAACGTTGTCGGTTGAATGAGGTACATATAATTCGCGTACAGCCCCCCGGCGAGCCCGCCCAAAAAGGAACCCAGGGTAAACGCCATGACTTTGTACTTGGTGCTGTTAATGCCCATGGCCTCCGCTGCGATTTCATTCTCCCGCACTGAAATGCAGGCCCGCCCATGGGTTGAGTTAGTGAAGTTGTGAATAATTACGACCGAGATGACGGTGAGCCAAAAGGCCCAGGTCCAATTGACCGTTCTTGGAACAGTGAAGCCGGCCGCCCCGCCTACATAATTGGTATTAAAAAAGACAACCTGGACGATCTGACCGACACCCAGAGTAGTGATCGCCAAGTAATCTCCTTTGAGCCTGAGGGTTGGCAGGCCCACCAAAAAGCCCACCGCGGCTGAGACGATACCGCCTGCCAGGATAGCCGCTCCCAGCGGCCCGTGCAGTTTAACGCTGACGATAGCGGACAAGTAAGCCCCAATGGCCATGAAACCCGCGTGGCCGATTGAAAACTGGCCCGTAACCCCATTGATCAAATTCAGACTGGTGGCCAGAATGACATAGACACAAATCAGCATCAGATTTACGCTGTAGAAAGGCGGAATGAGACGGGCGGCAATGGCGGCCTGGACGCCGCCGTAAACAACCAGCACGGCGAGCAGGATCACCAGATTTTTCTTATTCAACACCTTCATCTTTGGACACCTACACTTTCTCGCGGACATTCTTGCCAAAAAGGCCGCTCGGCTTCAGGATCAGGACCAGGATGAGAATCAGGAAAGCCACCGCGTCGCGCCAGGTGGAAGCACCCAGCGCGCTGACCGCCGACTCCGTCAGCCCCAGCACCAGCCCGCCGACCACCGCCCCCGGTATAATCCCGATCCCGCCCAGGACAGCCGCTATGAAGGCCTTCAGTCCCGGAATGATGCCCATCAACGGGTCAATCGTATTGTAATAAGCACCGTAGAGAACGCCGGCGGCGGCGGCCAAAGCCGAGCCTATGGCAAACGTCGCTGAGATGGTTGAGTTTACGTTAACGCCCATCATAAGGGCCGCGTCTTTGTCGAACGAGGCCGCCCTCATGGCTTTGCCTATCTTCGTATACCGAACGGTAAGTGTAAGCAGGATCATGAGGATAATCGTGGTGGCAAAGATAACAATAGCCCCGTATTGCAGATATACGCCGCCGACCTTGTAAGAGACGCTCGGAAGCACCGGCGGATAAGAGCGAACCTGGGCCGAGGCGACCAGCATATTTCCGTACTCCAGAAACAAGGATACGCCAATCGCGGTGATCAAGGCGGCAACCCGTGTCGCGTTACGCAAGGGCTTATAAGCGATACGCTCAATGATCACGCCCAGAAGGGCGCAACTCGCCATCGCCAGCAACAGGGCCGGCACAAAGGACATATGCAGCCTGGACGTGGCCAGCCAGCCTACATAGGCCCCGATCATCATAACATCTCCGTGGGCAAAATTGATCAATTTCACGATCCCGTACACCATGGTGTAACCCAAGGCGATTAAGGCATAGACACTTCCCATGGACAATCCGTTGACAACTTGCTGCAACCCTTCACGCAACACATGTCCCATGTTTCATCCTCCTGTCAGTCAGACCCGCGGGCAGGAAAGTTCGTCCGCTCCGCGCCCGCTCAAGTGAGCGGCCGCTTGAAGCAAGACGGCGCCCACCCCCGGCTCCGCGAATCCGCACGGTTTTTTAGCAATATGGGCGAGAAGGAGGGGGCATGCCCCTCCTGACACTCGGCAGAACCTGCGCCGGTCTGCCTGACATCCCGTTCGCCTTTAGGATGGTGAAACACTGGTTAGGTAGATGCCTTTGCCGTTTTTGTTCTCTTTGATGACGGCTTTCTTTTGGGGATTGTGTGTATTGGGATCAATAGTTATTTCCCCGGTTACACCTTTGAATCCGGTCAACTTATCCAGTTCCGCCGTGATCTTCGCCGGATCCCCACTGTTGGCCGTCTGAATCGCGTTAATAATCATGTTGGCCGCATCATAGGAGAGTGCCGACATAGCGTTGGGCTCATGGCCGTATTTTTCCTTGTAATCCTTGACAAACTGAACCATGTCCGGAGAATCGTTGGCGACATGGTCGACATAGTAGGTATCGTTTAGAGCCGCCGGAGTGCCAATCGTGAACAGCGAAGGATCGTCCCAGCCGTCCCCGCCCGCGAAGGGCATCTTCATGCCTAAGTCGCGGGCTTGCTTGACGATGAGCCCGTCGTCATTATAGTAGCCCGGCAGCCAGATCAAGTCCGGGTTGGTACCTTTAATCCGGGTGAGGATACTCGTGAAGTCCTTATCGCCTGACGCATATTTTTCCTGATCGACAATTTTGCCCCCGCCCGCTGTAAAGTTCGAGATAAAAGTATCGGCCAACCCTTTAGCGTAGTCGCTTTTCTGGTCGACGATGACCGCCGCGGTTTTGGCGTGCAAAGTGCCCAAGGCAAATTTGGCGCCCACCTGTCCCTGGAAAGGATCGATGAAACAGGGCCTGAAGATATAAGGCTGCACTTTGCCCCCGGCCGCCATCGTAAGTTTGGCATTCGTGCCGCTGGGGGTAATCAACGGTACTTTGCTGTCAGTGACGACCGGTGTGGCCGCGGCCACAAGGGAACTCGTCATGGGTCCGATGACGGCCACCACGTTGTCACCGACCAACTTGGTCGCCGCGGTTGTCGCTTCTCCCGGGTCGGACTTGTTGTCAGCCACGTCGAGTGCCAGTTTCTTTCCGCCCAGCACTCCGCCTTTGGCGTTAATTTGATCAAACGCCATCTTGATCCCGTTTTGGGCCTCCTGTCCAAACATGGCCTGCCCGCCCGTAAGTTCGAGATCGCCACCCACCTTAATCGTTCCGCCGCCGCCGTTTCCGGCCGCCGCACCCGTTGTGCCGCAGCCGCCGGCCAATGATAGACAGAGAATCCCCACCGTCAAAAAAGCAAAAATCTTCTTCATTTCTTTTCTTTCCCCTCCTTTGTAACTCTCACCCGAACGAGTCCCCGCGTCGTATTTTCTCGCCTGATTCCCCCTCTCTTACATAATAGTGGGGTCTGTGCCAAAAACCGCTACATTTGACAAAGGCCCCTTTGACTTCCAAATTAGAAACAGTCTTCTAATTTTAACCACATTTTATATTTTCTATAGCAGCATGTCAACGCGGTATTCTGTCTTTGAACGGTCTTTCGTAAGCAGAACGTTTCCCATCGCTCAGTCAAGTCCCCCGTCACGGGTTCCCCTCCCTGATTTCTGCCCGCCCCGTGGATTTAACAGAACTTTCGCTTAAACTTCAATGAATTTTCACATCCGGTATTTATACTAAGAGAAAACCGTATGTGTTATAATATATCAAGACTTGACTGCTGAAAGGGTGAAAGAAGATGCCATATAATGATTTTTCTTCCCGTTCCAATTATTACCCGCCTGACAATATTGTGGATATCAAGAAGGATAGGCCGGTCTCTTTGACTCAGGTAATGGGGCTTTTATCCTTTATGTTCCTGGCCATGGCCGCGGGGGCGTTCCTTGTTCCCCCTCAATATTTCATGCCGGCTGTCATTTTGGAATTTGTTCTGCTCTTTGTCATTCCCTTGATGAACCGGCGGGATCTTATACGCGAGCAGGATCCGGCCGCCGGTCTGACCGGTGCCCTTTCCCTGCTTTTTGCCGCTTGCGCGGGAGCCGTGCTCGGCCCCTTGGTGCAGGTCTTAATGGCGGATGCGGCCGGACGTTTGGTCCTGATCCAGGCCGCTTTGGTTACGTTTGTAGTTTTCGGAGCTTTCGGCCTTTACGGACTCGTGACCAGGCGCAATCTGGGAGTCATGGCCAAGGCGCTTTTCATCGGCTTAATAGCGCTTCTCGGGGTCATGATTCTCTCTGTATTCTTCAGCAGTTTCATGAGCCCGTTCGGCTTGTTAATCGGGATTGGGGGAGCCGTTCTTTTCAGTTTACTCACAGCTCTTGATTTTCAGCGGGTTAAGTACAGCTCAGCCGACAACGCCGTTTTGATTACCCTCAGTATCTTTTTGGACTTTGTCAACCTCTTTTCCTTCATCCTCAATATTTTCTTGCTCTTGGGCGGCGGAGGCGGCCTGAGAAAACGTTAGACAGAGAAAGGGGCACGGCGGCCCAGCTTCGTCAAGGGCGCCGGATAGTATGAGAGGTCCCCTGGCCCAACTTGAGGGTCATGCTGTCTACCCCCGGAATTCTAAAAGACCCGGCACCGTTTTGGCGTCGGGTCTTTTGGTCGTTGGCCGGCAGGTACAAAATTCATGGGTGCACGAGCCGGATTATCTTTAGGGGTGGATCAATACATCGTGCGTTTGTCCCCCTGACGACGGGTCACGTGTTTCTGGTCGAAGTATTCCAGGAGGGGAACCGCATACTTGCGTGAGGTCTGCCAGAGCGCCCGAGCCTCCCCCACGCTGACCTCGCCGTGTTCTTTAAGGTATTTGACTAAGCTGCTTTCGGCCTCTTCCAGGGCCGCTCTGTCAAAATAAACTCCGCTGGCCACTGTCCACTTCCCGGACTCACAGAGAAATTGGGCATATTCCAACGCGTCCTGAGGGCGGATTTTGCATTCGGCCGCCACTGACTCCAAGTCCGGGGGAGCGAGTCCCGCTTTGAGCCAGTGTCCGCTGAGACAGGCAAGGCGCTTTGCCAGCTCGATCGGCAGGGGCGCGTCTTCCCGCGGTAAGACTTTCCCCCCGGAGAAACGGCAGAGGCCTTGTACAGCCCCTGCTTCCAGGATTGACTGCCAGATCTGGTGGTTCCAGGTCACACCAAGGCGGGTCTTTAACTCTTCCCGGCCCACACCCCGGCGCAGCGGGAAGGAACTGACATAGCGCTCCACTGTTTCCGTCAGCCGCGTGCGCCAAGCAGAGGCAGCCGCCTTGGACCAGTATAGGGTTTGGCCGTTCAGCTGTGATTCTTCCAGGCGTTCTTGCTCTCTCAGGCTCTTAATCAGACCGGCAATCTCCGCGGGCGGCAGATGGAAGTGCGCGCTCAACTCGGCGGAGGTTCTTGGCTCGTTGAGCTCCCGCTCCAATAGATCAAGAGGGTTCCCTTGGTCCATAAGGCGCAGGCGGGAGAGTTCGGCGTCTTTGTAGCGTTTGTGCTTGTATTGGGCGACTGCCAATACTTTACCGCCCGCGATGGTATGGGCCGGAGAATAGAAGCGCAGAACAAAGCGGTCTCCCGCAGCCGCCAGAACCGGAGATTCGAGGAGAATCTGCGCATACCCTTCGTCACTTGGGTTAAGTTCGTCATGATCCAAAAGGTGAATTCTGCCCAGGATCTCCGCCGTCCCCAAATGAAAGCGGAGGCGTTGCCTTTGCACGATCGACTTCCCCGCTGAGGCCAGGGCCTGGACCTTAGTGTCGAGGATCGTTCCCACAGAGAAGGAGCCCGGTGTGGCCAAGACCGCCCCCTTGGCCACCTCCGCTACTTCCAGGCCGGCCAAGTTCACGGCTACCCTTTGCCCAGCCACCGCTTGCTCCACTTTTTGGCCGTGCACTTGCAAGGAGCGTACTTTGCTGGCGCGGTGAACCGGTTCAATCACCACATCTTGTCCAAGTTTGAGAGTTCCGCTGTAGAGTGTGCCCGTTGCCACCGTACCGAAGCCCTGAATGCTGAAGACACGGTCCAGTGGCAGACGCACGGGTCCGTTCGAGTTTTTGCTCACCGCTTCGTCCAGGATTCGGTCGATCTCCTGTTTTAGCTCGGCAATCCCTTCCCCGGTCTGAGCCGAAACGCAGCACAGCGGGCAGCCGGCAAACACGCTGTCTTTTAAATCCTCCCTAACCTCCTCCTTGACAAGTTCAAGCCATTCTTCGTCGACCAGGTCGATCTTGTTGAGCACCACAATCCCGCGCTCAATCCCCAGAAGTGTCAGAATATCCAAATGCTCTCTGGTTTGGGGCATTGTCCCTTCGTCCGCGGCTATGACAAGAAGGACGAGGTCCATCCCCGCCGCGCCTGCCAACATTTGTCGAACAAAACGTTCATGCCCGGGCACGTCGACAATCCCTATTTCCCTGCCGCTCGGCAGGACCGCGTGGGCAAAGCCCAGTTCAATAGAAATGCCCCGTTGTTGTTCTTCTTTAAGGCGGTCCGTGTTAATGCCGGAAAGGGCCCGAATAAGTTCGGTTTTCCCGTGGTCGACATGGCCGGCTGTACCGACGAGATAATGTCTTTTCTCCATAACTACCCTACCCCCTGAGTCCTTGCGTCATCCGCTATATTTAAGTGTAACTGATTTTCACGATTTACGCCAACGGTAGATCAGCGTGGGCAGAACCACCAGGCCGATATAGCCGAAAAGTGGATAGACAAGTCCGACAAAGCTGGAAAACTTTACACCGGCAAAAGCCAGACTGACGCCTACAAGGAGGGTCATCGCCGCGGTGTAGCTAATTCGGCCTGTGGCAACCATTCTGCTGGTGAGACTGAAGGCGTTGCCGATGGCGGCGGTCGCCAGAGCCAGCCACAAAACTGCGGCATAGAAAAAAGCCGGCCAGTCCCCAAGTTTACCGGCAACGGCAACCATGGGTATTTCCAGACCGTTGACTTCCGGAAAACGCAAAAGGGCCGCCCCGATAACCCCCGCGAAGGCACCCAGCGCCATCCCTCCCACCGCGGCCCCCGTGCGGGCTCCCGTCTGCCGCACCTCTTTGCCCAGTGAGGCGAAGACGACCATAGCCAAAGTCAAGTTGAAAGAGACATAGAGTACACTTGAGAGAAGCCAGTGGTTAATGAGGTGAGAGCGATAAACCGGCAATCCTTCTCCTTCCCCGGGGTGGGCCAAAAAGGCGGCCGCAAGGCCAATGCCCAGGCAGAAGAGGAACTTCAGAGGAATCAAGGCGCTGTTAATCCAGAGTACTCCTTCTCCCTTGAACCAAAGCGCGAGGACCATCAGTCCCGCGGTCAAAACTACCCCAAGCCAGCGGGGCTGCCCAAAGAATTCATAGAAGAGAGCTCCCCCCGCCGAAATCATGGCAACCATGCCCACGAGGAGCAGGGCACTGACCAGCCAATCCAAAGTTCGGCCCAGCCTGCGCCCGAAGAGACCTTCAAAGAAGACGGTATAATTCGCTACCCGCCAACGCTCCTGCAGGTCGATCATTACCCAGCCAAGGAAAGAAAACAGGAGGGCGCTGACGGCAATTCCGACCAGCCCCAAGCGTCCGAACCTGACAAAAAACTGCTGGATCTCTTGTCCGGAAGCGAATCCGGCCCCCATGACCGCGCCTACGTAAGTCGCAGCCACCTGAAAAGTCGTGCGCTTATGCATGTGCCACCCCCTTACCCATCCTTATGGCAGGTTGAGGCAGGTAATGCATAAAGGAAGCGCAGATTGGAAATATTCTAAGAGACTGGATTTCTTGACAGGGGGTTGCGGCAAGTTTGAGTATACTTTCCGTCTTTGCTGAAACAGAAAAAGTCAAGGCCCATATTGATGACCCCGAGGGAAGGCAAAGACTGAAAGTGCGTCTGATCGAATGCTTTCAAAAAGCCGGACGCCGTCCCTTTCTGATTCTCTGTATCGGAACAGACCGTTCAACCGGGGACGCGCTGGGGCCTCTGATAGGTACTCAGCTGGCCCGGGCGGGCCTGCCGCGCTTACATGTCTGGGGGACCTTGGATGAGCCTGTGCATGCCACTAATCTGGCGGAGAAGATTGCTTCCATAAGGGACTCCCTTCTCAACCCCTATATAGTGGCCATTGACGCCTCGTTAGGCAGGCTCGATTCAGTCGGCTGCGTCACGCTGGCAGACGGTCCCCTGCGGCCGGGAGCTGGAGTTCATAAGGATTTACCGGCCGTAGGCGACGTAAACATTACGGGAATAGTCAATGTCGGCGGGTTTATGGAGTATATGGTCCTGCAGAACACCCGTCTTAATCTTGTCTGGCACATGTCCGAACGTATTAGTGAGCTGATTGCCGACGCCTACCTTCAGACAGAAGTGTGTGCGCCTGCCGAGGCGGAAGCTTTTCGGGAGAGACGCTGAAGCGCGGGTCGGCCAGGTTGTCTTGCCGGTGGCAGGTTTCGGGCGGATAAGCTAGCGCGCCGTAGTTCTGAGAGCCTTGGCGATGGCATCTCTTTCTTCTTCAGTCAAAGGGTAGCGCGATTCACCCTGCACTAGCGGCTTGGCATAGACTCTTGACTCGTCCCTGCTGTTTATTGAGGAGAGAACCAGTCCCGATCCTTCCTCATTGAGCAAAGCCAGAGAGAAACTCAAATCACTTCCCATGTTGGGAAAGGCATTGAAGCGAACCAGTGCCGCTTTATCTACGGCACTTTTCAATTTTTCCTCGGCCCTTGCGAGACGCAAGCGCGTGTCTTTCATGTTCGTTTCCAGTACTTCGGACTTGGTCGAGTATTCGTTGAGGAAATCCTCCAGATCCGCCCCGGATAGAGAAGTCAGAAGAACTTTGTGCGCGGCCTGGAACTTCTTCAGTTTATTTGCCAGTCTTGCGGTCGTAATCAACATTATAAGAATCATGATGGCGAGAGCGGCCAAAGTCCACCACGCCGGAATGGTAACGCTGGTCAAGGTAGTCACTTTCTTCTCCTTCCACGCTGGCTCATCCAACCGTGAGACTCTCAGTTCTACAAGTGGGAGTGGTTCCCCCGTTGCTTCGGTGGGGGTAGACTCCATCCTTCGCCGCGAAGCGTAATTTTGGGATGGGCGGCTTCGGTGTTCAACTTTAGTTGAACGAGTTTACTAGGCACCCAGATGTAAGTGAGTAAACAAAATTGTCAGGGGTATACTGAAGAAAATGCCCGGCAATAGGTTGCCCACTTTAATTTCTTTGATTTCGAGAATATTAAAGCCGATGCCCAAGATAAGGAGCCCTCCGGTCGCACTCATTTCGGCGATAACGTCTGGGGACAGGATGCCTTGCAAGAGCCCGGCCAACAAAGTTAACCCCCCCTCGTACACAAGTACCGGCAGGGCTGCGGCCAGAACTCCGATTCCCATAGAAGAAGCAAACACTAGCGCCGAAATTCCGTCCAACATCGATTTTGCGTAGAGTATACTATTGTTGCCCTTGAGTCCACTTTCCAAAGATCCCATGATAGCCATGGCGCCTACGCAATAGATCAAGCTGGTGGTGACAAAGGCCTTACTAAAATTGCCGGCTCCGCGAACATGTGAAAGTTTACGCTCGAACCAGGTCCCCAACTGTTCCAGCCTCAGTTCAATGTTGATCCATTCTCCCACGAGGCCACCGAGTACCAGACTTGCAATAACGGTCAGGGAATTTTTGGTTTCTAGGGCCATGTTTACTCCAATGAGTAAAACTGACAAGCCAATTCCCTGGATGACTGTTTTTTTCATTCGTGCAGGCAAAACTCTGCCTGAGATCAGACCAAGTAGACCCCCCAGCAGTATCGCTGCCGTATTTACTACTGGTCCAAACATACCGGTTATCGTCATGAGGCCACTCCTTCGTTATTCCATTAGGAGCACGATTATGATCTTTCAGTGTTCCACGTGGAACATTTCATCTGCGGTCGCGGCATTGTTCCACGTGGAACATTTTACAGACGCCCTCACAATCACAGCGAAACATTCCCTTCTCCAATCCTACTCTACATTGACTTGCCAAAGCTCCAAGAGTCGATTCAACTCGTCGGCGGAAAAAAACTCAATCTCGATCTTGCCTCGCTCTGAAGACCCTTTCACCTTAACCTTTGTCTGCAGGCAGGCACGCAGCGCCTCCTCCAATCTAAGCCAATCTTCCGAAGGACGCCCCTTTCCGGGTTTGGCCCCCCGCCCCTCTGTCACTTTCTTGATCAACTCTTCTGTCTCACGTACGGACAACCCGGCCTCTGCCGCCTTCCTGCCCACTAAAACCTGAACGGAACTATCGCCGAGCCCGGAAAGCAACTTACCATGACCAAGAGTCAACTTTCCTTCACGCAGCAACACCAAAAGCGGAGGAGGCAGTTCGATTACCCGCAACAAGTTAGCAACCGTTGCCCTTCCTTTACCAACGGCTTGCGCCACCTGTTCCTGCGTTAACCCATATTCCTTCATTAAGACAGCATAGGCACGGCCCTCTTCCACAGGAGACAAATCAGTTCTCTGCAAGTTTTCAACCAGCGCTTTTTCCGCCATCTCGCGTTCATTGCACTCAAGCACCAGACAATTGATTCGTTCCATTCCAGCCAACTGCGCAGCCCTGAACCTCCGCTCACCGGCGACGATTCGGTACCCGCTGTCCAAAGGCCGTACCAAAATTGGCTGCAACAGGCCATGCAACCGCAACGAATCGGCCAGAGCCATAAGTGAATCTTGATCAAAATCCTTTCGGGGCTGGTCCGGATTCGACGTTATCTCAGACAGTGGAATCTCGAGAACCTGTAACCCGCTCTCTTCCCTCACATTGCTAGCCAACAATGCCTCTAACCCACGCCCCAAACCCTTCTTAGACACGCTCCAAAACCTCCTTGGCCAAATCCCGATACACTTCTGCTCCACGTGAGCGCGAATCGTAAGTCACAATGGGCTTACCATGACTCGGAGCCTCGCCGAGACGGACATTTCGAGGAACGATCGTCTGAAAAACCTTGTTCCCAAAAAACCGCTTCACTTCTTCCACAACTTGAATCGCCAAGTTAGTACGCCCGTCAAACATTGTCAAAAGTGCCCCCAGAACAGCCAGATGCGGATTTAGGTGCTTCCTGACCCGGTTCAACGTATTCATCAAGAGGGATAACCCCTCCAGAGCATAATACTCACACTGGATCGGAATCAAAACGTAGTCAGCGGCGGTCAAAGCGTTCAGCGTCAACAAACCCAAGGAAGGGGGGCAATCGATGAGGATGAAATCGTACTCCTTTTCAGCCTTGAGCAGCGCCGCCTGCAAACGCGACTCTCTTGACATCAAAGAAACCAGCTCTATCTCAGCGCCCGCTAACTCAATTCTAGCCGGAACCAGCTTCAAGTTTTTGACGTCGGTCTTCAAGATGACCCGATCCAGCGCCACCTCGTTAATCAAAACATCATACACACAATGCGACAGCCTTCCCTTAGACACACCCAACCCGCTGGTGGCATTGCCTTGCGGATCCAAATCGACCAACAGAACCTTTTTCCCCACCTCAGCCAAACTCGCCCCCAAATTAACCGCAGTGGTCGTCTTCGCGACTCCTCCTTTCTGATTCGCAATTGCTATCACGTTTGCCAAACTGCGCACCCTCCCCCGTGGAGTTGAGCGAACACCCCGGTGCGATACCCCGCTCCACCGTTGACCTCAACTCCCTTAAATTATATACTCTCCCGCCCCATAAAGAAAGCTCAATAGGCGCCGGAATCGCTCAAGTCAGCAGCCTCCGGGATCCTTAAAGAATCGAAACCCGCCCTGAACCCCGTGGTTTCAACCAGAGGCAAAAGGCGGGTCTGTTCCCGGCTGAGCCACAAACCTGAGGAAACACTTGGAAAGGCTGCCGGCGCGCAGGCACCTCTTGACAATATCTCCGGCTTGCGCCCTATTTCGCAAGGTGACACTGACTAAAACCGAGGTGTCCTGCGCGCTCGATTCCTTTGTCGGATCGTTGGAAGCGCCGTATACCGAACGGTACGTAAGCCGTGTACGAGGGGAAGGTTCAGCTGACCAAATAATGGTCAGCCTCCTACCCAACTAGTACAGGGAAAGGGAAAGGGAAAAGGAAAGGGAAAAGGAAAAGGAGAGCGAAGCGCAAAGCGAAAGGGAAAGCACCGAAACTTTCACATCAACGGCTTTTTCCCTGGGACCCCGGCTCTGCGCGGGTAACCAGCAGGCGTCTCCTTAACCTTTCGCACAAGAATCAACGCGCGGTGTTCAGCTTGCGGCCCCAAGCCAAAATCCCGTATGTCTTCGATCTCCCCTCCCAACTCCGCCAAAGCCCTGCCGCTCATCGCCACCTCTTCCGCCGCCCGCGTCCCTTTTAAAGCAAAAAAAAGGCCACCCCGTTTCAGAAGCGGAAGCACATACTCGAGAACCACCGGCAGTACGGCAACACCTCTCGCGGCGGCACTGTCAAATCGGCCCCGCGCTCCGCCGACATACCCCAGATCTTCCGCCCGCATCTGTAAACATTCCACCTGCTTTAAACCCAGCTTTGCGCACACCGCTTTCAGAAAAGCAACTTTCTTCCCCAGAGAATCCACCAACGTCACCTTCAGATCCGGCACAGCGATTTTCACCGGAATGCCGGGAAAACCGCCACCCGTACCCACGTCACAAAACCTATCGCCCAACTCGTACCCCGCCAAAACCAGAGAATCCAAAAAATGCTTCACAATCACATCGCCCACTGATGTAATCCCGGTCAAATTCACACGGGCATTCCACTCCAACAACATCTCCGCATAAACGGAAAACTGTTCCACTTGTTCCTCATTGAGAGATAGTCCAAGTTTTCCCTCAGCCATCTCCGCCAGGCGAACCATTTCCTCATTCCACAAATTTTCCGCCTCCCCGCCGGACTTGTTCCAGATACACCATCAGCACCGAAACATCAGCGGGCGTCACACCCGTAATCCGCGACGCCTGCCCAAGATTCCGCGGCTGTGTCTGAGATAAACGTTCTCTCCCTTCAACCGACAGTCCCCGGATATCGGCAAAGTCGAGATTAACCGGAAGAGCGCGTTCCTCCATCCTCAAAAATCTGCCAATCTCCAACACCTGTTTTTCGATATACCCGGCGTATTTGGTCTCCACCTCCGCCTCGGCCAAGACCTCAGCCTCCACTGTTCCCAGGTCCGGCATCAACTCCAGGATTTCCTTCACGCCAATTTCGGGCCTCCTAATCAAATCTTCCGCCTTAATTCCCGATTTCAAAGCCGAAGACCCACTCCGCGCCAACACACCGGCAACCGCATCGCTTCCGGGGCCGAAAGTCGTCCCCCGCCAAATATCCCTGACATGCTCCAATGCCTCCACCTTTTCCTGAAACCGCCTCCACCTTTCCTCCCCGACAAGCCCGACCGCTCGACCCCGTTCAGTCAGACGCAAGTCCGCGTTATCCTGCCTCAAAACCAAACGATATTCCGCACGCGAAGTCAGGACGCGATATGGCTCCACAACACCTTTCGTCACCAAATCGTCTGCCAAAACACCTATGTACCCCTCAGAGCGCTTTACTACAAATTCTTCCCTGCCCAAAACCTTCATCGCAGCGTTGATTCCCGCCAATAATCCCTGGGCCGCAGCTTCCTCATACCCGGATGTCCCATTCAGCTGACCCGCAGTAAACAGCCCTGTGATACTCCGTACCTCCAAGCCCAGAGAAAGCTGATGGGGTTTCACATAATCATATTCAATCGCGTACCCGGGACGTAACATCTTCACTCTTTCCAGCCCCGGAATACTCCGCAGAATTTGCACCTGCACATCCTCCGGCATACTTGTGGACAGTCCGGCAATATAATACTCCTCCGCCCGCGACCCCTCCGGCTCAAGAAAAATTTGATGAGCATTCCGCTCGGCGAAACGAACTACCTTGTCCTCGATGGAAGGACAATAGCGGGGGCCTATTCCCTCAATTTCTCCGCTGAACAAAGGCGCCCTGTCCAAATTCGCCCGGATGATCTCATGAGTCTTCTCCGTAGTGTACCCCAGCCAACACGCTTCTTGCTTTGCCGGGTCCCCGCGCCAAAACTCACTCACTGTGGGCATAAACGAAAAGCGCCAAGCCTTATCATCTCCGCCTTGCCTCAGAAACTTACCGAAATCCACACTCCCGCGTTGAATCCTCGGCGGCGTACCGGTCTTAAACCGCCCCAATTCCACTCCCAGTTCTTTCAGCGACTCCGATAATCCAAGTGAAGGCATTTGCCCATTGGGTCCGCCGGCATACATCGCAGGACCGATGATGATCCGGCCCCTCAGATAGGTTCCGCTCGTCAGAACCACACTGGTCGCTTCAAAGCGAGCCCCCGTCCGCGTCACGACTCCAACGACCCTCTCCCCGCGCACGAGGACTTTCTCCACTACGCCTTGAACCAGACTGAGCTTCTCCTGATGCATCAGAACGTTAAGCATATTCCTCTGGTATGCTTTCTTATCCGACTGAACCCTCAAGGCTTGTACTGCCGGCCCTTTTCCGGTATTGAGCATACGCGCCTGCAGTGAAGTTTCGTCAGCCGTGATCCCCATCTGTCCCCCCAAGGCGTCGATCTCCCTGACGAGATGTCCTTTGCCGGGTCCCCCTACCGACGGATTGCAAGGCATATGCGCCACTGAATCCAAATTCAAAGTGACGAGCACGGTCAAGCAGCCCATACGCGCCGCGGCCAACGCCGCTTCGCAGCCGGCATGCCCGGCCCCCACAACGATTACCCCGTATTTTCCCGCCAGATACTCCACTCCAGCAACCTACTTTCCAATACAAAATCGGTTAAAGATATCATTAATCAGAGTTTCATCGACAGAGTCCCCCGTAACCGATGAAACCTGCCTCAAGCTCTCCCTTAGGTCGACCGTCACAATGTCCCAAGGATAACCCGCATCAACCGCCGCCAAAGCTTTTACTAAGCTCTCCCGGCACCTCTCCATGGCCGTAATATGGCGGACATTCGACAGGACAGGCCGCCGGTCCGACAACTCCGCGCCATACACCCGCCGCTTTATTTCCCGCTCCAAGTCATCAAACCCATATCCTTCGCGAACAGAGAAGTTCAAGCAAACCCTTCTCTCCTTCCGATCCCCGCCAACCCTGCTCAGCCGAAAAGGCTCGTCGATATCGTCGTTTTCCCCGGTAGCCCCACCCCAAACACCGGAATTCCGCCGGCCGGGCAAGAGATCCGTCTTATTCCGCAGCACGACGACACGATCCCCATAAAGCGACATAACCTTCCGCTCTTCTTCAGCCGGAGCCTCACCGGCGACCGTCACCAGCAGAATAAGGTCCGCTCTTGCCAAAGCTTGCCAAGCCCGCTCAATGCCCAATCTTTCCGCCTCGCCCTCACCTTGCCTCAAACCGGCCGTATCCACTAAATGCAAAAGCACCCCACCCAAACTCGCGGACTCACGAATTTCGTCTCTTGTCGTGCCGGGCAGATCTGTGACTATCGCCCTCTCTTCCTTGAGTAAAGCGTTCATCAAGCTCGATTTTCCGGCGTTAGGACGGCCGCAAATTACGGTTATGAGACCCTCGCGCAAAATCTTCCCTGTGCCGCTCCCTTCCAGAATAGCTTCCGCTTTCTCTTTAGACTTCATTAACCGCCTTTTCAGTTCGGCCCGGTCGAGCGCTTCCACTTCATCCTCCGGAAAATCGATTCCCGCCTCTAAAAAAGCAAGTGTCTCCAAAATAAATTCACGCAAACTTTGCACATCCCGCGAAAGTACCCCAGCCAACTGACTGGTTGCCAACTCCCCCGCACTATCCGTCCGCGCCGCGATCACATCGACAACAGCTTCTGCTTGCGCTAAATCCAGTTTCCCTCTCAGAAAAGCCCGCTTAGTAAACTCCCCCGCTTCCGCCTCTCTCGCACCCAAACGCAAACACGCCCGAAGAATCCGCAGGGCCACGTGCACTCCCCCGTGACAGTTGACCTCGTAGACATCTTCTCCCGTATACGAAGCCGGACTCAGCATTTTTCCGATCAAGACCTGATCAATGGCCACCCCGCCTTCTTTAAACCATCCTAAATGCAGGGTATAATTTCCCCCAACCCGCCAACGCTCGGAGTTGACCGGCTCAAAACACTTCTCTATGATTTCTCCCGCCCTATCCCCGCTCAAACGAACAATGTGAACCCCGCCAACTCCCAAAGCCGTGGCTAAGGCGACAATCGTATCCTCTAATCCCATTTCAACGCTCAATCGACCCATCTCCGTTTTACAAAAAGCCATCTAGCCAAAAAACCCGGCAGCGCCGGGTTTTCCACTTAAGGCGGCGACGCAAACCTTTTTTTTGCGCCGTACTGCTAAAAACGTTCTTTTCTCACTATAAGGCTTCCTTTCGCCTGATCACGCTTTCCGCAAAATAAGAAAACTTCCGCCCGTCTTAATTCAACCGATCCCTAAATACCCGACCGGTCTCTTTCCCCTCAGTCAAAACTCGCGGCCACGCCTCAGAGATATTACCACGCGCCTGTTCGGTTCATCTCCTTCGCTAAAAGTGCTTATCCTGCTTTCATCCTGCAGCGCCGTATGAATAATACGCCTTTCATGCGGATTCATAGGCTCCAATACAACCCGCGAACCGGTTCGTTTAACCTTCTCCGAAAGTCTCTTCGCTAAGCGTATCAGGGTCTCTTCCCGCCGCAGCCGATATCCCTCCACATCCACAACAATCCGTATTCGTTCGCCGACTCGTTTCGCCACCGCCAGATTCGTTAAGTACTGAAGCGCTTCTAAAGTTTCCCCCCGACGCCCGATCAGTATTCCCAACTCCGATCCCGATACATTTACTGACCAAAACTCCCCTCTTCTCTCCACACCGCAAACGGCCTGAACATCCATCACTTTACAGACGCTGCGAATAAAATCAAGCGCCATTTCCCCGGGGTCGTCCTCATAGGATATCCGCACTCGCGCGGCCGTCGTTCCCAACAAACCAAACAAGCCCTTCTTTACCGGCTCTTCCAAAACTTCAATGACCGCCTTTTCCCTCTCGACTCCAAGTTCGATCAGGCCGGCAGTCACAGCATCCTCAACGGTCTTCCCGGTCTTTTCCGTAACCTTCATGCCACACAGTCCTCCCCGTTTCCTATCAAACCGTCAAGCCTCATTCGCCTTGCCCCGGGCTAATCTCCGGTTAATGTACAGTTGTTGAAGGACCGAAACGAAATTCATCGTCACCCAATACAAGGCCAAACCAGACGGCACGGTAGCACTAATATAACCAAACATTAAAGGCATAAAATAGAGCATCACTTTCTGAGTCGGATCCGTCGCCGCGGTGGGACTTGAAATCCTCGTCTGCAAAAAGGTTGTTGCGGCAGCCAACACAGGTAAGATGAAATAAGGGTCTTTCTGGGTCAAATTAAACCAGATAAAGTGCGCGCTGCCGGAATTACCATACGGAAAATGCAGCAACGCGCTGTAAAGCGACCAGAAAATAGGCAGTTGAATAATAAGAGGTAAGCAGCCGCTCATCGGATTGACATTCTGTTCCTTGTACAATTCCATGACCGCTGCCTGGGCCTTTTGGGCATCGTCTTTATATTTTTTTTGAATTTCTTTTACCTTCGGCTGTAAGTCGGCCATCTTCCGCATCGAAGCCATCTGTTTCCATGTCAACGGGTAAATGATCGTCTTAATAATGATCGTCAATAAAATAATGGCGACACCGTAATAAGGCAGACCAACCGCAGCAGCCAGCCTGTACAATACTTCCAAGAAACTTGTCATCCATTGCACAACGATACCCACAAGACCCCTCCTTAAACTGGATCATATCCCCCCGGGTGAAAGGGGTGGCACTTCGAAATCCGCACCAGCGACTTCCAGCCACCTTTGACCAGCCCATACTTCTGCAGGGCCTGAACCGAATATTCCGAACAACTCGGATAGAAACGACAGGACGGGGGCTTCAACGGCGATACAAATTTTTGATAAAATCGGATTAACGCGATCAATACTCTTTTCATAACCTTTCCCTCTTCAAAGCCCCGCTCTTCCTCATCGCATGCACCATTGACCTTTCGACCTCAAAGTAAGAGATCCCTTTTAAAAAGGGGCGAGCAATACAAATAACCTGCCGATCTTCGGCCAAATCGCGCCAATGACGCCTGACAACCTCCCTCATCAGACGTTTCGCCCTGTTTCTCTGAACAGCATTTCCTACCTTCTTTGAAGCGATGAATCCGTATTTCTGCTTTCCCCGGCCACAATACAAGACGACATATTTAGACGCAACACTCTTCTTGGCCCCGAATACAGCCTTGTACTCAGACTTCTTACGTAAACGCCATTTTCTCTGCAGCATAAGGCCTCCAGCTTAACCGTTCCGTATCCCCTATTCTAACTCGAGCCGACGACTTTTAAACCGCAGCGGAGTCATTCAACCCCCGCACAAGCCCAGTTTTTCGCTGTCTTCTCAGCCAAAAAAGGCCACGCAACGCGGCCTTAAACTGCGAGTTTCTTTCGTCCTTTCAACCGCCTCCGCTTAATCACATTTCTTCCGTTAGGCGTGCTCATTCTGCTGAGAAAACCGTGCACTCTCTTGTGGCGCCGATTTTTCGGTTGGTAAGTTCTTTTCATAGACCATGACACCTCCTTCAAGCCGGACAACTGGACACTCTTCACCGATTATACTCTAAGGTCTTTTTCAGTGTCAAGGGAGCAACCATCCGCCCTCGACGGCCATACCTCGCTCAACGTGACTATGCGAACAGAGATCCCGATACCTCAAACGCGTCGCAGAACAAAGCAAGGGAAGCGCCGCCGGGCCGCACACACTAAGCCAACCCTCCCAAACTGTGAATAATTTTTTCCGCTCGTCCAGCTTCATGTTGATAACTCTGGCAAAACTTGATATGATATCAACATACTCTTCACTGCATGCGCCTTTCCGCCCCGTAGTTATCCACAGGGAGATTTTTATTCAGTTATCCACAAATGTGTATAATTTGTGTATAACTTTTTTTTGTCGAATCCTTCAATACTTAAGGGAGGTTTTCCTTCATGCCGCCCATTGCCGCCTCGCTCGATACAATTTGGCTTGAGACCCTCACGAAACTTCAAGCCGAATTATCTAAACCCAGTTTTGAAACCTGGCTCAGTTCCACCCGACTACTGGATATCCAAGACGACGAGCTAATCATAAGCGTACCCAACGAGTTTACCAAAGATTGGTTGGAAACCCGTTACGCGCCGTTAATCCGCTCTGCCATTCAACCTTTAATCGGCCGCCCTATCGGGCTTCGCTTTATCATCCCCGTTCCGAACGGCTTTACGGAAACTCATCCAGCCGACCCCGTTCCCCCCGGGCAACCCCACCCCTTTCGCTCACACCTAAACCCCAAATACTCGTTCGACACCTTTGTCATCGGCAACAGCAATCGTTTTGCCCACGCCGCCTCGCTCGCAGTCGCCGAATCGCCGTCCAAATCCTATAACCCCCTTTTCATTTATGGCGGAGTCGGGTTGGGCAAAACACACCTTATGCACGCCATAGGCAACTATGTCGTCGACCGCTTAGCGCAGACCAGGATCCTCTATGTTTCGAGCGAAAAATTCACCAATGAAATGATCGATGCCATTCGGGAAAAGAAACAAATAGAGTTCCGCAACCATTACAGGAATGTCGATATCCTTTTAATCGACGACATCCAATTTCTGGCCGGTAAAGAAGGCACTCAGGAAGAGTTCTTTCATACTTTCAATGCCCTTTACGATGCCAATAAGCAAATTATTATTTCCTCAGACCGCCCGCCCAAAGAAATTCCTACCCTGGAAGATCGCCTCCGTTCCCGTTTCGAATGGGGCCTCATCACAGATATACAGCCTCCGGACCTGGAAACCCGCATCGCCATTCTGCGCAAGAAGGCCAAGATTGAAAACCTTCAAGTCCCCAACGAAGTGACTGTCTACATAGCGGACAAAGTCCAATCCAACATTCGCGAACTCGAAGGGGCACTCATCCGGGTCATGGCCGTCGCCTCCCTCAACTCCGTCCCAATCACACAGGAACTTGCCGCTGAGACCCTCAAGGATATCCTCCCGGCACAAGACCCCAAACAGGTCGAAATATGCACCATTCAACAAGCCGTCGCCGAATATTATCATCTCTCTTTGAGCGACTTCAAGGCCAAAAAACGCACCCGCTCCGTAGCTTTTCCCCGCCAAATCGCCATGTATTTGTCCCGCAAAATGACTGATTGCTCCCTGCCCAAAATCGGCGAGGAATTTGGCGGCCGCGATCACACGACCGTAATCCATGCTCACGAAAAGATTCAGGAAATACTTGATAACGACCCCCAGTTCGAAAAGAAACTCTCCGAAATTATCAGCCGCATTCAAGCTCTCTGTTAAAACTCCCCGGCTGACCCGCCCCTATCCACAGACTTTTCAACAGCCCTCATTCCAACGCCAAGCTCCCTTTGACCACCTATCCACAAACTAACTCCGCAGACGACTTCTGCGACTAACTAAGATCTTATTATTAATGTTTATCCCCAAAACTTGCGAGGGAGGATCCCCATGAAAACTCACTGCTCTAAGGACGCACTTCTCACCGGAGTCAATACCGTTCAAAAAGCCGTATCCGGCAAAAATGTCGAACCTGACCTTCAAAGTATCTTCCTCCGGGCCGAAGCGGGCAAATTAATATTCCTGGCTACCGACATGGAAATCGGAATCCGTTGTGAAGTACCCGCCGAAACAGAAACAGAGGGTACGCTCCTTCTTCCCGCTAAGCTTTTCTCAGACATCGTGCGCAAACTGCCGGATACCCAGATTACCCTTGAGAGTCAAGCAGAATCCGCCAATCTCGAATACTACCAATCCCAAATATTTCTTAAGGGTTATGACCCTGAGCAATTTCCGCTTCTTCCCGATCTCTTGGACCCCGTTTCTTTCTCCCTACCTTCTGAATCCTTCAAAACCATGATCCGCGAAACCCTCATTGCAGCCGCACAGGAAGAAAGCCGACCCATTTTCAAAGGTTTGCTCCTGGAAATGGAGGGTTCGGTCCTGCGCCTGATCGCCACAGATACCCATCGTCTGGCCTACAGCCAGTCCGGAATCGATAACCCGAACGGGCTCGATTTTTCCGGCATTGTTCCGTCCAAGACTATGTCCGAGATCTATCGCCTCCTTAAAGATGATGACGACTCCATAACAGTACGCTTTACGGGTTCCCACGTCTCCTTCCAATTTGGAGCCGTTCACCTGCTCACGCGCTTAATAGAGGGGCAATTTCCCAACTATAAACAAGTTATTCCCAGTTCTTGCCGAACAAAGATCCGCCTTTTGGTCAAGGATCTTATGGAATCAGTGGAAAGAGCTTCACTTTTGGCCAGGGAGAGTTCGGCAGGGGTAAGTCTTGTTCGCTTGGAAATAAGCGGCGATCTCCTCAAAATAGAACATACAACCGATATAGGCAAAATCTCCGAGCAATTGTCTATTGAAAAAGAAGGCGCGGACATCACCATTTCTTTCAATTCAAGGTTTATTTTGGATGTTCTGCGCGTACTTCCGTCCGACCAAATGCGTTTTGAACTCTCCGGTCCCCAGAGCGCCGCCATCATCCGTACCCCGGCAGACGAGAATTACCTCTACCTTCTCCTGCCCGTGCGTACTAACTGACAGCCTATGCGCATAAACTATTTAGCCTTAAGAAATTTCCGCAACTACATAGCCGTCGATCTTGAGTTTCCGCCCGGAACCAGTGTTTTCGCCGGTTTTAACGGCCAAGGCAAAACTAATTTGCTGGAGGGAATTTATTATCTCCTGCACGGGCGTTCATACCGGGAGGGCGAGCTAATTCGCTGGGGTGAACGTTATTTTCATTTAGAAGGTGAATTTGCTTTAGGAGAAAGAAACATACATATCGAAGCTTACTCCCAAGGCCGGCGTAAGGTTATGAAGGTTAACGGTTCTCCCGTCCGTAAACTCTCGGAGTATCTTGGTACCGTCAATGCCGTTTCCTTTGCACCCGACGATTTAACCTTAGTCAAAGGAGGACCCTCAGAACGCAGAAAATTTCTGGACCAGCATATAGCGCAAATTCAGCCGCGCCACATTGCCATTCTAAATTCCTATAACAAAGCGCTGCAACAGAAAAACGCACTCCTGAAAACAAACCTTACCCTTCGAGACAAACAACAACAAATTTCGCTGTGGAACGAACAATTGGTCAATTTTGGCTGCAAAATCATTGCCAACCGAATGGAACTCGTAGAACCCCTGGCTCAATGCACCGCGGAGATTTACTCTGAAATATCGGGACGGCGCGAAAGATTCGGAATGCTTTACCGCAGTCTGGGTAAAAATGATGCCAGAGAAGCAATTGCCTTGTTTCCGTCCTTTTTGCAAGACAAACAATCCGAAGAAATAGAACGTCGTATTTCCTTCCTGGGACCCCACCGAGATGACCTGTATTTCCGGCTCGGGGATAAACCGGCCAGGCTCTATGCTTCCCAGGGACAGCAGCGTTCAATAGTTCTCAGCCTGAAGCTGGCCCAAATGCGGCTGATTAAGGATCTTAAGTCCGAATATCCTCTGCTCTTGCTTGATGATGTTCTCTCCGAACTGGATAAAGAGAGGCAGGAATTCTTGCTTTCTTTTATCCGCACTGCCAACATTCAAACCCTTTTGACTATGACAAACGGAGAAAAATTCCCGGGTAATTCCGCGGTTTTTTATGTCGAAGAAGGAAAAATTAGGAGGAAAGTATAATGTATTTACACTTAGGTGGAGATACGGTTGTCGATCAAAAAAAAATCGTTGCTATTCTCGATCTTGATACCGCCAAGGCGGAAAATGAAGCGGGACGCTTTTTCAAAAGAAGTCAAATCACGGATTCAGAAGAAGGAGAAGATGAAGCTGTTAATTCCCTAAAAGAAGAATTTATGGACTTTGTAAATGATATAAGTGAGAGCGGTAAGCAAAAATCTCTTATAATTACTACCGACGGACATTATTTTTCGCCAATTTCTACTAGAACTCTTTTAAAACGCTCGTCTTTTTTTGAAGAAATCGAGGAAGTTAACGGAGTCAGGGAAAATTACTAAATTCAAGGAAAACGCTCCGTAAACGCGGCCGGCAGCCGTAAATAGGCATAAAAAAGAGCTGAAATCCGGATGTACAAATACGGGTTGACTTATGCCGGGTCTAAATATATACTGGAAATAAAGTAATTGAGAAAAATTTCTAAACTAACTATTCCAAATTGTTCCACTTCAAGGAGGAAACCATTTTTCAGGAGAAAGAGGACATTATAATTTTAAATGGTTCCGATTGAATTTTCCACGTTGGCGTACCGTGTCCGAAACGGGAAAAGAGGACTGGAAGGGGGGTGTAGTAGACGCTGAAGGCAGTGGCTGCTATTTTTGCGTTTAAAGGGGGTTGGCAGGTGTGTTTGAACAGAAACTTGAGGTTTTTAAGACAGTTGCCGACTGCAAAAACATTACTCTGGCGGCGAAAAAGATGCATATGAGCCAATCAAGTATCAGCCTGCAGATTCAGAGCCTTGAGGAGCAGTTTGGGGCCCGCTTTCTGGACAGAACGAACAGAGGGGTTTCCTTAACCCGTGCCGGTCATGTCTTTTATCAGTATGTTTGCAGTATCCTGGAGGTTATGGAAGAAATCCAGCAGAAAGTGACCCTGCTTTCCGAAGATAAACGGCGCTATGTAAATCTCGGCGCGACACTTACCATCGGTGAATATATCATGCCCCAAATTTTAGTTTATCTCTATAAGCAGTGGCCCGATATCAATTTTAAGACAGTGATTGCCAATACGGAGACAATCAGTCAGGGTATATTGGACCGCAAAATCCACGTCGGCTTAATCGAAGGTCCGGTTTCTCCGAACCGCCTGCTCAAGATCGAAAGTTTTTGGCGCGACGAGTTAGTGGTCGTCGTTCCTTTTCATCATCCGTGGGCAGAAAGGGACTCTATAAGCCTGGCTGAGCTCTCCAAGGAACGCTTCATTACGAGGGAAGTCGGCTCCGGGACGCGTAAGGTTACTGAGAACTACCTGAAAGAGTTGGGACTGGATCCCGGTCTTCTCAATATTTCCATGGAACTCGGCAGCACCCAGGCTATTAAACAGGTAGTCTCTGCCGGCTTAGGCATCACGGTCATTTCTTATTTGACTGTGCGTAAAGAATGTGAGCAGCGAATTTTTAAGGCTCTGCGTATCGAAGATTTTCCGCTTTGGCGGCCTTTAAATATTCTTACTTTGGAAAAAAACACCCAGTTTACCCAAAGCCAAGACGAACGTTATTTTATCGACTTCCTGCATAACCAGAAATTGCTGGCCAAAGTGCTGACCAGCAGCTACTCCGAAGACGATATGGCCGCGGCCGGTTCCAAAATCGTGCAAATTATGAGCTAAACCGGGCCCGTCATATTTGACTGCCATATGATAAATTGATAGTACGAACGTTGACTTACTATAGACTCAGTGCTAGTCTTCTTCTTAGATTGGATTATAATCTGAATAGCTTTGTGCTTTTTGTTACGTGTGATTTTCCTGTTTCTGCCGTTTCTGCCTCTTACCTTATACCGTTAAGGTATGTGCATTTCAGAAATAAACTGCGCGGATTACAGGGACTCGTGATGATAAGCACATTCCGGAAAATGAAAAAGTTTTTGGAAAAAGAGATGTAGAATACCGGTTTATGTGAAAGAAATCATATTCCCTTACTGGCAGGCGGGGGCGAGTCGCGATGTGTCAAATAAAAAAGTGTTACCCCGGCGTGAATCTACAATCGGTCCTTCCCAGGCTCGATACCTCATAAGGGGTATCAATTTCGGGTTGTTTCTGTTAGACGGACGCTCAATCTTAGCCGGGAGTCTACGGGCATTTAGGAGGTAAAAGGATGGCATTAAAAAGTATTTTAGTGGTCGGGGGAGGCATCAGCGGACTTACAGCGGCTGTGGAGGCTTCCGAGGCAGGGATTGAAGTTTATCTGGTTGAGAAAAGACCCTATCTCGGGGGAAGAGTCGCCCAGATGAACCAGTACTTTCCGAAATTATGTCCCCCAAACTGTGGCCTGGAAATTAATTTCAGGAGAATAAAACAGAATCCGCGCATCAGAATCTTTACGTTGGCCGAGGTGGAAAAGATTGAGGGCGCGGAGGGAGATTTTACCGTGACGGTCAAAGCCAATCCCCGCTACGTCAATGAAAACTGCACGGCCTGCGGGAAATGTGCGCAAGTCTGTCCGGTGCAAAGGGAAAACGAATTTAACTACGGCTTAGGAAAGACGCCGGCCATTTTCAAGGCTCACGAGTTTGCCTTTCCCTTGAAATACGTGATCGACAATAAAGCCTGTTTGGGTACCGAATGCGGAAAATGCCTCGAAGCTTGTCAGTACCAAGCTATTGAGCTGGACATGCAGGCAAAAAGTTTCAAACTCAATGTTGGCGCCATTGTTTGGGCTACCGGTTGGGAACCTTATGACGCAGCGAAAATTGACTATTATGGTTACGGACGTTTCGAAAACGTCGTTACAAACGTGATTTTCGAGAGGCTGGCGTCTGCCAACGGGCCCACCGGCGGCAAACTTCTCCGGCCGTCCGACGGCAAAGAGCTGGAAAGCATAGCTTTTATACAATGCGCCGGTTCCCGGGACGAAAATCATCTGCCCTATTGTTCCGCGGTTTGCTGTATGGCTTCTTTGAAACAAGCGACCTATGTTAAAGCCCTTAATCCGACGGCGAAAGTCTATATGTTTTATATAGATGTCAGGGCTATGGGAAAGCACGAAGATTTCTACACCAAGGTCGCAGACGACATCACGTTGGTGAAAGGCAAAGTCGGTGAGATTTCCGAAGATCCCTCAACAAAAGATCTTACACTTCAGGTAGAAGACCAGTTAACCGGGAACATCATGAGACAAAAAGTTGATATGGTAGTTCTGGCGGCCGGAATGGTACCCGCTACCTTTGACGCTAAAGTTCCGCTTTCTGTAAGCTACGATGAAGATGGTTTTATTGCCTCCGATTCACAGCAACCCGGGATTTATGGCGCCGGCTGCGTCAAGAAACCCATGGATGTCGCATCTTCGGTTAAAGATGCCACGGCGGCCGCGCTCAAGGCCATTCAATCTACGGTGAGGAGGCAGCTCAATGGATAAAAAAACCGCTGTTTATATTTGTACCGGCTGTGGAATCGGGGAATCTCTCGATATAGATGCCCTCGTTAAGGTGGCCGCAAAGGAGGGAAAAGTTCCTGTCTGCAAGACGCACGGATTTTTCTGCGGCTCCGAAGGGCTGGCTCAAATTAAAAACGACCTCGAGAACGAAGGCGTCAATTCCGTAGTCATCGCCGGTTGTTCATCACGCGTTAATTACGATGTATTTGATTTTGGTCCTTCCGTCCTTACGGAAAGAGCGAACATTAGGGAACTGGTTACCTGGACTCACCCGGCCAATGATGAAGACACTCAAATGATGGCCGAAGACAATCTGCGCATGAGTCTGGCCAAAATAAAACATGTCGAACCGCCGGAGCCTTTTTGCGGAGAGAACATGGTAAAAACCGTCCTTGTGGTCGGAGGCGGCCTGACCGGCATTACGGCTGCTTTGGAAGCGGCGAAGACCGGATACAAAACGGTTTTGGTGGAAAAGAATCAGGCTCTGGGCGGCTGGCTGAACGGATTGCACCGGCTGGCTCCCCGCAAAGCACCCTACACGGAACCGGAGGAAGTTGACATTGCGAACAAAATAAAGGAACTTTCCCTTTATCCGGATCTAAAAGTGTATACCGGGGCGGAAATAGAGGAAATCGCAGGCGCGCCGGGAATGTTTGAAGTCAGCATCCGCCAGGACAGCGGTATCGCGCGGGAGAGAGTCGGTTCCGTCATACTTGCCACGGGTGCCGTTCCTTATGATGCGACAAAGTTGGACCATCTTGCGTACGGCAAGTTCGACAATGTGATTACCGCTCAGAAACTAGAAGAGCTGGCCGGCCAAGGAGAAATCGTACGTCCCGGGGACGGCAAGGCAGTTCAAAGTATTGCCTTTATCCAGTGTGCAGGCTCTCGCGATCCGGAACATCTGCCTTATTGTTCGGCGGTTTGCTGTGTGGAGTCTCTCAAGCAGGCGACTTACCTCAAGGAGCAAAATCCCGAAGCGGCGGTTTACATTTTCTATAAAGACCTGCGCGCACCCGGTGAATATGAGCGCTTGTACAAAAAGGTTCAGCAGGACGGTGTTATTTTTGTCAGGGGAGACATTACCGGGATTGACGAGGATGATGAGAAAAACCTGATCGTCAAGGCACAAGATGTCCTTACCCAGTCGGAAATCAGTACGGAGAGCGTAGACATGGTTGTGCTGGCGACAGGAATGGTGCCGACAACAGCTTTTGGCGAAAATCCTGAGGCTCAAGGCGAGACTGAGAGTGACGACAAAGCGGCCGCGAGCGAAGTGATCCTAAAATCCAACCTGCTCAACTTGGCTTATCGGCAAGGCCCCGAGTTACCGACCCTGAAGTATGGTTTTTCAGATTCTAATTTCATTTGTTTTCCGTACGAGACCCGCAGAACCGGAATTTATGCGGCCGGCAGCGTCCGGGCGCCCATGGATGAGGCCTCCTGCGTGGAAGACGCGGCAGGTGCGGCCTTGAAAGCCATCCAATGCATGGAATTGAGTGACCAGGGATCGGCTGTTCACCCACGCGTATGGGATCTTTCCTTTCCGGAGTTTGCCATGCAAAGATGCACGCAATGCAAGCGTTGCACGGTGGAGTGCCCGTTTGGCGCCATCAACGAAGATGAAAAGGCCAATCCTTTGCCAAACCCGACCCGTTGCCGCAGGTGCGGGGTCTGTATGGGAGCTTGCCCCGAGCGCATCATTTCCTTCAAAAATTATTCCGTGCCGATGATTGGCTCTATGATCAAGGCCATCGAAGTCCCCGACGAAGATGAGGAAAAACCGAGAATCTTGGTCTTTGCCTGTGAGAATGACGCTTACCCTGCCCTCGATATGGCCGGTATCAACGGGCTTCGCTATAATTCCTGGGTCCGAATCGTCCCGGTGAGGTGCCTCGGTTCAATCAACCTGGTCTGGATAGCCGATACGCTTTCCAACGGGATTGATGGGATACTCCTTCTCGGCTGCAAACACGGTGACGATTATCAGTGCCATTTTGTCAAAGGCAGTGAGCTTGCGGAATACAGGCTGTCCAAAGTATCGGAAACCCTTGACAGGCTGTCGCTCGAGTCTGACCGGGTACGGATGGAGGAAGTCTCCATTGTGGATTATGACAAGATTCCCGCTATACTGGACAGCTTCGCCGAGAGGCTGGAAGAACTGGGTCCAAACCCCTACAAAGGGTTCTAAGTCCTTGAACAGCAAAGGAGCATGGTTATGGATGAAATAAAGAATGTCTCTTTGGAGATGAAAGACTACATCGCTTCCTCCGGAGCGGAGACCCTCAGTTGGTGTATGCAGTGCGGTCTTTGCACCAACCTTTGTCCTTGGCGCTTGGTTCCCGGTGAGGTCAGTGAGAATTTTAACATTCGTAAGATGCAACGCCTGGGGCAGCTCGGTTTAGAGGGTTTTGAAGAGGAAAATATTCTCTTTGCCTGTGTTACCTGCGGGATGTGTCAAATTAATTGTCCGCGAAACGTCGAAATTATTGACAACGTCCGCTCTATGCGGAATACTACAGTTGGAGCCGGTTTTTTGCCGGCACATTTGCGACCCATTGCCGGCAGCTTGCATGCCAACGGCAATCCCTGGTCCGGGGAGCGGGAAAAGCGGGCGGCTTGGCAAAACGGCCTGGATATTCCCGCTTTTACGGAGGACACGGAATATCTCCTGTTCGTCTGCTGTACCTCCTGTTATGACACACGCAGCCAAAAGATTGCCAAAAGTATTGTCAGACTCCTGAAGGCAGCCGGTGTGAACTTCGGTGTCTTAACGGCGGAAGAAAATTGCTGCGGTGAGTCCATACGCAAGCTTGGGGACGAGGAACTCTTCCAGAAACTGGCACAAGGGAATATCGATTTATTTAAGAGAAATGGCGTCAAAAAGATCATTACGACCTCACCCCATTGTCTCTACGCGTTTAAGAAAGATTATCCTGAATTGGGCGGGGAATTCGAGGTTATGCATTATTCGGAGGTCTTGGCTCAACTTGTCAAGGAAGGCAAACTTGCCTTTCCTGAAGAGCTAGTCAGAAAAGTAACCTTTCATGACCCATGTTACTTGGGCAGGCACAATCAGGTTTTTGACCCCCCGCGTGAGCTTATTCAGGCAATACCCGGTGTGGAGTTCGTAGAACTTGATCGCAGCAGGAATAAAAGTCTGTGCTGTGCCGGAGGCGGGGGCAGGATTTGGGCCGAAGTGCCGATGGGTGAGCGTTTTGGGGAATTGCGCATCACCGGCGCTGTCGAAAAACAAGCTGACACCTTGGTGACAGCCTGCCCTTATTGTATAATTATGTTAGACGATGCCTGCGCGGGTTTGGAAAAGGGAGATGTCCTGCAAGTCATGGAAATGTCGGAACTGCTCTGCAAGGCTTTGGACCCGAAATAGCTCCGGGCCGTGTGAAGTTCCGCGCGTGGCCAAGGGACCGAATTTGCCATTTCCCGTCTGTGGGGGGTTGACAGCCGGTGATTCTCTGCCGCCGTCCCTCCCCCGGGCAGAAAAGGAAAATTAAGGAGGATAAAGCATGAACATCGTCGTGTGTGTCAAGCAAACATTCGACACCGAGGCTAAGATTGTGTTCGACAGTCAAGGCCGGATTGATCCTAATGGGGTCAATCTCATCGTCAATCCCTATGACGAATTTGCCCTTGAAGAAGGGATCCGTCTCAAAGAAAAGTTCGGCGGGACCGTCACCGCGGTCAGTATGGGCGGAGCCAGGGCTCAAGAAGCCCTGCGCACGGCCTTAGCCATGGGCGCGGATAAGGCACTCCTGGTCAGTGACCCGGCGCTTAACGATGCCGACGAGTGGGTATCCACCCAGGCCTTGGCTCAGGCCATCTCCAAGATCCCTCATGATATCATCCTGGCGGGCAGGGTCGCCATCGACGACGGTTCCAGCCAAGTCTGTGTGCGCTTGGCGGAAGAACTTCACCTGCCTTCGGTCAGCACGGTTCTCAAGTTTTCGGTTGAAGGAAACAAAGTGACGGCGGTACGCGAAATTGACGGGGGCACGGAGACCCTTGAGGTTGAATTGCCGGTCGTACTGACCGCCCAGAAGGGCATCAACGGCAACGAACCCCGTTATCCTTCTGTGGCCGGCATTATGAAGGCCAAAAAGAAAGAGCTCAAGACCATGACTTTGGCGGACCTCGGTCTTTCCGCATTGGAGCCGAAGATGAAGATCTCGAAATATGACTTACCCGCACCCCGTCAGGCCGGTAAGAAAATCCCCGGTGAACCCGCCGCGGCCGCTCAGGAACTGGTCAGACTGCTGCATGAAGAAGCTAAAGTACTGTAAGAGAAAGGAGAGGATAGACAATGCCGAAAGGGATTTGGATATTTGTCGAGCAAAGAGACGGCCAGATTAGAAAAAGTTCTTTCGAATTACTGAGTGAGGGCCGTAAACTGGCCGACCAGATCGGGGAGCCGCTGGTGGGCGTTATCCTGGGACAGGGTGTTGAAACTCTGGTGAAGGCGGTTGCGGCCCAAGGTGCCGACAAAGTCATTCTTGTGGAAAATGAACAATTAAAGAATTACTCGACCGGAGCCTATACCTCGGCTCTGAACCAAGTCATCCGCAAAGGGGAGCCGCAAGCCTTTCTTATGGGCAATTCTGCCACGGGCAGGGATTTGGCGCCGCGCTTGGCGCAGAGGCTGGGAGTGGGACTCGCTTCGGACTGCACAGGCATCGAACATGACCCGGAGAAATTCCTCGTGTTCAAACGCCCGATCTACGCCGGAAAAGCTTTCGCTTATACCGGGTCAACCGCCCGGCCCGTCCTCGCCACCATTCGCCCCAACACTTTTGCCATAGCGGCTGCGGACGAGTCACGCCAGGCGGAAGTGGAAAAGGAGACTGTCTCCGTGGATCCGGCCGATCTGAGGGCTATTATCAAAGAGGTGGCCCTCGCGACCTCAAAACGGCCCGAACTTGTCGAGGCGGACATCATCGTCTCCGGGGGCAGAGGAATGAAAGGGCCCGAGAACTTTACCATCCTGGAACAACTGGCGGACGTGATTGGCGCGGCGGTGGGCGCTTCGAGGGCTGCCGTGGACTCCGGCTGGCGCGAACAAAAATTCCAAGTCGGGCAAACGGGTAAAACAGTTTCTCCAACCCTTTATATAGCCTGCGGGATCTCTGGGGCTATTCAACACTTAGCGGGCATGGGCTCCTCAAAATTCATTGTCGCGATCAACAAAGACCCGGAAGCTAATATTTTTAATGTTGCCAGCTACGGTATTGTGGGAGACTTGTTTGAGGTTGTGCCCCTGCTCACGGAAGAGTTCAAGAAACTTGTCAGCGCCTAAGAAGTTTCCTGGGGATGCGGTCTCGGCTAATTCAGGCGGAAGGAGGGAAAGCATTGGCTACGCGGCAGCTTTACTGGAACATCGAAGGACATTACCTGATTTACCCGCTCTTCTTAATCGCTATGGTCTTTTTCGTCTACGGTTTTTACCGGCGTTACCGGCTCTGGAAATTGGGACAGCCTGAAAACCGTTGGCAGGACATCGGAGCGGGCATCAAGGACGTCCTCGTCTACGGCTTCGGGCACAAACGGATTCTGAAGGAAAAATATCCCGGGTGGATGCATTTCTTCATTTTCTGGGGATTCGTCCTGCTTGCTTTCGCGACCGTGGTGGTTGCCTTGCAGGCGGACGCGGGATTAAACATTTTTCACGGCGCCCTTTATATTTTTATTAAGGTCACCGCAAATCTCTTCGGTCTTCTGGCCTTCCTCGGGATTCTCATGGCGGCCTGGCGGCGTTACGTCACACGCCCGGACCGGCTCGACAACAAGCCGGACGACGGGTTCATGCTGGGGCTCATCTTCCTCATCCTGCTTACGGGTTTCTGTATTGAGGGGGTGCGGATGGCCGCGGTGCACGACCCTTGGGCAGCTTACGGATTTGTTGGCGACGGTATCGCCCATTTGCTCAGGGGAAATTTGAGCGAGGGAACCTTGCTGGGGCTGCACCGCTTTCTCTGGTGGTTTCATCTTCTCTTGGCTATGGTGTTTATCGGCTACTTTCCGTATTCGAAGCTTTTCCACGTTATCCTCGGCCCACTCAATCAGTTTTTCCGCAAGCGCGGCCCTATCGGAATTCCGGAGCTGATCGACTTTGAAGACGAAAGTCTGGAGACCTACGGGAAAAGCAAACTGCGGGAATTCTCCTGGAAGACCCTTTTTAACACAGATGCTTGTTTGCGCTGCGGGCGCTGCCAAGACAACTGTCCCGCTTATTTAAGCGGGAAGCATCTCAACCCGAAACGGGTTATTCAAGATATGCGCATCTATATGGAAGAGACTGGGAGTGCTCTTGAGGAGGCCAAGAAGAAACTTGCCGCTCCGGCTCAGGCCAGCGGCGAAAGCGCGGCCGCAGCCGAAGACGCGGCCGGAGAGGCCTTCACTGAAGAGGCTCTGGGTTTGCGGGCCCTCATTGGGGAAGTCATTCCGGAAGAAGACCTCTGGGCTTGTACCACCTGCCGCTCCTGTGAGGAACAGTGTCCGATTTTCGTCGAACATGTGGATAAGACCATCGACATGCGCCGGAACCTGGTACTCATGGAGAGCCGTTTTCCCTCCGAGGCTCAGCTGGCCTTTCGTAATATGGAAAACAACGGCAACCCCTGGGGCATCGGTTGGACCAGCAGAGCGGACTTTTTAACCGGTCTGGGTGTTCCGACTTATGAAGAGAACCCGGAGGCAGAAATTCTCTACTGGCCCGGTTGCTCGGGGGCTTTCGACTCACGCAACCAAAAGGTTTCGGCGGCTTTGGTCAAGCTGCTGCAGGCGGCGGGAGTAAATTTTGCCATTCTCGGTAATGCTGAGAAATGCTGCGGAGACTCCGCCCGTAAACTCGGGAATGAATACTTGTTCTACTCTTTGGCGACGGAGAATATTGAAGTGATGAAAGGTTATGGGGTCAAGAAAATTCTGACCCAATGTCCGCACTGCTTCAACATTTTGCGAAACGAGTATCCTCAGTTCGGCGGAGAATTCGAAGTGGTCCACCACACGGAATTTTTAGCGGATTTGGTGAAGTCGGGCAAACTCAAACTCAACCCGACCCCGGGGAAAACGGTTACCTATCACGACTCCTGTTATCTGGGACGATACAATAAGATCTACGCAGAGCCCCGTACTTTGCTCCGCGAAGTCGGGTTTGAGATTAAGGAAATGGCCCATCACCATGAAAAAAGCTTCTGCTGCGGCGCCGGCGGAGGACGGATGTGGCTGGAGGAAAAAGAAGGAGAACGCATCAACGTCATGCGTACCGATGAGGCCTTGGCGGTCGGGATTGATTTGGTCGGCACGGCTTGTCCTTTCTGTCTGACCATGATCGGGGACGGTATTAACGCGAGAGGAGCCGAGGAAAAAGTCAAGGCTCTGGATATTGCGGAAATTCTGGAACAAGCCAGGGCGTAAGACTGGGCGGGCGGCGCGAGCGCCGAAGTGAGGGACTGATTGAATCGGGGCCGGCGCAAGTTATCTTGTTCTTTGCTTACCCCATGGAGCAGGTATTAAGGGTTCGGGTCCGCAGTGCCCCCCGGGTTGCGGCGGACCCTGCGCCCTCCTCCCGAACATTTTTGACTGAAGGGAGAGATGCCGAAGGAGAAGGAAACGAATGAGGGAGACGGAAAGGAGATGGTGCAGCAGAAAACCCCCTTCGGGCCGCCGGTCTGTCCTTGGCAGCTAGGGGCTCAGTGTGGCTTAATCTATTATATTTATTACATTGAGAAAGCGCAGGTGTCCAAGCGATGCATTTAAGTTCGTATCCGTTCTGGGGTGTAGGGGCGGGCATACTCGCCTTGATTTTCGCCGTCTATTTTGCCAGCTCGGTCCTGAAGAAGAATCCGGGCAATGCCAAAATGCAGGAGATTTCGAAAGCTATTCAAGAGGGGGCCATGGCGTTTCTAAATCGTGAGTACCGTACTCTGGTTCCCATCGTGGTTGTCATTTTCTTTATTCTCTGGTGGGGTAAGCAGTGGCCGACTGCGGTCTCGTTCCTGTGCGGTTCACTTCTGTCCGCGGTGGCGGGATATATAGGCATGAGCATCACCACCCGGGCCAATACCCGCACAACGGAAGCGGCGCGGACGAGTTTGAATAAGGCTCTGGGCGTGTCTTTCCGCGGGGGTGCGGTCATGGGCTTGTCCGTAGCCGGTCTCGGATTATTGGGTGTTTCGATTCTCTATCTGATCTTCAAAAGCCCTGAAATTATTAATTCCTTTGCCTTTGGCGCCAGCGCAGTTGCTCTCTTTGCCCGTGTCGGCGGGGGTATTTATACAAAAGCCGCGGATGTGGGCGCCGACCTGGTGGGTAAAGTCGAAGCCGGAATTCCGGAAGATGATCCGCGCAACCCGGCGACGATTGCGGATAACGTCGGAGATAATGTCGGGGATACCGCCGGAATGGGCGCGGACTTGTTTGAATCCTATGCTGCTTCGACGATTGCCGCTATGCTGGTCGGTTTTACGACGTATCGGACTATCAGTCAGGGTCTGCCCGGCGTGATGCTGCCTTTGCTCCTTGGAGCGGCCGGACTGGTGGCGACCATCATTGCCGCGTTCTTCGTCAGGACCGGGGAAAACGCCAATCCTCAAGGGGCTCTCAACAGGGGATTGTGGGGTACCAATATTCTAACGGCGATTGCGGCCTACGGACTCGTCCAATGGCTTTTGCCGGCCTCTATAAGAGTACAAGGAGTTACAGTAACCCCGAACGGCGTATTTGTCGCTATTCTCGCCGGTTTGGTCGTCAACGTCCTGATCGGACTCCTGACCGAATACTACACTTCGAACCAGAAGAAGCCGGCCCAGAGCATTGCTAAGGCGTCGGAGACAGGCGCGGCGACCAACATTATTGCCGGTCTGGCTATTGGACTGAAGAGTACGGCCCTGCCAGTGCTGGTCATCTGTGCGGCCATTTACGTTTCTTTCGCATCGGCCGGCATTTTTGGAATCGCGATGGCTGCTATGGCGATGTTGTCGACGGCGGGTATGGTCGTCGCGATCGATTCCTTCGGACCTGTTGCCGACAATGCGGGTGGCATTGCGGAGATGGCAGAACTCGAGCCCAATGTGCGTAAAACGACCGACAAGCTCGATTCGGTAGGAAATACCACGGCCGCTGTCGCCAAGGGATTCGCTATCGGCTCAGCCGCTTTGACGGCTTTGGCACTGTTCAACGCTTTTGCGGATTTGGCTCACTTGCGGACGATCAACATTTTGGTGCCGAAGACCATCATCGGCGTGTTTATAGGAGCCGCAGTTCCGTTCTTGTTCTCGTCATTCGCTATGCAGGCTGTCGGCAAAGCTGCCTTCGAGATGATTGGAGAAGTGAGACGGCAGTTTAAGGAGATCCCGGGCATTATGGAAGGAACCGGCAAACCGGATTATCGGGCCTGTGTTGACATCTCGACGAAGGCTGCCCTGCGCGAAATGATCGTGCCCGGACTGCTGGCGGTCGTCACGCCGATTCTGGTGGGATTCCTGCTCGGGAAAGACGCCATGGGCGGATATTTGGCGGGAGGTACGGTTTCAGGGCTCTTGCTGGCTATTTTCATGGCTAACGCGGGCGGCGCCTGGGATAACGCCAAGAAGTACATTGAAGCCGGGAATCTGGGCGGGAAAGGAACTCCCACCCATGCCGCCGCGGTTATCGGTGATACCGTGGGTGATCCGTTCAAAGATACTTCCGGTCCTTCGCTGAATGCTTTGATCAAGGTTATGGGGACTATCTCACTGATTATCGCGCCGTTCTTGCACTAAGACGCGGAAATGAGGGCAGAGTGGGGAATATTGCGGCGCACGGATCCGCGGGACCGGAAAAACACGCTCCTGCGGGCCCGCGCCGGCCCTTCCCCACCACCTCCTCACCATTGGATAAATTCATTATAGGAATATTGACTTAATATATCCTCAGTGATAGTCTTTGCTGGGGAAGGGGTTATGATTTGGATAGATTTGTGCAAATGGTAACTTCTGTCGGTAAAGAGACAGTCCCGGAATGTTGCCACACATGTGAAAGAAATCATAATCCTTTGCGTCGGAATTTCAGCCGGATATTTTCCGTCTCATCTTCGGAGAGGCTGAGTGTGCTGCATAACCCCTAAAATCGCAATGGCTAGAGCAAGTGTCCGTGAATTTAAGGGCTGAAACTGCGGAGAGATTGAGAGAAGACGGACAAAAAATCGTGCCATGGCGGGGGTTTAATATGTTTCCCTGGTTAAGCGCCGATGCAGCATTGCGAATGGGTCATGCGAATTTTTCAGAGAAGGGGGGGTGAGAAAGAGGAGACCCAACGGTAAGAATAAGGAGGCTTGGATGATGTCGAAACTCGTATCCCCGCATGGCGGAAAGCTGACACCGGTTTTGCTCCCCGAATCGGAACGGGCCGATTATATGGCCAAAGCAAAAACGTTGCCGGCGATTCGCATGACTTCCAGAGAAACTTCTGATCTTCTGATGATTGGAATGGGGGCTTTCAGCCCGCTGACAGGATTCATGGGTAAACAAGATTACGAAAGTGTAGTTGGTACAAAGCACTTGAGCAACGGACTCGCTTGGCCGATTCCGATTACACTCTCGGTCTCGAAAGAGCAGGCTGCCGGCCTGAAAGACGGGACGGAAGCGGCTTTGGTGGATGATGAAACCGACACTTATGTCGGGATAATGACGGTCAGTGAAAAATACGATTATGACAAAGGCAAGGAATGCCGCGAGGTCTTCTTCACGGACGACATGAAGCACCCCGGGGTGCAGAAAGTCCAGGCTCAGGGGGACGTGAACGTCGGCGGCCCGGTGGTGACCTTCAGCCAGCTGGACTATGACGTAAAATACGGCGCTTACTATGCGACTCCCGCACAAACGAGGGCCCTGTTTGATGAGAAGGGCTGGGCGACCGTTGCGGCATTTCAAACGCGGAACCCCTTGCACCGCTCGCACGAGTTCTTGTGCAAAATCGGGAATGAGGTTTGTGACGGACTGCTTATCCACCCGATCGTCGGCAAACTGAAAGAAGGTGACATCCCAGCCGAAGTGCGCCTGGAATGCTACGAGGTCTTGTTGAAGAATTACTTCAACGCCCGGACTTCTGTCATGAGGGTCTATCCGATGGAAATGCGTTATGCCGGGCCGAGCGAAGCCATCCTGCACTCCATTTTCCGGCAGAACTTCGGTTGCAGCCACCTGCTCGTGGGCCGCGACCACGCGGGAGTCGGGTCGTATTACACCTCCTATCAGGCGCAAGAGCTCTTCGACCAATTCAAGCCGGGAGAACTGCTTTGTCAGCCTATTAAAGTGACTTCGGCTTTCTACTGCAGTAAATGCCAGGGTATGACGACGGAGAAGACCTGTCCTCACGGCCCGGAAGATCACTTGAACATCAGCGGCACCAAGCTGCGGGCTATGTTGGGCAGCGGAGAACTTCCTCCAAGCGAATTCAGCCGGGCTGAGGTTTTGCAAATACTGGTCCGCTACTATAAGAGTCTGCAGTAGGGTGAATGAGAGATCGCTAACGGGCTCGCAATTGTGAAAGAACCCTCAAGTTCTTTATTAAAAATATAAATGATGGAGGTTAAAGCTATGCCAAGTTTTGTTTATGCGGACAAGTGTGACGGATGCAAAGGGCAGGACAAGACTGCTTGCATGTATGTTTGCCCGAATGACTTGATGACCCTGGACAAGGAAAGAATGAAAGCCTACAATCGGGACCCCTGGGCTTGCTGGGAATGCCTCTGCTGCGTGAAAGCCTGCCCGCAACAAGCTATGGATATGCGCGGCTACGCCGATTTCGTGCCGATGGGCGCGTCCTGCACTCCTCTTCGGGGTTCTGACAGTATTATGTGGACGTTGAAATTCCGTAACGGTACGCTTAAACGCTTCAAATTCCCGATTCGTACGACCGAGGAAGGGACAGCGGTTCCTGACGGCGGTTACGCACAGGGCGGCGACATCAACGGTGTCGAGCTCTTTACAGAGCCGGATTCTCTGGGTTCGCCCGTGTGGAGTAAAAAAGGAGTCTGAGAGAACAGGAAGGCCGATTACGCCGATTACTCGGAAATGGGAACGAAATGAATAGGGAGGTTAATTTTCATGCCGATGAATTTTGAAACCGTCGAAGTGACCACAGATCTTCTTATCGTGGGTGGAGGAATGGCGGCCTGCGGTGCTGCGGTTGAAGCATCCTACTGGGCCAAAAAGCACGGAATTAAAGTAACCCTGGTCGATAAAGCCGCCATGACACGTTCCGGCGCCGTCGGGATGGGCCTATCGGCTATCAATGAATATATCGGGCTGACCGAAGGGGACAACACGGTCGAAGACTACGTTAAATATGTGAAATACGACCTGATGGGGGTCGCCAGGGACGACTTGGTCGCCAGTATCGCCCGCCACGTCGACAGCTCGGTGCACTTGTTCGAAAAGTGGGGACTTCCCATTTGGCGCGGAGAAGACGGCAAGTATGTGCACGAAGGCCGTTGGCAGCTGATGATCAACGGCGAATCCTATAAAGTCATTGTCGCTGAAGCGGCTAAGAACGCTTTGGGCGCCGAGAATGTTTACGAGAGGATCTTCATCACCGAGCCTTTGCTGGACAATGGCCGGGTGGCCGGAGCCGTCGGCTTCAGCGTCCGCGAGAACAAATACTATGTGTTCAAAGCCAAAGCTGTGCTGGCTGCCATGGGCGGCACGGTCGGCGTGTTCAAACCGCGTTCCACCGGTGAAGGAATGGGCCGTTCCTGGTATCCTCCTTTCTCGACAGGTTCATCCACTTATTTCACGATCAAGGCGGGCGCGGAAATGACCTCCCAGGAAGTTCGCTTCGTGCCGATCCGCTTTAAGGATGCTTACGGACCTGTCGGCGCCTGGTTCCTGCTCTTTAAGTCCAGGGCTACCAACGCTTTCGGCGAAAACTATATGGAAACACACAACGATGTGCTGGAGAAATACGGCAAGTACGGCCTGGCCAAACCCACCCCGGCCAACCTGCGTAACTACCAGACGATGTTGGACCTCAACGCCGGCAAAGGACCTGTCTATATGAGGACAGAAGAGGCGATTGCCAACTTGGCCAAACAGTACGAAGGCGATGAGAAAGCTTTCAAAAAGAAAATGAAGACTCTGGAAGCGGAAGCTTGGGAAGACTTCCTCGATATGACGATTTCACAAGCCTTACTCTGGGCGGCTACCAACGTGCAGCCTGAAGAGAAGCCCTCGGAAATCGGGCCGACTGAACCTTACTTTATCGGTTCGCATTCCGGCGCGTCCGGCGCTTGGGTCTCCGGACCAGAAGATCTGTCAGCCGGTACGGACTACTTCTGGGGTTACGCCAACATGACGACTGTTCCCGGGTTGTTTGCCGCCGGTGACGCTTCGGGAGCTTCGCCGCACAAATTCTCTTCAGGGTCTCTGACTGAAGGCCGGATTGCCGGTAAGTCGGCCGTTAAGTTCATCCTGGAACACAATACCCAGCCCAATGTCGACGACAAGCTTGTGGCCGGCCTGAAGGAAGAAATCTATAAGCCGTTTGCCCTTTTCGAAGAGAACAAAGGCCTGACGACCGACGAAAACGTCAATCCGAACTATATCTTCCCGAAGATGTTTATGTTCCGGCTGCAAAAAATCATGGACGAATATGTCGGCGGCGTGAGCGCCAGCTTCTCGTTCAACCAAACTTCGCTCGACAAAGCGATGGAACTCATCGGCTACCTGAAAGAGGATTCCTCCAAGCTGGTAGCTAGGGACCTCAACGAACTGATGCGGGTTTGGGAGAACAAGCACAGAATTTGGCAGGCCGAATCGCACGTCCGGGCGGTTGCCTTCCGCGAGGAGACCCGTTGGCCGGGCTACTACTTCCGTACGGACTTCCCGGAAATGGACGAGGAAAATTGGCACTGCTTTGTGAACATGAAGTGGGATCGCGAGACCGGCGAATGGTCAGTCTTCAAACGTCCGATCATCGATATGTTCGGCGTCGAGTAAGTTAATCCCGAGAGGAGCGCGGGCCTGGCTGAGGCCGGGGCCCGCGCCCTGGCAAACGATCGCGGGACCGGGAGAATATGAGTGAACTGGTTCAGATTAAGCTGAACATCACGACAGTGTCCTGTGGACAGTATCGCCGAAGCGCAAGCTTTCAAAGAATAGCTGCGCGGTGAGGATGACTTCAGAAAGGCGCGGCGAACGCGCGACGTGCCGGGGACAATAAGACCGAAGGACTGAAAATGGAAGAGTGTACGGGACGGACCGGAAAGTTATGGCTGAAACTCGGATGCAGGATCGACAGCACCGGTTAAGATCGTTGATGAAGCGGCCCGGATAAGGGCAGAAGAGAAAGACGGACGAAGTCCGAATCGGAAAATGGGCACAGCCCGAAGAGTGAGTGGAGAGTGTACAAGCGGAACCGGGCGTGAAGTCAATGAGCGTGGTCTTTGGGTGAAGGTGTGAGGTATCCCTAAACCCGGCGCCAGGTCACTCCCTGCCGTCTGCGAACCCAACTGTTGGCATTGGGCGGACCGCCGCCCACACGACAAGTTATGGAGTTCTTCATGAAATGGGGGGAGCTCAAGATGGAAAAAAAGAAACTTGATTATAAATTGTTGCTGGAGATTTTTCTGGTATTTTTTAAGATTTCGCCGATAACCTTTGGCGGCGGATTTGCCATGATCCCTATTATGGAAGACGTGATGGTACATAAGAAGAAGTGGATCGGCAAAGAGGAACTGGTAGACGTCTTTGCCGTCTCACAGTCGGTGCCCGGGGCCATAGCGGTCAACTCCGCGATCTTTGTCGGCTATCAGATCGCTGGGATTCCTGGGGCGCTGATCGCACTGTTGGGGATCGTGACACCGACTTTCGTCATCATTATCGCCTTAGGGGTTCTTTTTGCTTCCTTCCAGCATAATGTCCATGTCCAAGCGGCCCTGCGCGGTATCCGCCCTGTGGTCGTAGCCTTGATCGCTTCCGCCGCCTGGAAGATGAGCAAGGTATCGCTAGTTGACAAGACGTGTGTTGCTTTGTGTGCTGTTTGCGTTATCGCTCTCTTGTTGTTCAAAAGTCTCAACTTAATCTTGGTAATCATCTCGGGGGCCCTGGTGGGCATAGTTCTGGTGCAGGTGCAAAAGCTGCAGAAGCAGGCCTCAGCGCAAAAGAAAGTACGCGGTGAGAAATTATGAACGCTTTTCTGGACTTATTCATCACCTTTTTTAAGTTGGGACTCGTCAGTTTTGGCGGCGGTTACGCCATGATACCGCTTATTCAGACAGAGGTCCAAAATCACCATTGGCTGAGTATGAGCATATTTACGGACATGATAGCGATCTCGGCTATGGCGCCGGGACCGATAGCTACCAATACCGCGACCATCGTCGGCGATAAGTGTTTAGGTTTGCCGGGTGCGGTGGTGGCCTGCCTGGCGGTCACGCTGCCTTCGCTTTTGCTTATATTGGTTATCGGTAAATTGTTTGTAAAGTTCCAAAATCATCCATTAGTGAAGGCGGCTTTTTACGGCCTCCGGCCAACAATTGTGGGGATTATTGTTTTCGCGGCGGTGAAGTTTGCCCTCAGCGACGGTATTATCGGCGGGGGCCATCTGATTGATGTGAAAAGCGCGCTACTGCTGCTTGCTGCCATGGTTATCTTGATCAAAACTAGGTTGCACCCTGCCTACCTGATTCTGGCGGCCGGTATCGTGGGCATGGTTATGTTTGGGTAGGCTGATGACGGCGCGGACCCGGGAGTGGCGGGTCAAGGGGCCGGAGGCGGGGGCACGGCGCTCCGGAAAAAATCTTTCAATCATCGTTCACGGCTGAAACGAGCACCTTTCCAGAGACATGGGGGCTGTGTTATAATCATTCTGAAAATAGCCGCGAAAGAGGTATTTCGGATGAATGATTCCAAGTTTAAGGTGCTGCTCTACTCTGACGGATCTCACCAGGCTTTTTCCGCAGCCGTCTATACCGCCACCCTTTTGAAGAATACGCCCAACATGTACCTGACTGTCGTACAACTGCAGGAATGTGAGCAAGGCGGAGCCGGTACAGAGTACAGCTGGAAAGAATTAAGGCCCAAGTACAAAAGATACTATTGGGGCTGTATCAAAGGCTCGGACTATCGTTGGATTGACACCTGGCCCGCGCGGCCGACGGAAGAGTGGATGAAACGGGTCCTCAGTGAGAGTGACGCCGAGACGCGCCGGCAATATGACGAGATATTACAGAAAACGAATGACATCTTCGCCCTGCGGGCGACGAATGTGAGCCACCAGGAATTGTGCACCAGCACCAGCGTTGCCGACGCACCGGATATTTCGGAGACGGTAGACATGATCCTTGAATACGCGACGAAGAATGCCTTTGAACTTATTATTATGGGTACGCGCGGGCTCTCATCCTTTCACGGGTTGATTCACGGGAGTCTGGCACATACTATGCTCAACAGGTCAGGGATTCCTGTACTATTGATCAAAAAGCTGCCGCAAGAGTTCATAGACAATTACTTGACGGAGGGCGGAGCTCGCAAAACGGGCGGGGTCTAAAAGTATTTCCTCGCCTTGCCGGCCCCGCGGCAAGGCGCCTTGGTGATTGACTTCCCGGGTAGCGCATGCTAGAATTCAGGACATACGGGGGCAGTATTCGTTTGATCCCGGGGTGTCCGAAGGAGGGAGCGACAGCAGTATTGGACCTGGGGGGAGCAGGTAAAATGTGAAAGAACCCGCTTTCTTTTGGAGGTTCCCGGGCCGTTCGTACGTAGGTCAAAGGTGATTGCAAGCGGGCGAGTTTCACGCGGCCGGTCTCGTGGAGTCGGCCGCAGGGTGGCGATTATACGCGGACGCAGGGAGTCTCGCCCGAGACGAGAAAGATTTGGAGGGTTAACGATGAGTCAATTTGACGAGATCATGGAGAAATGCACGGACTTGGGACAAGCGATTGCGCGTACCGCAATCTATAAAGACTTCAAAAAGACAGAGTATGAGCTTTTGCATAATCCGCAAGCGCGGAAACTTGTGGAGGATTTGCAGAAATTGCGTCAAGAAGCTTATAGGCGTCAGCTTGCCGGCGCTCCCGACAGCCCGGAGGAGCAAGAGAAAATGAAACAAATGGAGGCGGACTGTTTGAAAGATCCCCAGGTCCAACAGTCGAACAACGCCAATTTGCGCTTTCAGGAGCTGATGGAGAAGATATCCGGAAAAATTAAAGAAGGAATAAAAACAGTGGATCAGGCATAGGCGGCCATAAGAGAACTTCATTGCGGCGATATTGACCGGCTGCCTTACGGGTGCTACGCTTAAGCCACGAACAGTGGGTGCGTGAACTTCGGGGCAGCCGGCGGTTTTATCAGAAGATAGAGATCTATAGGGGATGCCAGAGAGTAATTGTGAAAGAACTCCCAAGCGCTTAGAAACAAGTGAAGTGAAGAAGAAGTGAGCAAAAGGTGCTGTGCGGTGGTAAAAGAAGGGGGCAATGGAGATGGCGGCAGAAGTAAGTGGGTCCAAAAATGAGGGATTCGTTAACGATCTGGCGAGCCGCCTGGGGGCACTGCCTTACGGAAAGTTCAGTACGCGGTGTCTGCAGTGCGGCCTCTGTGCTACGTCATGCCCAACCTGTGAAGTTATGGACTACTCGCCTCAAAGATTGTTCGCCGTGATTAAGGAGGGCAGAGAGAACGATGTCCTGGGGGCTAACACGATGTGGATGTGCACATCATGTTATAGTTGCAAGGTCATCTGTCCATACGGCATTGCCATAGCTGACATGATGCACGACCTTAAATACTTGGCCATTCGAACGGGAAAGTGCGAGTCGGCACAGGCACAATTCTATCTGAGCTTCTGGCGGGAGGTATATCTGCGAGGGAGATCGTTTGAAACCGGTGTACTGTTCGGTTTTTACCGCCGGCGGGGAAGAACAGGCCTTAAGGAGGCCTTGGGGCGGAGACGATTGGGGTTTAAGATGCTTTCACGCAAGCGGATCAGCCTCATTCCGCCGCGGAGCGTCAAAGATCCCGAAGCACTGCAAAGAATAATTACAAAGGCTAAAATAATGCAGAACCGAGGCGAAGTGTAATGCGCATGAGCTATTATCCCGGTTGTTCAATGGAGAGTATCGCCGTATCTTATGCCAAGTCGCTTCTTGCTGCAGCCGAAGCGCTTGGACTGAGATTGGAGGAAATCCCGGACTGGAATTGCTGCGGCGCTTCTATCGCATCCGGCGTTGCCGGTGGTTTTGTTCAGCAAGTGTTAGTGGCCAGGAACCTGGCCTTGGCGGAAGAGATGAAACAGGACGTGCTGGTAGCTTGCAGCTCCTGCTATTTGAATCTTGCGACTGCGAATTTGCGTCTGCAAGAGGACAGCGTATATGCCGGACGGGTGAATAAGGCGTTGGCTGTCGGAGGTTTGCATTATTCGGGGAGCGTTCGAGTCAAGCGGGCAATCGATGTCATGCTGGGGGAGATCGGCCCTGGGAGGATTGAAGGTCGGGTGCAAGTGCCCTTAAAGGGACTGAAAGTCGCCGGGTACGTCGGCTGCCAAACGATGCGGGCCCATCCGGGAGATTTCGATCAGGCCGAAAGTCCGAAGGCGCTGGATAGGCTCATCCGGGCGCTTGGTGCAGAAAACGTAAACTTTGCCCGGCAGACTACCTGCTGCGGGAGTTCGCACGTGGTTCCAGCCTCTGAGGTTGTGACGGGCCAAGTTAAAGAAATTTTGGCTTCCGCCGTTGAAGCGGGGGCGGATATTATCGTTACGCTCTGTCCCCTTTGCCAGCTTAACTTAGAAACGCACCAAGAGAAAGTCAATGAGAAGTTCGGCACGGGCTATGAGATTCCGGTCCTCTTCTTCACCCAGTTGATGGCTTATGCCTTCGGGCTGCCCCCGAACACTTGGGGTTTCGAGCATATGCTTGTATCGCCGAAGATGCCGGCGCCTGCGTCCGCCTAGGCCCCAGCGGGCTCAGAGATCGTCAATGAACTCCTGGGGAAGCTTCTTAATCAATAACACCGGTATCATAGACTTTGTCAGCATTTCGTGGGCCAGGCTGCCAAAGAGCAGGCCTTTTAAGGAAGTGAGACCCCGTGTACCCATAATAATCAATTCACATTTATTTTTCTTGGCAAATTCAAGAATTGCGTCAACAGTGTCGCTAATACTTGCACCCGCGGGGATTACCTCGTGGGTGACTTTGAGTCCGCGTTCGGTAAATATCCGCACCGTTTTGGCGCGTATCTCGTCATAGAGCTTGTTGGTAAGGGCATCGGACTCATCAATGACGCGTTCCCTTAAGTCGGGACTGGGTGTTGTGGGCCAAGTATTGAGCCAACTGTATTCCAAGTCCGGCGCGTGCTGAGCTGCCTCTCTGGTCTGGACGACGGTTAAACTCATACTGGGCATGTTCTTGAGCAGGGTGGCCGTATAGACAGCCGCGGAAAAAGACTGGGCGGAGCCGTCCGAATAGAGAAGAACCTTGGTCTCAAGAGAGCCTGTCATATAGAAATACCCTCCTCCTGCGTGTATCCTCGCTCATATTATAACACAACTTGCGGGGTACTCCGGCGGTATTTTTAACTCCTTCGTGCGCAAGACTGAAGGCGGGTGTGACGAACACTGGGAGAACGAATTCATGTTCGGGGAGAAGTATTATATAAGTCGGTGAAGTATTATATAAGCCAATGATCAAGTATTATATAAGCCTATAAGGTGAAGAATATAAAGAACATAAAGAAAACATATGGGGGATCAAGGAGAAAAGCATGGTTAAATTCGTCGCTGTCCGCGGAATTCGCCATGCTCTTTTTGATTCGCTGGCATATCTTTCCTTGCCTTGATAATTTCCTTCAATTAATGTATAATAAATGGGTTAAAGGTATATTTTGGGAGGGGCACGCCTTGCAGGATGTTAACTTAGACATGCAGCCGAGTTATAACGCGGAACAGATCGAAGTATTGGAAGGATTAGAGGCGGTCCGAAGGCGCCCCGGCATGTACATCGGAACCACCGGCAGCCGGGGGTTGCACCATCTGGTCTATGAAATCGTAGACAACAGTATTGACGAGGCCTTGGCGGGGTTTTGCGACAAGATCGCGGTGACGATTAACCGTGACGGCAGCGTGACTGTCGTTGATAACGGGCGCGGGATCCCGGTAGACATTCACCCGAAGCTCGGCAAGCCGGCCGTCGAAGTTGCTCTCACGGTCCTGCACGCGGGTGGGAAGTTCAGCGGCACCGCCTATAAAGTTTCCGGCGGACTGCATGGGGTGGGTTTGAGCGTGGTCAATGCTCTCTCCAAGTGGTTGATTGCCGAGGTCCGAATGAACGGTAATGTCTACCGCCAAGACTATGCTCAGGGGAAGCCGACGGGCCCGCTGAAAACAGTGAGCAAAGACGAGAGTCTCGGCTCCGGGACTAAGATAACCTTTTACCCGGACCCGGAGATTTTTGAGGACATAACTTTTCAGTTTGAAACTCTGGTTCACCGCCTGCGCGAATTGTCCTTTCTCAATAAGAGCGTGGCCATTACCCTCTTGGACGAAAGAACGGATACGCGCGAAGCTTTCTTTCATACCGGCGGGATTGAGGACTTTGTTCGTTATCTGAACAAGAATAAAGATTGTCTGCACGCAAAGCCCATTTACTTTGAAGGAGAGAAAGACACCACTCAAGTGGAAGTCGGCCTTCAATATAATGACGGTTATACGGAAAACCTGCTCTCTTACGCCAACAACATCAATACCCAGGAGGGCGGCACTCACGAGGCAGGTTTCAAAGCTGCTCTGACTCGGGTTATCAACGACTACGCTCGCAAATACAACCTGATCAAGGGCCAGGAAAACAACTTGTCCGGCGAGGACATCCGGGAAGGGCTCACCGCTGTGGTCGCCGTGAAGGTTCGGGAACCGCAGTTTGAAGGCCAGACCAAGACCAAGTTGGGCAACAGTGAAATTCGTTCCATTGTCGAGTCGGTCACAGCGGATGGTCTCAACACCTTTTTGGAAGAAAACCCCGCCGTAGCTAAGAAGGTTTTGGAGAAGGCCCTTCAGGCGGCGCGGGCCCGGGACGCGGCCCGCAAGGCGCGGGAACTCACCCGGCGCAAGAGCGCCTTGGAGAGCACCTCTCTGCCCGGCAAACTGGCGGACTGTTCCTGGAAGGAACCGGAACTGTGCGAGATGTACCTGGTGGAAGGAGACAGCGCCGGCGGTTCGGCAAAACAGGGACGGGACCGGCGCTTTCAGGCCATTCTGCCCTTGCGTGGGAAGATTCTTAACGTGGAAAAGGCAAGGCTGGACAAAGTTTTGGCCAATGAAGAAATAAGGGCCATGATTACGGCCATGGGGACGGGAATTTCCGACGAATTTGACTTAGGCAAAGCCCGTTACCACAAAATCATCATCATGACAGATGCCGACGTAGACGGAGCCCACATCCGGACCCTTCTGCTCACGTTTTTCTACCGCTATATGAGATCGCTTATCGAAAACAACTATGTCTATATAGCCCAACCGCCTTTATTCAAGGTCAAGAAGGGAAACAAGATTACTTATGCCTATGATGACGATGAACTGAAAAAGGTGCTGGAGACTGTTGGACGGGAAAAGGCTGAGATCCAGCGCTATAAAGGCTTGGGCGAGATGAATCCGGAACAGCTCTGGGAAACGACGATGGACCCGGCCAAGCGCACGATCCTCCAGGTAAACATGGAAGACGCAGTGCTGGCGGACGAGTTGTTCACCATTCTCATGGGTGACAAGGTCGAACCAAGGCGCGAATTCATTCACGAACACGCTCATGAGGTCCGGAATTTGGATATCTAGAATAAAAGGAGTGCTCGTCTATGTCCCTCGAAATGCAGGGAGGAAAAGTCCTGCCGGTAGAGATTTCCAATGAGATGAAACGGTCCTATATTGATTATGCCATGAGTGTCATCGTCGGCCGGTCGCTTCCTGATGTGCGGGACGGTCTCAAGCCGGTCCACCGTCGCATCCTCTATACCCTTCATGAACTGGGGATGACACCCAACAAGGCCTATTCTAAATCCGCCCGCTTGGTCGGGGATTGTATGGCCAAATTCCACCCTCATGGTGATGCCGCGATTTATGATGCCGTTGTGCGCATGGCCCAGGGGTTTTCCAGCCGTTATCCTTTGATCGACGGGCACGGTAATTTCGGTTCGGTCGACGGAGATTCGGCTGCGGCCATGCGCTACACCGAATTGAGAATGTCCAAGCTGGCCCCGTACATGTTGGCCGATCTGGACAAAGAAACCGTCGATTTCGTACCGAACTATGACGAAAAGGAAGAGGAGCCCACCGTTTTACCGGCTAAGTTTCCCAATCTTTTGGTCAACGGTTCCGCGGGGATAGCCGTGGCCATGGCGACGAACATTCCTCCCCACAACCTAGGGGAGGTCATTCAAGGAACAGTCGCCTTGATTGACAATCCGGATCTCACCCTGGATGGACTTATGAACTGGATCAAAGGTCCCGATTTTCCCACCGGGGGCATTATCATGGGCACAGAGGGCATAAAAAGCGCCTACTCGACCGGAAGAGGAAATGTCAGAACCCGGGCCAGGGCAGCTATTGAACCGATGGAGAAATCGGGCAAGAACCGGATAGTCGTTACGGAAATTCCTTTCTTGGTCAACAAAGCGAAGCTCGTCGAGCGAATCGCCGAGTTGGTGCGAGAGAAAAGACTGGACGGGGTCACAGACCTCAGGGATGAGTCGGACCGGACCGGGATGCAGATCGTCATCGAACTGAGGCGCGATGTAAATCCGCAGGTAATTCTGAATCAGCTTTACAAGCATACGTCTATGGAGGAATCGTTTGGCATTACCCTCCTCGCTCTTGTGGACGGCAAGCCGAAGGTCCTGAACCTGAAGGAAATTCTGCATCTCTTCATCGAGCATCAGAAAGAAGTCATTGTTCGGCGCACCCGTTACGATCTGAACAAAGCGGAGGCCGAAGCCCATATCCTGGAGGGTTTGCGCATCGCCCTGGACCATATCGACGAAGTGATTTCCACCATTCGCTCCTCAGCGGATGAAGGGGATGCCAAGGAAAACTTGATGAGCCGTTTCGGCTTGAGCCAAAAACAGGCACAAGCCATCGTCGATATGCGACTGAAGCGGCTGACGGGTTTGGAGAGGGAGAAGCTCGAAGAGGATTATCAGGAACTTCTCAACAAAATAGCGTATTTCCGGGCGGTTCTGGCTTCCGAGAAAATGGTGCTGGAGATCATCAAAACAGAGTTAAACGAGATCAAAGAGAAATTCGGCGATGAAAGGCGGACCAGGATCTCCTTTGCAGACAGCAATGTGAAAATTGAGGACCTAATTGAAGAAGAAGATGTTGTCATCACGGTGACTCATGACGGCTATATCAAACGCCTGCCTTTAAATACGTACAAGAGCCAACGGCGGGGTGGCAAAGGGGTTCACGGGATGGCCACCAAAGAAGAGGATTTTGTTGAACACTTATTCATCACCTCCACTCATCACTATCTTCTCTTCTTTACCTCACGGGGCAGAATGTTCCGGCTCAAGGCTTACGAGATACCCGAAGCGAGCCGCACGGCCAAGGGGACGGCAATCGTCAACCTGCTCAGCGTCAATTCGGATGAAACGATCACGGCGGTCTTGTCGGTGAAAGAGTTTACCGCAGAGTGCCTGATCTTCATGGCCACAAAACAGGGGATTGTCAAACGGACCCGGCTCTGCGAGTATAATTCATCCCGGCGTGACGGACTCATCGCTTTAAATCTTGACGAAGGGGACGAGTTGATTGGAGTGCGCTTGACCAAGGGCGAGGAGGACATCATCCTGGCTACTGCCGCGGGCTTGTGTATTCGTTTTCCTGAGGCGGACGTCAGGGAAATGGGCCGCACGGCTCGGGGGGTAAAAGGGATTACGCTGGCGGCCGGAGATGTGGTTGTGGGTATGGATGTGGCCGGCGAGAGCGGAGACCTTCTCACGATGACTGAGAACGGCTATGCCAAACGGAGCAACCTGACGGAATACAGGGCACAGGGGCGCGGCGGTAAAGGATTGATCGGGATGCGCGTCACCGCCAAAACCGGTCGCTTGGCAGGGGTTAAAGTGGTGCAGCCTGAGGATGAATTGATGGTGATCACGAATGACGGACTGATTACCCGCCAGGAGGTCGCCGGCATCTCCAAGCAGGGGCGGACGGCCCAAGGGGTTATGGCCATGCGCACGGACGAGGGTAAAGTCGTGGCCATAGCTAAAGTCGTCAATAAGGAAGAGGACGGCGAAACACTCGAAGCCCCGGAAGTGCCGGAAGTGCCCGATGACGGGCTCGAACAGTAAATTGACAAACTTTTACCCAGGTGTTACGATGACTTTAAATGCGACACTGGTGGCAATGAGGAGGATACAAAATGTCGGAAATCGGTTCTTGGAAGGTTAAGACCGGACTGGCGGAGATGCTTAAGGGCGGGGTCATTATGGATGTGACAACCCCAGAACAAGCTAAAATAGCGGAGGAAGCCGGGGCTTGCGCCGTGATGGCCTTAGAGCGGGTTCCTTCAGATATCCGGGCTGCCGGCGGGGTGGCTCGGATGGCGGACCCAACGATCATTCAAAGGATCATGGAGGCAGTCAGCATTCCGGTTATGGCCAAGGCGCGCATAGGCCACTTCGTCGAGGCACAAATCCTTGAGGCTTTGGGAGCAGACTACATTGACGAAAGTGAAGTTTTAACCCCGGCCGACGACATGTACCACATCGATAAGCACGCCTTTAAGGTTCCTTTCGTGTGCGGGGCCCGGAATTTGGGTGAGGCCTTGCGCAGGATCGGCGAAGGGGCGGCTATGATCCGGACTAAAGGTGAGCCGGGCACGGGGAATGTGGTGGAAGCGGTACGTCACATGCGCACAGTCATGAGTGACATTCGCAAACTGACGACCATGCCCAAAGAGGAACTGATGACTGCGGCCAAGGAGATGGGTGCACCATATGATTTGGTCGTCTACGTAGCGGAGAACGGCAAGCTTCCGGTCGTGAATTTTGCGGCCGGCGGCATCGCCACACCGGCCGACGCGGCGCTGATGATGCAATTGGGGGTGGACGGGATTTTCGTCGGCTCGGGTATTTTCAAATCGTCTGATCCAAAAGCGAGGGCCAAGGCGGTCGTTCTGGCGACGACCCATTTTAACGATCCCAAGACGCTGGCGGACATTTCCAAGGACTTGGGAGAGGCGATGCCCGGATTGGAAATCTCGACGATCGCCGAAAACCAGCGGATGCAGGAACGGGGCTGGTAACCGGTGCAAGGGAAAGTCGGAGTTCTTGCTTTGCAAGGGGCGTTTCGCGAACATCGTTTCGCGCTGGAAAGTCTGGGCTGTGACGTAACGGAAGTGCGCAAGCCCTCGGACCTGGAAGGGGTTCAAGGCTTAGTTTTACCCGGCGGGGAGAGCACCGCCATGGCGAAACTGTTGCAAAGTGACGGCTTAGGGGACAGAATTAAGCAACTGGCGGCTAAGGATCTGCCTCTGTTCGGAACGTGTGCCGGGATGATCTTGCTGGCCAAGGATATAGACGGCAGCGACCAGTACCGCTTGGGGCTGATGGATGTCACTGTGAGGCGCAATGCCTTCGGGCGCCAAATTGCCAGCTTTGAAACAGATTTGAGCGTTCCGGCCCTTGGCAGTCATCCTGTGCGGGCCGTTTTCATCCGGGCGCCGTACGTCGCCAAAGTGGCCCCGAACGTAGGGATCTTGGCGGAACATGAGGGGAAAATAGTTTTCATACGCCAGGGCAACATGCTGGCCAGTGCTTTTCATCCCGAACTTACCCCGGATAAGCGGGTACATGAGTACTTTTTGAAGATGGTCTCAGAGTACCGGTGAATTTCAACGCCGGAGTATCACTGTCGGGGGAGTACGCGGGGCCCGCTCTCATTTGTGTAAGCTTGCGGAAGTGGGAGTCTTACGATTGGAGCAAGCGCAGGCAGTGGCGGACTTGCTTAGGAGACCTGGGGTGTAGCTTGTGAATTACATGGAGGGGTTGCTGTGTTAGATCTGAAGTTTGTACGCAGCCATCCGGACGCAGTCAAAGAGGCGTTGCGAAAACGTAACGCTTCCGTTAGTTTGGATGAATTTTTGCAAAAGGAAGAAGAGCGGCGCAAACTGCTTTTCCGGGTGGAAAGTCTGAAAAGCCGGCGCAATTCTGTTTCCGAGGAAGTCGGCCGCCTTAAAAAGAAGGGTGGCGATGCCGAGAACCTGATTGTGGAGATGAGGCAGGTCGGGCAGACGATCAAAGAGATGGAAGAGGAGCTTGGCGGAATTGAGCGGGAAATGGAGACGGTCCTCTACGGGATCCCCAATATCCCGCACGAGAGCGTTCCGGTGGGTCCGGACGAAAGTGCCAACGTGCAGGTCCGCTCTTGGGGAACGCCTCGAAAATTCGAATTTACTCCCCGTGCTCACTATGACATAGGCGAAGGGCTGGACATTTTGGATTTTGCCCGAGCGGGAAAGGTGACGGGGGCGCGTTTTACTTTTTACAAAGGATTGGGCGCCAAATTGGAACGGGCCCTGATTAGTTTTATGCTGGACAGGCATACGGCCAAAGGATATTTGGAGATTCTGCCGCCCTATATGGTGCACCGGAATTCCATGGTCGGAACCGGGCAGCTGCCAAAATTCGAAGAGGATGCCTTCAAAGTGGCGGGAACGGAGTATTTTCTCATCCCTACAGCGGAAGTGCCGGTGACCAATCTCTACCGTGACGAGATTCTCGACGGGCAGAAGCTGCCGCTTTATCATTGTGCCTACAGCGCCTGTTTTCGCTCTGAGGCCGGGTCGGCGGGCAGAGACACACGGGGTCTCATCCGCCAACACCAGTTCAACAAAGTGGAACTGGTCAAGTTTTCTCTTCCGGAAGATTCCTATTCCGAGTTGGAAAAACTGACCCGTGATGCGGAGAGTATTTTGCAGGAGTTGGGCTTGCCTTATCGGGTCATGGCCCTGTCGACCGGGGATTTGGGTTTCACGTCGGCCAAGACCTATGACCTGGAGGTTTGGCTGCCTAGCTTCAACCTTTATCGCGAAATCTCATCCTGCAGCAATTTCGAAGATTTTCAGGCGCGCAGGGCCAACATTCGCTTTCGCAGGGAAGCCAAAGGCAAGCCGGAGTACGTGCATACTCTCAACGGAAGCGGTCTGGCGGTCGGCCGGACGGTCGCGGCTGTTCTGGAGAACTATCAGGAAGAAGACGGACGGGTACGGGTGCCCAAAGCTTTGCAGCCTTACATGGGTGTGGAATATATCGGCTGACCAAGAGGCTTAGCCGCATGCTCCCGGCTTCAGCCGGCTTTAGTCCTGGGGGGGGGTTCAGCGAACCGTTCCAAGACAGTTATCGAACCCGGAGGCAATGGACGTGTCAACTCATATAAAAATCTTACCCAGAGGCAATAGATTGTAAATTAGCCGGGAATGTGCTATAATCCAATCTGGTTGTCTATCCGGAGGGGTGTCCGAGCGGTTTAAGGAGCCGGTCTTGAAAACCGGTGACCCCGCAAGGGGCCGTGGGTTCGAATCCCACTCCCTCCGCCAGGTTCGATATTCGAGGTTCGAGACTCGGGGTTCGAGATTCGAGATTCGAGATTCGAGATTCGGGGTTCGAATGAGAGTCGCTATGCGACAGCGGCTCTTCGCTGCTGCGGAGCTCCTAGCTTATGATGATCTTGTGGGCATGTCGGATTTTGCTTCTGTGGTTATGCCCCTGTTAAGGCCGTCAAAACTTGTCGATCAGGGGACGGGGGACGGGGGAAAAGCGCGCGGCGAAGTCAACAGTCTGCGCTCGTGGCTCAGCTGGATAGAGCGTCTGACTACGAATCAGAAGGTCGGGGGTTCGAATCCCTCCGAGCGCACCATATGGCCTCGTAGCTCAGGTGGATAGAGCGGGGGTTTCCTAAACCCTGTCTTGCGGGGGTTCGAGTCCTCCCGGGGCCACCATCAAAATTCCCACGAGGTGAACATGCGCCACGAGGATTGGATGCGTTTGGCGTTGGCGGAGGCCAAGCTAGCGGCCGCGGAGGGCGAAGTTCCGATCGGTGCTCTGATCGTTTCGGAGAACAAAGTGCTCGCTCGGGTGCACAACAAAAAAGAACAGGCACAGGATCCCACGGCCCATGCCGAGATTCTCGCGATCCGCGGGGCGTCGGCAGTACTGGGGACTTGGCGGCTGGAGCGGGCGACCCTTTATGTCACCCTAGAACCGTGCGCCATGTGTGCGGGAGCTATTATTCAGGCCCGCTTGGCCCGCTTGATCTTTGGGGCGCCGGACGGCAAAGGCGGTGCTGCCGGCTCCGTCATGAACGTGCTGGACGTGAACCGCTGGAACCATCGGGTCGAGGTGCTGGGCGGGATTCTGGAGGCAGAGTGCGGGGAGGTTCTGAAAGATTTCTTTCGCCGGAAGCGCTGAGAGGGCTGAGACTTTGGCAGGAGGGGGTACGTGGGACCCACTCCCGCTTGTAGAAGTGGGAGTCTTACGTTTTGGATACAGTTAATTATTCGGAGAAGTACCCAAGTGGCTGAAGGGTCCGCACTCGAAATGCGGTAGGCCTGGTTTTGCCGGGCGCAAGGGTTCAAATCCCTTCTTCTCCGCCATCATGGAGCTGCTAATTTTAAAGATTGGCAGCTCCTGCCATTTTAAGCGGCAAAGATTTCTGAATGATTTTGGAAAGCGCGGTACGTGGAACCGACGCCCACTTGTAGAAGTGGGCGTCTTACGACTTTGGATAGATTCTTGTAAAATGTATATAATAGTGTCATAATGATGTACATAGAAGGAGGCGAGGATTATGCCCCAGATAAGGCCGATTACTGATTTAAGAAATACCAATGAGATTTCTGACCTTGCCCATGCCAAGAAAGAACCTATATTCATAACGAAAAATGGTTACGGTGATTTAGTTGTTATGAGCATTGAAACTTTTGATTCCATGCTGGAGGATCGTGAACTCGACGCGGCTATCGCGGGGGCCGAAGCCGAGTATACTTCCGATGACCAGCTCATAGATGCGAGAGAAGCTTTGTCGAGCTTAAAGAGAAAGCACTTTGGAAAATAAATATTCCGTAAAGTTACTGCCTCGTGCATACTGCGATTTGGACGGCATATACGAATATATCGCTGAAACGCTGAGAGAGGCAGGCATCGCCGCTAAATTGATTGACTCGTTTGAGGAAGCGATTTTGAGTCTGGAAAGTATGCCGCGGCGGGGAGCGTTGAGAAAAACCGGTGCTTATGCCAATAAGGGATATCGCCAGCTTTTCGTGGGTCATTTTACTGTGGTATACCGTGTTGCTGAAGCAAAAAAGAGAGTTCTTGTTGTTACAATACGATATTCGAAAAGCCAGTTTTAAGAGGACGAGCTGCTAATTTTAAAGATTGGCAGCTCCTGCCATTTTCGGCGGCAAAGATTTCTGAATGATCTTGTGAGTTCGGTCACCGATTTTTCTTCCCTCCCGATCCAAGTCACCCGAACCTATAACAGCCGTGCCGCCCCGGCGGGCATGGGTGTCACCGGCCTCTTCGGACAAAGGAGAGCCTCTGGCCGTGAGCCTCAACCATGTCGTTGGTGGAAGGGGCAATGTGTGGTATTATTATCACGACAATGCCCATGGGGACCTGGTGGCGGTAACGGACGGGCAGGGCAACGTCTGCCTGCAGTATGTCAATGATCCGTACGGGAACATGATCTCCGTAAAGGATGGCAGTGGCACCATAATGGAGAAGCGGCATAATAGGCTGAAGGGGAGAAGGGAAAGCTATGGATGAAGATTGCGTCAACTATGTCAAGAATTATGCGGACAGGACCGGGCGCGTCGTAGAGGAATACGAAGCGAGTATCGCCTGCAACATCGATGCCGAGTACCTCAAGAGTACGAAGTGGCCTGACCGGCTGGCGGATAGGATAGCGGCTTTCGGCGGCAGTTGGAAATTCATTATCCTTTTTAGCCTGTTTCTGCTGTCCTGGGTCATTTTGAATTCGGTCCGCTTTTTCTGGCATTTTGATCCTCCTCCCTTTATTCTGCTCAATCTCGTCCTTTCTTTCATAGCGGCTTTTCAGGCACCGATCATTATGATGAGTCAGAACAGGCAGGCGGCCCGGGACAAACACGAGTCCGTGGTCGATTTCGCCATCAATTACAAGGCTGAAAGGGAAGTTGACGATATGCAGAGCCACCTGCACAGAATCGAAGCCCAGATAGCGGAGATTAGAGAGTTGTTAAACGCGAAGCACGACGGGGTGCCCTGAAAAGGCGAGCGGATATCCGCGGGGTGACGCGGGATGTCCGTGGGGCGGGGGACATCCGCGGGGTGATTGGAGGCCGGCGCTTCTTGGCCCGCAGACACCGTGCCTGGTGCATTGCGGGTCCATGATGAAGAGTCAGTGGATTGTTTTTTGGGTTGACTTATCGGCCCAACTCGCTTATAATTCATTTTGCGACTTAAATTCTATATTTTTGATATCGACACTCGCGGAGAGATGGCTGAGTTGGTCGAAGGCGCTCGCCTGGAAAGCGAGTACATGGGGCAACCTGTGTCGAGGGTTCGAATCCCTCTCTCTCCGCCACGCTTTTGCAGCCTGAGTATCCGACTTTGGCTTTTTCTTTTATTTTTCTTTATGGTATAATAAATTTGACCGTGCTAGACGGGGAGTTAGCGGTTCCTTGCACCCGCAATCCGCTGGAGCGGGGTGGAATTCCAGAGGAAGGGCAGCGCTTGTAGAGCAGTCCCGGACAGGCCGTGATGAGGCTTTGGGCTTGCGCAACAGGACTCTTCGAACTGTGTCAGGTCCTGACGGAAGCAGCACTAAGGAGTACGTCCCGTGTGCCGCAAGGGTGCCGGGGCCGAGCGGCCGGTTCAGGTAACGTCTGGAAGCGTCTGTTCGACTGATGGTGCACGGTCATTAATTAATTATGAGGGAAAGGTGGTCTAGTACCATCTTTTTAGCTATTCGGGCCACCTCCCGTTCGCGGCTGAGAGATTTAGCGACCGGACGCAAATTAAATACGGTGCGCTCGGCTTACCGACCCTTATCGATATACAGGGGCTTATCGATGCACTCAGGGAGCAGAAGCGGCGTCCGGATCGGCCGCCGGGACGGTGGCTCTGCGCGCGAATCCGGAGGGAACGGGCAGAGGGCGAACGGCTGGGTGTGGGGTATACGCTGCCTTGAGCAGCAGCGGGTTCCGGCTGTGAACGAGCGCAGAATTCAGCCGGCGACAGGTGTGTGAGATTTTCCGAAGGTGGAGAAATCATGTCTTCATATATTGCCCTTTATCGTGAATGGCGGCCCCGGACCTTCGGGGAGATCGTCGGACAGCAGCATGTCAGCGGGACGTTGGTCAACGCACTCAAGCTGAACAAGATTGCGCACGCTTACTTGTTCAGCGGGCCCAGGGGGACGGGAAAAACGACCACGGCTAAGATTCTGGCCAAAGCGTTGAATTGCGAACAGCCAAAAGGGGTTGAACCGTGCAATCAATGCCCGTCGTGTCAAAGCATTGACCAAGGGAATTCGCTGGACGTGCTGGAAATAGACGCGGCTTCCAACCGCGGGATCGACGAAATCCGGGATTTGCGGGAAAAGGTGAATCTGGCGGCAGCCGGCGGTCGCTACAAGGTTTACATAATAGACGAAGTACACATGCTGACGACCGAGGCGTTTAACGCTTTACTCAAGACCCTTGAGGACCCCCCCCGGAGTGTCGTGTTTGTATTGGCGACCACGGAAGCGCACAAAATACCTCTGACCATTTTGTCCAGGGTTCAACGCTTTGAATTTCAACGCATCCCGATAGCGGATATAGAGCGGCGGCTGCGGGAGGTGTGTTTGGCCGTCGGCCGCGCGGACGTCGAGCCCGAGGCTTTGAGGCTGATCGCCCGCCAGTCGGAAGGAGGGCTGCGTGACGCTCTCAGCATTTTGGATCAGTGCCTGCTCTCGGAAGGACCACTCGGTGTGGAGCAGATTTATCAGAGTTTGGGCATGGTCGGTGAAACGTTTAGCGCAGATTTGATCGATGCCCTCTTGGCTGGGGACTATGCCGCCGCTTTGCGAACGATGTCGGCCGGGGTGGACCTGGGTCGTGATCCCAGGGAGATCCTGCGCGAACTTCTCGCGTATTTAAGGGAAATGCTACTGTGTCTGGCCACCGGTCAGGAAGCCCCGGTTGCCCAACATCTGCGCGGGAGAATGGCTGCTCAAAGCCGGGCAGCGGGCATGGCCAAAATGTTGGACTGGATTGGGATTTTGCTGCAGGGGGACAGCCAGTTGAAATACGCCGGGAATGCGCGGTTGGCGGCTGAACTGCTGCTCGTTCAAACCATCTACGAAGGGGAAAACCGCGTCTCGGCCCGCACTCAGGAAATCGGACAGAGGGTAGATAAGCTGGAAGAGGAGATAGTCCGGCTCCGCGCTTCTATGTCCGGGGGAACGCTTGGCAACGGACTGGGCGCCGGTTGGGCGAAAGCGGCCGGGCAGGGCAGTATCGGGAAAAGGGAACCTGCCGTTAAAAAAAGCGGAGCCCCCGCGGGAGAGATTCACGGAGAAGAGCAGGCGGCTTCACCTTCCGCACGAGGGGAGCCCGGGTTTTCCGGGGTCACTCTGGAGACGGTTAAGGCCCGTTGGGCCGAGGTCTTAGAGGGGGTGCGCAAACTCAAGAAGTCCACCCATGCCTTCCTCTTGGAAGGGGAACCCGGGGATCTGCAGGGCAACATCCTGACGCTTGTTTTCAAAGAAGGGTTTTCTTTCCACAGGGATAAAATTGACCGGCCCGAGAACCGGCAGACTGTGGAAAGGGTGTTGGCAGAATTATTTGGCAGCCCGTTTTCCTTGCAAAATAGAATGGAAGGGGAGTTCCGGCGCCGGGCGGCCGAGCCCGCGGGGACCGTGGGTGCGGGAGTGGAGGCCAAGACCAAAGGGCCGAACGGTACGGGCAAATTCAATAACCGCTGTCAAGGCGGGGGTGAAGCCGTGTCTGCGGCAGAAGTAGGGGCTGAGGCCGAACCTCTGATTAAAACCGGGAGTGAAGCGAAGCCCCCGGGCCAAAGAAAAGCAGAAGGTGAATCCGGTGTCAATGGGGCACTCAGCCCGGAAGATGTGGTGCGGAAAGCACTTGATCTTTTCGGGGAGGACTTAGTAGTGGTTAAGGAATAGGGAAAATGGGCGCCGGACTGTACAAGCTGAGCGAACCGCTCGGGCGGAAAGCTATTTTCAGGCTAGGAAGTGAACTCGTTCAACTAAAGTTGAAGTGAAGGAGCGTGTTTCGAATGAGTTTTAAAGGCGGAATGGGCGGTGGCGCCAATATGGGCCAAATGTTAAAACAGGCCCAGAAATTGCAAGAGAACATGGCGCGGGCTCAAGAGGAGCTGCAGACGCGCACGGTGGAGGCATCCGCCGGGGGCGGCGTTGTTCAAGTCGTGGTCAGCGGGAAGATGGAGCTTGAAGGATTGACGATCAAGCCGGAAGCGGTTGACCCCGAGGACGTGGAAATGTTGGAAGACATGGTCAAAGCGGCGGTTAACGAAGGGCTGCGCAAAGCGCAGGAAATGGTGAGCACAGAAATGGGTAAGCTGACCGGGGGACTCAAGATCCCGGGGCTTTTCTGAGCCATGAATTTCCTGTCATATCCCAGACCCCTGGCAGACCTGATAACGGCGCTCTCGCGCCTGCCCGGGATTGGCCCCAAGACGGCCGGACGCCTGGCTTTTTATCTCTTACAGGAGCCGGAGGCGGCAGAGGCGCTGGCTCAAAGCATCCGGGCGGCGAAAGAGGAAATCAGGCAGTGTTCCCTGTGCTGTAATTTTACAGACAGCGATCCTTGTGCCCTTTGTCAAAGCGACCAGCGCGACCATTCGCTGCTGTGTGTGGTCGAACAGCCGCGCGATGTGGCCGCCCTGGAGAAGACGGGGGAGTATAAAGGCCTTTACCACGTCCTGCACGGAACTCTGTCGCCGATGGAAGGGATAGGGCCGGATCAGCTCAGGATTAAGGAGTTGTTGGGACGTCTCGAGGGCGTCAAAGAAGTGGTTATGGCTGTGAATCCCACAGTGGAAGGGGAGACGACCGCGCTCTACCTGTCCCGTCTCCTCAAGCCCATGGGTATTTTGGTCACCCGCATCGCCCACGGCTTGCCGGTCGGGGGGGATCTGGAGTATGCGGATGAAGTGACGATCGCGCGGGCCTTGGAAGGGCGCAGACAGCTTTAGTTTTAGCTGAGGCCATGGTTCTGACTTGTCCCACGGCTGCATAGGATGAAGCAGAAGGATGAGGAGGGAGTCTCATGACCTTGGTCTTTTTAGGGCTGTTCATTGTTTTGTTAGTCCTTATCGGACGCTCTGCTTTGAAAAAACCGGGCCTGATTCTGCGCTTGGCGATTCATGTCCTGGGCGGAATCGTCGGGTTATGGCTTTTTGATATCTTGCTCAGTCTTGTCGGTTTCGAAATACCGATTAACCCCTTCACAATAGTGCTGGTGGGGTTTCTCGGTTTTCCAGGGGTCCTGGCGCTATCGGCTTTGCAGATATTCAAGGTTTAAAGGTCTAAGTGAGGCTGGTGTATAGATGTCGTTTTTCCGCAAGAAACGCACGAATCAAAAAGGATAGGCGGAACTTGCGAAAAATGTTTAGATTTGTGGTATAATGAATTGTGCAATTAGAGACGTTCAGAAAGCGTGACTTCTTGAAGAACTCATCCATGTCGTAGGATTAAATGGCGAATATTTGCACAAGAGGTTCGCAACCGTTCGGCGAACCCTATTTATTTTATACGCAACAAAATACGCAACAAACGGGACGGGGGCGGGATACATTATCCCTGATGCGGGAACATGTGGGGGGCCGAGATAGTGGAGGCAATTAAGAAGAGGACTATTTACCATGATATATTCCATTGGAAGGATTTTCGTTTGAAGGTTTTTGTCGAAGGCAGTATTATCGGCCTATTGGCCGGAATTGTAACGGTAATGTTTCGGTATTCATTGGAAGCGGCGGGGACTCTCCGCGGTCAGATATACGGCTATCTGAAAACAGGCGGCATGATACCTATCGTGGCTTGGTTTATAGTTCTTATTCTAATCGGTGTAATCGTTGGTCTCATTGTCAGGCGCGATCCCATGGCCCGTGGTAGCGGTATTCCGGAAGTAGAAGGAATATTGGCCGGACAATTGAAAATGAAGTGGCCCAGTGTCATTGTTTCGAAATTTGTCGGAGGCGTATTAGCGATCGGGGCAGGTTTATCTCTGGGACGTGAGGGTCCCTCCATTCAGCTGGGAGCCGCAGTGGGCCAGGGGTTCAGCCGCTTGCTGGGCAGAAGGCGGATGGAAGAAAAATACTTAATAACCAGCGGGGCCAGTGCCGGCTTAGCGGCCGCTTTTAACGCCCCTCTGGCGGGCGCCATTTTTGCCTTAGAGGAAGTGCATAAGACTTTTTCCCCGGCAATTTTAATGTCGGCCGTAGCGGCTTCGCTTACTTCCGATTTTGTCACGGAATGGGTTTTCGGGATGAAGCCGATTTTCGCTTTTCCCGCTCTCGCAGTGCTGCCTTTCCGCTATTACGGCTACCTCATAGGTTTGGGTGTAATCACCGGGCTCTTCGGAGTTTTGTTCAACCGGACTTTGGTTAAAACCTTAAACACTTATGATGCCATATCCTTTCTGCCGCGCAGCTTGCTGCCCGTTTTACCTCTCCTCGCCGGCGGTCTGCTGGGCTTGGTGCTGCCGCAAACGTTGGGTGGGGGGCATGAACTCATTAACTCTTTGGCCCGGATCCATTTCAGTCTGATGATGCTGATCGTTTTGGTCGTGGTTAAGTTCGCTTTCACTATGATTAGCTACGGGTCAGGGGTGCCGGGAGGAATCTTTCTGCCCTTATTGGTGGTCGGTGCTTTAACCGGCGATATCTACGGACATCTTATTGTGGCTTATTTTTCCGCCAATCCTCAGTATGTTACGAACTTCATCGTCTTGGCCATGGCGGCCTATTTTGCCGCGATTGTTAAAGCACCCATTACGGGCAGTATTCTTATTACGGAAATGACAGGCTCTTTCCAACATTTATTGGCCTTGATCGCTGTTTCCATGACGGCCTATATCGTTACGGATGTGTTAAATTCCAAACCCATCTATGAAGAATTACTGGAGCGGGTTTTGACCAAGAAAGGGAAACGGAACCCGTCGCTGGGGGCAGAGGGGAAGAGCCCAGCTGGGGGGAAACAAGTCATTACGGAGGTTGCCGTTTGTTTGGGGTCGCAACTTGAAGGAAAGAGAATAAAAGACGTGTCTTGGCCGGCACATTCTCTGATTGTGAGCATCCGCAGAGGTGATGAGGAAATCATACCCAACGGCAATACTCGGATTTTGGCCGGAGACAACATGTACACGCTTGTGGATGAAGCACGGCTGGGGGAGGTAAAAGCGGTGTTTCGGCATTTGGCGGGTGAGCCGGACGCCTGAGCGAGGCGCGCCCGGGCAGCGGGGGAAAGTTTCGTTAGGTGCTGATATGGAGCGGGGGTGAATAGGGCCCTGCCCGCCCAGTACCACGTGCATAGGTCAGGCAAGCAAGCAGAAAGTCTAAGTTTTCGGGGTACCCTCTTTTTGGGGGTACCCCTTTCGCCGCACCGAATTCGGTTTGGGTGTATAAGGGAGGGGGGGCAGAGGAAGACTAAGCCGGATAGGGGGGATTGGATGCGCAGTCTGTTTAGCATGTTGAAAGACCTTACGGTGAGGCCGAAAGAGCGCAGGACCCGGGCTACTCCCCCTTTGCCGGCCGAAGAGGACTGGTCCAAACCTTTGTCCGCCCAAAAGGTGCGCAGCCTTTTGAATAAAAGCAGCGATATCATTTTCCGCGAGTTTACTTTACGCGGCAAAGAGGAAGTCACCTGTCTTTTGGTTTATGTGGACGGCCTAACAGACAAGTATATCATTGATCATTATCTCCTGAAAATCCTGATGGTGGATTTCAACGGGGAGCCGCAGCTCAGCCGGGTCACGGCGGACAATGCGCTGGATACGGTCTTTAAATTTCTGGCCCCGGCCAGTGAGGCTAAGAAAATCAAAGAGTTGGGCGAAGCCCTGGATTCGATCCTGGGGGGAGATGCCGTCCTCTTTTTTGGGGAATATCCCCAGGCCATGGTCATCGGGGTGCGCAATTGGCCGAACCGAGGCGTATGGGAACCTGAGACTGAGGCAGTGGTGCGGGGCCCGAGGGAAGGGTTTACCGAAACTCTGCGCACGAACACCACGCTTCTGCGCCGGAAGATCAAACATCCCGCCTTCCGTTTGATTTCCCTCAAGATCGGTGAGTTGACGCGTACGGATGTGGTGGTGGCTTATATTGAAACTCTGGCCAAGCCGGATGTTGTCTCAGAGGTCCTGAAGCGCTTGAGCCGGATCAAGGTCGACGGGGTGCTGGAGTCGGCCTATATCGAAGAGATGATCGAAGATTATCCCTATTCTCCTTTTCCCCAGATCGCTTACACGGAACGCCCGGACGTCCTGGCGGCGGATCTGCTGGAAGGGAAAGTCGGAATCATCGTGGACGGCACTCCGATTGCGCTTACAGTGCCGGTGGTCTTGGCCCAGTTTCTTCAAGTGAGCGAAGACTATTATGAGAGGGCCATGATCGTCATCCTGATCCGGTTTATCCGCTATCTCGGGGTGGCGGTGGCTTTGCTCGCTCCCAGTATCTATATCGCCGTGACCACCTTTCACCAGGAGATTTTGCCCAGTAACCTGGCGCTGAGCATCGCGGCCGGCCGGGAGGGTGTCCCTTTTTCGGCGCTTTCCGAGGCTATGATGATGACCCTGGCTTTGGAGATCCTCATGGAAGCGGGGCTGCGCTTGCCGAAACCCATCGGTCAGACGATCGGGATTGTCGGAGCTTTGGTCTTAGGAGACGCGGCGGTCAAAGCCAGCCTGGTCAGCCCGCTCATGGTGATCATCATCGGGCTGACGGCCATCTCGGGTTATGCGATTCCTTCTTACGATCTGGGGATTGCCGTCCGTCTGATCCGGCTGCCTATGATGATCTTGGCGGGAACGATGGGTTTTTTTGGCTTGGGACTGGGGGTTTACGCCTTGCTCATTCACCTCTTGAGCTTGCGTTCTTTTGGTTACCCTTATATGAGTCCACTTGCTCCTTTGCGTTTGCGCGCTCTCCTGCAGGATACTTTTGTCAGAACGCCTAGGTGGGGGTTGAAACACCGGCCTCACCTGCTTGACGCGGACACTGACCGCAAGAAGCCGGGAGGTAAGCGCTGATGGAGAAGATTTCCGAGCATCAATTCACCATGGTGTGTGCGGCCGTTCTGCTGGGTACGACCTTTATCCCGGTGGGCCAGACGTCGGTGCAGGTCGCGGGCCGGGATGCCTATATGTCGGTTGTCTTGGTATATGGTTTAGCGATCCCCTGGGGTCTGATGATCTTGGCCATCACCCGGAACCATCCCGGCCAAAACCTCTTGGAGGTCACGGCTGCCCTCTTGGGGAAGTGGCCGGGGAAATTCCTGGCTTTGCTTTACACCGGGGCCGTCGGCTATTTAGGGATCCTGCTCCTGGCCAGGGTGGGCGATACCTTTCGCCGTTCGATCTTACCTCTCGTCCCAACTACGGTTATCATCGGCGGCATGATCCTCTTGGTGCTGATGCTGGCTTGGTCGGGGGTGGAAAACTTCGCCCGTTTTGCCGAGAGTGTTTTTCCCCTGGTGGTTTTTGGACTGCTCTTTACCATGGTCTTCTCCATTCCCCGCTTTGAGCCTGACGAATATCTTCCCATCCTGGAAAACGGAGTGATGCCTGTCATTTGGGGGGTAGCTAAACTTGCCTCTTACCCCATGGAATTCATTCTTTTCATGGCTGGGGCCATCACCTTTGTGCCCCGGGAAGATGAGGGGCGGCTCAAAAAAGGGCTCTGGCGGGCCAGCGTTTTCGTCGCTTTCATCCAGGGAGCCCTGACTTTCACGGAAGTGATGGTTTTCGGGCCGGAGGAGGCTATGCGCCTCAATTACGGCCTTTTGGCTTTGGGAAAAATGGTGGAGATTTCCCGGACGGTTTCCGGGATCGAGTCTCTTTTTTTGCTGATCTGGATGGGGGCCGAAATTATTAAGATCTGCGCTCTCTTTCTGGCGGCTTTCTGGGGAATCCGCCACCTGAGCGGCTGGAACAAAAATCTTTGGCTCTACTTGGGCTTGGCTTTGCTCTTTATGGCCGTGGCCGTACCCAGACCGGGTGGAACCGCTTTGGCTTTGCAGATCCTGCGCTTCGACGAATGGACGGTCCTGCCTCTGGCGGGATGCTGGATTCCTCTGCTCTTCCTTTTAAATGTCTGGAAAAGGAGGCGGAGACGCACATGAAAAGGCGGTTGCTCCTCGTCCTGGCCTTGATTCTTACTTTGTCCTTAGGCGGCTGTTGGGGGAAAGTCGAGGTCGACCAGCTGGGTTTTGTCTTGGCCATTGGGATCGACCCGGGGAGGAGCCCGGGCACTTATGATGTGACCTACCAGATGGGGCTGCCCAAAGCGAGCCAGGGGGGCGGCGGCAGCAACCTGGACAACATGACCCTGACCGTCCAAGCCCGGAGCATGCGCGAGAGCGTGCAGAAGGTCTACAATATCGCCAGCCGGCGGCCCTTTGTCGGTACGGTCAAAGTCATCGTCTTGGGTGAAGACTTGGCCAAAGAAGGAGTCAACAGGATTATCGACTTCTTCCAACGCTATTATGAATTCCGGCGCACGGTTTTTCTGGTACTTGCCCAAGGTAAAGCGTCTGACCTCCTCGACGTCCAAACTCAGCATGAGAAAATGCCGGCTCTCAGCCTGCAGGGGTTTATGCAAGAAGCGGGCTCGACTTCCACCTTTCCGGTGACGCGTTTGGGGCATTATCTGACGGTCCTGGGTTCGGGCATTGAAGCTCCCGTGATTCCCGTGGCCAACCCGCTCAAATCCGGGCAGGAAGGGGTCCGCTATCAGGCCAAGACGCCCGGGCAGGCCGAGGAGGTCCACGTAGGCGGGGCGGGGGTTCTGAACGGGGATAAGTTAGTCAGTATCCTGACGGAAGAGGAAACCAGAGGTTATATGTGGCTGCAAAATGAGGTGAAACATCGTTCTATTACGGCGGAGCTCCCGGGCCACAACGGGCAGTATTTCGCCAGTGCCCGGATTATCACGACTCATACGGCTTTTCGGCTGGAACCCGACGTGAACGGCGGCTACAGCCTGCACTACACAATTACGGGAAAATGGGATCTGGATGAATTTTACGGTCCGCAAAAACGTTTAACGCCGAGCGAGTGGCTGACTACAACTGCCCCTGTAGTCAACAAGGCGTTTACCCAGGTGATCCAACAGGAATGTGAGGCGGCTTTAAGGAAAAGCCGTGAGCTAAAATTGGATTTCTTGGGCATCGGAAGGATCATAGAGGAACAGAACCCGGCCTACTGGAAAGAAATTCGCAATCACTGGCAAGCCACTCTGCCCGATTTCCCGGTGACGGTCCATATCCGGATCGCGCCGGAAAACGCCGGTTCATCTTTTGCCCCTCCGACTAATCCTCCGGGTACGGGGCAAGACTAGAGGAAGGCGTTGAAGAAGAACATTGAAGAAGAACATTGAAGAAAAGCATTGACGGGATCCGACCGGGTGACGGATTCCGGCCAGACAGGAGGCGGAGGTTCGGTATGAAGGCAGAGGTATATCCTGTTTGCCGCCAATGCGGGGAGGTCCCCCGCTGCGGTTTATTTGACGGGTTTCGTATTCACGGGCGCTTTTTTTGCACAGAGTGCCAGGAACGCTTGCTTAGCGCGGAGATCGGGTCCCCTTTTTACCTGGAGATGGCGGCGGGGTTGAAAGAAGCGTTACGGCAGAAGCGCAGCGGCGGCGGTTTCTGAACGGTCCTTACTTGCCTTGTGACTATTCGAGGGTTAAGAAGTTCTGGAAAAGGCGGGTTCCGTTGAGCGCAGCGCACGCTTTCCGCGAGGGACGGTTCGCTTAGCCAGCCCGGCAATCACTTTTGCGCGATGGGGACTTACTCTCGTATAGTTGCCCCGCTTGAGGCGGAAGGTGGGGTTTCCCGGTTGCCGGCGGATGAAATATGACTCAATCTGTGATACAATAAAACGAGGTGATTCCCCAAAGTGATTCCCCGGGACAGGGGGTTGTCCGGTGTCGGCTCTGGATAAAGCACTGAAACATTACCTGGAACAAGGGTACCGCTCTTTCCATACCCCCGGGCATAAGGGGAAGCGGGAGTTTTTCGCGGATTGGGATTTTCCGGGTTGGGACTTGACGGAACTACCCGGGCTAGACCGGCTGCACTGTGCCGAAGGGGTTGTTGCGCGGGCCCAGAGGCGGGTGGCCGAGATATTCGGCGCCGAGGAGAGCTATTTTCTGGTTAACGGCGCCACGGTGGGTAACCAGGCTATGTTCTTAGCTCTGGCCGAGCCCCGGGGGAAAGTGCTCATCCAGCGGCAGGCTCATCGTTCTGTGATGTCCGCCCTGGTTCTGAGCGGACAGATGCCCGAATATCTGCCGGGGGTTGTGCATCCTGATTTTAATCTGCCGTTGGGTGTGGACTGCCAAGGGGGCCTGTCCTGCCTGCGGGGGACGAGCGTCTGGCATTTTACTTACCCGAGTTATTTCGGGACAACGATGGATTTGGGCTTTTTTCTGCAGGAAAGGGAACGGAATTTTCCGGATCTGCCCGTCCTGGTCGATCAAGCGCACGGCGCCCATTATGTGCATGATTTTTTTCCGGCCAGTGCGTTAAAACTGGGGGCGGATCTTGTCCTGCACAGCAGTCACAAGACTTTGAGCGCCCTTACCCAAGCGGCGCTCCTGCACGTTCAAGGGCAGCGGGTCAGCCGCAGCCGGGTGCGTCAGGCTCTTGAGCTCTTGGAAACGTCGAGTCCCAGTTATCTGCTAATGGCTTCTTTGGCCAGGGCGGCGGAATTTGCCCGGGTCAGGGAGCGCTGGCTGAGGCTCCGGGAAGAAGTGGACTCATTGAGGCGGCGGGTGCGGGGACTGCGCCTGCTGACAGCCGCCGATGCCGGGAGTTACGGTATCGAAGAGGTGGACTGGTCCAAGATCCTGGTGAATACAAGGCCCATTGGGTTAAGGGCAGCGGAATGTGTCGAAATCTTACGCCGGGAGTACCACATCGAACCGGAACTTTGGGATGAAGAGAATATTCTCTTTGTCTTGGGGATCGGGAACAGCCCGGACGAAGTCAGAGCCCTGAGTATAGGCTTGCAAGCATTGGTCCGAAGAGCGGCCGCGGGTGGATTCAAAACGGCTGCGAGAGCCGAGTTAACGGATCCTTTGCTCTTCTTACCGCCCTATCCTCCCCAGCGCTGTTCTCCCCGGGACGCGTTTTTGGCTCCCAAGCGCCAAGTTCACTTGAGGGACGCCTTGGGACGAATTTCCGCCGAGAGCGTTTCTCCTTATCCGCCGGGGATTCCGCTGATCGTCATGGGGGAAGAAATTACGCCGCCGGTGCTGGAGGTTCTGGAGCGGCCGGATATTCACTGGCAAGGCTGGGAAGATTTTGCCGGCAAAAAGATTTGGGTTTTGGACGGGGTGTAAGGATGGAACCTCAGCCTGCTTTTTGGGAAAAGGCGGCTTACAAAGGCCGGTTGAGCCATTTGTTGCTCTTCCACGGGGGAAGCGCCGGGACGCGGCGGAGCGCGGCTTTGCGTCTGGCCCGTATTTTGAATTGTTTAGGGCCGCAGGATGAGAGGCCCTGCGAGGTCTGCTCGGCTTGCCGCAGGATTCTTTCGGGTCATCATCCCGACGTAACGGTCATGGGGCCGCAGAAGGCATCCCTTGGAATCGAACAGGTTTTGGCTTGGCAGGAGAAAATTTACCGCAAACCTTATGAAGGGAAGTTTAAAGTTTTTCTACTGGAAGAGGCGGATTTGCTGACCGTTCCGGCCGCCAACGCTTTGCTGAAAGTCATTGAGGAGCCGCCGCCGGTCACCGTCATTGTTCTCAGCGCGCAAAATCAGGAAAGTCTTTTACCGACGGTTCGCAGCAGGGCCCAAAGCATCTATTTCCCGCCGCCGGGTTTAACGGAGTGGGCCGGGCTGCGGGGAGAGGGAAGTAAGGAAGAGGCTGCCGAAGCTTTTCGGCTCGGCGGCGGCACGGCCGCTTTGGCGGAACGGATCCTGGCCTTGGGGGTGGACAATGTCCGCTCCTGGCTTGGGCGCTATCGCCAAGCCGTGGCAGCGGGTGATTTTTTGCGGCTGTTTCCCCTGTTCCCGTTGGAGAAAGAGCAGGCCGTGGTTTATTTGCAGGTCATGGCTGTCCGGATCACCGCCGGGCTGCCGGAGGGCCGTTACCCGGCGGCAAGCTTGCCCCCCATTCGCCGGGCTCTGGACAACATCCGGCGGCAGGCCAATCCCCGCCTGGTTTTGGAAGTTTTGGCCTTGGAACTGTTCCAAGAAGGAGGAATTCAGGGTGGTTGAGGTGGTGGGAGTCCGTTTTAAAGCCGCGGGCAAGATATATTACTTTTCTCCGGGGGAATTGGAACTTTCGGCCTCCGACAAGGCGATCGTCGAGACGGCCAGAGGGGTCGAGTTTGGGGAAATTGTCATTCCCCCGCGCCGGGTCGAGGACGAGGAGTTGGTTCTTCCCCTTAAACAGGTGATCCGTAAAGCCACTGCCGAGGACGAACGGATTCTGGAAGCAAATCGGAGCAAAGAAAAAGACGCCTTTCAAATCTGTTTGCACAAGATTGCCGACCATGGTCTGCCTATGAAGTTGATAGATGTCGAATACACTTTTGACGGCAATAAGATTATCTTTTCTTTTACCGCGGAAGGCAGAGTAGACTTCCGCGAGCTTGTCAAGGATCTGGCGGCGGTTTTTCGCACCCGGATCGAACTGCGCCAGATTGGGGTGAGAGATGAGGCCAAGATGCTGGGCGGGGTGGGCTCCTGTGGCAGGGTGCTTTGCTGTGCTTCGTTCTTGGGGGATTTTGAGCCGGTTTCCATCCGCATGGCCAAAGACCAAAAACTTTCGCTCAATCCGACGAAGATTTCCGGCATTTGCGGCCGTCTTATGTGCTGCCTCAAATACGAAAATGACTGCTATGGGTGTTGCGCGGACAGAGAACCGGCCCCCGCTTTTCCCAATCAGGATGCTTATTTCAGCGCGGAGGGAGAAGGGGATGAGGTTCGTCCCGCCCTGGCCAAGCCGGAGCGGGTTCCTCACGGGGCCGGTTTTGGGACGAGGACGCGGGCCAATGACAAACACGGTGAAAAGTACAATGATAAGCGCGAAGATAAGCGCATCGACAGGCAGGAGGATAAGCGCGGCGACAAGCAGACGGACAGACATGAGCTTAAGCAGGAGGCCAAAAAAACCGTTCCTGCCGGCGTGCAGGTCTCCGCTCCGCGGTCCCCTCACCGGAAAGGAGAAAAGGCGAAAGGAAAGAGTGAGCGGGTATGAGCCAATTGACTCAGGCCATCAGCGAGGTCCAGGAGCGGCTTGGCTCTTTACAGGACGAAATCGAACGCCTGAAGCGCTATGTTGAGGCGCTGGAGGAGGAGAACATCCGTCTGAAACGGGAATTGTGCGCCGTCCCCGAACAGGAAACCAACCGGGTGATAGCCAATGCGGAGCGGCTGCAGGGTGTCGGACGCGAAAACCTGATGAAGTTGTACAGAGAAGGATTTCACGTCTGCCACCTGCATTTCGGACAGCCCTTGGAGGACGGTGATTGTCTGTTTTGCAGGGCATTTTTGCGGAGAGACTAAAACGGATTAAGGCGAGCTAAAACGGCTCACAACGGATTAAACGGCCTGAGGAGAGTGGCCCATGCCGGAGAAAGGGAAGCTTTTTGTCTGTGCGACGCCGATTGGGAATTTGGGGGACATCACTCTGCGGGTACTCGATACTTTGCGGGCAGTGGATTTGATAGCGGCGGAGGATACCCGTCACTCCCGCAAGCTGCTTCAACATTACGAAATTGAGACGCCGCTCACAAGTTACCACGAACATAACGAAAAAGGCAAAGCCCGGAGCTTGCTCGCTCGCCTCAGGGCAGGACAGCAGATAGCGCTGATCTCTGACGCGGGTATGCCCGGAATATCCGACCCGGGGGCGGAAATCATCTCTCTGTGCTATGAGGAGCAAATCGCGGTAGATGTTTTGCCGGGGGCCAATGCCGCTTTGACAGGCCTTGTTTTGAGCGGGCTCCCGGCGGAGCGCTTCGCTTTTGTGGGTTTTTTGCCTGCGGCCGCCGCGGAGCGCAGGCGCGAGTTAGAGAAGTTCGTCCGGCTTCCCCTGACCCTCGTCTTTTATGAAGCGCCGCACCGTCTGGCGGAGAGTTTGACGGATATGCTGGCCGCCTTGGGAGAACGGCAGGCGGCCGTGGTCCGGGAACTGACGAAAGTGTACCAGACCGTGCATAGGGGGACTCTTAAAAGCCTGGCCGAGGATTTTTCCGAAAATCCGCCCAGAGGGGAGTGTTGTGTATTTGTCGAGCCGTGTACACCGGAGGTCCGGGCAGGGGGTCCGGCGGAGTGGCGGCGGGAAGTCGAGGCCAGGATGGCTCTGGGATTGTCTCCGCAAGAGGCGATGAAGGAAGTGGCCAAAGACTACGGAACTAGCAAACGGGAGGTCTATCGGGCGGTTCTGGCTGGGAAGAGGTGAGGGGCCGAGCCGAAAGAGGGATCTCCTCTCGGTAATTGCCCTAAGGCCTTTGCATACTCCGCATCGTCTAAATTTACCGCAGCGTAGAAGGTTTGGGAGCGGGGTGGAACCGGCAAGGCGGTGCGCCGCGTCCGGTGAACGGTTTTGCCTGAGCCGAAGAGGGTGGGCCTGGAGTCAGGGAAATTGCGGGAGTTATTGAGGCAGGAGGCATAAAGAGCGGGGGTTTTTGGGCCGGAAGACATGAAGACATGAAGAAAGGAAGGTTATTGCAACCTTCCCGCAAGCATCGCCCAATCGCCCAGTCTTCAGCTGTCACACAGTCCGATTCTCCCGGCCGGAGGAGCCTGATGATAAGCTTATGTAGGTTAGATGACCTCGGTGTCCTCCGTATCGGGGTTGAAGCGAATGGATTCGCCCATGGCAATGGCGCATTCACGGCAAACGTTTTTTCCGTGAAAAACTTGGACATCGCTGGCATTACCACAAAAAACACAAGCGGGCTCATATTTTTTGAGGATAATCTTTTCCTGATCGACATAGATTTCGAGCGCGTCTTTTTCATCGATGCCCAGAGTCCTTCTCAGTTCGATTGGAAGCACGACCCGGCCTAACTCATCGACTTTTCTCACGATTCCGGTTGATTTCATCACACAACAACACTCCTCATCAACAACTTTCGACACGAACCTACAACCTTATGATACCAACGGTTCCATTAAAAGTCAACATGTTTTTCCCGACTGTGGTTTTTGTATAGGGACTGGGTAATGCTGGGTATACTGGCAAAGATCAACCCAGGCAAGCACAATCATGCGGAGGAGGTGTGGGCGTTTTTCTGCCGAAAGTCGCCCGGTGTTTTTATGAAGTTTTATCTTACCACACCGATTTTTTACCCGAATTCTAACCCGCATATCGGGACGGCCTACACCACCATCGCGGCGGATGCCTTGGCCCGTTATCACCGCTTGCGGGGAGATGATGTTTTTTTCTTGACCGGAACGGATGAAAATGCCCAAAAGATCGTACGTACCGCCGAGGAACGTCATACGGATCCCAAGGATTATGTGGATGGGGTGGTGAAGAGTTTTCAAAGGCTGTGGCAGCAGTTGGACATTTCTTATGATGATTTTATCCGGACTACGGAGGAGAGGCACCACGGGGTAGTGCAGCGGATTTTCACCCGGCTTTTTGAGCAGGGGGACATTTACAAGTCGGAATATGTCGGTTGGTATTGCACCCCTTGCGAGACATTCTGGACGGAAAGCAAGCTGGTTGACGGGCGCTGCCCGAATCCGGACTGCGGCCGTGAGGTAGAGCTTCTGAAAGAAGAGAGCTACTTTTTCCGTTTGTCCAAGTACCAAGACGCTCTGCTGCAACACATTCGGGAGCATCCGGAGTTTATCCAACCGTTATCCAGGCGTAATGAGATGATTCGTTTTATCGAGGGGGGCTTGGAGGATCTCTGTGTTTCCCGCACCACCTTCTCCTGGGGAATACAGGTTCCGTTCGATCGGGGGCATGTGGTATATGTTTGGTTGGATGCCTTAATTAACTACATTTCCGCTTTGGGGTACCCGGAAGGCGAAAAATACCGGCATTACTGGCCGGCTGATCTGCACCTGATGGGCAAAGACATCGTGCGTTTTCACGCGGTGATTTGGCCCATCATCCTTTTGGCCCTGGGGCTTCCGCTGCCTAAGGCGGTTTATGGGCACGGCTGGTTTCTGGGCAAGGAAGGCGGAAAGATTTCCAAGTCCCGCGGAAACGTGCAGGACGCCTTTGAGCTTATCAGGCGTTATGGCTCAGATGCAATCCGTTATTTTCTCCTGCGCGAGATGCAGGCGGGCACGGATGGGATTTACGCTGAAGACAAGCTGGTGGAAAAGATCAACAGTGATCTGGCCAATGACTTGGGCAACTTTGTCTCCCGGAGTCTGGCGATGCTGGTAAAATACCGGAACGGAGTGGTTCCCGTCCCCGGTGAGGACGGTCCTTGGGAGATTGAATTGAAGAATCTGGTTACAGAGGTCCGCCTGGGGGTAGAAGAAGAGATGGCTGGGTTTAATCCGGCGGGTGCCCTCGAGCAGATTTGGCGTTTTGTGGCCCGTTGCAATAAGTATGTCGACGAGACCGCTCCCTGGGTCTTAGCCAAAAAGGCGGAAGCACAGGGGCGTCTGGATCACGTTCTCAACACGTTTGCGCAGTGTGTCCGGCTGCTGGCTATCTTTACCGCTCCATTCATGCCCGGCTTGCCGCCCAGGATCGCGGCCCTGCTGGGCAGTTCGGAGGCGGAGTTGATTGATTGGGAAGGGCTTTCCCGCTGGCAGGCTTTAAAACCCGGAACGAAGGTTGAGAAGGGTGAGCCGCTTTTTCCCCGGGTGGATATGTCTGATTGGGTGAGTCGGGAAGAGGCTGGGGAGCCGGCCCGGCCTGCCGCCGGGAGCGGCTCCGGCGGGGACGAGCGCGGGAGGGATTTGGATTTAGGAGGAAGACCGGTGGAAGAAATTAAGATTGCAGCCAATTGTGCGGAGGTTGAGCCGGTTGAGCCGGCACCCGTTTTCGAACCCATTAAAGAAGAAATTACCATTGACGAGTTTGCCCGCCTGGACTTTCGGGTGGCCAGAGTGCTGACAGCCGAAAAAGTGGAAAAGACCGATAAACTGCTCAAACTGGAGATCGAAATAGCGGGAGAGGTGCGGACGATTGTTTCGGGTATCGCGCTCTACTATCGCCCGGAGGAACTGGTGGGGAAACACGTGATCGTCGTCGCCAATCTCAAGCCCGCCAAATTGAGGGGGATTGTGTCACAGGGCATGATCTTGGCGGCTTCTCACGCCGGAGAACTGGAGGTCTTAACGGTTAATCCGAAAATTCCGGGGGGTGCGCGGGTGAAATGATTTGGGATACGCATGCTCATTTGGACGATGCGCGTTTCCGGGGGGATTTCCGCGAGACAGTGGCGCGGGCCCAGGCGGCCGGGGTCTATCGTATCCTCAATCCGGGCTATGACTTGCCCTCATCCCGGGCCGCCGCAGAGTTAGCGTCCAAAACCCCGTTTATCTGGGCAGCGGTTGGAATTCACCCTCATGATGCCGAAGGCGCGGACCAAGAGGTCTGGGATGAGCTGATCAAGCTGGCTAAGCAACCGAAAGTGGTGGCTTGGGGTGAGATCGGTTTGGATTATTACCGGGACCTTTCTCCCCGCCGGGTGCAAAAGGAGGTCTTTATCCGGCAGATAGAATTGGCTAACGGTTTGGGCTTGCCGATTATTGTTCACAACCGAGATGCCCATCAGGATGTCCTGACTGTGGTCAAGGAATATCCGCCGGAGAAGGCCGGGGTTTTTCACGTCTACTCAGGTTCTTGGGAAATGGCCAAGGAATTGCTCGCTTTGGGCTTTTATCTTTCTTTCGGAGGCCCCTTGACTTATAAAAACGCCAGACAGGTGCTGGAAGTGGCGAAAAATGTGCCGTCCGACCGCTTCATGGTTGAGACGGATTCACCTTATCTTACGCCTGAACCTTACCGGGGAAAGCGCAATGAACCCGCTTATGTGCGCCGAGTGGTTGAGCGTTTGGCTGAGGTGAGAGGTGAGTCCCCGGAGAAAATTGCTTCCCAGGCGGCGAAGAATGCGGGCAGGCTGTTCGGAATCCCCGACACTGAGGGTTAAACCCCGGTGCCGGGGTTCTTTTTTTTGCCCTTCGCGCATAGAAATCTTTGGGGATCGGCGACAATTCTTTGTTTTGACGACTGAAGAAAGGAGGGGCAATTATGTATTCTCTGCCTATCAGCACCTATACGGATTACTGGCGAACGACCAAGCTTTGGAGTACTTATTTCGGCACCGCCATAGCCCTGGTAGCGGGAACGGGTTTTCTGGGGACGTTGAGTAAAGCCGGAGTTCCCGCGTCGCCGGTACCCCAGATTCAGCCTGTGGGTAAGGGCTCGGGGAGTGTCACTGAGGCGGAACCGGGGTCCGGCCGCCTCAACCGGCTGACTTTGCAAAGGGCTGCCCCCCCGGCGCCGGCGGAGCCCGCTCCCACCTTCGTGGCCTACCGGACTCAAGAGATACCGGTACCCGTTCCGGTTGAATATCGGGAAACGGCCGCCTTGCCCCCCGGCATGAGGGAGGTCCTGGCGGAAGGAAGCCAAGGCATGGAACGCCGGGTCCTCAAGGTGGTGCGGACAGCGGGACGGGTAAGACAAACCGTGGTTGAGGAATCCATGCTGACCCAGCCCCGAAAACGGGTGATCCTGCAAAACAGCAAAACGGTTCCCGGGGAACCGGCCGACGTAGCCCGGCTCAGGGTGACCAGGGCGTTTACGGTAGAGGCCACGGCCTATACTTACACCGGCAATCCCACGGCCAGCGGTGTCTACCCGCACCGGGGATTGATCGCGGTCGACCCGAGGGTTATTCCTATGGGCAGCCGGGTTTATGTCGAGGGCTACGGCTATGCTGTGGCGGCGGATACCGGGGGGGCCATCCTGGGCAAGAGAATCGATCTTTTTTTCCCCAGTGAGCAGGAGTGTATTGACTGGGGCAGGCGCCCCATCAAAATCTATCTCCTCAAAGCAGGGTAATTTTGACAACTAACCACTTATGCTTTACAATGAGGTTGCGGGTGAGATTGGATATTGGAGGGATATTGTTTAATGGTTTTGGATCTTCGAGCCAAGGTTCTCACCAAAGTTCGAACCTCAAGGTCAACCCAGATTATCCTGTCGCTGATCCTCGTTTGTGTCTTAGCCACTCCCCTCATACTCTGGCGGGCTCAATCCATTGAAGTGAAAATCGACAACAAGATGGTTCATATCACGACTTTCAGCGGTACGGTCGGCGGGGCGCTGGCCCATGCCGGCCTGCACATTTACCCCGAGGACAGGGTGTTTCCGGCGCGGGATACGCCCATTCACCCGGGCATGGAGATTACAGTCAAACGCAGCGTTCCGATCAGGCTCAATGTTGACGGGCAGATTATTCTCACCCGATCGGCCGGGGACAATGTGGGGGATGCACTCGACAGCCTTTCCCGGAGGTTTGGCTTGAGTCTGAAGCCGACGGACGAGATCAACGTGGCGCGCAGCCGGGCTTTGTCTCCGGGGATGGAGATCAATGTGCGCCGGGCCGTGGCGCTGGACGTGACGGCCGACGGCCGGCAGTGGGTCGCGAACCTGGCTCCGCGCACGGTGGCCGCCGCTTTGAAGAAACTGGGCCTCACCCTGGGACCGCTGGATAAAGTGTCTCTGCCTCTGAACCATATCATCCGGGCGGGGGATCATCTCACTCTGGTGCGGGTTACTCAGAAGAAAGAGACCCTTCGCACCGCTGTTCCCTATCAGGTCGTGACTCAACCGGGGAATTTCCCGGCAGGGTTTCCGGACCGCCTGGTGACGAGCGGTGTCAACGGTTTGGAAGAACAAACCGTTCAAGTGACTCTGGCAGACGGCAAAGAAGTGAACAGTAAGGTCTTGGCGCAAAGGATCATTCGACCGCCTGTCAACGAAATCATTTCCCGCGGTGCGGAAACTTCGGTTTCCCGGGGCGGCCGAGTCATTAATTTCCGTAAGGCTTACATCATGCGGGCGACCGCTTATTCCCAACTCAATCCGGAGACAGCGACCGGTGCCCCCGCGCAATGGGGGGTGGTGGCCGTAGACCCGCGGGTTATTCCTTTGGGGACCCGGCTCTATGTCGAGGGTTACGGAGAGGCGCAGGCGCTCGATACGGGAGCGGATATTAAGGGCAAGCGCATCGATCTTTATATGGATACCCCGCAGGCGGCGGAAGCCTGGGGAGTACGCAGCGTGGTCGTTTACGTGAAGTGAGGCGGGGCAGACACAAACAGGAAGACAGGCGCCGGGAAAGCCGGAGCAAAAAGGCTTGAGTCTCAGGACTCAGGCCTTTTTGGTGGTGCGCCACGCATGACGCCTTTTACCTAAACATATCTTTACGTATAAGGGGAGAGGAGGGGGATTATGAAACGGCTTGTGCTCATTCCGGGGTGGAGGACCCGTAACCTGGCAATGGCTGTTGTCCTGGCCGTCATGATTTCCTTGGTTTTTTCCGTGGTACGGCAAGGCTCTGCCGTAGTCAGCAGCCAAATGAGCGGAACTCATACGGTGGTGATCGATCCGGGGCACGGCGGGTATGATCCGGGTGCCGTGAGCAAGCAGGGGATCTATGAAAAAGAGATCAACCTCGAGATCGCGGCCCGGGTGGCCGAACAGCTCAAACCGAGCGGAATGAAGGTGATCCTGACCCGGGATGAAGATGAGGACTATGTTCCCGGGGGTGTCAGAGGGAGGACTTCGAAGAAGCAAACGGACCTCAATTACCGGATCAATTTAGCCAACCGAGCCCAAGCGGATGTCCTGGTCAGTATCCACGTTAACGCGACGACAGGCGGCTTGAAATCCGGGGCGGAGACTTTCTATAACCCTGATTCCGTTGAGGGCACTCGGCTGGCGGAAGCGATTCAGCGGGAACTCATCAAAGTGCCCGGCATGAACCGGCGAATCGCCAAGCCGGGGGATTTCTATTTGCTCAAGAACTGCTCCATGCCGGCTGTCATCGTCGAAGTAGGGTATTTGAACAATCCGGCTGAGTTGAAAAGACTGCAACAACCCTGGTACCTGGAATATTTGGCTCACGCCATAGCCAAAGGAATCGGCGGGTATTTTGGGCTTCCCTAAGAGAGGACGGATCCCAGCCGAAAAAGTACGGTATGCTTTTTTCCCCGCCTAAATTTAAGGGTTATGTTTAAAAATGTAAAAAGAGGGACCGGCCTGCCGTAAAAATGCGATACGCTTTTTCTCTGGAAATTTCTTTAACACATAACCGCGCGTGAACGGGGCAAAATTAAAGTCAGGAACGACGCTAACATAAGGAGTTGAACTGAAGATGAAGAGGTTTCTGACTTTAATCGTCATAAGCAGCCTCATGTTGGTTTCGACGGCAGGTTGCGGGAGTGTGCCTCAAAGTCCGCAGCCGCAGCGACCGCAGAAAATGACAGACGCCGGGCAGCCCCCTCAGGCTGAGGCGACGCGGCAGGATGTTTTAGGCGCGAACAAGCGCGTGGTGATGGGTTTCTACACAGATGCCGAAGGCCCGGTCGCGGGTTCTAAGGCTTCAATGATTCAACACCTCAATGTTTTGGATGAAGTCGCTTTTTTCTGGTACACTTTCGACGGTAATGGGAATGTGAAGCCGAGCGGCAAAGTGGACCTGAGCCTGAAGAGTTTAGTGCAGAAGCATGGGGCCAAAGCGTACGCCTTGGTGGACAATATGGCCGGTGGCGGATTTGATGCCAATTTGGCGCGGAGAGTCCTGGCCAATCCGGCGACCCGGGCCAGGTTTATTTCCAACCTCGTCAACTTGACCACGAAAGACGGCTGGGACGGGATTTCCATAGACATAGAGAAAACCCCGCCCGCGGAGCGGAACGATTTCTCGGCCTTTGTCAGCGCTCTGCATACGGCCCTGAAAGCCAAAGATAAGGTGCTAAACATCTCGATACCGGCAAAGTATGTGGACGATCCCAAGGATTTGTGGTCGGGAGCCTACGATTATGCCGCCATCGGTAAAGCGGCGGACCAGGTCGTCTTAATGACCTATGACGAACACGGCATGGGGACCACTCAGGGGCCGATTGCGGCCAACGGCTGGGTCAATAGGGTGATTACTTATGCCCTGGGCAAGATACCCAAAGACAAGATTGTCATGGGTCTGCCGGTTTACTCTTATGACTGGGGTTCCAACAAACCCACCCAGCCGGTTTATCAGTCCTATGCCCAAGCGATGGCCAACGCCAAAAAGTTCGGGGCGCCGCTTCTCTATGATGCTCACAACCAGGTTCCGCATTACCAATATACGACTAAGGGAGTGCGGCACGAAGTTTACCTGGAAAACGCCGAGAGCTTAAATGTGAAAATGCAATACGCCGAAAAACACCAGTTGCACGGGGTTGCCATATGGCGTCTCGGGATGGAGGATCCCTCGGTTTGGAATGACGTGGCCAAAGTTTTCGGCACAGCCAAGCCCGGAAAGTGAACTCGTTCGGCTTAAGCTGAACATCAGAGACTTCGGTGACGATAGTCTCCGGTGGAGACTATCGCCCTACACAGAAATTATGTTTTTGTGCCGAAGGACCCCCACCGAAGCGGGATATGTGGGACCCACTCCCACTTATAGAAGTGGGAGTTTACGCTTGGGATAAAGCAGGCCGGGAGTTTCGGGAACGGACAGGAAATTCAGCCCTGTCCGTTTGTTTTTCCCGCTTCGTCCCGCCTTGGCAATCCGTTCATTTTCTGTTAAGATCCGATTGGCGTGTGCAGCGGCTCGGCGGTGCCGGTAAAGCGGCAATACAAAAGGATGAGGGTGAGAAATGATCGAACAGCTGATCGTCGTGGAAGGGAAAAACGATGCCGAGGCGGTGAGAAGAGCCTTAGGGCCGGTGGATATCCTCTGGACCGAGGGTTATGGTCTGAGCCGCGAGAAGCTGGATTACATCGCGGGGATGGCCGAAAAACGCGGGGTGATCATTTTCACAGATCCGGATTCCGTGGGGGAGCGCATTCGTGAGCGGATTCGCCGGCGGGTACCGGAGGCCCAGCACGTTTTTTTGCCGCAGCGGGCAGCCCGCTTGCGGGGAGAGATCGGAGTGGAAAATGCCTCCGGGGAGGAAATCCGCAGGGCTTTTGCCCGTGTTCAAAAAGTGTGCCCCGCTTCTCGGGCCGGAGAACAGGTCTTTGGTATGGATGATTTGATTGAGGCCGGATTGGCGGGGAAGCCCTCGTCTGCGGACAAGCGCAGGGAGGCGGGCCGCCTTTTGGGTATCGGTGAGGCCAATGCTAAACAGTTTTTGCACCGCTTGAACCGGTTTGGTGTTTCCCGGACTGAGTTCCGGCAGGTCATCGGGGAGGTTGAGGCGGGTGGAAAACGCGCTGCAGTACACGAAACGGCTCTTGCGCGAGGGGGCGCGGGTTCACCATTCGCTGGGGCAGAATTTTTTAATCGATGATTCTGTTATTCAGGGGATTGTCGAGAACAGTTGCCCTGAGGCGGGAGTACCGCTTTTGGAAATAGGTCCGGGCTTGGGTGTGCTGACCCGGATACTGGCGCAGAAAACCGCAGAAATGTGGGCCGTGGAAGTTGACAGGCAGAAAGTGACCCTGCTCCGGCAGGAGCTGCGAGGGCTGCCGGTTGAGATTTTACAGGGGGATGCCTTGAAACTCGACCTGGCTGGGTTGTGGCCCGGACGCAAAGGATATGTCATCGGAAATTTGCCTTATTATATCACCAGCCCCCTTCTCAATCATTTTCTGGCTCAGGCTTCCCTCTTGACGGGGATGACTGTCATGGTGCAGAAAGAGGTGGCCGACCGCCTCTTGGCTTCACCGGGAGGCAAGGCTTACGGGGTCCTTTCCATAGCGGTGCGGTTAGCCGCAGAAGCGGAGCCGCTGATGGAAGTGCCCGCCGCTGCTTTTTGGCCCCCGCCCAAGGTCAGATCGGCCGTGGTTAGGCTGATTCCTCGGCCATACCCCGGTTTCCGCGCAGAACGGGCGGATTTCTTTCGGGTCGTGAAAGCCGCCTTTGGGCAGCGACGCAAAAATGTGGCCAATTCCTTGGCGGCGGGACTCGGCTTAGCCAAAGAAGAAGCGGTCGGGATCCTGAAGGCGGCCGGGATAGACAGCCGCTGCCGGGCGGAGACGCTGGGGATCGAGGAATTTCAGACTTTAACTGATCTTGTGCAACAACGGGGCGAAGCGTTCCCGCGAGAAGTTACAGGAGTTACTTCGGCCACAACCTGCACGGGATTTCGTGAGGAAGGCAAGGATGAAACTTAATCTGTTGGGTTCTCTGCTTAGCATTATAGTCATTAATCTGGTTTTGAGCGGTGATAACGCCGTCGTCATTGCCTTGGCGACGTTGCGGCTGGAGTCGGAGCAGCGCAAAAAGGCGATTTTTTGGGGAACGTTCGGCGCTGTTTCCCTGCGCGTCATCTTAACCGTGGTGGCTGCGGTATTGTTGAGCGTGCCCTACATTCAAGCGGTCGGGGGGCTCTTGTTGACCTGGATCGCTGTCAAGTTGCTGGCGGAAGATGAAGAAGGAGGGGAAAAGGCGGTTCCTGAGAGCCTGGGGGCCGCTATCCGCACCATTATTGCCGCCGATCTCCTGATGAGTCTTGACAACGTGCTGGCCGTGGCCGGAGCGTCCGGCGGCAACCTGTTTCTTTTGGTCACGGGTTTGCTTTTGAGTATTCCTTTGGTGATTTGGGGCAGCACTTTTCTTGCTGATCTGATGGGGCGTTGGCCCTGGCTGGTGGCCATCGGGGCCGGACTCCTGGGTTGGACCGCAGGCGAAATGATCCTGAAGGAGCCATATTTAAGCTTTTTGAGGGCGGGGACCCTATGGGAATATCTGCTGCCGGGAGTTCTGGCTCTTGGCGTCGTCGCGCTTGGCACGGTTCTGGCTAAGCGGAAGAAGGCGGCCCGTACGCGCCCCGGGAGTCCAACTAAAGTTGACCCACGGGATTGACAGGGTGAAGAAGACAAACGTATAATTTAAGAAGAAAGTCAAAATTCATGCAAATAGCTATGGGGAGTGTTTAAAAATAAGTCGGACGAAAGCGTCTCACTTGTTTTTAATTTAAGTAGAGGATTAGGGGGGAAGGGTATGGAAAACCGTTTTAAAGCATCGCTGTTGGACAAGAACAGGCTTTCGGTGACGTGGGAACTTGTCCCCGGCAGGGGAGCGCGGGAGAAAGCCCAGGAATCCGCCTTGGCGGCGGCCGAGCAGGCGGCCAAAGGAGGCAAGGTCGATGCCCTGACGATCACCGACAATCCCGGGGGGAATCCGGCGATTTCCGCGGATTATCTGGGCATGGAGATTCTCAAGCAGGGGATACAGCCCTTGGTCCATTTTACCTGCAAGGATAAAAACCGTAACCAAATGGAGAGCCAGCTCTATGCGTTGGATCGCGCCGGGGTGCGCAACCTGTTGGTTATGACGGGGGATTACACCGTCTCGGGTTTCAAAGGCAGGCCGAAGCCGGTGTTTGACCTGGATCCTACGCACGCTTTGGAATTAATCGCAGATATGGACAAAGGCTTGGAAATACCGGGACCCAAAGGGCCGAGTTATCATCAGGCCAGCGACTTCTTTGCCGGGGCGGCGGTGTCTCCTTTTAAGGCGACGGAAGCGGAGCAGATGGTTCAGTATTATAAACTGAAAAAGAAAATAGCCTCCGGCGCTCAATTCATTGTCACACAACTGGGTTATGACGCCCGCAAATTCCATGAGGTTTTGCAGTTCCTGAAAGTTAACAATCTTGAGATACCCCTGGTCGGCAATATTTATATCCTGCCTTTCGGGGCGGCCAGAATTATGAACCAAAATCAACTGCCGGGCTGCGTGGTCACGGATAAATTGCTGGCCGAGCTGGAGCGGGAGAAGGCGGCGGAGGATAAGGGAGTGGCCGCCAGGCTCCTGCGGGCCGCCAAAATGTACGCCATCATGAAAGGGCTGGGTTTCGCGGGAGTGCATATCGGCGGGCACAACATTAAATATGCCCAGGTGGAGTACGTCATTGACCAGGGGGAAGAGTTGAGCCGGAACTGGCAGGACTTGGTGCATGAGTTTGATTATCCCATGCCCAATGGGTTTTATTACTTTGAGAAAGACGAGAAAACCGGACTGAATACGGAGCGCCCGGTTAACCGTCAAGGATTGCCTTTGGATGCTCCGGCCGGGGCGGGTTATTCTATGATGCGCTTGCTGCACGCCATGATCTTCACTCCGGGCAAAGCCTTCTTTCCGGTGATGCGCAAGATTTATGCCGGCAAGTCTAATCCGCGCCATCATTTTATAGAGCATGTCACAAAGGTGATCACGAATGATTGCAAAGACTGCGGGGACTGCGCTCTGCTCGATATGGCCTACCTCTGTCCGATGTCCCAATGTCCGAAGAATCAGCGCAACGGTGCTTGCGGCGGAAGCTATAACGGGTGGTGTGAAGTTTATCCCAACGAGAAGAAATGTGTTTGGGTGCGTGCCTATGCCCGTTTGAAAAAATACGGGCAAGAGACGCAAATTGACAAGAACCATTTGCCGCCGGCTAACTGGGATCTGTATCAGACCTCTTCCTGGTATAATTTCTATACGGGGCGGGATCATTCCGCTGAACTCTTGGGGATTCCGAAAGTGGAAAAGAAAGAAACGCGCGCTTAGGCGGGCACAGGGAGGGCTTGCTCAAGCCGTTGAGCGATTTACAGACCTTCATTCCGGTACACTGTCGGGCGGTGTGCAGAAGGTACACTTGGACCGGTCTCGGAGGAGCGGCGGGGGAAGTTGAAACCCCCGCCGCTCCTTTTGACAAGTCCGGGCGGGTAGGGAGGCCGCGGCGCCACCGGGAAGGCACGAACGCCGCAGCCGTTCTTGCCGGGGCGCGAAGCTTAGGGAAATCGCGGAAAAAGATGAGCTTGGAAGCAGTCGTCAGAGCCGGCGCAGGCCTCCACCCAGGCGCGGAGAAGGTCAAAGCGGCGTTCCGGGTGGTAGCCTGCAAGCTCATGTCTGCCCAGGCGGCGGGAGGGGACCTTGTTTTGATAAGTGTCAATGGCCATCATGCAGTCGCCCATAATGGTTTCGGCCAGGAGACGGCCATGACGCCGATGTTTGCGGGGAGAGTGCAGGGCTTCATGGGGGATGGAGGTTGCTACCCGGGTTTGCAGGCCGGCCCTTTTAGCCTCGACCAGGATTAATGGGGGGATGGCGAGCGTATCCGGGGAGAGAGCGGCAAGGGCCCTGGCCGACAGGGCGTGGGGTCCGTGCGTGGGCGTGGCGAGTCCGAGGGTCTGATAGAAATCGAGTTCGCGGTTGAGGCGGCCGCGGATCTTTAGGACCAAATCGACCAGTTGGGCGCGGTGGGTAATGTAGGGGTAACAGTTGGTCAAAGCGATATCTACTCCCCCGGCAAGGGCTGTCAAAAGCTCAGCAAGGTTGGCAAAGATATTTCCCGACATGTCGCCGTCGACAAACAACACTCCCTTGCTGTTGAGACGGCGGGCGTATACCGCTCCGACGGCCCGGGGAACATCGAGGCCCAGAGCTTCGCGGAAGTGAAGAATGTGGAGGCGGGAATCGGGTATGGAGTTCGCCAACTCCAGTGTCCGGTCCGTGCTGCCGTTGACGACCAGGATAATACGTGCTAACGGCAGGTGCAGAACGGTCGTCATGCTGGCCAAAATGCTCTTTTCCTCATCTTTGGCGGGAATCACGGCGTCGAACAATCTCAGATCCCCCTTGCATTAGAACTAGATAATAATTTATTTAATATATGCCTTTTTCTCCCCGACGCCATAGGATATAGGGGAAAGGGGGGGAGGCCTGTGTTTAAGCCGGGGGACATAGTAGCCAGGCGTTCTTACAGGCAGGATCTTTATTTTCGTCTGATCCGGATCGATGCGGGCCCCAACGGGGAGAAAATGGCTCTGCTCAGAGGGTTGAACCTGCGTCTGCTGGCCGATGCGCCCTTGAATGACTTGGTCGGGAAGAACTCTGCGGAAGTGGCCTATTATCGCCGTGAGGATGCCAGAACCCTCTATCGGAAACTCCACGTTGTTTTGGAACAGCGCAAGGGTCCTGCGGAACCCCGGGACGAATTTTTTCAGGTCCCGGCCAGGGTTTTGCATTTGGACGGGGACCAGGAATACCTGGACCAATGCTTGAAAACGTACAGGCAACTGGGCTTGGAGGCGACGGGGATCTGCCGGTCGGAAACGGAACAACCCAGTGTGATCTACCGGGTTCTGAAAGAAAACCCGGCGGAGATTTTGGTTTTAACGGGGCATGATGGGCTTTTGGGCGGCAAAAAGGATTTTCGCAGTCTGGACAGTTACCGGAGTTCCCGCTATTTCGTGGAATCCGTGCGGGAAGCGCGGCGTTTTCAACCCAACAAGGACGCCCTCGTTATTTTTGCCGGCGCCTGCCAGTCGAATTATGAAGCGATTTTGGCCGCAGGCGCTAACTTTGCCTCTTCACCCAAACGCATGCTGATTCACGCTTTTGATCCGGTTTTCATTGTGGAGAGAATTGCCTTTACTCCGATCGATCAGATGATTTCCGTGAAAGAGGTGCTGACCCATACGATTACCGGAATGGACGGTGTGGGGGGCATTGAGACGCGGGGGCAGCTGCGGCGGGGATACCCGCGCAGCCCGTACTGAACCGGAGGCCAAATCAGAGGTCGGAGGTCAGAGGTCAGAAGAGTCCGGCCGGGAACGGGAGCGGGAGACGGGGACCGGGGAGCGGGAGACGGGGACCGGGGAGCGGGAGACGGGGAACCGGAAACGGGGAACGGGAGACAGAGAACCGGAAACGGGGGGCGGGAGGCGGGAGACGGGAGAGCGAGGGAACCGACAGCGGGGAGCGGGAGACAAGGAATCGGGGACCGGGGGGCGTGGAACGGGGAGCGGGAGACAGAGAACGGGAGAACGGGGAACGGGAGAGAGAGAACCGGGAGAGAGAGAGAACCGGGAGAGAGAGAACCGGGAGAGAGAGAGAACCGGGAGAGAGAGAACGGGAGAGAGAGAGAACCGGGAGAGAGAGAACGGGAGAGAGAGAACGGGAGAGAGAGAACGGGAGAGAGAGAACGGGAGAGAGAGAACCGGGAGACAGAGAACCGGGAACGCTGAGCGGAGACGGGAAGGACCGGGGTGTCGATCAGAGAAGAGCGGAAGACATGGGGAGTGTCCCATGTCTTCTTTGCCGTTCAGCGGTAGATGATGACTCTCGTTCCGACTTGAACCAAATCGAACACCCTCTCGACATCCCGGTTATGCATGCGGATGCAGCCCATGGAGACGGTCTGCCCGATACTGGCCGGGTTGTTTGTGCCATGGATGCCATAGCCGGGAGCGGAAAGTCCCAGCCAACGGGATCCGAACACTCCGCCGGGGTGGACCCGTTTGACGGCCACGGCAAAGATACCTTCGGGCGTGGGTGTTGAGGGTTTGCCGATGGCGACGGGGTAGTGGCCCAGGACCCGGTTTCCTTCGTGGAGTTCCAGGGTGCGCGGGCCTTTGCGGATGACGATGTAGCGCTCGGTCATATGCTCTCTTCCTTTCTCAGTTTACGGGTCTCCGGATTCCGATCTATCATATGCTTTCCTCTCGGCCCGGTTCTTTGTATAATTTGTGGCCTTTTACGCTCACAATAAGGAATCGGGGAGGAATGTTCATGAGCGAGCATGTGCAAGGCAAGCTTCTGATCATCGGCGGAGCGGAAGACAAGACCGGGGACAAGAAAATCCTTAAACGTTTTGTCGAAGAGGCCGGGAAGAAGCCAGTGGTGGTGCTCACGGCGGCCACAGAGTATCCGCGGCGGGTCGGAGCCGAGTATACGGAGGTGCTGCAGGGCCTGGGGGTTCATGATGTCAGGATTTTGGATGTGGCCGACCGCGGTCAGGCGAATTCAGAGGAAATTCCCCATCTTCTGACCTCGGTCAGCGGAGTTTTTCTCACAGGGGGAGATCAATTGCGCATTACGGGCTTGTTGGGAGGGACTCTCTTAGGACGCTCTCTGCACAACCTGTATGAGAAGGGGGTGATAATAGCCGGCACGAGCGCGGGCGCTTCCGTGATGTCCGACACGATGATCGTCGGGGGGGAAGCGGGGACACCGCGGAAAAACACTTTGACCATGGCTCCCGGTCTGGGGCTCCTGCGCTCCATTGTGGTGGACCAACATTTTGCTCAGAGAGGGAGGATCGGCAGGCTTCTCGAAGCCGTAGCCCATAACCCGTATGTGCTGGGAATCGGCATCGATGAGGACACGGCTATCCTCGTGCATCCGGACGGGAGGTTCTCGGTGGTGGGCAGTCAAACCGTAACCGTGATCGACGCCTCGGAATCGGTGGCGAGCAATGTGTCCGAATCCAGGCCGGGGCAGCCGCTCGTTTTATCGCCGGTCCGCATGCACGTTTTGCCGGAGGAATACGAGTTCGATTTGCGCCGGCGGGTCTTCCTTCCCGCGGGCTGACGGGGGCGGAGAATACATACTTAAAAAAGCGTTAAAACTATAAAGGTGGATTTCCCGTGACTAAAGGAGGACTAGCAAGCGAATGGAGATCAAGCAAATCCAGGCCATCGAAGGGGCCAACGTTTACAGCCTGCGGCCCGTCATTCGTGCGATTCTGGATCTCCGGGAATGGGCGGACAAGACGAGTGACCGATTGGGGGATTTCAATGACCGGTTGGTCGCGTGTTTGCCGGGTTTGTCGGAACATTATTGTTCCCGCGGCAAACCGGGAGGGTTTCTCGAAAGGCTGGCGGAAGGCACACTGATAGGACATGTCACGGAACACGTGACCATCGAGTTATTGACTCGGGCCGGGCAGGACATTTCTTACGGCAAGACGATGTCCCTGACGGGGAGGCCGGGAGTTTATGAGATAATCTTCAATTACCAGTCCAAAGAGGGGGGTATGGAAGCGTTCCGGCAGGCCGTGGCTTTGGTGGATTCCTTATTGTCGGGAAAGGACATGAACGCGGCGGACATCGTCAATAAGCTGTGCCAAGTCATTGCGGAAAACGATCTCGGCTTGTCGACCAAGATGATTATCAAGGCCTGTCAAGAGAGAGGGATTCCGTTTCGGCGCCTGAACGAATACAGCCTGCTGCAGCTGGGTTACGGCCGGAATCAACGGCGCATTCAGGCAGCCATGACAGATCGCACCGGTTGCATCGGGGTTGATATTGCCGGGGATAAAGGTTTGACGAAACGTTTGTTGAAAGCGGCAGGCATTCCGGTGCCTTCCGGGCTGGTGGCGAAGGAAGAGGACGCGGCGGCCGCGGCTCTTAAACGCATCGGCGGGCCGGTTGTCGTGAAGCCTTACAATGGGAACCAGGGCAAGGGGGTTAGCCTTAAGCTGATGAGCGAAGGGGAAGTGCGGACGGCTTTCCGGGTGGCACAGACTTACGGCTCGGATGTCATTGTGGAGGAGTTTATTGAGGGGCATCATTACCGCTTACTGGTGGTTGGAGGGCGGTTGGTAGCCGCCTCGGAGCGGATCCCGGCCCACGTCATAGGTAACGGTAAGGCTACGATCGCCGAACTGGTCGAACAGACCAATGCCAACCCTTTGCGGGGAGAAGATCACGAAAAAGCCCTGACGAAAATTCGCATCGACCCTGTGGTCATCCTGACCTTGGCCCAGAAGAAGTTAACCTTGACCACCGTACCGGCGGCCGGGGAAATTGTTTACTTGAGGGACGGGGCCAACTTGAGCACCGGCGGCATCGCCTTGGATGTCACGGATTCCGTACACCCGGACAATGTGGATTTGGCGGTTTATGCCGCCAAGGTCGTGGGTCTGGATATTGCCGGGGTGGACATCGTGAGTTCGGACATTGCGGAGTCTTATCGCCTGGCTGACGGAAGAGTCATTGAGGTCAATGCCGCCCCCGGGATCCGGATGCATCACTATCCTTCGGCGGGGCCGGCCAAAGATGCGGGCAAAGCGATCGTTAACCTCGTTCTGCCCAGCGGGAATGGCAGGATCCCGATCGTCGCAGTCACCGGAACAAACGGTAAAACGACCACGACTCGGATGATCGGCAAAATGCTTTTGGATCAAAAGCTCTGTGTCGGCATGACCACGACAGACGGCATTTATGTTCAGGGCAAGCTCTTGGTTGAAGGGGATACGACCGGGCCGGAAAGCGCCGGGACGGTCTTAAGCCACCCGGACGTTCAGGTCGCGGTTTTGGAGACGGCGCGGGGAGGAATACTGCGGGCGGGTCTGGCCTATGATTATGCCGACGTGGCCGTCATTACGAATGTTTCGGCAGACCACTTGGGACAGTACGGCATTGAAGACCTAAATGATCTGGCCCGGGTGAAAAGCTTGGTCGCGGAAGCGGTCAAACCTCACAGTTATGTCGTGCTGAACGCGGATGACCCGTATGTCCTGAAGATGGCGGGCCGGACGAACGGCAAAGTGATCCTTTTCAGTCAGCACAAAGATAACATTCATGTGCGCAAGCATCTGGGCCGGGGCGGAGGGGCGGTTTTTGTCCGGCGTGGGGTGATCTTGTTCTGCCAGGGTTCGCAGAGCTATCGGGTCTGCAGCGTCAGGCAATTGCCCATAACTCTGGGCGGACGAGCCCGGCACAACGTAGGAAACGTGTTGGCAGCCGTGGCGGCGGCTTGGGCCCTGGGTTTGAGCACAGAGGCGATTCGGCAGTCACTGGGGAATTTCTTTCCGGACGGACTGAATAGCCGGGGCAGACTCAATTTTTACGAGGTTGGCGGGGTGAATGTCTGTGTCGATTACGGGCACAATGCCGCCGGCATCAGGGAAATTATTCAAACTCTAAAAAAGTGCAAAGGAGGGTCGTCGCTCGTAGGCTGTGTCACTGTTCCCGGTGACCGGACGGACGCCGAAATCAGGGAACTGGCGCGGGTGGCGGCACAGGGATTTCAGCGCCTTATCATCAGGGAAGACGAAGACCTCAGAGGGAGGCAGCCCGGGGAGATTGCCGCCATCATCCGGGCCGAGGCGATCCGGACCGGAATGCCGGCCAATCGCCTGACCACTGTCCTAAATGAGCGGGAGGCTTTCTGTTACGGATTGGACAGCTGTTTACCGGGGGAGATGTTCGCCATGTTTTATGAACATTTGGGTCCCATCGAAGAGGAGATTCGGCGACGGCTCAGACAAGAGGAGAGTTCGTCCGGAAGGGCGGTCGGGGAGGCAGGAAAATAACCCAGAGACGGCGGAACTCCGCACCACTTCCCAGTGGTGCGGGGTTTGTAATATTACCCGGGTTTTCTTGGACGGGGCCCGCGGCTGATGACTGGAGTTTTACCGGTTTAACCGCTATAATAAGAGAAAGTCAACTTTAATGTTCGGAGCTATGTCTTATTATGAGCGGTTCAGAGATAACAATGTTCGCTTATGCCAAGATTAATCTGGCCTTGGCAATTTCCGGCCTGAGGGAAGATCAATACCATGAGCTGGAATCCGTCATGCAATCGGTGGAATTGCACGACCTGGTCCGGGTGGGCCGGCGGGGTTCAGGCTTGGTATGTCGCTGCGGAAGTTTAAGCGGCCCGCAGAATTTGGCTTATAAAGCCGCCGATCTATTTCTTCAACGTTGGGGCAGACCAGAGGGAATAGAGATCGAGATCACGAAACATATTCCGGTGGAGGCGGGTCTGGCCGGGGGCAGCAGTGACGCGGCGGCGGTGCTGCGGGCTCTCAACCGGCTGTTTGGTTTACCGTATACCCCGGATATATTGAGGGAGATGGCTGCCGCCGTGGGGGCAGATGTGCCGTTTTGTCTGGCGGGAGGAACAATGTGGGCAACCGGCAGGGGAGAGGTGCTGGAGGCTTTGCCCGCGGCGCCGGCCTTTCCTCTGGTTCTGGTGAAACCGCGGCTCGGGGTAAAGACCGGCGAAGTTTACCGGCGCTGGGACCGGTCGGGATTACGCAGCCGCTTGAAACGGGAGGATTGGCTGGCAGTTTTGCGCCGACCGGCGGCTGCCAAGGTAGCCGCTCTTTTGAGCAACGCCTTGGAACCGGCAGCCATGGAATTGGTTCCGGCCATCGCCGAGATCAAAGCGAAGTTGTTGCACGCGGGTTGTTTGGGAGCCTTGATGTCGGGAAGCGGTTCGACGGTCTTCGGTATGGCCGAAAGCGCTCTCCGGGCGCGGGAGATTGCGCGGAGCCTGCGGCAGGACCGATCATTGCACATTTGGGTCACCCGGTTTCAAGGGGAAAATTCCGGGGAAATGGACCGCCGCTAAAATGGCGGGAAAAAGTGGGACAGGTGATCAGGATAGGTAAGCGGAACAGATGGTACAGGGCGTTGGGGTGTGCAGCTGAGCCGTGGTCGAGCCGTCGGTTTCTGATCGGGTCCCTGATAGGGAAGGAGAGTCTGCATGGAAAGGCGTTTGGTCCCGGTAAAACTTGACAGCTATAAACCTTTGCGGGAAATCGTTTTTGATTCGATGCGTGAGGCGATCATCAGCGGGGTGTTGAAACCCGGCGAGCGGCTGATGGAAATTCAGCTGGCGGAGGAGATGGGAGTCAGCAGGACTCCGGTGCGCGAAGCGATTCGTAAGTTGGAATTGGAAGGGTTTGTCGTAATGATCCCCAGAAAAGGGGCTTATGTGGCAGGAGTTTCGCTTAAAGATGTGGCGGATGTTTTTGAGATTCGCGCCGCTCTCGAGGGCCTGGCGGCGGGGTTGGCCGCGGAACGGGTTACTGATGAGGAACTGGAGCAGATGGAGCGGATTTTGCTGTTCCATGAGGGGCAGGAAACAACTTTGGAAAAGGTCGTGGAATCGGACACGGATTTTCACGCTTTGGTTTACGAGGCCAGCCGCAATGCGCGTTTGGTTCAAATCCTGGGTAATCTGCGCGAACACTTTCAACGATTCCGTTCCACATCGCTGGCGGTTCCCGGTCGGGTGAAAGTCGCCGTCGAGGAACACCGGGCCATCGTCGAGGCTTTGGTGCAGCACGATGTTGCCGAAGCGCAGGAACTCGCTACGCAGCATATTGTCACGGCGGAAAACGTGTTGTTTGAAGCGCTTCGTACCCTGACCGACAGCCAGGATCAGGAGTGAAAGGTTCGTGGGGGATGATTTGAAGATGAAAAGGGCCGAACGCCTGGTGGCAATGACACAGATACTCATGGCCAAACCGAATCAGCTGCTCTCCCTGTCCTCTCTGGCGGAGTGTTTTGGTGCGGGAAAATCGACGATCAGCGAGGATTTGCTCACGGTGAGGGAAGGCTTTGCCATATCGAAGCGGGGATATATCGAAACGTTGTCAGGTGCGGCCGGAGGAGTGCGCTATATCCCGGAGATCTCCTTCGAGGAGGCGGACAAGTTTTTGTCGGGGCTGGCCGGGCGTCTGAGCGATAAGGAAAGGATCCTCGCGGGGGGTTACCTGTATATGACGGATCTCTTATTTGATCCGGCCGTCGTGCATCCTTTGGGGCTTATGTTCGCTCGGGTTTTCCGGTCTGAGCGGCCGGACGCGGTCGTGACCATCGAAACCAAAGGGATCCCCTTAGCTTTGGAGTGTGCGGGAGCCCTGGGGGTGCCGATGGTGATTGTCCGGCACGGCAACAAAGTGACGGAGGGTTCCTCCGTGAACATCAATTTTGTTTCGGGTTCATCCCAGCGCATTCAGACGATGTCTTTGTCCCGCAGGGCGCTTGAGCCCGGCAAACGTGTCCTCATCATCGACGATTTTATCAAGGCGGGCGGTACGACCAAAGGTATGATGGACTTAATGGGTGAATTTGGGGCGAATGTTGTCGGGATTGGCATGTTGATGGAATCGGCCTTGGGTGACGGTCCCAAGCTTGTCCGGGATTACAGGGTACTTTTGCGGCTCACGGAGCTGGAACTTTCAGGGCGGGTAACGGTTGTGCCGGTGACTTATTAGGCCGGGGAGATGGCAGAAAGAAACAGAATCTGAAAAATTTTTGCGTTTTTCAGGAAGGATTTTTTTACCAAGCGGAGAATTATTGAATATACAAGACGGATGTCCGAAAAAGGGAGGGTGGTGAATGCATAATGAACATCACTGATGTGCGGGTTCGGAAAGTCAACGTTGAAGGCAAAATGAAGGCTGTCGTTTCGGTCACTTTTGACAATGCCTTTGTGGTTCACGATGTTAAAGTCGTGGAAGGTACGAATGGGCTATTTGTTGCGATGCCAAGCCGCAAAACTCCGGAAGGGGAGTTCCGTGATATTGCTCATCCCATTTCGGCGGCGGCGCGTGAGGTCATACAGTCTGCTGTCCTCAAAGCCTATCAGGAAGCGATGTGATTTGAGCGAGGCCTTGCGTTAAGGCCTCTTTTTTGTCTGCCCTAAAGATGGCCCGCTCATTTACGTAGAATTTGTAGAATTGGATTTGTTGTCGGCGAAATATAGGGTATAATATTTTAGTTGAGGTTAAACTAAAACTGGAGGTTAGAAGAATGCCCAGTTTGGCGGCCGTGGTCTTGGCGGCGGGAAAAGGTACGCGGATGAAGTCAAAGCTTCCTAAAGTCATGCATCCACTGGCGGGTAAACCCCTGATTGATCATGTTTTGGCTGCCCTGGAACCTTTGGGAATCAAGGAGCCTCTGGTAATCGTGGGCCACGGCAAGGAGGTTTTGGTACCGCATTTGGCGGGGCGCGCGGTTTGCGCAGTTCAGGAGGAACAACTGGGGACCGGACACGCTTTAAAACAGGCGTTGCCCTTTTTAGAGGGGGCGGAGGATGTTCTGGTTTTGAGCGGGGATCAACCGCTTTTCCGCTCGCGGACTCTGGCGGATCTGATTCGGTTCCATCAGACCCGGGGCGCGGCGGCGACGGTTTTGACTGCCGAGCCGGCGGATCCTTATGGATATGGCAGGATTATTCGGGACGGAGAGATCTTGCTGGACATTGTCGAAGAAAAAGACGCCTCCCCGTCGCAACGTACGGTCAGGGAAATCAACACCGGTACTTATTGCTTCAAGGTTAAACCAATGCGTGCCGCTTTGGCCGCCTTGCGGCCGGAAAACGCGCAGGGTGAGTACTATTTGCCGGGAGTGTTCGCGGCTTTCCGACGCGAAAATGAGGCGGTGTTCATCCAAAGGGCGGCGGACTCCAACGAGGCCTTGGGCATTAACAGCAGGGCGCAGTTGGCGGAGGCTGAAGGAGTGTACAGGCAAAGGATACTGGCCCATTGGTTGGAGCAGGGAGTTACCATTGTGGACCCGGCTTCGACTTTTGTCGACGCGGGAGTCGAGTTGGCTCAGGATGTGACCCTTCTGCCCTTTACTGTGCTGAAAGGAAACACTAAAGTCGCGGAAGACGCAGTTCTGGGTCCGCAGGTATTTTTGGAATCCTGTATCTGTGCCCGCGGCTGCCGGGTAGCCCACACCGTAGCCAAAGATGCCTTGATCGGCGAGGACAGTACAGTCGGACCTTTCGCTTACCTGCGGCCGGGAACCCGCTTGGCATCGGGGGTCAAGGTGGGCGACTTTGTCGAAATAAAGAACAGCCGGATCGGACGGGGGTCAAAAGTACCGCACTTGAGTTATGTGGGAGATGCGGACATAGGTGCCGGCGTTAATATCGGTGCGGGGACCATTACCTGTAACTACGACGGGGTCAACAAGCACCCGACTGTGGTCGGAGACCGCGCCTTTATCGGGAGCAACACTAACCTGGTGGCACCGGTGACAGTGGGGGAAGGAGCCTTTGTCGGAGCGGGATCGACTATAACTAAGGATGTCCCTGCCAACGCCTTGGCTGTTGAACGGGCGCGTCAAACGGTCAAAGAAAATTGGCAGCGTGAATCGTGCGATTAGGGGGAAAGCGGAGAGCCATGTCGTCAAAAGAGTTAAAAATCTTTTGTGGAAATGCCAATCGGGATCTGGCCGGGGAAATTTGCGAATATCTTTCCGTGCCGTTAGGGGAATCCAAGGTGCTGCGCTTTCAGGACGGGGAAATTTCCATTGCCATCAACGAAAGCGTGCGGGGCGCGGATATTTTTGTGGTCCAGCCCACTTGTGCGCCCACAAATGACAATATCATGGAACTTCTGATCATGATTGATGCCCTCAAGCGTGCCTCCGCCCGTCGGATTACGGCGGTGATGCCCTATTACGGGTATGCCAGGCAAGAACGCAAAGCAAGAGCCCGCGATCCGATCACAGCCAAGCTGATGGCTAATGTCATTACGACCGCGGGGGCGGACAGGGTGGTTACCATGGATCTCCACGCTCCGGCTATCCAGGGTTTTTTTGATATTCCGGTGGATCATCTTCCCGGTGTTCCTATTTTGGCGGAATATTTCCGGGAGAAGGAACTGGCGGATCTGGTTGTTGTTTCGCCGGATTTAGGCGGAGTGACCAGGGCTCGCAGTCTGGCTGAGCGAATCGGCGCTTCTATTGCCATTATTGATAAACGCCGCCCCGAACCCAACGTCTCCGAAATTATGCACGTCATCGGTGAATTGGAGGGGAAAAATGCCATCATGATCGACGATATCATTGACACGGCGGGAACGATTGCCCAAGGAGCCCGGGCGCTGAGAGAAAGAGGGGCTAAGGAAGTTTATGCCTGTTGTACCCACGCCGTGCTTTCGGGCCGGGCCATCGAGAGGCTGGCTGATTCCGTCATTAACGAGGTCGTTGTGACGAATACGATTCCTCTGAGCGAGGATAAACGGATTGACAAACTCAAGGTGCTCTCTGTCGCGCCCCTGCTCGGTGAGGCTATCGTCCGCATTCATGAGGACCTGTCGGTAAGCAAGCTGTTCAGCTAACAGAGGCCGGAGGTCAGAAGCCGGGGGCCGGAAGTGGGATCTGAGGCCGTTACAGAGGCCAGCTCCTAAGGGAAAAATTTTATCACCCCAAAGGTTCCTTGGGTGGGTTCCGGTTGTCGGCCGGGGTGAGGGGCGTAGAGTGTTCAGAGGTGTCTGTTTCCGGCTCTGCGGCTTCATGATCGAAGAGGCCCGACTCTGCGGGAAGCGTGTTTGCGGCTGCCTGTTCGGGGGGCTTTCCGTCGTCGGAAAGTCTGCCTTTGCGAAAGTACTGGCTCAAAGTTTGGGTTTTTTCCGAAGCCAAATGTGAGGTGCTGTGCAGGAAGGATTTAAGGGTATCATTGAGTCCTTTGTCTGCCACATCCAGGCTAAGTTCGCTCTCTTTTTGCGCGACAATGACATCCGGGCCGATGGTGACCAGCTGCTCCGCACTCAACAAAGCTCTGCCGTTAAGGAGGCTGCCGATTTTGCCTCCGGAAACCTCCAATTGGGTGACTTTTCCGGTCACGGTGTCGACATAGTATTCCGCGGCTATGCCTAAAATTTTACCGGATTCGGTGACGACTTTGGTGCCGATGATCCCGAGCTTTTCTTTAAGCAGCTCCAGAAGTTCCGGTATCCCGGCGGACTTTTCCACATGGCTTTCTTTGTCGATCGTGATAGCGTCATCCCCGACGCTGACCACTTTGCTGTACGGAATGATGCGTTGGTCTTTGAAAAACCCTTTGGGATCGACCACCAAGGCGGCCACGGCTTTTTCCCGGGCATCAAGGACCAGACCCTTGACATAGCCGATTTGTTGCCCTTCCTTGAGGGTAATAATCGGCAAGGAAAGGAATTTACGGCTGGGTTTCATGTTTTCACCGCCTTTTTGTCCTTTCAGAGAGTAATCTTCCGCAGGATGGGAAACTTGCAGCGGTCCCGGTTCAGCCGGTCGCTCGCTTCCATTTCGTTTGGCGGCCGTTTTCTCATCCGGTCCTCTGAGATCCCGTATTTTATTTATTTCCTCATCACTCTTATGCGGGGCGGATGGCAAATATGCCAAGGAAGGAGATCCGTATGAAAGTCATAGCCGGGTTGGGAAATCCCGGCCCCGAATATGCCGAAACCAGGCACAATGTGGGATTTGTGCTGGTCGATAATTTGGCCAAACGATGGGGATGGGATTTCAGGCCCAAATATCACGGCCTGATGGCGATGGGGGAGGTTTCCGGGGAACGGGTTGTGCTCTTTAAACCCCAGACTTACATGAATCTCAGCGGGCGGGCCGTAAGGGAATTGGCAGGTTTCTACAAGATCCCGGCCTCGGAAATCCTCGTGGTTCATGACGACTTGGACCTGGCCTTGGGCAGGATGCGCCTGCGCCGGAGGGGGGGTGCCGGCGGGCACAGAGGAGTTCTCTCACTCTTGGCAGAACTGGGAGCAGAGGACTTTTGGCGCCTGAGAATCGGGATTGGGCGCCCGCCTGCCGGCTGGGAAGCGGCCGCTTACGTTTTGGGCAGGTTTTTGCCGGGGGAAATCGAACTTTTGGAAGGGGTGCTGGCCAAGGCGGAGCAGGCGGCCGGAGTCTGGCTGACCGGGGATACGGCCGAAGCGATGAATCGGTACAACCGCGCATAACCAACTCGGGGTTAGGCAAACCTAGTCCAAAGGGGAGATTTGCGGGCGAAGTTTTGACGCCGACATTGCGGGCGAAGTTTCGAAGCGAACATTTTGGGGTGAAGTCTCCGGCAATTGTTTTCCCCATCATTGACAAAGGAAGTGCTTTGCGTTAAATTGGGAATTGCGGCACAAACCTATTTACTCTATGGGGGTCCACTCCGGGACGTTCATCTTTTTGTGTTGCACTGTTGAAAGGATGGCTGCATTGAAGACAATTCACGATTATTTGCGCCAAGGTTTGGATATCGAAGAAGCGGACTGGGCCTTAAAACAGTTAGAATATCCCCAGATGGTTTATAATTTGACGGGGAGCCAAAAAGCGGCTTTCGTGGGTGAGATTCTGCGCTCCCGCTCTGCCCTTATTTTGACCTACTCGGAGGAACAGGCACGCAAGTGGCAGCGGGACCTGAGGACTTGGCTGCCCTATGAGGAAATCTTGCTTTTTCCGCCGACCGAGTGGCTGCCCTTTGAGGTTCTGGGCCGCAGCCGGGAGATTACGGCAGAACGGATCAGGGTCTTGGACAGGCTGGCCGGGGATAATTCCCTCACGGTGGTGGCTCCGGTTTTGGCAGTGGAAAGGCGGCTGTTTCCGCCCGAGAAATGGCGCGGGCATATTCTTGAGTTCAAATCGGGGGGGCACTATGCCTTGCCGGGAGTCCTCACTCAACTGGTTGCCGGCGGGTATGAACGCGTGGAGGTCGTGGAAGGAAGAGGGCAGTTTGCCTTGCGGGGAGGGATTCTGGATATTGCCCCTCTGAGCGGGGAGGCCGTGCGCCTGGAATTTTTCGATGATGAGGTGGATTCCCTGCGTACCTTCGACATGGAGTCGCAGAAATCCATAGCCGCACAGGCAGAGGTGAGGATTCCGCCGGTTCTGGAGTACATTCTGACCAAGGAAGAAACAGAGCACCTGCGTTGGGAAGTGAAAGCACAGGCCCGCCGGGCTTCCGGGCGTTTGCAGAGGTTGGGCAAACCGGAGGCGGCCGGCCGTATACTGGAAAAAGCCGCTCATATTGAAACGCGGCTGGAGCAGGGGTTTGTCGATGAAAACGTCTATCCATTTCTCGGTATGGGGCAAGAAAAACTGGTAACATTCTTTTCCTACCTTTCTCCCGATCGTTTGGTGGTTCTTGATGAGCCCCTGCGGATTAAAGAGCAGCTTGATTTCCAGGAGAGGGAGAGGATGGAGGAGTTCACCAGGCAGTTGGAACATGGGGATGCGTTTTTTAACCCCGAGAAGCAATTCCTGGATTATGAAGATATTTTGCGTTTCGGTTCGGAGCGGCCGATCGTGGGCTTGTCTACGCTTTTGAGAGAGGCGCCGGGGCTGGCGCCGAAAAGAGTTTTTAATTTGTCAGCCCGGCCTCTGACCGGATTTATGGGGAAGACCCGCATGTTGGTGGACGAGATAGGGCACTGGAAGAGCCAGGGAAATGTCATTGCTTTGTTCGCCGGGGATCAGGAACACAGCAGCCGTTTGCTTCAAGGTCTCAAGGATCTGGGGGTAACGGCCTACCGCCGCGGTCTCTCCGACCCGGTGGAAGGAGGGAATGTCTACGTCTATCCATTTTCGATCGATCACGGGTTTGAGCTGCCTCTGGGTAAACTGGTGATTCTGACGGAATTGGAGATTTATAAACGGGAACGTAAAGGCCCGGGGGCCGTTCCGAAACCGGCGGCCCCGAAAAAAAGTGCCTCACAGGTCCTTTTGACGGATCTTAAGCCGGGAGACTATGTGGTTCACGTCCAGCACGGTATCGGGCAGTTTGTGGGCATTGAGCGTCTGACCATCGGGGGGGTGGAGAAAGACTATTTTACTGTGCGCTATGCCGGGGAGGACCGTCTTTATATTCCTCTTGACCAATTGCATCTTTTGCAGAAATATTTGGGCAGCGAGGGGGACAGCGTGCCGAAACTCTACAAATTGGGCGGCAATGAATGGCATAAGGTGAAGTCAAAAGCGCGCAGCGCCGTGAAGGAACTGGCTTTTGACCTGGTCAAGCTTTACGCTCAAAGAGAAGCGACCCAAGGTTTCGGTTTCGGTCCCGATAACGTCTGGCAGCGGGAATTTGAGGAAAAATTCCCTTACCAGGAGACCCCGGATCAATTGCAGTGCATTCAGGAGGTCAAAGAAGACATGATGCGCAGCCGGCCCATGGACCGCCTGCTCTGCGGGGACGTGGGCTACGGTAAGACGGAGGTCGCGTTGAGAGCCGTGTTTAAAGCAGTCATGGACAGTAAACAGGTGGCCGTTCTCGTCCCGACCACGATCCTGGCCCAACAGCACTTCAATACTTTTCGGGAACGCTTCATGGGTTATCCGGTGACCATTGAAATGCTGAGCCGTTTCCGCAGCGCCAAAGAGCAGAAAGCGATCATGGCGGGACTTAAGGGCGGCTCCATCGACGTGGTCGTCGGAACGCACCGCTTGATTTCGGACCAAGTGAAGTTTAAAGATTTAGGTCTTTTGATCATTGATGAGGAACAGAGGTTTGGCGTGGCCCATAAGGAAAAGCTCAAGTCTCTCAAGGCCAACGTAGATGTGCTGACTCTCTCGGCGACCCCTATTCCCCGGACGCTGCATATGTCCATGATTGGAGTCCGCGATATGAGTGTGATCGAGACTCCTCCGGAAGACCGCTATCCGGTCCAGACCTATGTCGCGGAGTTCCGTCCCGAACTTGTGCGCGAGGCCATACGGCGGGAGATCCAGCGGGGCGGCCAGGTTTTTTATGTGCACAACCGGGTGGAGGATATGGACCAAGTCGCTTATTTTTTGCGGGAACTCGTGCCGGAGGCCCGTTACGGGATTGCTCACGGACAGATGAACGAGGTGGCCCTGGAACGGGAAATGCTCGCTTTTCTGGAGGGAGAGACCGACGTGCTCATGGCCACGACAATTATTGAAAGCGGCCTGGACATGCCCAATGTGAATACGCTCATTGTGGATGAATCGGATCGTTTGGGCCTGGCACAACTTTATCAGATCAGGGGTCGCGTGGGCCGCTCCAACCGCAAGGCGTTCGCTTATTTTTTGTACAAACCGCAAAAGGTGCTCTCGGAAGTCGCGGAAAAAAGGCTGGCCGCCATTCGGGAATTTACGGAATTCGGTTCGGGTTTCAAGATCGCGATGCGGGACCTGGAGATTCGGGGAGCCGGGAATATCATCGGCGCGCAGCAGCACGGTCATGTGACTGCGGTCGGGTTTGACCTCTATGTTCAAATGCTGCGGGAGGCTGTGGCCGAGATCCGGGGGGAAATGGTTGAGACCCGGGTGGAACCGAGTATTGAACTCCAGGTTGACGCTTTTCTGCCGGACGATTACATCGGGGACGCGGGATTAAAAGCCTCCCTTTATCAACGGATGGCGCAGATTCAAGATGAGAACGCCCTGGCGGAGATGCTGGACGAACTTATAGACCGCTTCGGTACGCCACCCAGGGAGGTGGAAAACCTACTGCATATCGTCCGGCTCAAATGGCTGGCGAGCGAGTTGAAGATCGAACAGATCCAGCAAAACAAACAGCAGGTCACTTTGCGTTTTGCGGCCGACCCGGGGCTGAGCGGGGAGAAACTGATGCAGGTAGCTTCCAATTCCCGGTATCCCCTGGCTTTTGGCACTGCCTCGGACGGACGATTGGAATGCAAGGTCAGGGTCAGGATTCTGGACCAGACGCAATTGTTACAGGCGGTGCGGGAGACGCTTACGACTTTTTTCGACATTGCAGAGCGTCCATCCGCTTGATATAATGGTGGCATTGGATTTAGGAAAGGTCGTGGATTGATTGAAAAGAGCCCGGTTGGGAATAGTGGCCGGAGCCTTGGTAGTTCTTTTGGCGACGGCGGGGTGCTCATTGACAGGCGGGAAATGGGTGGCCAGGGTCAATGGGCAGGCCATATCCCAGAGCGATTTCGACCAACGGGTTGCGGCATCCGAAGCTTTATACAAGACCCAGGGGATGGATTTTACTTCAGCCCAGGGGAAACAGGCGGAGGCGCAACTGAAGAACAATATTCTGCAGCGCATGGTGGAAGGGGATGTCATCTCTCAGGAGGTGAGAAAACTGGGCCTCAGCACGAATGACAGCCAGGTCAAGCAGCAGGAAGCGGGGCTGAAACAAAATTTCGGGACGGAAGCTAAATTTCAGGATGCCCTAAAGCAGCAGGGGATGACGGAACAGGAGCTTCTGGACTTTCTGGCCCTGTACCAGAAGGTCAGTACCGGTGTAAAAGTCAGTGCGAGCGACGTTCAAAATTATTTTAACGCCCACAAGTCCCAATACGGTCATCCGGAAGAGGTGGAGGCCAGGCATATCCTGGTCAAGACGAAAGCGGAAGCCGAACAAATCATCGCAGAATTGAACAAGGGAGCGAATTTTGCCCAACTAGCCAAGGAAAAGTCGACCGATCCGGGCTCAAAAGACAAGGGCGGCGAACTCGGCTTTTTCACGCAGAACCAGATGGATCCTGCCTTTGCCAAGGCGGCCTTCTCCCAGAAAGTCGGGACCTGGTCGCAGACGCCGGTTAAATCCTCATATGGTTATCATATTATCTTGGTGGAGGCACATAAGCCGGCCGTGACCCCCGATTTTAACGCGGTTAAGGCCCAGGTCGAACAGGATGCCCTGACCAGTGCCAAAGATGCCAAGTTTCAAAGCTACATGGATGCCCTGATGAAAAAGGCGACAATCAAGTACGCCCACGGCTTTGAGCCCACAGCCGCTCCGTCGGCTCCCACACCCGCCCCGGCACAATAGAAAAGAGCAGTTGATTCGCAAGGAAAGCATTTTTATGGAATGCTTTCCTTTTCCGCGTTTAAACCCCAGTTTAACTAAGTTTTCAGCGGCTTGGAAAAAAATGAATAATCTCTAAGGGCGGGATATATACTATTTATGAAATTAAAGCCATTGGCCGGCGGATTTAAAGTTTCTGCGCGGGCCGGATCGGTCAGAAATTTATCGCCGTCAAGGCCGGCGTACGGGGACGACAAAAGGAGGGAAGGGCATCCATGAAAGCAACAGGCATCGTGAGGAGGATTGACGATCTGGGCCGTGTCGTTATTCCTAAAGAAATTCGTCGGACGCTTCGCATAAGAGAAGGTGACCCGCTGGAGATCTTTGTCGACCGGGAGGGGGAGGTTATCCTTAAGAAGTACTCGCCGATCGGCGAACTGGGGGAATTCGCCAGAGAATATGCGGATTCTCTCTACGAAGCAACCGGACATATTGCCTGTATCGCGGATCGGGACATGATTATCGCTGTTGCGGGCGCTTCCAAGAAAGAGTACCTGAACAAAGCTCTGGGACCGGCAACAGAAAAGGCTATGGAAGATCGGAAGCTGATTCACGTTGAGAAGGCGGGTGAGCACGCCCTGTGCAAGACCTGCCCCGAAAATGATGAGGACGAGAAGTGCAAGCTCGGCTGCGAAATGATTGCCCCAATCATTGCCGAGGGCGACCCTATTGGAGCCGTGATTCTCATGTCCAAAGATCCGGCCGTGAAAATGGGGGAACTGGAGGCTAAGCTGGTGGAAACAGCGGCGGGCTTTTTGGCCAAGCAAATGGAACAATAGAAATTCCCAGTGGGCGCCTGAGCAAGACTACGGTTATATATCGTAGTCTGTTTGCTTTTCCGTCCCGGCCCGCTAGAATAACAGGTGGAGGTGGGGCAAGTGAAAGCCAGGTTACATATTATCGGTCTCGGCCCGGCCGGGGCGGACAAGCTGACCTTGGAGAGCTACAGGAAATTGAAGCAGGCGGATCGGGTCTTTGTCCGGACGGAGCGGCATCCCTGTGTCGAGGAACTCAGAAGAGAAGGAGTGACGTTCATTCCCTTTGACTATATTTATGGGCGGGAAAAGACGTTCGAAGGGGTGTACGAGTGCATTGTCGCGCGTTTAAGGGAGGAATTGTCCCAAAGGGCCGAGGTCGTTTACGCGGTTCCCGGGCATCCCAAGGTGGCGGAAAAGACGGTCAGTCTTCTGCAAGAGGAATTGGGGCAGACCGTTGACATTATGGTCTACCCGGCGTTGAGTTTCCTGGACGAGGCTTATACGGCGCTGCCCTTGGACCCGGCTGAAGGGCTCCTGGTCCGGGAGTGCGGCGGGTTAAAGAATGCCGCTCCGACGGGCAGGGAATGGTTGGTCGTGCCGCAGGTTCACAGCGCTTTGGTCGCTTCCGATCTGAAGCTGGACTTGATGGAGAGCTACCCGGATGATGCGCCGGTTTACGTCCTGAGGGGGTTGGGCAGCACCGCTCCTCAAAAGATTCGGGTTCCGCTTTATGAATTGGACCGCCAGGCTTTTGATCACCTGACGGCCGTGGCGGTGCCTCCTCAGGAGAACGTGGTTTCCTTGCTGCGGCTCGAGGAGATTATGAAGCGGTTACGGGCCGCGGACGGTTGCCCCTGGGATAAGGAGCAGACCCATGAATCCCTGCAATCTTGCCTGATCGAGGAAAGTTACGAGGTTTTGGACGCTATTCAGGCCGGGGACACGTATAATTTATGTGAAGAATTGGGAGACTTGTTATTACAAGTGGTTTTTCACGCACAAATTGCCGCGGAGTCGGATGGGTTCAATCTGCACGATGTCATGCGTATGCTCATTGAGAAGTTGATTCGGCGTCATCCCCACGTCTTTGGCTCCGACAAGGTCAAAACCGCCGAAGAAGTGGTTCGGGTTTGGGAGCGGGTCAAAGAGACGGAAAAGGCTGCCGCCGGCGGGGGATTGGGGTATTTCAAAGCCAGGGAAAGCCTGCCGGCATTGATGCAGGCGGCGGAAGTACAGGGCCGGGCAGCCCGGGCGGGTTTTGACTGGCAGGATTGGCAAGGCCCTTGGGGTAAAGTTCAAGAAGAGCTGGCCGAGCTGAAGAATGCGCTTGAACAGGGAGATGGGATTCGGGAGGAACTCGGCGACTTGTTTTTTGCGCTGGTGAACTTGTCCCGGCTCTTGGGGTGGGAGGCCGAAGAGGTTTTGCGGGCGGCAGTGGCCAAATTTAAGGGCAGGTTTGTCCGTATGCTTGATTTAGCGGAAAAGGACGGCCGCGATTGGGCCCGGCTGTCGTTACCGGAGATGGATGTTTATTGGGAAAAGGCAAAAAGCCAAGAAAAAAGTGGTAAAGTTGTCCTGGCTTAGCGGTTTATTGCAGGAGTTTGCTTATTTATCGCGAAATATAAGGCGAATAATCTTTGGGAGGGAGCATTTTGAACAAGGCTGAATTGGTGGCCGCGGTGGCTGAGAAGACGGACATGTCCAAAAAGGATGCCGAAAAAGCGGTTAACGCTGTTTTTACGGTCATTGAAGAGACGCTGGCAAAGCTGGAAAGGGTACAGCTGGTGGGTTTTGGAACTTTCGAAGTGAAAGAACGCTCGGAAAGGACGGGTTTGAACCCGCAAACCAAAGAGAAGATTACCATTCCCGCCTCCAAGGTCCCGGGTTTTAAGGCGGGAAAAGCTCTGAAAGACGCAGTTCAGCCGTAAGGCTGCCGACGGTGTTGAGAGGCCGGTATGCGTGTTGACAAGTTTTTAAAGGTGTCCCGCCTGATTAAAAGGAGATCCGTGGCCAAGGATATCTGCGAGGGCCAAAAGATCCGGATCAATGGGCGGATAGCCAAGCCGTCGAGCGAAGTGAAAATAGGAGATACCCTCTTGGTTGAATTCGGAAACCGTGTTCTGGAGGCCAGGGTCAAGGGAGTTCCCTCTACGGTTCGTGCCGACGAGGCACACTTGCTCTACGAAGTTCTGAAAGACGAGAAAAAGGGACTGTCGCAAAGCGGGCTTAATTGCCCGTGACGCGGCAGCCCCTTTTGCTTTTGGCTTTAGTGATGTCTAAACCCTTGGACCGGAGAATATGGATGAAGCAGAAACATGTTGGAGGGATGGGCGAAGTGGAAAAACAGAAAGGACACCGCCTGGTTCTGCAGGATCGCGGCAACATGACGCTTACGGGTATCCATAAGGTTCAGACCTTTGATCCGAAAGAGATCGTGCTCGAGACCGAGCAGGGGTTGCTGCACGTCAAGGGAGAGAAACTCGATATTAAGCAGCTCGATTTGCCTAATGGCGTTGTGGAAATCAACGGCCGCGTCGATGCCTTGATCTATCCCCGCCAAACCGGAGCGGGGGGGCGGGAGGGTTTCTTGGGCAGGATATTTAAATGAGCCGGAGGGGGTAAGCGCGATTTCCGACTTTTCAGCACTTGCCTGGGTTTTACTCTCGGGCATGTTCGTGGGATTCGTTTTCGATTGGTATCGAACCCTCCGCCGCTGGCGGGGCTGGGGTCCGGCTCTGACTTTTGCCGGAGACATTCTCTTTTCGTCGCTGGCTCTGCTGCTTCTGGCCTTCTTTCTGCAAAGGGCCAATTTCTTGGCTTTCCGCCTTTATGCCTTTATCGGGGTGGTTGTGGGGCTTTTATTGTATCTGCGAATCTTGAGCAGAAAGGTTACGCATTTCGCCCTGCGCTCCTACGGCGTATTTGACGGGATGAGCCGCTTGGTCGGGAGTGCAATCGCACAGATGATCGGAGCGGTGGCTTGGTTGATGCATCCCTTCTATGAAGTTCTGAGTTGGTTAAGCATTCTGTTGTATCGGTTCGGGCAAGCGGTTTTTCTGGAAGCGGCCAGATCGGGCCGGCGCAAAGCGGCTTCCTGGTGGGAGGAACACTTTCCGCCGCACAGGGACGGGTAAATATTTCCAGATGGGGATTGATTCCTGCCTCGTTTGCCGCTATAATGAATTTACAACTTTGTCCACAGGATGTAGGCAGTTTGTCCACGATTTGTCCACAGGGGCCTGTGCATAATGTGGATAAACGGTAAGGGTGAGCACGGTGCATCTGGAGATCAGAGGGTTGGAAAAGCTCAGTTTCCGCGAACGTCAGGCGGTTATTTTAAAAGAGAGTGGACAAACCCAGGAACAGATGGGCAAGAGACTCGGCATGAGTCCCAGTTCTATAGCGACATTACTGGCCAGGGCGAAAAATAAAGGTTATGAGATCGTCTGCATTATTCCCGGCCAAGAATTGGGCTTAGGGGGGGATGAATGGGGTGAACAGGAGCCCGAGTAAAGAGGGGCATGGGTCTGCGCAAAAGAAGAATGCGCACATCAAGAAGGCCTACAATAAAAAGACCGGCCCGAGAAAAAGGTTTGGCATCAAGCCGGTTTCCCTGGCAGTGCTGCTTCTGGCCCTGGGGGTGGTCGGTACTTCCCTTTGGAATTTGTGGCAGTTGCAGAGGCAGGTCGAGGGGCGTCTTTCGTATCTGCGAACTGAGAAGGCAGCGCTGGTGCAAAAGCAGGAGCAGTTGCAGCAGGAGATCCGTTGGCTTAATGATCCGGCCTATGTCGAGCAGCTGGCCCGGACGCAGTTGGGTTTGGTCCGCCGGGGTGAAATTCCAATTTCGCCCAAAAAGTAAGGTCCCTGGCAACTATTTTCGCCTCTGTAGGCTGCACTTTTGGCGGCAGGGGAATCTATCCCCGAACCGTTGCAAAAGAATGGGGAAAATAGCTGTCGTCTCGTTCCGGTCACTTGACACTTCTCTTGGACGTTGGATATAATATAAGCGATTCTAGCTAGATTCATCACAAGGAGGAATTTGCTTCGTATGGCCATTGCGGTTGGCACAATTGTTGATGGGGTGGTCACTGGGATTACTAATTTTGGGGCTTTTGTCGAATTGCCCGATAAGGTGACCGGACTGGTTCACATTTCGGAAGTTGCCGATGCTTATGTGAAAGATGTAAGAGATTATCTGAAAGAACAGGATCATGTCAAAGTCAAAGTGATTCATGTGGATGAAAAGGGCAAAGTAGGTCTATCGATCAAGCAAGCTAATCCCAGTTCGAGGCCGAATCGTGAGCGCCGCCTGCCAACCGTATCTTTCGAGGACAAATTGGCTAAATTCATTAAGGACAGTGATGAACGTCAGCTGGAATACCGACGGGCCACGGAATCCAAGCGTGGAGGCAGGGGTTCGGGTCGTTATTAGAAAGCAAAAGGTCGCCCGGAGGCGGCCTTTTTGGTCGTAAGCGGAAAGCCGGTTTCCCCGAAAAAAACCGATTGTGCGCTCGGCCGACCGTCTGCTTGAGCGGGCGCGGCGCCGGTCGGGTTTTGGCACGGGTCTTCCCGGCGTAACAGGGCGGGCCCGGGGTTCGGGGCGGCGGCCGAGGGGGCTTGATTTTTAGGAAATCCAGTCGAAAGATGTTCTGATTTCTTGACACCAGTAGACAGGCTTTGACGGGCTCAGGGGCTATAATGTTACCATTAAATGGTAAGAGGTGACATTATGGCTGATTGGGCAACACTTAAGATTGAACAAAGCGTTCGTAAGCAGAGAGTTTCCTTTCAGACTTTGGCGCTATCCCTTTTCTTGGGCGTAGTTCTGGCCAGAGGGGCGGTATTGAACATTTATCCTTTCGGGCTGGCTTTGGGCGCGGCCCTGATCCTGAAGGGCGGGAAAGGAGCGGCACTGGGATTACTCGGTATTATCGCCGGAACTCTAACCCTGCACGACCTGCCGCTGGCCCTTGAAATTACGATTGTTCTGGTGCTGCTGAGTCTTTTGGCGCCCCTGATTCGCCGCGGCAGGCATGCGCCCGTGTTCCAGAGCTTGACGGTGACCGCCCTGACGTGCCTGGTGTTTGCTTTAGCTTTACTTAGGAACGGCGCGGACCCCACGGCATTTTTTTCCGTCGGGGTCCAGGGGGTTTTGGCCGGGGGGTTCAGCATCATTTACGGCTACGCCTTGAACCAGGAGGAGGCCCTTTGGCGAGGCGAGTTTAACCGGGAACAAGGCATGGCGTGGCTTCTCCTTCTGATTGGTGCCATCAGCGGCTTGCAAGGACTTAAAATCGCGGCCATCGATTTCCCGGTTGTGGTCCTCAGTTTCTTTGTTCTTTTTGCCGCCGGGCGCTTTGGGGCGGGAACGGCGTCCGGGGTGGGGGCGTTGTTGGGTTTCTTGCCTGAGTTGAACTTTCATGTCCAGAACCTCATGGATGCCGGGATTTTCGGGCTGGCCGGCTTCTGTACCGGAGCCTTCCAGCGCTTTGGCAAACTGGGGATCGGTTTGGCCTTTTCAGCGGTGACGCTGTCCCTGACCGTATTTTTGCGGCAGGAGGCCGTGTACTCTCAGCTGGTCTCGTCGGGTCTGGGGCTCTTGCTCTTCCTGTTGTGGCCGGAAGCGGCCCCGCGTAAGGATTTTCTCAAGCCTAAGCCCATTCCGGAAGTGGAAGCAACCGTCAGTAAAGTGAAAGTGCTGGCAGACATTTTTGACCAAATCGCTTTAAGTTATCAGGCGGCGGAGGCAGAAACAACGACCCTGCGCCCGGAGATTCCCGAACTGATGAATGTCCTGGTAGAAAGGGTCTGTCAAAACTGTCCGACCATTGCGACCTGTTGGGAGCGGGAGTTTTATAAAACGTACCGTTACCTGTTTGACCTTTTCTCATTGGTGGAAACTCACGGCAAGGTACGGGTGCAGGATCTGCCCGTGGAATGGAAAAGGCAATGCGGACGTTTAAAAGAAATGCTTTTGGGTATACAATTTATCATGGAGCAGGAGAAAAACCAAGAGGCATGGCGGCGGAGGCTGGCGGCCAATCAAGAGGCCATTGCCCGGCAGTTTCAAAGCGTGTCTCACGTGATAGGAAATCTGGCCAAGGAGTTAAATGCCCGCCATAACCGACAGGACGTGAAACCGTCAAACTTGGCTCGGCGCCGCCGGCATTTTTTGGATGTGGGGGTGGGCTCTTTCAGTAAAAGCGGCAGCGGAATTAACGGTGATAATTACGCTTCCTTGGCCTTTTCTCCCAGCCGCCATGCCTTTGTCATCTGCGATGGTATGGGAGTGGGGCAGAATGCCGCCAAGATGAGTGCCATGGCCCTGACACTTCTGGAACAGTTGATGAACACGGGTTTTGACCCGGTGGAGGCAGTGCAGGCTCTGAATTCCATGTTAGTCCTGCGTTCCCCGGAAGAGAGTTTTGTGACAGTCGACCTGGCCATCCTTGCTTTGGAGACAGATGAGCTGACGTTTATCAAAGCGGGAGCTGTTGCCAGCTATATCGCGGGTCCGGAAGGGATAGAGGCCTTCAGCGCCGGCGGCCTTCCGGCCGGGATCTTGGACCAAATCGAGGTGCCGGTGCTTGAGACGGTCTTTAAGCCCAGCCAGGTTTTGGTCATGGTGAGCGACGGTATTCCGGACGCCGTGCGTGACGGAGGAGACTGGCTCAAGGATTTTCTGGAGCGGGAGCAGGCCGCCGGTTCTCAGGAACTGGCAGATAAAATTGTGCAGGAGGTTCGCCGGCTGAGCGGCGGCGAAATACAGGATGACGGCGTAGTGTTGGTTGTGCGTAAGAACTTTTGGAATGAAGGGTGAAAGAAGGACGTGTCAATGTACCGCAGGCTCCGCGCCCAGGTGCTGCCGGAGCTCATTCCGGCTCGGAGCCGGATCCTGGTCGCCATTTCAGGCGGTCCGGATTCCGTAGCTTTGAGCCATATTTTGTGGCGCTATTCCCGGGAGGCGAAAGAACGGGAGATCACTTTGGTCCTGAGCCATGTTAACCACCGGGCCCGGCCGGAGGCGGAAGATGAAGCGCGGATGGTCGTCAGATTAGGGCGGGAATGGGGTATTCCCTGTTTGGTGCACGAGTTTAAAGCGAAGGATTACGCCAAGGAGATCGGGCTTTCTTTTCAGGAAGCGGCCAGGAACTGGCGTTACGCCCGCTGGCAGGAAGATATGCGCCGAGAGGGGTGCCAGCTCCTGGCGACTGCCCATCACCTCAATGACCAGGCGGAGACAATCCTGTACCGCTTGTTGCGAGGCAGCGGCAGCGCCGGCTTGGCAGGTATTTATCCGCAGAGGAACGGGGTCATTCGCCCTCTCCTTTCGGTGCGTAAAGAGGAGATCCTGGCTTATTGCCGGGAGGAGAATTTACCCTATGCCTTGGATCGTTCCAATGAAGAGCCGGTGTACGCACGCAACCGGATCCGCCTGGAACTCATCCCCCTTTTGCTTGAACGCTATAATCCGCGCTTGTTGGAAGTGTTGGGGCGGACGGGGGATCTGATGCGTTGGGACGAGGAGTATTTGGCGGCTGCCGCGGCTGCGGAATGGGAAAAATACGTGCGGGAAGAAAGTTCGGAGGGAGTCTGCCTGAGCCCCGAGGTGTTCGGGCTGGCCCCGGCCCTCTTTTCCCGCCTGCTGCGCCGGGCAGCGGCTGTCGCCGGCGGAGAACCCAGGGGACTGGGGTATGTTTATGTTGAGCAGATCCGCCAAAGCCGGGGCATTTCCGGTTGGCGGCAGGATTTACCGGGAATTGTGGTTAGCATAGATGAGAAAGGGCTTTGGCTGTTACCCAGGGCCGCGGCAGCGGGTAAAAACAGGCCGGGGATTTCGGAAAGTGAGGAATGTCCGGGGACAGCCGGGGAAACGGAGATCTTCCGGCAAGTGCCGTGGGATAGATTCACGGTCTGCGGGAAGACGGGGCTAGAGGTTGGGTTGTTTAGGGATTGTGAGGACGGCGGCGCGAACGGTAAATATCCGGCCGGAAACGGGGAACGGGGTAAAGGGGCGGCAATCTTAGTGTTAGATTCCGCTTCCCTTAGGGGGGCACGGGAGCCGTTGGTCGTGCGCACACGCCGGCCGGGCGATAAAATGTGGTTTAGGGGGGTCGGGCATAAGTCTCTCAAGAAGATTTGCCAAGAAGCGGGAATCCCGTCGGGGCAGCGGGAGAAAATGCTCCTTCTCGCTTCCGGGAACGAAGTGATCTGGCTTCCCCCGCTGCGAAAAAGCGATCTTTTTGCACCGCGGGAAGGCGGCCGAAATGTCTGTTGTATCTTGCGCCCAACCAAGGATCCGAGTCCGGAAATCCCCTGAGCACATTCGTTGTATAATGAAATTGTGCGTGGTATAATATGTAATATTGCTTCGAAACGAGGCGGTTTTCCACTAGAGAGGAGGACCCTTGACTTGAAATTTTTCAAGAACATCGCAATTTATTTATTAATTATCCTTTTGGCGGTTATGCTGATTAAATGGCAAAGCCCTCCCGCCAATAAGGACCTGAGCCTTGATTATAACAGCTTCAAAAAAGCCGTGGTCTCCGGCCAGGTAGCAGATGTCCAGGCGGTTACGGATAAGACCGTCAATCAATATTCAGTGACCATGAAGGACGGAAAAAAATACGATCTGGTGGGTCCTGCTTTTGATCCGACATTGCTCGGGGATCTGTACAAACAAAATGTCACACTTAATTTCAGTCAGCCGGCGCAGCCGCCTTGGTGGACCGGCCTTCTGTCGACCTTGCTCTTCCCCTTACTTCTCGTCGGGTTGTTTTTCTTTATGATGCAGCAGACCCAGGGCGGGGGAAACCGGGTCATGCAGTTCGGCAAGAGCCGGGCGCGCTTGGTCAGCGAGGATAAGAAAAGGATCACTTTCGCCGATGTGGCGGGAGTTGAGGAAGTCAAAGAGGAGCTTGAGGAAATCGTCGAGTTCTTAAAATATCCTAAGAAGTTTAATGATTTGGGGGCCAAGATTCCCAAAGGAGTTTTGCTTTTCGGCCCTCCGGGAACGGGGAAAACCTTGTTGGCCCGGGCTGTGGCAGGAGAAGCGGGGGTGCCTTTTTTCAGCATCAGCGGCTCTGATTTTGTGGAGATGTTTGTGGGAGTGGGTGCCTCCCGTGTGCGCGATCTGTTCGAACAGGCCAAGAAAAATGCTCCTTGTATCGTCTTTATCGACGAGATTGACGCGGTGGGGCGGCAAAGGGGGGCGGGTCTCGGCGGCGGCCATGATGAGAGAGAGCAGACGCTCAATCAACTCCTGGTGGAAATGGACGGCTTTGCCGGTAATGAAGGGATCATCATCATTGCCGCGACGAATCGTCCGGATATTCTCGACCCGGCTTTGCTGCGCCCCGGCCGCTTTGACCGCCAGGTGGTGGTTGATGTGCCGGATGTCCGGGGCCGGGCTGCCATTCTTGGGGTCCATGTTAAGAATAAACCCTTGAGTCAGGATGTCGATCTGGATGTGCTGGCGAGGCGCACGCCCGGCTTCACGGGGGCGGATCTGGCAAATCTGGTCAATGAGGCGGCCCTGCTTTCGGCCCGTCGCAGTGAAAAAGAAGTCGGAATGCAGGCGTTGGAAGATTCGATTGAGAGGGTCATCGCCGGTCCGGAAAAGAAGAGCCGCGTGATCAGCCCCTTCGAAAAGAAGCTCGTTTCGTATCATGAAGCGGGACATGCTTTGGTGGGAGAGATGTTGACCCATACGGATCCGCTGCATAAGGTTTCCATTATTCCCAGGGGGCGTGCGGGCGGCTATACCTTGCTGCTGCCGAAAGAGGACCGTAATTATATGACCAGGTCCCAACTGCTCGACCAGGTGACCATGCTTTTGGGGGGGCGGGTGGCTGAGGCGGTCGTCTTGCACGAAATAAGCACCGGTGCCTCCAATGACTTGGAAAGGGCTACGGGTCTGACGCGTAAGATGATCACCGAGTTGGGCATGTCCGAGGAACTCGGCCCCCTCACTTTCGGACATAAAGAGGAACAGGTTTTCCTCGGCCGGGATATTGCCCGTGACCGCAACTACAGCGAGGCGGTTGCTTACGCCATCGACAAAGAAGCGCGCAGGATTATCGACGATTGCTACCAGAAAGCGGAGAGCGTAATTCGGCAGAATCTCGATAAACTCCACGTGATCGCACAGGCCCTGATGGAGAAGGAAACTTTGCAAGCGAAGGAATTTGCCGATCTTATGGCCCAGTTTGACCAAGGACAGGCGGTGGCCGCGACTCCTCCGGCGGCGGAGGAAGTGCAGCCGGGGGGTGATTCCGGCGTAAAGACAGAGGAAGCTCAGGTGCCGGATGATTCCGGCGCGAAGCCGGAGAATTTGTCTTTGGACAGGGAATTTGACAAGTTGACTAGGCAAGGACCAAGAACGGAATAAGGGGGATATGGCAGGTGGAACGGACATTCATTATGCTCAAGCCGGATGCGGTACAGAGGGGCTTGATTGGTCAGATCATCGCCCGTTTTGAGGCCAAAGGACTGAAGCTGGTCGGGATGAAGCTGAAGCGAGTCGACCGGGCTTTAGCCGAAGCGCATTATGCCGAACACCGGGGGAAAGGTTTTTTTGAGCCTACGGTGAATTATATAATGTCCTCCCCGGTTGTAGCCATGGTTTGGGAAGGGAAAAATGCGGTGGCGGCGGCCCGGGAACTGATGGGGGCCACCAATCCGGCCGCTGCCGCCCCGGGTTCTGTCCGGGGCAGCTACGGGATAGATATCAGCCGTAATGTCGTCCACGGTTCAGACTCCCCGGCGAGTGCCGAGCGTGAAATAGGCTTGTACTTTAGGCCGGAAGAGGTTCTGTCTTACACCAAAGCCGGGGAGGATTGGCTGAGCGAATAGCGAACTGAGACGGGACACTGGCGGGTGTCCCGTTGTGATCCGGGAAGGAATTGGGGTGCGGGCATGGTCTGGTTCAAAGAGAAACGTTATCTGATCGCTTTGGCAGCGCTAATGGTGGGATTTCTCTTCATTATGCTGTTGAAAGCTCATGGTCTGGCCGGAAATCCTTCCGCCCAAGAAGGCACCCTGCCCAGCCTGATCCAGACGGAGCAAGAAAACCAGCAGCTGGCAGCCGACAATGATAAATTGCGTCAGGAATTGGACAAATATGCCCAGGGAGAGAGTGCGTCTGCTTTGGCCAAGCAGCAGCTTCGGGACGCGGAAATGGACGCCGGGTTGGTTGCGGTCCATGGTCCGGGTATACGGATAACTTTGGATGATGCCAAGGCCAGGGGCACACAGACAAGCCCCGAAAACTATGTTATTCACGAGGCTTACATTCGCATGCTGGTCAATATTCTCTGGAACGGCGGAGCGGAGGCGATTGCCGTGAATGGCCAGAGGATCATGAGCACGACGGAAGTTTTCTGCAGCGGGGCTTATATCCAAATCGGGGGGACGCGCCAAGTGCCTCCGTACGTGATTGAAGCCATCGGGGATGCACATAACCTGCAATCTGTCTTGCAGTTCGCTTACACTTGGGACCGCCTGGGCGATTTTCAGCAGCAGTACGGGATTACGCGGAAAATAGAAGCGGTGAAAGATTTGCACCTGCCGGCAGGGTCCTTGGCGAAATTTCAGTATGCCCAGCCGGTTAAGGAGGGCTCATGATGAAACGCTGGAAAAGACGACTTGCCCTGCCCGTCAGTCTGGTGGCCATCGCCTTGGGTTTTTTGATCTCTCTGGCTATGCAGACGCAAAAGAATGTTTCCGCGGCGGAAGAGATCAACGCCCGGCGTATGGCGGCCGCTCACGCTGTCCTCTCCAATGTCCAGGGCCAGAATGCCCAACTGAAGAAGATAAATAAAGAGCTGACGGCCCAGCTTGCTCAGGACCGCAGTTTGGGCGGCACCGATCCGAAGGTGCTGGCTCAGTTGGCTCAGGTGGAAATTCAGGCGGGGTCAAGTAAAGTTCAAGGACCGGGGGTACAGATTTTTATCGATGACCGAAAACAGGACCATAATCTGACGTTGCCTCTGAGCCCCGATAATCTGCTGGAAATTATCAATACCCTAAAATTTGCGGGGGCGGAGGCTATCAGTGTCAACGGCCAGCGTATCGTAGATTCAACGGCGATTGTCTACAGCGGCAGTTCCACGATTTTGGTCAACCAGGTCCCAATCACCCGGGTGGAGGGTATCCCTTACGAAATCGACGCGATTGGGAATCAAAATACCTTGGTGGATTTCTTCACCAACCTGGAAGGAAGCATGCTCAAAGCCAACGGGATAACCTTCAGTATTATGCGCAAGACCGTTGAGGTTCCGGCCTACAAAGGGGCTTGGACATTTCGCTATGCCCGGGCGGACTAACCTCCGAGTATTTTTTTCGGTTTTTTGGGCATGATTTATCAGCGATCGGCAGGAGAATTAAGTTGGATAGCGAATCAAAAACAAGGTGACAAACAATTGTACTTTTGTCAAAACATTTTATCTGGTCGACTCCTTGCCCGGGGTTAGGCAGGGGGTGGGATGAACTGAAGGGAGAGGAAAAGAAAAATGCCGTATGATGCCACAGAGCTGAAAGACTGGCAGATTGCAGAACTGGCGGACAAGAACATACCGACGCCGGAACAGTTGGTGGAAATGCTCGCGCTGCAGAAGGATGAACTGATTCCTTATGGCCGGACACCGAAAGTGGACTTTCTCAAAGTCATGGAACGCCTGCAGAACAGGCCGGACGGCAAGTACATTGAGGTGACCGCGATTACCCCGACTCCGCTCGGCGAAGGAAAGACCACCACGACCCTTGGCTTAATCGAGGGTTTGGCCGTGAGGGGCAAAAATGTGGGCGGCGCCATCCGCCAACCTTCGGGCGGGCCGACCATGAACATCAAAGGAACCGCCGCGGGTGGCGGGAATGCCCTTCTGATTCCTATGACCGAATTTTCCCTGGGTCTGACCGGGGACATTAACGATATTATGAACGCCCACAATTTGGCCATGGTTGCGCTCAACGCGCGGATGCAGCACGAAGCCAACTATACGGATGAGGAGTTGGCTAAACGTAACCTGCGCCGCCTGGATGTGGATCCGAAGAATGTGGAAATGGGCTGGATCATCGATTTTGCGGCCCAAGGGTTGCGCAATATCATGATTGGCTTGGGCGGCAAGAAAGACGGCTTCCTGATGCAATCTAAATTCGGAATTGCCGTAAGCTCCGAACTGATGGCTATTTTGGCCATCGCCAAGGATTTGCCGGACCTAAGAGAACGGATCGGGAAAATTGTCGTCGCTTACGACAAGACGGGCAAACCCATCACCACTCATGATCTGGAAGTTGACGGCGCCATGGCGGCTTGGATGCGCAATACGATCAACCCGACCGTCTGTTACACGGCGGAAGGGCAGCCGGTCTTTGTCCATGCCGGCCCGTTTGCTAATATCGCCATAGGTCAGTCTTCGATTATTGCCGACCGGGTTGGCCTGAAAGTATTTGATTATCATGTCACAGAGAGCGGCTTCGCCGCGGATATCGGCTTTGAGAAGTTCTGGAATGTCAAGAGCCGTTTGAGCGGTTTGAAGCCCAATGTATCCGTCCTGGTGGCTACGATTCGCGCTCTTAAGATGCACGGCGGCGGCCCGGCCGTTGTTCCCGGGCGTCCCATTCCGGAGGAATATGTCAACGAGAACTTGGGACTGGTGGAAAAAGGCTGCGCAAACCTCTTGCACCACTTAAAGACCATTCAGAAATCGGGGATTAAGCCGGTGGTCTGCATCAACGGCTTCTATACCGATACCGAGGCCGAGGTCAAGTTGGTCAAGAAAATCGTTACGGAAGCGGGCGGGCGCTGCGTCTTGTCCGAGCACTGGCTCAAAGGGGGCGAAGGTGCTCTGGAACTGGCGGATGCCGTGATCGAAGCCTGTGAAGAAGAAGTGGACTTTAAACCCCTTTATCCGCTGGAAATGCCCCTGCGCCAGCGGGTGGATTTAGTGGCCCGGGAAGTGTACGGAGCCGATGGTGTGGACTGGGCTCCGGAAGCGGAGGCAAAGGCCAAGCGCTTTGAGGCGGATCCCGCTTACGCGGATTTCGCGACGATGATGGTTAAGACTCATTTGAGTCTGACGCATGATCCGACCTTGAAAGGCGTTCCCAAGGGCTGGAGATTGCCGATCCGGGACGTGCTGGTCTATGGCGGGGCCAAGTTCCTCTGCCCGATGGCCGGGACAATCAGTCTGATGCCGGGCACCAGCTCAGACCCGGCTTACCGGCGCATTGACGTTGATGTGCAGACCGGAAAAGTGAAGGGGCTTTTCTAACAGGGCCTTTCCCAAAGGAAATACGCTTAGAGATCGTCCCCGTGTGCGGGGCGGTCCGGACGGAGGCGGAAAGAGTCTGGCAACGGATTCTTTCCGCTTTTTCCAAGGCACAGGGCTCGGCTTCGGAACAGGGTTTTGCAATATTTGCTGCCGGGGCCCCGGGCGTTCAGCCCGAATTCCGGCTTTCGATGACCAAAAGGCTTAGCCGTTGCCCCCGGCTTCAGGTGGCTTTAGCCCTGGGGGAGTTTCAGTGCAGGGGGTATCGGAATGAGGCGGCTGAACAAACTGATACAGAGCCCGGCCTATCAAGCGTCTCTGGCGAAAACGGCCGCAATGGAAAAGGAGCGCGTCTATTGCAAACACGGGTTTGATCACCTCCTCGCTGTGGCCAGGATTGCCTATGCGTACCTTTTAGAGCGAAAAAACACGGATTATCCTCGGGAAATTGTTTATGCCGCGGCTCTCTTGCATGATTTGGGGCGTTGGGTGGAATACCAGAGTGGGGAAGATCACGCGTCGGCCGGAGCGCGGCTGGCGGAACCCCTGCTGCAGGCCGGCGGGTTCGACGGGCGGGAATCCGCCCTGATCGTGACGGCGATCAAAGAGCATCGCCGGAAAGGGGAAAAGGACGTCAGCCCTTTGGGAGAAGCCTTGGCGCTGGCGGACGACTGGTCCAGGGAATGCCGGGACTGCGGGGCGCAAAACACTTGTCACAAATTTTCTCCGACGATGCTTGAGCTTTGGTATTAGGGAGGGTTTATCGGCGTGAAGGATTATGGCATGCGTTGGGTTGAGATGGAGAATCTTGCCGAGGCCAGGAACGCTTTGAGTTGGATCGGTTCGGATCAAAGGGGCATCGCGGTCATGGCAGGCAAGTCGTTGGCTCGCGCGATCAAGCTGGAAAAGGTCCCGTTGCGGGCGGCGCACGTTCTCAAGCAGGAAATGTTGGCTGCGGGCGGGGACGCGGCGGTTCACCGCAACGTGATTGTGAATAAGGTTGAACAGACGGATGTGCTTCTTCTGGGGACATTCCGGCAATTAGGGCATGTGGCGCAAAAACTTGCCGTCCAGCCTTTCGGCCTGAAGGACGTGGGAGAGGCTTTGAAACGGCTCCTTGTGCTTTCTGAACCGCCGAAAGAGAGAAGCTTGGATTGCCGCGGCCTGACTTTGCCCCTTGGGAAAAGGACGTTGGTCATGGGGATCTTGAATGTGACACCGGATTCTTTCTCAGACGGGGGCAGGTTCGCCGGGGTGGAGGCGGCCGTCAGGCAAGCCGAGCGTCTGGCCGAAGAGGGTGCGGATATCCTGGACATCGGCGGAGAGTCGACCCGGCCCGGTCACCGGGAGGTGAGCCCGGAGGAGGAGTGGGCCAGGCTGGAGCCGGTCCTCAAAGTCTTAGTCCGCGAGATGTCGATTCCGCTTTCCGTGGATACCTGGAAAGCGGAGGTTGCCGGCCGGGCCATGGAAGCCGGCGCCCACATGATCAATGATCAGTGGGGGCTGCAAAGAGACCCGGAGATGGCGCGGGTCGCGGGCCGATATCAAGCTCCGGTGGTCGTCATGCACAACCGGACGGGGACGGACTACCGGCATATGATGGGCGATATACTTGAGTTTCTGCGCCGGAGCTGCGCCTTGGCGGCTGAACAGGGGCTGGCGGAAGACCAAGTGATTGTCGATCCGGGCATAGGTTTCGGTAAAACCACCGAGCAAAATTTGGAGGTCATGGCTAGGCTGGGAGAACTGAAAGCGCTGGGACACCCCATTCTCTTGGGGGCTTCGCGCAAGTCCATGATTGGGAATACCCTGAAGGTGCCGGTGGACGAACGGTTGGAAGGGACCTTGGCGGCCAGCGTCGTCGGGGTTGCGGCGGGTGCGGACATCATCAGGGTTCACGATGTTCAGGCTAACCGCAGGGCAATCACGCTGGCGGATGCCATTTACAGGGGGCAAAGGGGTGTGCATTATGGCGGGGCCTGATGTTATTCACCTGAGGGGTTTGGACTTCTATGCCTTTCACGGGGTCCTGCCGGAGGAACAAAGGCTCGGTCAAAGGTTTACCGTCGATTTAGACCTGTATTTGGACTTGCAAAAGGCCGGCAGTTCCGACGAAGTGAAGGATACCGTCAATTATGGGGATGTCTATCTGACGGTAAAAGAATGCGCGGAGAGCGGTCCTGTCAATCTGCTCGAGCATTTGGCCGAGCGGATTGCCCAGAGGGTCCTGGAGCGTTTTGCCTGCTTGGAGGTGCGCGTAGAAGTGCATAAAGCGCAGGCGCCGGTGCCGGGAATTTTCCGGGATATCGCGGTTGAAATCCGGAGGAAAAAAGACGGGATCCGGAGGGAAAAGAAGCGATGAATGCTTTCCTGGGATTGGGGGGGAATTTGGGCGACCGCGGGTTCTACTTGAGAGAGGCCGAGGAGCGTCTGGCGCGTTTGGGTGTCGAAATTGTCCAAGCCTCGGGGATTTACGTGAGCAAACCCTGGGGAGGGATAGCTCAACCCGATTTTTGGAATATGGTCTTGCGGGTTCGAACCTCCCTGGAACCGTTGGAGCTTTTGCGGGTATGCCAGGACATCGAGCTCGGGCTGGGGCGCGAACGCCAAATACACTGGGGGCCGCGCACGATAGACATTGATATTCTAATCTGCGATAATATTGTCAGTGCGGGGCCGGAACTTATCCTGCCCCATCCGTACTTGGAGGAGAGAGCATTCGTCCTGGCACCGTTGCGGGAGATCGCACCCGAACTTATTCTGCCTTCCGGGCGTCCGCTGCGGGAGGTTCAGGGGCGAGGTGAGGTCTGGCCAGGGGATGGAGCCTGAAGGATATGATATGCGGTCCGGAAAGTCAGTTCCGGCAAACGGCAGCGGAGGCGCGCTGTATTGCCGGAGCGGGCGGGCATAAGAACAGGGCCCGGGGCCAAGACTAGGAGCAGAAGGGAATTGGAGCCTGACAAAAGAACAGGACCCGGCCGCTTGGATCGGAGGGGACCGAGACGGAGAGATGCCCAGGTTGCACCTTCACGTTGTCGTGAAGGTTTTTTGTGCTTTTGCGTTTCGCGAACCGTTGTGGCCCGACCGGACGAACGATGCTTGGGGCCGGAGGCCCCGGGGGGCGTAGGGCAGTAAGTGGGAGGAAGGAGTGGCGGTAAGATGAACTTTGGTATGATCGGCGCGGGGGTGGTGGGGACGGCCTTGGCGGCCTGTCTGACCGAAGCGGGATATGAGTGTGCGGGGGTGCATACCCGGACGGGATCCTCTTATCAAAGGTTTCGCCAATATGTCAATGCTCCCGGTCTCAGTCTGCGCGACCTCGTGCCGCGGGTGGACCTGCTTTTTGTAACCACACAAGATGATAACATCCAAACGGTGGCCGAAGAGCTTTGGCGGGAGGGGCTTTTCCGGGCGGGACAAACGTGGCTCCACTGTTCCGGGGCACTCCCGGCGGCGGTGTTAGGACCTCAAGGCGTGCCGGTTCACAGGTTATCAATCCACCCGTTACAGTCTTTTGCCGGTGTGCGGGCAGCTCTGCAGTTGTTGGGAGGGGCACACTTTGCGGTGGAGGGTGACAATCCGGAACTGGGAGAGAAAATCGTCTCGGATCTGGGCGGCATAGCGCACCGCCTCAAATCCGAGGACAAGGTTCTCTATCATGCGGGGGCAGTTATGGCATCCAACTATCTGGTGGCTTTGGCCTCTCAGGCAGTGGAATTATTTAATTTGGCGGGAATTAATTCGCCAGAGGCTTTATCGGCCCTTCTGCCCCTCATGACCGGGACTTTGAAGAACCTGGAAGTTTTTGGGCTGCCCGCCGCTCTGACCGGGCCCTTGGTCAGAGGAGATATTGAAGTTGTGAGCCGGCATTTGAGCAGGATGCCGGGCCCTATCGCAGAGGTGTACAAGGTCTTGGGGCTGAGAGCCTTGGAGACAGCCCAACAAAAATGGCTGGCTGCGGGCTCGGTTTATCCGTCGGAGACCGAACGCGGGCTAAAGGTTTTGCTGAAGGGGTGAAAACTGGGGCGGCGGCAGAAAGCCGATGGCGGGAAGCGGAACACTATGTCAGGAAAAGGAGCGGATAGAGCGTGGAACGGTGCGAGTGCGTGGCGGAAGTGCGGCGAAGGGTGGAGAAAGCCAGACGGGACGGTTTTTCGGTTGCCCTGGTACCGACCATGGGTTATTTGCACGAAGGGCATTTGGCCCTGGTGCGGGAAGCCCGGCAACGGGGTTCGTTTGTGGTTATGAGTATTTTTGTCAATCCCCTCCAATTTGGGCCCAACGAAGACTATGCCCGTTATCCCCGTGATTTAGAGAGAGATGCCGCCCTGGCGGCGGAAGCGGGTGTTGCTCTCTTGTTTCATCCTTCGGCAGAAGAAATGTACCCGGAGCCTAATTTGACTCAGATAGAGGTGGGGAAATTAGGTAAGATCTTGTGCGGGGCTTCGCGCCCGGGGCACTTTCGCGGAGCGGCTACGGTGGTCGGCAAGCTCTTTAATATCGTGGGTCCGGATGATGCCTACTTTGGCTTGAAGGATTACCAACAGTACTTGATCATTCGGCAGATGGCGCACGATCTGAATTTTCCGGTCCGGGTCATCGGGGTGCCGATCGTCCGAGAAGACGACGGATTGGCGAAGAGTTCACGCAATGTGTTTCTTACGCCCCAAGAGCGGGCGGAAGCGGTGCTCCTCAATGTGAGCCTGGCCGAGGCGGAAGAGGAAATCAGGCAAGGGCTGAGGCAGGCGCGGAAGGTCGAGGAGGGGATCCGGCGGAGGCTTGAGCAAACACAGGGCAGGGTTGATTACATAGAGGTACGGGATGCCTCTACCTTGGCGGAGGTAGAGGCAATTGAGGGAAAAGTCGTGATCGCCCTTGCCGTCTATTTCGGCTCCACCCGCCTGATTGACAACCGGATCATCGATCTTGACACACCGGCGGCCGAGGCATAGAATTTAGCACAAATGACATGTTTTCAGGAGAAAGGCGGCTTACAGGTGGATTATACAATCGACAATGAGACATTTGAAACATTGGCCCGCGAAATCGCCGATCTTAAACGGGAGAGAAAAGCGGTCATTTTGGCGCATTATTACCAACGCCCGGAAGTTCAGGATGTGGCCGATTTTGTGGGGGATTCTCTTCAACTCAGCCGGCAGGCTGCGGGAACGGATGCCGAGGTGGTTGTTTTCTGCGGCGTGCACTTTATGGCCGAGAGTGCCGCGATTCTTTCGCCTGAAAAGACAGTTCTGCTGCCCGAGGCCGAGGCCGGTTGTCCGATGGCGGAAATGGTGGATGCGGAGTCGCTGCGTCTGCGCAAACGGAGTCTGCCCGGAAGCAAAGTTGTTTGTTATGTCAATTCGTCCGCGGACGTCAAGGCCGAATGTGATGTCTGCTGCACCTCCTCGAACGCGGCCAAAGTTGTGGAATCTTTGGGGACAAGCCCCGTACTGTTCGTGCCCGACAAAAACCTGGGCTTGTATGTGTCGGAAAAGTTAGGCAAGCCGATGGACCTGTGGCCCGGGTTTTGCCTGACCCATGACAGGCTCGCAAGCTCCGACATTACGGAGGCGCGCCGGGCACATCCCCGAGCCAAGGTGATCGTTCACCCGGAATGCCGGGAAGAGGTGTGGCGCTTGGCGGACTACGTGGGATCGACCGCGGGTCTAATCCGTTACGCGCAAACGACAGAGGCTGAGGAGTTCATCGTGGGTACGGAGTCCGGTATCCTGCATCAATTACAGAGCACATGCCCGGACAAGAAGTTCTATTTGGCTTCGGATAAGCTCGTCTGCCGGAATATGAAGGCGACGACTCTGGTCAAAGTCCGCGATGCCTTGCGCAACCTTTCCCCCCGGATCACGGTGGCGGAGGAGACCCGGCTCAAGGCCAAAGCGGCCTTGGACCGGATGCTGGAGCTGGGTTAGGCGCGGACGGGATCAAGAGCCGGCCGCTGAAGTTTTCCCTCGGGACAGGCTGACCGAATCTCCGGTCTTTAAGCTATTTCTTGAGGGAGAGGATCTGTGCCGCAACTTTTCTCATGAGTCAGGGCGGTCTTGGCAGTTTCGGCTCGAGGTGCGAAACGGCTTGTTAACTGTTCCGGCGGGCCGACGGCCGGCCGGTTCCGGTACGGGGTTTACGGAATTGTTTGAGGCGGAGTGCGGGACGCTCCGGGCGGAATGCCGGATGGGTGCCGGGCGGAATATGTAACGGGAGTGGACGAGTGTGGACCGATATTTGCTCGCCTGGGCCGCGGAGAGCCCAGAAGTTTTCCAGACGGAAGTCTTGGTCCTGGGGAGCGGGATTGCCGGGTTATACACGGCTATTAAGGCCAGTGACTCTTTCCGGGTAACGGTGGTGACGAAAAAGAAGATCGAGGACAGCAACACGGAACACGCTCAAGGCGGAATCGCGGCGGCTATGGATGATGAGGATTCTCCGGCCTTTCACTACGAAGACACACTTTCGGCGGGGGCGGGTCTCTGTGATCCGGAAACGGTGAAAATCTTGGTGGAAGAGGGCCCGCTGAGGGTAGAGGAACTGATCGCTATGGGCGCCCAATTTGATTATGAGGGTGCCTCCTTGGCTTTCACGCGTGAAGGAGCTCATAGCCGTCGTCGGGTGCTGCATGCCAAGGGTGACGCTACCGGCGGGGAGATTGAACGGACGTTGGTGCAGGCAGCGCGGCTTTGCCCCCGGATTCAGGTGAGAGAAAACCGCTTTGTCGTGGACTTGCTTCAGAACCGCGAGGGGGCCGTGTTGGGGGCCTTGGTTTTTAATACGGAAAAACGCCGGCCGGAGGCTTACTTGGCTAAAGTTGTCGTGCTCGCCACCGGGGGGGTGGGGCAGGTCTTTGGCCATACGACCAATCCAGAGGTTGCGACTGCGGATGGCATGGCAGCCGCTTGGCGGGCGGGAGCGGCTCTCATGGACATGGAGTTTCTCCAATTTCACCCTACGGCCATTCATCTGGCAGGCGCCCCCAGATTTCTGATTTCGGAGGCTGTGCGCGGAGAAGGGGGTCAGCTTATCAACCGGGACGGGAAACGTTTTATGGACGGGATTCCCGGTCGGGAACTGGCTCCGCGGGATGTGGTTACCCGCGCTATTTGGAAAGAAATGAGCCAGGGCGAAGTCTATCTGGATTTTCGCCCCATCGGGCGGGACAAGATTTTGCGGCGCTTCCCCAGTATTCGCGAGACATGCCGGAATTACGGGCTGGATGTCTTGGAGGCGCCAATTCCGGTGGCGCCGGCGGCTCATTATATGATGGGGGGCGTGCGGGCGGACAAATATGGCCGGACGACGCTGGCTAACCTTTACGCCAGCGGAGAGTGTGCTTGCAACGGAGTGCACGGGGCAACCCGCCTTGCCAGTAATTCCCTTTTGGACGGACTGGTATTTGGGGCCCGTATTGTGGAAAGGATTAAGGCGGAGGCTCTTCAGCCTCTGCCTCGGTGGAGTGAGGTAGAGCGGACAGGTGCGCGGGGTGAAGCGGCGGCCGGAGAAGCCGGTTTTGGCCGGACGCCGGCCCGGCGTGACGATCTGCCGCATGGCAGGGCCGAAGAGGAGTCGATGCGCTCGGCGCTGCAAAGGCTTATGTGGGATAAAGTCGGCATTCAACGCCGGGGGGGAGATTTAGCCGACGCCGTGGCGACCCTGGAGGCCTGGGCGGGGGGCTTCAGTCCCAGCGCGGAGGAGAAGGACCTGGAGCTGGTCAACATGTTGACAGTCGGCTGGTTGATGGCTAAATCTGCTCTGGCCAGGCGCGAAAGTCGCGGTGCCCACTATCGCGCCGATTATCCTCAACGGTCAGACCCCGAATGGGGCAAACATTCACTGGTGAGCAGGAGGGATGAAGGTGTTCGCTACGTTCCAACTGGGGGAGATTGTTGACAGAGCCCTGCGGGAGGATGTGGGTACAGGCGATTTGAGTGCTCAGATCCTGGCCCCCGACTTAACCGGACAGGCCAAAATTTACGCCAAAGAAAAAGGGATTGTGGCCGGTCTGGAGGTCGTGGAGGAAGTGTTCCGGCGGGTCGATCCCCTGATTGAATGCCGGACTTTTGAGCGGGACGGGACAGAGGTAAGGACCGGGAATACGGTCATGGAGTTGGCGGGGCCTTTGCGCGGCATTCTGCAGGGGGAACGGACGGCCTTGAATTTCTTGCAGCACCTGTCAGGCATTGCCACGGCTGCACGGCGGGCGGTGGAACTTGTCAAAGGTTTGCCTGTCACCATTACCGACACCCGTAAAACCCTGCCCGGGCTGCGTATGCTCCAGAAGTATGCCGTGACCGTGGGCGGAGGGCGAAATCATCGCTTCGGTCTCTATGACGCCGTCATGCTTAAAGACAATCACCTAACGGCGGCCGGTGGGGTCCGCCCGGCGGTCGAGCGGGTGCGTGAGCGCATTGGGCAGATGGTCAAAATCGAAGTGGAGTGCGAAAGTCTTGAGCAGGTTGAGGAGGCGGCGTCCTGCGGAGCAGATGTGATCATGCTGGACAATATGCCGGTGCAGGCCATGCGTCAGGCCGTGGCGCTCGTCGGGCACCGCGCTTTGGTGGAAGCATCCGGGGGGATCCATGAAGGGAATCTGCGCGAGGTCGCTGAGACGGGCGTAGACGTGATTTCTTTAGGAGCCCTAACGCATTCGGTGAAAGTGTTGGATTTTAGTTTGGACGTGGGGCAGATTAAGCCCTCTGCCCGGCGACGCTGGCAGGCGGAAAAGAAGGATGAGGGCGATGGGGCGTAAGGAAATCCTGGATATTCTGGCAGAATCGCCGGGAGAATTTGTGTCCGGGCAGAGGATCAGCAAGAGTCTGAATACGACCCGGGCAGCAGTCTGGAAGCAGATTCAAACGTTGAAAGCTGCGGGTTATGAGATTGAAGGGGTGACGAAAAGCGGCTATCGTTTGCTCGGTACGCCCTTAAACCTGGACGAATGGGCACTCGCCCATGAACTTAAGTCTAAAACCGTGGGGCACCCGGTTTATTTATTTGACGAACTTTCCTCCACCAACGATTGGGCGCACGAAGCCGTTAAGCAAGGGGCGGAGCACGGTTTGACGGTTATGGCCCGCCGGCAGGTTAAAGGAAGAGGACGGTTGGGGCGATGTTTTGAATCCCCCGCGGGCGGGCTGTGGCTGTCGGTCGTGCTGAAACCCAAAGTTCCCCTGGCAGATGCGGCCAAGCTGACTCTGAGCGCCAGTCTGGCGGTACTGGACGGAATCCGGGCGGCCTGCGGGGTGGAGGCGGGAATCAAATGGCCCAACGACATCATCTATCAAGGCCGCAAGCTTGCCGGCATTCTGGGTGAAGTCGCCGGGGAATGGACGACTTTGCAATCGATCGTTCTCGGGATAGGGATCAACTGCAATTTGCGCAAGGACCAATTTCCTCAGGACATTCCGGCCGAGACTCTGCAGGATATTACGGGGACAAACTTGAATCTCAACATTTTGGCGGCCAGGGTCCTGGAGAGATTGGAATACGAGGTTGAAACTTTGGAACGGGAAGGGTTTGATTCCGCTCGGGAACGTTGGCTTGCCAACGCTTGGGGCTTGGGTGAGGATGTGCTGGTCCGGAGGGGGACTGAGGTTTTTACGGGTCGCTTGGCGGGAATCTCTGCGGAGGGAGCGTTGCTGCTGGAGTCGCCGGGCGGTTTTAAGAGTTTTTCGGCTGGGGAGGTGCAACTGCGCGCACCTTCCGGGGGGTATTATATTCCCGATTAAGCGTGACCTCCGTTTGGCTTACTGTTTCTTCTCGTGGGGGTCTCGCAGTTTTTGGGAAATGGCCTCTACGGTGTCATGCGTTGGTTGCTGCACGTCCGGACGGGTTTCGCTGTCGTCATAGCGCAAGGGTTTACACCTTTTATCGTTTCGGATCGGCTCAAGGCCGGTATTGCGGCTTGGGTGGGAAGCGAAGTGGTGTTGCGCCGCAAGGAGAGTTGAGCATGATTTTGGTTTTCGATGTTGGGAATACGAACATTGTCTTGGGTGTCTATGAGGGCCGGAAACTGCTTTCGCACTGGCGGGTTTCGACGGATAAATCAAGGACGGTGGATGAGCACGCGGTCGTCATTAAAAATCTTTTTGATTTTAGCGGACTGAGATTTTCTGAGATGGAAGCCGTCGTCATCTCTTCCGTCGTTCCTCCGGTCATGCCGACGCTGGAGACCTTGGTCCGCCGTTATTTCGGGGTTGAGCCACTGGTGGTCGGTCCGGGTGTCAAAACGGGGATGCCCATCATTTACGATAACCCAAAGGAGGTGGGGGCGGACCGGATTGTCAACGCGATCGCGGCATATGCCAAATACGGAGGGCCTTTGGTCATTGTTGATTTCGGGACTGCCACGACGTTTTGCGCGATTTCGGCCAGGGGCGAATATTTGGGCGGAGCCATTGCGCCGGGCATCGGGATCGCGACCGAGGCTCTGTTCCAACGTGCTTCCAAGCTGCCTCGTATTGAAATAGTCAAGCCAAAATCCGTTATTGCCAAAAATACGGTGGCCGGCATGCAATCCGGCATTTATTTCGGTTTTACGGGACAGGTGGACGGGATCGTGAGCAGGATGAAAGAGGAACTGGGGAACGGGACCAGAGTGGTGGCGACCGGAGGGTTGGCCGCCTTGATCGCCGAAGAGGCAAAAACGATCGAGACGGTGGATCCTTTTTTGACCCTGGAAGGTTTATTGCTGATTTACGAAAGGAACAATGGCAAAGTGTTGATAAAATGAAATTGGGATCTTTTGTGATGGATAGGCCTGTGTTCCTCGCCCCGATGGCGGGGGTCACAGACAAGGCCTTTCGTGAAACCGTCCGGGACTTGGGCGGCGAATATGTCTGGACCGAAATGATAAGTGACAAAGCCCTGTCCTTCCGAAACCCGCGGACCGTGAAAATGTTAGACCTGGAAGGTGAGACTCCGCCCCGCATCGTGCAAATTTTCGGCGCCGAGGCGCAGAGTATGGCTAAAGCGGCCGAACTCTGCCAGCATTACGGCGCGGATGTGATAGACATTAATATGGGTTGTCCAACCTCGAAGATAGTGAAAAACGGTGAGGGCTGCGCTCTGCTGCGGGACCTTGAGCGGGCGCAAAAAATAGCTTCGGCCGTTGTGCGGGCGGTGGACCTGCCGGTCACAGTCAAGCTGCGGTTAGGTTGGGATGAAAGGGAGATTATTGTCAAGGAACTGGGGCAGCGTTTGGAAGCCGTGGGCGTCAAAATGCTGACTCTGCACGCGCGCACGCGGGAGCAGTTTTATTCGGGCCAGGCTGACTGGCGCTGGATCCGAGAATTGAAGGAGTCGGTAGAAATTCCGGTCATCGGCAACGGGGATATTTCCCAGCCGGAAGATGCCCTGCGCATGCTTGAAGAGACAGGGTGCGATGGGGTGATGATCGGTCGGGGTGCCCTAGGCAACCCTTGGCTGCCCCGGCGCGCTCAGCACATGGTGCGGACCGGGCAACTGACGGGGGGACCTTCTTGGCGGGACAGAAGTGAAGCGGCCTGTGCGCATTTTGAACGGTTACTCAAGTACAAAGGAGAAAGGATTGGGCTTAAGGAGATGCGCAAACACGCGGCTTGGTATGTCAAAGGGTTTAGGCAAGCGGCACAACTCCGCGAGAAGATCATGCTGGTCAAAGAGCCGGGCGGGATGTCGGAGATCTTAAAAGGCCTTGGCGATTACCAAGGGGATTACAAGGCGTAGTTTAGAGGAAAGGGTAAAAAAGGAAATGCGAAGCATAGTTACGGTTTAGGGAAAAAGAGAAAACTCCGGGTGCGGTCTCAGGGAAAAGGAGAAAATTCCGGGCATAGTTTGACGGGAAAGAGGCAGAATAGAAAGCGCAGTCCCGGGACGGCTTGGGGGAGCGGGAACCGCAAGGCATCCTTGACAATATTTTGCAGGGTCCTTATAATAACGATCAATGCAATTTGCGGAGGTCTGTGAGGCTCTCTCCGTTAAGCGGAGGCGTGTTGCCGGAGGCCGGAGCGGATCTGCTTTGGGTGCGCTCCGTCGGGCCGCAGGGAGCATCTGCATAGAAGGAAAAATCCAGCGAGTGAACTTGTTCAGCTCACGCTGAACATCGAGACTTCGGTGACGATAGTCTCCGGTGGAGACTATCGCCGTAGGCACAGAGCGTGAAATTATGCTTTTGTGCCGAAGGATGGAGTCTACCCCCACCGAAGCGGGGTGCGTGGGACCCACTCCCACTTGCAGAAGTGGGAGTCTTGCGTTTTGGATCAATTTACCTCAGAGTCGGAAGAGAAAAGGGAGCGAGAAAAATGCCTGAGAAGGAAGTCATTCTCACCGTGGAAGGCCTCAAGAAGCTTGAGGACGAGTTGGAACTATTAAAAACGCAAAAAAGGCGGGAAGTCGCCGAGCGCATTAAGCAGGCTATCGAGTTCGGCGATATTAGTGAAAACTCCGAATATGAAGATGCTAAAAATGAGCAGGCCTTTATAGAAGGCCGAATCATTACGTTGGAGAAGATGCTGCGCAACGCCAAGGTTATTGATGATCATGAGGGCACGGACACGGTTGGCTTGGGGAACACTGTTCTCCTGAAAGACATGGACTATGGGGATGAGGAAGAATATACGATTGTGGGGTCAGCCGAAGCGGATCCCGGAACAAACAAGATTTCCAATGAGTCACCGGTTGGTAAAGCTGTTCTGGGGCAAGCGAAAGGCACGACTCTGGAGGTTACCGTTCCGGCGGGAGTACTGCATTATCAGATCGTAGATATCCGTTGAAAGCCCGTTGGTTCGCCAAGGGTGCCATAGGGATGGTCGATCTTTCCGGGTGTTCACCCCGTCCGTCAGGGCCGGAGTCTTCCCGCGGCAGTGGATTCTTGGCACTGGGGCCGCCTTTGTGTACAGGGGACCGCTCCCACTTGTTGAAGTGGGAGTCTCACCAGTGGATGAAGCCGTTGAAGATGAGAGAAATGAGTGTTGCGGCGGGTTTTTGCCCGCCTTCTGGTTTTCCGGCCGAGCGGCAAGGGCCGGTCTGCCGAAGCGGGGGACATAAATGACAACACTACTGAGGCATTCCTCAACATGGGTTCCGAGATCTACGGCAAATTGAAGGAGATAAACGACAGCAGTACGGAGGCCTTAAAGAGACTGAAAGTCTGTTCAGGATATCACTCATAGACGGCGGCAGTGCTGAGGTGGGTTTTTTAGTTTGGAGGTTTTTACGTGGATAATAATAACGAATTATGGCAAGTCCGGCTGGATAAGATTGAGATGTTTCGCGCAAAAGGCCTTGAGCCTTATGCCGATCGTTACGTCCGTACCCACATGGCCCAAGACATTATAGAAAATTTCGCGGACCTAGAGGGCCAAGAGGTAAAAGTAGCGGGTAGGGTCATGTCGAAGCGGGATCAAGGGAAAGTGATCTTTATGCACATCCAGGATTTCAGCGGTAGAATACAAGTCTACATCCGCCGCGACGACGTAGGTACGGAAAACTTTGATCTTATCAGCAAATTTGACGTAGGTGATATTTTAGGGGTAGGGGGTAAGGTATTCCGAACCAAAAGAGGTGAGATTTCCGTTCATGCCGAAACGGTCCAACTTCTGGCCAAAGCACTGCGACCGCTGCCTGAGAAATTCCATGGCTTAACGAATGTGGAGACCCGCTACCGCAGGCGTTATATCGATTTAATCGTCAACCCCGAGGTCAGAGATGTCTTCGTTACCCGGAGCAAAATCATCCGGGCTATGCGAAATTTCCTGGAGGACAAGGGTTTCCTGGAAGTGGAGACACCCACCCTCCATTCGGTTGCGGGAGGGGCTGCGGCTCGCCCCTTTGTCACACACCATAATACGTTGGACATGGATCTCTACTTGCGCATCGCGTTGGAACTTTATCTCAAGCGGCTGATAGTCGGAGGTTTTGAAAAGGTTTTCGAGATTGGACGCAATTTCCGTAACGAAGGTATTTCAATCAAGCATAACCCCGAGTTCACTATGATGGAATTATACCAGGCTTATGCTAATTACGAAGATATCATGGAGCTCACGGAAAACATGATTGCGTACATTGTCGGCGAAGTGCATGGCTCCTTGGATGTAGTCTATCAGGAGCAAGTGCTGCATTTTGCAACCCCCTGGCGCAGACTCCAGATGCTTGACGGTATCCTGGAGTATTCGGGGATTGATTTCAGAACGGTTCCGGATGAAGCCGGGGCGAGAGAAGCAGCTCAGGCTAAAGGCTTAAATCCGGCTCCGGATGCTACTCGGGGGCAAATCATCAATCAGGTTTTCGAAGAATTTGTTGAGCCCAAACTGATCCAGCCGACCTTTGTCATCGGACATCCGGTGGAAGTCTCTCCTTTAGCCAAGCGCAACGCCAAAAATCCGCAGTATACGGATCGGTTTGAAGTTTTTGCCTTTGGACGTGAATTGGGCAATGCCTTCTCCGAACTGAATGATCCCATCGACCAGAGAAGACGCTTTGAGTCACAAATGGCCGAGCGGGCCAAAGGCGATGCCGAGGCACATATGATGGATGAAGATTTTCTCCAAGCCCTGGAATACGGACTTCCGCCCACAGGAGGTTTGGGAATTGGCATTGATCGCTTGGTGATGCTCCTGACGGATTCGGGCTCGATTCGAGATGTTATTCTCTTCCCGACGATGCGTTCACGCGAGGATACGGGGGAGGAGTCCTGAGCCGGTCTGGGCATAGGGCGGGGGATTGCCCGATGCGGGTGAAAATGCGAGTGAACCCGATTCGCTTTGAAAAAAGCCGGGCCTGGGGGAGGGAACGGAATCGTGGACAGACTCGCGAACAGAATTTGACGATGCGGCGGTTTTCTGGCTCTGTGTTGTGCATATGAGACAGTGTTAACGCGGGTGCTGGGGTTAACCGGGGAAAGTTCGTAAGAAGCGGCTAAGGCTGAACTACCGGGAAAAATTTATCTTGACGGGTAGATATGAGACGGAAAAGTGAGGATAGTCGCGTAACCGCTAAATATTTCTTGAAAAACGTCTCTCTGCCCCCTTGAATTAAAAACAAACACATGATATAGTATCAACTGTTCGCCAGACACGAGCGAAACGCGAAGGATTGTGAGTGCCGGCGGAGGGCTCCAAGGATTGGGCGCGTCTGGCGTCCGGATTCGTGGTCTTTGAAAACTAAACAACAAGGACAGCCAATGAGACTCGTCAAGAGAATCTTATAAGAGAGCCAAGGAGCTTTCGTAAGAGGGAATCTGCTTTTTCTGTGAGGGAAGGCGGCCGGAGCAATCCGGGCGGTTGAAGGCACAGGGGAAGTCAAGATAAAAGTTTTACGGAGAGTTTGATCCTGGCTCAGGACGAACGCTGGCGGCGTGCCTAACACATGCAAGTCGAACGGAGATATTTTGAAGTTTACTTTAGGATATCTTAGTGGCGGACGGGTGAGTAACGCGTGGGTAACCTACCCATAAGGCCGGGACAACTCCTGGAAACGGGGGCTAATACCGGATAATCTTTCCGAGGGACATCTCTGGGGAAGGAAAGGCGGCCTCTGAAGATGCTGCCGTTTATGGATGGACCCGCGTCTGATTAGCTAGTTGGTGGGGTAACGGCCTACCAAGGCGACGATCAGTAGCCGGCCTGAGAGGGTGAACGGCCACACTGGGACTGAGACACGGCCCAGACTCCTACGGGAGGCAGCAGTGGGGAATCTTCCGCAATGGACGAAAGTCTGACGGAGCAACGCCGCGTGTATGACGAAGGCCTTCGGGTTGTAAAGTACTGTCTTTGGGGACGAACGGCGTCTATGTAAATAATGTAGGCGAGTGACGGTACCCAAGGAGGAAGCCCCGGCTAACTACGTGCCAGCAGCCGCGGTAATACGTAGGGGGCGAGCGTTGTCCGGAATTATTGGGCGTAAAGGGCGCGTAGGCGGATGCTTAAGTCCGGTGTGAAAGACTGGGGCTCAACCCCAGGGTTGCATCGGAAACTGGGCGTCTTGAGGACAGGAGAGGAAAGCGGAATTCCACGTGTAGCGGTGAAATGCGTAGATATGTGGAGGAACACCAGTGGCGAAGGCGGCTTTCTGGACTGTAACTGACGCTGAGGCGCGAAAGCGTGGGGAGCAAACAGGATTAGATACCCTGGTAGTCCACGCCGTAAACGATGAGTGCTAGGTGTAGAGGGTATCGACCCCCTCTGTGCCGCAGTTAACACAATAAGCACTCCGCCTGGGGAGTACGGCCGCAAGGTTGAAACTCAAAGGAATTGACGGGGGCCCGCACAAGCGGTGGAGCATGTGGTTTAATTCGACGCAACGCGAAGAACCTTACCAAGGCTTGACATCCTGCGAACCCTTAGGAAACTAAGGGGTGCCCTTCGGGGAGCGCAGAGACAGGTGGTGCATGGTTGTCGTCAGCTCGTGTCGTGAGATGTTGGGTTAAGTCCCGCAACGAGCGCAACCCCTATCTTTAGTTGCTAACAGGTAAAGCTTGAGCACTCTAGAGAGACTGCCGGTGACAAACCGGAGGAAGGTGGGGATGACGTCAAATCATCATGCCCCTTATGTCTTGGGCTACACACGTGCTACAATGGCCGGTACAGACGGAAGCGAAGCCGCGAGGTGAAGCGAATCCGAGAAAGCCGGTCTCAGTTCGGATTGTTCTCTGCAACTCGAGAGCATGAAGTCGGAATCGCTAGTAATCGCAGGTCAGCATACTGCGGTGAATACGTTCCCGGGCCTTGTACACACCGCCCGTCACACCACGAAAGTCTGCAACACCCGAAGCCGGTGAGGTAACCCGCAAGGGGGCTAGCCGTCGAAGGTGGGGCCGATGATTGGGGTGAAGTCGTAACAAGGTAGCCGTATCGGAAGGTGCGGCTGGATCACCTCCTTTCTAAGGAGAACTTAATCAGGGTTTGAGCGGACTGTGAACTGCGGGGTTGAAAAAACCGCAGCAGTCACAGAGAAGCGAACATTTGATTAAAACATCCTCAGGTCGATAACGGACTGTTGTATCCTGCAGCGGGGTTAAAGCCGCGGGCCGGAGAAATGAGTTCGTTGGTCAATGAGCGCAAGCTCAAAATTGGGGTCGGCATTGGCAAAAGCGGATAAGTGGGTTGACCCCGAACGGTTTGTCCAAACTGTTCGCAGCTTGTTGTTTAGTTTTGAGGGACCATGTCAGAAGTGGGAAGCAGGAGGTCGGAAGGCAGAGGCCGCTAGGCTTATGGCTCAGATCTGATTCTTGAATCCCGACGTCTTATATGCGGTCTCTGATAGGGGCCTATAGCTCAGCTGGTTAGAGCGCACGCCTGATAAGCGTGAGGTCGGTGGTTCGAGTCCACCTAGGCCCACCAATTAGGAAGTGGGTAGCAGGAAGCCAGAAGTCAGAAGTTATAACCGAAATTCCGACATCTGACATCTTGCATCTGACCTCTCAATTATGGGGGTATAGCTCAGCTGGGAGAGCACCTGCCTTGCAAGCAGGGGGTCAGCGGTTCGATCCCGCTTACCTCCACCAAAACAGAAGCCGGAGGCCGGAAGGTGATGGCTAATCTGACATTCGGTGGCAGAACCGACCGCGTATATCGGGTATTTCTATTCGAAGATCGAAGACAGGTACCCGGTAGGCAGAGTCCGGCTTGGAACCTCAAAAGCTGCTCTTTGAAAACTGCACAGAGTTTTTCAATACTGTCAAAGGATTCAACCGAAGAAACGAAAGTTTCAAAAGAACCTTAAGTGGCGGATTTTTGGTCAAGCTACTAAGGGCGTACGGTGGATGCCTAGGCGCTAAGAGTCGAAGAAGGGCGCGGTTAACAGCGAAATGCCACGGGGAGCCGTAAGCAGGCCTCGATCCGTGGATACCCGAATGGGGCAACCCAGCCGGAGTCATATCCGGTTATCTTTAGCTGAATCCATAGGCTAAAGAGGACAACCCGGGGAACTGAAACATCTAAGTACCCGGAGGAAGAGAAAGAATTATCGATTCCCTCAGTAGCGGCGAGCGAACGGGGAAGAGCCCAAACCGATCTCGATGTTCGTGGTTCGAAGTTCGTGGTTCGAGTGCAAGTAAATCTTGAAAGCCTGAGGAAGCAAGAAAAAGTTTTCTAAAGACCAAATAGATGCACATGCAAACGAACATCGAATATCGAATATCGAACATCGAGATCGGGGTTGTAGGACCCTCTATTAGGCCGGAGCTTCTAATTGAACAGGACTGGAAAGTCCGGGCAAAGAAGGTAACACCCCTGTAAGTGAAAGGGGCGAAGGCTGTGAGGGTATCCTGAGTACCGCGGGACACGAGAAACCCCGTGGGAAGCTGGGAGGACCACCTCCCAAGGCTAAATACTCCTTAGCGACCGATAGCGAACGAGTACCGTGAGGGAAAGGTGAAAAGCACCCCGGGAGGGGAGTGAAAAAGAACCTGAAACCGTACGCTTACAAGCAGTCAGAGCTTGTGGTTCGTGGTTCGAGATTCGTGGTTCGATGAATGTGTTTCTAAAAAGCGATAAACCGAGATACGACGGAGTCGTATCTTAGGTCAAGACCGCAAAGGAATACAAAGAATCGAACGACGTGCATCGAACCACGAACTACGAGTGATGGCGTGCCTTTTGTAGAATGAACCGGCGAGTTACGGTATGGAGCGAGGTTAAGGCGAAAAGCCGGAGCCGGAGCGAAAGCGAGTCTGAAGAGGGCGAATAGTTCCATGCTGTAGACCCGAAACCGTGTGATCTACCCATGGACAGGGTGAAGGTGGGGTAAAACCCACTGAAGGCCCGAACTCACTGTCGTTGAAAAGGCAGGGGATGATCTGTGGGTAGGGGTGAAATGCCAATCGAACACGGAGATAGCTGGTTCTCCCCGAAATAGCTTTAGGGCTAGCCTCAATCGATGACTGACGGCGGTAGAGCACTGAATAGGCTAGGGGCCTTACCCGGTTACCGAACCTTATCAAACTCCGAATGCCGTTAGGTTTAGATTGGGAGTCAGACTGTGGGGGATAAGCTTCATAGTCGAAAGGGAAACAGCCCAGACCATCAGCTAAGGTCCCTAAGTATACGCTTAGTGGAAAAGGATGTGGAATTGCTCAGACAACCAGGATGTTGGCTCAGAAGCAGCCACCATTTAAAGAGTGCGTAATAGCTCACTGGTCGAGTGGTTCTGCGCCGAAAATGTAACGGGGCTCAAGCGTATCACCGAAGCTATGGCTAGGAACGGAATTATTAAGTCTTTAGAGAGAGGGCCCGAAAAAGAGCCCTACATCAGGAATTTTGCATCTGCTAAGAAGGCAAGTTTCAATAAGAGCAAAATTCCCAAATGTTCTTCAGGGGCTGAAGCGAGCAGGATAAGCGCAAAGCTAAGGGTTTAATAATTCCGTTCCTGGGGTAGGGGAGCATTCCAAGGTCAGCGAAGTTCTTCCGGAAGGAAGGGTGGAGAGCTTGGAAGAGAGAATGCCGGTATGAGTATGCGAAAAGGAGGGTGAGAATCCCTCCCGCCGAAAATCCAAGGTTTCCTGGGGAAGGCTCGTCCGCCCAGGGTAAGTCGGGACCTAAGCCGAGGCTGAAAAGCGTAGGTGATGGACAACTGGTTGAGAGTCCAGTACCACCGGTAAGCGATTGAGCGATGGGGTGACACAGAAGGACAGGTCCAGCGTGCCGTTGGTTGAGCACGTCCAAGCCTCGAGGAAGCAGGGCAGGCAAATCCGCCCTGCGAGATTCTGAGGGGTGATGGGGAGCGAAAACAAGTAGCGAAGGGACTGAGTTCAGGCTGTCAAGAAAAGCCTCTAGTGAGCGAATCGGTGCCCGTACCGTAAACCGACACAGGTGGATAAGGAGAGAATCCTAAGGCGCGCGAGAAAACCCTCGTTAAGGAACTCGGCAAAATGACCCCGTAACTTCGGGAGAAGGGGTACTCCTAGGAATAGGAGTCGCAGAGAATTGGTCCAGGCGACTGTTTAACAAAAACACAGGTCCCTGCAAATCCGCAAGGAGAAGTATAGGGGCTGACGCCTGCCCGGTGCTGGAAGGTTAAGAGGAGAGGTTAGGGGAGACCCGAAGCTTTGAATTGAAGCCCCAGTAAACGGCGGCCGTAACTATAACGGTCCTAAGGTAGCGAAATTCCTTGTCAGGTAAGTTCTGACCCGCACGAAAGGCGTAACGATCTGGACACTGTCTCAACGAGGGACTCGGCGAAATTGTAATACCCGTGAAGATGCGGGTTACCTGCGACAGGACAGAAAGACCCCATGGAGCTTTACTGCAGCTTGACATTGGATTTTGGTAGAGAATGTACAGGATAGGTGGGAGACTAAGAAGCCAGGGCGCCAGCCTTGGTGGAGTCGCCGGTGGGATACCACTCTTTTTGTACTGAAATTCTAACTTAGTCCCCTGAAGCGGGGATGAGGACCGTGTCAGGTGGGCAGTTTGACTGGGGCGGTCGCCTCCCAAAGTGTAACGGAGGCGCCCAAAGGTTCCCTCAGCGCGGATGGAAATCGCGCGAAGAGTGTAAAGGCAGAAGGGAGCTTGACTGCGACACAAACAAGTGGAGCAGGGACGAAAGTCGGGCTTAGTGATCCGGTGGTTCCGAGTGGAAGGGCCATCGCTCAACGGATAAAAGCTACCCTGGGGATAACAGGCTTATCTCCCCCAAGAGTCCATATCGACGGGGAGGTTTGGCACCTCGATGTCGGCTCATCGCATCCTGGGGCTGTAGTAGGTCCCAAGGGTTGGGCTGTTCGCCCATTAAAGCGGTACGTGAGCTGGGTTCAGAACGTCGTGAGACAGTTCGGTCCCTATCCGTCGCAGGCGCAGGAAATTTGAGAGGATCTGTCCCTAGTACGAGAGGACCGGGATGGACGGATCCCTGGTGTACCAGTTGTCTCGCCAGAGGCACCGCTGGGTAGCTATATCCGGAGCGGATAAGCGCTGAAAGCATCTAAGCGCGAAACCGACCTCAAGATGAGATTTCCCACGAGCGTAAGCTCGGTAAGACCCCTGAAAGATGAACAGGTTGATAGGCCCGATGTGGAAGCGCCGTGAGGTGTGAAGCTGACGGGTACTAATCGGTCGAGGGCTTGACCAAAAGCGATATTGGAAATTCGAGGTTCGGGGTTCGAAAAGAACGTCAGAACCGAAGGGAAGAAGAATATCGGTAAGGCCACAAAAAGGTAAAGAGATTCAGAGGGGGCTCAAACGAACTCTGAATCTGAGGCGAAATCCAAAAGACAGTAAAGAGAAGAATCTGTGCAGTTTTGAGAGAGCATGGCTTGAAAAAGTCAGTTCATCTCAAGATCTGGTGACTTTACCGGAGGGGTTCCACCCGATCCCATCCCGAACTCGGAAGTTAAGACCTCCAGGGCTGATGATACTTGGGGAGCAGTCCCCTGGGAAAGTAGGACGTTGCCAGGTAAAGAAAAGGACTACAAGGAAACTTGTAGTCCTTTTTGCTGCGCGCCCAACATAAGGCATCTCGGGTGGACGCGGCTGACACTATCAGAAAAATTTATCCACCGATCCGGCAGGGGGTTAAGGGGAAGGGTTCTCGCGGAGAGGATAGGGCGGCTAAAGAGAGGCGGAGAAAAGGAGGAAGTTGAGGTCGGAAAGGCGGGCTGGATAGGGCCGCGTTGCCACGGGCTGGGCGTTTCCCGGCCCTGACGGAACGCAGGCGGACGAGGCAGAAAAGACCTGAGCGGCGTGGGGGAGGCTCGTGCGGAAGGATAGTAGGCCGGCGGCGGAAAAAATACGAGTATTTGCGACAAAATAGGCCCTAAGAAGAATTGTTATCTATAGGATAAATTGATTATGAACATACTAACCACCTATAGACACAGGAGAAGGGGGATGTTAATCTAATTGTGAGGAAAATCACATGGGAAACCAAACAGGGGAAAATCATGGAGTCTTTCCCGGAACGAGGAGAACATGAGAAGTCAGAAAAGGAGGTGTGGATAGAGGCAGCTATCGATCAGCAGGTCCAAAAGAGTTAAGGTGATCAGGGTATTTCCCAAACAGCGCCGGAGAGAAAAAAAGCAGCCTCGAGAGGCCGCCAAGAAATTTGCTCACTGCCATTATACCATAAAAGAGGCAGAAAAACATGTGCGGCTATAAGCCCCGGGGCTGAGGAGTTGAGTGGAAAGTATCTCTGAAAAAGTGCCAGAGTGAACTCGTTCAATTAAAGTTGAACATCGAGACTTCGGTGGGGGAGTCTACCCCCACCGAGGCAACGGGGGAACCACCCCCACTGGTAGAAGTGGGAGTCTCACGGTTGGATGAACAAGCTTCCTCAGTGAACAAGTCGCCCTTGCGTGGGCGGAAACCTTAACGGGACCTGTAACGCTGTTCACTTGTAAAGGAGGTATAAGGCATGAGCGGTTCGAAGTTTAAGGTGCTTCTCTACGCGGACGGTTCGCGCGAGGCCGTTTCTGCGGCGGTTTACACGGCCATGTTGCTGGAGAATCTGCCGAACATCGGTTTGACCATTGCCCAATTGCAGGAAAGCGGCACAGGTTTTGCGGGTATCGAGTACAGCTGGAAAGAGCTGAGACCGAAATATAAGCGGTGCTACTGGAAATGTGTGGACGGAGGGGATGCCGGGCACGGGGGTTGGGCGGTCGGATGCACTCTTGACGGAATAAGGCAAGCCCTCGGCAAACCTGATGTGGAAAGTTTAGATCTTTATGAGCAAATAGTCGCTAAGACGAATGAGATTTTTTCCCGGAAAGGATTCGACGTGAGTTATCAGATACTTTGTACGAATATCAGTCTCGCCGACACCTGTGACGCGGCGGATGCGCTGGTGGATTACGCCGCCAAGAATTCATTCAAGTTGATCGTTATGGGGACGAGGGGGCTTTCGCCCCTTAAGGGACTGGCATTCGACTGCTTGGGACGCAAAGTTTTAACTCGGTCCAAGATTCCGGTGCTGTTAATAGAAAAGCTTTCCCGTGACTTTGTCAATGACTACTTGGCGAGCAACGGGCAGGGACTTTTGGCAGAGCGGATGATGGCGAGTGACGAGTCTCCGGTTTTATTTTAAGATCGAGAGAATTCCGGAGAGGGTCCTGATCGACTTGGAGAATATGCGTGAATAGCCGGTGAAGTTCGGAATGCGCTGTGGGTGAATAGGCGGGGGGATGTGCGGAGGCGGGGGGATGCACGGAGTCGCGCGCACGCAATCAGGTGACAACCGGCTTGTTCCCGGAATCACAAGGACCTTCCGTTTGGGGGGTGGCGCGCCGGCAAGGGTTTAGACCCTGAGGAAAGGGTTTGGGTCCGCCGAAAAGTTCGGCGCAGCAAGGCGGAAGAACCGAGGCCGACGCGGAGCTTACCCAGTTGAACCGTAGGAGGTCAGAGAGATGATAGAAAAACTCTTAGCAGATATTGGCACACTGTTCACAATGACTCATGGAGCGGCCGGGTCCGGCGTGCCGTGGTGGATATGGCCGCTGGCTTTGCTGGTGACTTCTTTTCTCATCGGCATCGTAGCCTCGGTCGCGGGCATTGGGGGCAGCACACTGTTTGTTCCGATTGTCAGCAGCTTTTTTCCGTTCAATTTCGATTTCATCCGTGGCTCCGGCTTGTTTGTTGCACTTGCCTGCTCACTGTCGGCTGCGCCGAAGCTTCTCAAATTGAATTTGGCCAATTTGCGTCTGGTCATTTCCCTGGCCTTGGTCGCTTCCGCTTCCAGTATCCTGGGAGCCTATTTAGGACTGGCCCTGCCGCAAAATGTCCTGAAGATTCTGCTGGGAGTCTTAATTACTTCTATTGCGTTGTTTTTCGTATTTACTAAGAACAGTGAATTTCCCAAAATCGGTCGTCCGGATGCCTTGGCATGCTATCTGAACATTGGCGGGACCTATTTTGAGCCTTCCACAGGCCAGGATGTGACTTGGTCCGTTTGGCGGCTTCCCCTTGGGCTGGTTCTCTTTGCCGGGATTGGGGTCGTGGCCGGGATGTTCGGAATCGGGGCGGGTTGGGCTAATGTTCCGGTACTCAATCTTTTCCTGGGTGCACCACTCAAAATTGCTGTCGGTACGAGTCTGTCCCTGCTGGCCATTACGGATACTTCCGCTGCCTGGATCTATTTGAATCAGGGTGCGGTTCTGCCGATGATTACGATTCCGGCGGTCGTGGGGATCATGTTGGGTTCACGGGTGGGGGTTAGGATGCTTAAGACGGCCCGGCCGAAATCGATACGCTATGTTGTGATTGTCATGCTGCTGTTTGCCGGCTTAAAGTCGTTATTAAATGGATTAGGATGGGGGTAAGAAGATTATGTCAAGCCAAAAAGTCATTTCGAGCGGCAACTGTGAAGGGGTCGCGTATAAGCAAGCCCGCGGTACGGGGAGCCTCGACAAAGGAGTTTCCGAAAAGCTCCGAAACGACAGCGAAGTAAGTTTAGAGCAGAATAGATATGCCAGTATTTTACTGGTTTGCTCATGGGCGGGGATTTTCGTGATGTCAGTGACTTTCCTGCTCTATATGGGCGGTCTGTTCAATCCGGTAATCGAACCTTCGCAGATACCGCGTTATTGGCAGATGAATGTCCACCAGTACGCGTTGGCAACTCATGCCCCCAATGGGTGGACCTGGCTGGGATTGCTCAACCATGCTGATTACCTGTGTTTAGTGGGGTTGGCTTTTTTGGGCACTGTTTCCGTTTTAGGGTATGTCTCCCTGCTAATCGATTACCTGCGCAAGAAGGACGTGCCTTATATCGCGATGGTGAGTTTGGAAATTGTCGTGATCGTTTTGGCCGCCTCAGGCATAATCCACGTCTCTTCCTAAGGATATTGTATCTGAGGGAGACGGGAGGGCCCCGGAGAGTTTAGATTACGGACAAGTGGAAAGCGGAAAAGGGATAGCGGAAGGCGGGATGATAAGTGTACAGCGCAACACTCGAGCAAGTGAAGAGGGATTCCGGCGAGAAGTCATATCCGATTTGGCTATTGCTCAATCCCAAGCACCCAGCGGTGCGCCAGAATATTTGGGTACCTGTGCTGGCGGAAATCCAAGATAAAATTTATCGGGAGATCCATGCCAGAATAGATACGTCAGATATTTATATCAGGAATGCAGTTTTGGATGCCGGCATCGTACCGAAAACCCTCAATTGGTGGGAGGCGGAAGTGGCCTCGGAAATTGAAATGTTTAGGGAAGAGGTCCTTAAATACCAACCCAAAATCCTGATTTCTTTCGGAGCCTTTCCGTTTGAATTTGCCAGGCGTACCTGCGGAATTAAACCGGAAAAAGGTCCGAAAGCCTGGAGCAACAGTAACTTACAGCAAGAATTCACAAAAGCGATCGAGAATTTCGATATCGGTAAAACGAACACGATTCCCTTAATTCGCAGGGTGTTTGCAGGCGGCAGAACGGCCGAAGAACCGACGAAAGGCGAGTTGAGAGACGGCAAGGGTTATTTTCTGCATGCGGGGGCAAGAATAGCGGATAAGATCATCGAGAACAGGAACAGTCTCAAGATTTGGATTGAATAGGAAGTCAAGCCGTCTTCACCGGAATAAGCAGTCAAAACGTCTTAAGACCAAGCGACAAGCGTAACAACAAAACACTGGCTGAACACAATTCTGCAAAAGCAGCTCGGCTCTCAGGCCGGGCTGCTTTGCATATTGCGCAACCGGCGACGGCTCTACCGGTGTATCGTTGTAAATGTATCCTCCTGTGTGAGCCAGAGCTGCGGAAAAGACGGAATGAGGGTCCAATAACTGATTCCCCGCAGATGGTAGGCGATGGCAGTTTGGAATTTGGCCTGAAGGCTGCGGGTGTCTTCAAACCAAACTTCGTGTTCACGTCCCTCGGCGTCATAATAATGATAGTAAGGAGATTGTGAGGCAGGGTCAAAATGAATCACCGCGCCGTGCTCCGCGGCTCTGGCTACGGCTTCTTCGGGACTGAACGTTTGGGCGTAGGGTCCGCCTTCAACGTAGGGAAGAGTCCAATCACGGCCGCTGAGCATGATGCCCATGAGGATTTTTTCCCGGGGAATGACCGTAACCGCATAATCAAGTACTTTTTTAATCATGTTCAGGGGTGAAATGGCGAGTGGGGGGCCGCCGGCCCAGCCCCATTCGTAAGTCATAAGAACCGTGAAATCGACGATTTGCCCATGGGCGCGGTAATCATGGGCCTCGTAAAGCAGTCCGGGTTGGTCGGTTCTCAGTTTTGGGGCCAGGGCGCTGCTGAGGAGATAGTGGCGGGCATGGAGACGCGGTGCCAAATGTTCCAGGAAAGCGTTGTAAGCCTGACGGTCCGAGGGAAAAACATATTCAAAGTCGACGTTTAAGCCCCGGTACCCTTGACTTTCCATTGAGGCCAGGATCTTACCGACGAGAACGTCTTGCAGGGAAGCGTCGTTCAGCACGGAGTGCGCGATCTCGGAGTCAAAGCCGTTGTCTGTAAGGTTGGTTATAACCATCAGGGGAAAGACCCCGGCAGCTTGAGCAGCCGCGGTGAGAGGCCGGTCAGGGATAGGACGTAACGAGCCGTCGGATTGTACCTGATAACTGAAAGGGCTCAGGTAGGTGAGAAATTCCGTATGTTTGCGCAAGGTTTCCTGCCCCAGGGGGCCAAAGTCCGTAAGGTATGCGTTTACTTCCAGCTTCGGTAGGGTCCCGTGGGGGATTATCAAGGTTTGTCCGGGATAGATGAGATCCGGGTTGGAGAGACCGTTTGCTTTGGCTATGGCCGTTACAGTACTTCCGAAGAGTTGGGCAATGGACCAGAGGCTTTCTCCCGTCCGGACGACATGTTTCAACATAGGCCACCGCTCCTTCATGTTTTCCTGGGGTTTACAGTCTGAATTCCGCCGGAGACTGTGAAGATGGGGCGGACAAACAGACTTTAGCATTTCAGGATAGAGTATGCCGGGGCGGTGGTGCTCGCCACGCCGGGACGCAGCGCGCAAGCCGTTTTTTGGGAAGGAAGACTTTTTCAGTATCCGGACGCGGGGCTGATGAATATATTCTTTTAAAGGCGGCCGCTGCGGCGGGAAAGGGGGGGAAGGTGTGAGGCGAGATTGGACCAGGGAACTGACGATCGAGTGGTTTTGGCTGAAAAAAAAGATTGTGCGCAAATGGAGGTTGGATACTCCGGTCGGAGTCTTGGGAATACTAATTCCGGTGGTCGGTCTGCTTCTGTTTGCGATTCTCGCTCAGGGCCTGTCGGATTTTTTCCGTATTGCCATCCCATGGGTGTCCGGAGGGAACATTTCGACCGTCTACTGGCAATCGATAGGTTTCGGAATTAAAGCCAGTTTCCTCTTTCTGCTCTTCGTGGTGATTATCGTAGCCTATACTATTCTGAAAATCATGGAAAGACGTTAGGGTTCTAATTTTACCGCTCCGGTCATAACCATGAAGTGTGGACAACTTCCCGGGTAGCGGGTGGATAAGCGGAACCGCCATCAGTCTGCCGGCAAGAACTTTAATCCGGGAAGAACTATTACCCTGAAAGAAGCATGACCCGGCAAAAAGGTGTTATCCGGCAGGAAGTGTTATCGGTTAAGAAACATTGTCTGGCGGGGGATATTAGACTACGATAATGGATAGATGAGGCAGAGACATATCCGGTAAGCGCGTATCCGGTATGAAATATATACCGCGGAGGTCCAGGCAGGGTGCCTCGGAGATCCTTGGGGTTTCGGCGGGTCGTGGGGTTCTCTGCCGAGTGCCGGGGGAGCGTGGGACAGGCTTCCGGAATGGCGGAACGACGCCCCACCTTGCGTTCTTGGCGGCAAATTCGAGGAGAGAAGGAAGAGAAATTTGGCAACCCGCTCAATAGATGGGAGTTGTTATAGGAAAAGCGAATAAGCTTTTGGAGCAAAAGCCCATGTTTTTTGCGTCTTTTTTATTGCATCGGACAAACGGCTATGCTAGAATTTTAATCGGTTGAAGGGGGTTGAGAGCTCGTGGATTTTTTTTCGGGGCCGATAGGAACAGATATATTTAACGTGATTATGATTCCCGTTCAGGTGATTATTATTTTCTTTACCTTCTACTATTTCGCATTGGCTATGTTCGGACTCTATCGCAAGAAGGAAAAGAAGATTCTGACACCCGAGAAAAGCTTTGCCTTGGTGGTTGCGGCTCACAATGAGGAAAAGGTTATCGGTCCTTTGGTGGAAAATCTTTTGCAATTGGAGTACCCAAAAGAACTTTACGATGTGTTCGTGGTCGCCGACAATTGCGTGGACAAAACGGCCCTGATTGCGCGTAATGCCGGAGCGATGGTGCACCAGCGGTTTAATGACACCAAAAAGGGGAAGGGCTACGCACTGGAATGGATGTTTCACAGATTATTCAGACTGGAGCGCCAATATGACGCGGTGATCATTTTCGATGCGGATAACTTGGTCAAAGAGAATTTCCTGGTAGAGATGAATAGTAAATTGTGTCAGGGAGACAAAATTATTCAGTGTTACCTCGATTCGAAGAATCCGTTTGACACCTGGGTCACCAATACATTTTCCATATCGTTTTGGCTCACAAATCGCCTCTTACAGTTAGCCCGGTTCAATATCGGGCTGTCTAATGTCTTGGGCGGGACCGGCATGTGTATTTCGACCGATGTCCTGAGGAAGTTCGGGTGGGGAGCGACGTCCCTGACCGAGGACTTGGAATTCAGTATGAAAGCACTTGTCCACGGGGTCAAGACGACATGGGCTCATGACGCCATAGTTTATGACGAAAAGCCGTTAACCTTTGCCCAATCGTGGCGCCAGCGCAAACGCTGGGCTCAAGGGCAGGTTGACGTGGCGGGGCGCTACTTTTTTACATTGCTGTTCAAGGGATTCAGGGAACGGAAGCTCACCTACATTGATGCTTCCGTGCATCTGTTTCAGCCGGCTTTGGTCATGATAGCCACCTTTTTTATGTTGATCAATCTGGTTTCAGCTTTTCAAACTCATTACACACATATCTTCTCTTTGGTTATGCCTTGGAGCGGCTGGCAAATTCTATCGGCTTTCCAATATCTGTACCCGGTTGTGGCCTTGACTCTGGACAGGCTGCCGTGGCGTTCTTACCTTGGACTCATCCTCTACCCCGTTTTCATCTACAGCTGGATTCCCATCGTTTTCCTCGGATTTCTGAAACGCAATGACAAACAGTGGTCCCATACGCAACATACGCGTTCCATCAGTTATGACGAGGTGGTTCGGCAGAAAAAGGTCTCGACCAATTGATGGACGGCGCTGTCCGGGTTCAATAGTAAGCCAAGTCCAACCCGGCCTTTGCTCAGGAAGTCAAACACTGCTTTTGCCCAGGAAGTCAAACCCGGCCTTTGCCCATGCGGGTTGCGGGCCGGGTCTTTTCGTCCTGTTGAGTCCCATGGCCGCAAGACGATATCAAACAGACTACGAAAAGGCCTTCGCTTATCTGAGTAATTGTCGGTGGCAGAAGTGCGTCAAAAAGGCGGCGCGCTTTACCTGGATTGGCCTCGAAACTATAAGGGACCGGAAACTTTATTGGGTAGGGATGAAGCTGCGCGGGCGATGAGGAAACCCGCGCCCAAGGGATTTATTTTTTTGGCGGATGTGTATATAATAGTTCAAGGATTTTCGTCCGGCCGGAAAGCAGGTTTCTGCCACTCAGCAAGATGGGAAGCTTGCGTCAGCCCTGGCTCAAGTTCGAGCTTATTTGAGCAGTCGTGGCGCCGGCCGGTTTTTTGCGACAGTGCGTCCGCTGAGCCCGCCGGCCGGCCCTGATAGCACTTTCGGTCTACTTCGTGAACAGACAGTTCCGGTCTGTTTCTTTATGTGAGAGAAAAGGGAGTGAAGCGATTGTTACCGACCCCCAAAAAGTTTTTTGTGACGTCTGCCGGCGCAGAGGGGCATTCCAAGTTAACGGCTTTTGATAATGCCTTATTGAAGGCCAGGATCGGGAATGTAAACCTATTGCGGGTGAGTTCTATTCTACCGCCGGGATGTGTTTATGATCCCGACTTGGTGATTCCGGAGGGCTCTCTGGTACCTGTGGCTTATGGGTCAATTGTGAGTGACGTGCCGGGGGAAACGATCAGTGCCGCGGTCGGGGTGGGTTTTTCCGAGGACACCTTTGGGGTGATCATGGAGTACTCGGGCAAATGCACGGCTGAAGAAGCCAAAGAGGCTATCAGGCAAATGGTGGCTGAAGCCTTTGCGACCCGGAAGATGAATTTGGTCGATATGAAAGTTGCGGTAACTCAGCACAAAGTGGAGAAGATAGGCTGTGCCTTTGCGGCCGTGCCGTTATGGTACTGATGCGGCAGCGGTATGCTACTGAGGCGCAGCCGGGCCGGAAGAAAGGAAGCAGGGTAAACGCATGGAACTTTGGTACACGGAAAAACAGACCCCTCATGTCGGTATAACTTGTAAGATTAGCCGCACATTGCATACGGAACAAACGCCTTACCAGCATTTGGCGATGATAGACACGGAACAGTTCGGAAGGATGCTTGTGTTGGACGGGATGGTCATGACGACAGTCCAAGACGAGTTTGTTTATCATGAGATGATTTCCCACGTGGCCCTCAATACCCACCCAAACCCCGAACAGGTTCTTGTCATCGGAGGGGGAGACGGAGGGGCGATCCGCGAAGTCGTCAAACACGCGAGCGTGAAGAAGGCTACTCTGGTAGAAATTGACGCCAGGGTGATCGAGACTTCCAAGGAATATCTGCCGGAGATTTCTTCGGCTCTCAGCGGCAATCCGCGGGTTGAGGTCGTAGTGGATGACGGAATTGCCCATGTGAAAAAGACCAGAGGGGTCTATGATGTCATCCTGGTGGATTCGACCGAGCCGATCGGCCCGGCGGAAGGGCTGTTTGCCTTGGATTTTTACCGGGACATCTTCGCCGCCCTAAAAGACGACGGAATCATGGTGGCGCAAACGGAGTCTCCCTTTTTCAATGCGGATTTGATTAGACGGGTGTACAAGGATATGCGGCGGGTCTTCCCCATTACTAAACTGTATCTGGCTGCCGTCCCGACCTATCCGAGCGGGCTATGGAGTTTTACTATGGGCTCTAAACGTTGGGATCCCGAGCAGGTTGAAGAGGAGAAAATCCCGGCCCTCGGAACAAAATACTATTCGGCGGACATCCACAAAGCCGTTTTCAAATTACCCCGCTTTGTCCGGGACCTGTTGGAGTAAAGCCGCGGCAAAGCGGATGAGGCATGTGGCAGGCTTCGTGGGATTCACGGGGGATAAAGCTTAGCCGCCTGGCTTAGCTTTGGCCATGGGAAGATTCAAGCATGTGCGGGCTTTGGCAGAGGCCGGGAGCCATGTTGTCGCTCCGCTGAGGGGCAGAAGGTAGTACTGCTTGGCTGGGTCTTCTGTTCGAGCGGCAATATTGTTGCCTTGGTGACTGAGCGCTTAAGTCCGGAGGAAGTGGCAGAGTGTATGCGGGGAGGAATTTAGGTGGCTGAGCGAGATCTGTCGGAACTGGTGGATGCCCCGGGGATCTTTATGGGGGCTGATGCTCCGTATGAAGAGGCCAAAGCTGTTATCTTGGGAATTCCCATGGACTTCACCGTGAGTTTTCGCCCGGGAGCGCGATTGGGGCCGCTCAGTATCCGTAATGTCTCCGCAGGAATTGAGGAGTACAGCGTTTACCAGGACAAGGACCTGGCGGATTGTGTCTACCGCGACTTGGGGGATCTGAGTTTGCCTTGCGGGAACGTGCAAAGGTCATTGCAAATCATTGAGAAGGCTTGCCACATTCTTTTGGCGGACGGCAAGTTTCCGATTTTTCTCGGAGGAGAGCATTTGGTCAGCTATCCTTTGCTAAGGTCTTTCCGGCAACAGTACCCGGATCTCCGGGTTCTTCATTTTGACGCGCACGCCGATCTGAGGGAAGACTATTTGGGGGAACGGGATTCCCATGCCACGGTCATGCGCCAAGTGGCAGGCCTCTTTGCGGAAAAGCGCCTTTATCAATTCGGAATCCGCTCCGGGACCAAGGAGGAGTTCGCTTTTGCCCGCGAACACACCTATATGCATATAGACGAGGTCCTGGGGCCGCTGAAGGAGACGCTCGCTGAACTAACGGGGTATCCTTTGTATGTCACGCTGGATATTGATGTCGTCGACCCGGCTTATGCGCCGGGGACCGGGACCCAAGAACCCGGCGGCTGCACCTCCCGCGAAATTCTCACCGCCCTCCGCTCCCTGGCCGGACAGAAGGTCGTGGGGTTTGACTTGGTGGAAGTGCTGCCGGCCCTTGACGCGAGCGAGAGGACGGCTCTCTTGGCCGCTAAAATCGTACGCGAGGTTATACTTGCTTTCACTTAAGCCGGTAAAACCTCAAAAAATACTTTGACAGAAAAACGATTTTTGTGTATACTGATAGTCGTCAGTTGCGGCGGGCGATTAGCTCAGCTGGGAGAGCGCCTGCCTTACAAGCAGGATGTCGGCAGTTCGATCCTGTCATCGCCCACCAATTCAGAAGTCAGATGTCGGACGTCAGAAGAAACCGGACACTTGCTATCTGACCTCAAGGAGGGGTATTGGGCTGATGCCTGGGGGTCACGTGATTTGACTTCAGACATCTTGTCTGCGACTTCTATTATGGCCCCGTGGTGTAGTGGTTAACATGCCTGCCTGTCACGCAGGAGATCGTCGGTTCAAGTCCGATCGGGGTCGCCATGTTGTATTAGTCGCGCCCTCGCAATAAACTTCGCAAGTGTTGCCTCGGTAGCTCAGTCGGTAGAGCAGAGGACTGAAAATCCTCGTGTCGGCGGTTCGATTCCGTCCTGAGGCACCAGTGCGGGTGTAACTCAGTGGTAGAGTGTCACCTTGCCAAGGTGAAAGTCGCGAGTTCGAATCTCGTCACCCGCTCCAAGTGCTTGGCGGCATAGCCAAGTGGTAAGGCAGAGGTCTGCAAAACCTCTATTCCCCAGTTCAAATCTGGGTGCCGCCTCCAAGAAAGCCGGCCGAAGTGGCGGAACTGGCAGACGCACGGGACTTAAAATCCCGCGGGAGTTACATCCCGTACCGGTTCGATTCCGGTCTTCGGCACCACATATTCACGGGTTTGTAGCTCAGCTGGTTAGAGTACCGCGTTGACATCGCGGGGGTCGGAGGTTCGAGTCCTCTCAAACCCACCAATACAGTAAATTCCAAAAACCCTGGAAGCCGTGATATAAGCGGATTGCAGGGTTTTTTGCTTCAGTCGTTTGGGGGTTGACAGTGCTGACGTATGACCAATAGACCCCGCGTCAGCTTTGGCCTTTGAGGCACGGCAAAAAAATAGAGCGTGCGTCAGCACAGGTAAATAACGGAGTTGACAGCGGTTAGTAGTTGGATTATGATAGGTTTAGTTAGCTGGAGATTGCTGCGTATTTTTTTTTCGTGGCGTTACAACTGAATAGGCTTCACTCCGAGCCGAGTTCACCTAAAGTTAACTCTACGGTAACCGGCCAGGGCCTATGGCCCTCGGGGTATGTCTGGAAACGGATATGCCTTCACGTTTTGAAAAGGAGATGGTAATGCCGATGGCAGTGTTTTTGACGACACCACTCTCTTTTTAGTGGTGCCGTTTTTTGTGTTCGGGTCACACCGAGTGATTGGGGATTGGAGAGCAGAAAGAGGGGAGGTGAAAACAACATGGAGCCAGCGAAGACACCGGAAGGGGGAAAGGGGAGACAGGAACACCGATGGAGTTTTGGGAAGAGGGAGACAGGAACACCGATGGTGCTTCCGGAAGAGAGAGACAGGAATACCGATGGAGTTTCGGGAAGAGGGAGACAGGAACACGATGGAGTTTCGGGGAGGGATGAAGATGGACTGAAGCCTATTAGGACCGAGCGATTTTTGCAAACCATGCAGACTTCGGAAACAGGCAGAAAAAAATGGGCGTCCGGCCGATGGCTGCCGAACTGGGGCCAAATGTTTGGCCGTAAAGAGGTCATACTGCTCCTTTCCCTGCTGGTGAGCTTTTTTCTCTCCTTTCCTCTAGGACGTTACGGAATTTCTCCTTGGCTCTTGCTTAAGGTTTTGGCCGCTAAAGTTTTTCCCCTTCGGCACACCTGGCCGGCCACAGTGGACACTGTCGTCTTTGAGGTGCGCCTGCCGCGTATCCTGGCTGCCATGGCGGTCGGGGCGGCGCTATCCGCTTCCGGAGCCGCTTATCAGGGGATGTTTAAGAATCCGCTCGTGTCGCCCGATATTTTGGGTGCCTCGGCAGGGGCGGCTTTCGGCGCGGCTTTAGCCATCTACTATTCTTGGAACATCACGGGGATTGAGGTTTCGGCTTTTCTTTTTGGTCTGATGGCTGTTCTCCTGGCCTATTATCTCAGCCGCAAAATCCGGCATGATCCCATGCTGGCCCTTGTTTTAGCCGGAATCCTCATCGGGACTTTATTTACCTCTTTTACATCCTTAATCAAGTACCTGGCCGATCCTTATGACAAGCTGCCGGCTATTACGTTTTGGCTGATGGGAAGCCTGGCCGCGGTGACACCCAAGGATATTGCGACGGCGGCTGTGCCCATGTTTATCGGCGGGTTGCCATTGTATTTGTTGCGTTGGCGCATTAATGTCCTTTCTCTGGGGGACGAGGAGGCGCAAGCTCTGGGACTGGAAACGGGGCGGCTGCGTTTAGTGGTCATTTTGTGCTCGACTCTGATGACGGCAGCCGCCGTTTCCATCAGCGGCTTGGTCGGGTGGGTGGGTCTAATTGTGCCTCACTTAGCCCGTATGATTGTCGGCCCAAACTATAAGGTGCTGCTCCCGGCTTCCCTCTTTCTCGGTGGTGCCTATTTACTGCTTGTGGATGACTTGGCCCGGACAGCCGCCAGCGTGGAGATTCCCCTCGGCATTCTCACGTCTCTCATTGGAGCGCCTTTCTTCATCTATCTGTTGTTGCGCAGCAAGAGGGGATGGGGGTGATTGATCGATTTTGAACACGCCAGTATCAGCAGGCACTTATTGAGAATGCGAACCGCCGCGTTCTCATGGTTGGTCACAGATCGCCTGTAGACGGACACAACCATGGCCGTACATAGAGTGTCTGTATAGGTCCCATATGGGAAGAAGGGAGGTAATTAAGGTGAATAATGGCAAAGTGCAAACGGTTCGCAGCTTGAGTGTGGTCGTGGTTCTTGTCCTGGTCTTAGGTTTGGCCGGATGTGGCAGCCAAAAAGGACTTACCCAGAACCCGGGGCCAACCGGTTGGCGCACGATCACGGATATGGCCGGACGAAAAGTTCAGGTTCCCGATCACATCGGCAAAGTTTTCGGTACGAGCCCGGTCGCCACGATTATGGTCTATACTCTGGCCCCGGACAAACTGGTGGGTTGGAATTATAACCTGCGGCCCCTGGAAAAGAAGTACATTTTGCCGAAATATCAGTCGCTGCCCGACTTGGGGGGCTGGTATGCTAAGAATACGGGTAATACGGAGGAATTGTTGAAGATTCGGCCGGATGTGCTGCTTTCCGTCGGGACGATTACGCAGACTGATATTTCACTGGCCAACAGGATCCAGAATCAATTGCGCATTCCTGTCGTCATGGTCGACGCCCCTCTGACCGGCATGGACAAGGCTTACAAATTTCTGGGAAGTCTTTTGGGCGTTCAGGCCAAGGCGCAGGAACTGGGGGCATATTGTCAGGCAACCGTGAAAGAAATCAAGGTGAAAGCGAAAACGATCCCGGCGGATAAACGGGTGAGGGTCTATTACGCAGAAGGATCCAGCGGTTTACAAACAGATCCGCAAGGTTCTTCCCATACGGAGACCCTAGCTTTAGTCGGGGGAATCAATGTCGCCCACGTGGCGGCCCAAGGAGGGGCCGGCATGTCAGCCGTCTCACTGGAACAGGTTCTGAAATGGAATCCGGATGTCATTCTCTGTTGGAACCACGAGCAGGGGAGTTATTATCCGGGCCTTCTCACCGACCCGGCCTGGCACAGTCTCAAGGCGGTGCAAACGAACCGCGTTTACGAAATTCCAGACGCTCCCTTCAACTGGTTTGATCGCCCCCCCTCGGTCAACCGCTTGATCGGCTTAAAATGGTTGGGTAATCTCCTGTACCCACAGGTGTACAAGTATGACATGGTGGCCGAAACGAAAAGTTTCTATAGTATGTTTTACCATTATAACCTGAGTGATGCGCAGGCCAAGGCGCTGCTGGCCACTTCAAGTCTGAAAGTGGCGCCGTAAGAGCGGGTGGCGGGCTCAGGTGGCGCACAGCAGTTGAGGATTCTTCAGAGTATGCGTGACAGAGGCAGGACGGGGACTTGCGCGGGCAAACGGGACGAAGGGACGGGAGGGAGAGCGGCGGAGGTCACTGTTATGGAGAGTTAGCCGGGGTTCGATGGGATCGCATCGAGTGAATGCAGAGAACGGTGAGATAGGAGATCTCACCCTCCGGCGCTTAAACCCACCGGGAAAGGTTTGGAAAGCCGGAAAGATTTAAAGGACCAAAAGGATTGATTGAAATGAGTTGAATGAGTTGAAGGCGCTGAACAGGGCGGAGGAGTTGAATAGATTTGAGGAGGGAAAACCTATGGGGGCAAACGAACAGGCCGAAACAGGGGGCGGGAAGGCGTTGATCCGCGATATTTGTCTGAAGCCCATCGGTAAAGTTAGAAGCCAGGTTACAGATCGTGAACAGATGCCTTTGCCGGGTGTGGCAGCCACCGTCGAAGTTTTTCCGGTCTACGCTGCCGCTTTGCACAGGATTGGTGAAAACTCTCATCTCTGGCTTTTGACCTGGTTTGATCAAGCGCCCCGGAATGTCTTACAAACCGTACCCGGTAAAGTGAATCCGGCGTTGGGAAGCTACGGCGTCTTCGGCCTGAGGGCTCCGGCCCGTCCCAATCCCATCGCTCTGACCCTGGTGCGGCTGGTCGGGGTTCACCGTAACAGCCTTGAAGTTCTGGATTTAGACGCTGTTGATGGTACACCTGTCCTTGATATCAAACCCTATTTTGAGCGGGATATCGTTTTTTCAGCCCGCACCTCGGGAATTATGGCCAATAACCGGGAATTGGCGCGGGATTTTCTCTGGCAGCAAGCCTTGAACCATCACCGGGAAATCTGTCCGGATCTCTATTTGGCAGTCCGCAGCGCCTTAGTGGCCCAACAAACCTTTGGGCATCTGCGCTCGGATGATATTTCGCTGATGGTTCAGGGTTCAGCCTGTTTGGCGGATACGCTGCAGGGTTTGACCGGAGCCAGGCTCTCTAATCCCCCCCGTTTCTCATATTATTTGCAGGAGCCCCCGGGAGGATCCGTTTGGCGCAAGGGTAACCGGACTTTGACGCTTACGGCCCGCCGCTCCATAGACGAAGAGGAATATCTGGGGCTTGAGGATGAGGAAATATTCGAGGGGATGGAAAGGGGAAATGATGATGTGGGCACTTTATGATGAACTCTTGGCTGAAATCCCCCCGGATCTCCGGGTGACGGACTGTCTGGCCGGGCAGCACTGGACCCTTGTTCGTTCCAAAACTGCCGGTATTGCTATGACACCGCGGGAAGGGCGGCTCAGCGTAAAAGGAGCGGGCCAATTGCGCGGGCTCAAGGTGCGCGAATTGGCGGAGTATATCAAGTCTTGGCATTACAACGAGGCCACTGTGGGTTTAGCGGCGCTTAATTCCGCGTTGAACACGCAGGAGAGAGCACGAGAGCTCGCCGGTGCGCCTGCTGCCGCTTCCGCTCAGGAACAGGCCAGTGCCTTTGCGGTTTACCGGGAGCGGGTACGGGGTCGTAAAGTGGCGGTCATCGGGCATTTTCCCGATCTTGGGGTTCTGTCGGACGTTTGCACGCTCTCGATTTTGGAACGCCGCCCTCTGGAAGGAGATTTTCCTGATCCGGCTTGTGAATATATTTTACCGAGGCAAGACTATGTCTTTATCACAGCGACGACCTTAGTGAATAAAACGTTGCCGCGCCTGCTCGAACTCGCTCATCAGGCTCAAGTGATCTTGGTCGGACCCAGCACTCCTTTGACAAATCGGCTTTTCCGCCACGGGATAAGCGTTTTGGCGGGGACGGTCGTGACAGAGCCGGAGAAAGCCTGGCAGTTTGTTCAGGAGGGCGGGGGAGGACCGGAACTTTTTGACCACGGCTGCCTGATGGTTAAAGTCGTTGCTCCGGAAGCTTAAGGGAGAAACATGAACTTCGGCTTGGGTCCCGGGCCGGATGAGACAAAGATGGGAGGAACGGCAAGACCTTGGTTGGGAAAGTGAACGGTCCCGTCAATCGTCTCTGGTTCGAGGCAAACTTGTGTCTCCTGTGGAGTAGGAAGGTGTGGGTTTTGGAACTGGAACTGAAAAACCTTTGCTGTGGCTATGGAGGCCGGGCCATTCTGCGCGACGTCTCGTTAAGTGTGGGTATGGGCGAGGTTCTTTGCGTATTGGGTCCCAATGGTACAGGAAAAACAACGCTGTTCAAAACCATCCTCGGTCTCATTGATTCTCTGGGTGGCGACCTGTGTATTGAGGGCCAGAGCATGAAATATTGGTCGAGGCAGCGTATGGCCCGGATCATGGCCTATATTCCCCAGGCCCATAACCCTCCTTTTCCCTTCAAGGTTTTGGATGTTGTCACGATGGGACGAACGGCTCACCTCGGAAGTTTTTCCTCCCCCGCAGCCAGAGATGTGGAAATCGCGCGCCGGGCCATGGTTACTCTCAAGATATCTTACCTGGAAGACAGAGTATACACCGAGATCAGTGGGGGAGAAAAACAATTGGTCCTGATCGCCAGGGCCTTGGCTCAGGAACCCAGGATTCTGGTCATGGATGAGCCGACTTCTGCCTTGGATTTCGGCAACCAGCTCAAAGTATTAAGCCATGTCCGTCATTTAGCAGACCGGGGCTTGACGATTATCATGGCGACGCATTTTCCGGACCAGGCTTTTCTCTATGCTCATAAGGTCATCCTTCTTAAAGGGGGAGTCGTGTACGGTATGGGTGACCCCAACCGCACCATCACTGAAGAAGCGTTGGCGGAACTTTACGGCGTTGACGTTCGGATCCTCAACACCGGCATCCTCAGCAGTTTCGGTCAAAGAGAAATCAAAGTGTGCCTGCCGAGGGAACAGAGGCCGGAAGTCAGAGGCCAGGGGCCGGAGGCCGGAGTGAATGTGTGATGTCATGTTCTGAGAGAGTGTGATGGAAAAGGAGCGGGTGAGATTGAGCGCAGGATACCGAAGTAAAGTCGTAAAAGGAGAGGGGCGTAGTTTTATGCCGGTAGAAGGAACGTTTAAGGAACTTTTGAACCAGGGCTTGACGGGGATCAATCCAGAAGTCGCGGCAGAGCTACTGGAGTTGTCGGCTGAACCGGGAAATGCTCTTGAACTTTTCAGGGCGGCAGGGAAAATGAGGGATGAACATTTGGGGATGACATTGTGGTGGTCGGCCGGTATTTCCCGGATTTTTCCTTGCCGGGTCGCACCGCGCTGCGGTTATTGCAGTTATTTCACCGACGAATTCATGCCGACGGAACAGATCGTTTCCTCTATTCAAGCGCTGGAAAGTTCGGGCTTCCGCCAGGTTCATCTGAGTGGGGGTACGGACCTCCGGGGCTATGACCGGGAGATGCTTGAACTGGTTCAAGCAATCCGCCGAGTCTCCGCCATTGATCTGGAAATCAATTTAGGACCTTCCTTTAGGCGCGAGACCATAAGGGCTCTCAAAGCCCTTGGGGTGACGAGCGTAACCAGTTCACTTGAGGTTTGCAACGATTCTCTCTTTCACGAGGCCAAGCCTGGGGACAGTCTGAGCGCCCGCCGGCGGCTGATGGAGGTCTGTGAAGAAGAAGGCATGTCGGTGCGAAGTATGATCTTAATCGGCTTGGGAGAGAGCTATGCAGACCGGATCAGCCACCTGTTCTATCTCAAGCAGTTCAGACACCTTTACCATGTTCGCTTTTCCCGTTTCTACCCCTATCCGGGAACGAAATTCAGTGGATTCCCGCGTTGTTCACCCTGGGAGTTGGCACGCACGCTGGCCGTGGCCCGCTTGATTCTCCCCGGGGTGGAGTTGGGTTTGGCGGCCGGCAATGACCACGACGACATTCCTCTCTGGTTCTTGGCGGGCGGCGGCAACCAGCTCCTGGGGGCCGGCATTACCCGCGATCCTGCCCCTAAGCTCCCGGGAGCCCGGATCCAGCCTATCGGTCAAGATTTATACCTAGTGGATAAGACCCCGCTTCTGCGGCAGTATGTTGGGGGAATGGGGAGGGAGACCACCTTTGAGTGTCCGGCGAAGTAACCTATCCGAAAGGAGATCAGGCATGACGAACTTTAAAAACCGCGGTGGACTTGCCCTCTTAATGAACGTGTTTTTGCTTGCGACTTTACTGTCGGGCTGTACCCCGACCCGACCGAAAGTTTCACCTTCCGCAATGCACACAATCATCGACATGGCGGGGCAAAAGGTGACCCTGCCGTTGAAAATCAACCGTGTGGCAACGGTGGGTCCGGTCCCTGTGCTCAATGGCTTTATCTTTGCCTTCGGGGAGCAAAAAAAAATCGTGAACGGGTTGCCCCTGTTTGCTAAATCGAAACGTTGGAAATACCAAACCGTTTTTGCACCCGGAATCGCGACTGAACCGTCTGTGCAAGGGGCCAACAACGATCCCAACCTGGAGGAACTGCTTAAGGTCAATCCTGATGTAGTCTTCACCATGGATCAAAGGAGTGCCGAGACGATTCGGAAAAGTGGGATTCCAGCCGTTTATCTTTCCTGGACCCAACCGGAAGATGTAAAAAAGGTCATGAAAATTGTGGGGCAAGTCTTCAACAAGGAGGCTGTGGCGGAGGATTACATCAAGTATTTTGACCAGACACTGAATCAGGTGAAAGGTGTTGTCAGTCAGATTCCTCAGGCCCAAAGGCCCAAAGTCTTATACTGTGATGTGAAGACTTTGACGGAGCCTCAGCTGATTGCCGAATGGTGGATTCCGGCGGCCGGAGGTATCAGCGTGACGAATAACGGCCGCAAAGCGGAGAGCATCTCCTTTTCCATGGAACAGGTCCTCAAGTGGAATCCGGATATCCTCATCGTCACGGATCCGACCGAGGTCAAGGAGGTCTACCATGATCCGCGCTTCAGCCGGATTAAAGCGATCATCAATAAGAAAGTCTTTGCTGCCCCCATGGGATCGAGCATATGGGCCAACAGAACGATTGAACAGCCGCTGACCGTGCTCTGGGCCGCCAAGACTTTTTACCCTCAACGCTTCAAGAATGTGAATTTGGATCAGACGGTGAAGAATTTCTACGCGCATTTCTTCAAGTACCGGCTGTCGGATCAGCAAGTGAACGAGATTCTGAGCGGAAATCCCCAGTGAACGGGGGGAATCTAAAGAAGACAGAGGTGAAGTCATTTGGTTAAAACGAGAGAGGCAAGTGAAACCACGGAAATCCGGGCAGCGGCAGGCGCGGGTTTACGGCACCCCCTGTCCGCGTTAGAGAAAGTGTATCAAAAACTCTATCCTCAGCATCATCTCCAATGCACCTTTGCCGGTGCGGGGGAATTATGCCATTGGATTCAGGAAGGATCCGGACACGATGTAATCATTTTACCGGAAGCGGGCGGACACTTGGATAATCTGGAAAGCAGCGGGTTCCTGGACGCCGTTTCCCGGCGGCAGCTCCTGCGGGACCACTTAGTGCTGCTTCTGAACCGGGAACTTCCCGGCGGGGGCCGAGTGGGATTAGAGTGGCTTACCGCACCGGAAGTAAAAACAGTGGCGATAGGAAAACCGGGAATGGCTCCTCTGGGAGACTATACAGTCGAAAGCCTGCAGAATCTCGGCTTGTGGGAGAAAATTGCCGGGAAAATTATGTACGATGAAATCAACGGGCATGTTCCCGCCTACGTGGAAGAAAACCGAGCCCAGGCCGGAATAGCTTTTGGCAGTTGTGCGGCCGCTTATCCGGACGTGCCGGTGGCGGCTGATTTACCGCAATCGAGTTACCACAAAGTCTATTTCGATATTGCCCTGCTCAATAGGGGCAAAAATACCGTCGGCGGTGAACATTTTTGGCGGTTTTTACAAAGCGGGGAAGCCAGAGAGGTTTTTGCGGCCTGTGGCTTAACTTGGTGCGCAGTGACAGCCGGGAGTCTTTAATGAGCCGGAAGAAGGTTTTACTGGGGGAAGAAAAGATCCTTCTATCGAAGAAGGGGAATAAGGAATTCTTTCTCATTTACTGATGAAATCTTTAGGAGGTAAACATGTACGATACAACCGTTTATGATACCCTGCGGCACAAAATGAGAGAGCTGGCTCAAGAACATGATCTTCTCTCAACCCAAGTCGTGATTACAACTGCTATTCTCACGCCCGAGCAAGCCATTGGACAGCCGGAACGCCAAGACTTTCCTCTCTTAAAAGGGAAGGAAAAAATGGTTGAAGCCGATCTCGGGGGGAGCAGAGGACAGGCATTCACGAATTGGCCCGGTACATTTCAAGGAAGTTTGACGGAAATCCTGGCACTTCCTTTGGCTGATAACCACGAACGCGCTCTCTTTGTCTCTGCGCTAAACGCCCTGGCCCGTCATACGGAGAAAGTGGGCAACACCAGGCATTGCCGGAACGAAGGCCCTAAGTTGTGCGGCCAGAAAATCGTCGCATATATACAAGAACACTACGGAAAGCCCAAGCTAGGCATGGTTGGCCTGCAACCCGCGCTTCTAGCCGCCTGCGCACCGGCGTTTCCCCTGCGGGTGCTGGATCTGGATCCGGAAAACATCGGACAGAAAAAAGAAGGGACTCTGATTGAGGACGGCATGGTTGCGGCTCAGGATGTGGCCCAGTGGGCGGATCTTCTTTTTGTCACCGGCAGCACACTGGTTAACAATACGATTGGCGATTGGCTGAACCTGGACAAGCCTGTGGTCTTTTTCGGGAACACGATTGCGGGAGCCGCGGAGTTTCTGGGGTTAAAGCGTTTTTGTCCGTATTCAGACTAAGGTCTGCATTCTGACTAAGAATTCGTCTTCGGTCTGGGAAGGATTAAAATAGTCCCGTAGTGAGCAAGCGACACGGCCAGACGCGGCCGGAGGCGGCAACGGCCAAATTAGCATAGTCCCATAGTGAGAAAGTGACACTGAGAATCCGGCTCCTATCTACTGGGTAGGGGCCGGACATTGAATTCTGAGAGCGAGAGGAAAGTGCAGGATTTGGAGTTTAAGAGGAGAGGGAAAGAATGGGGCCTTTTTGGGCTAAGGATGAAAGTGAGTATGTGGCTTAGAATGGCCAAAGAACTGGGAGAGCACGTGACGACTGGAGAGGGGTACTTTGCTAAAGATCTTAGGCTTAAGCAAAAAACTGGGTCCCTTTGCCTTGCAAGACATCTGCTTGGAGATTGGGATGGGGGAGTATTTTGTCATTCTGGGTGCGACGGGAAGTGGCAAGACCGTCCTCTTGGAAACCTTAGCCGGGATGTATGTTCCGGATCAAGGAAAGATTGTTCATGATGGACTCGAGATCAGCTTTTTAGCTCCTGAAGCCAGACGGATTGGCTTTGTCTACCAAGATTATGCCTTGTTTCCCCATTTGACTGTCAAAGGAAATATTCTCTTCGGGCTCAAGCAGAGAAAGTTGGCGAAACGGACGCTGGAGGAGAAACTGGAGAAAATGCTGCAACTATTCGACATTGCGCACCTGTTGAAGCAATACCCGGCGACTTTGAGTGGTGGGGAAAAACAGCGGGTGGCCTTGGCCCGCGCCCTCGTGACTGAACCGCGAATTCTCCTTCTGGATGAGCCCTTAAGCGCACTAGACCCGCAAACGAAGGAAAATATACTGCCGCAATTGAGAGATTGGCACCAGAGATTGGGAATGCTGACTTTGCATGTTACGCATGATTACAAGGAGGCGGCTTTACTGGCTGACCGAATCGGGATTATGGAGAGAGGAAAACTGGAAAAGGTAGGCAGACCGGCTGAGATATTTGGGAAAAGCGCTCTGAACTGACGTTTAATTGTTTCGGTTTTTTGTAACAGACTCTTTTAGTAAGAACCTAAATTCATTATAATAGAAGATGACCAATAATGGTCAATTGCGTTGCTCTTGTTTTCATGCTCCGGAAGGAAGCTCAGGGTTGAGGTTGGACGGCAAAGGAGAGAATTTTTCTGAAGAGGAAGGTGAGAAGGAATGCCGACTTATGATTTAGTCTGTAAAGATTGTGAACACAGGTTTTCTGTGTTCTGCAGTATAAGCCAGAAGGACAAGCAAGTATGCCCGCAGTGCGGCAGCTCTGAAGTCGAGCAACGTTTTACGGCTGTAAACATTGGCGGTTCAAGGAGCCGCTCGAGTTCCGGCGGGAGTGTAGGAGGTTCTTGCGGGACTTCCAGCTTTGGCTGAGGAATCTGATCGCGAGGAACCCGTGTGGTTCTCTTCAGTTTGAGACGGTTCGCATATCCGGCAAAAGGCGAACTGTCTCTCTTCATGCTCAGGGTCCGTTGGGGCAGGTCACTGACCGCAAACGCCTCCAAAGGCTGAATGCCTATGGAGGCGTGGAAATCCACTGAGCAAGACCCCGTGGACTTGGAATGGTAAAAACGGGGTTCACGATTCCTTGACGACGAGTGCAATACCGGTCAGGATCAGCAGAGCACCGACCCAAAATGAAAACCCGACGGTCTCGCCCAGAATCAGCCAGCCCAGAAAGGTCCCTACAAGCGGCTGAAAAAAGAAATACAGTCCCCCTGATGACGCGTCCACCAACTGCAGGCCTTTGTTCCAGAGAAAGAATGCTCCCGCCGTAGAAATGACTCCTAAGTAGAGAATCCCGCTCCAAATACTTGGCCGCAGCCATATAGCGGATAACGAATGCGGCAGCTGTTCCAGAGCGGCCGGCGTGAGGCCCAGGGTCGCAACCAGTATAGCGTAAAAGGTTACAGTCAGTTGGGAGTAGTCCGTAGGCACAAGTTTTACCAAGACAGACATCAGAGCCCATGCCAAGGCCGCAATGAATAAGACTATGCTTCCGAGCCGATCAGGATGGCCGAACCCGGCATTTCCAACAATCATCAGCACACCGGCGGTCGCCAGCCCGACAGAAACTCCTTTGCGTACGGTGATTTTTTCGTCCAGGATGAAGCGGCTAAACACAACCATAAAGGCCGGCGCGGCCGATGTAATCATTGCGCCCGTCTGTGCGGTCGAAAGTTTGGTTCCGAGGAACTGCAGCCAAATAGAGAGCGCATAGCCAACGATTCCAATCGCAGCGACCAGCGGTAAATGCCGGCGGTAAATCCGCCAAGATTGCCCAGTGGCAGCGATAGTAATGGCTAAGGTGAGCAAGGCCACTATATAGCGAATCCACACCAGCGCCAACGGTGCGATGTTTTGCAGCAGAATCTTACTGACCACATACATAACGCCCCAGATGCTTGCGGCAAGGGCCATATATAGTCCGCCCAAATAGGTTGATTTCATTTCGATCCCTCCGTCACATTTTGGACTGATATGTCCACCGGCGAAGGGAACCCCGTATTGATTTCCTTCGCTCAGCGCGGAAGGAAGGCGGGAACGTCGTTTTCAAACAACGGCGGATAAAACATCTGGCTCACCCCCCAGACTAAAGTACAAGGATATTCTGTCTGCGAATACACACCTCTATTATATCACAGTTATAGAATGTGAGCGGGAAAACCTCGGAATTCGATTCCGGGGATGAGCTAGCCAAGCAACGGGATATGTCCGCCGAGCGTCTGATAGATGAGAAGAAGGTTCAGGAAGGTAATGACAAAGGCGCAGGCTATAGACAAGACGGTGATCCACCTTTGATTGACCAAGACACCCATGAGGTCTTTCCGCTTTGTGAAGTAAATCAGGGCGATGATTGGGATCGGCAGGACAACGCTTAAGATGACTTGACTGATAACCAGGGTCTGGGTGGGATCAACGCCTAAGGCCACGATGACGATTGTGGGCAGCATGGTGATAACCCGGCGCACCCAGACCGGAATGCGGAAGCCGACAAATCCCTGCATGATCACTTGGCCGGCCATTGTGCCGACGACGGAACTGGAAATGCCGGAAAACAGGAGCGAAATCAGGAACACGCCCGCAGATGCCGGTCCGAGGATGGGGGTAAGGGTCTTGTAGGCGGATTGAATATCGGCGACACTGTTGTTCCCGGTAGAATGAAAAGCCGCCGCTGCCATGTACATCATGGCAATATTGATCAAGCCGGCAAAACCGAGGGCGATCAGAACCTCTTTGGTGTTGAACCTTTGGAGTTTCACTTTTTCCCCGTCGTCACGGGGGACGACTCTGTTTTGGGTCAGACCTGAATGCAAATAGATCGCGTGGGGCATCACGGTGGCCCCGATCACACCGACGGCCAGCATGACACTGTTCCCGTTGCCCAGCCAGGGTACTACACTGTGGTAGGCAACCTGAGCAAAGTTCGGATGGGAAAGAAACGTTTCAATGAGATAACAGGCCCCAATAAGCACGGCAAAAGCGGCGATAAACTTTTCCAGGGGCCGGAATCCGTAACGATCCAGCATGAGAATAAGATATGTGATCAAACCGGTTACGATGGCGGCATAAAGCATAGGAATGCCGAACAGTAAATTCATCCCCAACGTTGCCCCCAGGAATTCCGCCAGATCCGTAGCCATGGCCGCCACTTCCGAGACTCCCCACATCGTGAAAGACAGCCATCTTTTGAAGTGTATCCGGCAAAGCTCCGGCAGGTTTTGACCGGTTGCTATGCCCAACTTAGCCGACATGTTCTGTAAAAGCATTGCCATTAAATTGGCGAGCACTACGACCCACAACATTCTATACCCGAACTCGGACCCGCTTTGAACGTTGGTGGCGAAGTTTCCCGGATCGATATAGGCGATGGAGGCGATGAACGCGGGGCCCAAAAATGGGAGCAAAGCGAGAATTCCTTTTCGTTGGCCCGTGATTGCCGCGCGGCAAGCTTCCACCGTTTTGTTCGTATTATTTAGTTTTAAGGGAATAGCTGCCTTGTGGGTGAGACTCCGGGGCAAATTGAGTCCATCGCTCATCTTTCTTCTCCTCCTCTGAACCTCTTTATCTACTCGTGAGACTCCCACTTCTGCAAGTGGGATGGGTTCCCTGTACTCTGTTTCAGTGCGGGTAGAGTTCACCCTTCAGCGCGATAGTGCGTTAAAGATTAAGCGCTTTCGGCGATAGACTCCACGGGACACTATCGTGATGTTCAGCTTTAGCTGAACGAGATCGCTTCAGACGTTCTTCCTCTTCGGTATCTTTTGTCTGGGGGGGTTTTTGTTGGGTATTTTCTAGTTCGGGTGTTCTCTGTTTCTGGTACTTTCTCGTTCCGGTCTTTCTTGATGTTTTCTCATAAGCAGGTTTCCCCCCGGGATTTCTGGCGGCGGCCAGGCGCGACCTTCTGGGACAGCGTAACTTCACCGGGTCCGGCGGAAGATTCCTCACTTCGGTGACAGGTCACGAATGAGACATAGTGGAATATGATAGAGTGACTTGATGTAATCACTGCTCAGGCTGATATCACTTTCCCAGCAAACGCAATGTGTCATAACAGACGCCGTGTTTTGGACGTGTTTAAAGAAGGGGTGCTGAAATGTTGACACCCAGTTTGGAGGACTATTTAGAAGAGATATACCGGTTTTCTTTGTCCCGGGATGCCGTCCGGGTAACGGATATCAGTAACAGGCTCAAAGTCGCTTTGCCGTCTGTAACGAAGGCCCTTTATAAACTTCGGAATGAGAACTACATAAAATACGAACGCTACGGCGAGATAAAACTTACCGACAGAGGCAAAGAGCTCGGCTCTTATTTGGTGACGAGGAATCAACTGTTGCAGGAGTTTCTCGCCCTCATATGTAGCAAGTGCAACTTTGCTGCCGAAGCCGAAGCGATGGAGCATTACCTGTCAACCGCCACGATTAATGCCATAAAAATTCTGGTTGAATTCATGAACAGTGATGCGAACTGGCAGCAAGCTTTTTACGACTTTATGGCGGAGGGCGGAGCCGGGGAGAATAAGGATGGTGAGGGGTGAGCCTCCTTGTATTGTAGTTTACTGGGTTAGCCTTGGTTAACTTCACTGGGCGATTCTGAAAATAAGATACGCCGGAAAGAAAAAAGTGTTACAACTTAACGCAATAAAGTTTGCCTTCGGGCGAGGAATAAGGGAAAGTTCCACTGGCAATAGTAGGAAGGGTCTGTCATATACTCTATTATGGGGGTATGCCGGTGGAATATTCAGTTCAGTTGGGAACGCAGCATTATAAGGATAACATCTATGAACATTTGCTCGAACTGCGCAAGCGCGAGCAACTGCCGTTTGAAATCAGTGAAACCCGTTTCGGGGAGCGTTGGTTAATCCGATGCAGTTTTCAACTGCCGTCGGGAGAGGCAGAAGAAAAACAGACGATGGTCCGGAAGATACAAGGGTATTATTTGGCGAATGCTCTGGCGGAGACTATCTTGGAACACTGGGAGGAGAAATACGTTCTCACCTTGCTTGGGAAAAAGTACCGCTTGAAAAAAGCGGAGTGTTCCCATGTTCTGCCGCGAACGCTTCGGAGCCTGAACGAAGGCAAAAGCTATCCCGGGTATAAAACGCAAAGGAAAACCAAGCTGGTGGCGCAGATCCTGGCGGTTCTGGAAAAAACCCCGACCTTTGACGTGGAGGGATTTCTCAGGTTCCGGGCCCAAGAATACAAGACCGAAGTGGACAGGACAGTGGCTCAGACGGTGGACGAATATATCTTGGAGAGGGAATATTACGAATTCGTCAAGCTGCTTAAATACTTCCTGGACTCCCAATCTCCGCGGGTTGACACGCTCCATGTCGGGATCAGTGCCTCCGGCAAATTCCACCTGTTCAATGATCAGGGGGAAAAGGTGACGGGGCTTTACCTGGATGGGTTTTCTGCCGATGAAAGCGGGCAGGAATTGAGCTACGAAGACTTGCTCATCAGTGCCTTGATCTCCGCTGCGCCCCGGCAGGTAGTCTTGCACATTCGTTTTCCCGGTTACCGGGATACCTTGCACACGATTCGCGACGTGTTCGAGGACAAAGTGCAGGACTGTCCCGGTTGCACTCTCTGCGGCATCTTGGCAGATTCGTGAGGCGGTTCCCGCCGTGGGGTGCCGGGGATTAGGCAAACTTGGTAAACCCAACAAACTCGGCAAACCCAGCAACCCAACAAACTCGGCAAACCCAGCAACCCAACAAGCTCGGCAAACCCAGCCAACCCAACAACCCAACAAACTCAGCAAGTCTAGCAAGTCTAGCAAGTCTAGTAAATCTAGTAAAATCTCCGGGTTGACAGCTGGACAGGAAACTGTATAATTAAATGAAAATGCAAATGTAAAAAACGTGCTTGGTGATTTTGTTATACCGCTCAAAACAGTGATGGGGAAAGTAACCCTCTGATTCCGTACCAGAGAAGGAATGCCGTGGGCTGGAAGCATTTCTGACAGAGAGGATGGCGAAGACCACCCCGGAGTGCCGGGCTGAAAAGAGAGTAAGCTTGGACGTCCGCCCGCGTTAAGGGTGTTGAGAAAGACCTGCGCTGATTTTGACGGTGTTAAGTGCGGCGTGCTTGCCATTCCGGCATCCGCTCCTGTTTTTGTTTTTGGAGCGTGCCGTTTGGTTTGGGCGGAGGTTGGAATGTGGGTGGAACCACGGGAGCAGTGCTCTCGTCCCCAGCGGGGCGGGAGCTTTTTGTATGTTCCGGAGCAGCGCGCAGGCGCTTCTGGAGCGGGTGCGGATGTGGCATGAGGGGATAGGTTCGGGTGAGAAACAGGCATATCGGCTGCTAAGTCGTTCGTGCGAGGCAGAAAAATCAGAACAAGGACAGGAGTGAAAGGCAATGCTTCAGGTAACTTTGAAAGACGGCTCAGTTCGTTCGGTTGAGCCGGGAGCAACGTTGGCCTCCCTGGCGGCTTCGATTTCGCGGGGATTGGCGAAAGCGGCCGTGGCCGCTAAGGTGGATGGTGAAACCCGGGATCTCACGTATGCTTTGCAGTCGGATGCGGAAGTGGAAATTCTGACGGCGGACGGGGAAGAGGGACTAAAGGTCTTGCGCCACTCGGCTTCCCACCTCTTAGCTCAGGCGGTGCAAAACCTCTTTCCGGGGACACGTTTGGGTATCGGTCCGGCCATAGCCAATGGCTTTTATTACGATTTTGATTCCGAGCATGTTTTCACCCCGGAGGATCTCAGGCGGCTGGAAGCAGAGATGACCCATTTGGCCAAAGAGAATTTTCCTTATGAAAGGCGTGAGGTGGAGCGCGGCGAAGCCCTGGCTTTTTTCAACGGGCGGGGAGAGAACTACAAGGTTGAGCTGATTGAAGATTTGCCGGATGGGGTTCCTATTTCCATGTACACTCAGGGCAACTTTACCGATCTTTGTGCGGGGCCGCATGTCCCCTCAACGGGGAAGATCAAAGCTTTTAAGCTCCTCAATCTTGCCGGCGCTTACTGGCGCGGGAGTGAGAAAAACAAAATGCTGCAGCGCATTTACGGCACCGCTTTTGAGAAACAGGCGGACCTGGACGATTACTTGTTTAAACTGGAAGAGGCCAAACGCCGAGATCACCGCAAACTTGGCCAGGAACTGGATCTTTTCAGTCTGCACGATGAAGGGCCCGGTTTTCCCTTTTTCCATCCTAAAGGGATGATCGTGCGCAACATCTTGGAGGACTTTTGGCGGCTTGAACATCAGAGAAGGGGCTACCAGGAGATTAAGACTCCAATCATACTGAATCGCGGCCTGTGGGAACAGTCCGGTCATTGGGATCACTACAAAGAAAACATGTATTTCACGAAGATTGATGATGAAGATTATGCGGTGAAACCCATGAACTGCCCGGGCGGGATGATCGTCTACAAATCCAAGCTGCGCAGCTACCGGGATTTGCCCCTGCGTTTGGGGGAACTGGGCCTGGTTCACCGGCATGAGCTCTCCGGGGCCTTGCACGGGCTGCTCCGGGTCAGGAACTTTACCCAGGATGACGCTCACATTTATATGCTTCCCAGCCAGATCAAGGACGAGATCATTGGGGTGATTGATTTGGTGGATTATTTCTATCGCATTTTCGGTTTCGAATATCATGTGGAACTTTCGACCAGGCCTGAGGATTCGATGGGCTCGGACGAAGCCTGGGAGATGGCGACCGGGGCTCTGGAGGAGGCCCTCCAAGCAAAGGGGATGGACTATAAGGTAAATCCGGGTGACGGAGCTTTCTACGGGCCGAAGATCGACTTTCACCTGCGGGATTGTTTGGACCGGACTTGGCAGTGCGGCACGATCCAGCTTGACTTCCAAATGCCCGAGAAGTTTGATCTGACCTATGTCGGGGAAGACGGACAAAAGCATCGTCCGGTTATGATTCACCGGGTGGTCTACGGGAGTATCGAGCGCTTTATCGCGCTCTTGCTGGAACAATATGCCGGCGCTTTTCCGACTTGGCTGGCGCCGGTGCAAGTGCGGGTGCTTCCCATCAGCGAGCGGCACGAGAAGTATGCCCAATCCGTCGTGGCGCGCCTGAGGGAGCAGGATATCCGGTCGGAGGCGGATGACCGCCGCGAGAAGATCAACTACAAGATCCGGGAAGCGCAGAGGGAAAAGATACCGTTTACCCTGGTTGTCGGCGATCGGGAGGCCGAATCCGCTGCCGTGGCGGTGCGGCGTTATGGTCAGGACAATGCGGGCTCCAAGATGGGTCTGGAGGAATTCGTCAGCTTGATTCAGGAGGAGATCCGCAGCAAGAAGAGTGTCGTTCCCCAGTTGCACGGGGATTGAATATCTTATCTTTGTATTTGTCAGATCGGATCTTCGGGTATGGAGAGATGCGTGAGTTTGGGGCCGACTGACGTCTAACCAGAAAAAGATTGACAGGAGCTGGATTTTGGGCTAAGATACTGATGGTAAGAAGAAGCCATCCGCTTCTCACCTCATGGCTTAAGTCGATGAGGTATCTTCTGGTCTGAGCAAGGTCATTGTGCCTGCGGTTGCTCTGATTTGGTAAGGAAGACGGGTGGTCATCAGCCCGTCTTTTATTTTTGTTTGTTCTGGGGGGATTGCTTCATTTCTGTGGCAATATTAAATTTGGGGGTGATTCGTTATTAGCAAGGATTTACGGATTAACGAGGAAATCCGGGCCCGGGAAGTGCGTTTAGTCGGTGAAGGCGGGGAACAACTCGGGATCATGCAGGTACGTGATGCTCTGCATCTGGCTATGGAGAAGTCGGTGGACTTGGTGGAGATCGCGCCTACGGCGAAGCCGCCTGTCTGTAAACTCATGGATTATGGCAAATACAAATATGAGCAAGCCAAACGCGACAAGGAAACCCGCAAGAAGCACAAGACGATGGAAATCAAAGAGGTCAAGCTGCGCCCGAATATTGAGGATCATGACTTCGAGACGAAGGCGCGCAACGCCCAGCGCTTCTTGGGAGAAGGCGACAAGGTCAAAGTGACGATCATGTTCCGGGGACGGGAGATCACGCATCCCGAACAAGGCCGGATTTTGTGCTTGCGCCTGGCGGAGTTCCTGAAAACGGAGGCTGTCATAGAGCGTGACCCGAAGCTGGAGGGTCGGAACATGGTAATGATTCTGGCCGCGGTCAAACCGCAAGTCCAGCAGGTGTCGCAAGTCCAGCCGACCCAGCAGGCGCCGCAAGCCCAGCCGACCCGGCAGGCGCCGCAAGTCCAGCCGACCCGGCAGCCTCGTTGACCGAAAAGGACTTGCACCAGGCTGGGTAAGTTCGCCGGCTGCCGTGATATCGGAGTGTGAGGGCAGGAGTTCGTTGCCCGATATCGAAGAGGCTGGGGTTTTGGAGACATAAATAATTCGTAAAGCTTAGGATAAAGGAAAGGGGAAGACCCAAATGCCGAAGATGAAGACTCGCCGCGGTGCGGCCAAACGTTTTAAGAAGACCGGAACCGGCAAGATTGTGCGTAATCATGCCTTTACAAGTCACATTCTCGAGAAAAAGTCGCCCAAACGCAAGCGCAATCTGCGTAAGTCCGCGGTCATGCATAAGACAGATGCCAAGCGGGTCGAGCGGCTAATTGCTTACATGTAATAGTGGAGGCCGGAAATCGGAACGGAAAACTCCCGAATTTGGAAGGATTCTGCGGCTGCCAGGCACCGGGCAGGAAAGGCCTTGGGGCAGCCGGCGCCGAAATGAGCCGGTTTAGGTCGGGTTAACAGGAAGGACAGGACTCACTTGAAATTAAGGAGGTCTTCGCGATGGCCCGCGTAAAAAAAGGGGTAACGAAGCATCAACATCATAAAAAAGTATTGAAATTAGCCAAAGGTTATAGAGGGGCGAAGAGCAAGCTTTTCCGCCCAGCCAATGAACAAGTGCTCAAGTCTTTGATGTATGCCTATATACACCGCCGTGACAAAAAAGGGGATTTCCGTAAACTTTGGATCACTCGGATCAATGCGGCCGCCCGGATGAACGGGCTCTCCTACAGCAGAATGATGAATGGGCTGAAGAAAGCCGGAGTATCTGTGAACCGCAAGGTGCTGGCCGATTTGGCCGTGCACGATGCGGGGGCTTTCACCGAGTTGGTTAATCTGGCGAAAGCGCAGATTAACGCCTAAAGGGTGCGGTTGCACCCTTTAGGAATTCCCCGGAAGTGAGTTGACCTGATGATTACTTCCATGCAAAATCCGCTGGTCAAACATGTCGTGGCGCTGCGGCAGAAAAAACGGCGGGACGAAGCCCGGGAGTTTGTAGCGGAGGGCTGGCGCTCCGCCGGGGAGGCCTTGACACGCGGTGCCCGGATTAAACAAGTCATTTACTGCCCCGGACAGGTACACGCCCGTGACGGGGTCCTCTTGGAGGATTTTCGCCGCCGCGGTGTGCCGCTGGAAGAGGTTGAAGCCCGGGTTTTGCGCAAAATGAGTACGGCGGAGGAGCCCCAGGGAGTCTTGCTCCTGGTTGAACAAGGACAATTTTCCCCGGAGGATCTGCGGCTCGCGCCCGGAGGTTTGCTTTTGGTCGTGGATGGAATCCAGGACCCGGGAAACCTGGGGACGATTATCCGGACGGCTCTGGCAGCCGGCGTATCCCGCTTTTGCCTTACTCGGGGGACCGTGGACATTTATAATCCGAAGGTTGTGCGCGGCACGATGGGTGCCCTTTTTTCCGCCGTTTTTCTCCAGGGCTTGGAGGCGGGGGAAGTTTTGGGCTTTTGCCGGGAAGAGTCCCTGCCGGTGCTGGTAGCGGATGTCAAAGGACGTTCCCTTTACTCTGAGACGAAGATGCCTTGGCCCTCGGCCTTAGTTGTGGGTAATGAGGGTGCGGGTCCCGCCCCGGCTTTTAAGGAGCAAGCCTATGCACGGGTGGCCATCCCCATGGCCGGGGGAGTGGAGTCCCTAAACGTGGCCATAGCGGCGGGAATCATGCTTTTCGAGATCGTTCGGCAGAGGAAGTACGCTTTTTGAGTGCGTTTTATCAACTCTGACGGCGGGATTTCTTGTAAGTCACGGGAGATTTATGCTATAATTTTCTGTGAACAGGTTCAGGAAATCGAAGCCGGAAAGGTGGGCACTGTTATGTCACCTGCAGAGTGGTTTTGGAAGATTTTCGAGGCAACCGGTTCTCCCAAAGTCTATTTACTTTACCGTCGCTATGCGGACAATTAAGAAGTGCAACTATCAAAGAGAATGCGATGATCGGGTTAAAAGAACGGTTCCCTTGCAGGGAGGCTTGGCCGCGGACTGGGAGCCAAGCCAAGGAAGATGTTCTCCCCGAAAAAACGGGGTTGAGTTTCGCCTGGGAGCGGCTGATCGAGAAAGCAGGCAGCCCGGTTTTCCACCGTTAGCGGAACAGAGTGCGGCCTTTGGCCGAATTTGGGTGGTAACGCGGGAGCGAACTCTCGTCCCTTGGTGGGATGAGGGTTTTTTCTTTGAGGAGAGCGGATCCGGAGAGCGGGGATCCGGGGAGGCAAAAGAAAGGATGGTTCTGTTGCAAGAAGAAGTGCGCCGGCTTGAGGCGGAGACTCTGGCGTTGCTGGCAAACACCGACAGCCCGGAAGAAATCCGGAACCTTAAGGTCAAGGTTCTGGGTAAAAAAGGGACACTCACGGCCTTGCTGCGGCGGATGGGGAGCCTGCCCCCGGCAGAGCGCCCGCTGATGGGGCAGATTGTCAACGAGGCGAGAAATAAGCTGGAACAGGCCTGGAACGAACGCGAGCGGATGCTGGAAGAACAGCTTTTGAAGGAACGCTTGGAAGGGGAACGGATCGATGTAACTCTGCCCGGCCTGCGTTTTCCCAAGGGGCATCTCCACCCCCTCAGTCAGGTCATCGAGGAGATCGAGGACATCTTTCTGGGCATGGGTTTTGAAATCGCGGAGGGACCGGAAATTGAAACGGATTACTATAACTTTGAGGCTTTAAACCTGCCCAAGGAGCATCCGGCCCGGGAGATGCAGGATTCCTTTTACATCAGCGAGGAGATTCTCCTGCGGACTCAGACGTCACCGGTGCAGATCCGGACCATGGAAAGGCAGCGCCCCAGGCTGCCGGTAAAAATTATCGCGCCGGGTAAGGTATATCGCAGAGATGACGATGCCACCCACTCTCCCATGTTTCATCAAGTGGAGGGGCTGTTTGTCGACCGGGGTATCCGGATGTCGGATCTATTGGGTGTGCTCCTCAACTTTTCCCGCCAAATGTTCGGAGCGGAGAGGGAGATCCGCTTGCGGCCCAGTTTCTTTCCCTTCACCGAGCCGAGCGCGGAGGTCGATGTTTCCTGCATGCTCTGTGGGGGAACGGGCTGTCGAGTGTGCAAGGGAACCGGTTGGCTTGAGATTCTGGGTTCGGGCATGGTTCACCCCAAAGTTTTGGCCATGGGGGGATATGACCCGCGGGAAGTGACCGGTTTTGCCTTCGGCATGGGAGCGGAACGGGTGGCGATGCTTAAATACGGGATTGAAGATATGCGCTTGATGTTTGATAACGACTTGCGCTTTTTGCGGCAGTTTTGAAGGCAGGAAGCGGCGGACGTCTCTGAGGAGGGCGGAGCATGAAAGTTAGTTTAGAATGGCTGAGGGAATTGGTGGAGGTGCGGCAGGATGCCGCTGCTTTGGCCGCTACCCTGACCAACGGCGGAATTGAAGTGGGAAGTGTTGATGATCTTAACGCCGGTTTGACTCAAGTTGTGATCGGGGTCATCCAAGAACAGGGCAAACACCCCAACGCGGAGAAACTCTGGGTTTGCCGGGTCGGCACAGGAGAGAAGAGTTTCAGTGTCGTCACGGGTGCCCGGAATTTGCGGGAAGGGGACAAAGTGCCGCTGGCTTTGCCGGGGGCACAACTGCCCAATGGTTTGACGATTCAAGCCTCCAAATTAAAAGGAGTGCTCTCCGAAGGGATGCTTTGTTCGGCTGAGGAACTTTTGCTGGAGACTACGCTGGGGGAAAGGCGAAGTGCCGGGGGGATTCTGATTTTGCCTCAGGCAGCTCCGGTGGGAGAGAAGTTGGCGGCTTATCTGGGGCTTGACCGTTATGTGCTTGATTTGGAGCTCTATCCGAATCGCCCCGACTGTCTCGCTATGGTCAACGTGGCGCGGGAAGTTTCCTCGCTCACGGGGGAAAAGACGCATCTGCCCAAATGGGCGGATACGACGCAATTGCCGCAGCTGCCGCTCAGCGGGGATATTCGGGTCATGATTGATGAACCGGATTTGTGCAGGCGTTATGCGGGCTTATTGGTGGACGAGGTCAAGATTGCTCCTTCTCCGGACTGGATGCGCCGGCGTCTGAGTGCGGCAGGAGTACGTCCTATCAACAATATCGTAGATATTACGAATTATGTCATGTTGGAATTGGGTCAACCCTTGCATGCGTTCGATCGGGAAACGATTGAGGGGGCAGTGCATGTGCGCCGGGCCCGGGCAGGCGAGAAGCTGGTGACTTTGGACAAGGCGGACCGCTCCTTGGACCCCGACATGCTCCTGATTGCCGATGAGCGCAAGGCTCTGGGGCTGGCGGGTGTCATGGGCGGACTTGAGAGTGAGGTCACAGAAAAGACCCGGAAGCTCTTGGTGGAATCGGCCCACTTTGAAGCGGTGAGCATCCGCCGCACCGGCCGGCGCTTAGGGCTCAGGTCGGAAGCCGCCAACCGCTTTGAAAAAGGGGTTAATCCCTACGGTTGTCTGGCCGCCTTGGGACGGGTGAGTGAGTTGCTGCTCCGCTTAGGGGCGGGACGCCCGCTGGGTTTGGTTGATGAGGTGGGCCGGCTGCCGGCGCCGCGGCAGATTGTTTTTACTGCCCGGCGCACGGCGGAGGTTTTGGGATTCGATGTGAGCGCAAGGGATCTGCGTTTGGTTTTGGATCGCTTGGGTTTTTCCTTTGAGCCGGAAGGGGAGGAGTTCCGGGTGCAGATTCCGTCTTATCGGCCGGATCTGGAAATCGAGGAAGATTTGATTGAAGAGGCAGCCCGTTTATTAGGCTATAGCCGAATCCCTGCCACCCAGCCCCGGGGCGGGCAGACGCAGGGCAGGCGGACTGAGGAACAGGAATTTCGGCGGCGCCTGCGCCATGTTCTGGCCGGGGCGGGAATGGACGAGGTGACCACGTATTCCTTTGTGCGGGCCGAGGCAGACGCCGCCTGGGGAAGTGCTAAAGATGCTGTCGCACTGCTGAATCCTTTGCGCGAAGAGCAGGGGGTGATGCGCACCACTCTGATCCCCGGGCTGCTGGAAGTCGCCCAGCGGAATGTGTCCCGGCATAACTTGGATGTGAGCGTTTTTGAAATCGGCAATGTTTACCTGGCTGAGCAGCCGGATCGTCCGCTCAGGCGCCTTCCCCGGGAATCCCTGCGGGTGGCCGGCTTGGCGGCCGGTAAGAGCAAGCGCCATTGGCTGACTGCTCCTTATGCCCATGATTTCTTTTATCTGAAAGGTATCCTGGAGGAAATGGCACGGGAGTTCAGGCTCACTTTCGCTTTCCGCCCGGCCCGGGATGAACCTTTGCTCCACCCGGGACGCTCGGCGGACATCTATCTGGGTGAGACCAAAGTGGGCGTTCTCGGCGAAATTCATCCGGCTGCGGCCAAAGAATGGGTGCCGGACCGGGGGGTTGTTTTCGAATTGGAGGTAGATCCGCTCTTTCGGCAGGCGGGGATATGGCTCAAGGCTCGTTCCGTTCCCCGTTATCCCGGTGTCCAACGGGACCTGGCCGTTGTGGTGCCCCGGGGAGTTCCGGCCGCAGAGGTCAGGGAGCGCATTCTGGAACTCGGGGGCGAGCTCCTTCAGCAGGCGGAAATTTTCGACGTCTATACGGGACAGCCGATTCCGGAGGACCACCGCAGTTTGGCTTTTAGCTTGCACTATCTCTCGCCCGAACGCACTCTGATCGACGAGGAAGTAAATGCCTTGAATGCCCGCATTATCGAAGGAATCCAGCAGGATTTTGGCGCAGAATGGCGAAAAGAGTAAGATACAGCGTGGCAAAAAGAGTGAACTCGTTCAGCTGAATAAATAGAGCAGTACAATTTTGGAGGAAATGAAGGGTGACGGATATCCGGAAGATCGAGGTCGAGATCTTTGGAGAGAAGCATGTCATACGCGGCGAGGGGACTGAGGAGCATATTCTGGAATTGGCCCGCGCGGTGGACGACAAGATGCACCAGATTGCCCGCCGGTCTCCGCGCTTGTCCCTTCATCAGGTGGCCATTCTGACCGCACTTAATTTTGCGGACGATCTCGTCAAGCTTCAAGAGGAGCAGGAAGCCCTGCTCCAACTTTTGGATGAAAAAACGGAGTGAAAAGCTCTTTGGCACCTGGATGATCCGGGTGCTTTTTCTGGGGGGACTATAGTAGGGGGACTCTGGCGATGCGTTTTTTAATGATCTTTGTCGACGGATTCGGGCTGGGCGGGGTGAAGGGGAACCCGGTTTACAGCGCCCGTACTCCGGTTCTGGATAAGTTGTTGGGGGGGCATTTACTTTGGGGGGAAAGGCGCCTGCGGCAGGGGCCGGTCGGTCTGGTTCCGTTGGATGCTTGCTTGGGGGTTTCGGGTTTACCGCAGAGCGCGACCGGGCAGACCACCCTCTGGACGGGAGTCAACGCGGCCCAAGCCCTGGGTCGCCATTTGAATGCTTATCCGAATAAGGCTTTGACCGGGATCATTGAGCGAAACAGTATTTTCCGCCAACTGGCTGAGCGGGGGAAAAAGGTCATGTTCGCCAACGCTTTTACGGATGAGTTTGAAAAACTCGTTCAGACGGGGAAAAAACGGCTGACAGCATCTACCTTGTGCGCTTTGGCCGGTGGGGTCGTGTTGCGCAGGATTTCCGATCTCTACGCCGGGAGGGCGGTCTATCAGGAGATGACGAATGCCTTGTTGCGGGAGCGTGGTTTGGATGTCCCCCTGATTTCCCCGTATAGTGCCGGGCAAAATTTGGGGAAACTGATGTTAGACTATGATTTTACCCTCTACGAGTTTTTTCGGACGGACAGAATCGGCCACAAGCAGTTCTGGCAAGAGAGTATCGAGACGGTTGAGGAAATAGACGGATTGCTTGGGGGGCTGATGTCGGTGGTGGCAGGGGAGGAAGCGGCCTGGCTCCTGACCAGTGACCACGGCAATATCGAGGATGTGAGTGTCAAGGGGCACACCTTAAACCCGGTTCCGGCTCTCGCTTGGTCCAACCCCGCGCTCCGCTGGCCCGAATGGAGCACTCTGGCGGAGGTGACACCCGGGATTGTGCGCATCGTATGCGGGGATAAAGGCTGAGGGCGCCGCGTGGAGCCCGGCCGGCTAAGCGGCGGGACCCCGTGGCATGCAAGCGGTACAGTCCGGTGGCATCCGGCGGCAAAACTCGGTGGCGTGCAAGCGGTAAACCCCGGCCGGGTTTGGAAAAACTGACGGTTCGGGGCGGGACCGGATCACGAGAAGGTTGGGATGAATGGACAAACCGAAGGATAGACCGACGGACAAACGGATTGAAACGACAGCTTTCGCACCGGAGGCCGGGGGCGGGCACCTGGAACTCCTGGCTCCGGCAGGGAGTTGGGAGGCTTTTAAAGCAGCGGTCGAAAACGGAGCCGACGCGGTTTATCTTGGCGGGAAGAGCTTTAATGCCAGGGCCGGAGCGGCAAACTTCGGCCCGGAGGAGTTAAGGTCCGCAGTGCAATACGCCCATGAGCGCAGAGTGAAGGTCTACGTGACGGTCAACATTCTGGTTGCGGACCGGGAATTTCCTGAGCTCATAGAATATCTCTACGCGCTTTACAGCATCGGTGCGGATGCCGTGATTCTCCAGGATCCCGGAGTGGCCTGGCTCATGCGTCATATCATGCCGGAGATGGAGATTCATGCCAGCACCCAAATGACGGTCAATACCCATTGGGGGGTGCGTCGTTTGGAATCCATGGGTTTTGCCCGGGCGGTCTTGGCGCGGGAATTGTCGGCCCGGGAGATGGCGGAAATCTGCGCCGCTACCCCTTTGGCGATCGAGGTTTTCGTCCACGGCGCCCTCTGTATTTGTTATTCCGGGCAATGCCTTATGTCCAGCTTTATCGGCGGGCGCAGCGGGAATCGGGGTACCTGTGCTCAGCCCTGCCGTTTAAGCTATACGCTGGTGGACCGGGCCGGGCAAGATGTCCTGGCGGGAGCCAATCTCGGGGACCATCTTCTCAGTCCGCGCGACCTGAACCTGGCGGAGGAACTCGGGCAGCTGCGGACAATCGGGGTGGACTCCCTCAAAATCGAGGGCCGAATGAAACGGCCGGAATACGTGGCGACGGTGACGCGCATTTACCGCCGGGCTTTACGCCGCTTGGAGCGGGTCGAATCGGAGCGGGTCGAAGGTTCGGGGGACTCAGGGCTGCTTGAGCCGGAGGAACGTCGGGAACTGACCCAGATCTTTAACCGTGATTTTACTCAAGCCTATTTTTTGTCCCACCCGGGAGCCGAACTCATGAGCTATAAGAGGCCCAATAACCGCGGAACCCGCTTGGGCCGGGTCAAAAGCAGCGGGAAAGGCCGGCTTTTCCTCAAATTGGAATCCGAGCTCAATCAAGGGGACGGAGTCGAGATCTGGACGGGGCAAGGTCACGAAGGGTTAAGCGTAACCGGCCTGCGAGTGGCCGGACATTCCGTGTCACGCGCCCAAGCGGGAGATGTTGTTGAGCTGGAGTTCAACGGTAGATCCTCGCCGGGAGATCGGGTATTTAAGACCCATGATGCCGTGCTGATGGAAAAGGCCCGGCGCAGTTTTCAGGAAGGAAAAGAGGAACGGAGATATCCCCTTACCCTGACGGTGAGGGGGAAGGCGGGAGTGAAGCTCGAACTGGAAGCCAGCGGCCTGGGCCGCCGTCTGGTTGTCCATTCCGGCGGCCTGCTCGAGAATGCTCGCCAAAGGCCTTTGACGGTGGATTACCTGCGGCGGCAATTGGGAAGGTTGGGTACAACCCCTTTTTTCTTGGAGACCCTGCAGGTCGATTTGGAAGGGGATGTGATTCTGCCGGTAAGTGAGCTTAACGAGCTGAGACGAAGTGCGGTGGCGGGGCTTTTGGCGGGGGAGGAGAGCGGGACGCTCCGCCTGACCCCCGATGCGTATCTGAGACGGGTGGAAAAATGGACGCAGAGGCTGCGTGCCGGCAGGCGGGCGGTGCCGGGAACGGGGGTTCGGTTAGTCTCCGTTGCCGTTGCCGACAGTGAGGGGCTGGAGGGGGCTTTAGAAGCCGGAGCTGGGCGGATTCTTCTCGGCGGCGAGAGGTGGCGTTCGCAAAAGGGTTTTTCTCCGGAGGAAGTCCGCCGGGCCGTGGAACGCTGTCATAAACTGGGGGTAGAAAGTGTTTGGCGCCTGCCCCGTATTCTTAATGAGGGGCAGAGTGCCGACTGGTTAAAGATACTGAAACAGGCGGCGCTTTGGGAGATACGGCCTGTGCTGATGGTGGCGAACTTAGGGGAATTGGAGATGGTGAAGACTCTGGATCCGGATTGGCCGCTGGAAGCGGACTATGCGCTCAACGTTTTCAACGGAGCCGGGATAGATTATTTCTTGCGGGAAGAAGTTCGGGTCATTACTTTGTCACCGGAACTGCACCATGAACAAATCGGGCGCTTGGCCGGGGGATCTCACTTAGAGATGTTGGTCTTCGGAGATCTGGAAATGATGGTGAGCGAATACTGTCCTATCGGGGCCGCCTTGGGCGGCAAAAAAGGAGAAACCTGTACCGGACCGTGCCGTCAGGGGCCTTATTTCCTGCGTGACCGGCTCAAGTACGATTTTCCGCTGGAAACGGATTGGGACTGCCGGATGCACTTGTTTAACGTCAAGATCCTCAACCTCTACGGGGAGTTGGGACAAATCGCGGCTATGGGTATCAAGAAGATCAGGCTGCAGCTCGTGCGCTCGGACCGGGAGCGGGTGAGGCAAGTCGTCAGCCTGTTTCGTGCCGCCTGGGAAAAAGGCGACCCGGAAAAACAGGATGCCAAGGATGTGGAAAAGAACCTGCAAGCTTTGGCCGGGCTTTATCCGCAGGGGTTTACCAAAGGACATTTTTTTCGCGGGATTCTTTAGCTTAGAGAGGAATTTGGGCCGGCCGGCCCATGGCCGGCGCTCAGGGGTTCTGCGTGGAGGAGTAGGCCAATGACGATTATGGAGCGAACTCTCAAGAAATTGGATTTTGATCGCATAAGAATTCGCCTGGCGGGTCTCTGCCTGCTCAAAGGGGCAGAAAACAGAGTTGCCGGGCTTTGCCCTTTCGTTGACAAACAGAGCGTGAGGGATGCTCTCAGGGAAACCGATCAGGCCAAAGAGCTTCTTCGGCTAAACCCGCAGTTCTCCGTGCGCGGTGCCAAGGACATTCAACCTTTCCTGGAACGTTGCGGCTTGGGTGCCGTGCTGGATCCGGAAGAACTGCTCCAAATCCGCGATACCCTCAAGGTCGCGCGCCGGGTACGGCAATTTCTGCTGGAGGACAAAGGGGATTATTCATCCCTGCGCGAGATTGTTTATCCGATTGAACCGCAAAGAGGGTTGGAAGATGAGATCACCCGCTGCATCAGTGAAGAAGGTACGGTGGTTGACGGAGCCTCACCTGAATTGGCGCAACTGAGGAGATCCGTACTGAGGTTGCAGCAGAAGATTCGGGAGAGCGTGGAAAGCTTCTTGCGCAATCCCGCTTACCAGAAGATGCTTCAGGATCCAATCGTGACCCAACGGGCTGAGCGTTATGTCGTCCCTGTGAAACAGGAATATCGCGCGGCTTTTGCCGGGATCGTCCATGATCAGTCCGGCAGCGGGGCGACCTTATTCATCGAGCCGATGCCGGTTGTGCATTTGGGCAACGAATTGCGTGAGACGGTGCTCAAAGAGCAGCGTGAGGTCCTGCGCATTCTGCAGCAGTTTTCGCGCGACATCGGGAACTGTTCTGCCGTTTTGACGGTCATGTATGAGTCCTTGATCCGCCTGGACTTTGTCTTAGCCAAAGCCCGTCTCAGTTGGGAGATGAATGCGGGGGCTCCGCTCCTGCTGGACAGAGCGGAGGTGAGATTGGTCCAGGCCAGACATCCTCTGCTGGGGGAGGGAGCCGTGCCTTTAACGGCCGAACTGGGCATTTCTTTTGACAGTCTCGTGATCACCGGCCCCAACACCGGGGGAAAAACCGTGGCGCTGAAGACGATCGGCCTCCTGGTGGCGATGGGGCAGGCGGGCTTGCACATTCCCGCTGAGGACGGGTCGCGCCTGGGGGTGTTCAGCCGGATCTTTGTCGATATCGGGGATGAGCAGAGTGTAGAGCAGTCTTTGAGTACTTTCTCGGGGCACATGCGCAATATCGTTGAAGTTATTAATGAAGCCGATGGACGATCCCTTGTCCTTCTGGACGAGGTGGGGGCCGGAACGGATCCCACGGAGGGGGCGGCTTTGGCGATGGCGGTTCTGGAGGAATTGCATGAACGGGGTGCGCGGGTTGTGGCGACAACCCACTACGGAGCCCTGAAGAGTTTCGCCTATAGAACGGAGAGAGTGGAGAACGCTTCGGTGGATTTTGATGAAGCAACTCTGCGCCCGACTTACCGGCTGCTGATCGGGATTCCCGGCAAAAGCAATGCTTTTAATATCGCTTCTCGCCTGGGCTTGAAAGAGAGTGTTCTGGCCAAGGCCAAGACCTTTCTCAGTGAGCGTGATTTGCAAATGGCAGACCTCATCGAAAACCTCGAAGACAGCCAGAGGGATATCGAACGGGAAAGACTGCGGGTGCGCGAAGAACTGCGCCTGGCCGGGGAAGAGCGGCGGCGGCTCGAGCAAGACAGGCTGCGCCAGGCGGAAGAACAGCGGGCTTTGCTGGTTCGGAGCCGGGATGAGGCGACTGAAGTGATCCGCCAGGCGAAAAGAGAGGCGGCCGCGATCGTAGCGGAGTTGAAGAACGCACTTAAGCAGGAGCATAAAGACGCGCAGGAGATCGAAAAAGCGAGGCAGAGGTTAAGACGCCTGTCTGACCGGCTGGAGCGGATGGAGGAGCCTATGCGGCCGCAAGGGGTGGGTTTGAAAGCGGAAGAGCTTAAGCCCGGACAGACTCTCTATATGACGAAACTGCGACAAAAGGGACAGATCTTGCAACTTCCGGATGAAAATGGCGAAGTTTTGTTGCAAGCGGGTATTATGAAAGTGAGTGTTCCCCTGGCCGAACTTCGCCCGGTTCCCGAAGACAAGCCGAAAAAGAAGACGGGGACAGGCGGAGCCGGCGGTCTTGGTTTACACAAGGCGGAGAACGTGCGCAGTGAAGTCGATTTGCGGGGAATGTTGGTGGAAGAGGCAACTTATCAGCTGGACAAATACTTGGATGACGCCATCCTCGCGGGGATTGGCCAGATCTATGTGATCCACGGCAAGGGGACCGGCGCGCTTAGGGCGGGGGTACAGGAGTTCCTGCGCAACCATCCCCATGTCCGCTCTTTTCGCCTGGGACAGCATGGAGAGGGCGATTTCGGGGTGACGGTCGTGGAGTTAAAGTGACATCCTCTTACCCTTGAAGGGGCAGGGTTCCCTTACAGAAGAGGAGGCCTTTGCCGGAAGGGATATTTGCGCGGCTGTCCGGGCGAAAGTATAATGGAAATGATAAAAATCTATCAGAAGATATGATAGAATATAATGCGACAAAAGTCTGGAGGTTCGGTCTCGGAAAGAGTGAACCTGGTGTGAGGGGCGGTAACGTGGCAGAAAACAAAAAAGAGTACGGCAAAACGGTAGAGGAGCAATTGAGCATACTGAAAACCGGGGCGGCGGAGATTATTCCGGAAGCGGAATTGGCCGCCAAGCTGGAGCGTTCCCTGAGTGAGGGGAAACCTTTGGTCGTCAAATTGGGTCTGGATCCCACCGCACCGGATGTGCACCTGGGACATACGGTACCCTTGCAAAAACTGAGGCAGTTTCAGGATTTGGGTCATCAGGCCGTCATCGTCATCGGGGATTTCACCGGCCGGATCGGGGATCCCACCGGAAAGTCGGAAACGCGCAAACCGATGACTCCGGAGGAGTTATTGCGCAATGCTAAAACTTATCAAGAGCAAGTTTTCAAGATTCTCGATCCCGCGAAAACGAGAATGACGTTTAATTCAAGCTGGTTGGGCAAGCTGACGTTTGCGGAGGTCATTAAATTGGCTGCCGCGACGACGGTGGCGCGCATGCTGGAAAGGGACGATTTTGCCAAACGCTATGCGGCGGGTATGCCCATCGGTGTGCATGAATTCTTTTATCCCCTGATGCAGGGATATGATTCGGTCGCTTTGCGGGCCGATGTCGAGCTGGGGGGTACGGACCAAACGTTCAACCTGCTTATGGGGCGCACCCTGCAGAAGGAAGCGGGTCAGGAACCTCAGGTTGCTTTGACGCTGCCTCTCCTGGAGGGCTTGGACGGGGTTCAGAAAATGAGTAAGAGCCTGGGTAATTACATCGGGGTTTACGAATCGGGGCGTGAGATGTTCGGCAAGACGATGTCCCTGCCGGATGAGTTGATGATCCGTTATTTCGAACGGGTAACCAAAGTTCCGGTTGCGGAGATCCGGCGGCTGGAAGCAGGCTTGCGTGAGGGGACAGTGCATCCCCGGGATTTAAAAATGCGTCTGGCCCGTGAGATCGTCGGTATTTACCACGGGGAAGAAGAGGCGGAAAGGGCACAAGCGGAGTTTATCAGGATGTTCCAACAGAAGGAAGCCCCCGACGAAATGCCCGTGATTGAGGTGGGGGCCCTGAAGGGTCCGGACGGACGGCTGGAACTGGTGACCCTTTTGGTGGGCTCAGGTCTGGCCCCCAGCCGGGGAGAAGCGCGAAGATTGATTGAGCAGGGTGGGGTGCGCTTGCGCGAAGAAAGAGTAACCGATCCACAGGCGATCGTTTCCGTTAATTCCGGAGATGTCCTGCAAGTCGGTAAACGCAAGTTCGTCAGGTTGACTTTGTAATACGTTCGGCGCCGGCCTTAGGCGATCGTTTCCGAGTGCCGGGCAGCCGGGGACCGTCTGAGCCCGTGAGGGGAGTTCTTCGTTGAGAGGTGTCCCGGAGTGAAGAGTTAAAAAACCCTGTCGTTGGAGCTCATGGCTCTCGGCAGGGTTTTTGGGCCATATAAAAAAGTTTCGGGGCCAAAACCGGAATCGACGCTTCCCCAAGACGGGGATTACCCGGCGAAACGTCTAAGTCCTGGCTATTCGGGGGTGAACAGTCCTCGTGAAGGTCGGGCTTTGCTGGCAGCTACAGCTGGCAAAGATAACTTTGACGAGATCCCGGGGGATTACCGTGATGGTTTTGGTGTTTCGGGGCAATATTTAGGTAGATACTTTTTAAGATCGAGACGGCATGCCCCGGGGGTTTGGCTGGGGGCCATGAAAAAGTCGGGCGCCGGTCCGCACATGGGTGAGGTGAGTTAAATGGAAATACGCGTTCAAGACTACGTGATTCAAATCGATTTCGTCGATCGCCTGGGTTTGGCCTACGAGATTTTTGAGGTTTTCAAGAACCGGAAGATCAATCTGGTGGGGATGGAGGCCACGTCCAACGAGCGCATGCTGATTAAATGCCAAACGGTGCGCGAGTATCTGCAGGCGTTAATGAATGAATTGATAACCATCGAGGGAGTCAAAGCCCTGGAGTTGAAAGATTACCTTCTGTGTGAACAGAGGGAATATGAGCTGAGCACGATTTTGAATTCGGTCAGTGAAGGTATCATCGCGGTCAATAACAAAGGGGTCATTACTCACCTGAATGAGGTGGCTTGTCGCACTTTCTTTTGCTCGAAGGAAGAAGTGATCGGTAAGGATATCGATCAGGTTTTTCAAGCCAAGGCGCCTATCTTGCACACGCTCAAGACGGGACAGCCCTACAGCCTGAAAGAAGTAAAGATGCAAAAGGACCACCGCAGCATCCACTTCCTGACCAGCGGTTTGCCCATTTTCAATGCCCGAGGTCAGATCATCGGCGGGGTGGCCACGATCACAGACTTTAGCCAGATTGAGGAGATCGTTTCCAAAGTCGGCGCCAAGAAACGCTTAACGACCTTTGAGGATATCGTCTACCAAGGCCCAGCCATGAGCCGTCTGGTGGAAACCGCCAAGGCGGTGGCCAAAGGAAATTCGACGATCTTGCTGCGTGGTGAAAGCGGGACCGGAAAAGAGTTATTCGCGCGGGCTATTCATATGGAGAGCAACCGGGCCTCGGGCCCGTTCATCGCCATTAACTGCGGAGCCTTGCCGGATTCTCTTTTGGAGAGCGAGCTCTTCGGCTATGAAGAGGGGGCTTTCACCGGAGCGATCCGGGGCGGGAAGAAAGGCCTTTTCGAGCAGGCCCATGGGGGAACATTATTTCTGGATGAAATCGGAGAGGTGTCTGCCCCTGTTCAAGTGAGGCTCTTGCGGGTCTTGCAGGAAAATACCGTCCGCAGGGTGGGCGGCTCCAGGGAAGTCCCGGTCGATGTCCGCATTATAGCCGCTACCCACAGAAACTTGGAGGATATGATTCGTGCGGGGGAGTTCAGAGAAGATCTTTATTACCGCTTGAATGTTTTCCCCCTGAGAATTTTGCCCCTGCGTGAACGCCGGGAGGACATTCCGTTCATCGCCCAACATTTGATTCGCAAGATATCTCTGAGGCTTGAGCGGCCGGAATTTTGCCTGACCAAAGAGACTATGGAATTTTTGATGAAACAGGATTGGCCCGGCAATGTCCGGCAGCTGGAAAACGTCTTGGAGCGCATGATTAATATCATGGAGATAGAGGGAATCAAGGCGGAGGATTTTTACAGCTGGATGAACTTACCGCGTCCCGCCGGCAGGGAGAGGCAAGGTGCGGGAGAGGAGCGGGGGCTGCGAAGCGAAAGCGGGACCGGGCGCGGGCCCGAAGGCGAAATTGAAGCCGAAATCAGGGATGAGATGCGCGAGGCCATTGCGCGCCGCTCAGGTACGGAGGCAGAAGCGGCGGGGTTTCAACAATCGCGGGTCGCATCGGCCGTGATCGAGAGTATTGAGACAAGGAGTCCTAACACCCCGCCGGTCTTGACGGGAGGTATGGAAGCAAGAGGCTTGCGCACTGTTGAGGCCGTAGGTTTGGCAGAAAAAGGCGCCACCGACGCCACCGGCCAAGCGCGGGGACTGCCTGTCCGGGTCAAAGACGAAAATATTAGCTCCGGCGCCGGAGTTCGCGTCCTCCATGTGATGATTCCGTTTACGGCCAAATGGCCTCCCCTGAAGACAATTGTCAACGAAGTGGAAAAACAGGTTCTTATAAGCGTACTGGCTAAACATCCTTCCTCCCGGAAAGCCGGCCGGGTCTTAGGGGTTTCCAGCACGACAGTCCTCAACAAGATCAACGCCTACGGGATTGTCCTGGAAAACGACGAAGACTGAGTCTGAGAAATGACGAAAGTGGCAATATATCTTATCATAGTGCCAAGGTTATTTATCACTTTGCTAAGTAACCTTGGCATTTTAACGTAATAAAATGCTAAATTGTCGGCGGATTCGACCTTTTCTTACGGAGGGATGCCTGGTACGCATATTGCAATGAATTATTGACAATTCTCGCTATGAACGCACTAGCAAATGTATTTGAAAGAGGGGTAAGGTATGGGCCAAGATGTTCAAGAACAGGAACAATTGAGGAGAGGATTGAGCGACCGGCACATTCAGATGATTGCGTTGGGTGGCGCCATCGGTGTCGGTTTGTTCTACGGTTCGGCCACGACGATTCAACTGACGGGGCCGGCTGTGATGCTGTCTTATTTGTTGGGCGGGATTATCATTTTCATTATCATGCGCGCTTTAGGTGAAATGGCAGTGGCTGAGCCGGTATCGGGCTCTTTCAGCTCGTACGCCAATCGCTACTTGGGCCGTTTTGCCGGGTTTTTCACCGGGTGGACCTATTGGTTTCTCTGGATCGTTGTCGGCATGGCGGAGATCAGTGCTTTCGGTATCTATATACAATATTGGTTTCCCTCGGTTCCCCAATGGATTTCCGCGCTTGCGGCCCTCTTGATTATGACGCTCGTGAACTTAATTAATGTCAAGTCGTACGGAGAATTTGAGTTTTGGTTCGCAATGATTAAAGTCGTCACGATTTTGGGGTTGATCGTGGTCGGCGGATTGATCATCTTTTTCGGGCTTGGCAACGGAGGGCATGCGCTTGGCCTTGCTAACATGTGGATTCACGGCGGGTTCATGCCGAACGGGCTCAAAGGATTTGCACTCGCGTTCGTCATGGTGATGTTCTCCTTCGGAGGAGTCGAGTTGATCGGTATTACGGCCGGGGAGGCCAAAAACCCGAGCAAGACCATTCCTAAAGCGGTAAACAGTGTTATCTGGCGTATTCTGGTTTTCTATGTCGGTGCTATCGGTGTCATGATGGCGATTTATCCCTGGAACGAAATCGGCAGCAAAGGAAGCCCATTTGTTCTGGTGTTTGCCAAAGTCGGTATTCCGGCGGCCGCGTCTATCATCAACTTTGTCGTGATCACAGCTTCCCTTTCCGCTTTCAACTCCGGACTGTTCAGTACGGGGAGGATGCTTTATAACCTGGCGCTCCAAGGCAATGGGCCCAAGGTGTTTGCGAAGGTCAGCAAATCGGGCACTCCGGCCAATGGGATCATATTTTCCGCGGCTGCCCTGCTGATCGGCGTCTTTCTGAACTATATCATTCCGGCCAGCGTTTTTGCTTACGTGTCTGCCGTGGCTACGGTCGCCATGCTGACGGTTTGGACGATTGTTCTGCTGACCCAATTGAAATTCCGCAAAACGAAGATTGCCGGCGGAGAAAAGATAGAGTTCAAGCTGCCGCTTTGGCCCTTCATCTCCTATATCGCTTTAGCTTTTATGGTTTTTATCGTTGTGGTCATGGCCTTCATGCCCGCGACGCGTATTGCTCTGTATGTGGCTCCGGTCTGGTTTTTGCTGCTCTATGTCAGCTATAGGATGGGCAAGAGAGATACGCTGGAGAATGTGAGACCGCAGGAAGTGGGCAAATAGCGGATTACGTGTACCCCAAGCGGATTGCGTGTATTCCACTGGGGGATTGCGTGTACTCCAAGTGAACTCGTTCAGCTAAAGCCGAACATCGATGAATTTGACTCCTGCCCCATACTCCCCTGGTCTTTCCCGGGTGCGCAGGAAAGTTATCACCGCGCAGAGACTGCCAACTTTTCTGCGCAGACGCCCGGACGGTTGCGCAGGTTCCTTTCCAAAACTTGTGAAAATATAAGCTCTTGCGCACTTTTAGCGGACCTTTTCGGAGAGATTGCGCTGGCACAGATCTTGCAACGAGCCTGATGATATAGCTGTCCCAAGGGACAAAGAGGAAATGTAAAAATACGGGAGGAAGATGGAAATGTCTGAAAAGGAAACAGCTTTCAAAAGTATCTTTGACCAAATGGCTCAATACGGACATGAGCAGGTGATTTTCAATTATGACAAAGCGACCGGGCTCAAAGCCATCATCGCCATCCATGACACGACTTTGGGACCGGCCTTGGGCGGCTGCCGGATGTGGAACTACGAGACAGAGCAGGATGCGCTGACAGACGCTCTGCGCCTGTCCCGGGGCATGACTTATAAATGTGCCGTTTCGGGCGCCGTCCATGGGGGCGGAAAAACCGTCATTATCGGCGACCCCAAGAGCGAAAAATCGGATGAGTTGTTCCAGGCTCTGGGGACCTTTGTCGAGACCCTCAAAGGCCGTTATTATACCGGTACGGATGTCGGAACGGTGGGGATGGATTTTGTCTCCGCCGGCAAGCAGACGAAGTACGTGGTCGGACTGCCGGAAGAATATGGCGGCAGCGGCAATTCGGCTATCATCACCGCCTATGGTGTCTATCGCGGCATGAAAGCCACAGCCCTGGAAGCTTTTGGTTCAGATTCGCTGAGCGGGCTGACCATTGCTGTTCAGGGACTGGGCAAAGTGGGCTACGACCTCGTCGGCCGCCTTTATCAGGACGGCGCCAAACTTGTGGTGACGGATATTGAGGACAATAACCTGCGCCGGGCCAAAGAGGAGTATCCGGGCATCACAGCCGTTAAACCCGATGAAATCTTCGGGGTCGAGTGCGATATCTTCTCACCGAATGCTTTGGGTGCTATTATTAACGATGAGACCATTTCTCAATTCAAATGCAAAGCCATTTGCGGAGCGGCCAATAATCAGTTGAAAGAGCTCCGGCACGGCGACCTTTTGAAGGAGAAAGGAATTCTCTATGCCCCCGACTATGTTGCCAACGCGGGCGGTTTGATTCAAGTGGCCGATGAACTGCAGGGATATAACAAAGAACGGGCTTTCAAGAATGCCAGTCTGATTTATGATATCCTGCTGCGTATCTTTGCCGTGGCCAAGAAAGAGAACATTTCCACCGCGCAGGCAGCCGATGTGATGCTCGACAGAAAGATTGAGACAACAGGCCGCATTCAGCAAAAATATACGCGTTAACCTCTGCGGAGCGGATGATGGCCGGAGCGGCTTGGGCATAGGCGGAAGAAATGGGGGTCCTCAGACAAGATATAACCCGATTCCGCTGCCAGCCCGCCGGCCAGTCTCAAGCAAGTTCGAAGGGGAGGGGGCGAAGTCAATTCTTATTTTGGCGGTAAATCCGGGCTCGACCTCTACAAAAATAGCAGCCTATCAGGACGAGCTCTGCCTCTGGAAAGAGGTCATTGAGCATTCCGCGCAAGAGTTACAGCCTTTTGCCCGGATTAGCGATCAATCCTCCTACCGGATTGAGAAGATCCAGGAGGTACTGCGGGAGAAAGGACAAAAGTTAGAAGTGTTTGCCGCGATCGTGGGGCGGGGTGGCTTGTTGAAACCGCTCCCCGGCGGCACTTATCTCGTCGATGAGTATTTGGCTGCCCAATGCCAAAATGCGCCCGGCGGGGAACATGCCTCGAATCTCGGCGCCATCATCGCCTTTCATCTGGGGCAGCGGATCAAGGCTCCCGCCTACATCGTAGACCCGGTGGCCGTCGACGAGATGGAGGCGGTGGCACGTCTGTCGGGGCTGCCTGAACTTCCGCGCCTCAGCCAGGGGCACGCGCTGAACATGAAGGCTGTGGCGAGAAAGGTTGCCCGGCAGCTGGGGAAAGCGTATCACGAAGTGAATTTGGTGGTTGCCCATCTGGGCAGCGGCATTTCAGTGACACCTCACCGCCGGGGTTTAATGATTGACGTCAACAACGCCAATATGGAAGGGCCGTTTTCCGTGGAACGCTGCGGCACTTTGCCGGCCGCCCTTTTAGTCAAACTTTGTTATTCGGGCCGGTATTCCGAAACGGAAATGCTGAAGAAGATCCTCAAGGAAGGCGGCCTCTACGCCTATTTGGGCACGAAGGATGCCCGCGAAGCCGAAAGGCGCATGCAGGAGGGTGATGCCCGGGCAAAATTGGTGTTGGAGGCGTTGGCTTATCAAGCAGCCAAAGAAATCGGGGCGATGACCACGGTACTTTTGGGTGAAGTTGACAGGATCATTTTGACCGGAGGTCTGGCTCACTCCGAGTTTATCACCGGTGAAATCTGCCGCAGGGTTTCTTTCCTGGCGCCGGTCGAGATCATTCCGGGTGAAGAAGAGATGGAATCTCTCGTTTTGGGGGCCTTAAGGGTATTGAGAAAAGAGGAAGAGGCTTTGGTTTACCGGGCTTAACCGTCTGCATCTTGGAGGGTTGGAGTGTTTAAAAATGCGATTTTCTAATTTTGGAGCTTTGCTGGCGAAGGCAAAAAGCTTGGGCAGGGCGAGAGTGGCAGTGGCTGCCGCAGCGGACCGGGAAGTGCTCGAAGCAGTGAAATTGGCTTTTCATGAGGATTTGATCCAGCCCGTCCTGGTAGGAGATGCCAGGCGCATCAGGGAAATCGCCGCCGCGATTGAATTGGATCTCCGGCACGTCGAAGTCGTGGACGAGGCGGAACCGTTGAGAGCGGCCCATGCGGCGGTGGATGCCGTGGCGGACCATAAAGCCGAACTCCTGATGAAGGGCCTCGTCAACAGCTCGGATTTTCTGCGGGCTGTGCTGCGGTCAGAACGCGGTTTGCGTACGGGCAGGCTGCTTTCCCACTTGGCGGTGTTTGAAGTCCCCGGTTATTTGCGTTTGTTGTTCGTAACGGACGGGGGGATGAATATTGCCCCGGATCTAGGCCAGAAAAAGGAGATCCTGACCGGTGCGGTGGATTATCTGCACACTATCGGCATGGAAGAAATCAAGGTGGCAGTTTTAACGGCGAATGAGATGCCCAGCCCGAAAATGCCGGCGACCATGGATGCCAAGGCCTTGGCAGAGATGAACCGGGCCGGGGAATTTGCCGGGGCCATCGTGGAAGGCCCGTTGGCTTTGGATTGTGCGGTCAGTGCGGCTGCATTGAAGCACAAGGGCTTGCCCAGTGAGATCAAAGGGGAGGCGGACCTCTTCGTGGTGCCTTCCATTGAGGTGGGGAATGTTCTTGGCAAGTCCATGGTTTACTTCGGAGGTGCGACGATGGCCGGCATCGTATTAGGGGCTCAGGTGCCCATTGTTTTGACTTCCCGCAACGATCCTCCCCGGAGTAAATTGATGTCTTTGGCCATGGCGGCCCTAAGCCGGGTTAGCCGGGACAATTTGCAGTGTGCACGCTAAAACGGAGGCAGGGGTATGAAGATCCGGGCCGTTGACAAAGAGGGCTTGCTTGGAAGGCGGGTTCTTGTCATAATGGGTGGATATGGGGCCGGCAAAACCCAGATAGCCATCAATCTTTCGTTGCAACGGGCTCAAACCGGCCAAAGCGTGGCTTTGGTGGATCTTGATTTGGTGAACCCTTATTTTCGTTCACGGGAAATATCCGGACCGTTGCTGGAGGAAGGGGTCAAAGTAATACGACCTGAGGGGGATTTGGCCTTTGCCGAGAACCCGTCCCTCCCGGCACAAATCGCCGGGGTTCTCAGAGACAGGTCGACGGACGTTCTGCTCGATGTCGGCGGCAATGAAAACGGCGCCACCATCGTGGGCCGCTATCACGATCTGTTGCAAGGCCGTGATGTCGGCGTTCTTCAGGTCGTCAATATCTTTCGGCCCTTTAGTATGACGGTGGCCGAAATCGAAGAATTGCGCCTGGTGATGGAGAATCGCTCGCGCCTCAACGTGCAGGGCTGGATTAACAACTCCAACCTGCAAGAGTGGACAACCTTGGCAGATTGGGAAAAATCCGGAGAAGTCATGGCCGACCTGGTCAGTAAGAGCCGTATTCCGCTTGTGGGATGCGGGGTAAATCCGGAGTGGGCAGAGGCTTTGGGTTTAGTTTGGCAGCCCGAGTGGATTCCGGTGAAGCGTTATCTGAAGCTGGGCTGGAAAGGGTTAAAGCCGGAATAGGCGAACCGTCCGGCAGTGAACCGGTGTAACGGTGCCAAGAAAAGCCGTCAGAATAGATCAGCGAGAGAATGCTGCGGCGGCCGGCAGCCGGCTTTGGAGATGGGTCCGTGAGAAAGCGTGTGAAAGGGAGAAGGGAAAATGGCGAACAATCACGTCGAAATCAAAACAGAACGCTGCAAGGGCTGCGGGCTCTGTGTCAGTGTTTGCCCCAAGAAGGTCCTGGAAATCGGCGAAACCGCGAACAGTAAAGGTTACTATGCAGTGATCATGCAGGATGAGGACAAATGTATCGGTTGTGCATTTTGTGCTTTGATGTGCCCGGATCTGGCGTTAGAGGTTTACCGGGCTGAGAAGGGAGAGTGAGATTATGGCAATCCTGATGAAAGGCAATGAGGCAATCGCGGAAGCGGCGATCCAAGCCGGATGCCGTTTGTTCTGCGGCTATCCGATCACTCCCTCCACAGAGATCCCGGAATATATGGCCAAGAAGATGAAAAAGGCCGGCGGGACCTATTTGCAGGCGGAAAGTGAAGTGGCGGCCATTTATATGGTTTACGGGGCGGGGGCCGCCGGGGCCAGAGTTATGAGCGGGACCTCGAGTCCGGGTTTCAGTCTGATGCAGGAAGGGCTCTCTTACCTCTTCGCGGCGGAGATTCCCTGCGTGATTGCCGATGTTATGAGAGGAGGCCCGGGACTGGGAGGCTTGGGACCGACTCAGGCGGACTATTTTCAGCTGACCAAAGGTGGCGGACATGGAGATTATCATCCAATCGTGCTGGCGCCGGCGACAGTTCAGGAAATGATCGATTTGACCAAAGAAGCTTTTGATTTGGCGGACATCTACCGCAATCCCGTTATTTTGGCGGTAGACGGAATTCTCGGCCAGATGATGGAACCGGTCGAGTTTCCGGGGACGTATAAGGCCAAAATATTACCGGCCAAGACTTGGGCTGCCGATGGCTGTGAGGGGCGTCCCAAGAACAACGTGATCAGTTATTATCTTTCTTCGGAAGCCGGGGAAGCGGACAATCTGCGCTGGGGGAAAAAGATGGCACAAATGCAGGCGGCGGAGCAGCGTTTTGCCGAACTGTCCCTGGATGACGCGGAGTACGCTTTCGTGGCTTTCGGCACGAGTTCAAGGATTACAGAAACGGCTATTGACATGTTGCGCTCCGAAGGGGTTAAAGTGGGGCTTTTTCGGCCGATCAGCCTCTGGCCCTTCCCGGTGGAAGGCTTGCAGAAGAGGGTTCCCCAGATCAAGGGCTGGATGAGCATCGAGCTGAGCGCTGGCCAGATGGTTCAGGATGTGCGGCTTGCCGTCAACGGCCGGGCACCGGTTGGCTTTTACGGGCGGCAAGGCGGCATGATCCCCGAACCGGAAGAGATTGTGGCGGCTTTCAAAACACAGATCCTGCAAGGGGGTGTTCAGAGGTGAAGACAGTTTTTGCGAAGACGGCGGGACTGACAGACCGCGTAACTCACTATTGTCCGGGTTGTACGCACGGAATCATCCACCGCCTGATCGGTGAGATCCTGGAGGAAATGGAGATTATCGGGAAGACTGTCGGAGTGGCTCCCGTCGGCTGTGCAGGATTTTGTGAGAACTATTTTGCCTGTGACATCATCGGAGCAGCCCATGGGCGGGCGGTAGCCGTAGCCACAGGGGCCAAAAGGGCACATCCCGATCGGGTTGTCTTCACTTACCAGGGGGACGGGGACGGGGCTTCCATCGGTTTGGCTGAAACGGTTTCGGCGGCTGCCCGCGGGGAAAAGCTCACCTCTATTTTCGTAAATAACGCGATTTACGGGATGACCGGAGGGCAAATGGCGCCCACAACCTTGTTGGGAATGAAGACCGCGACTTCGCCTTATGGACGGGATGAAAGCATGGGCTATCCGCTGGATTTGCCCAAACTTCTGGCTCAAGTCAGAGGTGCGGCCTATGTGGCCTCGGTGTCCGTGGACAATCCGCAGGCGGTGCGGGAAGCGAAAAAGGCGCTGAAGAAGGCATTCCAGGTGCAGTTGGATGGGCTCGGTTATTCATTTGTCAGCATTCTTTCCACTTGTCCGACCAACTGGGGAGTGACCCCGGTAGAAGCCCTGGAGTGGGTAAGGACCAAGATGAAGCCTTATTTCGCTTTGGGAGAACTTAAAGTGCCGGCCGAGGAAGGGGGAGGCGAAGAATGACGGAACAAGGTATTAAGCAGCGAGGTATGGCGCCCCAGGGGACGGACACCGCTGAGGCGGCGAAGCCCGTGACGGCGAAACCTGTAACGACGAAGTACGTTCTGGCGGGATTCGGCGGGCAGGGAGTCCTGTTCGTAGGCAAAGTTTTAGCCCAAGCCGGGATGATGGCAAAAAAGCAAGTAACTTGGATCCCAGCTTACGGTCCGGAAATGCGCGGGGGAACGGCCAACTGCTCGGTCATTATTTCTGACAGGAAGATCGGCAGCCCGACAGTGGGCAAACCTTCCGTCTGCCTGACCATGAATCAAGCCGCCTACGAAAAATTTCTGCACACCATCGTCCCGGGCGGAGTACTTTATGTCAATTCCTCGATCGTAGCCGACCTTCCGGGCCGTGATGATATTCGCATTGTGAAAGCCCCGGTCAACGACCTTGCGCACGATTTGGGCAGCGCCAAGGTGGCTAACATTGTCATGCTTGGAATTATGCAGGCCTTGACCCCTTCCGTGTCGGATAAGGAATTGGAAGACGCCCTCATGCAGTTAGCGGGCAAGAAGCCGGAACTGGCCGAACTCAACCGCCAAGCGCTGAAAGCAGGAATGGAGTTTGCCAATAGGCTATAATGCCCGGTGCAAATCCTAAGGGGTTCGCGCACGGCAGAAAGCCGGCACATCTTCCGCTTACAATTTTCTATTGAGAGCCCGGGGCCGTACCCCACGGCGCTAAAGCAGCCTTTCTTAAGCAGCCTTTGGGTACGGCCTTTTACGGCCTTTTTGGCTCCGGAAATCGTCAGCAGTGTGAACGCCCTGAACGTTCTATGGATACGGCGAAGTACATCACACCATACCACACACATCACAGCCACACCACATCACAGCCACACCATACCAACACCACATCACAGCCACACCATACCATACCATACCATACCATACCACCTACACCATAACACTGCACCGCTCATTTGATTTGCCAGTCTCCAACCGTCAAACGCATCTCCTGTTAGTCTGCGGTGCGGACCGGCCTGCGGGCGCAGCCTAAGGCTGTTTTGCCATGGCGGGGGTGTACGTCCGCGGGCAGGGGTTCTTGCGCAAGATTGGGGGCCTGAGAAGGATTCTGGGACTTCGGAAAAATCCACGCAGTGACGCGGGGACTCGAAAAAATCTACGTATAAAGTTGATACGAATAAAGTTGAGAACAAAAAACTAAAATAACAGTTGACACCGGGATGACGGCATGCTATTATAATTAAGCGTCGCGGGGCAAGAGCTTCCGGCCGCGAGGAGAACTCGAGCCGGACAGGCTAAAAAAAGGCGGAAGAAAATAGTAGTTGACAAATGATGTCGAAGGTGCTAGAATTCAATTCCGTCGCGGGTAACGACGCGAAGCCGTAAGGCGAACCGGTCTTTGAAAACTAAACAACAAGGACAGCCAATGAGACTCGTCAAGAGAATCTTATAAGAGAGCCAAGGAGCTTTCGTAAGAGGGAATCTGCTTTTTCTGTGAGGGAAGGCGGCCGGAGCAATCCGGGCGGTTGAAGGCACAGGGGAAGTCAAGATAAAAGTTTTACGGAGAGTTTGATCCTGGCTCAGGACGAACGCTGGCGGCGTGCCTAACACATGCAAGTCGAACGGAGATATTTTGAAGTTTACTTTAGGATATCTTAGTGGCGGACGGGTGAGTAACGCGTGGGTAACCTACCCATAAGGCCGGGACAACTCCTGGAAACGGGGGCTAATACCGGATAATCTTTCCGAGGGACATCTCTGGGGAAGGAAAGGCGGCCTCTGAAGATGCTGCCGTTTATGGATGGACCCGCGTCTGATTAGCTAGTTGGTGGGGTAACGGCCTACCAAGGCGACGATCAGTAGCCGGCCTGAGAGGGTGAACGGCCACACTGGGACTGAGACACGGCCCAGACTCCTACGGGAGGCAGCAGTGGGGAATCTTCCGCAATGGACGAAAGTCTGACGGAGCAACGCCGCGTGTATGACGAAGGCCTTCGGGTTGTAAAGTACTGTCTTTGGGGACGAACGGCGTCTATGTAAATAATGTAGGCGAGTGACGGTACCCAAGGAGGAAGCCCCGGCTAACTACGTGCCAGCAGCCGCGGTAATACGTAGGGGGCGAGCGTTGTCCGGAATTATTGGGCGTAAAGGGCGCGTAGGCGGATGCTTAAGTCCGGTGTGAAAGACTGGGGCTCAACCCCAGGGTTGCATCGGAAACTGGGCGTCTTGAGGACAGGAGAGGAAAGCGGAATTCCACGTGTAGCGGTGAAATGCGTAGATATGTGGAGGAACACCAGTGGCGAAGGCGGCTTTCTGGACTGTAACTGACGCTGAGGCGCGAAAGCGTGGGGAGCAAACAGGATTAGATACCCTGGTAGTCCACGCCGTAAACGATGAGTGCTAGGTGTAGAGGGTATCGACCCCCTCTGTGCCGCAGTTAACACAATAAGCACTCCGCCTGGGGAGTACGGCCGCAAGGTTGAAACTCAAAGGAATTGACGGGGGCCCGCACAAGCGGTGGAGCATGTGGTTTAATTCGACGCAACGCGAAGAACCTTACCAAGGCTTGACATCCTGCGAACCCTTAGGAAACTAAGGGGTGCCCTTCGGGGAGCGCAGAGACAGGTGGTGCATGGTTGTCGTCAGCTCGTGTCGTGAGATGTTGGGTTAAGTCCCGCAACGAGCGCAACCCCTATCTTTAGTTGCTAACAGGTAAAGCTTGAGCACTCTAGAGAGACTGCCGGTGACAAACCGGAGGAAGGTGGGGATGACGTCAAATCATCATGCCCCTTATGTCTTGGGCTACACACGTGCTACAATGGCCGGTACAGACGGAAGCGAAGCCGCGAGGTGAAGCGAATCCGAGAAAGCCGGTCTCAGTTCGGATTGTTCTCTGCAACTCGAGAGCATGAAGTCGGAATCGCTAGTAATCGCAGGTCAGCATACTGCGGTGAATACGTTCCCGGGCCTTGTACACACCGCCCGTCACACCACGAAAGTCTGCAACACCCGAAGCCGGTGAGGTAACCCGCAAGGGGGCTAGCCGTCGAAGGTGGGGCCGATGATTGGGGTGAAGTCGTAACAAGGTAGCCGTATCGGAAGGTGCGGCTGGATCACCTCCTTTCTAAGGAGAACTTAATCAGGGTTTGAGCGGACTGTGAACTGCGGGGTTGAAAAAACCGCAGCAGTCACAGAGAAGCGAACATTTGATTAAAACATCCTCAGGTCGATAACGGACTGTTGTATCCTGCAGCGGGGTTAAAGCCGCGGGCCGGAGAAATGAGTTCGTTGGTCAATGAGCGCAAGCTCAAAATTGGGGTCGGCATTGGCAAAAGCGGATAAGTGGGTTGACCCCGATCGGTTTGTCCAAACTGTTCGCAGCTTGTTGTTTAGTTTTGAGGGACCATGTCAGAAGCGGGAAGCCGGAGGTCAGAGGCCGGAAGGTGATGGCTAATCTGACATTCGGTGGCAGAACCGACCGCGTATATCGGGTATTTCTATTCGAAGATCGAAGACAGGTACCCGGTAGGCAGAGTCCGGCTTGGAACCTCAAAAGCTGTTCTTTGAAAACTGCACAGAGTTTTTCAATACTGTCAAAGGATTCAACCGAAGAAACGAAAGTTTCAAAAGAACCTTAAGTGGCGGATTTTTGGTCAAGCTACTAAGGGCGTACGGTGGATGCCTAGGCGCTAAGAGTCGAAGAAGGGCGCGGTTAACAGCGAAATGCCACGGGGAGCCGTAAGCAGGCCTCGATCCGTGGATACCCGAATGGGGCAACCCAGCCGGAGTCATATCCGGTTATCTTTAGCTGAATCCATAGGCTAAAGAGGACAACCCGGGGAACTGAAACATCTAAGTACCCGGAGGAAGAGAAAGAATTATCGATTCCCTCAGTAGCGGCGAGCGAACGGGGAAGAGCCCAAACCGATCTCGATGTTCGTGGTTCGAAGTTCGTGGTTCGAGTGCAAGTAAATCTTGAAAGCCTGAGGAAGCAAGAAAAAGTTTTCTAAAGACCAAATAGATGCACATGCAAACGAACATCGAATATCGAATATCGAACATCGAGATCGGGGTTGTAGGACCCTCTATTAGGCCGGAGCTTCTAATTGAACAGGACTGGAAAGTCCGGGCAAAGAAGGTAACACCCCTGTAAGTGAAAGGGGCGAAGGCTGTGAGGGTATCCTGAGTACCGCGGGACACGAGAAACCCCGTGGGAAGCTGGGAGGACCACCTCCCAAGGCTAAATACTCCTTAGCGACCGATAGCGAACGAGTACCGTGAGGGAAAGGTGAAAAGCACCCCGGGAGGGGAGTGAAAAAGAACCTGAAACTGTACGCTTACAAGCAGTCAGAGCTTGTGGTTCGTGGTTCGAGATTCGTGGTTCGATGAATGTGTTTCTAAAAAGCGATAAACCGAGATACGACGGAGTCGTATCTTAGGTCAAGACCGCAAAGGAATACAAAGAATCGAACGACGTGCATCGAACCACGAACTACGAGTGATGGCGTGCCTTTTGTAGAATGAACCGGCGAGTTACGGTATGGAGCGAGGTTAAGGCGAAAAGCCGGAGCCGGAGCGAAAGCGAGTCTGAAGAGGGCGAATAGTTCCATGCTGTAGACCCGAAACCGTGTGATCTACCCATGGACAGGGTGAAGGTGGGGTAAAACCCACTGAAGGCCCGAACTCACTGTCGTTGAAAAGGCAGGGGATGATCTGTGGGTAGGGGTGAAATGCCAATCGAACACGGAGATAGCTGGTTCTCCCCGAAATAGCTTTAGGGCTAGCCTCAATCGATGACTGACGGCGGTAGAGCACTGAATAGGCTAGGGGCCTTACCCGGTTACCGAACCTTATCAAACTCCGAATGCCGTTAGGTTTAGATTGGGAGTCAGACTGTGGGGGATAAGCTTCATAGTCGAAAGGGAAACAGCCCAGACCATCAGCTAAGGTCCCTAAGTATACGCTTAGTGGAAAAGGATGTGGAATTGCTCAGACAACCAGGATGTTGGCTCAGAAGCAGCCACCATTTAAAGAGTGCGTAATAGCTCACTGGTCGAGTGGTTCTGCGCCGAAAATGTAACGGGGCTCAAGCGTATCACCGAAGCTATGGCTAGGAACGGAATTATTAAGTCTTTAGAGAGAGGGCCCGAAAAAGAGCCCTACATCAGGAATTTTGCATCTGCTAAGAAGGCAAGTTTCAATAAGAGCAAAATTCCCAAATGTTCTTCAGGGGCTGAAGCGAGCAGGATAAGCGCAAAGCTAAGGGTTTAATAATTCCGTTCCTGGGGTAGGGGAGCATTCCAAGGTCAGCGAAGTTCTTCCGGAAGGAAGGGTGGAGAGCTTGGAAGAGAGAATGCCGGTATGAGTATGCGAAAAGGAGGGTGAGAATCCCTCCCGCCGAAAATCCAAGGTTTCCTGGGGAAGGCTCGTCCGCCCAGGGTAAGTCGGGACCTAAGCCGAGGCTGAAAAGCGTAGGTGATGGACAACTGGTTGAGAGTCCAGTACCACCGGTAAGCGATTGAGCGATGGGGTGACACAGAAGGACAGGTCCAGCGTGCCGTTGGTTGAGCACGTCCAAGCCTCGAGGAAGCAGGGCAGGCAAATCCGCCCTGCGAGATTCTGAGGGGTGATGGGGAGCGAAAACAAGTAGCGAAGGGACTGAGTTCAGGCTGTCAAGAAAAGCCTCTAGTGAGCGAATCGGTGCCCGTACCGTAAACCGACACAGGTGGATAAGGAGAGAATCCTAAGGCGCGCGAGAAAACCCTCGTTAAGGAACTCGGCAAAATGACCCCGTAACTTCGGGAGAAGGGGTACTCCTAGGAATAGGAGTCGCAGAGAATTGGTCCAGGCGACTGTTTAACAAAAACACAGGTCCCTGCAAATCCGCAAGGAGAAGTATAGGGGCTGACGCCTGCCCGGTGCTGGAAGGTTAAGAGGAGAGGTTAGGGGAGACCCGAAGCTTTGAATTGAAGCCCCAGTAAACGGCGGCCGTAACTATAACGGTCCTAAGGTAGCGAAATTCCTTGTCAGGTAAGTTCTGACCCGCACGAAAGGCGTAACGATCTGGACACTGTCTCAACGAGGGACTCGGCGAAATTGTAATACCCGTGAAGATGCGGGTTACCTGCGACAGGACAGAAAGACCCCATGGAGCTTTACTGCAGCTTGACATTGGATTTTGGTAGAGAATGTACAGGATAGGTGGGAGACTAAGAAGCCAGGGCGCCAGCCTTGGTGGAGTCGCCGGTGGGATACCACTCTTTTTGTACTGAAATTCTAACTTAGTCCCCTGAAGCGGGGATGAGGACCGTGTCAGGTGGGCAGTTTGACTGGGGCGGTCGCCTCCCAAAGTGTAACGGAGGCGCCCAAAGGTTCCCTCAGCGCGGATGGAAATCGCGCGAAGAGTGTAAAGGCAGAAGGGAGCTTGACTGCGACACAAACAAGTGGAGCAGGGACGAAAGTCGGGCTTAGTGATCCGGTGGTTCCGAGTGGAAGGGCCATCGCTCAACGGATAAAAGCTACCCTGGGGATAACAGGCTTATCTCCCCCAAGAGTCCATATCGACGGGGAGGTTTGGCACCTCGATGTCGGCTCATCGCATCCTGGGGCTGTAGTAGGTCCCAAGGGTTGGGCTGTTCGCCCATTAAAGCGGTACGTGAGCTGGGTTCAGAACGTCGTGAGACAGTTCGGTCCCTATCCGTCGCAGGCGCAGGAAATTTGAGAGGATCTGTCCCTAGTACGAGAGGACCGGGATGGACGGATCCCTGGTGTACCAGTTGTCTCGCCAGAGGCACCGCTGGGTAGCTATATCCGGAGCGGATAAGCGCTGAAAGCATCTAAGCGCGAAACCGACCTCAAGATGAGATTTCCCACGAGCGTAAGCTCGGTAAGACCCCTGAAAGATGAACAGGTTGATAGGCCCGATGTGGAAGCGCCGTGAGGTGTGAAGCTGACGGGTACTAATCGGTCGAGGGCTTGACCAAAAGCGATATTGGAAATTCGAGGTTCGGGGTTCGAAAAGAACGTCAGAACCGAAGGGAAGAAGAATATCGGTAAGGCCACAAAAAGGTAAAGAGATTCAGAGGGGGCTCAAACGAACTCTGAATCTGAGGCGAAATCCAAAAGACAGTAAAGAGAAGAATCTGTGCAGTTTTGAGAGAGCATGGCTTGAAAAAGTCAGTTCATCTCAAGATCTGGTGACTTTACCGGAGGGGTTCCACCCGATCCCATCCCGAACTCGGAAGTTAAGACCTCCAGGGCTGATGATACTTGGGGAGCAGTCCCCTGGGAAAGTAGGACGTTGCCAGGTAAAGAAAAGGACTACAAGGAAACTTGTAGTCCTTTTTGCCGTAGCGGAGTCCAAGTTCCGACATCTGACCTCCGGCCTCGGACTTCTGATTCGACCTCCGGCGGAAGGGTCCGCCATAATTCTTAATTCATAAAATACTTGCCGTTTTTTGCGGGTTTCAGTCTGTGCATATTTCCGCCCCTTAGGGCAAAACCTAGAACAGTGGCGTTTAGAGTAATCACTAAGGAGGAAAATGTACATGAAAAAAATGTTCGTCCGGGCCGCGGTTACATTCGTTTCGCTCCTGCTGCTAACCGCCGGCTGCAGCCAGACCGCGCCGAATCCGGCTTCGACCGGCACAGCAGACTTAACAAATAAGGTTAACAACATTGTTGCCAAAGCGATACCGAGATTTAGCACGCAAATGAAAGGCGTGTCCGATTCGTTTGATAACGTGTACTATGCGGCCAAAGGGGGCAACTGGGCTTTAGCAAAATATATGGCTGACTTGGCTAACAATTTTATGAGTCCGACGCAAATTACCAAACCACAGCTGTACAGTCTCTGGGCTTCGTTTGACAAGGCCAATCTGGCGGCGGGTTCACCGCTGGACAAAGCGTTGAACAGTAAAGATTTCTCAGCTTTTAAGACAGCATATAACGACGTCATTTCGAATTGTAACAGCTGTCATGCTAGCCAAGGTTTCAAATACATTCAGAAGGTGAAGGCCGGCGCTCCGGTTACCAACTTGAATTTCAGCGCTTCCAGTGAACCCGGCGATTTCCATTGATGGACAGTGCCCGCACGCTCGCGGCTTCAGTCATGAGTTAAGGCGCCCTTTCATATGACGAATTAAGAGCCGGATATGAGCCAGTGAGTAAGGAAGCCTTCCGCCGTGTCGGGAACACGGGGGAGGCTTCCTTTGGCATTGCAGACGCTCACTTTTAACAGAGTGCTTAGGTCAACACAGAAAATAATATTGGGGGTTTCCTAGGGTATGTCAGACGTCTGTGCGGCAACGCGAATAATGGCTGAAAATTAGTTTTCGGGGTAGACCCCGATGCCGCTAAGGCAGTACTATCAGAGTATGAAGATGGGTGCCGGAGTGCACACGCTCGCCGCGACAGTCTGCAGTGGAGACCGTCGCGGCGTACGCCCGATGAGCCAATGGTTTTTGGTTAATTATTTTTGGCACCGGCCTTAATCCAGTTTTTGACGGTCTGAATTTGATCTTTGCTCAAGGGTTGCAGTCCGAGGGGCATTTGCGGCGCCACTTTTCCCTCGATGCGTTTGACCAGGAGGGAAGCGTTTGGATGGCCTGGAACGACATTTTTCTTCATAACATTCGCGTACGTGTCTAAGGAATATCCGCCACTTTGGCCGTGGCAGCCAACGCAGCGGCTTTGAAAAATAGGATCGATATCGGCTTTATAACTGGGGGCGGCTATGACGCCGGTCGTCGGCAGGGGTTTTGGTACTGAACGGATTCCCTGATAAGTTAAGAAGCTCAAGCCCACTACCAGAACCGCGGCGATACTGAGAGCGAGGGGGCGTTTGCGGGGACTGCGGGAAGGGTTGCGGTCGATCCAGGGAAGCCCGAACAAGACGATGAGCAGGAGGAAAGGCAAGCCAACCATGGCGATCACGTCCAAGCGGCCGGGAAAATACTTGAGCGCCTGGTAAACGCCAAAGAAATACCAGGCCGGGGTGGGCACATAATGGTTCCGGTTCAAGGGATCGGCGGGGCTTCCCAGGGATTTAGGATATACGCCCGCCAAAATCCACAAAGCGGCTGCTACGACGAGAACCAGTAAGATCATGCGCAAGGCCACGTTGGGGTAGAAAGGGATGGACTTTGCTTCAATATCTTCGCCGCGCTGCTTGGCTGCTTCGAGTTTGTCGGCGACCGACATGCCTTGGCGCAAGACAAAGAAAAAGTGAGGTGTGAAGGCGAGGAGTATAATAAGGGGCAGGACGAGCATATGGACTGCGTAAAAGCGCGTCAAAGTGGCTCCGGTCACTTCCAGACCGTTGCGCATGATTCTGAGGATATATTCTCCGATTAGGGGTATGTACCCCGGCATAGCGCTGCCTACAGTCGTGGCCCAGTAGCCCTCTTGGTTCCAGGGCAGCAGGTAACCGGTGAACGCCAGCCCTAGGGTGGCAAGGAAGAGGATGACCCCCATAATCCAAGTCAGCTCACGGGGTTTTTTGTAGGCTCCTTCGTAGAATACCCTGAGCAGATGGAGAAAGACCAGCACCACCATGAAGTTTGCTCCCCAGGAATGCAGGGAACGCACGTAGGAGCCCAAGGTCACGGCCTGTAGTGCCTTGATGCTATTATAGGCCTCAGCTGCCGAGGGAATGTAGGCTGTCGCCAATAAGATGCCGGTGATAGCCTGACTGGCAAAAGCGAACAAGGTGGCAAACCCCAGATAATCGAGAAAATTACTGGGCTTGGGAATCGGGTGTTCAAAAACGGACCGAAGCAGGTCACTGAATTGCAAGCGTTCATCCAACCAACGTCCCATTATGCTAACCTCCCGCCGACTATAACCGAATTGCCTTGGACCCGGATGATCCGTCGATATAAAGGACGCGGTGGGGGTCCTCCCAGGACGTGCCCCTTCATGTCATAAACTCCCCCATGGCAAGGACAGGCGAACTTTTTTATGGCGGGGATCCAGTTCACGGCACACTGGAGATGAGTACAGTGAAAATCCAAGGCGATCCAGCCTTCGTCACTCGTATTGATCACATATACACCCTGTTCGATACCGCCGTATTTGTAAACGACAAGTTTGGGTGTGTCTAGGGAGAACTCGGTCGTCTTGCCCACGGGCAGCAAAGGGTCGGAACCGATGGCAGGGGGTGTTAAGTACCTGCCGATGAGGCCAAGGTAAGCGATTCCCAGCACTCCGCTGATGCCGGCGATGCCGGTCTTGAGGAAGCGCCTTCTGGGAAGGCCTTTCCCGTCGCTCAGCGCGTCTCTTTTTCCAGGTTCATCAGTCATATCTTTACCTCCCTCACGGTCAAAGTCAGAGATGTTTCCGCCTTCAGGTTAGATGTTCCCCGGAAGCGGGAAGTTTATGCTGAGCGCTGGGCAAGCACGGGGCCGGAGAGTCCGGATAAGAAAAGAAGCTTTGTTTTGTTCCGTTAGAATCAGCGGCAAGTGCTCAGGATTTTGTCCCGCGGATCACCTATAATAGAAATTGATCTCCAAGAAGGGAAGTGCTGTCATTGCGGATCTTACATACCTCAGACTGGCATCTGGGGCGCCAGCTGGAAGGGCGCAGTCGCCAGGAAGAGCAGGAAAAGTTTATTGACGAACTTTGTGAAATCACTGAAGACGAAAAGGTTGATCTGGTGCTGATCGCCGGAGATGTGTTTGATACGGTCAATCCACCGGCCTGGGCTGAAGAGTTTTACTATGAAGCGCTGGACCGTCTGGCGCGCGGGGGCAAGAGGGCGGTGGTCGCAATTGCCGGCAACCATGATAACCCAGAACGGCTGTGTGCGGCCAGTCCTCTGGCTGGGCGCCATGGCATCGTTTTGTTGGGAGAACCGAAAGAGACTCTTGCCCCCAGTCTGACCCTATCCGAGAAGCGGGTGAGCAGGCCTGCCGCGGGCCAGGGTTGGGTCGAACTCGGAGTACCCGGTTGCCGGGAGACGGCGGTCGTTGCTATGCTTCCTTACCCGTCCGAGTCGCGTCTCAATGAAGTCTTAAGCGCTTCACTCGATGAGGAAGTTTTGCGGCGGGAGTATTCGCAGAGGATTTCTCTGCTTTTTGGCAGGTTGGCGGCCAAGTTCCGGCAGGACAGCGTTAATTTGGCCCTCAGTCACCTCTTTGTCCGGGGCGGACTGGAATCTGATTCGGAACGCCCTATCCAGTTGGGGAGCGCTCCGGCGGTGGAACCCGGTGCTTTGCCTGCGGGGGCAGACTATATCGCTCTCGGTCATTTGCACCGGGCGCAAGCCGTTAAAAGCGCTCCGGGGCCGGCCCGCTACTCGGGAGCTCCACTGGCGTACAGCTTTTCCGAGGCAGGACAGGCAAAATCCGTCATTTTGCTTGAGGTGTGCCCGGGGCGGGCGGCTGCCCTGAGGGAAATCGTCCTCAATGCCGGCTATCCTTTGGTCAGGTGGAAGGCGAAAGAGGGGCTGGCCCAAGTCTACCGCTGGATTGAGGAAAAAAGAGATCCGCAGGCCTGGATTGACCTGGAAATCTGCCTGACCAATCCCCTCAGCCCCAAGGAGGTTCAGGATTTGCGCCGCCTGCGGGAACGGATCGTTAATATCCGGCCTGTTTTCCCGGCCTTGGAAAAGTCGGCGGCGTTGGGACGGGCCGGTCTGCCGATTGATGAGCTGTTCCGCCGCTTCTACCGGGAAAGGTCGGGTGGGGCGGAGCCGGGGGACGAACTCGTTCGTCTGTTCTTGTCCTTACTGGAGCGCAATGACGGGAGAGGAAGCAAAGGGGAGGAGGGGGAGAGCGCATGAGGCCAGTTCGTTTAGAAATTACGGGTTTGAATAGTTTTAGCGAAACGCAGGTTGTGGCTTTCGATCAACTAAGCGAGACCGGCGTGTTTGGCATTTTCGGCCCCACAGGCAGCGGCAAGTCGAGCATATTGGACGCCATCACGCTCGCTTTGTACGGAACCGTTGAACGGGCGGCCAATCATACCCAAGGAATTTTGAATCACGGGGCAGAACGGTTGAGTGTAAAGTATACGTTCTCCCTAGGAGAGGGTAAACGGCGTAAAAACTACCGGGCGGAACGATCCTACAAGCGCTCTGGGGAGAGAACTGTCACCGCCTCTGTTTGCCGTTTAGTCGAGGAAAATTGCGGGCAAGAAAAAGTGCTCGCGGCGAAGGAAAAAGAAATGACCAAAGCCCTGGAGGGGATCTTGGGGCTAAACTCGGAAGACTTTACACGGGCGGTGGTTTTACCTCAGGGTAAATTTGCCGAGTTTCTGACCATTAAACCGCGGGAACGGCGCGAAATGCTGGAGAGGCTGTTTGCCCTGGAGGCCTACGGCAAAGGGTTAAGTACCCGTTTAACGGAACAGTTGAAGCAGACAGAATTCGACCTGCATGGCGTCGAAAAAGAACAACAGGGATTGGGGGACGCTTCCGCGGAGCGCCTGCGCCAGGCGGAGACGGAGTACAACGAAGCGATAATCGTCGCGGCCGGAGCGGAGCAGCAGCTCGCGACCCTGCGCTCGCTCTATGAAACGGCGAAAGAAATTTGGGATCTTCAGGAGGAACTGCGCCAGAACGGAGAGCGAAAGAAGGCCTGGGAAGCCCGGCGCAGCGCTGTAGCGGACAGGCAGAAACGATTGGGCCTGGCTGAGGCCGCCGAAAGCCTGAGACCGTTGCTGATCGCCTTGAAACAGGCGGAAGAAGCACAACGGGAGGCAAGGAGAAAAGAAAGCGAGCTGAAAGCCCGTTTGCGTGAGGCTGAGCTTGATCGGGAAAAAGCAGCCGGGGTTTGGCAAAAAGCGAACGAGGAGCGGTTAAGCCGGGAACCGGGGATCTTGCGCCGGCTGGAACGTTTAGAACAGGCGATCCAGTTGGAAAAGGAGATTGCGGAGAGAAAGAATCTGTTGGGGAATTTGCGGAACCGCTACAGTTCCGAGGCCAAGAAGAAAGAGGAATGGGCGGGGAATCTCGAGGCGGTGGCTGGCAAGTTGCGGGAAGTCAAAATGTCTTGGGAAGCAAAGAAAAAACGCCTGGCGGATATTCAAGTGCCGTCGCTCCAACGTGTTAAAGTTAATGCCTTGGCCCAAGCTCTGGATGTGCTGCAAGTGCTTTCCGGCCAAATTGGCAGTTTGGAAAAGGATTGTGCCCGCAACCAAGCGGAAGAAGAGACTTGGCAAGGTGAAGTGAGCCGCAAAAAGAGCTTGGCAGAAAAAGCCCTGGCCGAAAGCGACGGTTTAAAAGAAGCTTTGTTGGACTTGCAGGACCATCCCCCGGGAGATGAAGAGACTCTCGCCACGAGGGCCGTGGTATATGAACGATTCAAGGCTCGGCTGGACAAAATCGAACAAGCGGAAAAGGAATTGAGGGAAGAGAAAGAAAGACTCGAGTTGGGTTTGGCGGACTCTCTGGGGCGCGGTGAAAGATTAGAGGCCTTGGAGAGGGAGTGCGCCGGGGCACTCAGGCATAAGGAAGAGGCCGGCGCAGAAGAAGCGAATCAGGCCGGTTTACTGAAGACCCTGGAGACCAAAAATCTCGCAGGTATCCTGGCACAGGAGCTAGTAGAGGGGAAATCTTGCCCCGTGTGCGGGTCGGAGCATCATCCCCTGCCGGCACAGGCCCCGGCCGCGGAGGAAGTCGTGCGGGCGCGAACGACTCTGGAAGAGGCCAAAGAAACACGGACGAAGTGGGAAGAGCGGGTCAGGACGATTGAGACGCGTTTAGCCGTCGAAAGAGCCCAAGCCCAGACCTTGCTTGATCAGTTGGAAGACCAAAAGATTTCTCTCCGGCTGAAAGCCGCCGGCGTTGCTGAGCTGAGAGAACTTTTACCCGAGGGAGACCGGGACAAGAGCCTGACAGGGCTGCGGAACGAACTCGAGGCGAAACTGACCGGCTTGGAGAAGGAACGCGCCGCACTGCTGCGTTGGCGTCAAACGAAGAATGATACGCAAGAAAAGCTGGAGAAAGCGCAGTCGACCTCCGCCCGGGCCCAGGAGGAAACCGGCCGGGCCCAGGTCCATTATGCCGCGGCGACTCGGGCGGTAAAAGATTCATTGGAACGGTTAGCCGGACTGAGAGAAGAGTTGGACCGGAAACAAAAGGAGCTGGATGCAGCCCGGGGTGACATACACCTGGAGGATATCGCAAACTTGCAGAAGACCTATGCCGAATGGGATTCGGAAGCAGAGCAGATTAACAGGAGTTTGGCCGGGGCTGAGGTCGAGATCAAGGCTCTGACAGAAAAGCAGCAAGAGATGCAAGAGGAAGGGAACCAGCGGGAACTGAACCTGCAGGAGCTGGCCATCAGCGGGCGTGAGTTGAAGAAGGCCTTGGATATTGACGAGGGCAGGCTGCGCGAGGTGACGGGAGGCGAACCGGCAGTCTCCCTGGCCGGGGCGGAAGGGGCTAAGCTGGCAGAACTGAAGCGCTTGGAGGAGGAAAGCAAAAAGGCATTGGAAGGAGCCCAGACCCGGCAGAACCGGGCCGAACAGGATCAAGCCGCGGTCAGTAAGGAAGTGGACCTGAAAGAGCAGGGCTTAAAGGAGACCGAGGTCAAATTGAGCCAAGGACTCCGTCTAGCCGGATTCGTCAGCGCCGCCGCGGCCGAAGCCAGTCTCTGCAATGAGCAGGAACGCCGGCAAATGACAGAGGAAATCAAGACCTTTCAACAGGAAGAATCTTTTCTCAAAGAAAACCAAAGCCAAATCGAGGCCCGACTGGAAGGACGGAGTATTTCCCCTGCGGAATGGCTGGCCTGGCCCGTTAGGTTGAAAGATGCGGGCAGGGTCCATAATGAGGCGATGGAGCGGCGGGGGGTACTGCAGAACACTTTTCTGCAGCTCAAAGAAAAGCAGGCGCAATGGGAGACCCTGGATAAGCAGAGAAAATCTTTGAGTCACCATCTCGCTTTGCAGAAAGAGCTCCAGAACATCTTGAAAGGCAATACATTCGTGGAATTCATCGCCGAAGAACAACTGATTCACGTGGCGTACGACGCCTCTGAACGTTTGGCGCAGCTGACAAACTACCGCTACGCCCTGGAAGTCGATTCCGAAGGAGGTTTTGTAGTTCGGGATGATGCCAACGGCGGTTACCGCCGCCCAGTAAACAGTCTGTCCGGCGGCGAAACTTTTCTCACCTCGCTGGCCTTAGCTTTGGCGCTTTCCTCACAAATCCAATTACGTGGCGAAGTTCCCTTGGAATTTTTCTTCCTGGACGAAGGGTTTGGTACTCTGGATACGGAACTCCTGGAAATCGTTATGACCACTTTGGAGAAGCTCCGCCTGCAAAACCTGACCATCGGCATCATCAGCCACGTCCCCGAGCTGCGTCACCGTCTCGCCCGCCGCATCATCGTCATCCCCGCCAGGCCCGGCGGAGCGGGCAGCAGAGTCAGGCTGGAGATGGGGTAAGAAGGATGCCTTGGCGCAAGAGCAAAACCGAGACGCAAGACAAGACCAATGTCCCAGACCAAGACCAAGACCAGAACCAAGGCCAAGAGCAAAATCAAGACCAAAATCAAGAACTAGAATCAAGACTAAAACCGCGGCGTTCACCCAACTTGCTCTAAGCCATCTTAAAAAGTCATAAAGAGGTCGCTAAGAAGTCCGGCACTTTCGCACTCCAACCGGTATTTTCGTACTCCCAGAGTCTCCCGCTTGCGGATCCGCTTCTCGGGCGGGAAATGAGAAGTTCTGTCGGGAAGATTTCTATGGATAAGCAGAAGTAAGTTCCTATAATGGTAAAAAAGGTATATAATAGGGGCTACCATGGCATTAAAGCTAAAGAAGGAATTTGACCGCATTTCCCGTAGCCGCCGCCAAGAAGCCAAGAGGCAGGTGACTTTATGACGTCAATCGATCTAGTCCCTTTAGACCTTTCTTTTGTTGCATTTACCCTGTTGGGAACGTCACTTGCAAGCCCATAAAAACCCGTAGAGAGTAAGCCGGCTTAATATAGCCAGATTTACTGTCTCACCAATCTCACTGGGGGGGGGTTGCCATGACCTGATGGTTTATTTCTGACAAGCCCAGAAAAAATGGACCAAGTTGTGCAGGTGTGTGCTACAGGGGTGTACCGGTGACGGTGAGAAATCATATGGGGCGTGATTGTGTGGCTATTCAGGTCAATAAGGGGAATGACGAAAATCTTATAATAACCTTCGAGTACAGTCCGGCGAGGGTGAAAAAAGTGAAGCAAGTAACCAGACGATGGAACCCCTTGGGAAAGTACTGGGAAATGCCTTTTACCGAAGATGCGGTGGAACGTCTTGTAAAAGCGTTTGCCGACGAAGAGGTAAGATTTGACCCGTCCATCGATCTGAATTGGACGGATGCCCCATTCCTGGGACCAGAAGGGCTGTCCCGGTTAAAACGCCTTCTCGATGAAACGGAGTCGGCACTTACCCTCCGGGGTTACAGTAGCCAAACGATAGAGGCCTACAAGGGCCATGCGGAACGATTCCTCGTTTTTACAAAGAAACTGCCTGTGGACATTGATCAGAAAGATATCGAAAAGTATCTCCTTCATTTGCTCGAACATGGGGAACGATCAAGTTCATACGTGAACCAGGCAATCAGCGCAATAAAACACCTCTTCAGGGACACGGAACAAATGCAGAGCGTGGCTAACTTGCGGTTGCCAAGACCAAAGAGAGAGCAGAAACTACCCGATGTCTTGAGTCGGGAAGAAGTACAAAACGTCCTTAAGCAAGTAAGCAATTCCAAACATAAAGCCATCCTGGCACTGACCTACTCAGCGGGTCTAAGGGTCAGTGAAGTAGTGAGCATCCGAATCAAGGATATCGATGTCCAACGTATGCTCATCCATGTGAGACAGGGCAAAGGAAGAAAAGACAGATATACGATTCTATCAAAGACTGCAGTCGACGTCCTACGAATCTATATGAGGCAGTACAATCCATCTGATTGGCTGTTCCCAGGGGAACAGGCTGGAACGCACCTTACCGAGCGCTCCGCCCAGAAGATTTTTGAGACAGCCTGTAAAAAAGCCGAAATCAAAAAAGATGTGTCGATCCATTCCCTGAGGCATTCGTTCGCAACCCACTTGCTCGAAGCGGGGACTGATCTAAGATATATCCAGGAGCTCCTGGGACACAAAAATTCCAAGACGACAGAAATCTATACACATGTTAGTCAGAAAGACATCGGCCGTATCCGAAGTCCGTTAGACAGCTTGAATCTCGATGGGTAGGCAAAGGCGGTATATATGAAATACCATTCGCATATAATCCTGCCGACAAATATTTAACGAATTTCGCTAAATTAACGTTATGTATAATTCGCTTGCATGTTATGAATCGGGGTCTGTTTGGATGAAGAAAATCATTGTCATTGGGTCAAGTGGATATTTAGGGACAGCTATTACAGATTTGGCAAGTCGAACTTACCCAGTGATTGCCACATATCGCACCACCCCTTGTCCAGTTTACAATAGCAACACGGGTCATGTTCGTGTAGATTTTGAAGATCAACAGAGCGTTATCGTTATACTACGGCTGATTCAAAAAACTGATATAGTGATTGTTGCATCAAATGTTGAATATGGCTCACTGAACAAAACAATTCTCTGCAATTACCATGGCATGCTATACACTTTGCAGAGAGATAGAATCAAAACTATCTTTATCTCATCAGATGCAGTTTTTGATGGGAAGGAAGATAAATACGCTGAGGACAGTGTTCCTAATCCAATTACCGATTATGGAAAGCAGAAATTTAAGTCGGAGAGGATTATCGGCGAGCGTCAGAATGTAATCATTCGTACCAGTTATATATACGGCAGTAACCGATACGTAGTAGACAAAAGGTTTTGGGAAATTGAAAATGCAGCGGAAAATGACAGCACGATCAATAAGGCATCAAATCTAATTCGAAATCCAATTCACGTTGTAGATCTAGCGAAGGTTATTCTACTACTGAAAGAAAAGACTGGAATATTCCATGTTGCTGGACCAAGGATGTCAGCATATACGTTTTACCATTTTCTTGCGAAAGAGGCAGGAATTATCGTTGATATTAAGGAAGTAATGCTAAAACAAGAACAGGCGAACGAAATTCCTCTAAACACAAACTTAGTTTCCAATAAGCTTCGTAATTTGGGAATCCATATACCGAGCGTGAAAGAGAATAGTGGAAGAATTTATCCCGGGTCGACGGCGAACTACACATAACACGGTATTAGCGACACTTTGTAATGCTATTGGGTGAAAAGACGCATCGTTAATACCTGAACGTTATGTGACATTGCATGATAGTTGTTTGTGGATAAAATTTTGTGCAAGAACTTTATGTGCCATTCATTCTGAAGGAGCTGTATTACTGGTGAGAATTGACAAAAACGATGTGCTTGGGGGACAATCCATATTAAAGGTGAGACAGTTAATGAAGCGTGGCTCATGGGGTCCTTGGAACGAGACTTTAGTTAGTGATGTTCTTGGTTTGGACAGTGCCGACTCTAATAAGTTAATTCAAGTTCTTATAGACCAAGGTTTCGTTGAGCGAATGACTGATCCCACAGGCGAAGTTCAATATATAAATACAATAAAAGGCAACGCTTTGAGTATGGCTTCAGCTGCAAAGCCAATATCTCGTGTAACGGCAGAGAAGAAATTGGAAGAGTTCCTTAATCGGGTACGACAAGTTAATGGTAATCCAGACTACTGCTATTTTGTAAAGAAAGTATTATTATTTGGTAGCTTACTGACTGAGGCAAATGAGGTTAATGACATTGATTTAGCTGTCGAACTCGTAAATAAAGAGGATTTTCATAGAAGGCATAGAGACAGGGTAAACAAGGCGTTAAAAGAGGGTCGCCGTTTTCCGAACGTAGTTGCTCAGGCTTATTGGCCCAAAGAAGAGGTTTTACGTTTTCTAAAAGCTAGGTCAAGAGTTTTTAGTATACATGATATGGATGATCAAATCCTTCACAAAGTAACAAGTAAGGTTATTTACGAACAACCATAGGGAAACTTTTGAAGGGTGGCAACGTCACATAACAGAGTGTTTGCGACGCTTTGCCAATATGCAAGCGGGTTGGGACGCGTCGCAAACACTCAGGACGTTATCTGAAACTGCTGGGTTTGTTAAAGATGATTAAGCTGAGATTTTTAAGATGATTAAGAGGAGTTGTTGCAATGATGGATGAAATAGTGAAGGAGCTTACCCTTTTGCTCATGTACCTAACTTCATGGAAGGAAGATGTGGGTTTTGCTCAAGCAAGGCGTACATGGAAAGGATATCCTTTCGAGACAATCAACAAGTTAACAGATGAGGAATTGATATCAGGTAGCCAGCGCTCAAAGTCGGTGTATTTGACAGATGAAGGGGTTAAATTGGCTGAACAATTAGGAAAGAAATATTTGAACGAAGAGATAAAGCTCTAAGCTTGATTTTTATCTATCGATGAGGAGAAGATGAATGACTAGAATTTCGATTAAAGAATATGCCAAGAAGCACATTAAGTGTAATCCCGATGAGAATCTTAAGGATGTAATATCAAGACTAAAGGATGCCGTTGAAAGAAAGAATTCAGGGGCTACATGTAGCATATGTGGAGCATCAATTTGGGCAGTTGGATCTGCGGTTGGTGGATTTGAAGGCTGCTTCACTTGTATTACTGGAGAACATGACGATTCCGAGGATTATGAGGTTTTTTTGTGATTGTATTCCTTTGCCGCAGCATCAGATAACAGCGTATTCCCAAAATCTGAGAGGATATGAATGCAGTAACCAGACTCCGGGAACACGCGAACCGTTATGTGACATTGCATGATAGTTGTTTGTGGATAAAATTTTGTGCAAGAACTTTATGTGCCATTCATTCTGAAGGAGCTGTATTACTGGTGAGAATTGACAAAAACGATGTGCTTGGGGGACAATCCATATTAAAGGTGAGACAGTTAATGAAGCGTGGCTCATGGGGTCCTTGGAACGAGACTTTAGTTAGATTGCCCTGAAAAAGTAGGTTTGCAAACCGTCCCTTGACCGACCCCCTGGGATCGGAATACATCAGTATGAATCCCCGGCATTGTAGAGGGGTATTCCTTGCCATTTCCTAATTCATGGCGGCCAATTTTCTTAAATTGTAGGTCAGTATGCCAAATCCCACCCAGATGCTAACTCCGCGGTGTCCTCTGAGCAGACTCCTCCCCAGGCCATATTTACGTTTCAAGATGCTAATGGTTCCTTCTCCACCAGCACGCCATGCTTGCAGACGTCGAAACCATCTTTGCCTTTCATGGGTTTGTCGCTTCTGAGTTTTCTTGCCCTTCTTTGGGATGGATATTCGTTTTATCCCCAGTTCGGTTAAAGCTGCTTCATTCTTACCACTGCTGTAACCACGGTCAGTGGCAACAGCGTAAGGGATCCGCCCAGTGTTTTCGATGTGGCGTCTCACGGTGCCCAAGAGCAAACTTTCATCGCTGGGGTTGCCTATATGGATTTTGTAATCCGTAACCAGACGGTCTTCATTCTCTGTGATTTCGGTCTTATAGCCAAATTCCGTCGGGTTCTTCAACTTGCCCTTCTGGATAGGCCTCGCGTCAGGATCATAGAGGCTAATTACCCGTTGCGGGATGTGTGTTTTTCCGCTGTTCACCTGAAGCGTTTGATTGACAATCTTGTCCGTGGTATGAATGAGCTTGTCCAATTTCTCGATCGTATTTTTTAGAGCTGGGCTTATTTGCTCGCCCCAAGTCTCTTCAACTTTATCCATTATCCGATGGGCATCGGAAATCGTCTCAATCGCTTTATCCACAAGCTTATCCGTGATGTTGCGAACCTCCTGTACCGCCTCATGGCTTCGCCGTTTCAAGGTCTTGCCGATTTCCAGTATCCGTTTTTTCGTTGAACGAAAACGATTCCTCATCTTAGGAACTGTGCCACTCACTTGATCGCAAAGGCGGTTCGCCTGTCGGGTTATGGTTTTTACTGCATCCGCCAGCAGATGGGCATCCGTTGGGTAGTGAACATTGGATTCGGTTACTGTAGTGTCCGTACGCAGCCGCCGGTTCCGTGTCATCTGTTCCTGACTCGCCTTAGTAACAAGTTTTTTGTTCAGATCCTCAATGATTTCGTCCCCGTATTTCTGGCTCAGCTTGATCAATGTCGTACTGTGCGGCACTAAGGCATCGAGATCAACGCGGCAGAACCGCCGCCATTTGATACTGTCACTGACTTCGCTAACAAGTGTTTCATAGCCAAATCCATAACAGAATTTGAGAAACATTAGACGGAGATAAGTTTCCACCGGAACAGTTGGTCGGCCAATACGAATATTCCAGTGAGAGAGAAAGGGCTCCATAAATCGCTCATCATCCAAGAGACGATCAACCGTCTTGAGTTCTGGGCTTAGTTCCAGCACTTCCTTCGGCAAAATGGAGTCCCAAATTGTAAGCTGTTCGTTGCGAAGTCGTAACATTTTTTGCCCCCCAAAAAAGGATTTTCATGTCCCTTTGGAGAACCACAGGAACGAGGAATTCTCTAAAGGGTGGTTGTGGAGTTTCGTTGTTTGGTCACTTCTAAATTTCCACAAAATCCTAGTGAATTCCTTTTTGTTTCGAGGGATTTTTGCACAGAGTTTGCTTAGTTTTTCAGGGCAATCTAATTAATAACCCAGGCATGTCGTATAACGGTTCGCGTGTTCCCGGAGTCTGGTTACTGCATTCATATCCTCTCAGATTTTGGGAATACGCTGTTATCTGATGCTGCGGCAAAGGAATACAATCACAAAAAAACCTCATAATCCTCGGAATCGTCATGTTCTCCAGTAATACAAGTGAAGCAGCCTTCAAATCCACCAACCGCAGATCCAACTGCCCAAATTGATGCTCCACATATGCTACATGTAGCCCCTGAATTCTTTCTTTCAACGGCATCCTTTAGTCTTGATATTACATCCTTAAGATTCTCATCGGGATTACACTTAATGTGCTTCTTGGCATATTCTTTAATCGAAATTCTAGTCATTCATCTTCTCCTCATCGATAGATAAAAATCAAGCTTAGAGCTTTATCTCTTCGTTCAAATATTTCTTTCCTAATTGTTCAGCCAATTTAACCCCTTCATCTGTCAAATACACCGACTTTGAGCGCTGGCTACCTGATATCAATTCCTCATCTGTTAACTTGTTGATTGTCTCGAAAGGATATCCTTTCCATGTACGCCTTGCTTGAGCAAAACCCACATCTTCCTTCCATGAAGTTAGGTACATGAGCAAAAGGGTAAGCTCCTTCACTATTTCATCCATCATTGCAACAACTCCTCTTAATCATCTTAAAAATCTCAGCTTAATCATCTTTAACAAACCCAGCAGTTTCAGATAACGTTTCGCGTATTCCCGACGCGCCATTTCACATGCATATTACCAGGTGTTGGGAATACGCTGTTATCTGCAGTGCCGATTAAGAATACCCTCACATTTCACTTATCATATTTCTTACTTATATATATTCTTTTAATAGCCATAGTTAAGGCACTGTAATCCCTGTTATTAGGTAAATGGCCTGCTTGACTGCATTATCACTTACAGCCCCTGTTCCTCCAAGTACAATTACATGCCTAAGGCTGCCTCCGTCTGGTTCCGTCTTAATATATTCCAATGCATGTACTGATTCCTGTGCAACAGAATCATGCTTTACAAATATTATGGGTGATCCTTGATACCCACCTATACTTCCTGCTAATACAGAGCCCGTTAGGGCATCTGGATAATCTTCGCCAGTAGCGATAAATGCTGTTTCAAACCCGCTGCCCACCATGCGAGCATTTGTTTCATACTCCGATCCATTAATACCAATCGCATACGGGTTATATGCCCTAGGGTAAATTGAAGCTATACTGTTACTCAAATCACCTACGGTTATAACGTCAGAGCAACCATCTAAATATTCCTTTTCACCTTTCACAGTTAAACCAGAACTTGATACTAGTAATAGGGTTCGATCTTGATTCGATGATACATGCGGAGCTACTGACAATGCATCATAAAAATTCTGGTCGGAGACAAGAAAAAAATTATGAATGTTCAACGTTTTGGCTATCATAAAGGATGTTTCTGCTCTATCAATTCCGCCTATTTGCTGAACATTGGAAGGGGAAAATCCCATACTAATAAGATATTGTGTAAATTCTATTGGCACTACTCCTGTTCCACCAAGTATAAATACTTTTCCACTAGCACTAACGTGTTGATGAACATACTTAAAGGTCTCTTGACTCCCCTGGGCATCAGTAGTTTTATCCAGTAATAGTATCGGTGCTTTATTAACATTAGCCAAGGCTGTTCCTGATACCGCATCTGGCCAATTGTTACCTGACGCTAAGACAACTGCTTGGAACTTTTGACCCATCGAATAATTGATACCAAATTGCTTTGCCAGTTGATCTGCAATTGCTGTGGCTGTTTGATAACGGTCTTGGCCATAAATGCGTTGAATTGAAACTGTAGGTGATTGTTCTGCTGCCAAGACTTGAGAAGGTAAGGAGAAGAAAAGAAGAATGAACACACCTATAAACCATCTCCTCACGATTAACCACTCCTTTATTAATATTCTCTAAACTATAGAAGATAAGATTTCAAATTGAGCATTCACATATCCCTATCCAAAACAAATAAGACCTAGGCATTGCAGATAACGTTCAGGTATTAACGATGCGTCTTTTCACCCAATAGCATTACAAAGTGTCGCTAATACCGTGTTATGTGTAGTTCGCCGTCGACCCGGGATAAATTCTTCCACTATTCTCTTTCACGCTCGGTATATGGATTCCCAAATTACGAAGCTTATTGGAAACTAAGTTTGTGTTTAGAGGAATTTCGTTCGCCTGTTCTTGTTTTAGCATTACTTCCTTAATATCAACGATAATTCCTGCCTCTTTCGCAAGAAAATGGTAAAACGTATATGCTGACATCCTTGGTCCAGCAACGTGGAATATTCCAGTCTTTTCTTTCAGTAGTAGAATAACCTTCGCTAGATCTACAACGTGAATTGGATTTCGAATTAGATTTGATGCCTTATTGATCGTGCTGTCATTTTCCGCTGCATTTTCAATTTCCCAAAACCTTTTGTCTACTACGTATCGGTTACTGCCGTATATATAACTGGTACGAATGATTACATTCTGACGCTCGCCGATAATCCTCTCCGACTTAAATTTCTGCTTTCCATAATCGGTAATTGGATTAGGAACACTGTCCTCAGCGTATTTATCTTCCTTCCCATCAAAAACTGCATCTGATGAGATAAAGATAGTTTTGATTCTATCTCTCTGCAAAGTGTATAGCATGCCATGGTAATTGCAGAGAATTGTTTTGTTCAGTGAGCCATATTCAACATTTGATGCAACAATCACTATATCAGTTTTTTGAATCAGCCGTAGTATAACGATAACGCTCTGTTGATCTTCAAAATCTACACGAACATGACCCGTGTTGCTATTGTAAACTGGACAAGGGGTGGTGCGATATGTGGCAATCACTGGGTAAGTTCGACTTGCCAAATCTGTAATAGCTGTCCCTAAATATCCACTTGACCCAATGACAATGATTTTCTTCATCCAAACAGACCCCGATTCATAACATGCAAGCGAATTATACATAACGTCCTGAGTGTTTGCGACGCGTCCCAACCCGCTTGCATATTGGCAAAGCGTCGCAAACACTCTGTTATGTGACGTTGCCACCCTTCAAAAGTTTCCCTATGGTTGTTCGTAAATAACCTTACTTGTTACTTTGTGAAGGATTTGATCATCCATATCATGTATACTAAAAACTCTTGACCTAGCTTTTAGAAAACGTAAAACCTCTTCTTTGGGCCAATAAGCCTGAGCAACTACGTTCGGAAAACGGCGACCCTCTTTTAACGCCTTGTTTACCCTGTCTCTATGCCTTCTATGAAAATCCTCTTTATTTACGAGTTCGACAGCTAAATCAATGTCATTTTACAAAATAGCAGTAGTCTGGATTACCATTAACTTGTCGTACCCGATTAAGGAACTCTTCCAATTTCTTCTCTGCCGTTACACGAGATATTGGCTTTGCAGCTGAAGCCATACTCAAAGCGTTGCCTTTTATTGTATTTATATATTGAACTTCGCCTGTGGGATCAGTCATTCGCTCAACGAAACCTTGGTCTATAAGAACTTGAATTAACTTATTAGAGTCGGCACTGTCCAAACCAAGAACATCACTAACTAGATTGCCCTGAAAAAGTAGGTTTGCAAACCGTCCCTTGACCGACCCCCTGGGATCGGAATACATCAGTATGAATCCCCGGCATTGTAGAGGGGTATTCCTTGCCATTTCCTAATTCATGGCGGCCAATCTTCTTAAATTGTAGGTCAGTATGCCAAATCCCACCCAGATGCTAACTCCGCGGTGTCCTCTGAGCAGACTCCTCCCCAGGCCATATTTACGTTTCAAGATGCTAATGGTTCCTTCTCCACCAGCACGCCATGCTTGCAGACGTCGAAACCATCTTTGCCTTTCATGGGTTTGTCGCTTCTGAGTTTTCTTGCCCTTCTTTGGGATGGATATTCGTTTTATCCCCAGTTCGGTTAAAGCTGCTTCATTCTTACCACTGCTGTAACCACGGTCAGTGGCAACAGCGTAAGGGATCCGCCCAGTGTTTTCGATGTGGCGTCTCACGGTGCCCAAGAGCAAACTTTCATCGCTGGGGTTGCCTATATGGATTTTGTAATCCGTAACCAGACGGTCTTCATTCTCTGTGATTTCGGTCTTATAGCCAAATTCCGTCGGGCTCTTCAACTTGCCCTTCTGGATAGGCCTCGCGTCAGGATCATAGAGGCTAATTAGATTGCCCTGAAAAACTAAGCAAACTCTGTGCAAAAATCCCTCGAAACAAAAAGGAATTCACTAGGATTTTGTGGAAATTTAGAAGTGACCAAACAACGAAACTCCACAACCACCCTTTAGAGAATTCCTCGTTCCTGTGGTTCTCCAAAGGGACATGAAAATCCTTTTTTGGGGGGCAAAAAATGTTACGACTTCGCAACGAACAGCTTACAATTTGGGACTCCATTTTGCCGAAGGAAGTGCTGGAACTAAGCCCAGAACTCAAGACGGTTGATCGTCTCTTGGATGATGAGCGATTTATGGAGCCCTTTCTCTCTCACTGGAATATTCGTATTGGCCGACCAACTGTTCCGGTGGAAACTTATCTCCGTCTAATGTTTCTCAAATTCTGTTATGGATTTGGCTATGAAACACTTGTTAGCGAAGTCAGTGACAGTATCAAATGGCGGCGGTTCTGCCGCGTTGATCTCGATGCCTTAGTGCCGCACAGTACGACATTGATCAAGCTGAGCCAGAAATACGGGGACGAAATCATTGAGGATCTGAACAAAAAACTTGTTACTAAGGCGAGTCAGGAACAGATGACACGGAACCGGCGGCTGCGTACGGACACTACAGTAACCGAATCCAATGTTCACTACCCAACGGATGCCCATCTGCTGGCGGATGCAGTAAAAACCATAACCCGACAGGCGAACCGCCTTTGCGATCAAGTGAGTGGCACAGTTCCTAAGATGAGGAATCGTTTTCGTTCAACGAAAAAACGGATACTGGAAATCGGCAAGACCTTGAAACGGCGAAGCCATGAGGCGGTACAGGAGGTTCGCAACATCACGGATAAGCTTGTGGATAAAGCGATTGAGACGATTTCCGATGCCCATCGGATAATGGATAAAGTTGAAGAGACTTGGGGCGAGCAAATAAGCCCAGCTCTAAAAAATACGATCGAGAAATTGGACAAGCTCATTCATACCACGGACAAGATTGTCAATCAAACGCTTCAGGTGAACAGCGGAAAAACACACATCCCGCAACGGGTAATTAGCCTCTATGATCCTGACGCGAGGCCTATCCAGAAGGGCAAGTTGAAGAGCCCGACGGAATTTGGCTATAAGACCGAAATCACAGAGAATGAAGACCGTCTGGTTACGGATTACAAAATCCATATAGGCAACCCCAGCGATGAAAGTTTGCTCTTGGGCACCGTGAGACGCCACATCGAAAACACTGGGCGGATCCCTTACGCTGTTGCCACTGACCGTGGTTACAGCAGTGGTAAGAATGAAGCAGCTTTAACCGAACTGGGGATAAAACGAATATCCATCCCAAAGAAGGGCAAGAAAACTCAGAAGCGACAAACCCATGAAAGGCAAAGATGGTTTCGACGTCTGCAAGCATGGCGTGCTGGTGGAGAAGGAACCATTAGCATCTTGAAACGTAAATATGGCCTGGGGAGGAGTCTGCTCAGAGGACACCGCGGAGTTAGCATCTGGGTGGGATTTGGCATACTGACCTACAATTTAAGAAGATTGGCCGCCATGAATTAGGAAATGGCAAGGAATACCCCTCTACAATGCCGGGGATTCATACTGATGTATTCCGATCCCAGGGGGTCGGTCAAGGGACGGTTTGCAAACCTACTTTTTCAGGGCAATCTAATTACCCGTTGCGGGATGTGTGTTTTTCCGCTGTTCACCTGAAGCGTTTGATTGACAATCTTGTCCGTGGTATGAATGAGCTTGTCCAATTTCTCGATCGTATTTTTTAGAGCTGGGCTTATTTGCTCGCCCCAAGTCTCTTCAACTTTATCCATTATCCGATGGGCATCGGAAATCGTCTCAATCGCTTTATCCACAAGCTTATCCGTGATGTTGCGAACCTCCTGTACCGCCTCATGGCTTCGCCGTTTCAAGGTCTTGCCGATTTCCAGTATCCGTTTTTTCGTTGAACGAAAACGATTCCTCATCTTAGGAACTGTGCCACTCACTTGATCGCAAAGGCGGTTCGCCTGTCGGGTTATGGTTTTTACTGCATCCGCCAGCAGATGGGCATCCGTTGGGTAGTGAACATTGGATTCGGTTACTGTAGTGTCCGTACGCAGCCGCCGGTTCCGTGTCATCTGTTCCTGACTCGCCTTAGTAACAAGTTTTTTGTTCAGATCCTCAATGATTTCGTCCCCGTATTTCTGGCTCAGCTTGATCAATGTCGTACTGTGCGGCACTAAGGCATCGAGATCAACGCGGCAGAACCGCCGCCATTTGATACTGTCACTGACTTCGCTAACAAGTGTTTCATAGCCAAATCCATAACAGAATTTGAGAAACATTAGACGGAGATAAGTTTCCACCGGAACAGTTGGTCGGCCAATACGAATATTCCAGTGAGAGAGAAAGGGCTCCATAAATCGCTCATCATCCAAGAGACGATCAACCGTCTTGAGTTCTGGGCTTAGTTCCAGCACTTCCTTCGGCAAAATGGAGTCCCAAATTGTAAGCTGTTCGTTGCGAAGTCGTAACATTTTTTGCCCCCCAAAAAAGGATTTTCATGTCCCTTTGGAGAACCACAGGAACGAGGAATTCTCTAAAGGGTGGTTGTGGAGTTTCGTTGTTTGGTCACTTCTAAATTTCCACAAAATCCTAGTGAATTCCTTTTTGTTTCGAGGGATTTTTGCACAGAGTTTGCTTAGTTTTTCAGGGCAATCTAATTAGAGAGTGTTTTTTAAGATATTCTTTGTAGCTGGACACTTCCGATAACAGCGTATTCCCAAAATCTGAGAGTTAATAACCAGACTTCGGGAACCCGCAAGACGTTATATAAAATCGCGCACGGAGCGCCACATCGTGTGGCGGTAGATAATATATTGCTGAAATTAAATTTGGAGGAGATTTTTATGAATGAAAATGTTGAGAATCAAGTTGATCAGGATCTTGACGAAGTAAATGAGCACAAAGAAGGACAACACAAAGAAGAGGAAAAAACAAAAGAAAGCCAAAACGCGTGGTTGTATCTCTTAAAGATTTACCGCGTGTTCCGTTAGAAGAGGCAATTCCTGTTGCAAGTGCAATGTATGATAATGTTGCAAATGGGACAGCAACATTTAACAATATAGCAAGGTTATTAAATTCAAGCCCTAGAACAACCAAGACAAAATATATGATATGGGGCGCTGAAGGCTATGGAATTATAATTAAGCATGAAAATAATGAATATAGCTTATCGGAAACTGGTAGAAAGATAGTTGCGCCAACGTATTACGATGAAGATAGTGAGGCCAAAGTTAAAGCGATACTTACGCCAACCATATTTAGTAAATTCTTCACAGAATATAATAAACATCCTATTCCCCAGGAAACGTATCTGACCAATTTATTAGAAACAAAATTGGGAATACCAAGAGAACGAGTTGAGGAAGCAAAAGAGATAATTTTAAAAAATGTAGATTTTACTGGTATTAAAAGAACAGATGATAAAACTGGTAAAGAAATAATTGATTTAGATAAAAGTACACCAGGACCTAAAAGTGAAAAGAAAGAAGAAATTAATCCTATAGATTCTGACAGCTTGAGTATTGATGATGAGATAGAAGAACCGGTTCAGAATCAAGAAGGACAGACATGGAATAAAACTTGCTTTGTAATTTGTCCTATTGGAGAAGAAGGCTCTACGGAAAGAAAACATTCAGATATGATATTAAAACATTTAATTCAGCCAGTACTGGAAGTATTTGGTTTTTCGGTAATTAGAGCAGACAAAATAGAACAATCTGGCCTAATTACACAACAAATACTGGAAAATTTAGTAAAGGCACGTCTGTGTATTGCTGATCTTTCGTTTAATAATCCCAATGTTTTTTATGAATTAGGGGTTAGACATTTATGTCAATTGCCTGCAATTCAAATTATTCGAAAGGGAGATAAGCTTCCTTTTGATGTGTCTCAAGGGCGTGCGATAACTATAGATACCAGTGACGTATATACTTTAATAGATAGATTAGAGTCAGCAAAGAAAGAGTTAGCGCAATATATAACTCCAATAGTTAATAATACAAGTTCTGATGTTAGCGATGATAATCCAATAAAGGTTTATTTGCCTGGAATCAAAGTAACTATTCCAAGATAATAAACAGATATTTAGGGGCCGACGTCCTGTCGGCCTCTGAATCTGTGGGTGCGCGACTTTACATAACAGAGTATCGCCAAAACTTCGCAAAGATGAATGTGGTTGGGACGCTTCGACAATACTCGGGACGTTATCTGAAATGCTCGGTCTTAATAATAATTCTTAGTACTGTGGAATTTGAAAATAAGGTTACCTTGAGCGGTTTAGTCTGTGTGGAAAGGGGTTGGAAGGTATGGAGTTAAGGTTTGGTGGATTGGGTATCTTTGTTAAAGACCTTAAGACGTTGGTTGAGTTCTATGGGAATGTGTTTAGTGTAAATATCGATTGGGATGGGAATGATCCATATGCCCAGTTTGAACATGCTGGAATTCGTTTCATGATGTACGAGCGGAAGGAATTAGCTCAGTATTTAGGAACGGAAATATCATATCCGAATGGCATTAATGGCACATTTGAATTGGCTATCGATTTGCCAGATTTTGCTGATGTGGATAAAGAGTTCGAAAGAGTCCTTCACTATGGAGCTAGACCTGTAGTTTATCCACGGAATGAGCCATGGGGAATGAGGACTTCGTATGTACTTGACCCGGAAGACAATCTAATTGAGATAGGTTCCTGGGGAAAAGGCAAACTTGAATGAGGTACAAATCTAGAAACACATAAGGTTTGCATGATTCATTTGCCGCACTTCAGATAATTTAGGCATTGGGATCACGTCCGTCCAGAGGACTTCTTACGGAAGCCAGATGATGAGTTGAGAGGTGGATGTCGTGAGCCGTCGTCGAGATATCGCTGTGCCCCAGAAGCATCTGAATCGTACGTAGATCCACACGTGATTCAAGAAGGTGGGTGGCAAAACTATGCCGCAGGGTATGGACCGTAGCGGGTTTGGCGATGCCGGCTTTCTTTTTGGCCCGTCGAAAACTTTGTTCGATACCACTGGCGGCTATGGGCTTCCCTGGAATTAGCCCAGGGAAAAGCAGGTCTGTAGGTCTATACAGTGACCCGTAGCTTCTGAGCATTTTTAGATTTTCAAGGGACAGGACGGTTAATCGATCTATGTTGTTCTTGCCACGATGGACCCGGATCATCATGTTCTTGGAATCAAGGTCTGCGATACGGAGATTCAGGGTTTCAGAAATACGTAGGCCCGAAGAGTAGGTGGTCAAGAGAATAACCGGGTGCTTCGGATTAGCCACGCGATCAAGGATAGAGAGAATCTCGGCCTTAGACAAAACAGAGGGAAGCTTTTTAGGTCTTTTGAGCCAGTCCCTATCGGAGTATGTTAAATGCGCAAAAAGAGACCTTTTGAATCAGGGCCGTTATTTGAGGCCTTCCCAAAAGGTAGTTTCGCTTATTTGAAGTTGCTTTTGTCGGATCTTTTCCCATAAATTCTTAGGAATTTCCTTACTGACAGCATGGCTAATTTTCGTCCTTAGGACAGTCCCATCGCTCAGCACTTTTTCATAATACCAGTGGTCAGTGTTACGAAGCATCACCCAACCATTTTTATCGCAATAGCGTTTTAAATCTCCAAATTTAGGTGCCATATTTATAGTCCTAAGAGTGCAAGAAGCTCTTCGTCATTGTCACAAAGCAGGACTTTTAAAACATATGGGAAGTGAGATTTACGGTTAGGCGCTTGAAGGAAAAGCTGGGAGCGATCCATATAATCTTGGGCATATACTTTAAGGTCTTCAATTAAATCGCTAGCGGCTAAATCTAATGTCGAATTATTTGCGTACAGTTCCAGAGAATCTAAGGCAAGGGTAGTCGAACCATCATCTTCCTTAATAATTTCAGGGTTAAGTTTATAATATACTAAGACCATCTTTAGTAGATCGACTCTGAGCAAAGCAACTTGTTCTGTCTGTTTTCTTTTGACAATAATAGGGTTAAAAGAGTTAAAGACAGAATCGTAAAGAGCAGAAAATTGGTTTCTAGCTTCGGTAAACTGTAGTTCAGATAACATTGTCATTCCTCCTTCACCTCCAATATATCATACGATGTACACAGTGTACAGTATGACCATTATGTGCATTATGTATACATTTGGCGAGGGGACACTTCACATAATTTATAGAGATTTATGATGTTCGTAGATAGAGAAAAAAGCCAGTGATTAAAAATCAGTGGCTTTAAAGAGGGTAAAGAGGGCAATCACGCCGAGAAAGGACGCGTCTTAAAGGGTCAATTCGGCATTCGCGCAAAGAAGTAATGCGAGACCAGGAACGGCAAAGGGGTCACCTCGATATTGGTGCAGCCGGTTGCCAGCAATAGCTCTCTAATCTCATCTTCGTTCGGCAGTCCTTCAAATCCCTCGTGGCAGGCTATAAAGAAGCTCATAAGGTTTCGAGAAACCTGTGTCGGAAATACCCGCCTGAATTGGGGTTCGTTTTGTCGCAAGGCACTCAGGATTCCGATCTCTCCCGCAGGCTTCAATAGCCGTTTCAAGTTGTTCAATAGTTCTTTTCTCTCTTCCGGGCTGAAAAAATAAATGTTGTTGTTCAGTAAACAGGCGTCAAAAGTTCCCAACTCCTCACCGGCATGAAGTGCGTCTTCGCACACTATTTCGAGGCGGCTGCCCCAAGACCGGGTATGCTTCCGGGCCCTGTCAGCCACAACCGGGTTAAGCTCGATGCCAACCCCCCGGAGGGAAGGACAAGATTCCAGCAACTTGTTTAAATACAATCCTTCGCCACACCCAATATCGAGGACCCGCTGCCATTTGCTCTTTTGGCATTTGTGTTTTAAGAACGGCCAGACGAAAGGTTCTGAAGCCAAAGAGGCCTGCGATATTAGTTCTTCTTCCATTTTCGGGTCGAAATTGAGCTTCTTCCCCTGTCTGCTCAGTAATTGCGGCAACTTTGCAAACCCCGGGTTCCAATGATGGACAAACTCCTGGAACATGGCTTCCAGCCCTTGAGAGCGGTACGTTTGTACCGCCCGGCCCAGCTTCGAAACCCTATATGAGAGATTATCCTTTGTCAGCAATTCTTGGCAAAAAGCTTGCTCTAGCCAATGGTCAAGCAAGACTTTGTCCCAGGTCGGATGTAAGGCCGCTAAGTCTTCCAAGCTCCGGCGTTCTTCCAATTCACGCCATAGGTCCAGCTCAAAACCGGTCTGGACAACCCAAAGAAATCCCAGGTTTTCCATCAGAGAGATCGCTCTCCCCAGCAATGCTAACATTCCAGGTTCCAAACGTCCCACTCCTCTCCGGGCCATATTTAAAAATTATGCCCGGATGTTTAAATTGGTGTCTGGCAAAAAGAAGATATTGAACAGGCCCCCAAAATGACTTAACATGGGCTTAGACCCCCACGCCACAGCAAAGGAGAAAGCCCGGGCCCGGAAGGAAAGCGTTCGGTCATCGGGTCCATTTTCACAAACCCAAAGACCCGTTTCAGCCTCAGAGAGCCTATTCACCCCGGTTTTTGGCGCCGGGCAATCGATTTGGGATGGGATTGGAGGAACAAAATTAATTATTGGGGAGGTATTTGTAATGAGTAAGGAAATGGGAATATTTGGCAGTAAGAGAGTTGAAATATGGCAGGAGGATATTACCAAAGTGGCGGTCGACGCCATCGTCAACGCCGCCAATAAGAGCTTGCTGGGAGGCGGCGGGGTGGACGGGGCCATACATAAAGCGGGTGGTTCGGCCATACTGGAGGAATGTGTCAAGATTAGGCAAAAGCAGGGTGGCTGTGAAACCGGAGAAGCCGTCATCACCACGGGCGGAAATCTGCCGGCCAAATATGTCATTCATACCGTGGGACCGGTCTGGCACGGCGGAAAGCAAGGAGAGAGCGAGAAACTGAGAAATTGCTACAGCAACTCCCTGAAACTGGCACAGGAGAACGGGATTGAGAGCATTGCTTTTCCGAACATCAGCACCGGAGTCTACGGCTATCCCAAAGAGGAAGCCGCCCGCCTAGCCATTGACGAAATCCGGCGCTTCCTGCAAAATGAAGACAGAATCAAGAAGGTTCTCTTTGTCTGCTATGACCGGGAGAACTATCAAATTTACAGCCGCTTGGCTGAAAAACTGCGGTAGGAGCTTAAAAATGAGACTTAAAGGAATGATCTGTGACCTGGACGGAACGTTGCTGGATACACTGCCTGTCTGTTATCTCAGTTTTCGCGCGGTGTTCCGCAGGTATCTGAATCGTGACTACAGTGATCGGGAGATTGATCAACTCTTTGGCCCTTCGGAGGAGGGGATTTTTAAGAGACTCGTCCCGGACAAATGGGAAGACTGCTTGGCAACCTATCTGGCAACATACGATAAAGTTCATCCCGAGTATGCCCAGCCGTTTCCCGGCATCGCGGAGGCGCTGGATTTACTGCAAAAGAGACGGGTGAAGCTGGCAATCGTCTCCGGCAAGGGACCGCGCAGTATGGAACTTTCACTGAAACATTCGGGGCTCGCTCAATATTTTGAAGTGGTGGAAACCGGCTCCGAGCAGGGCCCCGTCAAACCTTTACGGATCAAAAAGGTGTTGGAAATATGGGGCTGTGACCCCTCCGAAGTGGCTTATCTCGGTGATACACCGCAAGATATGAAAGATTCGCATGAAGTCGGGACGATTTCTCTGGCCGCGGCCTGGTCAGGCACAGCCAGAACCGAAGGAATTTCCGATACGGAAGCTGTCGCGACTTTCGCGCAGGTGAAAGATTTCAGACGCTGGATTGAGGAGAACGTAGAGTTTACCTGAGCGCTACCAGTCCTCCCGTTAATGGCGGTCAGCGTGGGGTACGGAGAAGGGGAGAACAAGGCCAAGGGATAAAGTTGAAGAGAATAGGGCGGAGGAGAATGGCATCGAGAAGAATGGGGCGGAGGAGAATGACTCGAGGAAAATGGGGCGGAGGAGAATGAAGTTGAGCGGATCGGCATGAACGGCTGGATACAGCGTCTCTTGGGGAGAAAGGCCGGCGGATTTACCCTGGCCTTGATCGTTGTACTCCTTGTTGCTAACGGATGGTTCCTCAGCTTGCGCTGGCAAAAGGCGACTGTGGAGCATGCAGTTTTGCCGCGGTATCACTTTTATGCGGTCTTTCCGGGGAATAACGATCCTTTCTGGGCGGAAGTGAAAAAAGGGATAGCGCAAGCGGCCACCGCCTCCAATTTGGCGGTGGAGTTCAATAGACCAAACACTGTGGATAATGCGCGTATTCAGGACTATCTCACGATTGCCAGACTATCCCGCGTAGACGGAATCATTGCCCAGGGCTCCAATGATCCCGCGGTTGTGCAGGCCATTGACAGTGCGGTCAAGGCGGGAATTCCCGTCGTGACGGTGGAGACCGACGCCAAGAACAGCGACAGGGAATCTTTTATCGGGGCCAACAACTACTTAGTCGGCGAGCAGGCGGCCAAGCTAATCATTCAGGGAACCAGCGGCAAAGCCCGGGTGGCTGTGATTATGAGCGGGAATGCGGAAACCGACACGGCGGCCCAAAACAGTATGCTAAACGGGTTTTTGACCACTTTGAAAGAGGCGCCGGACGCTCGGATGACCAAGATCTTCACGTCCAAGCCCGGCATACTCAATACGGAGGGGATAGCCCAGACGATTCTGCGTGAGCAAGACGTTAATGCCATCTATTGTGTGGATCCCCTTTTTTCGGTTGGGGTGGCTCAAACCGTGATCAATGCCAACGAGGTTGGCCGCATAACCATTGTAGGTTATGGACAGTCGCCTGAAATTGACAGCTACATTCAACGAGGTGTTATCTACGGTGTCGTGGCGGGGAACCCCTTCAAAATCGGTTACGATAGCATTAAAGCGCTGCTTGAGCTGAAGGAAAAGAATCACACGTCATCGGTGGTCGATACAGGGATCAGCATCGTGACCCGGAGCACTCTGAGCAACAAGGAAAGGCAGCCGGTTCCCGCTGGAAACGGGTAGATAGCATGAAGACATGGCAGAGGTATTTCCGCCTGACAGGGATCAGAAGACAACTGGTATTGTTTGCTTTGGCCGTTGTGTTGATTTTGTCCTCAGCTTCCGCCTATTCTTATTATGAGGCTCATCTGGTCATGCGGCAGACGAATGATATTTTCCGGGACTATGAGTACGTGAATAACCTCTACACGGCCATGAATGACTTGGAGGCGGACCTTGAGGATTATTTGGCCACCCAATCTTCCTACTCGCTGATGAACTACTACAGCGCGAACAACAAGTTGCAAACGCTGATGGAGCAAAGGCGGTTGAAGGTGGGTACAGACGAGCGCAGCTTGCAGCTTGAAGATGTGTACAATATGACCAAAGCGTTTTTGCATGAGGCGGACGCCGCAGTCTATGCCCGCCGGGGCGGCATGATTAGCCTTGGGCTGAGTCATCAGGCGGAGAGCAAGCAGATTGCGGGCTACATTCACAAGGTTATGAATGACCTCATCTACAGTACTCTTAATAGCGAAACCTTGAAATACCAGGGCTTGCAAAAAAAAGTAGCGGTGAGTATGCTGATTGGCTTGAGCTTGATCATCTTCGCTCTGGGGCTCAGTGTCGTTCTCATTTTCGTTTTTACCTATAGGATTACCAAACCCGTGGTGGAATTGGCCGAGGCGGCCCAGCGGATTGCCCGGGAAGATTTTGATGTGAAATTGTCAATTGCGCCTCCAAATAACGAGATCGGAATTCTGGCCAAGACCTTCAATCAAATGGTGGTTAGTTTGCAAAACTATCTTGCCAACATGAGGCAGAAGGCCGTGACGGAAAATCGCCTGCGGGAACAAGAGATGCAAAATCTGCGCATGCGGACGCTGCTCCGGGATGCGGAATATAAGGCCCTGCAAGCCCAGATAAACCCCCACTTCTTCTTCAACACCCTCAACCATGCCGCTCAATTAGCCATGCTGGAGGAGGCGGAAAAGAGCTACACGTTTATTCAGCAAGCCTCGGAGCTGTTTCGCTACAGCCTCAAAGGCTGGGAAAGCCCTGTCACTTTGGGTGACGAGGTAAAAAATGTCTCGGCCTACGCTTACATTCTCAAGGCGCGTTTCCAAGATCGCGTAAAATTCGAATTCGAGATCGATGAGGAAGCTCTGGGCCAGCCTGTTCCCGGGTTAATCGTACAACCCTTGGTGGAAAACGCCTTTATTCACGGCTTGGAACACGTGACTCGGCAAGGACTGCTTAAAGTGCGTGTCTTCCGGGACGGAGAGCGGACTAAAGTGGAAGTCACAGACAACGGGCAAGGTATCAGCGAGGAAAGGCTGGAAGAACTGCGCCGCCCCCCGGCAGAGGGAGAAAGCGGCCAGGAGAGAATGGGAATCGGGCTGTACAATGTCCGGCAGAGACTGGAGATTTTCTACGGACAAAGTGGGGCCAGCCTGCTTGAGATATACTCGCAAGCCGGCCGGGGAACCAGGGTGTGTCTGAGTCTGCCTGGAATCAGAGGCCGGGAGTCAGAAGCCGGAGGCCAGACAGAGGTGGAATAACGTGGAATAACGTGGGCGGAAGGCGTATACCAGTGATGATTGCACTCTGACTATTGAGCCGAAGGCAGAGGCCGGAAGTCAGAAGCCGGAGGCGGAAAGAGGTGGAATAACGTGGGCGGAAGGCGTACAGCCAATGATGATGGCACTCTGACCATTGAGCCGAAGCCGGAGGAGGGAGGAACCTTGCACAAACTTTTAGTGGTCGACGACGAACCGATTGTTCTGGAATCCATACGGTTCATCGTTAACCGTCACCTGCCCCGAACTTTTGCGGTGGAGGGTGCTTTTTCCGGCTCGGAAGCGATTGAAAAGGCCGAGACTTTTAAACCGGATTTGGTTTTTATGGATATTCGCATGCCGGGTTTGAACGGTATAGAGGCTATCCGGGAAATTCGCGGCCTGCATAAGGATTTAATCTTTGTGATTATCACGGCCTACGACCATTTTAATTACGCCAAAGAAGCACTTCAGCTCAATGTCCTAGATTATCTGGTCAAGCCCATTCGCAAGGAGCGGGTAGTGGAAGTGCTCAACAAGGCTTTTGGGCTTTTGGAAGAAAAACTGGAAACCGTCCGACGCAGCGCAGCTTTGAAGGAGCAATTTGCCAAGCTGTCTGTACACTTGGAAAACGAATTTCTCTACTCACTGCTGTTAGGCAACCAAGTTACGTCCGATTTGGATTTTTATGAAGGAACCTTTGGCATAGAGTTGAAGCGGGGCTACCTAATCCTGTTGCAATTAGAGGAAAGTCCCGAAAAGAGCAGTGACCCGGTCGCCTTCTCGCTCCGGCGGCACGCGTTGTTTGAGGCGTTTAGGTTTGCTTTGAAGAGCCGCAGCGCGTGTTTGGTCGGGGCGGCCACATTAAATAGGATGGTTGCTTTTATTCCTGCGGCGGAAGGGAGTGACGAGTATGAACTGCGCAACAGGGCCATTGCTTTGGCCGAGGCCGTTAAACGGGAGGTGAAAAGCGCTGGGCCGCTGTCCTGTCTCTTGGGGATAGGGCGGGCTCATTCCTTGGCGGAATTTTTGAAGGGATATGAAGAGGCGGAGCGCGCCGTCGAAAGCGGGGCACTTCAAGGCCAGAGCGGTGAGGAGATCTTTCATATCAGCGATACGTTTCCCTTTGTCAAAACATATGCCCTTTACTCGTTGCAGAAGGAACGCTTGCTCATTGACAGGGTAGTGCTCGGGGACAGTGCCGGCGTGGAAGAATTGTACCGAGAACTTTTCGGCGGGCAGCAGCAAGGTATCCTGACGAGTGCAGGTTATAAGCGGCGCTTGAGTGAACTTGTTGTGGTCCTCACCCGCGCCTTGTCCTACCAGGGAATCTCGGAAGCCGAAGGTGAGGCCCAACTCTTAGCCTGCCTCGAGAACGAAGACTGGCAGCTGGTCAGTGCAGCTTTTGGTGGCAGCTTGCTGGCGCTCACCAAAAGGTTAAAAAAATTGCAAGAGGAGAAAATGGCCAGGGCCTCCTTGCGTATGGTTCAATATGTGGAGAAGAATTACGCGTCCGACCTCAAACTTGATGACGCCGCCCAAATGATGAACATGAGTTATCATTACTTTAGTAAATTTTTCAAGCAGCATACTGGGCAAACGTTTACGGATTATCTGGCTGGAATTAGAGTCGGACGGGCCAAGGGACTCTTGGCGAGTCCGGAAGTCAGCATAAAGGAGGTGGGCTGTCTGGTGGGCTACAAAGATCCGAATTATTTCAGCAAGATCTTTAAAAAACTGACAGGATTGACCCCCTCAGAATACCGGGGGTTGGCGAGCGGAGGCCATGATGCGTTTTAACAAGAACTACGGATTAAATATCTTGTTGCTGATCCTCATCCTCTTAACGGCTTTTAATTTCTATGGGGTTTGGTACGGCAGGCCGACCCGGCAGGCTGTGGCTCAGCAACCGCCAAAAGCAAAGATCCGAATCGGCATTTCTTTGGGAACGCTGAAGGAAGAGCGTTGGGTGCATGATCGGGACATCATGGTGGCCAAAGCCAAAGAGGCCGGAGCCGAGGTTTATGTCCAGAATGCCAACAATGATGATACAGACCAGGTTGATCAAGTGAAATACCTGATCGGGAAAGGAATTAAGGTACTCATCCTCGTGCCCAATGACATGAAAAAAGCGGCGGAAATTGTGAGCATGGCCCACAAAGCGGGTGTGAAGGTAATTTCGTATGACCGCTTGGTGCTGGATGCTGGGGTTGACCTTTACCTTTCCTTTGACAATGAGGAAGTGGGCAGGCTCATGGCCAAGGCCCTGCTGGCGGCCAGGCCGACGGGGAATTATGTCATTCTCAACGGGGCCCCCAATGATGACAACTCCTTGCAGATTAAGGCAGGCTATGACAGTGTGCTGGGTCCGAGTGAAAAAAACGGCAAAATTAAAATCCTGGCGGAATACTTTACGCCCAATTGGCTTGAGGAGTTGGCCTTCAGGAAGATGGATGGCGTCCTGCAGAAAAACAGGGATGTTCAGGCGGTCTTGGCGGGGGACGACAGTTTGGCGGGGGCTGCCATCGAGGCTTTGTCCGAATACCGCTTGGCAGGGAAAGTAGAGGTCGTCGGTCAGGACGCCGACCTGGCGGCTTGCAGGCGCTTGGTTCAGGGTACTCAGCTCATGACGGTTTATAAGCCGATTGATAAACTGGCTTCCCTCGCCATCAAGATGGCGATGAAGCTCGCCCGTGGGGAACCGCTCGGCATCCAAGACAAGATGTCCGACGGAACCTACCAGGTGCCTTATCAATTTATCACCCCAATAGCCGTTGAACGGTCCAACCTGGATGCCACGGTGTTGAAAGACGGTTACCAGAATCGGGATGATGTTTACCAGTAAAGCTAGGGATGACCAAGACCGTGCCCGCCGCCAAAATGGGGGTAACCGGCAGCGGCCTTGGCAGCGGGACCTAAGGTTAAAGATGACCAGTGAATCGCAAAAATTTACGGGTCATCTTTTTTGTAAATTTAGATAAGTCTCTCCTATACAAATAAAATAGACCAGAGGTGAACTGAGCTTTCTGCGCGAATATATACTAAAATAAGTAATCTGGGGGGAAGTAACAATGAAGAAAAATTTCAAATCGGGTCTTGTGGCATCTGTAGTCATCTTGACGACGCTGGCATTGGCAGGTTGCGGAAACAGTGCAAGTGCAAATGGTCCAAGCCCCAATGGCCCAGCCACAAAAGGAAGTGCCGGTGCAAGTGTCGGTATTGTCCTGCCGACAAAGGCTGAATCAAGATGGCCAATGGCACAAAAGGAATTCCAACAAGTACTCCCTGGCGCAACAATCCTCTACAGTAACGGTGACACAGCCACCGAAAAGACAAACGTTGAAAGCCTAATATCGAAGGGTGTTAAGGTTATCGTTATCTGCCCGCAAGATGCAACAGCGGCTGCGGCTGAAGTTAACGAAGCACACGCTAAAGGCATCAAAGTTATCTCCTACGACAGGCTTATAATGAATACGCCATATGTTAATTATTACGTAACGTTTGACAGCGAAGCCGTCGGCGCGGCTCAAGCTCAATATTTAGTTGATCATGCTAAAGGCACAGGTAATCATTTGTACTTATACGCCGGTGCTCTTTCGGACAATAATGCATTTTTGTTCTTCCAAGGTTCTTGGAGCATTCTTCAACCAAAAATTGCCGATGGCACCTTCGTAATTGAAAATTCAAGTGTCGCCAATTCCTTGAAGAACACAGCAAAGCTTTCACATGCTCAATTAGCTCAAATTATTGGCCAGATCACAACAAACTGGGACCCGGCGACTGCTAAGACATTAGCACAAGCTAATCTAGCAAAAGCGACAACGGCTCAAAAAGGTACAGTTTATGTTCTTGCTCCAAATGATGACACATCACGTGCGATCACAGATACATTCAGGGCAGACAAAGCAGTCAGCAAAATTTACTCAACAGGTCAAGACTTCACACAGGCTTCACTGCAATACATTTTAGATGGCAAACAAAGTATGACAGTTTGGAAGTCAGACAAATACCTCGTTGACGACGTCAAAGAAATAGTCAACGCCGTCAAAAATAATACGAAGCCATCAGTCATCGTAACAACATACAATAATGGCAAAGTTGACGTACCTTCAACAAAAGCTCCCTTAACTATTGTTACAAAAGCAAATGCCGAAAGCGTTATCAATTCTTCAGGATTGTACACTGTATCTAACGGTAAGGTTAATCCTGTCAAGTAGTGGACTTGTTCAGCTTCAGCGATATTAGCTACAAATAAGAATTTATAAGGGTATGAATAAACGCAGGTTATCGTACCCTTATAAATTTGATCTAGGAGGAGGAAACCTTTGGGAAATATCGACTACATTTTGGAAATGGATAATATCGTGAAGGAATTTCCCGGCGTTAAAGCACTCGATGGCGTAACCTTCAAAGTTAAACGTGGAGAAATCCATTGTTTAGTTGGTGAAAATGGCGCCGGCAAATCAACGTTAATGAAGATCCTCTCCGGTGTTTATCCGGCAGGTACTTTTAGCGGAAAAATCATTTTAGATTCTACTGAACAGCATTTTAATAAGATTTCGGATAGTGAAAGAGCGGGAATCGCGATAATATATCAAGAGCTTGCTTTAATACCGGAACTCACAATCTACGAGAACATCTTCTTTGGACATGAACTAGGAAAAGGCCAATTTATTGATTGGAACGAAACCATTGTACAAGCCAAAGAAATGCTCAAAAGAATTCACGTAAATATTAACCCGGAAACTAAAATAAAAGATGTGGGTGTCGGAGTTCAGCAGTTGGTTGAAATAGGAAAAGCCTTAAGCAAAAACGTCAAACTCTTAATTTTGGATGAGCCGACCGCGGCGCTTAGTGAAGTTGATTGCGACAATCTATTTCAGATTTTGAGAGGCTTAAAAGAACAAGGCGTAACTTGTATAATGATTTCTCATAAATTGAGAGAGGTTATTTCTATTGCCGATTCAATAACTGTGTTAAGAGATGGGAAGACAATTATATCCATTGATGCTACCGAGCGGAAAGTTGGGGAAAGCGAAATCATTAAATATATGGTCGGACGAGAGATAAAGGATATTTATCCCAAAAGGAAAGGCATCAAGGTCGGGGATGTATGTTTCGAATTAAAGAATTGGACAGCATTCGACCCGAACAAAGGACGTAAAATTCTCCGCAATATTGATTTTTATGTCCGGCAGGGAGAGGTTGTTGGAATTGCCGGACTTATGGGTGCGGGACGTACGGAAATGGCGCTCAGCATTTTTGGCAACACAAAGCATTATGATACAAAAGGCGCCTTATACGTTAACGGAGTTAAAAGGACTTTTAACTCTCCAGAGAGAGCCATTGCAGAAAAGATAGCATATGTCACCGAGGATCGAAAAGGTAATGGTCTTATCTTAATTCAAGATATCAAATTTAACACTACACTCGCAAATCTAAAACAGCTGCTCAAAGGCTTCTTTATTAATGAACATGAAGAAGTACATGTCGCTAAGAAGTTCTTCGACGAAGTTGGAATCAGAGCTCAATCCATCGAGCAAAGTGTTGGAACATTATCCGGTGGAAATCAGCAGAAAGTCTCATTGGCAAAATGGCTCTTTTCCGCTCCGAAATTGTTGATTTTGGATGAGCCGACGCGTGGAATTGACGTTGGAGCGAAGTTTGAGATATACACCATTATGAATGAACTTGTTAAACGAGGCGTGAGCATCATCATGATCTCCTCGGAGCTGCCTGAAATATTGGGCATGAGCGACAGAATATACGTAATGTCTGATGGAACTATGACCGGCGTTCTCGACGCTAAAGACGCAACAGAGGAAAAAATTATGGAAATGGCTACGGCATGATATTTTATGGAGGTATATGATGGATGAGCTGAGTAAACTTTTTAGAAAGAACATACGTGATTACGGTATGTTTATCGCTTTAGCCGTAATATTTATCTTATTTACGGCACTAACGGGTGGTACGTTCATTTCGCCTAATAACATTTCAAATTTGATAAATCAAACAGGTTATATAGCGGTTCTGGCCGCCGGCATGACGCTTGTAATCATTATTCGCCACATCGACTTATCTGTTGGTTTTCTTTCTGGTTTTCTAGGAGCCATTGCCGCCATTCTGATAACGAACTATAATATCCCGGCCATTCCCGCCATAATTATTGTATTGGCTTTTGGCGCGCTTATTGGTTTGATTTTCGGCTTCTTAGTTGCTAAAGTGGGTATTCCGTCGTTCGTTGTAACTCTCGCGGGGATGATATCTTTCCACGGTTTGCTCTTATTTGCGACCCAATCAGGCGGTACAATTAATATCACTGATCACTTTTTCAATCAAATAGGCAATGGATTTATACCGAGTTTCGGCAGAATAGCCGGATTAACTGTGTCAACCCTTGTGATTGGTTTGGTTGGTATATTGTTGTTTATTTACTTTCAAATTAAAGAGCGCAACACCAAGAAAAGGTATAATTTTGAGGTTTCGCCCGCAGCATTCTTTCTCGCTAAACTTGTCTTTATCTCCGCGATGATTACAGCCCTAATACTTGTTTTGGCGGTAAATAGCGGTATTTCCTGGACACTGGTCATTGTCGCCCTTGTTATTTTCGTATTTTCGACGTTATTGAACAAAACCGCGTTAGGGCGTCATATTTATGGCATTGGCGGTAATCCCGAAGCAGCTGAGCTTTCCGGTATTAGTGTTGTAAAAGTTACAATATACGTATTTGTTATTATGGAAGTTCTGACAGCTCTCGCAGGGATACTGTTTGCTTCAAGAATGCAAAGTGCTTCACCAACAGGGGGTACAGGTTTTGAGCTCTTAGCAATTGCGGGTGCATTTATCGGCGGATGCTCTGCCAGTGGCGGAGTGGGTAAGGTTACGGGATCATTAATAGGTGCTTTAGTTATGGCGTCGCTGACTAACGGTATGGATTTGATGGGACTTGGGAGTTCTGTTCAATATATGATACAAGGTCTGATACTGGTTTTAGCTGTTGTGTTCGACATCATGACACGTAAATCACGTTTAAATAGCTAAACAGCCGTCAAGTCAATCCCCTTACGATTTTGGCAGTGGGGGACGGTCTTGGCCCGTGCCGGCGATCAAATTGACCTCTCGGCCGGTTTCCAGGCAAGGCTTCTTAGGGGAACGGTTGTGGCGATCATTGCTCCCGCACGGGCTGATTGCGGCCGTGGTGGCACAGGTTTACGGGAGCGGTTGTGACGATTGTGCATGTGTGGTATCATTGGGGTACAAACTTCCTTTTTGCACTTCCAAACAAGATCTCGATCGCTTGTTAAGCCTTTCACCATACAAAGGCAGCTCGAATGGCCAAAGGTAAATCGAATGGCGGAAGCTAACTTCGAAGGCCAGCGGCAGGGCCTCGGATTTCCATATTTCTGATTTAGGAGAATAGGACGAAACATGGGCAGAGAAAACTCTCAACAACATCATATCGGTATCGATGTCGGGGGCACCAATATCGTTTATGCGGTGGCGGATCAGGACGGAAACCTCCTGCGGGAGAAGAAAGAAAAGACCCGGCCGGAACGGGGAGCGGACGGCATCCTTGGGGAATTGGCAACTCAGATCAGGGAATGGACGACAGAGGACCCCCGGATTGGCAGTGTGGGGATCGGGCTGCCTGCGGTCCTCGATGCGGAGCATGGAATAGCCCGGGAATGTGTCAATCTGGGCTGGTACAATGTCGATGTCATTCATTCCCTGAAGATTTGGGATCTGGGCCTGCCGGTTTATTTGGAAAATGACGTCCGCTGTGTCGCACTGGCGGAGAAACGTTACGGTGCGGCGGCGTCCAGCCGGAATGCCATCTGTCTGGCTCTGGGTACGGGTGTGGGTGCCGGTATTTTTGTTGAGGGGAAATTGCTTCGCGGTGCCAGCGGCGGAGCTGGGGAAGCGGGGCACATCGTCGTCGTTCCTTTCGGAGGTGAACGCTGTGCCTGCGGCGGCAGCGGCTGCCTGGAAACCGTGGCCTCGGCCGGAGCGGTGGTGCGTCAGGCCGGGCAGGCTCTGAGGCATGCTTTGGCGGCCGGCGAGCCTACCCTCTTGCGCGAGCCTTTGAGCGGCCGGGTAGTGAGTGAGGCTGCCGCTGCCGGCGATCGAATTGCCCGGGAGGTTCTGGCGGAGGCCGGGCGTTTCCTGGGGGTCGGACTGGTGACGCTCGTTAACCTCTTTGAGCCCGAGTGCGTAGTCATCGGCGGAGGAATGGCTTTGGCCGGTGAGTCCCTTTTGGCTCCGGCTCGGGAAATTGTCCGGATGCGCGCCATGGCGTATGTCGCGAACCGGGTGAAGATAGTACCCGCTCAGCTGGGGGATTTAGCCGGCGTCATCGGGGCGGCAAGCTTAGGGATGCCCGATGTCAGTGAAAGCCGGAGTTCAAACTTATGACGGGACGGGGGTGATGACCATTATGATTGGATTGGATATTCCCGGACGGGGAGCCTTGAACTTGGAGGTGGCGGTTTTCGATTACAATGGGACCCTGGCTGTGGACGGGCAAATGCTCGGCCCTGTCGCGGAAGGAATTCGGCGCCTGGTTGAAGAGTACGGCTTGGAGGTTCACATCCTGACTTCGGATACTTTCGGTACGGTGAATCAGCAGTGCCGGGAATTGCCCGTGACCATTCAAGTACTGCGGAGCAAAGAGCACACGGCCGAAAAAGCCGCTTATCTGGAACGGTTCGGTGAACGCCAGGTGGTGGCGGTGGGGAACGGGTCTAATGACGAGGATATGCTGAAACGGGCGGCCCTGGGTGTCGTTATCATCGGCGGGGAAGGTTGCTCATCCCGGGCTCTGACGGCAGCCGATGTGGCGGTGAACCGGGTTGAGGATGCCTTGGGCTTGCTGTTAAACCCGAAAAGACTGGTGGCCACACTGAGACGCTAACCCTGAAGGCGACGCTCGATTTTCGGTCTTTTTTTGGTCTTTAAGGTATCTTCCGGCGGGAAGCGTACTCTTCCGACATTTAGTGAGTGGGCAGGAAGGGTGGGAACGGTCGAATTTTGTCGTCGTCTGAAAAGAAAAGAGGTATGAAAAGTTGAACCCCTGCGGGACCACTCAAGCTCATATCTTGGAGAAGACCCAAGTTCATGGCGTTTCTGTTTATTTCGGCACGGGAGTGAATCCGGCCAATTCTCCTGCCCAATTTTTCGTGGCTTGGGGTCGGGAGATTTTGGCCGGCGGTTTGGTCCATACCTATAATAGTCGGTGTTCGGAAGAAGGGTGTCTTTGGTTCGTAGAAGAAGATGAGGCGGAAATCGCCTACGCCGAAGTGCAAACAAGTTTGCGCGGCTAGTCGCGGAGGGAAGGGGGTTCACGGGATTTCCTTCATGGCGGAGGTTTTCCGGGGATCCGGTCTGTGGTTGGAGTTTCTTCACGGGGGCAGGGGTTTTCCGGGGATCCGGTCTGTGGCTGGCGTTTTTTCACGGGGGCGGAGGTTTTCCGGGGATCCGGTCTGTGGCTGGAGTTTCTTTGCGGGGGCGGAGGTTTTCCGGGGATCCGGTCTGTGGTTGGAGTTTCTTCACGGGGGCGGAGGTTTTCCGGGGATCCGGTCTGTGGCTGGAGTTTTTTCACGGGGCGGGGCTCGGAGCGGCTCCTTTCAGGGAGAGTTAAGCTCCTTTGGCTGAGCTGTCTCATCTTCGTGTCCGGCATCGCCTTTGAAGGCGAGATAGCAAAGGCCATAGCCCAAAATAGAAAAAGTGACTGCGGTGACGAGAAAGTCGAAATTACCCATTTCTTACCCTCCTATCTTTAGGTGTTCCGCAATGTGCACATGTAACCCTGAAAGGAAGCCGCAAAGGCGGCCCCATCATTAGCCAAGAATACTTCGAGAGCCGAGAATACTTCGAGTTCGGGAAGAGTGCGTCCGACGCGGACCTAAAAGATAGCTTCTCGCGCGGTCGTCTCGCTGGGGTGTTCAATTGTTTGGCAAAAAATCATCGGAAATGCCCGTCTATTAATATAGACGTTTAAGACCGACGTTTTGTGTCGGTCTGGGATCTATTTTGTAAAATTCCCTCCCCCGCGAAGTTTTCAGGGGAGCAAGACTTCCTGGGGTTAACACCTTTGTTTGGGGTTAACACCTTTGTCTGGGGTTAACACCTTTGTCTGGGGTTAACACCTTTGTCTGGGGTTAACACCTTTGTCTGGGGTTAACACCTTTGTCTGGGGCTAACATCTTTGTCTGGGAACATCTTTGCATGCGATTAACTTCTTTGTACAGGACTAACCATTTTACGGGACTAACCATTTTACGGGACTAACCTTCGTACGGGACTAACCTTTGTCTGGGTGTATGGGATTAACCTCTTTGTACGGGATTAGCTTCTTTCTGTGGGACTAGCTCCTTTGTATGGGATTCGCTTCTTTGTATAAGTTAACTGTTTGTTCCGGAAAGGACTGTTTTTCCCAGAAGGAGACGTCTGTCCCAGAAAGAAGTTTTTCCCAGAAAGAAGCTTTTCCCAGGAAAGAGTCGTTTTCCCGGGAGAAACTACTTTTTGCCCTGTAAGGCTTCGTCTTTGCTCAGCCCGTGATTGTCACGGGAATCCATGCTGGCGCTGCCGGTCGGGTTTAGGGGAGTTGGCCTGGGGTCAGGGTTGGCCGGGCGTCCCGGCATTTTTTTCTTGGGCAAAATTGAACCCTCCTTTCAGGATTTACCTATCCTAGTTTGTCCGAAGGATGGGAGATTTATCGGATAGCGCGGACAGTGATGGCCGGCGGAAACTCGCGGGACGGAGATTCACGAGTCTTTGATTCCAAATTCATGACAATGATATAGGTTTGAACCAAATGGTACATGATAGTTTTTTGTTATTGCCGCAATCAGAAAACAGAATTTGACATGGCTTAAAAACTGGCTTAGTCTTTAAGGTAGGGCGACAGTTTATGATAAGTATAATAATAAGTGGGTGGAGGTGTAGAATACCCGTCGTTGTGAACTGATTCACCAAGTGTCCGGAGTTTTCAAAACCATGAAAATTCGCAGTCCACACGCTTGCTCTTGTCCGCTTGCACACGTGTGTACAGGTTCAATCAAAATATCTTGTTATAGAAATTAAAACTATTTATTTTACAGCAAGACTGGGAGGAGGTTTAATAGAGGTAAACAAAGTGCTTATTCGCACAAGAGCAAGCAAAGTTTCTGTAAGCCTCTGAATCGAATCGGAGCCAGATGGGAGGTAAGGGAAATGTACATCGTGTCGATTGATGAGGAAGTGTGCACAGGGTGCAACTCTTGTACGGAGGGTTGTCCCGCGCGTATTCTCGGATTCAATGGAGAAAAGGCTTTCGTTGAAGGCGACGAAACGGAGTGCATGGGTTGCGAAAGTTGTATATCCGTTTGCCCAAGCGGAGCGGTTTCTATCACAGAAATGTAGGGACCGTCGAGTTTTATACTATCCAATAATTTTATCCAAAAATTTTAATGAATAGGGGGTCGTGTTATGCCGGATAAAAAGACACCAAAACTGGACGAGCTGGAACATGGACCGTGGCCCAGTTTCGTGACCGAAATAAAGAAGGCGGCCATCCGGAATGAGTCGGCGAAAGACTTGCTGAATCTGCTGGAGCGCTCTTATGATGACAAGAGGGGTCACTGGAAACATGGCGGGATCGTGGGTGTCAGAGGGTACGGCGGCGGAGTTATCGGCCGTTACACGGATCTTCCGGAAGAGTATCCTCACGTGGCCGAGTTTCACACCATGCGGATTAACGCGCCCAGTGCTTGGTTTTACAAGACGGAAACTTTGCGTACCCTTTGCGATATTTGGGAGAAGCATGGCAGCGGCTTGACTAATGTCCATGGTTCGACCGGAGACCTGATTTTCCTCGGCATGAAGACGGAAGAATTGCAGAAGACCTATGACGAACTGAGCGACGCCGGGTTCGATTTGGGCGGATCGGGGTCCTGCTTGCGTTCCCCAAGCTGCTGCGTCGGGCCGGCCCGTTGCGAATCGGCCTGCTACGATACGCTTGCTTTGTGCTATGATTTGACAAATTCATACCAGGACGAACTGCACCGGCCGATGTGGCCCTATAAATTCAAGTTCAAAATGTCCGGTTGCGCCAATGACTGTGTGGCCGCTATCGCTCGTGCCGACTGCTCCATCATTGGAACTTGGCGCGATTCGATTCAAGTCGATCAGGATCAGGTCAAGGCCTATGCGGAGAGCGGCCTGGATATCCAGGGGATGGTTTGTGACAAATGTCCGACTCGCGCTTTGAAATATGACCACGAGAAGAAAGAGCTCCATGTCATCGCGGAGGATTGCTCGCGCTGCATGCACTGCATCAATGTCATGCCGAAAGCCGTCCGACCCGGCAAAGAGAAAGGGGCGACCATTCTTTTGGGCGGGAAATCCACTATCGTCCAGTCCGCCTTTCTGTCTTGGGTCATCGTTCCTTTCATGAAAATGGAGCCTCCTTATACCGAGTTCAAAGAGATGGTTGCCAGGATCTGGGATTGGTGGGATGAGAACGGCAAGACCCGTGAACGCTTGGGTGAGCTCATCTATCGCTTAGGTATGACCAAGTTCCTGCGTGAAGTAGGGTTGCCGCCCGTGCCGCAGATGGTGTTCAGACCGCGTGCTAATCCTTATGTCTTCTGGCCGCAAGATGAAATTGTTAAATAAGGTTAAGAAAAAAGGCGAGGTGAAGGACTATGTCAAAAATTGATGGTGGGCCGCCCGATTATAAAAAATTGCTGCCGCCGATTATTACGGAAAATTATGGTCAATGGAAATACCACGAAATTCCCCGCGCCGGAGTTTTGAAACATGTCAGTGAAAAGGGATATGCCCTGTACAGTGTACGGGTAGGTTCGCCCCGCTTAGTCAGTATTGACTATATCCGGGATATCTGCGCCCTGGCAGACAGCTACTGTGACGGCTATCTGCGCTTTACCAGCCGCAACAATGTTGAGTTTCTGGTCAGCGACGAAGCTAAAGTCGAGCCGTTAATCAAGGAACTGGAAGCGAAAGGATATCCGATCGGCGGCGTGGGCAACGCCCTGAGCAATATTGTTCATACCCAGGGTTGGGTCCATTGCCATACGCCCGCCACCGACGCTTCGGGAATTGTTAAGGCGGTTATGGATGATCTCTATGAATATTTCGGTCGGACAGACCTTCCGGCGAAACTGAAAGTCGCCATGGCCTGCTGCCTCAACATGTGCGGTGCGGTTCACTGCAGCGATGTGGCCATTCTGGGTGTACACCGTACTCCTCCCCGGGTTGACCACGAAAAGATCCGGAAAGGCACGGAGATTCCGACCTTGGTTGCAGCCTGCCCGACGGGCGCGATTCGCCCCGACCCGAAGAACAAGAGCGTCGTGGTTAACGAAGAGAGATGTATGTATTGCGGCAACTGCTATACGATGTCTCCCGCTATGGAGATTCTTGATGCCAAGAATGACGGTATTGCCATTCTGGTTGGAGGGAAGGTCTCCAACGCCCGTACCGCTCCCAGCTTTTCACGCCTGGTTATTCCCTTCTTGCCCAACAATCCGCCCCGTTGGCCGGAGGTTACGGCTGCGGTTCGCCATATTGTCGAAACCTGGCTGAACAACGCCCGCAAAGGTGAAAGGGTTGGCGAATGGATTGAACGCATCGGGTGGGAGAGATTCTTCAGCTTGACGGAAATTCCGTTCACAGACAAACACATTGACGACTTCATCTTCTCCAGAGAGACGTTCCGCACGACGGCTGCTTTCAAATACTAGATCCGGGGCAGAATGCCCTGGGCTGCGCACAAGCCCACCCGACTGAAGCGGGCGGGGGTGACGCACGGTTGTCAGGCTCAGATGTGAGGACAAGGATCCGGTACGGGACAGTGGGCGTGGGTTGAGGCCCAGCGCCCGTGTTTAAAAGAAAGGGGTGTAAACCCTATGGAAAAAGGACCGGCCAACCCTGAAGTAAAGGAAAAAGTTCTGGCCTATCTGGACACAGTCGAGAAAGCGAAGAGCAAGGAAATCGCTGCCAAAATCGGCGTGCCCAAAGGAGATGTTGACCTGGCGGTCAAGGAACTGGCCATGGAAGACAAGGTGGAATATCTCTATATTACGACGACATTCGTAGCCCTGAAAGGAAAAGTCAAGCCTCCCCAGTAATGTTAGGCTCTTTCAGCAGCTCAGGCGCGATCCCGCTTGGACGGGAGCGTGCCTGAGCCCGGCGACCCAAACCGGAAAAGTGAGGGTGGGTGCGGTCACTCCCGGTCTCCGGTTGCAGGTTTCAAATTCCACGGTAGAGGGGTGCTGAAGGTGGCTATCGAAAGTATTGGCGCAATCCTTGATAAGAAATCACCTGAACTGCTCAAGAAGTGGCTTGACAGCATCGAAGGGTCCTATCCTGCGGGAGCCACCGAGGTCTTGCAGGACGAGGAAGGCCGTTTCCGTAATCCAGCTGTCCATACGATAGCCCACAATGCGGCGGAAATTCTGACGGAGTTGCTGACCGGGTCCAATCCGAATAATTTTGTCAAGCCTCTTGATGGCATAATTCGCCTGCGGGCGGTTCAGGATTTAACTCCTTCCAACGCGGTGGGGTTTATCTTCGGTTTAAAAGAAATTATCCGTTCGGCGCTTCCGGGCGATTGGACCGGAGAATCCGGGCAGAGGGAACTTCGCGAATTGGAAGACCGGATTGACGCTTTGGCCCTTTTAAGTTTCGACATTTACGAAAGCTGTCGCTTACAGATTTTCGAATTGAGAATGAATGAGATGAAAAGAATTTCCGGATTTAACAGGCCTGGCGAACGAGCGGAAGAGAACCGGAAATCAGATCAAAACCAGTAACCCCTAAGGAGAAATGAGGTGTGAGATGAAAATCTGGTCTTCTTTACTGGCTGTAGTGGCGCTGGTTCTCATTGCCTGGCTGGGGACGGGGGTTGCCGGGCTGTATACCGTGTTCGGCGTGGGTATACCCTATTTGGCCTTTCTGATCTTCGCGCTTGGCTTTATCTATCGCATTTTAAAGTGGGGGCGCTCTCCGGTGCCTTTCTGTATTCCCACAACCTGCGGTCAGGAGAAATCCCTGCCTTGGATCAAGCACAATAAGATTGAGAATCCTTCGGGAACGGCCGGAGTCGTGGGAAGGATGATCCTGGAGATACTGTTCTTTCGTTCGCTTTTTCGCAATTTGAAGACAGAAAAAAGAGGAGATAAACTGGGCTTCGGCTCAGCGAAATGGCTGTGGCTGGGTGGGCTCGCTTTCCATTGGTCTATGTTAATCATCCTCCTGAGGCATCTCCGTTTCTTCCTGGATCCCGTCCCTTCACTTGTGCGGGGACTCGACGGCTTGGACAGCTTTCTCCAAATAGGTCTTCCCATCCTTTACATTACAGATATTATAATTGTGGCCGCCTTGCTCTATCTCCTGGCGCGCAGGCTCTTTGTGCCGCAAGTCAGATATATTTCGCTGGCGTCCGACTACTTCCCGTTATTTCTCCTCTTAGGAATAGTCACGTCTGGGATTCTCATGCGCTATTTCCTCAGAGTGGACGTCGTGAGTGTAAAAGAATTGGCACTGGGGCTTGTGACCTTGAGACCGACGGTCCCTACGGATATCGGCAGTATCTTTTTCATTCATGTTTTCTTGGTCAGCAGCCTGTTTGCCTATTTCCCATGGAGTAAATTAATGCACGCGGGGGGGATTTTCCTCAGCCCGACGCGTAACATGGCTAACAACAGCCGAAGGGTCAGGCACATAAATCCGTGGAATTATCCGGTCGACGTCCACTCCTATGCCGAGTATGAGGCCGAGTTTAAGGAGAAGATGAAGAAAGCCGGAGTTCCAGTGGAAACGGAGTGAAAGAGTTATGGCGAAACTACCGAAGCAGGATGAGTTATTACAAATCAGCTACAAGCCTCCTAAAACGCCGTGGATGGATTTGCCGGTAGATTTTAAGCCTGGAACTTACTGCCATGGCGCCAAGGGTAAGGATCTCCAAGCCGTGGGGTTTCCTAATGCCCGCGATTGGTCTCCCGGCGAGGAAGACTGGAAACTGCCTGAGGAGTGGAAGGATACGGTCTTGGCGGGGATGGCGGATCGTCTGGGCAAATACCGGTCGTTCCGGCTCTTCATGGATGTGTGTGTCCGTTGCGGAGCCTGTGCTGACAAGTGCCATTTCTACATGGGTTCGGGCGACCCGAAGAATATGCCGGTTTTGCGGGCTGAACTTATGCGTTCTGTTTACCGGCGGTACTTTACCAAGTCGGGGCAGCTCTTCGGCCGTTTAGCGGGAGCGCGGGATTTGACGGTTGATGTGCTGAAGGAGTGGTGGTACTACTTTTATCAATGCACTGAATGCCGCCGCTGTTCCGTATTTTGCCCCTATGGTATTGACCAGGCTGAGATCACGATTATGGGGCGGGAACTGCTCAATCTCCTGGGGCTCAATACGGAGTGGATTTCGGGGCCGGTGGCCAACTGCTATATGAAAGGGAATCATGTCGGACTCGAACCCCATACCATGGTGAGCAATATAGAGTATTTAGTGGACGATATCGAGACGCTGACGGGTATTCATATTACCCCTTCGTTCAACCGTAAAGGGGCCGAAATACTCTTTGTGGTGCCGTCGGGTGATTATTACGCGGACCCGGGAATGTATACCTGCATGGGTTATTTGATGTTATTTGAGGAATTGGGTTTGGATTATACCTGGAGTACCTACGCCGGCGAAGGAGGAAACTTCGGCTTCTTCACTTCGAATGAGATGGCCAAACGACTCAATGCCAAGATCTATGCCGAGGCGAAACGCCTGGGGGTCAAATGGATTTTAGGCGGTGAATGCGGTCACATGTGGCGGGTATTGAACCAGTATATGGACACCTGGAACGGTCCGGCGGATTTTTTGGAGGAGCCGGTTTCGCCGATTACGGGGACAAAGTTCACAAATGCGACTTCCACGAAGATGGTGCACATCGCCGAGTTTACGGCGGACCTCATTCACCACAATAAAATCAAGCTGGATCCCAGCCGGAATGACAACTTGAGGGTGACCTTCCATGACTCCTGCAATCCGGCCAGAGGCATGGGCATTCTGGAAGAACCGCGCTATATTATCAAGAACGTCTGCAATAATTTCTTTGAGATGCCGGAGGATACCATCCGGGAAAAAACCCTCTGCTGTGGCAGCGGCGCGGGGCTCAATCCGGGGGAAAACATGGAAGTGCGGCTGCGCGGGGGATTCCCGCGGGCCAACGCCGTCAAGTATGTTCAGGAAAAGCACGGGGTCAACATGTTGGCAAATATTTGCGCAGTTGACCGGGTGGCTCTGCCGACACTGATGGATTACTGGGTGCCGGGCGTGGGCGTGTGCGGTGTCCATGAACTCGTGGGGAATGCCTTGGTGATGAAAGGCGAAAAGAAACGCGAAACCGACATGCGCGGTGAGCCGCTGCCGGAAAGGAGTGCTGAGGCATGATTTACGGTGGGAAGAAAATATTTGCCGGGCTCTTCATCTTTGTCGTCCTGCTGATTTCCCCCTTTCTGGCTAATATCGGCAAAGCGGATGCCCAGCCGAATCCATCCTTGAACACGCCGGCCATTAATGCTCTGGCGACTAAACAATGTGTGGGATCACAGCAATTCATGCGGACGTATCACATGCAACTGCTCAACCAATGGCGTGATCAAGCTCTGCGCCACGGCGAGTACACCTATGTGAACAGCCAAGGGCAGAAGTTCACAATCAGCCTGGAGAATACGTGTCTTAAATGCCATTCCAACGAGCAGCAGTTTTGCAATACGTGCCACACCTATGTCGGGGTAACACCGTATTGTTGGGAGTGCCATCAGAAAGGAGCGACGCAATGAAGATCGAACGGCGTGAATTCCTAAAGCTGGGCGCTGCGGTCGCCGTCGGCCTTGGCGGTGGTTTGACGCTGGATGTACTCACGAAGACGAAGCCCGCGGCCGCCGAGACGAGAACTGATGTCGCAGGGACGAGAGTGAGCTCTAAAGCACTGCATGCGAAACGCTGGGCTATGGTGGTTGACGCTAGCAAATTCAAAACTGAGGAGGATTTCCGGCGTGTAAAGGAGGCCTGTGTCAAGGCCCATAACATTCCGGATTTCGGTCCCGATAGTAAGCATCAGATCAAATGGATCTGGGAGGAGCCCTTCGAGAGGACCTTTTACGGTGTGGACGACCCGTATTTGCCGGAAGCGATCAAGAAGGAGAACTTCCCTGTGATGTGCAACCACTGCGAAAATCCGCCCTGCGTCAGGGTGTGCCCGACTCAGGCGACGTTTAAACGGCCGGACGGAATTGTGGGGATGGATTACCATCGCTGTATCGGTTGTCGGTTCTGCATGGCAGCCTGCCCTTTCGGGGCCAGGAGTTTCAACTTCGTGGATCCGAGGCCTTATATTAAGGATATAAATCCGGACTTCCCGACCCGTACCAAAGGAGTTGTGGAGAAATGCAACTTCTGCATGGAACGCCTGGATCAGGGCCTGATGCCGGTCTGTGTTGAAGCGTCGAACGGCGCTCTGGTTTTCGGCGACCTGGATGACCCGACGTCGGATGTGCGCAAGATCCTGGATACTCATTACGCCATTCGGCGCAAACCGGAGCTGGGGACGGGGCCGTCGGTGTTCTATCTGGTCGGAGGAGGCGGAGCCGGTGCTTGAAAAAGCTTTAAGCGGAAGCAGACGTTACTGGGCTTGGATTGTCTTCTTGCTGCTGCTCATCCTGGTTGGTTTTCTGGCTTACATGCGGCAGTTCGAGATTGGCCTGGGCGTTACCGGAATGAGCAGGGATGTATCCTGGGGGCTGTATATAGCTCAGTTCACCTTCTTGGTCGGGGTGGCCGCTTCCGCGGTGATGGTGGCGATTCCGTACTACTTGCATGACTACAAGAGGTTTAAAGACATCGTCATTTATGGTGAATTCCTGGCGGTTTCCTGTGTGGTTATGTGTATTCTCTTCATCTTCGTCGACTTAGGCCAGCCGATGCGGATCATGAACGTCATCCTGCACCCGACGCCGCACTCCATGATGTTTTGGGATATGTGCGTCTTATTCGGGTATCTTCTGCTGAACTTCATCATCGGTTGGACGAGTTTAGGCGCGGAGCGCAAGGGTTTTCCCCATCCGCACTGGGTTAAGGTTCTGGCCTATATAGCTATCCCCTGGGCGGTCTCGATTCACACGGTCACCGCTTTCCTCTATTCCGGCTTGCCCGCGCGTTCCTTCTGGCTGAGCGCGATCATGGCGGCCCGTTTCCTGGCCTCAGCCTTTGCCGCAGGCCCGGCCCTCTTAGTGATTTTTCTGCTGATTCTGCGCAAAGTCTCCAGCTTTAAAGTGGGGAAGGAAGCTCTGCAAGCCCTGGCTAAGATTGTCGCTTATGCCATGATTGCGAATGTCTTCTTCTTCCTGCTGGAAGTGTTCACCGCTTTCTACAGCCGTATCCCTGAGGACATGGCCGCATTTCAATACCTCTTCTGGGGACTGGACGGAAAACACAGCTTAGTTCCTTTCATGTGGAGTGCGGCGGTCCTGGCCCTGCTGGGCATCGCTTTGCTGGTAATTCCGCGCACCCGGAAGAATGAAGTGATCTTGCCCTTTGCCATGGCGGCTGTCTACCTTGCCGCCTGGATCGATAAAGGTGTGAATCTCATTCTGGCAGGTTTTGTGCCCAATCCTTTCGGGCAAGTGATACAATACGCTCCCACTGCTACCGAGATCATGATCGTAATCGGTGTTTATGCCATCGGTCTCTTGATCTTGACTGTCCTCTACAAAGTGGTGCTGGGGGTTCGGGAAGAGCGAGCTTAGCGGGGGAGAGCGGGCACTTATCCGGGGCTTGCCGCTTTGGCTGGCTGGTGCGGATGGCCGCTGAAAAGGATGCAACGGTGAAAGCGAGCGACCATGAAGGGGGGTGATTCGCAGGACGCAAGCAGGCTTCTGACTAAACTTTTGCCTTGATTCTCTGGAATTAGGCGCTGAATTTATTAAGCTCAAAGGAGGAAGAAAAATGGCGGAAATAGTTGTAGGAGACAGGCACATTCCCTTGGACGAAGACGGCTTTCTGGAAGACGCGTCCATGTGGGACGAAGAGGTGGCCAACTTCCTGGCCAAGACGGAGGAGGTCGAGCTCACAGAGGAGCATTGGGAGATCATCAAATATCTGCGCAAGTATTTCGATGATTTCAATGTCGCGCCTCCGGTGCGGAGGATGGTGAAGGATGTTCACCGCGACCTGCAAACGATTTATGCCCTGTTCCCCAGCGGCCCAGGAAAGGGAGCTTGCAAAATCGCAGGGCTGCCGAAACCGACCGGATGTGTTTGATGTATCGCCCGGTGCGCCTGATTGACCGGATGTAGGCTGGGAGGGAGCAAGGAAGCGCCCTGAGGGCGCTTCCTTGCTCAAGAGCTTGAGCAAAGCGCAGAGTCAAGGAGGGAGCCGGATGTCGACAGCGACGAGAAGAGAGCTTGGCAAGGCGGAGGCTGATTGCCCGGGTATCATGACGACCCCCTCGGGGTGTAAAGCGCCGCTCCCCCCCAGCGAAGCGGGCACCTCGGGCCCTGACGCAGCTGCACGTCCGGGTTTGGGCATACCCCGCTTGCTGGTCGGTGCTCTGCAAGGCCGGAGCGGCAAGACGACCGTTACCCTGGGCCTATTGCGCGCCTGGCAGCGTCGCGGTTTGGTTGTGCAGCCCTTCAAGAAAGGCCCGGATTTTATTGACCCGGGTTGGCACACGGCTGCCGCCGGCCGTCAATGTCGGAACCTGGACAGTTTCCTGATGAGCGCGGAGAGTATCGTCAATTCCCTGGTGAGAAATTCCGCAGGGGCGGACCTGTGCGTCATTGAAGGGGCGATGGGGCTCTTTGACGGGCTCGATCTCAGAGGGAGCAGCTCCAGTGCCGAGATTGCCAAGATTACCGCGAGCCCCGTTATATTGGTGGTGGACTCGACCCGCATGACGCGGAGCGCCGCGGCCTTGGTGCTGGGGTGCCAGCACTTTGACAGCGAGATTCGGATAGCCGGGGTAATTCTGAATAGAGTAGCCAGAGCGCGACAGGAAAAGGTTATGCGGGAAGCGATAGAAACGTACTGCTCAATTCCCGTGTTGGGGGCGTTGCCGAAGGATGAACGGTTGACCGTTCCCGACCGCCACCTGGGTTTGATTACTTGCCAAGAGAGCGGCGGGCCGGAGCAAGTGTTGGACAGGCTGGCGGACGCGGTTGCCGCGAATGTCGATTTGGCAGGGGTGCTTGCCCTGGCGGGTTCGGATGGAAGAGAAAGGACTTGCAGACGGGATCTTTCCGTAGAAGTGCACCCGAAGGCCGAAACGGCGCCTGGCTGGGGAGCGGTTGAGGCGGCGGCAAAGAAGGGCCCCGCGGCCGCAGTGGTGACCCTTGGCATAGTTCGCGACCAAGCGTTCAGTTTCTATTATCCGGAGAATCTTGAGGCGCTCAGCAGCATGGGAGCGCGTTTGGTCCCCGTTAACAGCCTGACGGATGCCGAGTTGCCGGATATCCTGGACGGGCTGTATATCGGCGGGGGGTTCCCCGAGGTTTTCGCCGCCGAGCTGGAGCGCAATGTTTCCTTGCGCTCGGCTATTCGCAAGGCTGCAGCGACCATGCCTATCTATGCCGAGTGCGGGGGGCTCATGTATCTGGGCCGGAGTGTTGTGACCGCAAGCGGCAGATATGAAATGGCGGGTGTCTTACCGGTGGACACTGTCATGGAGGGCAAACCCCAAGGACATGGCTATACAGTGATGAAGGTTTCCCCTGGCTGCCCCTGGTTTGAAGAAGGAGAGTTGCTGCGGGGGCATGAGTTTCATAATTCCCGTATTGTCAATTTGCCTCGTGAGTGCCGCTGGGGTTTAAAAGTGGAACGGGGACACGGCATAGACGGTGAGCGTGACGGATTGATGAGGGGTAGGGTCTTCGCGGCTTACAACCATATTCACGCTCTGGACAATCCCTCATGGGCCGAGAGTTTTGTGCGCCTGGCCCAAGAGTATCGCAGGGAGAATCGGGCAGGTCTGAAGGCCGGGAAAGTGGAATCGGTTTGCGCATCTTGAAGATCGCCTGTTTATAACTTTTATTCGTGGTATAATAACTGTTATAGAGTGTCCGCCGCGGTGGCCCGGTGCTTCGGGAAACGGCGGAAAGGCGTGGATGCGGGCGTGCTCTGGCGTCTGCATTTGTTTGCGTCCAGTTAAAAGGAGGCTTTCCGGATGTGTGAGCAGCAGTTTCTCGTCTTCAAAACAGTGGCCGAGAGCAAGAACATTACGCTGGCGGCTAAGAAGTTGCATATGAGTCAGCCGAGCATCAGCCTGCAAATTCAGAATTTGGAAGATCATTATGGGGCGCGGCTTTTGGACCGTACCAACAAAGGAGTCACGTTAACCCGGGCCGGACACGTCTTCTACGACAATGTCTGCAAGATCCTGGACATGCTGCATGAAGCACGTGAGCAGGTCAACGCCTTAGGTGAAGACAAACGCAGCGAGGTTTATCTGGGAGCGACTCTGACGATCGGTGAATATGTGCTGCCCCATCTTTTGGCATATTTGTACCGGGTGCGTCCCGACATCGACTTCAAGGTAAAAATAGCCAATACAGAAGTGATTAGCCAGGACGTATTGGAAAAGAATATTCACATCGGGTTTATTGAGGGTCCGATCCCTCCCAACAGGGACCTGAAAGTTGAAAGTTTCTGGCAGGATGAACTGGTGGTTGTGGTTCCGTATCACCACCCCTGGGCGCAACGTGATTCCATTAGCCTGGCGGAACTGCCGCAGGAGCGCATGATCGTCAGGGAGGTAGGCTCCGGAACACGCAAGGTCATGGAACTGGCACTTGAGGAACAGGGGTTTGACCCGAGCCTGCTCAACATCACGATGGAGTTGGGCAGTACTCAGGCCATTAAGCAAGTTGTCTCCGCCGGTCTGGGCATGACGGTTCTCTCCGCCCTCACCGTACGGCGGGAATGCGACCAAAGGGTATTTAAGGCTTTGCGCATCCAGGATGCTCCGGTTTATCGGCCCTTAAATATTCTGACGCACGCCCAAACGGCGCAGACGAAAGATGAGCGTTACCTAATCGACCTGGTGCACAATAGGAAGCTGCTGTCTGAGGTGATCAGCATGGACTACTGTGCTATGGATAGCTTCGGGGTGGTTTCAGGTTAGGCGAGCATTAAAAAAACGGATCGGGTGGTAAGGGGTGCAGGATCTGGAGGTAGCTTTGGTGCAATTCCGGGCTGAAGCGGAGCGGACTCAGAAGAATCTGGAACGCATTCTCAGGCTGGCGGAAGAAGGGGCCGGGCATGGGGCCAAGATGATCTGCTATCCGGAGATGGCGCTTCAGGGGTACGCACCTGAGACGGCGCAAGCATACGCGGAAAAGCTAGAAGGGGACAAAGTCCGCCTGATCTCAGAGCAGGCCGTCAAATTGGGGGTGACTCTGCTGGTAGGCATGGCGGAGAAGGCGGAGGGCGTAGAGAAGCCCTATCTCTCGCAGTTAATCGCTTTCCCGGACGGCAGAGTCGGGGTATATCGCAAGACGCACTTGGGGCGGCTGGAACGCATGTATTTTACCGCCGGGAATGAACTGCCGGTATTTGAAGGAGAAGGGGTACGCTTTGCCGTAGGGATTTGTTGGGATTGGCATTTCCCGGAAGTCGCGGCGATTTATTCACTCAAGGGAGCGGAAGTTCTCTTTGCACCCCATGCTTCCCCTGTCGTGTCCGGTGATCGCAAATCGATCTGGTTGCGCTACTTGGGTGCCAGGGCCTATGATAATTCGGTTTACCTGGCGGCGTGCAACCTAAAGGGGGACGATGGGAGGGGCCGAAGGTTCAGCGGGGGGGCACTGGTACTCGGCCCCAAGGGGGACGTTTGCGCTGAGGATTCAGGCCATGAGATGGGTGCGGAGATTGTCTACGCCCATCTCGGAGCCGGACGGCTCAACGCCTTGCGCAAGCATAGTCGGACTTCGATGAGAGAGAGCTTTTTTCTTGCCGATCGGCGCAAGGAACTTTACCGAGAATTAATCGAACTGGAAGTACCGGATGATTGAAGGCGGGCGCCGCTTTCAATCATTTTTCTTTTATCCGGTAATTTTTAGTATTTCTCAGCAAGAGTGAGCGAGAGGGACAAAGGTAAAAGCAGGAGCTTAAGGACAGACGTCATCTCGCCTGGGGAAGCTTGACGTACTACATATAGGAAGATAGAATGAAAACCACACTACATATGGGGGTGTAACGGCGGTGAAATGCCCATTCTGCGCGAACGAGGATACTAGGGTCTTAGATTCGCGTCAAGTCGAGGAAGGCACCGCGGTGCGGCGACGAAGGGAATGTGACCGCTGCTCGCGGCGTTTTACGACCTACGAGAAATATGAAGACGCCCCTTTCTTGGTGGTCAAAAAAGATGGCAGCAGGGAACCTTTCCTGCGTGCCAAGATGAGTGCGGGCATGTTACGGGCCTGTAACAAAAGGCCTATCTCGACCGAGCAGATCGAACAGGCCGCCTTCGAGATTGAAAAAAGTTTGCGTAACCAACATGAACGGGAAGTGAGAAGTTTTGAGGTAGGGGAGGCCGTCTTGGACAGGCTTTTTCACTTGGATGAGGTTGCCTACATCCGTTTCGCTTCCGTCTATCGGGAATTTAAGGATGTCCAGCGGTTTATGGAGGAGCTCGATGATTTGAGGCAGCGACGCGCCTCTCATCCTTAGAGCAGGAACGACATCAGCAATAAGATTGAGAAAGTCGGGGGATTCGCGTGAATTTTGACGGAAACGTGCCGAAGGGCTGGTCCAAAGCCAGCTTAAGTGACAATGCCCGGGTAATTCTGGCTAAACGCTACCTTAAACAGGAGGAGGGTCGAGTCGCAGAAACGGCGGAAGACATGTTCTACCGGGTCGCCAGTGTGATTGCCGCCAGCGAGGAGAGGTTCGGCAGGGGGAAAAAGGAAATCGCGGCTCTGACTAAGGACTTCTACGATATTATGGTGAGTCTTGAATTCATGCCCAATTCTCCGACCTTAATGAATGCGGGGCGCGATCTGGGACAACTAAGCGCTTGCTTTGTGCTGCCGGTCGAAGACAGCATGGAGGAGATTTTTGACGCTATAAAGAATGCCGCCATCATCCATAAATCCGGCGGCGGCACAGGTTTCAGCTTTTCTCGTCTGCGTCCCAAGAACAGCGCGGTTCGCTCCACGGGCGGAGTGGCCTCCGGGCCGGTGTCTTTTATGAAGGTTTTTAACTCCGCGACGGAAGCGGTCAAACAAGGCGGTACCAGGCGGGGGGCCAACATGGGAATTTTGCGGGTTGACCATCCGGACATTCTCGAATTCATCTCTGCCAAGGAAAATAACAGGGAAATCACCAACTTCAATATATCGGTGGGAATCACCGAGGCTTTCATGGCCGCGGCCGAAGCAGGCCGCGACTACGATCTTGTCGACCCCCATGTGGGTGAGCCTGTCGGCACTCTGCCGGCCCGCGCCGTCTTCGACGAGATTGTGGACCATGCCTGGCGCAACGGGGAGCCGGGGATCGTGTTTCTGGATCGCCTGAACAAAGGAAATCCGACGCCGCAGATCGGGGAGATCGAGGCGACCAATCCGTGTGTTTCCGGGGAGACGTGGGTCCTAACGAACGCGGGGCCGGCCCAGGTCAAGAATATTCTGGGCCAAGAGACTAAACTGGCACTTAACGGTTCGTATTACGGGTCTTCGCCGCAAGGGTTTTTTCCAACCGGGGTCAAACCGGTTATGCTCGTGCGGACCGACAGGGGCTATGCCCTAAGGGTTACGGCCGATCACTTAATACGGGTTGCCAAAGAAGTAACCCGTTACAGAATTGCCGCGGAGTGGAGAGAAGCCGGGAAGTTGCAGCCCGGAGATCAAATCATTCTTTCGGACAACCGGGGAATTCGCTGGCAGGGTAAGGGTTCTTACGATGAGGGCTATGTGCTTGGCCTTCTTCTCGGAGACGGGACTCTTACCGAGGCGGGGGGGATTATTTCCGTCTGGGGAGAAGGGGAAGAGGCCGGGTCCCTCATGGAAGCGGCCGAGAAGGCGGTTGTCGGCTTGCCCCAGCGTTCTGATTTCCGAGGCTTCCAGAAACCGGTTGCCGGACGGGCAGAACATCGCCTGCGCTTGTCTTCTATAAGGGATTTGGCGGCAGAGTATGGAATCTACCCCGGTAACAAGCACATTACGTCTCGGATCGAGGAGACAGGGTACGACTTTCACAGGGGATTTTTGCGCGGGATCTTCGATACGGATGGCACGGTAGTCGGAAATCAGGAGAAAGGTGTCTCGGTCAGATTGTGGCAGAATGACAAGGCAGTTCTTGGAACTGTACAGAGGATGCTGCACCGCTTAGGGATCTGTTGCACAGTCTACGAAAACAGGAAACCGGGAGGTGCTAAGGCACTGCCGAACGGACAAGGAGGATACAAGAATTATGTGGTTCAACCCGGGCACGAGTTGGTGATCTCCGAAGATAATTTGGAAGTATTCTTCCAGACGGTTGGCTTTAGCCAGGTTAAAAAGCAGCAGGCGCTTTTCGAGAAGCTCACTGCCTACCGGCGCAATCTGAATCGGGAGCGATTCCTGGCTAAGGTAACGGGATGCCTACCGTTGGGAGAAGAGCCGGTCTACGATGTTCAGATTCGCGGAGTGCATGCTTTTGATGCCAATGGCATCCACGTGCATAACTGTGGTGAACAGCCCCTTCTTCCCAACGAAGCCTGCAATCTGGGTTCCATCAATCTGAAGCGGATGGTGACGGAGAAGGCCGGCAAGGTGACCGTGGACTGGGAGCGTCTGAGTTATGTCACGCGCTTGGCTGTCCGCTTTCTTGACGACGTCATTGAGGTCAACCAATATCCGCTTCCGATCATTGAAAAAATGGTGAAAGAGAACCGCAAGGTGGGACTCGGGGTCATGGGTTTCGCCGACATGCTCATTTTGCTGCAGACCTCGTATGCATCCGACGATGCCGTCGAATATGCCGGGAAAATTATGAGCTTCATTCAAGAGGAGGCCAGGAAGGAATCGGAGCGGCTGGCAGACGAGCGAGGGGTTTTCCCTAACTACGAGGGTTCTGTCTACGACGGGGTACGCCGCTTGCGCAACGCCACCCTGACGACGATAGCCCCCACGGGGACGATCTCCATGATCTGCGGTGTTTCCAGCGGAGTAGAGCCCCTCTTTGCTGTCGCTTATACTAAGACGGTAATGGACGGAACTCCTCTGGTCGAGGTGAATCCGATCTTTGAGCAATTTGCCAGGGAATACGGTTTTTACTCCCAGGAGATGATGCGGGGAATCGCCGAACGGGGGACCGTCCTTGGTTTGAACGAAGTTCCCGCCTGGGTCCAGGAGGTGTTTATCACCGCTCACGAGATCGCGCCGGAATGGCACATCAAGATCCAGGCGGCCTTTCAAAATTACACGGACAATGCCGTATCCAAAACCATCAATTTCCGGCGGGCGGCGACCCGTGCGGATATCGCCGGGGCTTACCGCCTGGCTTACGCTTTGAATTGCAAGGGTCTTACTGTCTACCGCGACGGCAGCCGGGAAGAGCAGGTTCTGTCAGCCGGTGCAAAACCGAGTGCCGGTTCCGAAGCGGGACACGGACAGACGGGGGTTACAGGCTCACAGGCCCGGGCGGGCGTCACCGGCGAACCGGCCTCGGCTGCTCCGCCTAAGGTTCCCTTCGTTCCGGAGGTAAATACTGTCATGCCGCGTCCCCGTCCGGCCATCACGGTGGGGGTAACGGAAAAGATCAAAATCGGCTGCGGCAACCTCTATGTCAGCGTCAATGCGGATGAGAAAGGCATCTGTGAGGTCTTTACCAACACCGGCCGGGCCGGGGGCTGCTCTTCCCAGTCGGAGGCCACTGCCCGTCTGATTTCGATTGCCTTGCGTTCGGGCATTTCGGTTGACGCCATTACTGAGCAGATCCGGGGAATCCGTTGTCCGGCTTGCATCAGGCGGGAAGGAGTGAATGTTACTTCCTGCCCGGATGCCATAGCCCGCGTGATCAAAAAATATATTGACAACGCGAATGGAAACGGTTTGGCGGGAAACGGACTGCATGAAAGTGGATCTAAGGGGCAAGATCCCGCCGGAAACGCTTCCGGTGTCCCGGGGGTCGGCGGAGATGACCTGAACGGCGTTAACGACCCTTCTCTGAAAATGGTCAACGTCAAAGGCCTAACCAAGGCCGAACGGGCGGTGGTCAAGAAAGCCCGGGCCGGGGTGGCTGTTGACAATGCCTGCCCGGAATGCGGCATGCCGATTAACCACGAAAGCGGCTGTGTGGTCTGTACACACTGCGGTTACAGTAAGTGCGGGTGAGTCTCCCGGGGACGGAGGCAGGATATTAGCGCGCAATACAGAAATACTATAAAAATACCCGGCAGAGGAAAAAAGAAGGGGGTTTTCGAGGTGGCTCTGAAAGTTACGGTTTTGGTGGAGAATACGGTGGGAGTGCCCTTGGGACTTTTAGGTGAGTGGGGTCTGGCGCTTTTTCTGGACTTTGGGGATGAGCGCGTCCTGCTTGACGTCGGGGAACAGGGGAACTTAATCGGGAATGCCGACACCTTGGGCATTGATCTGAAAAGAATCGACAAGGTCGTGCTCAGTCACGGACATTACGATCACACGGGAGGCTTGCTCAAACTGCTGCAGTACCGGGGCCGCGTACCGGTATACGCCCACCCGGACCTTTTTGCCGGGCATTACGGACGGGGTTTCAACGGTGAGGGGGACAAGTACCTGGGAGTGCCCTTTCGCCGGGAACAGCTGACGAGCGCCGGGGCCGAATTTCATTTCCACAAGGAGCCGCTTGAGTTGAGACCGGGATTATGGCTCAGCGGGGAAATCCCGCGCCGGACGGATTATGAACGGGTCGATGAGCGCATGATCCAAATCCGGGACGGACAGACCGTCGCGGACACGCTTCCCGATGATTACAGTTTGTTTTATACGAGTGAGAGCGGGTTGGTCATCTTCCTTGGCTGTGCTCATGCCGGACTGGTCAACATTGTGGAGTACGCCAAACAACTCACGGGGCAGGGCAAGGTTAGGGCCATTATCGGCGGCACGCATTTAGGACCGGCCAGCCCCGAGCAGCAACAGAAGACGATGGAATACTTAAGGACCCTCGACCTGGAAGTGCTCGCCCCTAATCACTGTACAGGTCCGGCCATGCTGGCCAAACTGGCCGGGGAGTTTCCGCGGCAATTTGCCTGGGCCGGAGCGGGCAGCACCCTCGAGTTTTAGCAGCGGGGACGTACCGCTGCCGGGTTATCCAACGCGTAAGACTCCCACTTCTACAAGTGGGAGTGGGTGCCCACGAGTTCATTCCCGGCGGGGTGTGGCGGTCCGGAAAAGGAGGGGCCGCTCCCCCAGCATTTTTACCCCTTCAATCCGTTCGAAGCCCGTCAAACCGGGCAGCGTAGCTTCCAGCATATGCAGGGTGAGGGGGGCGATGGACAGACGGCGGGCTTCTTCAAGGGTGAAGAAACCGAGGGAACGGACCTCATCCTCGTCTCCCCGGGCGCTGCCGCTCAGGTAGCGGAGCAGAAAGATGAGATAAAGATCATGGGGCTGGGGCGGAGCTTCTTCGCCCGGACGGTCCCGGACGGCGATGAGAGTGGAAGCTTGGGTTTCGATTCCGGTTTCCTCCCGGACTTCGCGGGCCACGGCGTTCTCGATGTTTTCCTCCGCTTCGACATAACCGCCCGGGAGGGTCCAGATTCCCCGGCCGGGGTTATGGGCACGCTGCACGAGTAAGGCTTTGCCCCCGTGCCAAAGGATTCCGCCCACACCGAGCGTGAAATCTCCCCAGTGGACGAAAGAGCAATCAGGGCAGAAAGAGCGCGTCCGTGCGCCGAATTCCTTGTTGCCGAGGGGTCTGCCGCATTGCGGGCAGAAATGGTATGTCACCGGATGCATAAGTGTTTCCTCCCGTTCGTTCTTAGGTTGTCTGAGCAAGGGTTCAGGCTTAGGATGTCCCTTCCCACTCCACTTCACAAACCTGAAAGTTTCGTGGGTACTTTTTTGCCTAAATGTTTAGTGAGCTGTCACGCGTTCGCCGAAGGCGATTTTCCGAGAGACCGTAAAAGATGAAGGCCAAGAGGCCGGCGGAGACAAAGACGAGGGCCAAGAGCCAGATTTGGGAGCCGTGGCTGCGGTCAAAAACGATGCCTCCCAGAACGGGTCCCAGGATCCGTCCGCCCGAACCCGCTCCGCCGACAATACCCTGATAAGTACCCGCCCAGCCTTGGGGTGCCAAAAAAGCGGCGGCTGCCGGTACGGCCGGCAGAATCAGCATTTCGCCCAAGGTCAGGCTGAGCATGCCGAGAAGATAAGCCGCATAGGGCAGGTTGCCCCGGAGGGCCAGGAATGAGCAGGCAATGAGAAGACAGGCCAGGTAAAATTGGCGGCGGAAGCTGCAGGCCCAAACCCGGATGATCCAATTGGTCAGGGGCTGAAGAGTCACGATGAAAATCCCGTTCAGGGTCCAGAGAAAACTGTAAAGCGGGAGAGAGAAGCCCTGCCGAGTCATGATTACGGGTACGATAGTCGTCCACTGGCTGTAGCCGCCCCAGACAAACAGGATTCCCATGCCTAAAGCCAGGAGGGCGGGAGAGCCGGGAGCGTGGAGGACGGCGGAGAGATCCTTGTGCTTCTCAGGCATTTTTTGAACCTTGACCGGTGCCCGGATGGCAAAGACTACGACGATAAAGTAGATGATGAAGGAGACGGAGTTGCCGAGGAAAACCCAACGAAAAGAGATCTGGGCTACCAGTCCGCCCAGGGCGGTACCCACCGCGTTGCCCGCGTTGTTGAAAACGTACAGGTAGTTAAAACCCCGGCGTCCTCCTTGGGGCCAGATGGTCTGAACGAGGGTGTTCAGAGGGACGAGCACGAAGCCGTTCATTAGCCCGAAAAGAATGATGCCGGGGGCGTAGACCGGCCATATGGGGAAAAGACCAATGAGCGTCATAATGAGGGCGGACCCGGTCAAGCCCAGGAGCATCATCTTGCGGGCGCCCAGAAAGTCGGCCAGAAAGCCGCTGACAAACTGGCCCAGCAAATTCATCCCGGATTGTAAGGCGATGATAATCCCTGCTTCTGTCAGAGTCCGGCCCAGCACATTGTGCATAAACAAGCTGTTCAAGGGCCACATTAGCGCATTACCCAGAGAATTAATAAAGCCGCCGGCAACCAGAATCTTAATGGTACGCGGAATTTCGGATTTTCGCAAAAGGGTCTACCTGCCTTCTCCTTGATATCCTGTTGTTGCAGCGCCGCTCGACGCCGGGAACCTCCCAGCCGAGGAAGCCTTCGGGTCCTGGGCAGTCTTCCGGATGGAGGGAATTCCCGGGACGGAAAGAGTACTTGGGACGAAGGGAACTTCCGGCGGGGGGAATCCCCCGGATTGTTACTTCGACGTCCGGAGAAAGATACCTGCTGTCCGCTCCAATGATTTCAGCGCCTGGCACGGGAAAGGGATTTTGAGTATAATACGGAGTATAGATCATCAACTTTGTCAAAGGACTGATGTTTGCCGGAAAGGTAGGGGATGAGGCTTTGAAAGACGTTACGATTTTTACCACCAAGACTTGACCGCACTGCAGAAGCGCGAAAGAGTTTCTTTCGCAGAACAGGATTTATTTTGCCGAGAGGGATGTTCAGAAGGATCCGCAAGCGGCTTGGGAACTGCAAAGACGCAATATCAGCGGGGTGCCGACTTTTCTGATCGGCGAGGACGTGATTGTGGGTTTCGATCGGCAAAGGATCCTGCAACTGGTCGATCATCGCCTGGCGGACTGTCCCCAGTGCGGACAGAAAATGCGGGTGCCGGTGGGAAAAGGTGCCCTTCAGGTCAAGTGCCCAAAATGTGCGCACCAATTTGTCATCAATACTTAGAAATAGCCAGCGATATTCAGAAAAAAAGAAGCGGATAGGTAAGAACAACTGATCCCGGCCGAATTGACTTCCGCGGAAGCCTTGCGGCGGCCGGGGCGCTAAAATCGCGCCGGCACGGGCTTGGGGCTGGAGTTTTTGCCTCTCCTTTGGGGGGAAAAGGTCATGAAAGTGCCGAGCTTTGAGTTACAGGTCAGGGTGGCCCGCTTACAGGACCATCTGCGCGCCCAAGGAATCGACGGGGCCCTGTTGGTGCAGCGGGCCGATACCCTGTACTACAGTGGGACAGCGCAAAATGTGCATCTCTACATTCCCCGGGCCGGACGCCCGCTCGTGCTGGCCTATCGGGATTTCGCCCGGGCGCAGTCTGAAAGCTCCTGGGGGGTCGTGCCGCTGACAGGGTTGTCGAAATTACCCGAATTTATTGAAGGGGCGGGAAACCCTCTGCCCAATGTTTTGGGTCTGGAATTCGATGTTCTTCCCGTGTCACAGTTCGAACGCTATCGCAGGCTTTGGCCGGAGGCTGTTTTCAGGGATATTTCCGCTGCCATTCGGCATCAAAGGGCGGTGAAATCCGACTGGGAACTGGAACGGCTCAAAGAGGCGGCGGAAATTTACCCTCAGCTCCTCGTCTACGCGCGGGAGATTTTGCGTCCCGGTATGACGGAACTCGAGTTGGAAGGGTTGCTGGAGGGGAAGGCGCGGGCCCTCGGGCATGGCGGCTTCGTCAGGACCAGGGGGTTTGGTTCGGAATTTCACTTCGGCGCGGTAACGGCAGGGGCGAGGGCGGCTGTCGCCGGGGCTTTTGACGGCCCGGTCGTGGGGGCGGGGCTTTCGCCCGAGCATCCGGGCGGCGCGTCGGTGGCGGGGATTGCCGAGGGCGAGCCGATTGTCGTTGACACGGTCAGTGTTGTGCGCGGGTATCAGATCGACCAAACGCGCATGTTTGTCCTGGGCCGTCTGAGTCCGGAGTTGACCGAGGCCTACCGGGTTGCCTGTGAGATCGAGGAAAGGCTTCGCCGACTGCTCCTCCCGGGGCGGGTTGCGGGGCAAGTTTATGAAGAAGTGTTGACTTGGGTAAAGGATAACACACCTTATGCGGAAAATTTCATGGGCTTCGCACACAGCCGTGTGAGTTTTGTCGGCCACGGGGTCGGCTTGGAGCTGGATGAATTGCCTACCATCAGCCGGGGTGCGAAAGACATCCTGGTGCCGGGGATGGTTATCGCCATCGAGCCGAAATTTGTTTTCCCGGGTGTCGGTGTGGTTGGAATAGAGGACACGGTCGTGGTTGAGGGGAGTACTGGGGCATCCTTTCTGTCGAAGGCTCCCCGTGAGTTGCAAATTGTCCGGGCGGAGGGAGACGCAGGTGGACAAAAGGCTGATGAAACGCTAAGATAGGAAACACCGACATAGGCAGAAGTGGGTTGGGAAAGAAGGGAAGGTGAAGACCATGTTTAAAAAGATTCTGGTGCCGACCGACGCGTCCGAATTTTCGCGCCGGGCACTGATGACGGCGCTCGAAATCGCCCGCAAATACGACTCGGAAATCGAGTTGATGCATGTTACTTACACCCCGCAAGCATACTGGGGATACAGTATTGCCTACGGCATATCGGTGAGTGAGGAGGAACTGAAGCGTAACGGGGAACTGGCACTGGAAGCCACTTTAACCGGAATCGAGACCGCGCCGGTTAAGGTGACGAAGCTATTGCGGTCCGGGCACCCGGTGACGGCTATTCTGGAGCAGATCGAGAGCGACCCGGTTGACCTGATTGTCATGGGAAGCCATGGGTATGGTCCGATTGCCGGGTCAGTGCTGGGAAGCGTCAGCCAAAGAATCCTGCAGCGCGCCAAATGTCCGGTCATGATCGTGAAATAGGTTCTCCGGCCTGGCGCACAATCCCTGTTGCGGCCGCGAATATGGTAAAAGTCCCTGCCGTGAAGGCAGGGATTTCCTTTTTGCATCGCGAAATAAACTGATAATCGGCTGGGCGCGGCATCGAGTTTAACTTATCGGCATCGGGTTTGTGAAGGCGAATTCCTCACTGCTGCTGATTCTGATTCTCACTATACCGTGAACCCGAGAGTAAAACGAGGATTGGCGGCGGTCCCCGGAATCTTGAGGATCTGGCGCATAAAGAAGAACCGATTCGCGGAGGTGGCGGCATGGGCGGAGAGAAGGAAGTCTGGTTGGGGGAAGAGGAGATTGACAGCCTGCTGCGGGGAAAACTGTTGTGGTCAGATGTGGTTTCCCGTACGGAAGGAGCGAAGGATGCTCAAAGAATCCGCCGGCTGGGGGAGCCGCTCCGCAGGTTGCGCTCCGGAAGTGGTGCGGACGCGCAGGTACCGGTTTACGAACAGCAGGTACCGGTCCACGAACATGTTACCTGTTCGGCGGAGCGTTTTACGGAGGCCGGGTTCCGGGCGGGGGAACCTGCCGCCCGGAACGTGACCGTCATGCTGGCGGTGGTTGCGGTCTTGACCGTGGGATCCTGGTTGTATTTCGCCTTGCTAATCTGAATTGCCTTTTTTCCGTCGGAGGGATATTCTTTTTGAAAAAGGTTGGCAAAATACGAGAAGTTGGGTATGATATACGTAAGGTCAGAGAAGGTCATAAGGTCAAAGAAGGTCATTAACTTATGGGGAATTTGGCAGATAGGATTGAACAGTATATCAAAGAAGCCATGGCCCGGGCGGAAGAGGGATATGTCGTCCTGCAGCGCGGCATCCTGGCAGAGGCTTTCTCTTGTGCCCCCTCCCAAATTAACTATGTTTTGGATACACGCTTCACAGTCGAACGGGGTTATTTGGTTGAGAGCCGCCGCGGTGGGGGAGGGTACCTGCGGATTGTTCGGTTGGAAGTCGCGGCGGACGGGCTTCTCCACGAAGTGATGGGCCAGCTGATAGGGGACTCTGTATCTCTGGAGCGAGCGAACGGTTTACTGGCACGCCTTTATGATGAGGAGATCCTCACAGCCCGGGAAGCGGCCATTATCAAGAGCATTTTGTCCCGGGAGGCTTTGGGGGGCCGGGGCCCTGAAGAAAACGCTCTGCGGGCCCGACTGATGAAAAGGATCATTACGACCCTCTGCCGTGAAGATCTTCAGTGAGGGCTGCGAGGGATGAAGAGATGAAGAAGAAAGGAAGAAAAGGGGGGACAGCCATGCTTTGCCAAAACTGCCATGAGCGTGAAGCGAACGTGCATATTGCCAAAACCGTTAACGGGCAAACTCAGAACCTTTACCTTTGTGAACAGTGCGCAAAAAAAGTGCAGGGAGCGAATTTTATGTTTCAGCCGGGGCTCATCGTGCCGGATTTCCTCCAGGCCCTTTTTGGCTTCAGTCCGGAGTCGGCGCCCCAGCAGGAACAAGCTTGTCCGCGCTGCGGAATGACGTTTTCCCAAATAACGCGAGCGGGAAAGTTGGGCTGCAGTGTCTGTTATGAAGCTTTCGGACCGCAGATCGAGTCCCTTGTCCGGCGTATTCACGGCGGGGGACAACATGTGGGTAAGATTCCGGGGCGGAAAGGAGCGGCCCTCAAAGGCAAAGTCGAGCTGAAACGGTTAAAGGATGAGTTGCAAGCCTTGGTCAGGCAGGAAAAGTTTGAGGAAGCCGCCATTACACGCGATCGGATCCGTCAGTTGGAACAAGGTGCGGGGGGGTGAGAAGATGGAACGCAAGGATCTGCTTTTGCGGCGCAGTGCCTGGATGGAGGAAACTGATCGATCGACTGTTGTCCTGAGCAGCCGGATTCGTTTGGCCCGGAATCTTGAAGATATGCCATTTCCTCACGTCATGTCGGCTGAACTGGCCCAGAAGGTGGAAGAAAAGCTGGTCCGGACCCTGGAAACAGTGACGGTAGAGGGAGAAAAGCTGACGTATCTGTCGCTTGGCGATTTAACACCGATCGAACGGCAGGTTCTGACGGAAAAGCATTTAATCAGTCCGGCTTTGGTTAACAGCCCTGCCGGACGGGGAGCGGCGCTGGCTGCGGACCACCGGGTCGCCGTCATGGTCAACGAAGAGGACCACATACGGCTGCAGACCCTTCTCCCCGGAAACCAACTGGAAGAGACCTTCCGCTTAGCCGATGCCCTTGACGATGCTCTGGAAGAACACTTGGATTACGCTTATCGGGAGGCGCAAGGATATTTGACCGCCTGTCCGACCAATGTCGGAACCGGTTTACGGGCTTCCGTGATGGTGCATCTCCCGGCCCTGGCCATGACCAACCGAATTCAGCAAGTTCTCGGTGCTCTGGCGCCTTTGGGGCTGGCCGTACGGGGATTGTACGGCGAGGGTTCCCAGGCTTTCGGCCATATTTTTCAGCTTTCCAACCAAATCACCTTAGGCAAGAGTGAGGCGGACATTCTGGCTCATTTGGGTGCCGTCACCGGGCAAATCGTCGAGCACGAACTTCAGGCCAGAGCGGCTTTGCAGGAACATGCCCTGCTGGCTTTGGAGGATAAAGTCTGGCGGGCCAGGGGAACATTGGAAAAGGCGCGGCTTCTGACTTCAGAGGACGCCATGCATCTTCTCTCACATGACCGCTTGGGAGTGGATATGGGAATTCTCCCTAAACCGCAAAGAACATTTGCCTCCCTACTGGTCGAATCTCATCCGGGCTGTCTGCAGTATGTTCTGAACAAAGAGCTGGATGCGGGTCAGAGGGATGCCGAGCGGGCGAAATTCATCCGGGAGGCTTTTGTGCCTCAAGCCGATTCTTAACAGAAAGGAGCATTATTATGCAAGGCCATTTTACGGAAAAAGCACAGAAAGTCCTGGGCTTGGCCCAGGATGAAGCGAAACGCATGGGCCATCAAGTCGTGGGTACGGAACACCTCCTGCTCGGACTTGTGCGTGAGGGGGACGGAATTGCCGCCAAAGCCCTGGTGGCCACAGGGGTGGACTATGAGAAGATCCGTGCGCAGATTGAGCAGCTGGTGGGTACGGGAGAGCCGCTGTCGGGACAGGTCGCTTTCACGCCGCGGGTGAAGCGGGTTCTGGAGCTTGCCAACGAGGCGGCCCAGCGCCAAGGGGTCAATTATGTAGGGACGGAACACCTGCTCTTCGGGCTCATTATGGAAGGCGAAGGAATTGCGGCTCGGGTCCTGGCCAATCTTGGCGTTAATCCGGACAGAATTTGGAAACAGGTCGTTAACCTTTTGGGGGGCGAGCCGGATGACAACATGATGCAGGGGGCGACGGCCCCGGCCGGACCTTCCGGCAAGAATTCGCCGTACGGGAACACGCCGACGCTGAACGACTTTGGGCGCGATTTAACGGTCCAAGCTAAAGAAGGACGTTTAGATCCGGTGGTCGGCCGGGAGAAAGAAATCGAACGTGTCATCCAGGTTTTGAGTCGCCGGACCAAGAACAATCCGGTCTTGATAGGAGATCCGGGAGTGGGGAAAACGGCGATTGCCGAGGGGCTGGCCCAGTTGATCGTCCGCAACAAGGTACCCGAGATTCTCAGCAACAAACGAGTGGTTACCCTTGACCTTTCGGCGGTAGTGGCGGGAAGTAAATACCGGGGAGAATTTGAGGAGCGTCTGAAAAAGGTCATGGAAGAGATTCGGACCGACGGAAACATTATCCTCTTTATCGACGAACTCCATACTTTGATCGGCGCGGGCGCAGCCGAAGGGGCTATTGACGCCGCCAATATTCTTAAACCGGCCTTGGCCAGGGGCGAGCTTCAGTGCGTGGGAGCCACGACCATGGACGAGTACCGGAAATATATCGAGAAGGATGCCGCGTTGGAAAGGCGCTTTCAGCCGATTCAAGTGGGAGAGCCGACGATTGAAGAAGGGATTGCTATCCTCAAGGGGTTGAGGGATCGCTACGAGGCTCATCACCGGGTGGAGATTACGGACGAGGCCCTGGAAGCGGCGGTGCGCCTCTCCGACCGTTATATTTCCGACCGTTTTCTGCCGGACAAAGCCATCGATTTAGTGGATGAGGCGGCTTCCCGTGTTCGCCTTGCCGCTTATGTCGCACCTCCGGACTTAAAAAAGCTGGAAGAAGAGATCGAACGACTGAAAAAGGAAAAAGAGGCCGCCGTCCTGAGTCAGGAGTTCGAGAAAGCGGCCCAGATTCGGGACCAGGAGCACAAGCTGCGCGAACAGGTGAACGAACAGCGGGCGAATTGGGAAAGCAAACGGGACGTGGAGAAATCGATGGTTACGGCGGACGATATCGCCCAAATTGTTGCCAGCTGGACGGGTATCCCCGTGAAGAAGCTGGCCCAGGAAGAAGGCGAACGTCTTCTGCACCTGGAGGAGACATTGCACAAGAGGGTGATCGGGCAGGACGAAGCCGTCGCCGCGGTGGCGCGGGCCGTTCGCCGGGCCAGGGCAGGGTTAAAAGACCCCCGCCGGCCGATTGGTTCCTTTATTTTCCTGGGGCCCACCGGGGTGGGGAAAACAGAACTGGCGCGGACTTTGGCCGAAGCGCTTTTTGGCGACGAGGATGCCATGGTGAGGATCGATATGTCCGAATACATGGAGAAACACACCGTATCGCGTTTGGTAGGGGCGCCTCCCGGTTACATCGGGCACGACGAGGGCGGTCAGCTGACGGACGCCGTGCGGCGTAAGCCTTACAGCGTCATCTTGCTGGATGAAATGGAAAAGGCTCACCCCGAGGTTTTCAATATCCTGCTTCAGGTTCTTGAGGACGGCAGGTTAACGGATAGCAAGGGAAGGACGGTGGATTTTCGCAATTCCGTCGTCATCATGACTTCCAACGTGGGCGCAGCTTTCCTGCGCAAAGAGGCCTTGGGTTTTGCCGCTCACCGGGACGAGGCGACCGAGTATAAGAACATGAGCGCGCGGGTTATGGAAGAACTGAAGCGGACGTTTCGGCCGGAATTTCTCAACCGGGTGGACGAAATCGTGGTCTTTCATTCCCTGCCGGCGGAGGCCCTTCTGCAGGTTGCCGGCATACTCATGCGGGACGTAAACAAGCGGTTGAAGGAACAGGGGTTTGAGCTTAATGTGGAGCAGAGTGCTTTGGAGATCATTGCCAAGGAAGGCAACGACCCAACTTTCGGTGCCCGGCCTTTGCGGCGGGCTATCCAGCGCCTGATCGAAGACGAACTGTCAGAGAAGATTTTGGAAGGCGCCTTTAAGGCCGGCGACAAGATTGAGGCGAGGGGCGAAGACGGAAAGGTTCGCTTCGCCAAGGTATGAGGCGAGGGGCGAAGACGGAAAGGTTCGCTTCGCCGAGGTATGCGGCGGGGAGATCCGGCCGCCAGCCTCGTATAACGGATGAAGGGGAGTTCTCAGCGCAAGAAGTCCCCTTTTTGTCATCAGGCTTCCATGCCGATACGCGGCACCTGAAATGCCCGCGCCGGGATAGCGCCGACACGACAGTCTTCGGTGCGGACTGCCGGACGCAGGCACCGATTCAGGCACAGACGCGTAGTGCAGGCGGCAAAGGAGCGTTAAGAAGCGCCGGGGGCGATGCGCATGAAGCGATAAGGCTCCGGCGCTTTGGCTCTATAACAGCCCGGGCAGCGCCTGTCGGGTTTTGCGAGGGTGACTTTTCGGAAAGGTGTGTTAGTGTGAAGACAAAGGGCGTTTTTCGCTGTTCCCGCTGTGGACACGAAAGCCCAAAATGGGTGGGAAAGTGTCCGGGATGCGATGCCTGGAACACGCTGGTGCAGAGCGTCCCGCAAGAAAACAACAAGGAGGCCAAGAGCCCGAGAAGGCTGTCGGAGCTCAGCTCAGGCACGAACGAGCGTATTGTTACACATATGGAAGAGTTCAACCGGGTTTTGGGTGGAGGCATTGTCCGGGATTCGGTGACGATACTCACGGCCAAGCCGGGAGCGGGAAAATCAACTTTGCTTCTGCAAGTGGCTGCCGACGCGGCGGCTCAAGGGTACAGGGTTCTCTACGCCTCGGCCGAGGAAAGCGACAGCCAAATCAAAGGCCGGGCGGACCGCATTCTCGGGAACAGGCAAGCCGGCAACATATGGGTTCTGGCTGATACCGCCATGGAAAATGTCCTTGATGTCGTCCGGAAGACAGACCCGGACTTGGTGGTCATAGACAGCATTCAGACTTTTGCGCTGGAAGCTTATAATTCCCGGCCCGGTTCACCGATCCAGACGATGGAATGCGCGAATGAACTGGTTCGGCTGGCCAAGGGCGGTGAGCGGCCCAGGGCCGTCATTATGGTGGGACAGATGACCAAGGAGGATGAGATCGCCGGACTCAGGGCCTTGGAACACCTGGTGGACACCGTGCTCATCCTGACGGGGGAAAGCGGGGAGGAATTGCGGGAAGCGTGGTGTTCCAAGAATAGATTTGGCAGCACGGGTGAAATGGGTTTCTTCTCCATGACGGAGGAAGGAATGCGCTCCCTTGACAACCCGTCGGAGTTCTTTATGACGGGACGTACGAGGGCAGGGGAGGTTTGCGGCAGCGCACTGACGGTGATCAAAGAGGGGACCCGGCCGATCATTGTCGAGATCGAGAGCCTGGTTTCGAATTCTTTCACCCCCTACCCGGCTCGAATCGGGGAGTGTTTGCGCCGTGACCAATTGAACACCTTGGTTTCAATTCTCGAGCAAAGGGGCGGGATCGACCTCTATAACAAAAATGTCGTCATCAAGACGACAGGGGGGTTGCTGTTTAGAGAGCAGGCTGTTAATTTGGCCACCATCATGAGCATCGTTTCTTCTGTCAAAAATATCGCGATTCCCCCTGAGTGCGTGTTCATCGCCGATGTGGGCCTTACCGGCGAACTGAAAAAAGTCCCCGCTCTGGAAGGGAGGATCCGGGAACTGGATCGTATGGGTTTCGAACGGGTGTATGTTGCGCGGGACAGTATCAAACCCTCTTTAAAATTCGATCGTGTCGAAGTGTTCCCACGGAATACCCTGCGGGAAGTCATAGCCGAAGTTTTCGGAGCCTGAGCACGGGCAGACCGTCTGAATGTCCCCATGGCTAAAGCCTGGCTAAGCTAAAGCCAGGGGCATGCGGCTATGCCTCTTGGTCAAACCGGGTCCGGGTTCGGGTGATGTCGTGCGAGTTTACGTCATATGTCCCGTCAAAAAGGGGTCTTGTTCTTTGTTGGTTTTGGGTCACGTCATGTTAAAGATAGTGAGGGTTGAGAGTTTATTGATCTCTCCCTTGATGACGTCTTCCAGGGAAATGCCCAGAGTGTTGGCAAGGGCTGCGATATAAAAAAGCTGTTTTCCCAGTTCCGCCTGGATCGTATCGCGGCAGTTGGCGCAAAGCTCTCCTTGCAGGTTGCTGTCCAGAAGAAGTTTAAGATCGTAAACAGAAGCGTCTTCCGGAAACCGCTTTTTGTGGGCCTCCACGGCCAGGCAGCCGCAACTGGTGACGGACTTGACGACGGCTCGGTTGACCCGGGCGGACGCTTCCTGTCCTTTGGAGAGGATATCCAAAATACTTTGATGGCGGATGAGAAGGGACTTAACCGTTTCTTGAAATTGCTCTGTAAGTTGTTCCATCGTGTTGAGTCCTCACTCCTTTATTTCCCCACACTGTGCTCGTTTCAGCTTTTATTATAACGAGCGTCCCTTACTATTGTCAATTTTGACCGCAAGGGGGGCGTGATTATTCAGGGTTTAGTTTACGCGGCCCGGCAACTATTTTCATGTTCTTGCGGTGACACTTTTGCGGCACCGGGATCCACGCCGCAATAGTCAGGCGGGCTGTGAAAGGTTGTGAAAGGTAAGGTAAAAAAGCGGCATACCCATTGACACTGGCATAATATTTGTGATATAATCTAAAATTTTTTGCCTTGCACAGTTCAGTCTGTTATAATGATAAGGAAAAGGAACTAAATTAATTATACGAGGAGGTGGTAGAGTGTTTCAAGTTGGCGACAAGGTCGTTTATCCCATGCATGGGGCGGGAGTGATTGAAGCCATTGAAGAACGCGAAGTCCTGGGGGAAATCCGTCAATACTATGTCATGCATTTGCCGGTTGGAAATATGAAAGTTCTGGTTCCGCTGAACAATGTCGGCACCCTGGGATTGCGGGGGGTTATTTCCAAAGCCGAAGTCCAAGGAGTGTTACAGGTATTGAAGGATGAGGCGGTCGTCTCGACCCTAGCCTGGAATCGGCGCTATCGGGCGAATCTTGAAAAGATCCGCAGCGGCAACATTCTGGATGTCGCGGAGGTTGTCCGCAGCCTGGCCCAGCGGGAAAAGGACAAGGGACTCTCCACCGGGGAAAAGAAGATGTTTGAAAACGCCTGCCAGATCCTGGTGAGTGAACTGGTTTTAGCTGAAGAGAGTGAAGAAATTCAGGTGAGGCAGTGGTTAAGTAAAGTTTTGGCTTAAGGTTTTGGGGTCCCTTGAAAAATATGGCTGATCTGAAGTATAATAGGAAGGACTTTTAGCCAAAATAGGGTAAAAGGAGGTGAAATTGATGATTCGCAATCTCATACGCGTTATCATCACCCTACTGTTTGGGGCTTTGGGTTTCTATCTTGACTACATGTTTTTACGCCTTAATGTGCTGAAGTCTTTAGGCTGGCAGTCGCCCTCGACTGCTCTTTGGACTTACGTCGCCATGATCCTGATCTTCGCTGTGGTGGGCTTCTTGCTGGCCCCCGGCAGCATTCGCGGGTTCCTGAGCCTGGTCAAATGGATGGATTCCCGGCTTCAGAAGATCCCGACTCACGATTTAATGGGCGGAGTAATGGGGGTCATCATTGGACTTATTATTTCCAGCTTGTTCAGTACCTCGTTCATTAGTATTCATTTTTTCGGGCCGCTGCTGTCCATCATTTTGAGCCTCGTGCTGGCGTACCTGGGCTGGACGCTCGGCGCCCGCCGCAAAGAAGAAGTTCTCAGCTTTCTCAATGTGTTTCCCAAGTTCAGGGACAAGGATAAACACGGGGAAAAACACAAGGAGAATGCCAACAGCAAAATGTCCGGGTCGGTCGCGGACACCGTTCCTAACTACAAAATATTGGACACGAGCGTTATTATCGATGGCCGGATAGCCGACATTGTTCAGACCGGCTTTGTGGAAGGAACGCTCCTCGTTCCCAGCTTTGTGCTTGAGGAACTTCGGCATATTGCCGATTCTTCGGACTTGCTCAAGCGCAACCGGGGCCGCAGGGGTCTGGATATCCTGAATCAGATCTCCAAAGAGACGGGCATCAAAGTACAAATCCACGAGCAGGATTTTGAGGATATTGCCGAGGTGGACAGTAAGCTGGTTCGCTTGGGACAGGTCCTCGGGTCGCCGGTGTTGACCAACGACTATAATTTGAATAAAGTGGCGGAATTGCAGGGTGTCAAAGTACTCAATATCAATGAATTGGCCAATGCCGTCAAACCGGTCGTCCTGCCGGGTGAAGAGATGCTGGTTCAGGTCATGAAAGAAGGCAAGGAGCCCGGCCAGGGTGTCGCTTATCTCGACGACGGGACCATGATTGTGGTGGACATGGGGCGGCGTTTCATGGGACAGCACATTCCGGTCCTGGTGACGAGCGTTCTGCAAACGGCGGCCGGGCGGATGATTTTCGCCAAACCCAAGGGTTTTGGCGACAAGAAGGGAATGGGAATACCGCCTGCGGACGAGGTGAACGCGATTGGATAGTGTGGGAGTGATTATTCCCGCGGCCGGTCAAGGGACCCGGATGGGTGTCGGGGTGCACAAGCAGTTTCTCCCGCTGGCCGGAATCCCGGTTCTTGCCCACACGCTTAAAGTTTTTCAGGAAGCGGAAGGCATCAAGGAGATTGTAGTGGTAGGGGCCGGAGAGGATATCGCGCAGATTTGGGAGCTCGTACGGAGATTCCGTTTCAGTAAAGTCAGCGGGATTCCTGTTGGGGGAAGACAACGTCAAGAATCAGTCCTAGCGGGGCTTAAGGCTCTCAGTGAGACCATCCGAACAGTGGTGGTCCATGATGGGGCCCGGCCCCTTTTAACGTTGACGGAACTGAACCGTTTCCTGGGAAAAGCGGCAGGATCTGTCGCAGCCATTATGGCTGTGCGGGTCAAGGATACCATTAAGAGAGTAGATGGGGCGGGTTGGGTACTGGAAACCCTGCCGCGCTCGGAACTTTGTTCGGTTCAGACTCCTCAAGTATTTGAGCGGCAGCTTCTGCGGGAGGCCCATCTTAAGGCCCGGGCGGCCGGCTTTGCGGCGACCGACGACGGGGCGCTGCTGGAATGGCTGGGGCAGCCGGTGAGGGTCCTGCCCGGTTCGTTTGAAAATATCAAGATCACGACGCCCGAGGATCTCTTCTTGGCCGAGAGGATTCTCGAGAGGCGCCGTGCGGAAACCGCGGCGGCGAGCGGCGCCGCTGCCGGCGAAGAGGAAGATCCTGGGGTACATAGGACCGCCGGCACCTCGCCAAGCGGGTATGGACAGGACCCGGCCGCAAGGGTGGGCCCCTGTGCCCAGCAGGTGGCTCCTGCCGAGGAGAAAAATCGGATGATCCGGCAGGAATCGGATTTTTTGACTGAACCGGCCGGCAAGAGATCCGAGAACTATGAAGCGCGAACTCCGCCTTTCCGGGTTGGGGTTGGTTACGATGTTCATGCCTTGGCGGACGGCCGTTCTCTGGTGCTGGGGGGAGTGAAAGTTCCTTATGCCCGGGGATTGCTTGGACATTCGGATGCCGATGTCCTCGTGCACGCGATCATGGATGCCTTGCTCGGCGCTTTGGCCCTGGGGGATCTCGGGGTTCACTTTCCGGATACGGAGGAAGAATACCGGGGAATCAGCAGCCTGGTTTTGTTGGAGCGTGTGACAGGTTTGATCAAAGAGCGGGGTTACAGGGTGGGCAACCTGGACAGTATTGTGGTTGCGCAAAAGCCCAAGCTCGCGCCCTATATCCCCGCGATGCGGGAAAACATTGCGCGCACGCTCGCTGTCGCCCAGGACCGCGTTTCGGTCAAAGCGACCACGACCGAATGCCTGGGCTTTGCCGGCCGGGAAGAAGGGATCGCCGCTCAGGCGGTGGTTACGCTGGTAACGGTGGCAGAAGGGAGAGAACCGAACTCCGGGGAGGAGTCTTGACGTGCCTGGCAGCGCCGAGAAACAAATCTACGAAAGTTTGGAGAGGATTAGTGTATGGAAGTTCGCGTCAGATTTGCGCCGAGCCCCACGGGCCCGCTTCATATCGGGGGTGCCCGTTCCGCTCTTTTTAATTATCTTTTGGCCCGGAGATCCGGGGGGACTTTCATCGTACGCAGCGAGGATACGGATTTGGAACGTTCCAGCCGTGCTTCGGAGGAGAATATTCTGGCAGCCTTACGCTGGCTGGGTATCCAATGGAACGAAGGAATTGAGGTGGGGGGGGGATACGGACCCTACCGGCAAACAGAGCGCCTTGCCCTGTATAAAGAGCACACGGATAAGTTGCTGGCAAGCGGCCGGGCCTATCACTGTTATTGTAGCGAAGAAGAGTTGGAAGAGGAACGCCGGGAATTGAGCGCCCGCGGGGAGACGCCGCACTATCGGGGCAAATGCCGGCATTTGACAGCGCAAGAGCGGGCGCGCTATGAAGCGGAAGGGCGCCAACCGGTGGTCAGGTTCCGGGTCCCCGCCGGCAAAAAGATTGTTGTTCACGACTTGGTGCGGGGAGAGGTCGTGTTTGACAGCGACGGCATCGGGGATTTTATCATCGTCAAATCCGATGGTATTCCTACCTACAATTTTGCCGTCGTGGTGGATGACACCACGATGAAAGTAACCCACGTGATCCGGGGGGAAGAGCACCTTTCCAATACCCCCAACCAAGTTTTGCTCTACGAAGCCTTGGGCTTTCCTGTGCCGCAGTTTGCCCATATCTCCCTCATTCTCAATACAGAGGGCAGGAAAATGAGCAAGCGGGACGGTGATACGGCGGTCATCGATTACCGGAAAAAAGGATACCTGCCCGAGGCGGTGATCAACTTCATCGCCTTGATGGGCTGGGCTCCGTCCGGCGAGGAGGAGTTTTATTCGATCGACCGGCTGGCCGAGGCCTTTTCTTTGGACCGGGTGTCCAAAAGCCCGGCGGTCTTTGATGTGAACAAGCTCAACTGGATCAATGCTCATTATATCAGGGAGGCGTCGGTGCAGCGCCTGTCGGAATTGGCTCTCCCTCATTTGCGGGAGGCCGGGCTTTTTCCGGAAGAGCCTTTGAGTCAGGAACAATCCCGCTGGTTGGAAGGATTTGTGACGGCCGTTAGAGATCACCTGGATTATTTAGCTCAGGTGAAGGATTATATTCATTATTTTTCCGGAGCGGAGGTGCCGGCTCCAGATCCTGAGGCGGAGGAGATCCTGCGGGGAGAACAGGTACCCGCCGTTTTGGCTTTGTTCAGGGCCAAGATCCTAGAGGCGGCAGACCTCAGCGCCGAGAACTGCAAGGCCATTCTGAAGCAGATTACCAAGGAATTAAAGTTATCCGGCAAGCTCGTCTATATGCCGGTCCGCATCGCTCTCACCGGCCAAAAACACGGGCCCGAGATCGATCGCATCATCTCCCTGTTGGGACGGGAAAATGTCTTGGCCCGGTTGGCGAGCAGTGAGCTTGGACGTGTCCCCGGGGGAGTCTAAAATGCATATTGTATTCAGGTATGAAGGTATGGTATACTACAAAGGTACGCAGCAGAGAGTCAGAAGTAATCCTGTGAAAGACTCATACGCCAGGCGTATCTGACTGAAAGGAGGCTTGACCCATGACGGCGCTCATTGGCATTGAAGTGTTTTGCCGTAAGTTCGGCTTTGCTGGTTTTGGCGCAAGTTCATATGTCGGCCTTCGCAACAGGGAACCGAGAACCGATCTAAGAACCGATCTGATGTGATGTAGGGAATTGGGTCAAATGGCTCGCCGGTAACGTTAAGTCGCGGGGTCGCAAGATTCCGTGACTTTTTTGGTTTCGCGCTTCTGAGCACTATTATTTTGGTACTCCGGAGTCGGCCCCTGGTTTGTCTGCCTTCGAACGGCCAAAGAAAGTCATGGATCCCCTCTGAGCTCTTATGCCAGAGGCGGGCCATGACTTATTTTTTAGATATTTTATGTGGATAGGAAAAAGAGAGTGGAGGGGTAGCATGTTTCGCGGCTTGCTTAAGCCCTATAAAGGGCTGCCGAAAGAAGTTTACATTATCTTTATCGCCAGGATTGTCAACGCTTTGGGCTGTTTCGTCATGCCCCTGTTGACCTTGATCCTGACAGAAAAGGTTGGGTTGTCGAAAGAAGCGGCGGGACTGTACATAAGTGCGGCAGGGTTTCTGTATATGCCCGCATCGATGTTGGGGGGGAAGCTGGCAGACAGTTTCGGCCGCAAGAATCTGATCGTGATTTGCAGTTTCTTGGGGGCGGCCCTTTATATTGTCTGCGGTATGCTGGGGCCCTCAATGGTCATGGTGTCTGTTCTGATGTTGGCGGGGGCGTTCATGGCTATGGCCGATCCGGCCAATGTCTCGCTCCTGGCAGATCTGACAACCCCGGAAAACCGCAACGGAGCCTACTCTCTCATTTATATGGGATGGAATATCGGTTTTGCGGTCGGACCTGTTCTGGGGGGGATGCTTTTCCAAAATCACCTGTCCTTGGTCTTTATCGGCGACGCGGCGACAGCCTTGCTGGCTTTGAGCCTGGTGGTGTTCTTTGTCAAGGATACCCTGCACCGCACGCGGGAGGAGATCGGCGATGAGGGCCGGCGCTGGGAACGCCGGGAGGAGGGATCGATTTTCAGCGTGCTCTTCAAGCGGCCGATTCTCCTCTACTTTGCCTTCATCATTTTTGGCTATAATTTCACTTATGCCCAATGGGCTTTTCTCCTGCCCATGCAGGCCGTCCGGGATTTCGGAGCCGCCGGGGCCAGATATTTCGGGTTGGTGGCGGCTTTTAACGGCTTAATCGTGATGATTTTCACCCCCGTACTAACCAGGATGACGGTTCGGCTCAAAAATATACGCCGCATGGTTTTGAGCGGGATTTTTTACGCTGTCGGCTTTGGTCTCTTGGGAGTCGTGGAATCCTTGCCCTTGATATTCGTCTGTGCTTTTATCTTTACCATCGGTGAAATTGTGCTTTCCATCAGTGCGATTCCTTTCTTAGTCAACCATACCCCTGCTTCGCACCGAGGACGGATGAATGCGCTGATTCCGACCATTATGGGGTTGGGCTATACCCTGGGGCCTTTGGGGATGGGACAGATGCTGAGATATGTCACGATGGCAACGGGCTGGCTTCTGGCCGCCGGCTTAACTTTGGTCTGCGTTTTGCTTATGTACGGGTTGGAAAAGTATGATGACCGTCACTCGGCGGAAGATTTTGTCCTCACGGCCGAGAAGCCGGCGGACCAAACGGCGCTTTAACGGAGAAGCCTCAAGGTTTTGGCCAGCCAATTCACCAAGGAAATGAGAAGAGCGGCTAAAAAGGCGACGCCAAAGCCCGGAATAACCAGACCCGGCAGAAAGACAGCTGTGAGCATCAGCATCCAGGTATTGACCACTAAAGTAAAGAGTCCCACGGTGAGCAAGTTCAAAGGGAACGTTAATAGGATGAGCAGGGGGCGCAGGAAGAAGTTGACCAGAGTCAGAACGAAACCGGCCCAGAGGTAAGTCCAGGGAGTGGCCGCATGTATGGGCAGAACCTGAGCGGCCAGATAGAAAGCCGTGGTATTGACGAGGAAAGTCCAGAGTTGGCGGCGCATCGAATCCCTCCGTTACTGACGTTATCTCAATTCCTCCGAGGCGGCGGTTCCGCGAGCCTACTTGAGGGCGAGGTAAACTCTGACCCCCGACGCCTCCACGTCGACAAGCCTCAAGCCCTTGTGGCGGCGCAAGTCTTGCAGTATCTCGGTACTGACCCCGTGAAGGTTCTTGGGGAGTGGGATGCCGCGGTACGGATAAGCCCACTTCCGCCACACCCTTTCCCCGAGCCAGACAAAGCTGCCGAGGGCCCCCAGGAAATCTTCCAGAACGAATAAAGGCACGGGCAGAGAGATTCGCGGAAACCCGGGTGTTTTGAGGCCGATGATCAGGAAAGTGGCCTTATTCCACACAGACTTCGACCTTGACCTTTCCTTGGTATTCATCTTCAGTCTCGATATCCACCAGTTTTCCGTCTGTTCCCTGCTCCAGCAGCCGGACCAGCTCCTCGATATTGATGTCGTAGGGGTCAAGCCCTTTTTTCTCCATTTCTGCCCGGGCTTCGGCAGGAATGAAAGCCAAGGCATAGCGGGCGAGCTTGGAAGCGGACTTGATCAGACTGAACGGAATGTTGACATTGACTTTGTTGCTCTTGTCCCCGGTGACGCGAACCCTCAAAAAGTGTTCGGCGGCTGAGGAAGTGGCGCCGCCATGAGTCTCTTGGTCTTGGGCCTGATCCTTGGGGGCCGAGCCGGCTCTGCGTTGACCGAGATACGGTTCGCCATCTTGCCCCTCATCAAAGGCTTTAAGCAGCTCCATTCCTTCGGCGGCGCTAATTTTTCCTTCTTGAATCATCTCCAGAACCTTCAATTTCTCTTCGTTCATGATCATCGTCAATCCTTTCGTTTTTCTCGCCGGGGCGCTTTAATGACCCGCCTCGTCTCAACTTTTGACGCCTTGCGCCCGGGCGGACTCTCCTTGGCCCCCAAAAGGTTCACTAAACACTTCCGACGTTCGCCCGTGGTCACGGTGTCGCCGAGATTTAACCGCAAGCCTCGCTGAGATAAGCGCCGGGTCAGCCGAGGTTTAGCCGCCGGTGATGCCCTTAGGATCTAGCGTCTGCCTCTTAATTGCCTGGCCGCCTCTTGGGCGGAGAGCTCCCCGCGCTCCAAAGCGATCAGGATCTCTTGCCTGCGCTCACTCTCTTCCGGAGTGTGGATCCCGGCCTTGTCGGGACCGTAACCCAAAGCCTCGATCACGCTGTCCAGGCGGCTGCGCACCGTGGGATAGGAGATTCCCAAGACTTTTTCTACTTCTTTAATGTTGCCCCGGCACCTAATGAAAGCCTCCACGAATTCCAATTGTTCGGTGGGCAGCCGGCAAAACTTGCACGACGAAAACTCTCCTTCAACCTTGGTCGGACAGTGGGTGCAGGCGAGCTTAGTGATGATCAGTTCGTGGCTGCACACCGGACAACGATGGGGTATGCGATAGGACATGGAATCACCTCTCAAGAACTTTCCAAAGGCATTTGTTTGACACAGGCAGTCGTCTGACACAGGCAGTCGTCTGACAAAGGTATTCGTCTGACAAAGGTATTCGTCTGACAAAGGTATTCGTCTGACACAGGCAGTCGTCTGACAAAAGTATTCGTCTGACAAAGGTATTTGCCCGGTATTCGATCGATACCAGCCCTTATATACCAACAACCCTTGTCGGAGCGGCCGCCTTTTCTGCTCTAAGAATAACAGAGCCACTTAATTATGTCAATAGTTTAGTTAACAATATTAATAGATATATTAATATTGTTCATCAGTTGCTCATCACCTTCAGAGTCTTAGGCCATGGCCTCAATCATCAGCCAGGTGGTAAATTGGGCGAAACGATCCTCAGGAGCGAGCGGCAAGACCAGGGAATTCGAATATCTCTGCCGATGCCAGTGTACAGAAGCGGCCGCGGGAGGAATTTACGCAAAAGATCGCGAATAGTAGAAAATGCGACCCCCAAAGCGGTCGCAAATTGAATGCCCTGACACGGCTGAGGGAGGAAGAGCATGGCGACAGTATATGAAGTATGCGCCATCGTGATGACCGTTTTCCTGGGAGTTTTGGCTTTTGAAGCGGCTTTAGCGGTGTATTCCCTGCGCAAGCTGACGGAGGAAGCGAGACATACTCTGCAAAATGCCAACGTTCAGCTGCCGGCGCTTCTTGAGAATGTTCTGGCAGTCGCCCGGAAGGTTCGGGTAACCAGCGAATTAGTGGAGGATGGCGTCAGCCGGGCGGCCGCCGGTATGGCCAAGGTCAAAGGGGAGCCGCTGCTTTTTCTCGTGAATAGTTTAGCCGCGGTCAAGGAAGGCTTAAGCCTGTGGGAGAAGATTCGCGCCCGCCAAAGCCAGCCGGACAAGTAGGACGCGGGGTTTTTTCACTCCGGCCCGTGGTTTTCGGCTTGCGGCTCCCGATCTCTGATTGGAATGGTGACGTACCCGGGTTTGGCGCTGCCGGTCGCTTCCTGCAGGAAAGACTGCAAATCTTCGGTCAAGCGCTTGGCTTTGGCTAGCCATTGCGGATCTCCGACCCGTTCGGTCAGAGCCTGCGCCAGGTCGCTGCGCAAGTCACGGCCGCTTTTGGGGGCGATAAGGAGCCCGGTTATGGCTCCGGCCAGTCCGCCGACCAAAGCGGCGGCAGCGATTGTTCCCAGGTTGCAGCGGCGGGGATTTTCCATAAACAAATCATTCCTTTCTCGGATCAATGATCAATGCCGGTTCCCGCATCAGTACCGGCTATGAGCCGGAGCCAGTCTGGGGGCCGGCCGCTGATATGGGCCCGGGGGTCTCCCCCGGTGAGATTCCTTAGCTTTATCCTAACACAAGGTGCCTGTAACCGGGAGTATTTTTTCGAGGCGACCTTGAGGCCCCAGCAAAGTGGCGTGAGCAGAGTGAACTCGTTCAACTAAAGTTGAACATAGTCCCGCCGCACCCGGAATGAGGTGGCCGGCGCCGGGTTGGATAGAATAGTCGCCAAGGGCAGCATTTTGTTGATGAGTATTTTTCTCCTAAGTGACGCGAAGCAAAGGGGTGAGGACGGTGTGAATGATTTTGAGCCGTTGATTGCCGCCGTCATGGCCGGAAAGCGGGAAGAAGCTGTTAATGAGTCCGCGAAGCTTCTTGAGACGGGAGCCACCCCGGAGCAGATCGTTCGGGACGGCCTTACCGTAGCTCTGGCTTTGCTGGGTCCTCGCTGCACGGCCGAGGATTTTAACCTTTTGGAAATATTGCTTGCCGGCCGCGCGATGATGTACGTGATCGATAAAGTCGTCCAACCGCGCCTGCAAGCGGGGACAAGCATGTTCGCCGCTCAACCGGGGATTGTTGTGGGAACGATCAAGGGTGATATCCACGATTTAGGCCGGCAGGTCCTCTCGGTCATTTTGAGGTCGGCAACGTACAGGGTGATTGATTTGGGCAAAGATGTCGAACCGGAAGCATTTGCGGAATGCTGTGCCAAGGAAAAGGCACAGGCCATAGGCATCTCTAGCCTCATTACGGTCACTTCGCCTACGATCCGCCGAGTGAAGGAGATCTGCCGGGCCCGAGGTCTCGGCCATATTCCGGTTGTGGCCGGGGGAGCGGCGGTGCGTCAGGCTTCGGCGGAATATCTGAATGTTGATTATGTGGCGCGTGACGTCTTTGACGGCTTGAATTATTTTTTACGGGAGGTGCCGCCCGATGGAAGCCTTTGAACGGCTGCTGGCAACTTTGCGGGGGGAAAAGCCGGACAGGACTCCTTGGCTTCCCTTGATCTTTGGCGCGGCTTACGCTCACACGGGTCACTCCTTGTCCGAATACCTGCACCACCCGGAAATTATGGCGGCGGGCCAAGTCAAGGCCAGGCAGTATTTAAACGCGGATGCTCTGTTCGTCTTCGGGGACAATGCCATGGAGGCGGAAGCTCTGGGGTGCCGCCTCGATTACAGCCGGCCGTTCTACCCGTATGTGACTCAGATCCTGCTGGACGACTGGGACAAAGATAATATATTGCCACCCTGGCAAAATGGCGGGAATCGGATTCCCGTCCTGCTGGAAGTCTGCCGGCGCTTGAAACAGAGCGGCGGAGGCTTTCCCATCATCGCCCACGTGCTGGGTCCGGTGACCTTGGCGGCTCAATTATTCGGGATGGAGGAGTTTCTGTATTTTGCCGCGGATTTCCCGGAAAAGGTGCCTTCGTTGCTGGGGGAAACCCGGCGGGTGGGCTTGGAAATTGCGAGAGCGTATAGAGAGGCCGGAGCAGATGCCATCCTTGTGGGTGACCCTTGCGCTTCGCCGTCTTTTTTCCCGGCGGAGTACTACCGGCGCTGGATGCTGAAGGAGCATCAGGCCTTGATGCGGGGCTTGGCGGAGGAAGGTGTGCCGATACGCTGGTTAATGGTCACAGGCAATGTTACGGAGATTCTATCTGACTTGGCCCGCACAGGGGCGGACGTTCTGACCGTAGATTATATGGTATCTCTCGACGCGGCTTTAGCGGTGCCTGCCGCCATTATAGCCGGCGGCCTAAAACCCCATTTGTTTGCCTTGCCGGACAGCGACGAGCTCTATCGTGAGATCTCTGGGCTTGTGGAAAGATATCGGAGGCGCCCTGATTATTGGCTGAGTACGGGGTGCGAATTACCCTTGGAGGCCGATTGGAACATGCTCAAGCGGTTTGCTTCGAGGGCAGGGATTTCGAAAAAGGACTGAGCGGTGTGACATGACAAACACGCAAACGGCTTTGGGTTCTTTGACGAAAGTCGTCAATCTCTTGAGTTTTGTGCCCTTAAACTTGCCGGAAAACCTTGAGTTTATTTTGGCGGAGGTTGACCGCCTTTTCCAGCCCGAACAATTGGCGGTAAGCTTAGTCCGGTCACAAACCCGGGCGGTTTTTTCTTACCGCAGCCACAAGATTGTCCATTCGGGGGCGGAAGCGGGGCTGTGTCATTGCGGGAACTGCTCGCACGATTGTCCGGTTTTAAAGGACGCTCTGCCGGTTCTAAAGTTGACGCAAGACGAGACAGAGGGCTGTGCGCTTACGAAGGCGGAAAGAAGCCCTGCCCATGCCTGTTTACCCATTGTCGGCGGTAAGGAGGTATTGGGGATCTTGAGTTTAACGATGCCGGAGAGCGGAAATATTAAGATTGACGACTTGGAGATTCTCCTTGTTTTGACGAACCTTGTGGGGATCACGGTACAAAGAGACCAATTGTTGCAAAGTGTTGAGGAAGAAAAACGGGCTTTGCTGGAGGCTAATCTGCATTTGGGTGAACTGGCCGGCAATCTTCTTCGGGCCGAAAAACTGGCCACCGCGGGCAGGATGGCGGCGGATATTGCCCATGAGATCAATAATCCCCTGGGTATTATTTCCGCGCGGGCGGAGTGCATCTTGTTGGAGCAGGGGGAGCATCTGCCGGAGGAGATCCGGGAAGATTTACGGGTGATTATCAAGCAGGCAAGACGGGTGGGTCAGATTTCCCGTACCGTTCTGAATATGGCTCGCACGCCTGCCGCGGCGGAGAAGGAGAAGTTTGATGTGCATGCCGCCATAGCGGAAGTCCTGTCCCTCGTGAAGACAACCCTGAGTAAAAGAGGTATCGCTCTGCACTATGAGGGACCGGCCGCCGGCCCCTTGTGGACAGCAGGAAACACTAACCACTTGCAGCAGGTTTTCCTGAACTTAGTCTGGAATGCTTTGGACGCCATGCTGGGGGAGGGTGAACTCTTGATAAGACTGGGGCGGAATGCCGGCAAGATCATACTTCAGGTTCAGGACAGCGGCCCCGGGATTCCGCCGGCTTCCCGAGCCCTGATTTTCGAGCCTTTTTTTACCACGAAAGATGCCGGACGGGGTACAGGCCTGGGCTTGGCTATCAGCCGCAAGCTGACGGAGGAGATGGGGGGAAGCTTGACCCTTGAGAATTCATCGAGGGGCGCCTGTTTTCAGATTGAGCTTGCCGAAATCGGACAGGGTGGGTAAAGCATGCCGAAAGTTCTAATCATTGACGACGAATTGGAAATGGCCCAGACCTGTGCCCGTTTGCTGCGTCCCCTGCACCTGGAGTGCTTAATTGAGACGAATGGGCCGGATGCGCGGGAGCGGGTGAAAAGAGAATCATTTGATATCATCTTGACGGATCTGAAGATGCCCGGGTGTTCGGGGATGGAGATCGTGAGAGCGGCCACGGCCGGAACGAAGAGAGCCCTCGTGATCGTGGTTACCGGCTTTGGCAGTATCGATGTCGCTGTTGAAGCGATCAAAAGCGGGGCCTTTGATTTCCTGACCAAACCGTTTTCCGCCGAACAGCTGCGGGTCTGTGTGGAAAAGGCCCTGCGCGAGATTAAACTGACGAATGAAAATGAGGATTTAAAAGCCCAATTGCGGGCGGCTTACCCAATAGATGGTCTTACGGGCCGAAGCCCGAGCATTCAAGCGGCTTTTGCTCTCATCCGCAAGGTGGCGGCCACGGACGTCAGTGTTTTGATTCTGGGAGAAAGCGGCACCGGGAAGGAACTTTTCGCCCGCTCTATCCACACGAACAGCCGCCGGATCGCCAAGCCATTTGTACCGATCGATTGTGCTTCTTTGCCGGAGAACCTACTGGAAAGCGAATTGTTCGGCTATGAAAAAGGGGCCTTTACCGGGGCCAATCAGACCAGGAGCGGGCTGATTGAATTAGCCCATGGCGGCACTTTGTTTCTCGATGAGTTAGGAGAACTAGGGCTTGGTTTGCAGTCTAAGCTGCTGAGGGTTCTTCAGGAGCGCACCCTTCGGCATTTGGGCGGGAAAGAATGGTTAGATGTTGACATACGCGTCATTGCCGCGACCAACCTTGACCTTGAGCAAGCGATAAAGGAGAAAAAGTTTAGGGAGGACCTCTATTACCGGCTCAATGTCGTCAGGTTACAGTTGCCCCCTTTAAGGGAGAGGATCGAAGACATCCCTATGTTAGCCAGGGAGTTTTTGCGTGAGGCTAATGTGCGCTTAGGCAAGGACGTAGGGGGAATAGCGGAGGAGGCCCTGAGTCTTCTTGTTTCCTACCCTTGGCCGGGGAATATCCGGCAACTAAAAAATGCCATCGAGCGGGCCGTGGTTCTCTGTGAGACCACCGAGCTTGAGGCCGGGGATTTTGCGCCCGATATTCAGCCTCGGGATGCGGCCCGCGGCAGTGGGGTATACAACTTTGGCCGCGAAGATCCGGAAAGGGATGGGCGACAAGAAGCGGTAAGCGGCTTTGGGGCTTTGAACCCGGTGACGGTGTCCCCTGCCGATTTGCCCTCTCTGGAAGGATCCTATCGTGAAGCAAAAGAACGCTGGCTCAACTGTTTTCAGGAGAAATACTTAAAACAATTGCTTGAGCAGTCCCAAGGTAATATTTCCCGGGCGGCTCAATTGGCCCGGATTGATCGCAGAACCATTCACCGTTGGCTCACGGGGGGCCCGCCCAAGTGAGATCTCCATGTCCCACCTTGCTGAGACAGATGGATCGCATGTGGGACCTGGAGATCCCAGTCGTACAGAAATTATGAAGAAAGGATGTTGGAAATTCGACCTTTTTGTTAGTAAAGTGTGAACTTCGTTAAAAATATAAAGTCCGCAAGTGCAAAGGTTTTTGGAGCCGAATTTTTGTTCGGTTGCCGAGTACTTTGCACTTTTTTGCTTTGCGGATAAAAAGTTTGGCACACTTTATGCTACGCAAACTAAGTGACGACATCCACCAAGGAATGTGGTGGGGTTCACAAGAGAATGTGACGAGATCCTCAAAGGTATCAGCGGTCAATGAGGGAAGGGGTGGTATCCGATAGCTCAGCGCAAGGCGGTCTCAGGAAACCCAAGACAAAGGTAAGTCTGACAGAACACAAAAGAGGGGTTGGAACAATGTTTGAAAGGCAGTGGAAAAACTACAAAGGGCTGGCCATTATGCTTATTATAGGCTTGATCGTAGGTGTAGCCGGGGGAAAGCTTACGTTTGACAGTGCTTCTCAGGTCCAAACAAACAGCGTGGTCAGCAGCAATGAGGGATGGGTTCCCCCAGGGCAGTTGGACCAGGCTTATATGTTTGCTTCCGGTGGTCAGTCTGGTAACATGGTGGTTTTTGGGATTCCTTCGATGCGCATTTTGAAGACCATTCCGGTTTTCGATCCTTTTCCTGACACGGGATATGGCTTCACGCCCGCGACGAAAAAAATGCTCGGCAAGTATACTTGGGGAGATGCGCATCATCCGGTGATGAGTCAGACCAAAGGGACATATGACGGGCAATTCGTCTGGGTCAACGATAAAGCGAACGACCGGATCGGGCAGGTGGATCTGCGAACCTTCACAACGACTCAGATCTTAAATGTTCCCAATCTTATGGGGTTGCATTCCTTATCAACGGATCCGGAGAGCAAGTATTTGTTTACAGCGTCCGAGTTCAGTGCCCCGGTCGCTAACGGCAAACCCAACTACGCGCCCTTAAACACATGGGGACACCAGTATTATGGGGTTGCCGCTTGTGTGAACACCAATCGGGAAGGTCTGAAGGCTGGGCAACCGGGTAAAATGGGCCTAGATTATGAGATGTTGCTGCCTCCTTACGATTATGATTTGGCTTCGGTGGGCAAAGCTGACTCGGCAGGCTATGTTTTCTACACTTCCTATAACAGTGAGGAAGCCACCACTGATCTGGAAAAGAACTCGACAAAGTTCGACCGGGACCTGACTTTGTTCATGGATTATAAGGCCGCCCAAAAACTTATCGACGCGGGGAAATACGACGCGATCATCAACGGGGTAAAAGTTATCGATCCCCGCAAGCACCCGGGAATCGCCTGGTTGCTGCCGATTCCTAAGAATCCGCACGGTGTAGATGTCAGCCCCGACGGCAAATGGATTTGCTATTCCTCTAAGCTTGACCCCGTGGTGACCGTAATCAGCATGGACAAACTGAAGCAAGCGATTGCCCATAAGGACTATGAAAAAACGACGTGGGGATTACCGGTGATCAAATGGCAGGATGTCCAGGAGGCCCAGATACCCGTCGGCGTCGGTCCGCTGCATACGCAATTTGACAATCAAGGGTATGCCTATACCAGCCTCTTCGTGGAGAGCGCGGTGACCAAATGGCAACTGGGTACCTGGAAAGTGATCGACAAACAACCGGTCAATTATAATGTGGGGCACGTGGCCGTGGCCGGCGGAGACAGCGAGCATCCCTTTGGCCATTGGCTGGTCGCTCTGGACAAAATGTCTCTGAACCGCTTTCTCCCGGTAGGCCCCGGTTATCCGGTGACAGAGCAGCTATTTGATATCAGCAAAGGGCCGAAAATGCAGTTAGTCAACGAGGCCCCGAGCGACCGGGAACCGCACTATGCAACCATTATTCCGGCCAACTTGATTCATCCGCTGAATGTTTATCCCAAAGACACAGCGCGGCCAAATTCTACCTGGAACGAGGCCCAGGCCAAAGTGGTCCGCAACGGTAAAGAGGTCAAAGTCTATATGACCGCTGTGCGCAGCCATTTTGTCCCCGACAACATTGAGGTCAATCAGGGGGATCACGTGGACCTCTATTTAACCAATATTGAGCAGCAGCCTAACATCACGCACGGCCTGGCGATTTCTAAGTACAATATCAACCTGGCGGCCGACCCGGGGGAAACGGTCCGTGCCTCATTTACGGCCGATAAGGCCGGGACCTTTCCCTTCTATTGCACGGATTTCTGCTCCGCGCTGCATGAGGAAATGATGGGCTATCTTCTGGTTAAACCACATTCTTAAGCCGAGCGGATGCTTAAGCAAACAGGCGGAGGTTGAGTGCAAGCGAAAGTTTAATCGGTACTGTAGCCAAAGCAAAAAATCTGTCGGCATCGTGACGCGCTGCCTTGCTCCGCCGGGAAGCTTCAACCCGCAGGGCGCCAAAAGGCCGGGGCCGGTTCCCGGCCCCGGCCGGAAGGGAAGGATAAGGAATGAATACGTTTTGGCAGCCGAAGAGGCTGTTAGCGCTGGGGGCTGCCTTAGCCTTTGCGCTTTCCATGACTTTGAAACTGTGGGGAATGACCCTGACCTCCACGTTCTACTACAACGGACTCCATTTGAACATTTTTGCCACCAAGGTTACGGGGGATCTGCACGAGCTGAATATCCTCAACCACTATATCGGCATGATGAACATTGACAATTCCCTGCCGGAATTTCACTGGATACCTATCGTATTCGCCGCGGTAATCATGATCAGTCTCATCCCGGCCATTTGGCCCAAACGGGGGATCCTGATCGGCGCAACAATCCTGAATTTGCTTGGGCTGGGCATTATGGGCGGAGATTTTTATTACCGGCTTTACGAATACGGGCATGACTTTGCCCCGGATGCCGCGATTCAGGTGCCTGGCTTCACTCCTAAAATCATGGGAAATTATATGCTGGCCAATTTTCATGTTCAGACCGGGTTCGGTTTTGGCGGTCTGACCATCGTCATCGGGGTAGTTTTGCTCTGCGCGGCGATTTTCTCCAAGGACGGCAATCCGGTGAAAAAGGATAGCGGTAACAGCATCGTTAAAAAAGACCACGATAGGGTTGCAAACGTTGAGAAGCATGAGGACGCTAAACCGGTTTGAGGCCCGGCCTCAGCGGAGAAGGGAGGCTTTGAGATGAGCAGGCTGAGGCAGCTTGTCATCTGCGAAACATTGGCGCTGGTTTTGCTGGTAGGTTTGTTCCAGCCTGCGCCGGCCCAGGCGGCCGGAATGCCCCGCCTGACGGTTGGCCCCGGCGAAAGCTTTAAAACCATCAACAGTGCGATCAAAGCGGCGCAGCCCGGTCAAACGATTGACATCAAAGGCGGAACCTATCCGGAGCATGTTGTCATTGACAAGCCCGTTGCTCTGGTGGGGCAAGGAGACGTGAGAGTGGATGGCGGAAACCGGGGCAATGTGATCTTGGTGGCGAAAACGCACGGCGTAAGTATAACAAATGTGACTTTGCTTAACAGTGGCGGACCGGGAATTTTGCCCTACGCGGGCATCAAAATCGATGATTCACGGTGTGTATCTGTGGATCATGTGGTGATGAGAAATATCGAGCATGGTGTCTATCTGCAACAGAGCAATGATTGTCTGATCCGGGATACGGATATTGCCGGAAAGGTTCAGTTACTGCCGGAAGATCGCGGCGACGGCATCGGTTTTTGGCGCTCGGCGCATAACCGGGTGGAGAATTGCCACGTATGGGATGTCCGCGACGGCTGCAAGTTTGAGTTTTCCCCAGATAATCGCATTACCGGCACGACCTTTGATCATCTGCGCTATGGGATTCATTATATGTATTCCGATGACAACGCCTTCGACCATAACACCTTTTCCCAGGATGTTGCGGGGGCTACGCCCATGTATTCCAAGCACATCTCTTTTACCAACAATATCTTTTTCGATTTTCCCGGGCAGAGAGCTTTTGCCATTCTGCTCATGAATGCCGACGACTGTCTGATCAAAGATAATCTGGTTATGGAAAGCAATGTGGGTTTTCAACTCGACCATTCGACAAACAACCGGATAGAAGGAAACGCCGTGATCAACTGCGGGGTGGCCTTCCGAGTATTTGGCACCTCCGGTGGTAATCTATTTACCGGCAATTCCGCCCGGGATAATGTCATCCAGGTGGGCTCGGACTATGGAGCCCTGCCCAATCGGTGGTCGGCTGAGGGGCGGGGGAATTATTGGAGCGACTATGCCGGTTATGATTTCACCGGTTCGGATCTGGGTTCCATCCCCTACCACTCAGTGAGTTATCTTGCCCAGGCGGTTTACGATCAGCCCATGTTGGAATTGTTCGCAGGCAGCCCGGGGCTGCAAGCGGTGGCTCAGGGAATGCAGTTATTTCCGTTATGGAAGCTGCCCGGCATTCAGGATGATCATCCTTTGATGCGTCAGCCCGAACTGAAACGGGAATGGCTTTCTTGGCTGAGGGACCCGGAGCCCTTGAAGACGCGTCTTTTCTTTGCACTATTATCGTTCGCCAGTACGCTGATCGGGTTAGGGTTTTTTCTCGCGGGAAGACGGAGGAGGCCTTTGAATGTTGCAAATCGTTGAGGTCCGGAAATCGTACGGTTCGCTGGTGGCGGTTAGGGATGTTTCCCTGGAGATCCCGTCCGGTGAAGTTTGGGCTTTATGCGGGCCCAATGGGGCCGGAAAGACGACTTTGCTTAAGATGATGGCCGGACTGATTCCGCCGGACGAGGGAAGTCTGAATTGGGGAGCGTACGGGCCGAGGGGGGATGTCGGAGTCTTTAAGAAGTCGGTGCACTATGTACCGCAGAAGGTGGCCTTGTATCCCAATTTGACAGTCGGGGAGACCTTGCGTTTCTTCGCCAAGCTGCGCGACGCGGATAACCTGCAAGGCGTTCTGGAGCGTTTTGCCCTGCTTGATCTGCAAAATCGTCTCTTGCGGACCCTGTCCGGGGGGCAAAAGCAGAGAGTGGCAGTGGCTCAAGCTTTCCTGGGCGGCGGGGAATACCTCTTGCTGGATGAACCAACCGTCAATTTGGACCGGGAGCAGGCCGATGGTCTGAAAGAAGCCTTGCGGGGTTTTGCTGACAAAGGCGGAACCGTAATCATTTCTACGCATATCGCCGATGATTTAGTTTCCGGATTTGTTAATCATAGAGTGCTCATGGAGCGGGGAAGTGTAGCGTCTGTGAGCTGAGGGAGCGGGTGACAATATGAGGCGGAGGAATCTTTTAATCCTAGTGGAAAAAGAATTGATCGAAGCGTCCCGCAACCGCTTAATCTTGGGCTTCGGCAGCGTGTTTTTTCTTCTGGCCGCTGCCATGTCTCTATTAGGTTTCTTGTCTCCGGGCGCCACGGACGTGCAGCTAAGCCGAGTCGGCGTGAGCCTGCTGAATCTCGCCATTTTATTGGTTCCCCTGATCGGTTTAGTCATCGGTTCTCAGGGGTTCGCGGGTGAGTTCGAGGATGGTACGATGGAGCTCTTGTTGACCCAGCCGGTGGAGCTAAGAGACATTTGCCTTGGACGGGTTCTGGGACAATGGGTGGCGGTGGCGGCCGCGCTGCTGGCCGGCTTTGGCGCTTCCGGTCTGATCTTGGTTTTAGTTTCGGCCGACCAACAGCTTCTTCCCTTTCTGGTCAATCTAGTAATTTCCCTCATCTTGGCTTTTGTTTTTCTGACACTGGGCTCAGTCATATCCCTCAAGGCCAAAAATCGCATGATGGCCCTGTTGGGGGCCTTGGGGGTTTGGTTTCTGGCCGTCATTCTCTACGATGCCACAGTGACTCAGCTCCTCATGGCCCTGAGCGGTTTTCCGATCATGCTGGTGTTGTATGGCTTTTTAGCGCTTAACCCGGCCGATCTGCTGCGCGTGCTGGCGATTCGCCTGAGTGGGGTGAACTTGCTCTTCGGTCCCGCTACCGAAGCGATGGCTGCTCTGCCCGGCTTTAAGGGACCGCTTCTGTCACTCCTGACGATTGTCCTGTGGAGTTTCGGCGGCTATGTGGCTATGCTTCGCGGGCTGCGGCACCGTATTTTTCCCCCCGCCCGACGACGGGTGAAAGATGCTGGGGGTAAATCTTTTCAAACGATTCCGGATGAGCGGAGTGTGAACTGAAGCGGAAGGGAGGTGAATGTCGTGGCAGGAATGAAGAAATCAGGAGCGGTTACGGAGAACAGAAGGCGGATTGCGTTATTAAAACCGTTGACAATGGGATTTTGCGCGGTTTTGCTCGTATTTAGTTTGGCCGGGTGCGGCAGCCGGCACTATGAATTTAGCCAAAGCAAGAACGGGATTACCGTGGAGATGGCCATTACGCCATATCCTCAGCAAAGCCTGGTGCCGAATACCTATGATCTTAAAATAACCCGCAACGGTCAAGCCCTGAACACTCCGGTTAAGATGGATTTTAAAATGACGAATATGGACATGGGGAATAACCTGGTTCAGGCGACCGCTAAAGGTAAGGGGACTTACGAAGTACGGAAGATGTTGAGCATGTCCGGTAAATGGCAGATATTTGTCGAAACCCAGGGGCAAAAGTTTGTCTTTGATACCACTGCCGCGGGGCAGAAAGTAAAGAATGCGAAAGAGTAATAGCCCAATAATTCATTGGCGAAAGGTATGGAGGAGAGGAAAATGGTCAAACGAAATATGAGGATCGCCGGAACTCTGTTGGCGGTTATGCTTATCACGGCGGGGTGTGGAGCGGCTGCCGGGAACGGCGGCAAGGCGTCTTCCCCAGGTGCTGCTTCTGGCTCGTCGCCGGCACCCACGACCCAAACCGCGGCGCAGACACCCCCGGCTACGGCTGCCGGGAACGCCGGGCAGGGGAAGCAGCTTTTTGCCAGCAACTGCGCCAGTTGCCACTCGGTGGGGACGGATAAAGTAGTGGGGCCTGGTTTAAAAGGGATTTTCCACAAAGATAAACTTCCGAACGGCCAAACGCTCACAGATGCGAATGTAGGCCAATGGATAAAAACCGGAGACGCCTCGATGCCCGGCAATCCGGCGCTCAATTCGAGCGATTTGGCGAACCTTGTGGCTTATTTGAAGACTCTGTAAGCCTGGTCATCCGACCGTCTGGGAAAGGGGTTCGGGTGGGGAGAAGCGATGGACCGACTCTCGGTTTTCCGGTTTGGAGGTTAGAGCGCAAGTATAAGATTTTAAGGGCAGAAGTGAGGGTCTTGAGGTAAAACGGACAGGCATGAGAAATGATCTAACATCGGGAGAGGTCCGGTGTTAGGCAAGGGAGTTCTGATTTTAGTTTGAAATTGCGGTCCGGATACCTCGGTGTCCGGACCGCAGTGGTAGGAGGAAAGAGATGGAAGAGATTAAAAGACCGGCCGGGGTGGGGAAGGTTTTTTCCAGAAGACGTTTCTTGCAGGTTGGTGTCAGTGGGGCGGGAACCGTACTGGGTCTTAGCTATATCGGGCTGGGGTTGGATTTCCTCCAGCCGCCGCCGCTGGGCGCGGAGCCTCTGCAAACAGTGGGGAAAACCGCGGATTTTCCGGAAAACATGCCGAAGCCGGTGACATATTCCGGTCAGGGGGTTAAAGAGGGTGTCTATGTTGTTAACTTAGGCCAGGGAAACTGGTTGGCTTTGGATTTTCACTGCACCCATTTGCAATGCGCCGTTAACTGGGTTGCGGCAGTAGGCAAGTTTATGTGCCCCTGTCATGGCGGGGTTTACGATATCCGCGGTCAGGTTCTTTCCGGACCGCCCCCAAAAGCTTTGCCCCGGCGGGTGATAAAGATCATCGGGGATTCTGTTCAGGTGGGGGGGATTCTGGCGTGATTAATTGGTTGGATGAACGGCTGCATGTCCGCGAACTGACAGCCTCTCTCTTTGAACATCCGGTGTCCAAACGGAGCAATGTTCTGGACTATCTGGGGTTCGCGACTTTCTATGTCTTTTGCAGCCAAGCTGTGACGGGGATTTTGCTGGCCACAGTGTACAGGCCCACGGCTTCCGGTGCTTATGACAGTATCAAACAATTGCAGGGAGAGCCGGTGGGGGCCTTTGTCCGTTCCTTACATTCTTGGGGTGCTAACTTCATGGTAGTTTTGCTTGTTCTGCACCTTTTGCGCGTTTTCTACGAAGGTGCTTACAAGAAGCCGCGTGAATTGACCTGGCTTTTGGGCAGTGTTCTTCTCATAGCTACCTTGGGTCTGGCCTTTACAGGTTATTTGCTGCCTTGGGATCAAGAAGGCTACTGGGCGACCACGGTGGGTACGGCGATGCCCTCCCATATTCCGTGGATCGGGGATTATCTGGTCCGGCTGCTGCGGGACGGGACCCAAGTGACGGGGGCCACCTTGACCCGGTTTTACTCCGTACACATGTTGATCTTGCCGGCCTTACTCTTGTTGGCTTTTCTGCCGCACTTTTTCTTCGTGCTGCGTCAGGGTATGGCTTCCGGGGACGAATTGGCCAAAGCGCAAAAACGGGGGAAATGCGTTGATGGGGATTCTCTGCCGTTTTGGCCCGATGTAGCGGTGAGGATGATCCTGTTCGTGTTGTTAATCGGGGCGGCTTTGTGGCTTCTGGCTGCACTCTATCCAAAATCGCTGGGGGCGCCGGCGGATCCGTTGAATAAGAGTCAATATGTACCCGAGCCGGCCTGGTACTTCTTTGGCGTCTATCAGCTTCTCAAGTATTTTCCGGGTAAACTGGACGTGTTGGCCATGGTCGTCCTTCCTTTCGCGGGAGGCATTCTGTTGTTTGCTTTGCCGTGGCTTGATCGCAATCCGGCCCGCTCCGTGCGGAAACGGCCTTTGGCTTTGAGTTTGGCGGGCGTTTTAGTGGCCGGGATGGTTTTTCTGACCTATCAGGGGATGAATTCCGTGCCCAAAGCCCTGGCCTCCGCGGGTGTCGTGGTTCACCCCGGCTTTAAAGAGAACGTCGAGCCGATTTTTCAAAGTAAGTGCATCACCTGCCACGGAACAAGCGGGGGGTATGGGCTCGACAATTATACCGCCGTTATGAAGAAAAACGTCGTTCCGGGTAACCCTGATCAGTCGAAATTGATCCGGAAGCTGGAAGGAAGCGATAAACCCCAGATGCCGATAGGACAGCCGCCTTTAACCTCAGACCAAATTCAGACTATCCGGAACTGGATTAAAGACGGAGCAAAAAATAATTGAGGCCGCCTCCATGTTTCCCCCGGGCCTCCGTCATTCCCGGCGGAATATCTTTACAATGTTTCCCGGATGTCCGGGAGCGGTTTTCTCCAAAGTTTTGACCAGAATATAGGGCCAATGGCCATACAAGTACAGAGAATGAGATCTTCCCAGGATATTCTTATAAAGAGCAAATTTACCACAGTAAAAGCCAAGTTGACAGCCGGGGTTTCATTCCCTTATAATAGTGGCAAGTAGCCTCAGCGTCCGGGGCCGGCAAGCGCAGCGGGCAGGCGGCCAAGCCCCGCGAAGCAGGATTATATCTGAATGTGATGATGGGGAAAAGTACGGCAGGGGATTCACGCAGCGAGGGCGGAAAGGGTGGGAGCCGCCTGGAAGAGACTTTCGGAAGTGCACCCCGGAACGGTTGGACGAAGAAGAGTAGTTTAACCCGCAGAGGCTGCGTTAAAGCCCGGAGTGGAACGGCACACCATGGGCGGTGTGCTGTTCAAGCAGAGTGGAACCACGGAATCCCCGTCTCTGGACGAGGGTTCCTTTTCTGTTTTCCTGAATCCGACGTTTTCCGCCGAGGTCGGTAACCACAAACCAAGCCAATGTGCATGTAATTAGGGGGATGCGCTCTCATCCCCGGAATCGAATTCCGAGGTTTTCCCGCGCATGTTCTATAAGGGTAAGGTTGAAATCGGTTGGGGGTGAGGGCTGATGTTCCGGCAGTTGCGTGACGATATACGGGTGATTTTCGAACGGGACCCGGCGGCAAAAAGTATTATTGAGGTCATCGTCTGTTACCCGGGGTTCCATGCCCTCCTGTTTCATAGGATGGCGCATTGGCTCTATAAACGTCACTTGGTGCTCTTGCCCCGAATGATTTCTCAATTGGCCCGGTTCTTGACTGGGATCGAGATCCATCCGGGCGCTAAAATAGGCCAAGGATTCTTTATCGATCACGGCACAGGGGTGGTCATTGGCGAGACGGCGGAAATTGGGGATAATGTGACGCTCTACCAGGGGGTCACCCTGGGGGGGACCGGGAAGGAGAAGGGGAAGAGGCACCCGACGATTGGCAACAATGTCGTGATTGGCACAGGGGCCAAGATTCTCGGCTCGTTCAAGATCGGGGACAATGTCAAAATCGGCGCGGGTTCAGTGGTGAATAAACCGGTGCCCGCGGATACCACGGTGGTTGGGGTACCGGGGCGGGTGGTTGTGCACAAAGGAGTTCCGGTCAAGAGTCCCGACCTGCGGCATGACGAGCTGCCCGACCCGGTGGCCGAAACACTTCAGTGTTTGATGGAGCGGGTGGAAGCGTTGGAAAGGCGCCTGCGGGAAAAAGAAGAGGGGGAACGCTTGAATGTCTTTGAGCTTATACAACACCATGACCCGGACAAAGGAAAGGTTCCAAGCGAGGGAAACGGGGAAAGTGGCGATGTATGCCTGCGGCCCGACGACGTATAATTTCATTCACATGGGCAATGCCCGCATGCTCGTCGTTTTCGATATGGTCCGCCGCTATTTGATGTACAAGGGCTATGAGGTCCGTTATGTGCAGAACTTTACGGATGTGGACGACAAGATCATTCAGAGGGCCCGGGAAGAAGGAATTCCGCCCGCGACGCTGGCGGAAAAGTATATCAGGGAGTACTTTTGCGATGCGGAGGCTCTGGGCATCCTTCCGGCGACGATTCACCCGAGAGCGACGGAGCATATTCCCGAGATGATCCAAATGATTCAGGGTTTGGCAGCGCAGGGGCTGGCTTATGACGTGGGGGGAGACGTTTACTTTGCGGTCGGTCGTTTTCCTGCTTACGGAAAGCTCTCCGGACGCAGTTTGGAGGATATGCTGGCCGGAGCTAGGGTGGAGGTTGACGAGCGTAAACATCACCCTATGGATTTCGCCCTCTGGAAAAAGGCCAAAGCCGGGGAGCCGGCCTGGGAAAGCCCGTGGGGGTTGGGGCGGCCGGGGTGGCATATAGAGTGTTCTGCGATGTCCTTAAAATATCTCGGCGCGGGCTTCGATATTCACGGCGGGGGCGGGGACCTGGTCTTTCCCCATCACGAGAATGAAATTGCCCAGTCTGAAGGGTATTTACAGGGAAAAACCTTTGCCAGGTATTGGATGCACAATGCCTTTATCACGGTGAATAAGGCCAAAATGTCCAAATCCCTCGGCAACTTTTTTACGGTCCGAGAAGTATTGGAACATTTCCCGGGAGAAGTCCTGCGCTTTTATCTTCTGGACACGCACTACCGCAGTCCCCTTGATTTTGACGATGAAAAGCTGGCCCTGGCGCAGAAGGGGCTGGAGCGTCTTCGTACCAGCGTGCGCTTGGCCGGGGAGGCCCTGGAGGCGGGGAACGGTTCGCCGGGGCCTCAATCAGGGGTTGTGACGCGTGCGGAAGCTCAGACCCGGCCGGAAGAAGGGGCTCAAGCGCGAGTAAAAGCTACGGCTCGGCCGGAAGAAAGAGCTCAGGCACGATCCGGGACTGCTGGCGCGAGCGGCGGGGAAGCGGAGATTGAGGGCCGGGCGGCGGCGGAGGTCCTGCAGGTTGCGCTCGAAGAAGCCCGGGAGGCTTTTGTCAGCGCTATGGACGATGACTTTAATTCTGCCTTAGGGCTGGCGGCCTTGTTTGACTTGGCAAAGGCGGTTAATTCCTATGTGCGGGTGTATCCCAGCCGTTCGGCAGAGTTGGCGGCCGCCCGCTCCACTCTCTTGGAGCTGGCCGGGGTGTTGGGTTTTGATCTGGCCGGTCCGGTCGAGAAGGTTGAGGAAAGCGACAGGCTGTCCGGGGTGATGGAGGTCCTCTTGCAAGTGAGGGCCCGGGCCAAGGCGCGCAAAGATTGGGAGACGGCAGATTTCATTCGTACAGAACTGAAAAACGTCGGTATAATATTGGAGGACACCCCTCAAGGAGCCAGGTGGCAAGTAAATAGGCCGTAGCGGTCTAGAAAGGGGAAGGGCCCAGTCGGACCCCAAAAAATGAGAAACTGGCGGGAGTTTAACGCGTTGGCCCTGGCTTATCTGGGAGATGCGGTCTATGAGTTATGGGTGAGGGAGCATCTTTTGGAACTCGGGTTTGTAAAGGTCAAGGAGTTGCACCGGAAAGCTGTGGAACGGGTGCGGGCTTCGACTCAGGCTCGGGTGTTGGCCAAGCTCCTGGACGCACTTGAGCCGGAGGAACAAGAAGTGGTCCTCTGGGCGAGAAATGCCAAAGGCGGCTATCCCAGAAATGTGGATGTCCTGACTTATCGGCACGCCACGGCCTTCGAGGCTTTAGTAGGGTATTGGTACTTGCAAGGCCTGAACGAGCGCATGGAGTGGGCTTTTGCTCAGGTGGAAGCGGTTTTGCCGGGGAAAGGGAAATCGGCCGCTGAGGCGGAAGGAAAGAATTAGGCAAAGTGCGCACGCTGAGAAGAAGCGCACCGGGGAGACCGAACGGAGGAGAGAAAGGAGATTCCGGTATGGAAGTCAAGCTCATCACAATGACGCCTAATTATCTGCGGCTGATTTGGCTGGCAGCCAGGACCTGTTACAGCCCGCTGTCTCCGATTGGGCTGTCTGAACAGGAGCCGCCGGTTGACGAGACGTTCCGCCTTGTGGATCAACTGCTGAAAAAGAAACACCTCAGTGTCCTTGAACACTGTACGATGACGTTCGCCGTGGAAAATGTGTCGCGGACTTTGTTGGCGCAATACTCCCGTCATCGTATCGGAGTGAGTTTATCTGTCCAAAGCCAGCGTTACGTTTCCGAACGGCATGAGAACGAAATCTTTGATTTTGTGCTGCCGGACGAGATCGAACGGACAGATGAGGCGAAAAAGGCCTTTCTTCGGGCGATGGACCAAGCTCAGCAAGCTTACAACGAACTTTTGGCCCTGGGCGTGAAGAGAGAAGATGCACGTTTTGTCCTGCCGGGCGGGGCGGGAACAAATTTCGTAACGTCCTTAAACCTGAGGTCATTTCTTGATGTGTACCGAAAGAGGGTTCTCACGCCGGGAGCCCAGTGGGAAATCAAGGAGATGCTGCAGCGGATGGCAGGGCTTCTGCTGGAAAGGGAACCTTGGCTGGATCCCTATTTGCGCCCCGAATCTTAGATGAGAAAGAACGGGTTTCTGCAAAAGGTCGCGGAAAACAAACATACTTGGAGAAGTGTGCCTTAAGGCCTTCTTTCGGCCTTCTTTCCACGTTTCTCAAGAGGTCCGAAAAGCGAGCTTAGCAAGATTGGTGGGAATTTGCCGGAGAGGGGAAGTGTCGCTGTGCCGGATGATATCATTTACGGGCGCAATCCGGTCTGGGAAATCCTTAAGGACGGTAAACCGTTGAACAAGGTGCTTTTTCAGAATGGCCTTAAGGGAGAGCAGGTGCAGAAGATACTGGACGTCGTGCGGGAGAGGGGCATCCCGTTTCAATTTGCGGAGCGTTCGGTCCTGGACAGAATAAGCGGGGGCGGGCGTCACCAGGGCCTGCTCGTTTATACCGCTCCCCGCGCGTATGCGGAAGTTGGGGACATTCTGGCCCTGGCACAGACGAAAGGGGAAGATCCGTTTATTCTGGTTCTGGATGGGGTTGAGGATCCGCATAATTTGGGGGCCCTCTTGCGTACGGCGGAAGCGGTGGGGGTTCACGGGGTGATCATTCCCAAACGGCGCAGTGTTCCCTTGACCGGCGTCGTGGCCAAGACCTCAGCCGGAGCGGTAGAGCATATTCCGGTAGCCCGTGTTACCAATCTGGTCCGGGTCCTGCAAGAGATGCAAAGGGCCGGATGTTGGATTTGCGGCGCGGATGCCTCGGGCACTGATGTTTTCGCAACCGACTTGACCGGACCTCGGGTGTTGGTGATCGGCGGAGAGGGCAAGGGCTTGGGGCGTCTCGTCCGGGAGAGCTGTGACCAGGTGGTGGCTCTGCCCATGTTAGGGGCAATGACCTCCCTGAACGCCAGTGTCGCCGGAGCGGTTCTTCTCTATGAGACTCTGCGGCAAAGACTTGCCAAAGGCTGAGAGAATCGGGTCGTCTTTTCGGGGACAGGCGGGGTGCTGAGAGGGCTTTGTACGACAGAACCCAGTACAAAACCGCAAGAATACTGACCATCGCGCAAGTTCCGGGGCGGGTCTCGGCGACAGAACATCTGAAAGTTCGCCTTGACGCTGTTCTCGCGCGTCGAGTATAATTATCTTATTCTTTGGGTGGACAAAGTAAGGTCCTTTGCGAAAAAAGGAATAAATCGTATATACCGTCTTCATCACAATGATACGGGGGGATTTATTTTGATACTAAACGCCCAACCAGAGGTGCCGGAAGGGTGCGACAGCAGTGAAGTCATTGCGGATGAGGGGGTCGTCGAACTAGCCAAAGACGGTGACGCCACGGCTCTTGAATATTTGATAGGCAAGTATCGGAATTTTGTCAGAGCTAAAGCCAGATCCTACTTTCTCATCGGTGCCGACCGGGAGGATATCATTCAGGAAGGCATGATTGGTCTCTATAAGGCGATTCGCGATTTTCGCGGGGACAAGTTATCATCTTTCCGGGCTTTTGCCGAGTTATGTATTACCCGGCAGATTATAACGGCGATTAAAACGGCCACCAGACAAAAGCACATACCACTCAATTCGTATGTCTCTTTAAATAAACCGATATACGATGAGGATTCGGACCGGACCTTGCTCGACGTGATTTCCGGGACAAGGATCACGGATCCCGAAGAACTTATTATAAGCCGGGAAGAGTTCGATGACATTGAAGAAAAGATGGGCGAAATTCTCAGTTCACTGGAGTGGAAAGTTCTCATGTCCTACCTGGAAGGAAAATCTTATCAGGAAATCGCGGTCGATTTGAGGCGGCATGTAAAATCAATCGATAATGCCCTTCAGAGAGTCAAGCGAAAGCTGGAACGCTACCTGGAACGCAGGGATTCATGAACCCCTTCATATCACAAGGTGCTTGCATCCGTCAGGCTTGCATCGGTTAGGACAGATAGTTGGTGAGAGTACATACATTTCCGGTCAACGGTTCCGCAAACGATGAGAAGCAGTTTAAGGAACTCTTTCGGCAGGGCGGAAGGCAACGGTCTGAGGAGCGGAAACGAGGGAGTTTCCGGGGGAGTCCCGTGTCACTAAGGTGGTACCATCAGCCGAAAAAACGGCTATGCGGTCGACACAAGGCCGATGGTCCGGAAAGCAGGGGTATTTTCCGCTTACTATGCAGGCGTAGCTCCTCTTACCGCAACTGTGCCACTGAAGGAGCACAAAAATGGCCGCCAGGTTGCGCGGTGGCACCGGGACCCGCTATTTCCAAAAACTTTTTAACGGCAAATAGTCACTTTTCCGAGGCGGGGAGTCTGTTTAACACGGAACTTGATCTTGCGTGATGTTTCGGTATGTGGTAAACTATACAAGTGTCGCGGGTCGATGCAGAAAACCCGAATTTGCGGTTCATAGCAAGCCGATGTAGCTCAATTGGTAGAGCAGCTGATTTGTAATCAGCAGGTTGCGGGTTCGAGTCCCATCGTCGGCTCCATAAAAAACTCAGACACTGCAAGGGTTTGCGGTGTTTTTTTGTTTGACCGATTGGGCTTAAAAAGAGTGATTTACTGCAACCGTACTGCAACCCGGAAAAGAATCTGCCAAAAGAGGTTCAGGACTTACCTGGTTTACGCAGGTGTATATCCATTTTAGCTGCCGCCTGCTGCTTAGTTTTTTTCGTGACGTGTGTATATATGTTGGTTGTGCGGATGTCAGTATGTCCCAGAAGTTCCTGTATGACCCTGATGTCTTCTCCATCTTCGAGGAGCCTGGTCGCAAACGTATGGCGCAACGAATAGAGCTTCACCGGGGGAATGCCACATTTCTTGAGACAAGCTTGGAAGGACCTGTAAAAGTTTCGATATTCGACACACCCGCCGGTTGCGGTAGCAAAAACATAATCATTATCTGTGTACTGATCCCCAGCCAAGGACTTCTCCTTGGCTTGTTTCACTCGGTGAAGTCTGAGTGCCACGGGAAGCCGTTTGGCTAAAGCTAAAGTTCGCTTGCTCTTTGGGGTTAAAGGCAACTCCTTTCTGCCATGCTCGATTCCGGCGTACAGCAGGGCTGGCTTGCGTCGCAGGTGGGAAACTGCATGGCGCAGATCCGGGAGCTGGTTAAAGTCTGCCGGGCCTTCCCCGATGAGGGTACGCGCATATCCTCGCTGAGTTGGTATCATCACCGGACCGCGGCCAACTCTTCCGATCCGGCAAAGTACATCCAGGAGGCGGCCGATCAGGAACTGAGCACCCGGCAGATGCGTAAGATTATCCTGGAAGACGAGGGCAGACAGGAAATCGTGCAGGAGGAGGACTCTGCTGAACGCAAGCAGGCAGAGAAAATACTCAAGACCGTAGAGGCGTTCTTGGCGAGGGGAGGTGAGGCCGCCGCATATCTTAAGCAGCAGCCCGCGGTCCTGATCCAATGCCAAGAAAGCGGAGGGAGGTGATTTAATCGTGATGGGGAAAACACATGCCGCTGGAGCCTTGGCCGCCTGGTCCCTGCTCCACCCGGCGATAACCAGACAAGCGTTTGCAACAGCGCAGAATTTTGAGGTACTGGCCGTCAGCCTGGGGGCTGCGGTCCTGGGAGGACTCCTGCCGGATATCGACCGGCCGGGAAGTACGATTGACAGGGATCTCTTGGGGCGGCTTGGCAGCTCACGGGCAGGAGCTATGCTGAGTGGCTTGTTACTCCTGGCAGTCAGTGCCTTTTTGCGTATACCGACGCTGGTGCGGACTGTTTTTAGCGCACAGGTAATGCGAATTATGGTTCTGCGCTACGCCGGCGTCCTGAGCCTTGCCACAGGTCTGCTCGGGGCCGTGCTGGTCATTGTCTCCTCTCTCAAGCATCGGGGAATCACGCATACCTTGCTCGGCATGGGCCTTTTCCTCTGGGGTGCAGACACACTCCTTGGGTTTTCTCATTTCCTGATTCCATGGCGCGTTCCGTTGCTCATGGTGTTTGGAGCCGGGTATTTGAGCCATTTACTTCTTGATCTCATTGCGGATGGAGTGCCGCTGTTGTATCCGGTTTGGAAAAAGCGGATTCGCTTGCCGGTGTCGGTTAAGACCGGCAGTTTCTGGGATGTCGTGGTGGTCCGGCTGGGCCTAGTGGCCTGGCTGGTATATGCCGAAGGACTGCCGCTAATACACACGTTGGGAATTTCACTTTAGCAAAGTCTCATAGGTTCAGCTTCTCAATATTTCTTCTGTTAAGGATAAGGAAACGAAGATCCTCCAATTTAATAGTGTCGAATTGCACTATTTCCACATTGTGATCCATAGCCCAGTATGATCTCGCGTTATTTTAAATTCTAAAAATATGCTAAAGTTCTTTTTCCATAAACATATACGGTACTTAGGATTACGATAACGATTCGTGCAAAAAGTGCAATAACAATAAACTTCTTATTCGAAACCCCCTTATAAGTGAAGCGAAACAGAGTACAGAAGGGCTCGGTTTGCTCGGGGATATGGACATGCTCGGTATCGCCGGTGACGGTACTCCTGTCATCACCGCAGTCTTGTCATTGGGGTCCCGCTAACATTTTAACCAAAATACGCGAAGACATATTCTGGAGGCAAAAAGCCGGTTTCCTTTACTCTAAGGAGAAATCGGCTTTCGATTACTTATATGGGGTATTACCAGCGAAGTGCACTTCGCTGGTAATACCCCAATCTATACTTTTTACTGCCCTATCAACTGTTGCAGTTGCTGCTCAATATCTTTGCTAACTACAGCCTCTCCACCGAATATAGTCGCTCCAGTTAGGTTTTTGCCCTTCAAATAATTCATGACCTGATCGGACAAGCTGTCGTCCGCCAGAATAATCGGGGCATTGTGATTGGCCGCATAGACACTTCCGGCCAGGGCGTCCGGGAAGTTATCGCCGGTGGCCACACAAACATTTTGGCCGCTTAAGTTGAAGTATTGAGCCACCGCCAGAGAAGTGGCATACCGGTCAGCTCCTCCGATCCTCATGATATTCCCTTGGTCTAAACCGGTGAGCTGGGCAACCTGACTTTCTACTGTTGCGCTGATGGCGCCTTCTCCTCCGATGATATAGACTTTGGATGGCTTGATGGAGGCAATTTCCTGGCTGACGCTGTCGCTGATTCCATCTTTTTGGACTAGGAGGATAGGAAGCTGCATTTGCGCCGCAATACTGCTGATAGATAAGGCATCCGGATAGTTTTCACCATTGACCAGCACAATGGGTGTTCCGCTCCCGACTCCCAATTGGCCGGCTATTTTGACAGAAGTTTCATATCTGTCGGCTCCGCCTAATCTGGTTATTTTCGGGAAACCGTCCGCTGTTACTTTTGCTTCCATGGCACTGCTGACTACTCCCGTACCTCCCAATATATAGACTGTTCCTGACGGATTCATATTGTCCTTCATATAGGCCAATACCTTTTCCTGATCCGCATCTGAGCTTCCAACCAGCAGTATCGGCGCCTGAAGCTGATAGGCCAGGACACTTCCTGTTAAGGCATCGGGATAGTTGCCGGCCGTAGCCAGGATGACGTTGGCAATCTTACCGGTGTATTCCGCTTGGGCGATAGCCAACGCTGTATCGACTCGGCTCTGACCCGCCAGTCTGGTGACTCCGGAGATGGTTGGACTCATCTTGAAATCCCAGTGGACGATTTCCTGTTCCACAGAAATTGTCGGACTGGTATATTGCTCATAACCAACCTTGGTGGCTACTATATAGTAATCTGAATTGGGAAATGCCAGGAAGCTATAGGCTCCTGCCGTATCACTGACCTGAGGATTCTGATTATTGTCAGGCTTAAATCCAGTGATGATTGGAAGTGCTGCGACCGTGTCCGGAGTTTTCCCTGCTGCCCTATTCCTTTCCGTATCGGCATAATACAAGGTGATATTCGCTCCGGCGACAGGCTTGCCGGTAGCTTCATCGGTAACTAAACCGTATGGGTCAATTAAGGTTGTCGTGAGAGTCGCATTGCCGCTGCTGTCAATTTTAACCTCCATCGTTCCAAGGGTGATCTTTTGGCTGTTGCCTAAGTCATAAGTAATATCAAACTTATTGTCTGTTCCTTTCGCCAGGCCCGCCACTTGGATTGTCCCGTCAGCGGAAACTATCACAGGCGTTCCTGCGGCACCGGCAATGGCCACTTGAGAAAGATCGCTTAAGGGACTCGGATTGCCGCCAGATTGTTTCACCAATAAAGCTTTTGCCGCATTCATGGAGATCGTATCACTACCATGACTATCAGCAGTAACAGTGGCCGGTATATTGGAGATCTTGGCACCGGTCGTGCTGTCAATGACACTGCCGGTAACTGTTGCAGATATAGGTGATGGGGCATAACCGCCGCCTCCGCCACCGGAGGGTGGAGGCGGGCTCGCCGCAAAGCCGGCCACCAAAGTCCTGTCAGCCGTACCCATGGGGAAGGTATATGTGGCACTGGTGCTGGCCTGTATCCCGCCCTCTGTCCAGTTGATGAAGGTGTAACCGCTGTTGGGCGTGGCCGTCACTGTCACCGAAGCGCCTTCAGCATACGTGCCCCCGCCGGAAACCATTCCGCCTGCCTGTGGATTGGCCGAGACGCTGACAGTGTAGGTGACAGGCGGATTCGCCGTCCACTGGGCGTACAGCGTGACATTGGCGACTCCCATCGTCAGGGTTGCCCCGGCCGCGTAGCTCGTTCCGCTTCCGTCCGCCGCGGTGTTCCACCCGGTGAAGGTATAGCCGTTCTTGGTAAGAGACAGGTTCCCAATATTGCCCAATACGATTGCCGTTGCGCCTTGGGCATAACTATTGCTGTCGATCGGCACACTTCCTCCGGTCGAGCCGTTGCCGTCATAAGTCACGTTATAGGTCGGAATTGCCGCAAAGTTGGCTACCAGAGTTCTGTCAACCTCACCCATGGGGAAGGTGAATGCCGCACTGGTGCTGATCTGTGCAGCGTTTTCGGTCCAGTTGATAAAATTGTAGCCGCTGTAAACGGAAGCTGTCACCGTTACCGTCGCACCCAAGGGATAAGTACCGCCGCCGGAAACCGTTCCGCCCGCCGGCGGATTGGCCGAGACGCTGACAGTGTAGGCAACCGTCCACTGGGCGTACAGGGTGACATTGGCAGCTCCCATCGTTAGGGGTGCCCCGGCCGCATAGCTCGTTCCGCTTCCGTTCGCCGCGGTGTTCCACCCGGCAAAGGTATACCCTGTCTGGGTCAGGTTGCCGGTATTGCCCAATACGGTTGCCGTTGCGCCTAGGGCATAGGTATTGCTGTCGATCGGCACGCTTCCTCCGGTCGAGCCGTTGCCGTCATAGATGACATCCCCTGAACTGCCCACTTTTGCCGCTGCCGGTATAGCGTTAAAAATAGAACCAAGTATCAAGACAAGGGCAAGAATGACATGGAATATCCTGTTTTTGTCACTCATTTAGGGTTCCCACCTTTCTTTATCAACTGTTGCAGTTGCTGCTCAATATCTTTGCTAACTACAGCCTCCCCGCCAAATATAGCCGCTCCGGTCAGTTTTCTCGTCTTTAGATAGGTAATTGCCTGATCCGTCAAACTGCTGCCGACTAAAATAATCGGGGCATTGTGATTGGCCGCATAGACGCTTCCGGCCAGGGCGTCCGGGAAGTTGCCGCCGGTGGCGATGCAGACATTTTGGCCGGTTAAGTTGAAGTATTGGGCCACAGCGAGGGAAGTGGCATAGCGATCGGTTCCCCCGATCCGTACGATGTTCGTCTGCGCCAAGCCGGTGAGTTGAGCCACTTGGTTTTCCACAGCTGCGCTGATAACCCCTTCTCCTCCGATGATGTAGACTTTGCCAGGTTTGATGGCGCTGATTTCCTGCCTGACACTGTTACTGATTCTGTCCCTTTGGACCAGCAGGATGGGAAGCTGCATTTGGGCCGCCACACTGCTGACAGACAGAGCGTCGGGATAGTTTTCACCGCTGACCAGCACCAGCGGGGTTCCGGCCTTGACCGCCAATTGATCCGCTATTTCGGCCGAAGTTTGATAGCGGTCCGCTCCGGCAATTCTAATGATATGGCTAAAACCGCTCGCGGCCACTTGGCTTTCCATGGCGCTGCCGACCGCAGCCGTGCCTCCCATGATATAAACGGTTCCCGCCGGGTCCAGGCTGGACTTCAGGTAGCCCAAGACCTTTGCCTGGTCGGCAGCCGAACTTCCAACCAGCAGAATGGGTGCATTCACTTTGTAAGCAAGGACACTTCCGGTCAAGGCATCCGGATAATTGTCGGCTGTAGCCAGGACGGCATTGGCGATCTTGCCCGGGTATTCCGCTTGGGCAATGGCCAAGGCGGTATCGACTCGGCTCCGGCCCGCCAGTCTGGTGACTCCGGAGAGGGTCGGACTCATTTTAAAGTCCCAATGGACAATTTCCTGTTCCACGGAAATAGTCGGACTTGTGTATTGAGCATACCCGTCCTTGGTGGCGATGATGTAGTAATCCGTGGTCGGGAAGACCATGAAGCCATAGGCTCCGCTGCTGTCACTGGTCTGGGGATCCTGGTTATTGTTAGGCTTAAAGCCGGCGATGCCGGGCAGTGCGACGACGGTATCCGCAGTTTTTCCTGCAGCCTTATTTCTCCCGGTATCGGCATAGTACAAGGTGACATTGACTCCCGCCAAAGCCTTGCCGGTCCTGGCATCCGTGATGATGCCATAGGGGTCAATTAACACAACAGATAAGGTGACATTTCCGCTGCTGTCAATTTTAATCTGCATGGTGGCAATCGTAATCTTTTGCCCATGGCCCAAATCACAAGTGATATTAAAGTTATTGTCGGTTCCCTTGGCCAGGTCCGCCATTTGGATTGTCCCGTCAGAGAAAATTGGGACAGGCGTTCCTGTGGCGCAGGTTATAGCCACATGAGAGAGATCGCTTAACGGACTTATGGTTCCGTCCGGCTGTTTAAGCACCGCGAGTTGTCCGGCACTCATGGAAACTGTATCATTGTCGTTGCTGCCGGTCGTTACGGTAGCGGTTACACTGGAAACCTTCGCGCCTGTCGTACCGTCTGTGACGTTGCCGGTCACTGTTGTCGGTGTGGGGGATGGGGTATTCGCGCTACCTCCGCCGCCTCCCGAAAATCTCGGGGCCATGACGGTAAATCCAAGCGGATTGCTCGCGACACCATAGACAGTGGCCGTAACCGTGCCGGAACCGGCGGCCAGCGGAGTCAATAAACTGCCTGTCAAGCCGGCATAAGCATTTCCTGAAGCCAGATTCCATTGTACGGTCTGACCGCTCAGACTAAAAGGAGCACCGTATTGGTCAGTTCCGTTCAGACTAAGATTATTGAGATCATAGACTGCTTGCCCGACTGTGAGGTCAGGAATGCTGCCACTTAAGGTAAGAACGGTGAGAGTGGGAGCAGGCGGTATGGCTTCAAACTGGGCCGAGACCGTGACGTTGGCCGCCGGCATGGTGAAGCTCGTGCCGCTGATCAGGTGATCCGTTGTCCCGTCGTTATACTGCAAAGTTCCGGCTTTTAGCTGCATCCCGGCATCCGGGGTTATCGTCAGGTTGATGGCTGTCCCTTCCGCTGCCGTGCTCGGGCTGGCTGTGATGCTCCCGTCCGTCAGGCTGGCGATGCTTACCGTATATATGGTGGGCGGGATAACACTCAGGGTAAGGTTCACGCCCGAGGTTGTCGTATTGGCTGTTACGTTTACATTAGTTGCGTTGGCACCGGTGTAGCCTGTCAGATTGGCAGTCACAGTGTAGCCTGTTCCCGCAGGTACGTTGAGGATAGCGTAGCTTCCATCGCCGGCCGTTGTGGCTGAATAGACACTGCCGCTCACCGTCAGGCTCACCGTCGCTCCGGCCAGCGGATTCGTTCCGTCGCTTACCGTCCCGCTGATGGTTCCTGTGGTGATGACAGGCGGGATAGCCGCAAAGTTCGCCGCCAAGGTCCGGTCTGCCGTGCCCAGGGTAAAGGTATAGGCTGCAATGGTACTCACTGCACTGCCGTTTTCCGTCCAGTTGACGAAGTTATAACCGCTGTTGGGCGTGGCCATCACCGTCACCGAAGCGCCTTCGGCATACGTACCCCCGCCGGAAACCGTTCCGCCTGCCGGCGGATTGGATGAGACGCTGACGGTGTGGGTAAGAGGCGGATTCGCCGTCCACTGGGCGTACATCGTGACATTGGCACTCCCCATCGTTAGGGTTGCTCCCGCTGCGTAGCTCGTTCCGATTCCGTCTGCTGCGGTGTTCCATCCCGCGAAGGTGCTGCCTGTCTTGACTAGGCTGCCAGTGTTACCAAGGACGGTAATCGCTGCACCTGTTGTGTAATTATTACTGTCGGTGGGTACACTTCCTCCGCTACTGCCGTTGCCGCTATAAGTTACGGTGTACGTCGGAATTGCCGCAAAGTTGGCCACCAGAGTTCTGTCAGCCGTACCCATGGTGAAGACGAATGCTGCACTGGTGCTCACTTGGCTGCCGCCCTCCGTCCAGTTGACGAAGGTATAGCCGCTGTACACGGAGGCCGTCACTGTCACAGACGCTCCTTCGGCATAGGTGCCCCCGCCGCTGACTGTGCCATCCACCGCAGGATTGGCCGATACCGCTACGGTGTGGGTGACCGTATCGATCAGGCAGGTAACCGACCAATTCTGGGACGAGTTGTCCGGGGCTGTTACCGTATAGATCACCGGATTGCTGAAATCCTCCGCCGTTCCGGACGTTGGAGACACGGCAGCATTGGCTGAGACGGTTATACTCGGATTCAACGCGCTCACGTCGGTTCCATAGGGCATGTGGAAGATTACGGCATGGTTAATTAAATCTATGGTTGATGATCCCACCTGGCCCGCTACGCTAAAGGCGGTGATGTCTTTGGCAGTGCTTAAATACGTGAATTGGTCACCCGGACCGGCGGCACTCGTTCCTCCCGGAGCTGTCACGGTCACGTCCACCGTGCCGCTTCCCGCCGGTGCAGTAGCAGTTATTGAGGTATCGCTGTTGACAGCAAAGCTCGCTGCGGCCACGCTGCCAAAGTCTACCCCTGTCGCCCCTGTAAAATCGCTGCCGGTAATATTCACGACCGAACCTCCATTTACTGACCCGGTGGCCGGGCTGACCCCGGTCACAACAGGATAAACTGCTGCCAACTGCTCGATCTGAGCTGAAGACAGAGCCGTTGCGTAGAGACGGACGTCATCAATCAAGCCTGGAAAATACGTTGCTGTAGAAGTAGCATTGGTAGCATATCCGATGAGCATCTTGTCACTGGATGCCGGGGCTTTGGGAATACCACTAACCGTGGCAACCGGATTTGCGTTCAAATAAACGGTCCAGTTTTCCGTCCCGCTGGCAGGCACACCCACAAGCCCTACTTGTTGCCAGGTGTTGGGGGTCAGGTGTACAGTCGTATCAAGCCAGGCTATACCTCCTAAGAGAACCTCAAGATTGCCGTTGCTGTCTACAAAGAGACCATAACCATCGGCGCCGGGGTTGCCGTTATAAACAATAGGTTGATAGTTACTGGCAGTTTTCCCGTTCCACTTCACCCAGGCCGAGATGCTGACGTTGGCCGTAGCAGCGGTGGGAATAGGCGCTGTAAACGAACTGTTGCCACCGCTGAAATCCAGAGAAGCGCCAATCTGGTCGACTGAAGATGGACAGTCAGTACTCCATACTGAATTAGTCAGCGTACCATTGTAGCCGTAGCCGGACGAATCGGCTGCCGTGGTCCCCGAACCCTCGCCGAGCTTCCACCAGCCAACCAGCTCGTTGGTGGAATAGGTGAACCGGTCAGCGGAGACGGCGGCGCTTGTCCCGCCCGGCGTGGTCACGGTCACGTCCACCGTACCGTCCGCGTGCGCCGGTGAGACGGCCGTGATCGAGGCGTCGCTGTTGACGGTGAAGCTCGCGGCCGCCGTGCCGCCGAAGCTGACGCCGGTTGTCCCGGTAAAGCTGCTGCCGGTGATTGTCACCACCGTGCCGCCGGCTGCCGGCCCGACGGACGGGCTGACGCCGGTTATCGAGGGGACCTGGACATAGATAAAGCGGTCGGCAGCGACTGCGGCGCTGGTTCCGCCCAGTGCGGTGGTTACCGTCACGTCCACCGTCCCGGTTGCATGAGCCGGAGAGATAGCCGTGATCGAGGTGTCGCTGTTGACGGTGAAGCTGGTGGCCGCCGTGCCGCCGAAGCTGACGCCGGTCGCTCCGGTGAAGCCGCTGCCGGTGATGGTCATCGTTGTTCCGCCGACTGTGGAGCCGCTGGTTGGGCTGACGCCGGTCACCACCGGGAAGGTCGCCGCCAGTTGCTGCACCTGTGCCGCGGTCAGAGCAGTGGTGTAGATGCGGACGTTGTCGATCCGGCCTGGGAATTTCCACATGGTATTCTGAACGGTTAAGTATCCGATGTACATATAGCCGGTGGGCGTGGCAGGAGTGGTGTTCACCTGCCCCACCTGAGTGCCGTTCAGGTAAACGGTCCATTTCCCCGAGCCATCCTCTACCGCCGCCACATGCTGCCAAGTATTGGGGGTGAGTTTTGTTGCTGTGGCCAACCAGGCACCTCCGCTGATAACTTCCAGATAGCCTAGGTTGGTCAAAGCAAGGCCATAACCGTTTCCTGCATCGAGGGTGCCGTTATAGGCGATGGGCTGATGTATACTCCCATCGCCCCAGGTAGTCCCATCCCACTTGACCCAGGCCGAGATGCTGACGTCGCCGGTGTTAGTGGTGGGGATGGGCGCCGTAAATGAACTGTCACCGCCGCTGAAATCCACGCAGCCACCGACCCGGTCGATTGAATTCGGATAATCATTATCAACCCACCACGGTGGGCTGCCGACATCTAACGGACTGGTTACCGTGCCATGGTGGCCGTAGCCGGACCAATCGACTGCCGTCGTCCCTGAACCCTCGCCGAGCTTCCACCAGCCAGCCAGCTCATTGGTGGAATAGGTAAATATAGTGCCTAAGCCCCCGGTGCTCGTCCCGTATGCGTTGGTCACCGTCACTTCCGCCGTACCGGTCGCATGCGCCGGGGCAGTAGCCGTAATCGAGGTGTCGCTGTTGACGGTGAAGCTGGTTGCCGACGTACCGCCGAAGCTGACCCCGGTTGCCCCGGTGAAGTTGTATCCGGTGATGGTCACCGTTGTGCCGCCGCTCACTTTTCCGCTGGCGGGCGTGATACCGGTCACCACCGGCACCGGGACGTAGGTGAACCTGTCACCGGGGCCGGTGACGCTCGTCCCGTTCTGGGTGGTCACGGTCACGTCCACCGCGCCGCTCCCCGCCGGCGAGACAGCCGTAATCGAGGTGTCGCTGTTGACGGTGAAGCTGGCTGCCGGTGTGCCCCCGAAGCTGACCCCGGTTGCCCCGGTGAAGTTGTATCCGGTGATGGTCACCGCCGTGTCTCCATTCACAGATCCGCCGGCCGGGCCTATGCCGGTCACGACGGTTCCCGCCAACTGTTGCACCTGCGCTGGCGTCAGGGCGGTGGTGTAGATGCGGACATCGTCGAGCAGGCCGGGAAAATGCGGTGCAGTAGAAGTGGCGTTGCTGGTAAATCCAATTAGCATATTGTCACCCGGTACCGACGCAACCGGATTGCCGCTTACCTGGTTCACCTGAATTCCGTTCAGATAAATTGTCCAGTTTTCCGTCCCACCCCTGGGAACGCCGACAAGCGCCACCTGCTGCCAGGTATTGGCCGTAAGCGCTGCCGTTGTGGGCAGCCACGCTACGCCTCCCAGGAGAACTTCCAGTTTGCCGCTGCTGTCCAGAAAAAGGCCATAACCGTTTTTGCCAGGGTTGCCGACATAGGCGATGGGTTGATAATCGGAGACACCGGTCGCCCCGTTCCACTTGACCCAGGCCGAGATGCTGACGTTGCCGGTGGCGGTGGTGGGAAGGGGCGCCGTGAATGAACTGCCGCCGCCGCTGAAATCCAGGGAGGCGTTGACCTGATCGGTGATGTCAGGCGTATGGTCGGTGCTCCAGACGGGGTTCGTCAGCGTACCGTTGTCGCCGTAGCCGGAGGAATCCGCCGCCGCGGTCCCAGAGCCCTCGCCGAGCTTCCACCAACCAACCAGTTCATTGGTGGAATAGGTGAACTTGTCGGCAAGGGCGGTGGCGCTCGTCCCGCTCAGGGTGGTCACGGTCACGTCCACCGTCCCGGCCGCCTGCGCCGGTGAGATAGCCGTGATCGAAGTGTCGCTGTTGACGGTGAAGCTGGCTGCCGCCACGCTGCCGAAGCTGACGCCGGTCGCCCCGATGAAGCCATGGCCGGTGACGGTCACCGCCGTGCCCCCGCTCACAGGCCCGCTGATTGGGCTGACGCCGGTCACCACCGGCACCGGGCCGTAGGTGAACCTGTCACCGGGGCCGTTGACGCTCGTCCCGTTCTGGGTGGTCACGGTCACGTCCACCGCGCCGCTCCCCGCCGGCGAGACAGCCGTAATCGAGGTGTCGCTGTTGACGGTGAAGCTGGCTGCCGGTGTGCCCCCGAAGCTGACCCCGGTTGCCCCGGTGAAGTTGTATCCGGTGATGGTCACCGCCGTGCCTCCATTCACAGGTCCGCCGGCCGGGCCTATGCCGGTCACGACGGTTCCCGCCAACTGTTGCACCTGCGCTGGCGTCAGGGCAGTGGTGTAGATGCGGACATCGTCGAGCAGGCCGGGAAAATGCGGTGCAGTAGAAGTGGCGTTGCTGGTAAATCCAATTAGCATATTGTCACCCGGTACCGACGCAACCGGATTGCCGCTTACCTGGCTCACCTGAATTCCGTTCAGATAAATTGTCCAGTTTTCCGTCCCACCACTGGGAACGCCGACAAGCGCCACCTGCTGCCAGGTATTGGCCGTAAGCGCTGCCGTTGTGGGCAGCCACGCTACGCCTCCCAGGAGAACTTCCAGTTTGCCGCTGCTGTCCAGAAAAAGGCCATAACCGTTTTTGCCAGGGTTGCCGACATAGGCGATGGGTTGATAATCGGAGACACCGGTCGCCCCGTTCCACTTGACCCAGGCCGAGATGCTGACGTTGCCGGTGGCGGTGGTGGGAAGGGGCGCCGTGAATGAACTGCCGCCGCCGCTGAAATCCAGGGAGGCGTTGACCTGATCGGTGATGTCAGGCGTATGGTCGGTGCTCCAGACGGGGTTCGTCAGCGTACCGTTGTCGCCGTAGCCGGAGGAATCCGCCGCCGCGGTCCCAGAGCCCTCGCCGAGCTTCCACCAACCAACCAGTTCATTGGTGGAATAGGTGAACTTGTCGGCAAGGGCGGTGGCGCTCGTCCCGCCCAGGGTGGTCACGGTCACGTCCACCGTCCCGGCCGCCTGCGCCGGTGAGATAGCCGTGATCGAAGTGTCGCTGTTGACGGTGAAGCTGGCTGCCGCCACGCTGCCGAAGCTGACGCCGGTCGCCCCGATGAAGCCATGGCCGGTGACGGTCACCGCCGTGCCCCCGCTCACAGGCCCGCTGGTTGGGCTGATGCCGGTCACAGTAAGCACGTTGATGTCAACCGTCCCGGTAATGCTCCCCGTCGTCGTATCCGTCGCCGTCACTGTCTGCGGGCCGACGGTGTTCAACGTGACGCCGTCCGTGAAGACGTGGGTGCCGTTATCTTTACCGCTGCCGCAGCCTGTAAATGTGTAATCCTGCGGCAGTACCGGGCTGTTGGTATCGCTGCTGGTAAAATGCACCGTTCCAGTGTAACTTTGGACCGTACGCCCGTTGGAATCTATGGCCGTCACAGTCATCGTTACGGGTGCCCCCACCGCGGAGTTGCCAGTGGATGTCACTCTCAGGCTGCTGGCTGTGATCAGTTGTGTGGTAACACTGCCGCCGGATATCAAGACATCAGGATTCAGATATAAAGCGGGACGAACGGCGTAGCCATTACCCATACTGCTGTATAACAGTGAGCCTGAGGTATATACATTCCAATGAACAAAACTTCCTGGAATGGGAGTGATTGTCCAGAATATTGAAGACGGATTGCTGAGAAAGCCTGATGACGGATTGCAGCACTGTGAATAACTCTCCCATTCTCTGTAACTGAGCAGGCCAATACGGGCATTCACTGTGGATGATGATTCGCTGCCATTGCCATTTTGATCGATACCTCCGACATTCCAGCTATGTTCTTGGACTAATGGGATATATTCGGGATAATTGTTTGATAAATACTGATAAAACCCGGTGCCGATGAATTGGCCAGGGCCAGGCTGATTAAGATAATACGCAATATTGTATGTATTGTTAGGATCAAAGATATTCGGGGTAATAATGCCGGACAAATCGGACATATCGGTAAACGGCTGGTTATTACCGTAAAAACCCTGCATCAGTAGGTAACCCGTACCAGGATCCAGCACTATCCAGTTATACCCGGCAAAATTCACCACCGTGCCGGGCGCCAGGGATGACAACGGCACGGGCGGGTTTGCCGCCGCTGCCGTCCTTGGGAACCCCAGCATGGCGGTTATCAGAAAAACCATGGCAAGCAATAGCTGCGCAAAGCGCCTGGCCTTTTTATTCATTTTGATTTCTCCCCTTTCAATGTTTTGCCTAATTTCTTTCTGTCTGAAGTTTAAGGATTGCAACATCCTAATTTAAGACTATCATTGTTACGGGCGTTCATTCTTGTGTTACCAATATGTAAACTGATATAATCAATTGCGTAAACTGATATACTCAATCGGGGATTCATCTATCGGGGAACCTTCTCCGGAGAACCTTGAGCAGTTTGGGAGGACAAATTGTGAAAAAGAGAACGGTGCTGCTGGTTGACGATGATCCATTAATTTGCAAGCTGCTCAGGGCGGCTTTGGAGAAGAACGGCTATGCCGCGATCCTCTGCGCTTCAGGCGAAGAAGCCCTGGCAAGCCTCCGGGAATATGCCGCCGATGCCGTCATCCTGGATGTGGTCCTACCCAATATGGACGGTTTGGATGTACTAAAATGGATCAGGAACCAGCCAGCCTACCGGCAATTGCCTGTCATCATGCTGACCTGCAAAGACAGCGAGATCGAAACAGTCCTCGGTCTGGAGATGGGGGCCGACGATTACTTGAGTAAGCCCGTAAGATATCATGAACTGCTGGCCAGACTGAAAACCGTCTTCCGCAGGATAGACGCCCTCGGGCAAAACACTGCCAAAATTCTGACTGTCCCTGGAATTGAATTAAATCTGGAACAACGCACCGCGTGGATCAACCAAATGCCGGCAACACTCACCTACAGGGAATTTGAACTGTTGGCCCTGCTCGTTTGCAATCCCGGCAAAGTGTTTACCCGGGACTACCTGCTCGATCGGTTATGGCAGGATGAACAGTTTCTGGAGACGCGCACCGTGGATGTCCATATCCGACGCCTCCGGCGAAAATTCGAAGAACATGGACTTAATCCCGAGATCATCGAAACGGTCAGGAGTGTCGGCTACCGTTTGTCCGCCGATTGATTTTGCAGAGCGGTTATCATTTTCTCCAGTTCCTCCAGTTCCTCCCGCAATACGGCCAGATTGTCTTTGAGCGCCGGCATCCAGCGGGTAAGGCCCGCCAGATCCCGCGCACTTGATTTTTCCTCCATGTCCCTGACGAGAGCCACAAGACCGTCACAGTGAAATAACGACAAGGTACCGGCCAAACGGTGGATTTCCTTCTGTGATTGGGTAAAGTCGGCTTTCCTGATATTTTCCTCAATACTTTCTAATACGTCCGGATAACGCGCCAAAAACTCGGCGATGATTTCCAGTGTCACTTCCTCGCCATACAGCGAGGCTTCGGCCAAAAACACCGGCCGGTCAATCAAGTTTGCCGCGGCGCTATTGACGTTCTCCGGCTCCTGTTTTCCGGAAACCCTGCTTTTTACTCCTTTCAGAATCTCCGCCAGTTCCGTCTCAATAATCGGTTTGGATAGAAAAAAATCCATCCCCGCGGTCAGCAGTTTCTCCCGGTCGCCCACCAGAGCCGAGGCCGTCAGGGCGATGATCGGAATATGCCGGCCCGTGCCCTCCTCTTTCTGCCGGATCAGCCGCGTGGTCTCGATGCCGTCCAGTTCAGGCATATTTTTGTCCATGATAATGCAGTCATAGAAACCGGCTCTTAATTTCTCCAATACCTCCCGTCCGTTGCCGGCCAGAGTCACGTCGCAGTTCAAATATTTGAGCAAGGCTTTAATATATTTGCGGCTGATCGAATCGTCTTCCGCCACAAGGATGCGCAGAGCCTCCAGCTCAGGCCTGGCGGCGCTCCGGCCGGCCTTAGGCCTCCGGCCTTGACCGCTCTCGGCCAGTCCTAATCTGAGCGCACATTGGAAAAGACTGCCGCGCCCCAAGGCGCTGTCCACCGTTATGCTGCCGTTCATTAACTCCACCAGTTTTTTGCTAATGGAAAGTCCCAGCCCGGTGCCCCCGAATTTGCGGGCAATGCTGCTATCCACCTGCGTAAAGTCTTCAAAAATGTAAGCCAGCTTATCCGCGGGAATGCCGATACCGCTGTCGGCCACCGTTATTCTCAGCAGAGCCTGCCGGTTGCCGTCCCGGACAGCCGACGCGTCCAGCCGCACTTCCCCCTTGGCCGTAAATTTGACGGCATTGCTGAGCAGGTTGGTGATAATTTGTTTAATCCGCAGAGGATCTCCCCGCAAACCCATCCCAGGTTCCTGCCGGACCTTCCAAACCAGCTTAATGCCCTTTTCCTGGGCTTTGAGTCTAAAGGAAGGCAGGATTTCCCGGACCAAGCGGTTTAAATCAAAATCCCTTTCCTCCAATTCCAGCTTGTCGGCTTCAAGTTTGGACATATCCAGGATTTCATTGATGATTTCCAACAGGGAACGGGCCGAGGACAGGATGGCGGCGACATTCTCCGCTTGCTCCGACGGCAGATCGCTCTTTTCCATGAGCCCGGCCATGCCAATGATCCCGTGCAGGGGAGTGCGCATTTCGTGACTGATGTTGGCCAGAAACACGGTTCTGGCCTGATTGGCGTGGGTGAGCCGGAGGTTGGTCAATTGCAGGTCATGGTTCTTCGTGTTCAACTCTTCCGTTCTTGCCTCGACCATCTGCTCCATGTTCCGGTAGAGTCTGGCATTTTCCAGGGATATGGCCAATTGGGAAGCGAGGATATGGAGGACCGGTAGGTGCTGCCCGCTAAAAGCGCCGTCCATTAAATCGTTTTCCAGGTAGAGGAGGCCGACCAGATTGCGTTTCGAGGCCACGGGAAGACACAGCAGCGATTTGGCCTGCGGCCCCGGCCCGTCTTGGCGGTCCCAAAAACGTTCCAGCTCGTCTGCACTGTTCAAAATAACGCTTTCCCCGGTGTTGACCACATAGTTAAGCAGCTTCCGGGAAGGGCCGGCCAGAGCCAGCGCAGACATGCCTTCGGCCACCTCCACGCCGGCCGGGTCGCCGCTCCCGGCCGCGACAACGGGGAATTCTCCGTCTTGCTCGATCATGAACAGGGCCTTGCGGGCTCCGGCATGCTGCAAAACAATCCGGATCATCTTCCTCAGCAGTTCCTCAAGCACAATTTCTCCGGAAATGGCCTGGCTGGCCCGGACAATGGCATACACATCCAGGGAGAGAGGAGCCGTCAACTCAACAGCGGTTGTCTCTTGCCTGGTCCGGTTCAGCCTCCTGTCCCGGTTTAATCCTTGATACTGCGCCTCCAGCTCCCTGGCTTTCGCCGCACAACCCCACTGCTGATAGCAGGAAATGGCCTCGTTGGCATATCCCTCCGCCACCCGGCTCCGGCCCGCGGCCTGGTAATACCTGGCTGCCAGCTCGTTAGCCAGGGCCTCTTCCGGCAAAAAGCCAGATTGCTTGGCCCACTGAATGGATTGATCATAATAAGTCATAGCCAGTCGGTGGTTGCCGGCAATCCGGGCCTTCTCCGCCAGAATGAGGGAGTATTTGTTGGTGATGTTTTCCGGAGCATCCTGCAAGAAGCTTTGCAGGGACCGAAGACAGGAGCGGATTTTCCGCCGGTGCGCGGCTCTCTCCCGGCGGGTGCCGGAACCCGGCAGGGCCAGCCGGATCAGGATAGCGTAGAAGTTGTAAACCGGGACGCAGAATGTACCGATAACTCCATCGGCATATTCCTCCAGGGTCTTCAGGTTCCCGTAGGCCAGGTCAATACGGCCAAACAGGTAGGAGATCACCATTTTGTTGAAATATGAATTGGCAATAATGGTCCGGTCATTGGCTGATTGATAATGGGGCAGGGCCTCCTCTTCATTAAAATACCCTCCGGTCAGGCGCCAGGGTTCAGCGGCTGAGTCGAGCAAGTTGGCAACTCCCTGCCGATACATCATGCACACCATGATCGAGGTTTGGTTGCCTGTCCGGATCAGGTCAATTTGGTACAGGTCCATCTCGTTCCGGATCCGGAGAAGTTCCCGGCCGGACAGGTAGGAATAGACAAAATGCTGCATCATCACATGGCCCGCCGAAGCCAAATCGCCGGCATTGAGGCCTTGCTGATGGTTGTGGGGAAATCCCTGCAGCGTGTTCCCGATCTGTTCTTTCTGATGCCGGACCAGAATTTCAAACAGCAGGTTGGTTTTGCAGGCAAAGGTTTTTGACTTCGAGCCGGCCTGCAGTTCCACCGCCAGCCGGCCGAACCGGTATCCCAATTCGCGCTTTTTCATGAAAGTGCAGAGAATATGGCCATATCCGGCATAAGCTACCGGCGTAGCGGGAGCAAGCCCCTGCCGAAGTGAAATCAGGACGGCATTAAGGGTGAGCATCACCATAATAGGATTGGAATAGGAATATGCCGCAATCCCGGCGCTGCTGAGAATGCGCATAGCGGTGCGAAATTTTGGCTCCGTCATTTCCGGCATGTTTTTAAGATCAGCAAAATTGCGGCCCACCAGAGCCAGCCGGATCCGGAGATAGGCAGCCATGACATTCAGGCGGGAAGGCTTGCGCGGAATATTTACTCCTAACTGCTTCAGAAAATCCCTGGCCGTGCCGATCGCGTCCCCGAGCCTGTTTTGCACCGTCAGAAACTCAATTCTCGTTTCGTAGACCACGGCCTTGTCCAGCAGGGCTTTCCCTTGCTGCAAAACCTCGTCTCCATATTGGTCCATCAGCCGGTACTCTCCGCATAAATAGGCCGTCTCGACAGCTCCGTTATACAGGTCCAAAGCCGTCTCATAGTGGCTGCCCCAGGCGTCGTCCCCTAACAGGCGGATCCCCCGGCGCATATAATCCAGAGCGCTTTCGTAGGCGGCGCACTGCTTCGATTTTTGGCCGGCCGCCAAATTGAGCCGGGCCAGGAGCAGGCTTTCATCCCCTGCCCGGACAAGATTCCCGGCTAAGTTCAGATGGTCGGTCATCTCCAGCAGGTTTTCGGCCTGGGAAAACTCCGGACATTTCTGCCACAGCCAATGCCCCAAACGGTAATGAATATCCTGTTTCTGGCCTTCATCCAGCAAGATATAGGCTGCCTGCTGCACCCGGTCATGGGCAAACCGGTAGCGGGCGGGCCCTGAATTACCACCGGCGGGCGCTGTGCCTGCCCGCTCCAGGGCCAGGATCAGCCCTTGGCCGGCGAGTTCCAGCACGGCGTCATTTACGGCTTCCGGGGGCATCCGCTGCAGATAGGCCAGAGTTTCCGGATCAAACGTGTTATTGAGGCAAGCCGCCGCTTGGAGAATCCCGCCGGCAGGACCGGACAGGCGGGAAATCTTGCGCACCAGCAGATCCACGACATTGGACGTTACACCGCTCCGAAGAATCCGCTCCCCATCGACTTCCCAGTGCCGGGCGGCATGGTTGAAGCTGAGCAAGCCCTCCTCTTTCAGGGACCGGATAAAATGGTAAAGAAAAAAGGGATTCCCGTCCGTTTTCTCATAACAAAGCCGGGCCAGCCTCTCCATGGGGTTATCGCTCTCCTGCCTTAGTTTCGGTTGTTCATCGCCGTCTGAGACCCCCAATTCTATAAGTGGGGGTTCTACTTCGTTTTCTTTCTCCCCACTCTTCTGCAGCAGTTCCAGGACCAGCCTGCGAACCTGTGCAAACTCCAAGGGTTTAAGGGTGATCGTCTCCCCGGCGGCGGAACCTGTTCCCAGTTTTTCGATGACTGCGGACAAGGGGTGGGCAGGGCTGATTTCATCATCCCTGTAGGCTCCGATACACAGAATATGGACTTCTTCCGCTCCCGCGCCTATGAGTTCCAGCAGCTTAAGGCTGTTGATATCCGCCCACTGCAGGTCGTCCAGAAAAACTGCCAGCGGGCGGTCCGGGGAAGCTATGACCCGGAGGAAACGGACCATAGCCTGCTTAAACCTGTGTTGAGCTTCTAATGCCGGAAGATCCTCCGGTGGCTCTTGCACTCCGGTAATTTTGGCCAATCCGGGAAAAATGTCGGTAATAATCTTGCCGTTTTCCCCCAGCGCCTCCCTGATCTTCCCCTGCCACCCAGCGATACCGGAGGGGCCGAGGCTTAAGATTTCCTGGAACAGCCGCTCAAAAGCTTCGTTAAAAGCGGCATACGGGGTATTCTTCTTATACTGATCGAACTTGCCCTGAAGGAACAGCCCTCCGCCTTGCTTGACCGGAGCGGCTAATTCATTGACGAACGTGGTCTTGCCCACACCCGCCGCCCCGGCGATCAGGAGAATCTGCGCCCTGCCCGCCCGCACTGGGGCAAGAGCAGCCAGCAGCCGTTTTTTCTCTTCTTCCCTGCCAATGGTTCGGGTCGGGATAGCCAGACGCTCAGAGAGATCATAGTGCCCAAGGGGAAAGCCGGGAATCCCGCCGCGGCCGGCCGCGTGGTCCAGCGTCTGCAAACACCTTTCCAGATCGGAGCGCAGGCCCGCCGCCGTTTGATACCTTTTTTCCGCCCTTTTCTCCATGAGCTTGCCCACAATAGCAGACAATACCTCCGGCACTTCTTCGTTGCGCCGGCAGACCGGTATGGCTTCCTGAGCCAGATGGGCATAGACACATGCGGCATAATCATCAGCCGGGAAAGGCACAACCCCGGTTAACATCTCATATAAAATGATCCCCAGAGAATAGAAGTCCCCCCGGCAGTCAACCTTTTGGACCACCCGGCCCGTTTGTTCCGGCGCTATGTAGCGCACGTCCAACCTGGCACCGGCCAGGCTGCCAGGTTTATCTGCCGTGTACAGAGTTGCGGGCGCCGGATAAAAGCCGGTTAATTTGACGGCTGTATTTTGGCAGTCGATCAGGATGTTTTCCGTTGTTAAGTTATGATGGGCGATATGTGCCCTGTGAACGGCTTCAAGGGCAGCGGCAAGATGAATAGCAATCTCCAGGATCCAGGCAATGGCCATGGGCCCCGAGGCCAGCCTGCCGGCCAGTACTTCGCCCTCAAAATCCTCCGTCACCAGGACCGGCGCCGAATGGTGGCGGGCAATTCCCTCTATTTTCAGGATGGCGTCATACCGGAGATTTCCGGTAATCTCCATTTCGCCTTTAAAATATGCCAGGGCTTCGCCATAATCATAAACATCCCGCAGCTTTTTTAAGATGACCGGCGTGCCGTCTTTTTCCTCAATGGCTTTATAAAGGATGAAATACTTTCCTTCATAAAATTTATTTAGAATTCTGAATCCATCACTGGCAGCCATTTAAAGCCCTACCTTCTTAACTGCTTTTCCCCTGTCTGACCGTCAGAATGTTTCTTTATCAGGTTAACATCAGTTTACCATATCAGGTTGCCACCTTAGTTTACCATGGCATTGTTACATGAAATCGTTCAATTGTTACCGCAATGTAACCGGCCAGCCCTCCGTAAAAAAGCAGCAGTCTTATCAATCAACTGCTGCTTTTTTTGCTGGGCACTTCATTTTATTGGATAACCGTCACTCCGTATGTTGTCCGCTGTTTTTGTTTGGTAATCGGCAACCCAAGTGGTAATCTGACCTTAATTGCTGTCCCATGGGTTGTCTTCAGAGTCTGCGTCGAAGGCGGCGACTGGGCAAAGGCGGTGGGCACGCCTGATGCAAGCATGGCCAGCATCAGCCATAATACTATGCCCGTTTTAATTTGTTTCATTATAAATATGGCATCCTTAGAACCGAAAGGAATACCCCCTTCCGGATTGAGTCGTCAGTGGGGAGAATAGACTTTGTTTTCGTAAATTTCTGCACATCCTGTGATACACTTCTACTGCGTTGGTCGTCAGAATCTAACCGCTGTGGAAGGTACATTGGTTCAGGCGGCTCAGGTATGAATCAACCTAACGAGCGTTTATAGTTCTTTCAGAAGGAGATCCTTCAGTTCCAGTCGGGGACGGGGTGCAGGGTCCTGATCCGCATAGCCGACGGGCATCAGAGCCACTATACTGTAATTGTCGCCGAGTCCCAGCACTTCTTTGGCCTTGCCCTGATCAAACATCATGACCCAACACGTTCCCAGTCCCAGGTCAGCAGCCCGCAAAGCCACGTGTTCAAGGGCGATGGCTGCATTGAGACGCAGATACCCTTGCGCAGTGGCTTTGTCCATTTGCCGGCGTTGGGCGTAGTCTTTCGAATCCAAGTCGGCCAGAGGAGTGTCATTGAAAGCTCCGGCTTCTTTGAGTTCACGCATCCGGGTTCCCAGTCCGCCAAAAGAATCGGCATCTACACAGCATGCCAGGACGACAGGTGCCTGTGTGACAAAGGGGAGCGAAGTTGCCGCACTTAGACGTGCTCTTGCCTCCGGACTTTTGATCACAACAAAGCGGGTGGGCTGCAAGTTGCTCCCGGAGGGAGCAAGCCTGGCCGCCATCAGCAATTCCGTAATTGCTTCATCTGGGACAGCATCGGCTTTATACTTGCGGACGCTGTGCCTTTTTTTCATGGCGTCGATTAATTCCATAGTACTATCTCCTCCAATTGTGAGATTCCCGCTGAAATAGCAAAGAAAAACAAACCAAAGGCGGCTGGACGTCGCCTCACCGGATCGGCCAGGAAGAACAAGGACCGTTCGAACGGCCTGGACGCTTCGGTGAACATCAGCAGGAACAAGAGGAGAATAGGAAGGAAAGCGGGGAGAAAGAGCGAGAAGAAGAAAGGCAGGATAAAGGTTTGGTCGAATTGGACACTCCGGCCAGGTTAATCAAAAAGGTGGGGAAAGTCGTGGTCGAATATTTTGAGACAGGGGAAACTAAAGACGTTCTTTTTGAAACAAGAGAAGAGGCCATGGCCTCGGCAGCCAAACTAGCGGGGAGTGTTAAGATCCGTTCTTCTAATCTGGAAGATGTTTTTTTGCAGCTGACGAACAGAAGGGTTGGGGAATGAGATGGGATTGGCCGCGATTATGTGGCAGGAGTATGTCTACTTTAAACGGAAGTTTGGGAGCATTACCCTGGGTTCCATGATCTCTCCGGTTCTCTATCTGATTGCTTTCGGCTGGGGTCTGGGCGGGGCAAAGCACACCCATGTGCCGGCGAAAGAACGTAAAGCCGGTTCGGAGGGCATGCCCAAGACCTTGCCCCGTTGAGCGGGGAGGAGAATCTTGCCGGTCGCGACCCAAGGAGCGAGGTAGATGATGAAAGTCGTCAGCGCGATGAGGTAGACGACCGGGGTGCAGCGCCAACCAAGTCTTCTTTACACCCGTCACAGGGTTTTGCGGCCGATCTGCAAATCGGTTATACTTAATTACGAGGCTCATTGCAGTAGGTGCAGGGTTTTTGAGAATTCGGCAGAGAATGGGCTTGAGAGCCGGGGGCTGTGAGGGAGGAACAGCTATGATTGTACGTAGCGCGTCGGACAAGCAGGTTCTGCAATACGATATGCTGACTCATTTAGGGCAACAGCTCACATCTAGTCTCGATCCCAAAATTGTTCTATCCTTAATTACACAGTATGCGACAGAGCTATTGGATTCGCATAGTTCGGTCTTGTTGCTGCGGAATGAGTATACCGGAGAAACGCGCTACGTGTCTGTTTTTAATCTTGCAGAAGAAGAGTTTTTTAACAAAAGGCTTTCTTCCACGGAAAGCCTGGGGAGCCAGATTATCAATACACAGAAGCCCATTCTTCTCAATGACTATGGAACATATGCTCGACGTGTTGCTATCCTAGAATCCTATGAAATTAAGGCCGTGATCGGTGTACCCATTATATGGCAGGATCAAGCCATTGGGGCGCTCAATGTGCACTCAAATAACCCGGATCAGCGATATACAGAGAACGATATCAAGATATTATCCAGTTTCGCCAACTTCGCCGCTATTGCCATAATCAATGCTAGGGTTCATGCGCAAGTGCAGAACGAGTTACATCTGAGGCGTGCCCTGAACGAGATCATGCAGGTTTCCAGATTAAACTGCAGCCTGCAAGACCTTCTGACCAAATTGGCGGCTAAGATCAAAGGCTGGTTTATGGGACTTGATTTTGTCTTGATGGTTCTCAATCCGCTATCCAGTATCACACAGTTCGCCGGAAGCCATCCTCTTCCTCAAGAGCAGATGGAGAAATTGAAAGAACTGATGAACGTAACACTGGTGTCCGCGGAGGATAGCGAGGCTCTCCCCGGCGAACGCAGTGAATTGGTTCTGAGCACGGAGAATGCCTTGGCGATGCCTTTGGTGGGGAGGCACAGAAAACTGGGTTACATGGTATGCCTGAACCCCGACGTTTTCCTGGAGCATGATGGCATGCGGATCATGCAGAACATCACGGATCATGTCGCGCTCACCATCGAAAACGCACTGCTTCACTTGGAGACGAGGGGGGATCTCCAGCAGGCGTTGGAGCAAATGGGTGCTCTTAATTATGCTATCCGTGAGATTACGGAGTCGGCTTTGCTGGAGACGCTGCCCCAAAATATCGTAAACATGGCCCGCTCTCTCCTCGGCGCACAGGGTGGGTTGTTGCTGACCGGAGGAGAAGGGAAATCTTTGAGTCTTGCTGCTTTCTCGGGAATGGACGAGGCGCGTTCTGCGGAATTGAGCGCTCGAATTATCATGCATAGTAAACAGTACGCGATTACGAGGAACCACTACGTGGAGAACCTGTTGGGGTCCGGCGTGGAAGAAGTGGCGGGTGCGGATGGGCAAGGATATGCTTTCGCATTATTTCTGCCCATGCTATTTCAAAACGAGCGGATCGCACTTTTGGTCATGTTCCAGGCGGAGCCTTTTGTGCGCTCATCGGGGAAGGTTCTGGTCTCCAGGATTTTTGCGGATATCGCTTCAATAGCGCTTAAGAATGCAGAACTTTTTTCTAACGAGCGGAAAACTGTGCACGAGCTCCGTTACTACAGTGAGCAAATGAGGGCTTCCCAAGAAGCATTGGAGGATGTTTTTGCCCTCCATAACAAATTACTTCATCTTGTCTTAAATAACCGACCTATCCAGGAAATCACAGATGCTGTCCATGGTTCAACCGGGCACGGGATTTTGGTGGAGGATCATATGGGCAATGTCCTTAGCCGATCTTCAGAAGACCTTCCTTTCTCCACCATATACAGCCAACGCGAGGTGCCCGATGTTATTGTGCACTATCAGAAAGCTTTGCGCAGCAAAGAACCTGTTACTTTGATTGATGCTCACGATTGCGTTCGGTATCTGGTTCCCCTTATCGTAGGGATGAAAGTGCTGGGATTCGTATCACTATTTGTCTGTTCCGACGCCATTGAAGTTATGGACAGGCATATTATCGAATCTTCAGCCACAGCCTACGCCCTAACGATTTTGAACATAAACCGCTCCTTGGACATAGAGCGTCAGTTAAAAGGGCAGGTACTGGAAGCCTTAATTCAGGAGTCTTACCCCGCCAAACAAAAGGACTTAGTTCACCGGGCGGGATATTTGGGGTTGAGTGCCGAAGCCCAGTATCGCATTCTTTTGATCCGAGTTGACACGAAAGAGCCCCTGCCTCAATTGGAGAATTTGCAGATCAAGCAGGAACTGTTAGAATCTGTGCCACAGGCAACCCTTCACTTTCCCATTAAACCCGCCTTTTTTTCTGATGCCCAAGGGCTGGTGATTGCCTGTCCTGTGACAGGGTCAACGGACGTCTCTCTTGAGAAGATCTTTTCACGTTTAGAAAAAGAAGTGGCAGTTCGTTTCAAGAGAAACGATAAGCTCTACTGCGGAGTGAGTTCCGTGTTGAATGGTTTATTGGAATTTCGCAAAGGGTATCAAGAGGCGGGGAAAGCATTGCTTTCTGCCAAGACCTGGCGGATGGGTACGCTTCCGGTCTATTTTGACCGCTTGGGTATCGTTGGCTTTCTCTTCCAAGAAGGGAATGAGGACCTGTTGGATAGCTTTGTGCGAAATGCGATGGGCGGCTTGATCGAACTCGACGAGAAAGCCAAAATGTCTTTGGTGGATACACTGGAGCAATATCTGGATCATGATTGCAGTTTGATTGATACTTCGCAGGCGATGTTCATCCACACGAACACGTTGAAATATCGTTTAAAGAAGATTCAGGAGGTTATTCAGGCGGACCTGACCAAGACAACGGATCGTGTCAATTTGTATTTTGCCTGCAAGCTCTTCAGGATAATGAAGGCCAAAGATCAACCCGAATTTACGGCATTGCTACAACCTTAGGTGCAAGCCGACCAGAGGCAAAGATGAAGAGAGAAAAAAAGAGGCCTTCTCTCTTGCAAGAAGGCTATGGCATGGCATCCTGATTCACTTCGATATTTCCTCCAAGGTCAGACCTTTGGTTTCGATTCCCAAGGCCAGTACCAGTAAGGCGGCTATAGCGAAACTAATAGCTCCCAAACTGAACACACCGACTTGCCCAATCGTGTTGACAACATACCCGACGATGACGGGGCCTGCAATCGCGCCAATGCGCCCGAACGCTGAGGAAAAGCCGGCTCCGGTTGAGCGGGCGTGGGTCGGATAGAGTTCCGGAGTATAGGCGTAAAGACAGCTCCACATCCCAAACATAAAGAACTGCATGATAAAGCCAGTAATGAACAACATGGTGTAATCTGTGCTTTGGCCATACAGATAGGCGGTTACGGCACTCATAATCAGAAAGAGAACCGTTGTGGGTTTCCGGCCAACTTTCTCCAAAAGATAGGCGGCCACGAAAAAGCCGGGAATGCCCCCTGTTGTAATGAGGGTGAGAAACCCCACGGACTGGGTGATAGAAATGCCTCGGGAATTGAGGAGCACAGCCATCCAAGACGAGAGACCGAAAAAACCGAGGAGGGAGAAGAACCACAAGCCAAAAGCCATAAAGGTTCGTTTTAAATACATTTTATCGAATAAGGTGAGAATAGAGTTTTTCTGCGTGCTGAGTTCAGCGAAAAATGGTTTGGCCGCTGGCAGAGGTTTATTTGTTCGTTTGGCGATTTCCCGTTCTATACCCGTTAGAACGACGTTAGCCTCTTGAATACGGCCCTTATCGGCTAGCCACCGGGGTGACTCAGGCAGGTGTCTGCGGACGAAGAAAATCACGATGGATAGGAGTCCGACGACCACGAACACCCAGCGCCAACCGACGCGCGGCAGCAGAAAATAGGCAATTCCTCCCGAAAGAACGTAGCCTACGGCCCAGAAACCCTCCATAAAAGCGATATATTTTCCCCTTACATCGGCAGGTACAAACTCGGAGACTAGTGCCTGGGCGACCGGGGCTTCACCGCCCACGCCCAAACCGATCAGAAAACGAAAAACCATAAGTGCCCCTATACTCCACGCTCCCGCCGCCAGAAAACTGGCGATGCCCCAGATAATCATGCTGATCTGGAAAGTCATCTTGCGGCCAAACCGATCGGCGGCAACACCGACTAAGACATTGCCCGCTAACTGCCCGGCGAAAGTCATGGATGCCAGAAAGCCGATTTGGACCGCTGTGAGATGAAAATAAACAGTCAGAGCACCCATCAAAAAGGATAATAAGGCTACATCTACTTGGTCTGCCAACCAGGCGGTGGCAATGACCGTGAAGAGTTTTCGCTGGAAAGATGTCATGGGCAGTCTTTCGAGCCGACCGGGAATATTCATTTGTGCGGCCGTTTCATTCGCGTCCATATTCCGCTCACTCCCTAGTTTTTTGTCTAACACGCGCTTTGGGTCTTTGCTTGGAGTGCCGACTGTTCGGTCACTGACATGGGGTAGGCGTGCTTTCAATCTGGGTACAAGCCTTCTTGAACTTCCCGGACGAAGTGCTGAGACCCCTGGAGGACCGAAACAAGTCCAAAGCTTGTTTCGACATTTTTCCCTGGGAAGTGCAAGCAGACAGGTCTTGAGCTGTCTGGGAGTACTATTTCAACAGCTCCAATAGGCGTTCGTGCTCGCCGGGTTTCATAGACACGGTGTGTTTGGCTTCGGGGTACTTGGTTGTAACCACATCATCCCGGTACGCCTTATACACATTTTCCATAGTTTCTAAAAGATTGACGTAAACCTTAGAGTGTTTCGGGACATATCCATCATGAATGCGCAGCATGTCACCGGCTATAATGTGCACGCCGTCACAGTAAGGTCCCGCCCCGAGACTAATGACAGGAATGCTTAATCTTTCGGTGATAATTTTAGCCAATTCTTGTGGGACTACTTCCAGGAGAAGAGAGAAACAACCGATTTCTTGCATGATACGAGCATCCTCAATGAGGGCTTTGGCCTCTTGTGCTGTTGTTCCGATAGCCCTAAATCCTCCCATTTGCGCTTCCCGCATCGGTGTCAACCCAATGTGCCCCATAACCGGAATTCCGGCTTTAATGATAGCTTCGATGTTTCCGGCGATGTGTTTGGTTGCTTCGCATTTCATCACGTCGGCCCGCCCTGCGCTGACGAAACGACCGGCGCTCTTGATGGCCTCCTCTTTGGACACATGGTAGCTCATATAGGGCATGTCCGCCATGATGAGTGCATACTTAATTCCACGGGAAACCGCTTGGACCATGGTGAGTTCTTCTTCATAAGGTACAGTGAGGGTGGTGTCTCTTCCAAATAGGGTCATAGAAGTCGCATCACTCACACAGGCGATATCGAGACCGGCGCGATCCGCCGCAACCGCGTTTGGATAATCGCCAAAGCCCGCCATAGTAATTAATTCATGTTTTTTCTTTTTTCCCTGAAGATAGGGAATGGTAACTTTTTTTCGTTTAATTTCGTCCATTTCAAAGCAACCCCTTTCCGTTGTGTTAAGTTAATTATAGATCTCACGCATAAGGTTTTCCTATATCTATGATAAACAAAACTTAAATGGGGTTTTGTCTTTGCCGGACAACGGCGGAAAAGGCTTATTCGTCATGGACCGGGTCCTATGCCGGTAAACATTAACCAGTTCGAACACTTGCTGGCAACCGCGGGACAGTAAAAAGGCGCCCTCTTGAAACAATGTTTCTCGATGAGCACCTCAATTTAGTGGCGTCCAAATATTCGTTTCAAAGTCCAGCTTCTGGCAAGAAGTCCGGTCTCAAGAAAGCTAGTCGGTGCTAACTGAGGCCCAGACAACGGCGTAAATCATCGTGGTCCCAATGCGTCCAGTGTTCAGAGCGCGCCAGGTAACGTGGAGTGGAGCCCAGACCCAACAGATAGCGGTTTCTCCAGTGTGCGGCAAGATCGGCAAAAGACAGATCATTATACGCGGGTTCAGTCCGCCTGCCGCCCAGAAAATCCCCCAGGTTGGAAATGTGCGGAATGATAAACAGTTCGCGGGGAATCCCATGCTGAGCGAGAGAACTGGGTAGGCCGAGGGCTCGCAAAGCCAGAGTGATTACCGTGCGCTTGATCTTTGGGCCCGTGCCGAATCCTGTCACTCGCAATTCCGGATGAAAAGCACGAACAAAATCTTTGAGTTCCTGGTATAGCGTGTCCGAACAGTGGTAGGTTCCCCATCCGGATGTCTGACCCAAGGAAAAGGTGAGCCAATGGTTCTGTCCTCGGCTGGTCTTACCTGCGGAAACCCTATTGTACAAGGAACTGCGGCCGAAAGCCGAGAGGGTGGTAATGGCAACTAGACGGGCGGGCAGGAGCTCTTGTCTGAGTTCGGAGCGGGTTAACCGGTATTTTCGTTCATATGCCAGACGCACATCGCGGCTAGCTGCGGCCATGACGGCCAGTTTCCCGCCCAAAAAGCCATTGTATGGAGGTACGGCACCTAAGACAAAGGCATCCATGGTCTGGTTAATCAGGACCACCTTTTGCGCTCGGGGGATCTGATAAAAGTTGTCACGCAGGGCCAAGTCGATGGGTGGAGACTGCAAGCCAATGAGTCCCATTAACTTATCATGGTATCGGTCCCAAAGCAGGAAACGCAGGCGTCTCCCGTATCCTTTAGAGTAGGGCAATTGCCAGGTATAGCGAGCTAATCGAAACAGGTCCGCCATGGGTCCTTTTTCCACTGGGATAAGTTCTGGCTGAACTTTGGCGGGGTCTAAACCCAAACCGCACGCGAAAAAGGAGCGGTAACGCTGGTAAGATTGCTGGATCCAGGATTTGTTCCGCTCCAGTTCCTGATAGCGGTGCCAATAGTGCATTTCTCGGTAAAGGTTTTTCATGGGGGCGTTCGGTGGACCGGTTATGCCGTGGACATGACCTAACTCACGGATAATCTTGTCACGCAGTTCATCGGAAGAGGGGGCAAAAGTGTACGGGTGTCTCCATACTCCATGCGTAAAATCAAAGATATTGCTCATAACTAGAATATTCGCCAGAAGTTTCCATTATCCTGCACGAGCCCTAATAATAGTTGGGCATCCGGAAAAAAATCCGGCAGATGCAGCAGGAATTCCCGCCAAGCTGTCGAATGTGGCCAAGAACTTTGCGGCAATACTTGACAGCATTCGGCGAAATTCGGGCATAGCTGTCAAGGGATAAAGAATCTAAGGGGGTCTTTGGGTGAGGTTTCTCAACAACGTAACCTGGAAAGTCAAGCTCACGACCGGCTTTGCGGTGCTCGTAGTGTTAGTCGCTTTTATGGGTTATCTAGGAATTATGGAAATGGGCGAGATCGATGCCAGGGGAGGCAAAATTTATTCTGATAGTCTTGTACCTGTTATTGAACTGAATCATATTAAGGCGGATCTGAGAGAGAGCACCGTTGATATCCAACAGCTTTATATCGAACAGGATAAAATCCAGCACACGAACAGTTCCCAGCAGCTTCAAGCGGCCGAGGCCCAATTTAGAAAAGATGAGCAGATCTACGAGAAGAGCTTTGCGGATGGATTGCCGCCTGGGGACAAGAGCTATTTTTCCGCTTATGAGCGAGCCGTTGCCGATTATTGGGCCTCCTATGATCGTGCGGTCCAATTTTTAGCGGCAAGAAACTATCCAGCAGCGGGTAAGATTCTGCAAGGCGGGATGCAAACGACTAATGAGACCTCTATCGAGAATCTGAATAAGTTGATTGCGGCGGCTGAAAACGGAGCCCGCAGCAGAAACGAAGATAACCATCAAGTCTTCCTTGGCACAAGGATGGTGGTGCTCAGCGTTCTCGGGTTCAGTCTGTTGGTTGCTCTGCTGCTAGCTTCCTACCTGTCCATCAATCTCTCCCGTCGCCTCTCTGAAATTGCGCAATTTGCCGGCGGTTTTGGACTGGGCGATCTAAGCCGGGAACTCAGATTGTACGGTAGAGATGAAATCGGGAAAATGGGGGATGCTCTGAGGCAGGCGATGCAAAACGTTCGCGAACTTCTCGTTGCAATTCATGACGGTTCCGAGTCGATGAGTGCCTAATCGCAGGAACTCTCAGCCACGATGGAAGAGCTTTCAGCCACGATGCAGACCATTCAGGGATCGGCGGAGCAGATTGCCCAAGGAACAGAAGAGCTTACTGCCAGTACGGAGGAAATGGGCGCTTCGGCCTGGGAAATGCAAGAATTTACAAAGCAGTTAACGGTCAGGGCGGACACGGGACGGAATAATGCCTTAGCTATTAAGGAACGGGCCAGTGAGATAAGGAGTCGGGGCGTACGGGCTGTGGAGGAGGCGAATGTGATTTACAAGGACAAGGAAGCCAAAGTCAGACAAGCTTTGGAGCAGTCGAAGGCAGTGGACCAAATCAAGGTCATGGCAGAGGCTATTGGGGGAATTGCTCAGCAAACCAATCTGTTATCACTAAATGCCAGTATCGAAGCCGCACGTGCGGGAGAGGCTGGGCGAGGGTTTGCGGTTGTTGCCGATGAAGTTCGAAAGCTGGCGGAACAGTCCGAGACAGCGGTCAGCAACATCCATAATGTCGTCAGTGACGTCCAAAAAGTCTTTGGAAATCTCGTGACCAACACCCAAGCATTACTGGTGTTCATTGAGACCAAGGTTCGCCCTGACTATGAAGCCTATGCTCAGACTGGCAATCAATATGAAGAGGATTCCAAATTCGTCACGGAAATGTCTCAGGAACTGGCCGAAGCAACCCTGTCTATGAGCAAAGTTATTGCTCAAATCAGCGCGACGATTCAAAATGTGGCGGCAACCGCGGAGGAGTCTGCCTCCGGCTCGGAGGAAATATCCTCCATAGTGGACCAGACGGCTACCGCGGTAGAACAAGTCAATCAATCGGCCCAGGCTCAAGCGCGGCTGGCGGGGAAGTTAAGTGAGTTGGTGGGGAAATTTAAGGTGTAAGGTCGCTGCGCCAAGCAAGAAAGAGGATGGTGTTACGAATACAGAAATGGAAGAAACACTGAAAGCCTTCGCGAATACTCTCCGTTCCTTGGGGCACTCGGAAAAGGAAATTGAAACAATGATCGCCCCGGTCTACGAACTGTACAGAGAACTTAAAGCGGACCTGGCCCGATTGACGGAATCGTCGCGGGAGGATGGGGATCGATGCTCTTTTCCGACAAATGGAACCTCGGAGGCTCCATTCTTTGGAGGTAAGGGCGACGGTTTCGCCCTTACCGGTCTGGGTAATTTCCGCGCTTATACAAAGTCTTTAATTGTTAGCAGACAGGCATCGTGAAACTATCTCTGGATGGGGTAAGCAAGGGCATCGGAGATGGGTCTTCACGCCAGAAGAGGGTATTGCCACCATTTACACCCCCGCAGTTTGCTTTGTTCTCCCGTAACCGTAAGTTCCTTCTTTACGCGTCCGCCATCAGCCGTTTTTCACCGGAGATTTCCTGGATGGGTCGAATATCCTGGGACACCTCCATCGTGCCCAGATACTCGCCTTGTGCATTTCTGACGGCAAAGTAGCGAATGTAGACATACTGGTTTCCCATGTTTAGCCAGAAATCCTCGTGGTCCTTTTTCCCGGATTTTAGGTCTTCGACAATTTTCTGCACGATATGTACACTTGCCGGAGGATGACAGTTCTCAACCAGCCTGCCGATAATGGTTTTGGGTCGCGCAAAAATCCGTTCTTTGCCCTGGGTAAAGTACTTGACGGTATTGTTCTTGTCGACGAACGTGATATCTATGGGTAAGGTATTGAGCATCGCATTTATCTCTTCCGGCAAGAGAAGCCCGGCGTCAAAGTGAACATAGGTTGTCTGGGAAGTCTCTTCCCTAAACTCCGGCTCATGATCCGCGTGCGCAGACGTGGAAGCCGCCTCCGGCATCGGCGGGTCGATCAAGCAGTAGCCGATTTCGGGGCTTGCCTGGGCGATCTTCATCCACTCCGGGTCTGTCAAAGAGTCCGAGGCCATAGGAAAAAGGATGTTCTCTTCTTTGAAAATCATCTCTTTCAGCCGGGTTGCAGCCTGAGAAGCTTTTTCAATGACGGTGGCTGCATTTTCGGGGACATCAGCCAGAAGTTTTCGCGTCTCTTTGATAAGAATCCGAATTTCATCATCAACTCCCCACATGACTTGGGGAGGGGCGGTGATCTTATGTTTTTCCATATAGGGGAAGAGCAAATTTTCTTTGCGGGAGTAGTGCTTATCAATTTCCCCCAACAGCGTAAAATCGGCAGCAAGTTCTTTCCGTTTCGCCACACTGTCTGCCGTCTTCAGTTCTTCCAAATGCGGTAGGATATGCTCATTTAGCAATTTCTCCAGTTCTCTGTTTTCCAATTTAAAGGTGTAGATGGGGTGAGCAGGATTTTCTTCACGCGGCCGGGGCGCGTGAATTTCTTCGATTGATCCCTTAAATACCGACGCGTGTACATCACAAAGTCGTTGGACTTCCTCGACGGGCATCCCTTCGAGGATTAAGGCTTGTTCCATTTCCGCTATCTCTGACGCCGAAACGCCTTCGATCAAGGCGGCAAAGCGGTTCTTAACCTCCTCAACACTACTGCCTTGATGCAGGTCTGTAATTAATTCCTTGAGTACTCTTTGCCGATAGACTCGGTTATTGATGGCTTCACTCATACGATTTACTCCCTCTACAGTTTAATCCTTCGTCCTTACGGGGATTAGCCTTTCCTGTCTAGACTCGGTTGAATTAGATTTGATTATACCACCTTTGTGCGGAAACTCCACCGCAAGGCCCATCTTACAAGGGGGCGCCGGCGCAAGACATGGAACGATTGTACGAAGAAGCACCTTACACTCTCTTGGCAACGGTAAATTTCCCTAAGGCAACGGCAGCGAAAAGTTTTAGCGGTGGCGTAGTTTTTGCGTGGAAATATCCGGAATTTGATAATTGACACAATCAAAATAATCAACACAATCGTTATGACGACATCTACATCAACGAGTACAACACACCCGGAGGCTTGTGGGTTACCAATCATTGGTTCTGCAGTCTGGGCTGCGGAATGAGCGAGGATGGATTACAGGTCATCAGTCCGTTACTTTCGGGCATCTACCTTACACCGCATCCCGTGAGGGGTGCCTTCTACCCACTACGCGTGTAGAATGATCAGAGATTTCGTTGTGGCTATGATCATCACAGATATTCATCGCTTGGCATGGGCAACCTTAGTCGTCGCGGTGCTGAAATTCGTCCTTGAGATACTGAAAAAGTAACCCCACCCCGCAAAGAGAAGGTTACTTTTTCATTACGACCTTTTTCTCGTCCTATCCCATTGTGGCCGCACACCTGCGGTTCGTTGTGCTGGGACGCGGGATATTAGCCGCGTTCTCTTTGTCTATATTATACCGCAAAATTAAGCGAGTATGCAACAGTAAGACAAACGCTCGTTAGATGCATGGAAGGGGGGATCTTGTGTTAATCCAGACTGACTTGTGCAATCTGTATGGCACCAATCCAGAGAAAATGTCGCTGGCTCTTAATATGGTGCCTGTCCATGAGGATATTTCCAAGCAAAAGATTGCGGAACTGTTCGAGGAGCTGCGCTGTTTTGAGCAGACTGTTAAGGTTCTGGCCCAGCTATCCTTTGCCGCTCAAAAAGGAGCCTGATTAGTCGGAGAGGCGGTGAAACACCTAAGCTCGCAGCAGGCCGGTATCCGGCAAAACGGGCGGGCCGTTCCGATGATGGCAGGAATTCTCAGCCAACGGGGGCGAGGACCCAAACGCCTTACGGCCAGCGGTATCGGGCAGGTGATTGATCAATACGCATACCTGGCGAAGCTTCCCCAACTGCACCCGCACGCACTTCGGCACACGTTTGCCAAGAACATGCTGAACGCGGGAGAAGGGCTGGAGATGGTCGCGGAGTTTCTAGGGCACAAAAGACTTGACACCACGAGAACGAAGCCGACGGAGCAGGAAAAAGCGCGGGCCGTGGAGAAACTTTCGTGGAGAAAATGAGAAAATAGGAATGGAATGGAAGGAGCTGCCGAATGACAAAAAAGGCAATCGCAGCCCATATGTGATGTGATACGCTTCTACTGCGTTGGTCGTCAGAATCTAACCACTGTGGAATGTAAATCGGTTCAGGCGGCTCAGGTATGAATCAACCTAACGAGCGTTTACAGTTCTTTCAGAAGGAGATCCTTCAGTTCCAGTCGGGGACGGGGTGCAGGGTCCTGATCCGCATAGCCGACGGGCATCAGAGCCACTATACTGTAATTGTTGCCGAGTCCCAGCACTTCTTTGGCCTTGCCCTGATCAAACATCATGACCCAACACGTTCCCAGTCCCAGGTCAGCAGCCCGCAAAGCCACGTGTTCAAGGGCGATGGCTGCATTGAGACGCAGATACCCTTGCGCAGTGGCTTTGTCCATTTGCCGGCGTTGGGCGTAGTCTTTCGAATCCAAGTCGGCCAGAGGAGTGTCATTGAAAGCTCCGGCTTCTTTGAGTTCACGCATCCGGGTTCCCAGTCCGCCAAAAGAATCGGCATCTACACAGCACGCCAGGACGACAGGTGCCTGTGTGACAAAGGGGAGCGAAGTTGCCGCACTTAGACGTGCTCTTGCCTCCGGACTTTTGATCACAACAAAGCGGGTGGGCTGCAAGTTGCTCCCGGAGGGAGCAAGCCTGGCCGCCATCAGCAATTCCGTAATTGCTTCATCTGGGACAGAATCGGCTTTATACTTGCGGACGCTGTGCCTTTTTTTCATGGCGTCGATTAATTCCATAGTACTATCTCCTCCAATTGTGAGATTCCCGCTTTCACTCGTTTACAGAGCAGCCCTGAGAATTTGCAGGACATCTTCCGCATTGACCGGCCTGAATTCGCCGAGTGGACCCGATTTTGTCGCCGCTCTGGCCATCACCTCAAGTTTGTCCTCGGGGATATTGATTTCATGCAGAGATGTGGGCAAACCTAAAGAGACAAAGAATTCTCTGGTCTTGGCAATGGCCTGCCGAGCTGCAGCGAAAGCATTGTCCTGTGGATTCAGACCCCAGACATTGACCCCATATTCTTTGAAGGTGTCAACCGTCTGCTCGGAGAGGACATACTCCATCCAGTGGGGAGTTAAAACCGCCAGACCCACCCCGTGTGTAATATCATAGTAAGCACTGAGTTCGTGTTCAATGGGATGTACGGTCCATTTTCTTTCTTTCCCGTAACTTAAAAGTCCGTTAATGGCCAAACTTGATGCCCACATGAGGTTGGCTCGCGCTTCATAATCTTCAGGGTTCTCCATGGCCTGAGGTCCGTACCGGATACAGGTTTTCAAAATGCCTTCCGCTAGGCGGCTCTGTAAAAAGGCGCTTCGCGTTTTGCTGAAATAGGATTCAAAGACATGACTCATGATGTCCGCGGTACCCGCGGCTGTCTGGTTTTTGGGGACGCTGAAGGTATACGTGGGATCAAGGATTGAGAATACCGGGCTCAGGGACGGATGGCCTATGCCGACCTTCTGATGGGTCTCAGGATTGCTGATGACCGCCATGGGATCCATTTCCGAACCGGTTGCAGCGAGAGTAAGGATGGTCCCAAGCGGTAGAGCTTTTTCAATCTTGGCCTTACCAATCATGAGATCCCAGGGATCCGAACTGTAATAGAACCCAGCGGCGATAATTTTGGCGCAATCGATCGTGCTTCCTCCGCCGACGGCAAGAATGAAGTCGATCTCGTTTTTGCGGCAGAGATCAATTCCCTTACGGACACTGGTAACCCGAGGATTCGGTTCGACACCTGAGAGTTCCCAAAATGGGATGTCAGCAGACTGAAGAAGTTCTATGACATTGGCATAGAGTCCCATCTTTTTGATACTTCCTCCGCCGTAAACGAGGAGGAGCTTGGATCCGTATCTTCTGATTTGGTTGCCCAGGACTTTGAGCTGACCCTCACCAAAAAAGACTTCTGTCGGAATTCGGTAATTGAAGTTCAACATGGCAAATTCTCCTTTCCGCAGCAAGTCAATTGTATCTCTAAGGATTTATTTTCGCAACGTCTTAGACTAAACCGACAACGGATGGCAGCGGCCAAATGTGAAATGAGGGGTAGACATGCCTTTCGAAGGGGTGGATGGAATCAAAATTCACGATGGAGAAAGCGGAAGCGTGGCCGAGGTAATATGCCAACATGCACACCGTCCCCATCACCCACGGTTCGATCAAGCAGGGAACTTTCACCCCTAGATAGAGAATGTTGTGGCGCACTTGGAATATAGAGAGAAGGGGTTTGGTACAAAAACACTAAAAGAAAGCTTTTGAAATAGCAAAGAAAAACAAACCAAAGGCGGCTGGACGTCGCCTCACCGGATCGGCCAGGAAGAACAAGGACCGTTCGAACGGCTTGGACGCTTCGGTGAACATCAGCAGGAACAAGAGGAGAATAGGAAGGAAGGCGGGGAGAAAGAGCGAGAAGAAGAAAGGCAGGATAAAGGGAAGTTTTCGAACACGGCGGAACCAGAAGCGGACAGAGTGGAACCTGCGGGTGCAGTGGAGCCGAAAGAAGACCGGGAGGGAGAGGCTAACCGGCGGCAAAAGGAGCCGGTTGGACAACAGTGCCAAGAATCCGGGTATAACGGTGGCGTCAAGGATAAGACGGCAGATATTGACATAACGTTTCCGTTCTTGAACCTGATCCTAACCTTTGGAACGAGTTTAAGTATAACCACCGTTCCTGAGGAACCGCTGACAGATCATCATCTTTTTTTTAAGTACCCAAACTCCCTGAGGGCCCGCTCAATGCCATTCTGAGAAGTCGTCACAGGAATACCCGCCTCCTTTATTTTGTCGCAAGATAAACGTAAGTCTCGCTTATGCTCCCGGTATTTATCGTCATCCGGCAAGATTATTCCCGAAATTCTCTCTTTCTTTAAGCCCAGTCGTTCTAGGATGAAGATGGCTGTCTCATAGGTACTTTGCTGGTTCTCTGATCCAACATGATAGGTTCCAAATGGGAGCTCCAAAAGTTCTCTGAAATGATCAATGATGTCATAAACGTACGTGATTCCCCGGAACTCGTTGACCGGCATTTTAATCGGTATGCCACTTACTGCTGCTCCTAGTACGTTTTGGAAGAGATTTACTCCCAGAGGCATATTCCTTTCCGGCAGGCCGAAAAGCCAACTAAACCTTAAAATCCAAAGGTCTTCAATTTCCTTTGTCAATAATTCTTCCGCTTCAAGTTTCGTTTTCCCATAGACGGTATTGGGAACGGCTTTGCCTTTTTCCGAATAAGGGCCATCTTCTGGATTTCCGTTAAAAACCTGCTCACTACTAAAAAAAACCAGCTCGGCGTTGACTTCTTTGGCAGCTTTAGCGAGATTTACGGAACTTGTCACATTAACCTCATAAGCTAAATCCGGCTCCCGTTCGCAAGCTGCAGTAGCTGTCATGGCTGCTCCGTGGATGATGAGATCCGGCTGGATTTGGCGGATTACCCGGGATACCTCTGGAGCATTGGTGATATTGACCTCCTTACGGTTTAGAGGGATCATGTCATAACTTGAACGGTAGGAGTGGATTAAGCGTGAATTGAGAAAACCATTTGCTCCGCTGACCGCGACTTTCAAAGTTTTCATTCTCCAACCTCCATTTACCATCTTCACTCACTGTTATTCCTTATCTTTCATGTTCGCCTTCTATTTCCACGTCACTTATCTTGAAACCTTACTATCTTTATACTACCTTTGTCTGTTTTGAGCAAGAAGCAGGTAACGACAGTGGTGTTTTGGGCAATTGTCTATAAAGCCTTATTCCGGGGGCTTTTAAGCAATTGTTTGTTTTTGCCATAAGAATAATGCGTCTTTTTAACCATTTACTTTCTGTCTAAACCAACGGCTTTGTGCTAAGCTTAGATTATCTTACAAACTCGTTCTATTTATTTAAGAGGAGAGCCAATGGTACGTTTGGTTTGTCTGGATGTGGATGGGACCTTAGTCGATGATCAGAAAAGGATTCCTCCGCAAGTTCTTTCAGCTTTGCATAGACTGCAAAAACAGGGAATTCGCGTGACCTTGGCCTCAGGAAGGCTTATTTCTTCACTAGAAAGTTATGCGAGCTCAATCGGTACGGAAATGCCTTTGATCGGTCTTAACGGAGCTTGGGTGGGAAAACCGGGGGCTCCTCCTTGGCTTCGCTTGCCTCTGCAGACCGAGGGGCTTGTTCCCTTAATTGAACATGCCCAAACCGACGGACTCCACGTGAGTTTGTACTTTGCCGACGGCATTATGCTGAAGAAAAATCCGCTGGAGGATGAAACTTGGCTGGATTTCCATTGGAGTTTAGAGAAAGTCCGGGCGGAGATCGTTGATAATTGGCCACTTTCCCCTCGAAATAATTCCCTGCTCATGGAGCGGCCGATCATGAAAATGCTTGTTTCTGGAAATCCCGAAGCTGTCGCGGAATTTAACGCAGAACATGAGGCAAAGTATAGGAGTTACTACTGCTTTGTGCAGAGTAATGACAAACACTTGGAAATTGTCTCACGAGACGCCTCCAAAGGGGAAGCCCTGCGTGTTGTAGCCGAAAGATTGGGGATTAAACAACACGAGGTGATGGCTTTGGGTGACCATTATAACGATATATCCATGTTGGAATATGCCGGTTTCGGGGTGGCGATGGGCAATGCACCGCAGGCAGTCCAAAAAAAGGCTGACTGGGTAACGAAACGCAATACAGAAATGGGTGTCGCCGTCGCTTTAGCTCATGTTTTCGGAGAATGGGTGGTTAATGCTTCATGCTGACAGTAGAAGTGGCCGTGATGCAGAAGCGTCTGAAAAAGGCATCGAAAATGGGCTTGACAGAATAAAAAGAAAATAACAAGGGACAATAAAAGGCATTGCCACATTAATGTGGCAATGCCTTTGAATTTTCTAACGAATTGGTTTGTGTTAATCTAAAGATGCACTGAGGAGGAAAACCGTCATGATAACGAAGCGGAGTTATCAGCTTGCACGGGAACTGTTGCTGACGAGGCACCCGATGACTCTAGAGACCTTAGCACGCAGACTGGGGGTGTCAGCCAGAACTGTCAGAACGGAACTGGATGCACTGGAAGGCTGGCTGAGTGAAGGTTCTCAACTGATTCGGAAGCCGGGAGTGGGTATTGCTCTCACGTTGAGTGAGGCGGACCACCGCAGGGTATTACAGGAGTCGATGCCGGAAAAAATACTCGAACCCTTTTCCCCATCGGATAGGCAACGTTTCATTTTTCTCAAGCTCTTGCAAAGCGACCCTAATTTCCGTACCATGCAGCAGTTTGCGGATGTACTTTATGTCAGCAGGCTTGCGATTAACAAGGATCTTGAAACCGTTGAAAAATCCTTAACCTTCTATAACCTCAAACTCGTGCGCAAACCCCATTATGGCATCGAAGTCGAAGGCTCCGAAGAAAATTGGCGTAAAGCTGTCGCCGATTACCTGGTCAGCTTGGTCGACAAAGACGTATTGGTTGATGTTTTGAACCAGAATATTGAACATTCCCTACTGGATTCTTCACGAATTGACCCCGTTAGCTACAGGCAAATTCGTTCACTTTTTCCAGAGAACGAAATAAGGATAGTTCGCGAGATTTTGGAAGAAACTGAGCATGAAAGGGGGACTTATTTTACTGACGACAATTTTGTAAGTCTTTTAATTCATTTGGTTATCGGTTTGGAACGTATCAAACAGAATAAGGCTTTAACCATGCCGGAAGCGCAATTGGAGTTTCTGCGCCGACAAAGTGAATTCGCCTTAACGAGTCAAATAGCTCATAGGCTGGAGAATGCGTTTCACATCCAGGTACCCGAGGCTGAGATCGGCTATATGACCTTACACATCCTAGGAGCCAAAGTGGAACATGGTTCCTTGGATGTCAACTTGGCTTTACAGGATTTTGAACCGGAACTGGTAAGACTGGCTCAAGGCATGATTAAAGAGGCTGAAGGAGCACTCCATCTCAAGTTTACCTCGGACAAACAGCTTTTACTCGGCTTGTTATTACACTTACGCCCCGTAATCAACCGCTTAAAGTATGGTATGTCTTTGCGTAATCCCATTCTGAATCAGATCAAAGAGCAATACCCAACCGTATTTGGAGCAGCTTGGATTGCAGGAGCCTATCTGGAGAAAGAATTAGGGATTAAAGTCAGCGAGGAAGAGATAGGTTACCTGGCCATGCACTTAGGGGCAAGTGCGGAACGCCAGAAGCATCCGAAAAGGGTGCTTGTTGTCTGCAGTAGCGGTGTAGGAACGGCTCAACTTCTAGCTTCCAGGCTGCGGAAAATGTCTTCTTCCTTGGAAGTGGTAGATATGGTTTCTGCGTTGAGGATCCAAGAAAGATGCCGGAATCTCACGGAAAAGATTGATGCCATTGTCACGACTGTTCCCCTCGGCGGAAATTTTGGCTATCCTATGATCCGTGTTTCCCCCCTTTTAACGGATCAGGATCAACAGCGCTTGTTGGAGTTCCTGAGTTTACCGCAGGCGGCGGCCCCCCTGGAAGAGTCATCTGACGTGAAGCAGAGGGTGGAGCGTCCTGAGTCATCATGGTTTAAAGAAGAACTCATGCTTAACGGGATACCTTGTGGGAGCCGTGAAGAGGCAATAGATGCCTTGGGAAATCTTCTTGAGAATAACGGCCAGGCCCGTTCCGGTTTTACAGGAAGTGTCATTCAGAGGGAAAAGTTAAGTTCAACCGCAGTGGGACATGGGATAGCGATACCTCATGGCAACACGGCCTATGTCTCCAAATCGGCTATAGCGGTCGCTTTGCTTCAAGAAACGGTAGACTGGGAAGGCGAGCCGGTGGATTTGATCTTCATGCTGGCTTTAAAGACAGAACAAGTTAGATATGCGAGTGGATTCTTTAAGCGTTTCTATGAAGCCGTTGACAATCCTAAATGGGTTCGCCCATTGAAAGCTTGTAAGACTGCCCAAGAGATGGCTGAATATCTAACGCGAAATTTTTAATAGATAACTACTTTTCGGAGGTAAAGAAAAGACAATGGGACAGCTAGTGAGAACAGAATTAATGGACCTAAATCTTAAGGCGACAGACCGCACAAGTGTTATCAGGGAATTAACGCAACTGCTGGATAAGGAAGGTTGCCTATTTTCCCAGGATGGGTTTCTCCAGGATGTATTTAAACGGGAGGAGACGGGAAATACTGCGGTCGGATTTGGTGTAGCTATTCCCCACGGAAAGTCGCCGGCCGTTAAGGAGGCAGCGGTTGTCTTTGGACGGTCGGAGGCAGGAATCGACTGGGAGGCTTTTGACGGATCACCGGTTCATACTGTCTTTTTACTGGCAGTACCGGATCAGCAAGCTTCCAACGAACATCTTAAGATTCTGGCCATGTTGTCGCGAGCCTTAATTAACGAGGAATTCCGCCAGGAATTGTCTGAAGCCAAAACAAAAGCAGAAATCCTTGGAATTCTGGAGAAGGTGACCCAATAGCGAAGTTCGAGAGATGAGACTATCGCCATGAGCATCCGCTTAAAAAGCAAAACTTCGAGTTGAAAGGATGATTAAGATGAGTGAATTTTCCAGTTTGATGAAGCGTACCCGGGAACATTTGATGAGCGGTGTTTCCTATATGATTCCATTCATTGTGGCCGGTGGTATTCTTTTAGCGCTTTCGGTTTTACTCTCCGGGCAACCAGCGGAACCTAAAAGTTCTTATTTCCTGGATGGGCTGTTCAAAATAGGGGGCGCCGGATTTACGTTGTTCATACCGATTTTAGCCGGCTTCATTGCCTTTTCCATGGCTGACCGGCCGGGCATTGCGCCGGGGGCTATAGGCGGCTTAATTGCCAGCCAGGTTGGAGCAGGATTTCTCGGCGGAATTATCGCCGGCCTCGTCGCCGGGATCGTTGTCTTCTATCTCAAGAAGATTCCAGTTCCCAAGACCATTAAGCCGGTTATGCCGATTTTCGTCATTCCGATTGTCGGGACATTTATCGTCGGCGGCTTAATGATGTTTGTGATTGGTACTCCCATCGCTTCCTTGATGGCTGGACTCACTGCCTGGCTAAAAACTATGAGCGGCGCTAACAAAATAGTTCTGGGACTTATTCTGGGTGCTATGATCGCTTTTGATATGGGTGGTCCTGTTAACAAAGTGGCCTATACTTTTGCAGTTTTCATGCTGGGTTCGGGGATCTATAATATTATGGGGGCTGTCGGTGTTGCCATCATGACTCCTCCTGTTGGCATGGCGGTCGCTACTTTTCTGGCACCGAAGAAATACACCTATGAAGAACGTGAAAACGGAAAAGCGGCGATACTGATGGGGCTGATCGGGATAACCGAGGGGGCTATCCCCTTTGCGGCCGCTGACCCGCTGCGGGTTATTCCTTCTTTGATGGTAGGCTCGGCAGCCGGTTCGGTTACGGCGATGCTCTTGAATGTCGGAAACCGTGCGCCCTGGGGTGGCTGGATAGTCTTGCCGGTTGCAACCAATGTTTTGGGCTATATTATTTCATCCTTGGTCGGTGTGGTGATAACAGCTTTCCTGGTCAATGCGCTGAAAAAGCCGGTGGTCGACAAAGTTGCGACAGAAACCGATGATGATCTCAGCGGCATAGAAATCGAACTATAAGGGAAGCTAGACAGTACTAGGAGTCAATGAGTTCAGGAGGAAGATATATGAAGATCTTAGCGGTTACAGCTTGCCCTTCGGGTGTGGCACACACTTATATGGCTGCCGAGGCTTTAACCAAGGCAGCCAAGCAAAAAGGACACAGCATTAAAGTTGAGACCCAGGGTTCCATCGGGATTGAGAATGCAATTACCCCGAAAGATGTAGCGGATGCTGACATCGTAGTTTTAACAAAAGATATGGCCATTAAAAACAGAGAGCGCTTTGCCGGGAAAACCATAATTAATGTTGGGGTCGGAGATGCGGTGCGCAAAGCCGATATAATCGTTGCCAAGGCCGAAGAGGTCATTGCCCAAAAAGGACAAAGTTAGAGGGTTAGGGGGGCGGGGGCTCCCCTCTTTCGTCTTTAGGAACGAAAGTCCGTTGTCACGCTTGCGGTTCGGCGATGAGTCGAAGAAGCTTAAACAGTAAGACGGAGGAAAAAACATGCTGGAAAGACAATATACGATTACGAATAATCAAGGGCTTCATGCCCGTCCGGCTAGCCTGCTTGTCCAAATGGCGAGTCAAAGCAAATCCAGTGTTACCCTTATTAAAGAAGGTAAAGAGTATAATGCTAAAAGTGTTTTAGGTATCATGAGTGTCGGGGCCCAAAAGGGTGACGTTATCTCCATTCGCATTGACGGGCCGGATGAGGCTGAGACAGATACCAAAATTCAGGCTTTATTTAAAACTAATTTCGGGGAGTAGAGGTGCAGAAAATGCTTGGTGTCGGAGTATCACCGGGGATAGCCATTGGAAAAGCTTGGGTCGTAAAAGAAGAAAACCTCTCTATAACGCAACAGAGCACCCGCACACCTACGGAAGAAATAGAGCGCTTAAATGACAGTCTGGTTTCGGTTCGACGGCAGCTGGAACAGATTAAAGAACGGGCAGTTCGGGAATTGGGTGACAAAGCGCAGATTCTCGATGCCCAAATATTGGTAACACAAGATGAGGAGTTATTGGGGGTTGTCCGTGAGCATATCAATGCCGGAAAGACAGCCGAGGCAGCCTTAGAGTCCGGTGTCGAATTCTATGCCAAAATTCTCGAGGGGATGGATAACGAATACATGCGGGAAAGAGCTGCCGACTTGCGGGATGTCGGCGGGCGCATCATCCGCCATCTCCTAGGAGCGAAGCAGCAGGATCTTTCCAACTTGACCGAGGATTATATTATTGTCGCTGAGGATTTGACGCCATCAGACACGGCCGGTATGAATAAGACCCATGTGCTGGGATTTGTGACCGACATTGGGGGAAGAACATCCCATACGGCCATCATGGCCCGTTCATTGGAAATTCCGGCTATTGTCGGCACGAAAGAGGGAACCAGCCGGATTAAGAGCGGGGATCTCCTGATTCTCGACGTTGCCGAGGGAGAAATCATTATCCAGCCTGATTCGGCCCAGGTCGCGATGTACGAAAAACAACGCACAAGGATAGAAGCAGAAAAACAGCGCTTGCAAAAGCTAATAACGGAGCCCAGCCTCTCGCTTGACGGTCACAAGGTCGAACTCGCCGCCAATATCGGGACGCCGAAAGATTGTACCGGGGCTTTAAACAACGGTGCTGAGGGGATAGGGTTATTCCGGACAGAATTTCTTTATCTTAACCGGGATCGCTTGCCGACAGAAGAGGAACAGTTTGAAGCTTACAAATCGGTCTTGGCAACAATGGCTCCGAGGCCGGTTGTGATCCGGACTTTGGATGTTGGCGGCGATAAAGAGATAAGCTATTTGAACTTACCTAAGGAGAGTAATCCTTTTTTAGGCTACCGCGCAATCCGGGTTTGTCTGAGGCAAACTGACATTTTCCGGACCCAACTGCGGGCTTTGCTACGTGCCAGTACCTTCGGCAACTTGAAAATTATGTTCCCGATGATTTCCAGCCTGGATGAAGTACGTCAGACCAAAAGGATTTTGGAGGAGGTCAGAGCGGAATTAAAACAAGAAGGGGCGTCCGTCTCTTCCGAGATTGAAGTCGGTATCATGATCGAGATCCCAGCTGCAGCCATGATCTCTGATGTCTTGGCCCAAGAGGTGGATTTTTTCAGTATCGGGACCAATGACTTAATCCAGTACACGACAGCCGTCGACCGCATGAACGAGGGGATTGCTCATCTCTATACACCTTTTCATCCGGCCGTTCTGCGTCTGATTCAGACGGTGATCGAGAATGGCCACAAATCAGGAATCTGGGTCGGCATGTGCGGGGAGGCCGCCGGGGATCCGGCCTTGATTCCGCTGTTTTTAGGCATGGGTCTCGATGAGTTTAGTATGAGTGCGATTTCCGTGCTTCCGGCCCGTGAACTCATCAGTCGCTTAAACCGTGAAGAACTGAAGAAGAAAGTACCGGAAATCCTGCAGGCGGGAACAGCTCAGGAGGTTAAGGAAAAGATGGGGGCGCTGGGATATTGATCAGTCTGAACTGACTACGGAGCTCATCAGGGCCAGCGGACAAGTATAATATCTGGCTTCCGGCCTCGGGCCTCTGATTTCTGGAAAGGGAGATGTTTAAATGCTTTATCTATTAGACACAGCCAATCTTGCCGATATCAAACGCTCTTACGATTTATATCCGATTGCCGGAGTTACGACGAATCCGACGATCATTGCCCGCGAAAAGACGGATTTCTTACAGAGGATTCTGGAAATCCGCAGCATTATCGGAGAAAACGCTATGCTGCATGTTCAGGCTCTGAGTAAGAGTGCTGACAAAATTGTCAGTGAAGCAGAATACCTGAACGAAAAAGTGGGGGGAAACCTCTATATCAAGATTCCGGTAATTCCGCAAGGGATTAAAGCCATGAAACTCCTTAAGGAAAAAGGGGTAAAGACTACTGCAACGGCTATCTTCACACCTCAGCAGGCTTTAATGGCTGCGGTAGCCGGGGCTGAATTCCTGGCACCCTATGTCAACCGGCTTGATAATATCTGTGCGGACGGGATTTCGGTGGTCGGGGAGATCGTTCAACTGTTGCAACTGTATCATCTTCCGGCCAAAGTATTGGCGGCCAGCTTCAAGAGTGTTGAACAGGTGCATAAGGTTAGCCTCTACGGAAGTCACGCTATTACAGCGAGCCCTGAAATTATAGATGCTTTGTTACAACACCCCTTGACTGATGCCAGTGTCGACCGGTTTGTGAAGGACTGGGAAGAGGTATACGGCGTGGGGAAGATTACGAAAGATCTCTAAAAAAAATGTTTGTTCCAGGAAACAAGGCAAAGCACTGGAATTAAAATGCCATAGAAGACTTGCAAACGTCATGAAGACTGATGAACCTTAGTTTTTAATGCTGAAAACTAGTTTTGCGCTCTTCAGAAGGGAAGTGGAGAGAATGGTATCAGAGAGAATTCAAAATCTGAAAGATGAGATGCTGAAAGCCAGGCGGGACATCTCCCTGGAAAGAGCTTCGATCTATACGAAGAGTTACCGGATGACTGAAGGTGAACCGGCTATCATTCGCCGGGCCAAGGCGACGGCCCAGGTTCTGGCGGAGGTGGAAATATCCATCCGCGAAGGTGAGCTTCTGGCAGGGAACCGGACCGTTAAGCCGCGTTCAGGCATCGCCTCGCCGGAGATGGATCCCTACTGGATTTACGAAGAGCTGGACACTCTGCACTCACGTCCCCAAGACAAGTTCTATGTCAGTGACGAGGCTAAAAAGCTCTACCGCGAAGAGCTCTACCCTTATTGGCGCGGTCATTCCCTTAAGGATTTTATCAATGCCCGCCTGACCAAGGAAGTAAAGGAAGCTCAGGAAACGCATATTGTTAATCTTAATCAAACAGATAAGGGACAAGGCCATATAATTATGGGCTACCGGGATCTGCTTAGTCTCGGGTTGGGTAATCTTGTCGACAGGGTTAGGGCCAAGCAGGAAAAAGAGCCGGAAAATGTGTTTTATCAGGCAGCGCTCATCACTTTGGAGGCTACGGTCAAACACATTTTACGCTATGCAGAATTAACGAAGACCTTGGCTGAGAAGGAGGAGAATCCTTCGCGCCAAAGGGAACTTCTCGAGCTAAGCCGGGTATGCAGCAAGGTTGCCGTTCATAAACCCGATACTTTCTACGAGGCAACCCAGTTATTCTGGTTTATTAATCTCGCGGCCCAGTACGAATCTAATGCCAGCTCGATTTCGCCCGGTCGCTTTGACCAATATATGGTTCCTTTCTACCAAAGAGACAGGGAAAACGGTGTTCAAGAGGAATTTATCAAAGAGGTCCTGCGCAGTCTTTGGCTTAAAATGAATGATGTTGTCCTTTTAAGAAGTGAGGATAGCGCCAAATACTTTGCCGGTTTTCCGACAGGCTATACCATTATTTTGGGCGGACTGGATGAGCGGGGCCACTGCGCCGTCAATGATCTATCCTATTTAATCCTGGACACTTATCAGGATATCAGGCTGCCCCAACCCAATCTGGGCGTCCGGATTAACGAATTCACTCCGCGTCGCTTCTATAATAAGGTAGTGGAGACCATTCGCTTGGGTACGGGAATCCCCCAAGTGTTTAATGATGAAGTGATTATCCCCGGTTTCCTCAATCGCTCGGTTTCCCTCGAAGAGGCTAGGGATTATGCGGTTGTGGGTTGTGTAGAGCTCTCGATTCCGGGAAAGACCTATGGCCTGCATGATATCGCCTTATTTAATTTGTTGAAGGTCATGGAAGTCACTCTGGCTGAGAAGGCCGGCGAATTTGACGATTTTGCGGCCGTTAAAGCTGCTATAAAAGAAAACATCCGGAGATATGTCGCCTATATGGTGGAAGGTTGCAATATTGTTGAAACGGGTCATCGCGATTTTGCTCCTATACCGTTTCTGTCCTGCTTTGTCGACAGTTGCCTGGAAAAGGGTGTCGATGTCTCAGCCGGAGGTGCCAAATTTAACTTTTCCGGAGTACAAGGAATAGGTACGGCCAATCTTAGCGATTCCCTTTATGTGATTAAAAAACTCTGCTACGAAGATAAAAGAATGACGCTTTCCGAATTGCTGAGTTCTCTTAAAGTGAATTTCGAGGACGAAGGCGGTGAAGCGTTAAGGGCAAGGCTTATCCATAAATACGCCAAATACGGAAATGATATCTCTGAGGTCGATGACATCGGAGCCGAGATACTGGCTTACTATTGTAAGACAGTAGAAGGGTATACCAACGAACGTGGCGGGCGCTTTCTTCCTGGTTCTTACACAGTCTCCGCTCATGTGCCTTTGGGGGCGGCAGTGGGAGCCACGGCAGACGGACGCAAAGCGGGAGAGCAATTGGCTGATGGCGGATTGTCTCCGATGGTAGGCAGGGATGAGAAAGGGCCGACAGCTGTTTTGAAAAGCGTTAGTCGGTTAGACAACTATCTTACGTCGAATGGCAGCCTCCTAAATGTTAAATTTCACCCTAAGGCTTTGGAAGGGCAGGCCGGGATCAACAAAATGATCGGCTACCTGCAGGCTTTTATGAAGCTCAAAATCCAGCATATCCAGTTTAATATCATCTCTGCCGATACGTTAAGGGCCGCGCAAAGAGAACCCGAAAAATACCGCAACCTGGTCGTCCGGGTCGCCGGATACAGTGCGATTTTTATCGAGCTCAATAAGGCCATCCAGGATGATATCATTGCCAGAACGGAACATGTTTTTTAAAGGTGAGCATGTTTTTGCCGAAACTCCGCAATAATTTGTCGGTCAACCGGCATAGATTAGGTGCCTCATTTAATTGCGGATGACGGCTGGAAAAATGCTTAGATAATGCTTAGTTATAAGCCACAAATCGCTTCTCCTGCCGAAAGGCCTTGAATTTGTAAAGTAATGCTAGGATGTGATCTCTGTGCGAGCGCTGATATTTAACATCCAGCGGTACAGCATCCATGATGGTGGGGGGATCCGGACGATTGTCTTTTTCAAGGGTTGCCCCCTTCACTGTCCCTGGTGTGCCAATCCCGAATCTCAGAGTTTTGAGAGCGAAATTATGAAGCTCAAATCCCAATGTATCCACTGTAATGTCTGTGCCGGTAATGCAGCGGAGTGTCCGTCCGGGGCCTTGGCGGAGCAGGGAAAGTGGATGAGCGTCGACGAAGTCCTCGCGGAAGTATTAAAAGACAGTGTTTTCTTTAATACTTCCGGTGGAGGGGTTACCTTGTCCGGTGGAGAGGTGCTCTCCCAGGCGGATTTCGCTGCGGAATTACTGAGGCAGCTGAAGGAACTGGGAATCCACACAGCGATCGAGACCAGCGGGTTTGGCCGCTGGGAGGCTTTGGAGGGCTTGGCTGAATATGCAGATGTTATTCTCTATGATCTTAAAATCATGGATCCTGAACAAAGTAAAAAGACGCTCGGTGCGGATTCGGAAATCATCTTGAAGAATCTGGCCAAACTTGTTGACAAGGGTTGCCGGGTGATCCCCAGAGTTCCTTTGATCCCAGGGTTTACGATGGACGAGAAGAATATCACGACTATTAGCGATCTGGCTCAAAGATACGGACTGAAGGAGATTCATCTACTCCCATTTCATCAGTACGGAAGCTCGAAATATGAAAGCCTGGGCAGGGATTATGCCCTTAAAGATCTGGCGGTTCCGACCGATGAAGAAGTGAACGCGATTAAGTCTAAATTGGAAGCACGAGGGTTTATGGTGGTCATCGGAGGAGGCTAGACCTTCACCTGAGCCGCTGAAGCTGTATACTAAGCCTGCGTCATCGCAGCCCGCTGACACCCGTAAGAGTGCAGGCCCTCGAACCTCGTGCCTTGAACCTCGATTTTCGAGGAAGGAAGGATGGATGTTTTATGAAACGGGTGAATATCGGGGTGGTTGGTTTTGGAGGCATCGCCAAGGTTCATGCCTTGGCTTGTTACGCCCTGAAACTGTACTACCATGATGTGCCTTTTGAGGCGAATATCCTGAAAGCTTACCGGAGGGAAAAGCCTCAGGATCGCGGAATTTTCCAGGAGGTTGCGACTTCTCTTGACGATCTCTTACTGGATTCGGACATTGATTTAATCGATATCTGCACTCCGAACCACCTGCATTATGAACAGGTGAAAAAGGCGCTGGAAGCAGGTAAAGCGGTGTATTGTGAAAAGCCTTTGGCTCTTAATTATCAGGAAGCCGGGGCTTTAGTACAATTAGCGGAAGCGAAGGACCTTATCAATCAGGTTGCCTTCATGTACCGCTTTATGCCTGCGGTTGTGAAGGCCAGAGAATATGTCAGAAGCGGGGAATTAGGCGAGATCCTCCATTTCAGATTTACACTTTACCATAAAGGCTATTTGAGTGAGCGTCCTTTAAGCTGGCGGGAGCAAAGAGAGTTTTCCGGCGGCGGGGCCATCATGGATTTGGGGATTCACATGGTGGATTTGGTGAGGTATATGTTGGGCGATATTTCTTCGCTCCGGGCTGAGCTCTTTACCCATAGCGAAGAAAGGTTCTTAAATGTTGCTGACCACTCGCAAGGCAAAGCACAGGTAGATGTGGATGAGTATGCGAAACTCGATGTCAGGTTGCAAAAGGGCGGGCTGGGAACCATTGAATGTTCAAGAATTTCCTCGGCCTTACATGAGAATACTGTCATTGAGATTTACGGCAGCCAAGGGAGTATTAAAGTCACGGACGCTGAACCCCGTTATCCGGAGATTCATAAGCATACTGAAAATATAACCTCAATAGGGGACTCGGTCCTATTAGGAAATTCCACGAGCAGCAATCGCGGAGTAAATAGTGCCGCCTTAGAGAATACGGTCAAGGCCGGAAATTCCGCAGGTAAAGAAACGGCGGATTCTCTGGTGAGGGTGCCTCCTGAAAACCCGTTTACTGAGTTTTGCCTAAGAGTCTATCCCAGTGAAAAGATTTCTTTGGGCCCGGCGGTTGATATGCATCTCACGAGTCTATACAATATGCTTTTAAACTTTGCCCGGGGAGAAATTGTCTATGAGGAAACCCCAACGTTTCGGGAAGGTGCTATGGCGCAAAAACTGATCCAAATGGCATTATTATCCCAGCAGGAAGAAAATCGCTGGGTTAAATGGGATGAGGTAGGTTAAAGACATGATCACCACGTTAACTCTAAATCCGGCGGTTGATAAAACGTCGGTGGTTGCAGGGCTAACATTCGGCGGACTTAACCGTGTGCAGGAAACCATGCAGAGTCCGGGCGGCAAAGGGATTAATGTATCTAAGGCTTTGACCAGGCTGGGGACAAACACCTTGGTTCTGGGGATAAGTGCAGGTGATACAGGAAAATGGATCGAGAGATATCTCCAAGAGAAGAATATTCCTTACGACTTTGTTCAAGGGAGCGGACAAACGCGGACCAACCTGAAAGTTTTTGATCAAAGCACCGAAACGATTACTGAATTTAATGAGTCAGGTAGTCCTGTTGATAGGAAGATGATCGATGAAATTATACAAAAGGCCCGGCAGTATGCCGAGCAGAGTGAGTTCTTGGTCTTGGGCGGCAGTGTCCCGGCCGGTGTCAGGGAGGATATTTATTCTGAGCTTATTTCTTCTCTAAAGGATAAGGTTAAGATTGTTCTTGATGCTGACGGAGCTTTGCTTGCCCAAGGGATAGAGGCTTCTCCCTGCATAATAAAACCGAATGTCTACGAACTTGAGAAGTTATTTAACAGGAAACTGGAAAGTGAAGAGGAGATCCTTGCCTGCGGCAAAACACTCTTAAGAAAAGGGATTGCCAAGGTTGTCATCTCCATGGGTGCTGCAGGGAGCTTATTAGTTAGCGATGAGGGTTGTTACAAGGTGCTGCCGGTTAAGGTTCCGGTAAAAAGCACGGTCGGCGCCGGAGATTCCATGGTGGCCGGTTTTTTGCATGGCTTGAGCCGAGGCAGGAAAGTTGCTGAAGCTTTACGTTTGGCGGCAGCCTGTGCCACAGCAGCCGTCATGACTGAGGGCAGCGAAACGTTTGCAGTGGAGGTTCTGGAGAGTGTGCTGCCGGATATTCAGGTGCAGGAAGTATAAGGAAAACACCAGAGAACTTGTTTCGTTGACATATCAAGGCTGGGCAGAATTTTTATTTAGGGGGTGAGTCTTTATGTATCCGTTAAAATTTTTACCGGTTTACAAAGAACGTGTTTGGGGCGGCCACAATTTGGCGAGATTGTTAGGCCGTAAACTCCCGAAAGATAAAATAGGAGAGAGCTGGGATCTTTGCTGCCATCAAAACGGGATGAGCATTGTCGCCAATGGCCATTTAAGAGGCAAGACGCTGGCTGAGCTCATGGCCGAGTATAAAGAAGAGTTAATGGGTAAAGCTTATGATCCCGCCGGTTATTTTCCGCTCCTAATCAAAATAATTGATGCCAATAACAAATTATCAGTTCAGGTTCACCCTGATGATGAATATGCCCACGAGGTAGAGGGTGAACCGGGCAAAGCAGAAGCCTGGTATGTCATCGAGGCGAAACCGGATGCTAAAATAGTTTATGGTTTAAAGGATGAGGTGTCCAGAGAGAATTTCAGGCAAGCGGTCAGAACCGGTGAGATCATGGCTTGCCTCAGGGAAGTACCGGTCAAGCAGGGAGATATCATTTATATTCCCAGCGGCTTAATCCATGCCCTGCTGGCGGGTGTCCTGGTCTATGAGGTACAGCAAAATTCAGATACGACCTACCGGGTTTACGATTACGGACGTCTGGACAAAGATGGCAAACTGAGAGAGCTGCATATAGAAAACGCGCTGGATGTGATTAATTTTAGCGGACAGGAAGATACCCATTTTGACAAAGACATGATTGATTCTCCTTATTTTCAAATGGAAAGAATCAGGATTGACAACGAACGGTCTGATAAATTAAACGATAGTTTTTTAATATACTGCATCATCGGCGGCAAGGGAGGAATTGCCTATCATGGGGGAATTGAAGCAATAAATAAAGGGGAGACGGTCCTCGTTCCTGCTTCTTTAAAGGAGGTTACCGTCAGAGGAAATTTAGAACTATTGAGGATTTGTATTTGACCCCACACGGAAAGTGCCTCAAACCCTTATCCGTGTGGGTATCTTGGCGATCCGGCCAGGGTGTGTTCCTGCACGCCCCTGGCAAATCCGCCACTTCGAGGCAAAATTTCCGGGCCTCCTTTTGGATCGGTTTGACTGCACCAATGCCCAGATGACGGAGCAGAGGAACTCCTGTAACGGGCTTATCGTCTGCAGCAGCTGGGTGCCCGGAATTATGACCGGATTCTCCGGGCAGCGAGGAGCATTGCGGACTCCAATGGTTGAGAGGGTGAAGGCAGCGGAAGAACCTGCAAGGGTCTCTTGCGCTGCTTTTTACTTTTGGCTCATAATCCAGGCGGAAATATTTCATATTAATTTTGTCATTGATCACACTGACAGGTTTGCTTTTGTTTGAATTGTAAAAAAACTAGCGAGAGTTTACCATTAAACTATAACCAAATAAGGAGGTAAGCCTAATGGCAACAAACGTAAATGTCATGGACAGGAGCTTCAAGGGCAAAGCCGCGTTGCAGAAGTTCGGGGGATTCCTGGCCGGAATGGTTATCCCGAACATTGGTGCCTTCATCGCTTGGGGCTTGATTACAGCATTCTTTATCCCAACCGGTTGGCTTCCCAACGCTTACTTGGGCAAACTGGTCAGCCCGATGATTTCCTATCTGCTGCCGATTCTGATTGGGTATACAGGCGGCAAACTGGTGCACGATACCCGTGGAGGTGTGGTCGGGGCCATCGCTACCGCCGGAATCGTCGTTGGCGCCGACATTCCAATGTTTCTCGGCGCTATGATCATGGGGCCTCTCGGGGGCTGGCTGATCAAAAAATTCGACGAGATGGTTGATGGAAAAGTGCCGACCGGCTTTGAGATGCTGGTTAACAACTTTTCGGCCGGGATTCTGGGGGCGCTGCTCGCCCTTCTCGCCTTCTCCGGCATCGAACCGGTGGTTCAGGGTTTCTCGATGGCGCTCGGAAACTTGGCGATTGCCGTCACGAACGCCCACTTGCTTCCTCTGATTGCGATCTTTATCGAACCCGGCAAGGTCTTATTCTTGAATAACGCAATCAACCATGGTATTCTTGCCCCGCTCGGTATTGAACAAGTTAAACAAGCCGGAAAGTCCATCTTCTTTCTCCTGGAAACCGACCCTGGCCCGGGTCTGGGAATTCTTCTGGCCTACTGGGTTTACGGGAAAGGAACTGTTAAGCAGTCCGCACCCGGTGCGATCATCATTCAGTTCTTCGGCGGTATTCACGAAATATACTTCCCGTATATTCTGATGAAACCATTGCTTCTGCTCGCTGTCATCGGCGGCGGTATGGCTGCGGATTTCACCTTCGTCCTGACGAAGGCCGGACTTGTCGCGACGCCTTCGCCGGGAAGTATTTTCGCAGAAATGGCGATGACACCAAAAGGCGGGTTTGTCCCGGTGCTTCTGGGAATTGCGGTTGGTGCCGCCGTATCCTTCCTTATCGGTTCTGTGATCCTTAAAAGGGATAAGACCGAAGGCGATGCGGGTTCCCTCGACGCGGCCAACGAAATGATGTCGATGATGAAGGCCCAGAGCAAAGGGCAAAACGTCAGCCCGCGAGCGGCAGCAGACCCAAGTGCCAAAAGTGTAAGCGAACTGCCTCGTCTGATTGTTTTCGCCTGTGAGGCTGGGATGGGCTCCTCTGCGATGGGAGAATCTATCCTTAAGAAACAGCTTAAGGACGCAGGCCTCAACATTCAAGTGAAGCACACGCCGGTGAACCAGATCCCGCCGGAGGCGGAAGTGGTTTTCACCCAGGAAAGTCTTGCGGCGCGTGCAGCCCAGGTTGCGCGTGCAGCGGAAATCGTTCCGATTAAGAATTTCCTGGATAAGACGGCTTATGAGACCTTCGTAAACGAATTAAGAAACAGGTCGTGATGCCATTGTGGAACTGACTGTCCGGCAGAAGTTCATTCTCCATAATTTAATAGAGAAAGGCCCTTTGACCTTAAAGGGCCTTTCACAACAGATCGATGTCAGCGAGAGGACAATTCTGCGGGAGACATCTGCCCTGAATGAATGGCTGAAGCCATACAAGCTGCGGATTTCCGACAGCGCCGGCTTGCTCCGACTGAACGGGCAGAAAAAAGAGCTGGACGCGATCCGGGAACGCCAGCAGGAAATTCCGCTCCTTTGGATGTTGAATCAGGAGCAGAGGCAAGCGCTGATCACGGCTCAGCTGCTGCTGGCGGACGAGCCGATCAAATCCGCTTATTTCAGCCACCAGTTCAACGTCGTTGAAGCCACTATTGTGTTCTATCTGGACAAAATTGAAACGTGGTTAAAAAATAAGGGTCTGGTCTTAATTCGCAAGAGGGGGTACGGCCTGGAAGTGGAAGGGTCTGACTGGCACAAGAGGAACGCCTTTGTCGACCTTGTTTACAGCTACCAGCCGATGAGCGAACTCTTAAGCTTCCTCTACGAAGACGTCCAAGACTATCCTCTCCTCGCCTTCTTCAAGGTTACCTTCGGGGAAGACATGCTGCAGGCGGTCAAGGGCCTGATGGAAAAGCTCAACCGGCAGGGCCTGTTTCCGAACGACATCCGCTTTTTTGGCGCCTTCATGCACATCCTGATCTCGATCAAGAGGACGGATTCCCACGCGCCCATCCGTCTTCCGGAGGAGGCCGTGCGGGATATCCTGACCTCGGCGGAATTTGATTTCATGACAGACATCCGGGCAGTCCTGGAGGAGCAGGGAATCAAATTTCCGGAAAGTGAGCTAGCCTATCTGGCCGTTCATCTCAAGGGAGATAAGACATTTTCCGAAGGAACTCCCGGGACGAAGGAGCTAGGGTTTGACCTGGAGGATTTGGTCCGGGAAGCCGTTTACATCGTGGAGAAAAAGCTGAGCCTGCCGATTAATGTCGATCAACAGCTGCTGACGGGGCTCGTCCAGCACATCGATCCGGCGCTTTACCGCCTGAGCAGGGGCCTGGAAGTAAGAAATCCGATCATCGATGACATCAAGCAGTATTACCCAAATCTCTACCAGGCGGTAGAGCAGGCTTGCAAACTGGTGTTCTCGAAATACAACCTGGTCATACCCGAAAGTGAAGTGGGGTATGTCACTATGCACATCGGAGCGGCAATCGAAAGACAACACGGGGCCGAAAACAAGCTCAGCGCTTTGATCATCTGCCCGAACGGCTTGAGTACAGCGAAGATGCTGAGCAGCAAACTGACAAGAAACTTTCCGGAGATCGACCGGATCGAGGTTTGCTCCCTGCGGGAGATGAACGAAAAGCTCAAGGCAGGGTATGATATGGTGCTGTCCACAGTCAGCCTGGACAAGAAAACGGACGAGGATGTCGCCGTGGTTTCCCCTTTCCTTTCCCAAGACGATCTGGAAGCGGTAAACAGCCTGATCCGGAGAAGAAAGAAGAAGAACCGCTGGAGGGAAAGTTTAGGCTTGCCGGCCGGAGAAGAGCGATCGGAAAGGGAAGAAGATCTGAATCTTACCAATGAGCTTTTGCAAAACGTCCAGCTCAAGCTGCTGGATGCGGAAAGCTATCCGGAAGTGATTGATAAGATCGTACGCGAAATATGCCGTGAGGATGCCGCCGGAATTATTGAAGCATCCAAGGAGGAAGTGCTAAAGACTCTTATCAGCAAAAGAGAAGAAAAAGGAAATGTGATCATTCCGGGGAGCCACATGGCTCTTCTCCATGTGCGGAGCGATGAGATCAAAGGGCCTTTCATCGCCGCCTACAGGCTTAAGAAGTTTATTGAAATGAAAAGCCTCGGCTTCGCCCTGGAAAAGGTCGATACGTTTTTTATTATGTTGGCGCGGAAATCGGAGAGCAACTATCTCCTGGAGCAGCTGGGGAAAATCAGCGTTGCTCTTGTCGAAAACCGGGAGTTTTGCGAAAGCCTGAGAATCGGCGACCGACAGGATATTCGGAAGGCGCTAATCGAAATACTCAACCGGGAGGCAGAACAATGAATCGGACAATTTTGAACGAAAACAATGTGGTACTCAATGTTGCGAAAGAGACGAAACGTGAAGCGATTGCCCGGGTGGGAAGGCTCCTCGTGCAGAACGGCTATGTCGGAGAGAAATATATCGAAGGGATGCAGAAGAGGGAAGAAAGCCTGAGCACGTATGTGGGAAACGGGGTGGCCATACCCCACGGCATGCCCGAATATATGCGGTATATCCGCAAGTCCGGTCTGGTCGTATTTCAGTATCCGGAGGGAATCGATTTTGGCGACGGCAACCGGGCTTATCTGTTAATCGGAATCGCCGGCAAGGATGATGAACACATAGAGATCCTAGCCGGAATCGCTCTGGTCTGCCAAGAGGAAGAGAATGTGCTGAAACTCCGGCAGGCAGCTTCCAAAGAGGAAATCATCGAGATCCTGACGGACGGTGAGCAGGATGATTAAGACGGTGACACTGAATCCCGCCGTCGACAAGACGGTTGAAATCGACAACTTTGCCGTGGGGACGGTCAACCGGATTTCCACGCTGCGTCTGGATGCAGGCGGCAAGGGCATCAATGTGGCCAAAGTGCTGAAGGTACTGGGGGCGGAGTGCAAAGCGACCGGAATTCTGGCCGGACACAACGGGCGTTTCATACAAGAGCAAATGGATGGGTGGGAGATCGAGAACGATTTTGTTTTTATCCCTGGAGAGACGAGGACGAACCTTAAAGTGGTAGATCCGGTCAGCCGCTCTTACACGGATATCAATGAGCCGGGCGGGGAGGTTTCCGCCGCCGAATTGGATCGTTTGGAAGAAAAGATCTTTTCCGATCTCGAGCGCGCTGGAATTTTGATCTTGTCCGGGAGCGTTCCGGCCGGAGTGGGTCCGGATATTTATGCCAAGTGGATCCGGCGGGCGGAGCGAGCAGGAGTGAAAACGATTCTTGATGCGGACGGGAAGCTGCTGCGGGAAGGAATTAAGGCGCGGCCCGCTCTGATCAAACCGAACATTCATGAACTGGAGGCCCTGCTCGAGCGAAAACTCCCCGGTCCGGAGGCGGCTGCCGAAGCGGCGCGGGAGCTCTTGGCCGCCGGAATGGGTATGGCGGTCGTCTCTATGGGCGCTCAGGGGGCAGTTTTCGTGCGCAAGGAAGAGGCTTACTACGGCGAGGCTTTTCCCGTAGAGGCGAAGAGCACCGTGGGCGCGGGTGACGCGATGGTAGCCGCTTTGGCTTATGCTCTGGCAGAGGGTTATTCTTTGGCGGAGACAGTCCGCCTGGCTGTGGCAACGAGCGCGGCCCAAATGATGACTCCGGGGACTCAGCCGCCGGAGGAGGATATGGTGCGAACGTTGGAGAAACGGGTCTCTTACCGCCCAATTTGAGGTTTTGCAGGCACAAATCGTCTGCGGTTGGAAAAACGCCTGCCTTGTACCAGCAGTCGCTAGAATCATTTGACAGACACTAGAATAATTTGGAGGAAAGATCATGAAAACAAAAGCAGTTCGTCTATACGGTGCCAACGACTTGAGAATGGAAGAGTTTGAGCTCCCAGAAATTGAGGAGGATGAGATCCTGGTCGAGATCATTTCCGACTCTGTCTGTATGTCCACGTACAAAGCGGCTATTCTCGGAAAAGGGCACAAACGCGTGCCTCAGGATGTCGACCGGAACCCAATCATCGTCGGCCACGAATTCTCCGGCAACATTGTCAAGGTCGGGGCGAAACTTCAAGATAAATTTCAGGCGGGAAACAAGTTTGCTCTCCAGCCGGCTCTGAACTACAAAGGAACGATGTGGTCGCCGGGATACTCTTACAAGTATTTTGGCGGAGACGCCACCTACAACATCATTCCGAAAGAGGTCATGGAGATCAACTGTCTCCTGGACTACCGCGGAGACACCTACTACGAGGCTTCTTTGGCCGAACCGATGTCCTGCATCATCGGGGCCTTCCACGCCAGCTACCACACGCACATGGGCAGTTACGAGCACCGCATGGGAATTGTCGAAGGAGGAAAAATGGCCCTGCTGGCGGCAGCCGGACCGATGGGCCTGGGTGCGGTCGACTACGCCTTGCACTGTGATCGCCGGCCGGGGTTCCTGGTCGTGACGGATATCGACGAGGAGCGGATCGGGCGGGCCAAGCAGATATTCACTCAGGAAGAAGCGCGCAAGTGCGGGGTGGAATTGCACTTTGTCAATACCAAGGATTTGCCTGATGTGCCCGGATATCTGAAAGAGCTGACCGGAGGCAGTGGTTACGATGACGTGTTGGCCTTCACTCCGGTTAAGCCGGTGGTCGAACTGGCCGACAAAATCCTGGGACGCGACGGCTGTCTCAACTTCTTCGCCGGACCGACAGACAACCAGTTTTCGGCGGAGATCAATTTCTACAATGTCCACTATTCTTCCACCCATGTGATGGGCACCACCGGGGGAAACACAGATGATATGATTGAGTCCTTGAAAATGACGCAAAAAGGACTGATCAACCCGGCGGTGATGGTGACGCATATCGGTGGTCTGGACGCTGCAGCGGAAACCGTTCTGAACCTGCCTCATATTCCCGGGGGGAAGAAGCTTATCTATACTCACATTAACATGGAGCTTACAGCCCTCGACGAACTGGCGGAGAAAGGCGAACGGGACCCACGTTTTGCCAGGCTGGCGGAAATCGTCGGTCAGAGTAAAGGACTGTGGTGTGACGAAGCGGAAAAGTACTTGTTGGAGAACTGGAAATAGGAGAAGAAGAGAATGCGTACGGAGACCGTGACCATCCTCAACGAAACAGGTCTGCATGCCCGGCCGGCCTCACTTTTCGTCCAGACGGCATCCCGGTTTAAGGCTGAGGTTAGCCTGGAAAAAAGCGGCAAGAGAGTTACCGCCAAATCCATCCTCGGAGTGCTTTCTCTCGGCGTGACACAGGGCGACCAGGTTGTTCTGACGTGTGTTGGTCCGGATGAAGAAGAGGCACTTGGCCAACTGGTTGAACTTGTGCACTCGAAGTTTGGAGAAAAAAGCGAAGCTTAGACTGGCGTTTCTGAAGCCCCCGGCACTGAAAACGGTGCGCGGGGGCTTTGCCGTTCCTACCGTCTTCCGGATCCGGGTACGCACTGGCACGTCGATGAGACACGCTGGATGCTCATCGCTGAGAAAGGAGGGAAGCAGGGGTATTGCCGGTGGCTCTGGGCTTTCGTATCAGAGCGGGCCACCGTGTTCGTCCTGGATCCCCACCGTGCCTAAAGAAGTTTGAACTGATGCATTTTTCGGTAAAGTGCGCTGCGGGAAATGCCCAAGGTGCGGGCAACGGCACTGACATTGCCTACTTCCCTGGATAATAGGGTAAGTATTTCCTGACGTTCATGCTCGGCGAAGCTTTGTCGGAATTGCTGCCGCAACATTTTCATTTTCAGTGGCTGCTTGGGGTCGGAATGACTCTTTCGTTCGGCGGACGCAGCGACAGTGAGAATTTCTTGTGGAAGAAGTTCGGTGGAAAGAACGCCATTAGGTGTTGAGTAGATCATTCGTTCTACAACGTTTTGAAGTTCGCGGATATTCCCTGGCCATTCATACGCGCGCAGATGCTCGAGAATATTCCGCTCAATGCTTTGCAGAGTAATACCAGATTTGCGGCAAACAGCGGTCTGAAATGTGCTGAAGAGCAGAGGAATATCGTCTTTTCTCTCCCGCAAGGGAGGCAGTTGCAAGAAGATGACATTTAGGCGGTAGTACAGGTCCTGGCGAAAGCTGCCTTTTTTTACTTCTTCCTTGAGGTTCTTATTCGTTGCGCATAGGATACGCACGTCGGTACTAATGACCTTGCTGGAACCGAGACGCGTGATTTTCTGATCCTGTAAAACCCGGAGAAGAGTAATCTGTTGTTCCAAAGGCATTTCTCCAATCTCGTCTAGGAAAAGGGTTCCGCCTGAAGCTAATTCGAATTTACCGGGTCGTCCACCCCGGCCAGCACCAGTAAAAGCACCCTCTTCATACCCGAAGAGTTCGCTAGCCAGAAGTTCGTGCGGGATAGCACCGCAGTTGATAGCAACGAACGGACCTGTATGGCGTGAACTGTGATTGTGAATGGCTTGGGCAAAGACTTCTTTGCCTGTGCCGCTTTCCCCTTGCAAAAGAACATTCGCGTCGTTTTTGGCTGCGAGCAAGGCTAGTTTTATGGCTGTCTGCAGGCGTTCGTTTTGGCCGATGATGTCGCTGAAGTGAAAGTTGGCCGGAACAGCGGTATAGCGGTTAGCCGGGTTTTTAATCTCGTCAATCGGCTTGAGAAAAAGTATATTTCCCAAGATATTGTTCTGTTCATCTTTAAGAGGTTTGGCTGACAGACGACAATAGGCGGGATCGTGCTTTCCATAGAAAGCCGTTTCCGCTGAGGCCAAAGGGCTACCTTTACCTAACGTTTCTAGGGCGTGTGGTTTAAGGTCCAGGAATCTGGTGATTCTTTGACCGCAAATTTTGGCCGCAGGATAGGCAAGGATCTTTTCTGCGACGGGATTGACTTCTTGAATTTCCGCTTGCTGATTTATGAGAAGGACTCCGTCAGAGACGGAGAAGAAAATACTATTGAGATGATTATTTAGAACTGTCAACCTATGGCTCTTCTCTTCAATGTCTAAATACCCTTGGATCGCCTCGACTGCGGCCACTACCATACCCAAGGTATGAAGGTGAGCACGGGAGCAAGGACCAGACATTTGTAAGGCACCTACGATGTGGCCCGTGAGATCGCGGATCGGAGCGGCCGAGCATGTCCAACCCCGAAGTTTGTCGCAATAATGCTCGGCTCCGGAAATCTGTACGGGGTGGTTTAGAGCCAAAGCTGTGCCTAAGCCGTTGGTGCCCACTTCTCTTTCCTGCCAGTTTCCGCCTAAGTAAAGATTTAAGTGAACAGCTCGGGTCAGGGTGGACTTATCGCCGGCGATGTCGATGACATATCCTTCGTCGTCGGCTAGAAGAACAATAAAACCCGATTCGGTGACCAGCTGATGAAGTTTATCGATAATAGGTTGAGCAGTGGATATCAAGTGATGTTTATGCAGGCGCAGTTCTGCCAGCTGTTGAGAGTTTAGGACGACATGGCTTACCCCGTCTTCAGGGTTAACTCCGGTCTGCCGTGAACGCTGCCAGGAAGCGGCAATTTCCGGCCGTATTCCCAGGGAGATATTCCCTGTTTCAACGAATTCTTGTCTGATTATTTCGAGATTTCCGGTGGCATTCATCTTCTCACCCTCTTTTCTTCGAAATCTCTCACAGAGATAGAAAATGTTCTCACTTGCCAATCATACTGTTCTGTTAACTATTATAGTGGACATGATAAAAACCTTCAAGCTTAGAGCGTTATGCTAGCGGAAGATGACAACTCCCAAATGAAGCCGTCGAAACGCCAAGAGAAACGGCGATGCCTGGTAAGTCCCGCCTTGCACTGTACATTCTATGTCGCGCACGAAGAACAAAAAGAGGACAGACGCGGGACACTCTGTAACAGCCTTCGCCAAAGGCTGATTGAAAATATAAGTAGGCAAGCTTTAGGAGCGTGGGTACCCAAGCTGTTTCTCTATAGGGCAGCAAAAGGACAGCGAAGAACACGTGAGCATCTGTGATGGCATGAAATTTGCATCGTAAGCATACTGACAATTCATCGAGTGATGAACTGATTAATAATTAAGGAGAGATACTAATCGACATGCAAAAACCAATGGACGCAAGCTACAAGCTCTATATCGGGGGCCAATGGGTAGAGGGGGCGGAAGGGAAAACCTATAAAAGCTATTGTCCGGCAAACGGTGAGTTTCTGGCGACCTGCGTCGATGCCGGCAAAGAAGACGTAGACCGCGCAGTAAAAGCTGCTTGGCAAGCTTTTCCGTCCTGGAAAGAAAAGAGCCCGCAGGACCGTGCCGCAGTCCTCCTAAAGGTTGCCGATTTGATTGACGCTAATGCGGAGAAATTGGCTATGATTGAAACTTTGGATAACGGCAAGCCGATTCGGGAAACCACCGGGATTGATGTTCCTCTAAGTTCTGATCATTTCCGCTATTTCGCATCAGCTGTTCGGACGGAAGAAGGTCGGGCTGTGATGATCGACAAGGATACCTTAAGTCTTATTCTGCACGAACCGCTTGGTGTCGTTGGGCAGATCATCCCTTGGAACTTCCCGCTGCTCATGGCGGCTTGGAAAATAGCTCCCGCTCTGGCGGCCGGGAATTGCGTTGTGATCAAGCCATCTTCAGCAACGCCTTTAAGCATTTTGGAATTGGCAAAAATCCTTGGTCAAGTCTTGCCACCCGGTGTCGTCAATGTGGTTACTGGTAGAGGATCTACGACTGGGAATTACATGTTGTCCCATCCGGATTTTAGTAAGCTGGCCTTTACCGGTTCAACCGAAGTAGGATATACGATTGCAGATGCGGCAGCGAAGAAATTGATTCCGGCGACTTTGGAACTTGGCGGAAAATCGGCAAACATTTATTTTGAAGACTGTCCATGGGAGAAAGCTCTGGAAGGTGTACAGATGGGTGTTTTGTTGAATCAAGGACAAGTTTGTTGTGCCGGTTCGCGTGTTTTTGTGCAGGAAGCGATCTATGATAAGTTCCTGGCGGCGGCGGTAGATGCTTTCGGTAAAGTCAAGGTGGGCCTCCCATGGGAAAAAGATACGCTGATGGGGTCACAGATTAACCAAATGCAGTTGGAAAAAATTCTTGCCTACGTGGAAGTCGGAAAAAAGGAAGGGGCGAAGGTCGCCTGTGGCGGTAACCGCCTGACCAACAATGGTCTTGATAAAGGGTTTTTTATGCAACCGACCATTCTTGCCGACGTGGACAACAAAATGCGGGTGGCTCAGGAAGAAATCTTCGGACCGGTGGTTTGTTTCATTAGGTTTCAAGATGAGGAAGACGTAGTCCGGATGGCCAATGACAGCGAATACGGTTTAGGAGGAGCGGTTTGGACGAAGGATATTAACCGTGCCTTCCGAGTGGCTAGGGCTGTCGAAACCGGGCGGATGTGGGTCAACGATTACAATAATCTACCAGCACATGCACCGTTCGGCGGCTACAAAAAATCCGGAATCGGACGGGAAACGCATCTCATGATGCTTGACCATTATAGCCAGAAGAAGAATATCTTCATCAGTCTGACGGAAAAGAAAGCGGGACTCTACTAACGTAAGCTCAAGGAAAAGAGCAGAGCCGGTTGTTCAACGGAGGAGACAGAATGATCAATCGAGATTCTTCGGTGGAAGAAATCATGGAGATACCGGGAGTGATGACGTTTTTCATTGAGAACGGTATTTCGCCGTTCTCCTGCGCCGGATCATTTCCAGGAAGTTTAGGTAAGCTTCTCGAACTAAAAAGGGTGTCGCCGGAAAAGCAAGAGGCTTTCATTAAAATGTTAAGCGAACTCGTTCAGCAGAAGCTGAACATCGAGACTTCAGTGGGGAGTCTACCCCCACTGAAGTAGAGTACAGGGAACTACTCCCACCTGTAGAAGTCTGTAGAAGTGGGAGTCTCGCGATTGGATGAATTTGAGAAGAAGGGTTACGAAGCGGGGCAACGATGAAAATTGGGAAATTGGTAAGAATGCCTCAATCTGGCTTTGTTGTTCCAATTATTGAAAAAGGAGTGAATTGTCTTATGGCTTTAGGTGAACAAGTTTTTGGCTATTTTATGCCCACTGTGAACCTGATGGGTATCGGATCGGCTCAAGAAATCCGAGCCCAAGTCAAAATCTTAGGTGGTTCTAAAATCCTCCTGGTCACAGATAAAGGGCTTGTCATGGCTGGAATTGCTGAGCAAATAAAGAACCAAGTGGAATCGACCGGAGGAGTAGTATTTCTCTACGACAAAGTGCAGCCCAACCCGACGGATAGAAATGTGGAAGACGGCCTCAAGATGTTTAAAGACAACGCCTGTAACATGGTCATCTCTCTCGGGGGTGGGAGTTCCCACGACTGCGCCAAAGGAATCGGGATTTTGGCTTCCAATGGCGGTAATATTCGCGACCTCGAAGGGGTCGATAAATCCCAGAAAGCGATGCCCCCTTTTATTGCTATTAATACTACAGCTGGTACTGGCAGTGAAATGACCCGTTTCTGTATCATTACTGACACAGACCGCCATGTGAAAATGGCTATTGTGGACTGGCGAGTTACCCCTAACGTGGCTATCAATGATCCTTTACTCATGGTGGGAATGCCTCCGGCATTGACGGCAGCTACTGGCATGGATGCTTTAACTCATGCAGTGGAAGCATATGTCTCGACCATCGCCACCCCGATTACTGACTCTGCTGCCCTAATGGCCATCAAGCTTATCTCCGAAAACTTAAGAAATGCGGTGGCCAACGGACAAAACGTTGAAGCACGGGATAAAATGGCTTATGCTGAGTTTCTGGCAGGTATGGCTTTTAACAACGCGAGCCTGGGATATGTCCATGCTATGGCACACCAACTGGGTGGTTTTTATGACCTTTCTCACGGAGTCTGCAATGCTATTCTGCTTCCTCACGTAGCAAATTATAATATCCTGGCTAATCCTCAACGTTTTGCTGATATTGCCGGGGCTATGGGGAAAAATATCGAAAGGCTTTCAGTTCGCGACGCAGCAGACGTGGCAATCGAGTCCATCCGATGTCTGTCTCAAGATGTCGGCATTCCATCGGGTCTTAAAGAACTTGGCGTTAAAGAGGAGGATTTCCTGACCATGGCGCAAAACGCCATGAAAGACGCATGTTCCTTTACAAACCCACGTATCTTGACTTTGAAAGAAGTCATTGAACTCTACAAACGAGCCCTGTAGTATTCTGATTTTCCCAGGTGACGGATATAGCATTTACGGATGCGTGGATCTGCTTCTATCGCCGGCTGGCACTAAGCTGCCGGCATTCTTTTTTTATTAAGAATCCTAAGTTTGGCGTAAATTTTTTCCAGATATAGACGCAGCAAGGGCTGCGGGGTTTTACTCGGCGTGATTTTGGGACTACAACGTAGTCTCAGCCTTCCTCAGAACTTTTTTATACCATTTTGGTTCACCAGCGTATTCACATTCCAACGACTGTATCACCTGGCTTTGTTCGTTATCAAACTCGGTTATTTTCAGAGTCGCCAAATATTGATCTTAGCACATCGACATAGGTACTTCTTCACGGGCAGGGGCGGAACAGCTAGTACGAATCGGAGACGCGCTTGTCTTTGAAGGTGCCTATGCGGACATGGGCAGACGTATTATGTCCAAAGCCCTGGATAATCGTATTGGCTGCTTCAGCCCATGACCAAAAAGCTTGACAAGCTTTGGCAAAAGAGCTAAACTCAGAGTGAAAAATGTGAATATCCATACTACAGGTGCCCAAAAAGGGAGAATAGGAAACCGGGTGTGATTCCCGGACGGACCCGCCACTGTGAAGGTGAGCTGTTGCCATAACCACTCCAAAAGGGGGAAGGGGCAAGACAGCGATGAGCCTGAGTCAGGAGACCTGCCTGTAAATATCTATACCGGCCTCGCGAGTAAGGTTGGTTAGGTGAGGATAATGGTAAAATCCACGCCCTATTTCGGCGTGGTTTTTTTATTTGACAAAAAAAGGAGGATGCCAGTATGACACAGCTCAGCACGGCCCTAAAAGGCGGGATTACGCCGGAAATGGAATATGTGGCTGCCAGGGAAAAACTTACGGCCGAATTTGTCAGACAGGGAGTGGCGGCAGGGACCATCGTTATACCTCGGAACATACGTCGTCAAAACATGAGCCCCACCGGCATCGGGAAAGGGCTGAAAACGAAAGTAAGCGCCAGTGTCGGTTTGTACGGCTCCAAAGGAAACATCGAGACGGAACTGGCCAAGATCAGAACAGCCGTAGAAGCGGGAACGGATTCTATCATGGATCTAAGCGTCAGCGGGGATATTGACGCCATGCGCAAGGAAAGCCTGACAGCGACCATGACACCGCTGGGAACGTTGCCCTACTATCAGGCCGTGGCCCAAACGGCCCAAAAGTACGGTTCATCCCTGAAGATGGAAGTTGAACAATTATTCGAAGTGATTGAACGAGAGGCGGCTGACGGTGTTGATTTTATGGCCCTGCACTGCGGCACTACCATGAGCGCTGTGGAGCGGGCTAAACAAGAAGGCAGGCTTGATCCTCTGGTAAGTTACGGTGGTTCTCATTTGATCGGCTGGATGTTGCATAACCGGCGGGAAAACCCGCTCTATGAGCATTACGACCGAGTTTTGGACATTGCCCGTAAATATGATGTTACGGTCAGCCTTGCTGACGGGATGCGGCCGGGTTGCCTGGCGGATTCACTGGACGGGGCTCAGGTGCAGGAAATGGTGGTCATGGGTGAGCTGGTACGGAGGGCAAGGGAAGCAGGGGTGCAGGTCATGGTGAAAGGACCCGGGCATGTTCCTTTGAGCCAGCTAAAAGCGACCGTGACTTTGCAACAGAGCCTATGCCAAGGAGCCCCCTACTTTGTGTTCGGTCCGGTGGTGACGGATATTGCCGCCGGCTATGACCATATCAGTGCGGCTATCGGCGGGGCCATCAGCGCTTGGGCCGGGGCCGGGTTTTTATGCTATGTAACACCGGCAGAACATATCGGACTGCCTGATGTTGACCAGGTTCACGAAGGTGTGGTGGCGGCTCGGATTGCAGCCCATGCCGCCGACTTAGCCAAGGGTCTGCCCGGGGCCGCAAAATGGGATCTGGCGTTATCCCGGGCCAGGAAGGCCTTGGACTGGCAAAAACAGATCGACTTGGCGATAGACCCGGGACGCGCTGAAAAGATAAAGAAAACCAGAAGCGACGATAGCGTGGCCGGATGCGCCATGTGCGGAAAGTACTGCGCCATGGAAATTGTCGCGAAATATCTGGGCACCGCGAGAGTGAGTTGTTAAGATACCGGGTGGCTCAAACTTGGACCGGCGAGGACGGGGATATTCCCGAAGTACCACGGGGTCAGAAGGTTTCGTCCTCGAATAGTCCTTCGGCGGGGTCTAACGAAAATATTCAAGGAAGGATGAAGAAAAATGACTCGGGTAACTCAGGTATTGGCTGCCAGGGCGGGCGAGATTACGCCGGAGATGGAAACAGTCGCTAAACGGGAAAATGTGGACGTCAAATCTATCTTGGAGGGAGTTGCATCCGGCCAGATCGTTATTCCCCACAATGTGAACCGGAAAGAGTTCAATTACTGCGGGATCGGTCAGGACTTGCGCATCAAAGTCAATGCCTTAATCGGCACCTCCAGCAATCGTGAGGACCTGTCGCTGGAGGAAAGAAAACTGGCTTTTGTGGAAAGGGCAGGCTGTGATTCCCTGATGGATTTAAGCACCGGTGGGAATATTGACGGCATGAGGCGACTGGCCTTGACCAAAGCAAAGATTGCCGTCGGCTCTGTGCCTATCTATCAGGCCGCGATCGAAGCCATCGAAAAACGGGGCAGCATTGTGGCCATGACCGCCGGGGATATGTTTGAGACGATCGAAAAACAAGCGATAGACGGTGTGGACTTTATGGCCATTCACAGTGCGTACAATTTTGATGTCCTAAAGCGGCTGCAGGGAACGGGGCGAGTCACAGATGTGGTCAGCCGCGGGGGTTCCTTTCTCACGGCTTGGATGCTGCATAACAACCAAGAAAACCCGCTCTACGAACAGTTTGACCGCTTACTGGAGATTTTGAAAAAATACGATGTAACCCTAAGTATGGGGGATGCCATCCGTCCCGGTTCCACCGCCGACTCCCTGGATGCCGCCCAACTGCAGGGACTGATCGCAGCCGGAGAACTTGTAGCCCGAGCTCAGGCTGCCGGAGTTCAGGTGATGGTGGAAGGACCGGGACACGTTCCCATGAACCATGTGGAGGCGACTATCCAAGTACAGAAACGGCTATGCCATGGGGCGCCTTATTTCATTTTGGGCACCTTGGCGACCGATGTGGCACCGGGATATGACCATATCACGGCCGCTATAGGCGGGGCCATCGCCGGCGCGGCCGGTGCTGACTTTCTTTGCTATGTGACCCCGGCTGAGCATCTGGGCTTGCCGACGGAAGAAGATGTCAAAGAGGGAGTCATTGCGGCCCGGATCGCCGCTCACGCAGCCGATCTCGCCCGTGGAAACAAACAGGCCTGGGAAAAGGACAGGCAAATGGCGCAGGCCCGGGTCGCCCGGAATATTGATGGGCAGATAAGCCTTTCTCTGGATCCTGAAAAAACGAGAGTTGCCCTGGCCGCCGGAGATGACCACTCGTGTGCGGTATGCGGACCGAATTGCGCCGCCCAGGTCGCGGCCAAGTATTATGGAATTGTTTCGTAACAGCGCGGCCGCAAATAATTGCCGGAGAGGTTGTGAACTACCCCCGCTTACGTTTCGCTAAGAAGCGGGGGCTTCTCGGCGAACACTTGGGCGTTGGCTTCCTGTTTCATCAATCGTTGCCCTCGTCCAGCACTCAAGGTTTCTGAGTGCTGGATTAGGTCTTACGCAATTTCCACAGGCGTAACTTCGGGCGGTTCCCGCCCTACAGAAAATCTATGTTTGGGCCATGGCGCTAAGTCCACGCTCTAAGATGAGTTTAGCACTCACTAGAAATCAGCCCTCTACTCTATATACGACTGATTATATTATAATACGACTGATTATATTATACCAGAACAATTTATACCAGAACATTTTATACCAGAACATTTTATACCAGAACATTTTATACCAGAACAATTTGCCAAATACTATACGCTTTTTTGTGAATGTCCATATAGCGATTCATCCCCCGCCTATAGAGGCCTATAGAGGACGGGGGACTTCTCGCAAGCCATGTTAAAAAATGGAGTTGACTTTGGCTGGAGAGTGAGTTCCTCCCGGAAAAAGCCGGTCTGTTGACTTAAACATGTTCATCCATACGTATAATGCATATAATGGGAGAGTTTTTTCTGGAACCTGGGTCCGGGAAGAACTGGCCCGGCAAAGATTCGCTACGACAGAGCTTCTGCCCCTGACGACGGACACGGCCGTCATCTTTGCCAGCCAAAAGATCGGCCGTGATTTTGTTTGGGGCAGGGCTCGCCGGTATCTTGCCGCCTCTCTTTTTGGTGGTCTCCGGCCAAACGTCGTAATCTATGCAATCTATAAAGAAAATTGCCCCGGAAACGGAATTCGGTATTGACATTTGGGGGTCACATGCTAAAATAAGTTTTGTGCTGCAATTACTGCAACCGATCCTGCAACTGAATCAAAATGCTGCAGGATAAACCAGGATACCGAGGGTTTTTTTGTCTTCCCGATTTTTCATGGGCAGGTGGCCGAGTGGTTAAAGGCGGCAGACTGTAAATCTGTTCCGGAAGGTACGGTGGTTCGAATCCATCCCTGCCCACCAATTCAGAGGTCGGAAGTCAGAGGTCGGAAGTCAGAAATCAAAGATCGAAAGCCGAGCGCCGGAAGTCGGAGATCGAAGGCCGGACAGTTCGTATGGAGTATTGATACCAAGAGGGAAGTCATTCTGGAAATTGTGGCAGTTATCCTCTGGTTTGAGACAATTGATCAGCGCGGGATGGAGCAGCGGTAGCTCGTCGGGCTCATAACCCGAAGGTCGTCGGTTCAAATCCGGCTCCCGCAACCAAGACTTCAAAAGGCAGCGTGGCTGCCTTTCTTTCGCTGGATGGCTTCCGGCGGCAAGGCGAAAGGGGTTTCGCAGTCAGACAGTTAAATCCGGAAATCCCCGCGGGATCAAGATCAATTAAGTTGTTGCGGCGCACTTGGCGCATCTGGAGCATCCGGCGCGCTTAAAGGTCAGAAAATCAGGCTTTTCTTGACATGATATGTGTCATATGATAAATTATTGGGAGCAATGGGTTTATTTCCAGGGCCATACAGTGGGAGGTGTTCGTGGATGCGCGTTGGTATTATCTTAGCATGTACGGAATGCAAACACCGGAACTATGCGACGGTAAAAAATAAAAAGACCAACCCAGATCGCTTGGAGGTCAAAAAGTATTGTAAGTTTTGCAGAACACATACGTCGCATAAGGAGACGAAGTAATTTTTTTTGCCTTCGTCGAGAAAAAGGCGTGCCATCTCGTAATGCCTTCGTCGAGAAAACGTGTGCCGTCTCGTAAAATCGGCGCTGAGCTTGGCCGGTTTGAACGGCGCCTCCGGCCGTTGCGCCGGGAGCGGCCGGAGTGTTGTGGCGGGATGCGCATAGGGGTTTCCCAGTGGGACTGGCTGTACGCCCGGGAACGTTGTTAAGAACCTGGTTGCGTGACCGTATGGTGCGCAGGCCGGCGTATGGTTCGGAGGTCCGTAGGTCTAATTTAAGGATGTGATGCAATGGGCGCCGCAAGGAAACCCGGAAATGCTCAGGGCCAAATGACGAAATCCACGGAGTATTTTCGGGGGGTTTGGGCTGAATTAAAGAAGGTGCATTGGCCGACCCGGCAACAGCTTCTCGTTTATACGGGGGTTGTCGTGCTGTCGGTGGCTATAGTGGCCATCTTGATGTGGATTGTGGACAGCGCTTTAACTTTGGCGTTGGCCAGGTTCCTTCCTTAAGGAAGGAGATACCCGGGTTGACTTCATACTTCTAGGAAGCAAATACTGTGGGACACCCGGGATGCCCGGGATGTCCCCGGCAGTTGACTTCATACTTCAAGGACGCGGATACCCGGGTTGACTTCATACTTCCGACCGGGGTTTGCCGCCGGGGCAGCTCCGACAGATAAACGTTAAGGCTTGGGTTAATTTCACAGGGAGGTTAGGGCTTCGTTTGGTGCCCTGATGAGCGATGGAGAAGAACTGGTACGTCATTCATACGTATTCCGGCTACGAGAACAAAGTCAAGACGAACTTGGAGAAGCGGGTTGAATCCATGAACATGGAGGACAAGATCTTTCGGGTGCTTGTCCCCATGGAGGATGAGATCGAAATCAAGAACGGGAAGAAAAAGGTTGCCAAGCGCAAGGTGTTTCCCGGGTATGTCTTGGTTGAGATGGACATGACGGACGACTCCTGGTATGTCGTGCGCAACACCCCGGGAGTGACGGGGTTCGTCGGGACCGGCGCCAAGCCGATTCCTTTGTTGGAATATGAGGTGACAAGCATTCTCCGTCAGATGGGCTACGAAGAAGTCCGGACCAGAGTGGATTATTCGGTGAACCAGAGTGTCCGGGTGATTACGGGGCCTTTCAAAGATTTTATTGGGGTAATCCGGGAGATTCTCGAAGACAAGGGAAAGCTTCGTGTCATGGTTTCTATGTTTGGCCGGGAGACCCCCGTGGAATTGGAGTTTGCGCAAGTCGAAAAGATTGATTAAGGACATTCCGAACTCGATTAAGGATATCCCGAAAAGGAGGTGTTTGTTTATGGCAAAGAAAGTTGTCGGTTTGGTCAAGTTGGCGATCACGGCAGGTAAGGCTACACCCGCGCCTCCGGTCGGTCCGGCACTCGGTCAGCATGGGGTCAATATTATGGCGTTCTGCAAAGAGTACAACGAGCGCACCAAAGACCAAGCCGGGCTTATTATTCCGGTGGAAATCACAGTATTTGAAGATCGCTCATTTTCGTTCATTACGAAGACGCCGCCGGCCTCGGTGCTGCTGAAAAAAGCAGCCAATATCAATTCCGGGTCGGCAGAGCCCAACCGTAAAAAAGTTGCTAAAGTCGACAAGGTCAAGGTTCGTGAAATCGCCGAGTTAAAAATGAAGGATCTCAATGCCGCCAGTGTCGAGGCCGCCATGCGGATGGTGGAAGGAACGGCCCGAAGTATGGGTATTGAAATTGCCGAGTAGTCGGCTGCAGCGCCGGCTCAGAAGAAAGATAGTGGGAGGGCTTGAGCCCGTTTCACCACTGGGAGGTTAAGGTATGCCGAAGGCAGGAAAGAATCGTCAGGAAGCAGTCAAACTGTATGACCGCAACGCCCTGTTTGAGCCCTCGGAAGCGGTGGGCATCGTCAAGAAGATCGCCAAAGCGAAGTTTGACGAAACTGTGGATGCCGCTTTCCGTTTGGGGATCGATACCAGGCACGCGGATCAGCAGATCAGGGGAGCGGTAGTTCTCCCTCACGGAACCGGTAAAAGTAAGACGGTTTTGGTTTTCGCCAAAGGTGACAAGGCGAAAGAGGCCGAGCAGGCCGGAGCCGATTTTGTCGGAGCCGAAGAAATGGTGGAAAAAATTCAGCAAGGTTGGTTTGATTTTGACGTGGCGGTCGCAACCCCCGACATGATGGGTATGGTCGGTAAATTGGGCCGGATGCTGGGACCTAAGGGCCTGATGCCGAATCCGAAAACCGGGACAGTCACTTTTGAAGTGGCCAAGGCCATTCACGAAATCAAGGCCGGTAAGATCACTTACCGTGCCGACAAAGCCGGGATTATCCATGCCCCCATCGGCAAAGTCTCTTTTTCCGAAGAACAATTGCTGGATAACTACCGGGTGCTGGCGGAGACTTTGATTAAGGTAAAACCCGCCGCTGCCAAGGGTCAATATATTCGAAGTGTCACCTTGTCCTCTACGATGAGCCCTGCCGTAAAAATTAATCCGCTTAAGGCGCATTAGCCTGAAGCGGATGGGCAATTTCGGAGCCGCCGTCGGTAAATATTCATGATCAGACCCGGAATGAGAATATGGCCGCCGCTGAAGACAGCAGGAGCCTTTGGGCTTAATCTTATATCCTGCCGAGGTTGGACAGATCGCTGACATAAGTTCAGCTTTCTTAACCTCTGCTGCGGCAGAGGTTTTTTGACTGGCGGAAAAGACGATTAAAAATTCCGGGAAGGAGGTGTCAATCATGCTTAACCATGAGGAGAAGGCTCAGGTGACGGCAGAGATCCGGGAGAAATTGGGCAGTTCGACGGGAGTGGTTTTGGCGGACTACCGCGGTTTGACCGTCGCTCAGGTGACTCAATTGCGTGTAAAACTGCGTGCAGCCGGGGTGGAATATCGGGTTCTGAAGAACACACTGGTGAAGAGGGCCGCGCAGGAGGTCGGTGTCCAGGGTTTGGATCCGTTTCTGGAAGGGCCTACGGCCGTTGCCTTTAGCGCTGACCCTGTAGCGCCTGCCAAGATTCTCTCCGAGTTTGCCAAGACCAATAAGAATTTCGTGATTAAAGCGGGTGTGCTCGAAGGGAAGGTCATCGGTGCGGACGGGGTAAAAGTTCTGGCGGACCTGCCGCCGCGCGAGGTGCTCTTGGCGCAGGTGCTGCGCGGGATGCAGGCTCCTTTGGCCGGAATGGTCAACGTTCTGCAAGGCCCGATTCGCAAACTCGCGTATGTATTGGAAGCAATACGGCAAGCGCAGGAAGCCTGAGAGAAAAAGTATATTTATATTTTAGGAGGAAACAAAAATGTCAAAGACCAGTGAAATTATCGAAGCCGTTAAAGGCCTCTCTGTTCTGGAACTGTCCGAGTTGGTCAAAGCCTTTGAAGAAGAGTTCGGGGTCAGCGCGGCGGCCCCGGTGGCGGTGGCGGCGCCGGGAGCGGCTCCCGGCGCCGCGCCGGCTGCGGTGGAAGAGCAAACCGAGTTTGATGTCATCCTGGTCGAAGTCGGGTCCTCCAAGATTAACGTCATCAAAGCCGTCCGCGAAGTGACCGGCTTAGGGCTAAAAGAAGCGAAAGACCTCGTCGACAGCGCTCCGAAACCTATCAAAGAGAAGATCTCCAAAGAGGATGCGGAAGCGTTAAAGACCAAATTGAGCGATGCCGGTGCCAAAGTCGAAGTAAAATAAGGCTAACGGTACTGCCGGGGAGTGAGGCGGGGTGTTTTTCAACACCCCGCCTTTTTCGCGGCTCCCCCGCCGGACAGCGATTTCCGGAGCAGGTGATCATTTTCGGGAAACGGCAAAAATTTCGGCTATTGCGCAAATAAATTTCGGATTAGTCCTTGACACAAGGACGTAATAATGGTATCCTTAATAATTGTTACTGTGGAGAATTGGTAAATCCTATCAGAAGGACCATATTCATGTCCACTTTGGATCTGTCCGGATGGTGCGGCACGAAGGAGGATTGTTTCTTGCCGCCATTTATCCAAAGCGTAAGACTCCGACTTCTATAAGTGGGAGTGGATCCTACGTACCCCGCTTCGGTGGGGGTAGACTCCATCCTTCGGCACAAAAGCATAATTTCACGCTCTGTGCCTACGATAGTCTCCACCGGAGACTATCGTAGGCGAAGTCTCGATGTTCAGCTTAAGCTGAACGAGTTTACTGAGAGTTGGGCTTTGAACCGCTTGCCTGTTTCGGAAAATCAAACTTGAGGGGTGAAGCATCAAATGTTCTATCCTGTTAAGGTTGGGACAAGGGAACGTTGGAGCTATTCAAGGATCCGGGAAATTCTCGAAATGCCGAATCTGATTGAAATCCAGCAAAACTCCTATCTTTGGTTCCTTGAAGAGGGATTGCGCGAAATGTTTCGTGACATTTCCCCCATTCAGGATTTCACGGGTAATTTGGTTTTGGAATTCATTGATTACAGCCTGGGAGATCCGAAATATGAGGTCGAAGAATGTAAAGAACGCGATGTGACCTATGCCGCCCCTCTCAGGGTCAAGGTTCGCCTTATAAATAAAGAAACCGGAGAAGTAAAAGAGCAGGAAGTGTTCATGGGGGATTTTCCCCTGATGACAGAAAAGGGAACTTTTATCATCAACGGTGCGGAGCGAGTGATCGTCAGCCAGCTGGTTCGTTCCCCGGGGGTCTATTATTCCGAACAGATCGATCCGACCGGCAAGAAACTTTACGGTGCGACGGTTATTCCGAACCGGGGTGCCTGGCTTGAATTTGAGAGTGATCTGAACGATAACCTTTATGTCAGGGTGGATAGGACGCGTAAGCTGTCCGCGACCATTCTGATCAGAGCGTTGGGATACAGCAGCAACGGTCAGATCTTGGAACTGTTTGATGATCGTCCCGAAATTCGGGGGACGTTGGAAAGGGATAACTCCGAGTCGACGGAGGAGGCTCTGGTTGAAATATATAAAAGGCTGCGTCCCGGTGAGCCTCCGACGGTTGACAGCGCCCGTTCTCTGTTGGAAACCCTCTTTTTTGATCCCAAACGTTACGACTTGGCGAAAGTCGGACGCTACAAGCTGAACAAAAAGTTGGGTTTGGATATTCCCATGAATGTGCGTCATTTGACGAAGGAAGACATCATAGCGGCGATGAACCGGATGCTCTTCCTCATGACCGGGGAAGGACATGGCGACGATATTGATCATCTGGGCAACCGACGCCTTCGGTCGGTCGGAGAACTTCTGCAGAATCAGTTCCGGATCGGGCTATCGCGCATGGAACGGGTTGTGCGGGAACGGATGACGATTCAGGACGTGGATGTGATTACACCTCAGGTGCTGATCAACATTCGCCCCGTCGTGGCGGCGATCAAAGAGTTCTTCGGCAGCAGTCAGCTCTCCCAGTTTATGGACCAGACCAATCCGCTGGCGGAATTGACCCATAAACGGCGTCTCAGTGCCCTGGGTCCGGGGGGGTTGAGCAGGGAAAGGGCCGGGTTCGAAGTTCGGGATGTGCACCACTCACACTATGGCAGGATGTGCCCGATTGAAACCCCGGAGGGTCCGAACATCGGCTTGATCGGTTCTTTGAGTACTTATGGCAGGATCAATGAATACGGGTTCATCGAGGCTCCGTATCGCAAGGTCGACCAAGACGAGGGTATTGTCACGGACGAGATTCATTATCTTACGGCGGATGAAGAAGAGAAATACATTGTGGCGCAGGCCAATGCCCTTTTAGACGCGGATGGCCGCTTTGTCGCTGAGAAAATCGACGCCCGCCATGGTGCGGATTTTGTCTTGGTTGCCCCTAACCGCATTGACTACATGGATGTCTCGCCCAAGCAGATGGTTTCCATAGCCACGGCTCTTATTCCGTTCTTGGAACATGATGACGCGAACCGGGCTCTGATGGGCTCAAACATGCAGCGCCAGGCTGTGCCCCTCTTGCGGGCCGACGCGCCCCTGGTCGGAACGGGGATGGAATATAAGGCGGCCAAAGATTCGGGTGTTTGCGTCTTGGCGAAAAAAGGCGGAGTGGTGGAACGGTCGACCGCGGATGAGATCATCATCCGCGGTGACGACGGGACGACCCAGAAAAATAGGCTGCTTAAGTATTTGCGTTCGAATCAGGGCACCTGTATCAACCAGCGTCCGATCGTGAGTAAAGGTGAAGTCGTCAGCGCGGGGCAAATCGTTGCGGACGGACCGTCGACGGAGCAGGGCGAACTTGCCCTTGGGCACAATGTCCTGGTGGCCTTTATGACTTGGGAAGGGTACAACTACGAGGATGCCATCCTCATCAGTGAAAAGTTGGTCCGCGAGGACTATTATACATCTATTCATATTGAAGAATATGAGGCAGACGCCCGGGATACTAAGCTGGGTCCGGAAGAGATTACGCGCGACATTCCCAACGTAGGTGAGGATGTGCTCAAAGACCTGGACGAGCGCGGCATTATTCGCATCGGTGCCGAGGTACACCCCAGCGACATTCTGGTAGGAAAGGTGACACCGAAAGGTGAGACAGAACTCACGGCGGAGGAGCGTCTTTTGCGGGCCATCTTCGGTGAGAAAGCCAGGGAAGTGAGAGACACCTCTCTCCGGGTTCCGCATGGGGAGGCCGGGAAGATTGTCGATGTCAAGGTTTTTACCCGGGAAAACGGGGACGAGTTGGCACCGGGAGTAAACGAACTGGTTCGGGTCTACATTGCTCAAAAGAGAAAGATCTCCGTGGGAGACAAGATGGCGGGCCGGCATGGCAACAAAGGCGTCATTTCCCGGATCATGCGCCAGGAGGACATGCCTTTTATGCCGGATGGCACACCGATTGAGATCGTGCTCAATCCGCTCGGGGTTCCTTCACGGATGAATCTGGGCCAAATCATGGAGACTCACTTGGGCTGGGCTGCCAAGACCCTGGGCATTCGTGTTGCCACCCCTGTCTTCGACGGGGCCACAGAGGACGATGTCTTTGCCACTTTAGCCAAGGCCGGACTGCCGGAGGGGGGGAAAACGGTTCTCTACGACGGGCGGACCGGAGAACCTTTCGACAATAAATTGACCGTCGGTTATATGTATGTTTTGAAACTGCATCATCTGGTTGACGATAAAATCCATGCCCGTTCGACAGGGCCCTATTCTTTGGTGACCCAGCAGCCTCTGGGGGGGAAGGCTCAGTTCGGCGGGCAGCGTTTCGGGGAGATGGAAGTCTGGGCTCTGGAAGCTTACGGTGCCGCTTACACCCTGCAGGAGATTTTAACGGTGAAGTCTGATGATATTGTCGGCCGGGTTAAAACCTATGAAGCGATCGTCAAAGGAGAGAACATTCCCGAACCGGGGGTTCCCGAATCATTCAAGGTCCTGATCAAGGAACTCCAGAGCCTGGCTCTCGACGTCCGGGTTCTCTCCGAAGACGATGAAGAAATAGAGATCCATGAAATCGACGAGGATGTCACTGAGACCGCAAAGGAGTTGGGGATTGACCTGCATGAAGAGATGCCTGTGGCCGAGGTTGTGGCAAGCCCCGGCGACGAGGAGGAAGAGTTCATCGACGACGATGAAGAGATTGCCGAGGACGAACAAGGTTTAGAAGACGAACAAGGTTTAGAAGACGATCTTGAGTAGGCTCCATGCCGGTTTTGCGACACAGGAGAGTCCCCGCCGCGGATAAGTGAAGCCGGGCCTGCAGGCTCATTCCTTGGCGGAGTGGGTTGTCTGCACCTGTTTCCCTGATCCTCAGGGGCGAAAGGAGAGAGAAACTTGCTGGACGTCAACAACTTTGACCGTATGCGCATTGGTCTCGCTTCCCCGGAAATGATTCACAACTGGTCTTACGGAGAGGTTAAGAAACCCGAAACCATTAATTACCGGACGCTCAAACCGGAGCGGGAAGGGCTGTTCTGTGAGAAAATCTTCGGACCGACCCGGGATTGGGAGTGTCATTGCGGTAAATATAAGAGGGTGCGCTACAAAGGAATCGTGTGCGATCGCTGCGGGGTGGAAGTTACGCGTTCCAAGGTGCGCCGGGAACGGATGGGGCATATAGAGTTGGCGGCGCCGGTGTCTCATATTTGGTATTTTAAAGGGATTCCCAGCCGCATGGGACTTCTCCTGGACATGTCCCCCAGGGCCCTGGAAAAAGTTCTCTACTTTGTTTCTTATATAGTAACTGAGGCTGGGGATACTTCGCTCATGCCGAAACAGCTTTTGACCGAGACCGAGTACCGGGAGTACCGGGAAAAATACGGGACGCGTTTTGAAGCGGGCATGGGGGCGGAATCCATCAAGAAACTCCTCGTCGAAATCGACTTACTGAAACTCAATGATGAGCTGCGCACCGAACTTAAGGAAGTAACCGGTCAGCGCAAGGTGCGGGCGATCCGCCGGCTGGAAGTGGTTGAGTCCTTTTTGCAAAGCGGGAATCGGCCCGAATGGATGATCCTGGATGTCGTGCCGGTGATTCCCCCGGAACTCCGGCCCATGGTCCAACTGGACGGCGGCCGCTTCGCCACTTCCGACTTAAACGATCTTTACCGCAGGGTGATAAACCGCAACAACCGTTTGAAACGCCTGCTCGATCTGGGTGCGCCGGATATTATTGTGCGCAATGAGAAACGGATGCTGCAGGAAGCGGTGGACGCCTTGATCGATAACGGACGCCGCGGGCGGCCGGTAACCGGTCCCGGCAACCGCCCCCTTAAGTCGCTCAGCGATATGTTAAAAGGTAAGCAGGGGCGTTTCCGCCAGAACCTGCTCGGCAAGCGCGTGGATTATTCCGGCCGTTCGGTGATTGTCGTGGGGCCGAACCTCAAGCTGCATCAGTGCGGACTGCCCAAAGAAATGGCCCTCGAACTTTTCAAACCTTTTGTCATGAAAAAGCTGGTCAACGAAGGGCACGCCCATAACATTAAAAGTGCGAAACGGATGGTAGAAAGGGTTCGTCCCGAGGTTTGGGATGTTTTGGAGGAGGTCATCACCGGTCACCCGGTTCTGCTCAACCGGGCGCCTACTTTGCACCGGCTGGGGATTCAGGCTTTCGAACCGGTATTGGTTGAGGGGCGCGCTTTACAGATTCATCCCCTGGTTTGCACGGCTTATAATGCCGATTTTGACGGGGACCAGATGGCTGTGCACGTGCCGCTGTCGGTGGAAGCCCAGGCCGAAGCGAGGCTGCTTATGCTTTCCGCTCACAATATTCTCAACCCCAAAGACGGCAGACCGGTGGCTCAACCGAACCAGGACTTGGTTCTGGGAGCTTACTACTTGACGATTGACCGTCCGGGGGCTACGGGCGAGGGCAAGATCTTCCGGGATGTCGATGAAGCGCTCTTGGCCATGGACAGCAAGGAACTCCATCTGCAAGCCATGATGAAAGTGCGCTCGCTGGGCAAACTGGTCGAGACAACGGTGGGGCGCATCCTTTTCAACTCGGTTATTCCCACCGGGAAGAGTGAGCCTTACGTGGTCAACGTCCCGGGGGGACCTGATTACATCAACGAAGTGGCCGGTAAAAAAACTTTGGCCAATATCGTGGCCAAAACCTATCGCGTCGGGGGATATGCGGCCACAGCCACCCTCTTGGACGGGATCAAGAGTTTGGGTTTCAAGTACTCCACTCGGGCCGGGATCACGGTCGGCCTCTCGGATATTGTGGTGCCGGCGGAGAAGAAACGGATCTTGTCGGAGGCCGACGGTCTCGTCGCCAAGATCGAGCAGCAGTACCGGCGGGGACTGATCACAGACGAAGAACGCTACGCCTTGGTTATTGACACCTGGACTAAAGCCACGGATTCTGTCACTAAGGCCCTAATGGACACTTTGGACAAGTTTAACCCGGTCTACATGATGGCCAACTCCGGTGCGCGCGGCAACATTCAACAGTTGCGCCAGTTGGCGGGAATGCGGGGCTTAATGGCAGACCCGTCCGGCCGGACGATTGAATTGCCGATCAAGGCGAATTTCCGGGAGGGCCTGACGGTTTTGGAATACTTCATCTCCTCGCACGGAGCCAGAAAGGGCCTGGCGGACACGGCTTTGCGGACAGCCGATTCCGGTTATCTCACGCGCCGTCTGGTCGACGTGTCTCAGGATGTCATCGTCCGCGAAGACGATTGCGGTACGACGGCCGGCATTACCGTTGAGGACATCAAAGACGGGCCGGAAGTGATCGAAAAACTGGAGGAGCGGCTGGTCGGACGTTTTCTCTTGGAGGATGTGTATCACCCGGAGTCGGGGGAAATTCTGGCGACAAGCGAGGAAGAGATCAACGAAGACCAGGCAAAACTCATCGCCAAGTTCTACAAGTCGGTGCGGATTCGCTCGGTGTTGAACTGCAAGACCCGTTTCGGCGTCTGCAAAAAGTGCTATGGGCGCAATTTAGCCACGGGACGCCCGGTCGAACAGGGTGAGGCAGTGGGAATCATTGCCGCTCAGTCTATCGGCGAGCCGGGAACCCAGCTGACCATGCGCACGTTCCACACGGGTGGGGTCGCCGGTGATGACATTACTCAGGGTTTGCCCCGGGTCGAGGAACTCTTTGAGGCCCGCAAACCGAAAGGCCAGGCGATTATCGCCGAGATCGACGGGAAAGTGGCTATGCGGGAGGTTAAACTTCGCCGGGAAGTCGAAGTGACGGGGGCGAAAGAAGAACGCATCGTCTATACGATTCCCTACGGCTCCCGCCTGCGTGTGCATGACGGGGATACGGTAGAAGCGGGGGACGAGCTGACGGAGGGCAGCGTCAATCCGCATGACATGTTGAAAGTCAAAGGGCTGCGCGGGGTTCAGGCTTACTTGCTCAGCGAGGTTCAGCGCGTTTACCGCTTGCAGGGGGTTGACATTAATGATAAGCACATTGAAGTGATGGTTCGCCAGATGCTGCGCAAGGTGAAAATCGAAGAGCCGGGCGACACGACCCTGCTGCCGGGCGGGTTGATCGACATTTTCGACTTTGAAGCAGCCAATGCCAAGATTATTGCCGACGGGGGTGAGCCCGCGGTGGCGAGGCCGGTTTTGCTGGGGATTACGAAAGCCTCTTTAGCCACGGATTCCTTTCTTTCGGCGGCCTCTTTCCAAGAGACGACGCGCGTCCTCACGGAGGCTGCCATTAAAGGGAAAGTCGATCCTTTGCTGGGTCTCAAGGAGAACGTCATTATCGGCAAGCTGATTCCCGCCGGAACGGGTATGTCCCGTTACCGCAACCTGAAAGTTTCCGCTCCGGCGGAGGTTTGAACCGGTCCGTAGTCTGTCGGCTGCACTTTTACGGCAGGGGAATTTGCCCCGAAATAGTTGCACGCTCAAAGAACTTGGGGGTTCAGACGGTTTTTTGCAGCTTGACAGCGAACTGTGGGAATGCTAAAATGTCATCGTGTGATTTTATGGGTGCAGTGAAGGGGGAAAGCATGAATCTTGCTTGATGAAACCTTGAAACACGCCGGCAGGAAAACGATCGGTCTGAAACAGACCCAAAGGGCCTTGGAAAAAGGGTCGGTGGAGCGCGTTTACGTGGCTCGCGACGCCGATGCCCGGATCGTGCGGCCGATCAGGGAACTGTGCCAAAGTCACGGTGTGGAATGTGTCGAAGTGGGAAGCATGTCCGAACTGGGAAGGGCTTGCGGAATCGAGGTCGGAGCGGCGGTGGCAGCGATTTTGGCTGACCGGCCGTAAACGGCCGAGAGTTTGTTTTGCATGCGGGTTTTGGAATTGCTTGCCTGATGCTGGGGCAAGCAATTCCTTGTATATTGTTTATTGTCCGTGCAGGAAGGAGGTGTAGGCATGCCGACAATCAGTCAGCTTGTTCGTCTTGGACGTTCCAGAATCGAAAAGAAGTCAACAGCTCCCGCTTTGCAGTGGGGCTATAATTCGCTAGAACGTAAGCAATTCCCTTCAGGTGGATCGCCGCAAAAACGCGGAGTGTGCACAAGGGTGTATACAACGACCCCGAAGAAACCGAACTCGGCTCTGCGCAAAGTGGCGCGTGTGCGCCTGACCAATGGGGTGGAGGTCACTTCTTACATTCCGGGAATTGGTCATAACCTTCAGGAGCACTCCGTGGTTTTGGTCAGGGGAGGCCGTGTGAAAGATATTCCGGGCGTTCGCTACCACATTGTGAGAGGCGCGTTGGATACGACTGGTGTGCAAAAAAGGAATCAGGCTCGCTCTAAATACGGGGCAAAACGCGCGAAGAAGAAATAGGCGCCGTTTTGGACCCCGGAGTGCGGTGGCCACGGGAGTTTGTGTCATGTTTGTCTGAAAGGGGGGAAATCATTTGCCACGCAAAGGGTATATTGCTCAGCGCGAGATCCTGCCCGATCCGATTTACAAAAATAGGGTGGTCACGAAGTTTATCAATCAGATCATGCTTGACGGTAAAAAAGGAACGGCAGAATCTATTTGTTATAACGCCTTCACCATTATTAAGGAAAAGACGGGCCGAGATCCGGTGGAGGTCTTCGAAACGGCCTTGAAAAATGTCATGCCGGTTCTGGAGGTTAAAGCCAGGCGGGTTGGCGGCGCCAATTACCAAGTTCCAATCGAAGTAAGGCCTGAACGCCGGCAAACTTTGGGGCTGCGCTGGTTAGTCAGCTATTCCCGCAAACGCAGTGAAAAAACCATGCAGGAGAAGCTGGCCGGGGAACTCCTCGACGCGGCCAACAACGCCGGCGGTTCCGTTAAGAAAAAGGAAGACACGCATAAGATGGCTGAAGCCAACAGGGCCTTTGCTCATTATCGCTGGTAATCGGTCCGGTTGTGACTTTGGCAGAAAGGGGGATTATCATGGCAAGGCAATATCCATTAGAGAGGACTCGGAATATCGGCATCATGGCTCACATCGATGCCGGCAAAACGACGACGACCGAGCGCATCCTTTTCTACACAGGACGGGTGCACAAGATCGGGGAAGTTCATGACGGCGCTGCGACCATGGACTGGATGGTCCAGGAGCAGGAACGCGGCATCACGATTACCTCGGCGGCCACGACCTGTGCCTGGAAAAATCACCGCATTAACATCATAGACACACCAGGACACGTGGATTTCACAGTAGAAGTGGAGCGTTCTCTGCGCGTGCTCGATGGCGCAGTGGCCGTCTTTTGTTCGGTTGGCGGTGTTGAGCCACAATCCGAGACAGTATGGCGGCAGGCGGATAAGTACGGGGTTCCCCGTATTGCCTATATCAACAAGATGGATCGGATGGGTGCCGATTTTTTTCGGGGAGTTTCAATGATTGCCGACCGGCTGGGTGCTAATCCCGTACCAATCCAACTCCCTATAGGGGTTGAAGATTCCTTCAAAGGGATCGTGGATTTGGTGACGATGAAAGCCGTCACCTACACGGATGATCTTGGCACCACCAGTGACATCGCCGATATCCCCGGAGACTTAGTCGAGCTAGCCAATGAATATCGTGAGAAACTCGTCGAGGCCGTGGCCGAGACGGATGAAGGGCTCATGATGAAGTATCTGGAAGGTGAAGAACTGACGGAAGAAGAGATCCGCGGCGGGATCCGCCGCGGTACGATTGGGTTGAAATTCATCCCGATCCTTTGCGGTTCTTCGTTCAAGAACAAAGGGGTACAACCGCTGTTGGACGCGGTCGTTGATTACATGCCATCCCCGCTGGATGTGCCTGCCATTAAAGGGGTGCATCCGGAGACGGGCGAGAATGATCAGAGACATTCTGACGATACTCAGCCGTTTTCCGCCTTGGCCTTTAAGATCATGGCTGACCCCTATGTGGGTAAATTGGCATTTTTCCGGGTATATTCGGGAGTGCTGTCCTCGGGTTCCTATGTTTACAATTCGACCAAAGGAAAGCGTGAGCGCATTGGCCGGATTCTGCAGATGCACGCCAATCACCGCGAAGACATTCAGGAGGTGCGCTCCGGGGACATCGCGGCGGCCGTCGGTCTGAAGGACACGACCACAGGGGACACTTTGTGTGACGAAAAAAGCCCGATCATTCTTGAGGCCATGCAGTTTCCCGAACCGGTGATTCATGTTGCGGTCGAGCCCAAAACGAAGGCCGACCAGGAGAAAATGGGCGGAGCGCTGAGCCGCTTGGCGGAGGAGGACCCGACCTTTCGTATGCACACGGATACCGAAACCGGGCAGACGATTATCTCCGGTATGGGCGAGCTCCATCTGGAAATTATCGTCGACCGGCTGCAGCGCGAATTCAAAGTGGACTGCAATGTCGGACGTCCGCAAGTTGCGTATAAGGAGACGATCCATCGCGCCGTCAAGGCAGAAGGGAAGTTCGTGCGTCAGTCCGGCGGCCGGGGTCAGTACGGCCATTGCTGGATTGAGTTGGAACCCCTGGAAGCGGGCAGCGGTTTTGAGTTTGTCAATAAGATTGTCGGCGGCGTGATCCCCAGGGAGTACATTCCGGCGATTGGTGCGGGTATAGAAGAGGCCATGCAAAACGGTATCCTGGCGGGGTACCCGGTCCTGGACGTGCGCGCCACGGTTTACGACGGGTCCTACCATGACGTGGATTCTTCAGAAATGGCTTTCAAGATTGCCGGCTCCATGGCCTTTAAAGCAGCGGCTGCCAAGGCTGATCCCGTGATTCTGGAACCGATCATGAGAGTTGAAGTCACGGTCCCGGAAGAATACATGGGGGACGTGATCGGGGATATGAATTCAAGGCGGGGACGAATCGAAGGAATGGAAGCCCGGGCGGGAGCTCAAGTAGTGCGGGGTTTTGTACCGCTGGCCGAAATGTTCGGTTACGCGACGGATCTGCGCTCGCGCACCCAGGGACGGGGTACCTACGTAATGATGTTTGATCATTACGAGGATGTGCCCAAGAACATCGCCGAAGGGATCATCACGAAACGGCAAGGCGCCTGATTCAGAGACCGGAAGCCGGAGGTCAGACATCGAGGCTGCGTCAGCATGGTCAGTTCCGGCCCGGGTACAGTGCCGAGTAATGCCACATTGTGGCCAAATCCTTGACCTTAATTCTATTAAAGGAGTGAAACACTCAAATGGCAAAACAAAAGTACGAACGTACCAAGCCCCACGTTAACGTCGGAACCATCGGTCACGTTGACCATGGCAAGACGACTACCACGGCGGCCATCACCCTGGTTCTGTCTAAGACCGGCGGAGCGGTAGCCACGGCTTTTGACCAGATTGACAAGGCCCCGGAGGAGAGGGAACGCGGTATCACGATTTCGACGGCTCACGTGGAATATGAAACAGCCACCCGGCACTATGCCCACGTGGACTGCCCAGGCCACGCCGATTACATCAAGAACATGATCACCGGCGCCGCCCAGATGGACGGGGCCATCCTGGTTGTCTCCGCCGCCGACGGACCGATGCCGCAAACGCGGGAGCATATTCTCTTGGCCCGTCAGGTCGGTGTGCCCTATATCGTGGTCTGGCTCAACAAAGCAGACATGGTGGATGATCCGGAACTGATGGAGCTTGTGGAAATGGAAATCCGTGAGCTGTTGAGCGAATACGAATTCCCGGGCGACGATATTCCGATTGTCGCGGGTTCCGGCTTGAAGGCTCTTGAATGCGGCTGCGGTAAACGCGAGTGTGAGTGGTGCGGCAAGATCTGGGAGCTGATGGATGCCATCGATTCCTACATTCCCACACCGCAGCGCGATACCGACAAACCTTTCCTTATGCCTGTGGAAGATGTCTTTACCATCACCGGCCGCGGAACCGTGGCTACCGGCAGGGTTGAGCGCGGCATGGTGAAAGTCGGAGATGAAGTGGAGATCGTCGGCCTGACGGATGCGCCTCGCAAAACCGTGGTGACCGGGGTGGAGATGTTCCGCAAGCTTCTCGATCAGGCCCAAGCCGGGGACAATATCGGCTGCCTGCTGCGTGGCGTGGAACGCAAGGACGTCGAACGCGGTCAGGTTTTGGCGAAGACGGGCAGCATTAAGCCTCATACGAAGTTCAGCGGCGAAGTATACGTCTTGAGCAAGGAAGAGGGCGGACGCCATACGCCTTTCTTCAACAACTACCGGCCGCAGTTCTACTTCCGCACCACGGACGTGACCGGAGTCATCACACTGCCCGAAGGGACGGAGATGATCATGCCGGGAGACCGGGTTACGATCAATGTGGAACTCATTACCCCGATTGCCATGGAAGTGGGTCTGCGTTTCGCTATCCGCGAGGGCGGCCGTACAGTGGGAGCCGGAGTGGTTGCCAATATCGTGGAATAAATCCTGAAGAACCGGACGGTTCGGCCGGAGAGACTATGTCAAAAGTGCCGAAATCCGCGGGCTGCCCGGAGTTCGGTTTCCCGGTTTCCGCGTTTGGGGAGGGCGGCCGCTTTGCCTGCCGCCCGTAACTTTCCGGCGAACAGGGCCGGGAAAAAGTGAAGCGTAAAAGGTTGCCGGCACGGGGGCTCCGCCCGGACCGGGTAATTTTTACGCCATTTGCCCGCTTGAGAGGGCTGAAGGAGGATGGTTATAATGAGCCAAAAGATCCGCATTCGTTTAAAAGCGTTTGATCACAAGGCGTTGGACCAGTCGGCCGCCAGGATTGTCGAGACGGCGAAACGGACCGGGGCGCAGGTGAGCGGCCCCATTCCTTTGCCCACGGAGAAAAACATCTACACGATTCTTCGTTCTCCGCACGTCAATAAGGATTCCCGCGAACAGTTTGAGATGCGAACACACAAGCGCCTTATTGACATTCTCGAGCCCACGTCGAAAACGGTCGATTCCCTGATGCGTCTGGACCTGCCGGCGGGGGTCGATATTGAGATCAAATTATAAGGGTGGCTATTCGCCAGAGGGGAAATTTTACTGGCATTGCAAAGGTATTTGTGCTATAATATCTGTGTTTGTTGTGTGAAACGCCCGGAGGCGTGGTTCCAAAGTGCGGGCCGCGGTCAAGCCCGAAAGTGCGGGTATGGCGCAGGTTCCGAGCAAAATAGAAACGCTCTCGTGCTCCGGAAAACTTCGGTGCACTTCAAAGCGTTAGGAGGTGGCATTCGTGTCTAAAGGGATCTTGGGCAGAAAAGTCGGGATGACCCAAGTCTTCGTGGAGAATGGGCACTTGATTCCCGTCACGGTTGTGGAAGCAGGACCCTGTTATGTCGTGCAGAAGAAAACTGCCGCAACGGACGGGTATAACGCCATTCAAGTAGGCTTTGGCGAGAAAAGGGAGAGCTTGGCGAATAAGCCGGAGAAAGGCCATTTTCAAAAAGCTCAGCAGAAGCCGCTGCGTTTTCTCAGAGAGTTTAAAGTGTCGGCGGACGACGTGGAAGGCTACCAGTTAGGGCAGGAAATCAAGGCGGATGTTTTTCAAAGCGGGGATCGCATCGACGTCGTGGGCGTGTCCAGAGGAAAAGGCTTTGAAGGGATGATCAAGCGGCACGGCGCGCGGCGGGGACCTATGAAACATGGGTCGAAATACCATCACCGCACAGGTTCGTTAGGCGCGAAGGGTCCGGCTCGCGTTTTTAAAGGACGCAAACTTCCCGGACGTATGGGCGGAGACCGGGTTACGGTGCAAAACCTTGAAATTGTCCGGGTTGATGTGGATAAGAACATGGTTTTAGTCAAAGGGGCAGTTCCGGGGGCAAAAAAAGGATTGCTCATTCTGAAAGCTTCCGTCAAGGGCGTTAAGGCGAAGTAACGCGAGAGAAAGGAGGAATCGGGCATGCCTAAAGTTCAAGTATTAAATATGCAAGGCGCTCCCGTCGGGGAGATTGACTTGAACGAAGATATTTTCGGAATAAAACCTAACCAACACGCGGTGCATACGACGGTTGTCTCTCTCCTGGCCGGCCGGCGCAGCGGCAGCCAGTCCGCCTTGTTGCGCAGTGAAGTGCGCGGCGGCGGACGCAAGCCCTGGCGGCAGAAAGGAACGGGCAAGGCGCGCTCCGGCAGCACACGTTCGCCGATTTGGCGGGGCGGCGGAGTAGTATTCGCCCCCAAGCCCCGCAAGTATGGTTTCCAAGTGCCGAAGAAAGTACGGCGGCTGGCGTTGTGCTCCGCTCTCTCAGCCAAAGTTCAGTTGGAGAATTTGATTGTTCTGGACCAATTGAAGCTGGCGGAAGCGAAAACACGAGAGATGGTTAAAGTTCTGGAGGCGTTGAAGGCCGGCAAGAAGGCCCTGGTTGTAACCGCTCAGAGCGACGAGACAATCAGCCGGGCGGCGCGCAACATCGCCGGCGTGAAGGCCACGCCGGTCCAGGGCTTGAACGTTTTTGATATTTTAAACCACGATGTTTTGGTTTTGACCCAAGAGGCCGTAGCGAAAGCGGAGGAGGTGTTTGCGTAATGCGCGATGCACGTGATGTTCTCAGACGTCCGGTCATTTCCGAAAAATCGGTGAACCTGTCGGCTGAAAACAAATACTCCTTCTGGGTCGACCCGGCCGCCAATAAGATCGAAATCAAAAACGCGGTGGAGAAGATGTTTAAAGTGGGTGTGACCGAAGTCCGGACCATGAATGTCAAAGGCCGCGTGAAACGGGTGGGTCGCCACAGCGGCAGAACTCCGGATCGGAAGAAGGCCGTCGTGACCTTGAGACCCGGAGACGCGATCGAAGGATTTGCCGGTCTCTAAAGCGGATGCGAAGGGAGTGTTAGCCATGCCGGTTAAAGCATTTAAACCAACCTCTCCGGGTCGGCGTCAGATGAGTGTCTCGACCTTCGAGGAAATTACGAAAAGTGAACCCGAGCGTTCCCTGACCGAGCCTCTGCGCAAACGCGCCGGTCGCAACCAGCAAGGGCGTTTGACCGTTAGGCATAAGGGCGGGGGGCATAAACGCCTCTATCGGGTTATTGATTTTAAGCGCGGCAAAGACGGGGTTGCGGCCAAAGTTGCCGCGATAGAATATGATCCCAACCGTTCGGCCAATATCGCCTTGCTCCATTATGCGGACGGTCTCAAAACTTATATTCTGGCTCCCAACGGCCTGCAGGTGGGTATGACAGTCGTTTCCGGGGCGGATGCCGACATCAAGGTGGGAAACGCTTTGCCCCTGAGGAACATCCCCGTGGGAACTCTTTTGCACAATATTGAGATGAAACCCGGCAAAGGGGCTCAGTTGGTCAGGACAGCCGGCGGCTCCGCCCAGTTGATGGCCAAGGAAGGGGCTTACGCCACTCTGCGCCTGCCCTCCGGAGAAATGAGGCTGGTGCATCTGAATTGCCGGGCCACCATCGGCCAGGTCGGCAACCTCGAGCACGAAAATATTCACCTCGGCAAAGCCGGGAGAACGCGGTGGCTGGGCATCAGGCCGACCGTGCGCGGTTCGGTGATGAACCCCGTCGATCACCCCCATGGCGGGGGCGAGGGGCGCAACCCGATTGGGCGCAATCCTGTCACTCCTTGGGGCAAACCGGCCCTGGGTGCCAAGACGCGCAAGAAAAAGAATCCGACGAGTCGCTTTATCGTCAAGCGGCGCAGCAAATAAGGTTTATACCAGCCGAAAGGAGGCCCAGGAATGAGCAGATCCCTCAAAAAAGGACCCTACGCGCAAGCCCGGCTGTTGCAGCGGGTGGAAGCGATGAATCAATCCGGCGAAAAACGCGTCCTCAAGACGTGGTCCCGGCGTTCGACCATCTACCCTCAGATGGTAGGGCATACGATTGCCGTTCATGACGGCCGTAAGCATATTCCCATTTATTTGACCGAAGATATGGTGGGGCACAAACTGGGTGAGTTTGCGCCGACCCGCACCTTTAAGGGCCACGCCGGCAGTGAAAAATCAAGCGGGCTACGTTAATCTGGAGGAGGTATTGGAATGCAAGCCAAAGCGATTGCCAAATATGTGCGTGTCTCTCCTCGCAAGGTACGCCAGGTTGTCGATCTGATACGCGGCAAGAAAGTTCCCGAGGCATTGGCCATCCTCCGCTTTACCCCGAACGGATCGACGGAGCCGGTGACGAAAGTCCTCAAGTCGGCCGTAGCCAACGCGGAGCATAATCTGGAACTTAACCCGGACGAACTTTTTGTTACCCGGATTTACGTGGACCAGGGGCCGACTATGAAAAGGATTAAACCGCGCGCTATGGGCCGGGCGGATCAAATTCGCAAACGGGGCAGTCACATCACCGTGGTGGTCGGCGACAAGAAGGAGGACTAGGCGATGGGTCAAAAAGTTAATCCGAAAGGCTTTCGCGTCGGAATCATCCGTGACTGGGAAGGCCGCTGGTATGCCGATAAGAATTACTCGGAACTCCTGCATGAGGACCTGAAAGTCCGCAAGTTTATCAAAAAGAAGCTGTTCCAGGCCGGGGTGCCGAAAGTGGAAATTGAACGCGCGGCCAACCGGGTCAAAGTCTCCGTCCATGCCGCGAAACCCGGGATAGTTATCGGCAGAGGCGGTGTCGAAGTCGAGAACCTGCGCAAACAGTTGGAGGGGCTGACCGGGAAACAGGTCGCCGTCAACATCGTGGAAGTAAAGAAGCCGGAGCTGGACGCCCAACTCGTGGCCGAGAGCGTGGCTCAGCAGTTGGAAAAGAGGATCTCCTTCCGCCGGGCGATGAAACAAACCGTCGGCCGCACCATGCGCCAGGGAGCCCAGGGGATCAAGATTTCCTGTGCCGGCCGCTTGGCTGGCGCGGAGATTGCCCGGACGGAGTGGTATAACGAGGGGAAAGTACCCCTTCATACTTTGCGCGCCGACATAGACTACGGCTTCGCGGAAGCGAACACGACCTATGGCAAAATCGGCGTTAAAGTTTGGATTTACAAAGGAGAAATTCTTCCCGCCAAGAAAGTCTCTCAGGTGGAAGGAGGAAAATAGATGCTTGTTCCAACCAGAGTAAAACACCGGAAACAACACCGCGGCCGCATGAGAGGGAAAGCGACCCGCGGCAATACCGTGACCTTTGGCGAATTCGGTTTGGCAGCTCTGGAACCCGCCTGGATTACCAACCGGCAGATTGAGGCAGCCCGTATCGCCATGACCCGTTACATCAAACGGGGCGGTCAAGTGTGGATTAAGATTTTCCCGGATAAACCGATAACCGCGAAGCCGGCGGAGACCCGCATGGGCAGCGGCAAGGGAGCGCCGGAGTATTGGGTGGCGGTTGTCAAGCCCGGACGCGTGATGTTTGAACTGGCCGGCATCCCGGAAGAGGTGGCCCGTGAGGCCTTGCGGCTGGCGGCTCATAAACTTCCGATTAAATGCCAAATCGTGCGCCGTGAGGAGCTCGAAGGGGGTGGCGCGGATGAGGAGTAAGGAATTCCGCGATCTGACGGACGAAGAGGTTCTAAAGAAAATCGATGAGCTCAAAACGGAACTGTTTAATTTACGTTTTCAACTGGCCACGGGACAACTTGACAATTTTATGCGCATCCGTGAAGTGCGCAAGGGCATTGCGAGAGGGCAGACAATTCTCCGCGAGCGCGAACTGAACATCGAGCGCGTTTAGGCTGGGAAAGGAGGATACACGAGTGGAAAGAAACCAACGTAAAGTCCGGATCGGTAAGGTCGTCAGCGATAAAATGGAAAAGACGGTGGTCGTGGCGGTTGAAATCAAAGAGCGTCATCCAATCTACAAGCGCACGATTGCCCATACCAAGAGGTTTCACGCCCACGACGAAAATAACTCCGCTCATGTGGGGGACACTGTGGTTATCATGGAAACCCGCCCGCTCAGTAAGAGCAAGAGGTGGCGTGTGGTCGAAGTTACGGAAAGAGCGGTCGTCCTCTGATATGCTCTGCAGCACAGGAAAGGGGGTCTTAAGGGATGATCCAGGTTCAAACGACACTCAAGGTCGGCGATAACACCGGAGCGAAAAAAGTCATGTGCATCCGGGTTTTGGGGGGTTCATTCAGGCGTTATGCCTCGGTCGGCGATATTATTGTCGTTGCGGTGAAAGAAGCAACACCAGGCGGCGTTGTCAAAAAAGGAGAGGTCGCAAAAGCCGTGGTTGTGCGGACAACGAAGGAAATCAGGCGACCGGACGGTTCGTACATCCGCTTCAGCGAAAACGCGGCCGTTCTCATTAAAGACGACAGGAGCCCGCGGGGTACACGTATTTTTGGCCCGGTGGCCCGCGAACTGCGCGACCGGGATTTTATGAAGATTATCTCTCTGGCCCCGGAAGTGATCTAAAGAACGTATGGCAGCGGAGGTGAAATAAAGTGGCCGCAGTAAGGCAAAAGATGCATGTGAGGAAGGGCGACACGGTGATGGTGATCACCGGCAAAGATGTCGGCAGAAAAGGGAAAGTCCTGCAGGTGCTGCCGAAAAAAGGCCGGGTGATCGTGGAGAAAGTGAATATCGTGAAACGCCATACACGCCCGTCACAAAGCCTGCCGCAGGGGGGTATCGTTGAAAAAGAGGCCCCCATCGCGAGTTCCAACGTCATGCTCTACTGTCCGGAGTGCAATTCCGTGACGCGTTTGAGGGTGAAGATGACGGATTCCGGCAAGGTACGGGTTTGTACTAAGTGCGGTATGAATTTGCCGGAGAAATAGATTAGGGCGAAAGGAGGGACCTAGGTGGCTCGCCAAAAAGAACGGTACACCAGCGAAATAGCTCCCGCTTTGCAGCAGAAGTTTGGCTATAAAAACGTTATGCAGATTCCGAAAATGGAAAAGATCGTGATTAACGTCGGCGTGGGGGAAAACATTCAAAACTCCAAGGCCATCGACGCGGCGGTCGGAGATCTGACGAAGATCAGCGGACAGCGTCCGATTGTCACCCGGGCCAAGAAGTCGATAGCGGCCTTTAAGCTCCGCGAAGGTATGGCGATCGGAACGAAGGTGACCCTGCGCGGGGAGCGGATGTACGAATTCATGGATCGGCTTTTGAATGTCGCCCTGCCGCGGGTCCGGGATTTCCGCGGGGTTTCCGCCAAGTCTTTTGATGGGCGCGGGAATTACACCTTGGGCTTAAAAGAACAGATTATTTTCCCCGAGATCGAGTATGACAAGATCGATAAGGTACGGGGTATGAACGTTGTCTTTGTCACGACGGCTCAAACCGACGAAGAAGCGCGCGAATTGCTGCGCCTGTTTGGTATGCCGTTCCACGAATAGGGGAGGGGGTCGAAAGCGTGGCTAAGAAGTCAATGATTGTTCGTCAATTAAAGGAACCGTCATTTAAGGTGCGTGTTCACAATCGCTGCAAAATCTGTGGCCGTCCCCATGCTTACATGCGCAAATTTGGGATTTGTCGGATCTGTTTCCGGGAATTGGCCTATAAAGGCGAGCTTCCCGGAATTACGAAAGCCAGCTGGTAGGCCACTGTAAGGAAGGGGGAAGATTCTAGTGTCAATGTCAGATCCTATCGCCGATTTCCTGACAAGGATCCGCAACGCGGGTTTGGTTTACCACGATAAAGTCGAAATTCCCGCCTCGCGGATTAAAAGAGATATCGCGCAGCTGATGAAAGCGGAAGGCTTAATCAAAGACGTGGAAACGATTCAGGACGACAAGCAGGGTGTGATCCGGCTTTACTTGAAATACGGCCCCAATCGGGAACGCGTGATCAGCGGCTTAAAACGCATCAGCCGGCCAGGGCTGCGCGTATATGCCAAGAAAGATGAGGTTCCAAAAGTACTGGGCGGCCTGGGCATCGCCGTGATCTCCACGTCCAAGGGAATTATGTCGGATAAACAGGCCCGCAAGGAAGGATTGGGCGGAGAAGTCATTTGCTATATCTGGTAAGTTAAGGGAGCTATTGGACTATAAGACGGAGGTGCAGTGAATGTCCAGAATTGGCAAGCTGCCCATTGGCATTCCCGGCGGCGTGGTGGTCAAAATGGAGGGCAACACAGTCACGGTGCAGGGACCGAAAGGGTCTTTGACGAAGGAGTTGCATCCGTCCATCCATCTGGCTGTGGAAGACGGGCAAATTCTTGTGACGCGTTCCGGTGACGAGCCTGCAGACCGTTCTTTGCATGGGCTGACCAGGTCTCTCGTGGCCAACATGGTGCAAGGGGTTACCGATGGTTTCAGCAAAGGGCTGGAACTGGTGGGTGTCGGCTACCGGGCGGCGAAGCAGGGGAATAAACTGGTCTTGACGGTGGGCAAATCCCATCCGGTGGAACTGACACCCAGCGAGGGCATTGAAATTGAAGTGCCCGCTCCGACGAAAATCCTGGTCAAAGGGATGGACAAGGAGAAAGTGGGCGCTTTTGCCGCCATCGTGCGCACGCAACGGGAGCCGGAACCCTACAAGGGCAAGGGGATAAAGTATGAAAACGAAGTGATTCGGCGCAAGGTCGGTAAGACGGGCGGCAAGAAAGGTGCTAAAAAATAGGGCAAGAGGTATGGCGTTTGCCCGGGAAAGGAGCGAGTTTCGTTGAGAAAAACCGTTGATCGCCAGGCGATTCGCAGACACAAGCATACCAGGGTGCGCAAGAGCGTGACCGGGACGGCCGAACGCCCGCGTCTGGCCGTGTTCCGCAGCCTCAATCATATTTACGCTCAGGTTATTGATGACACTCTGGGGGCGACCCTCGCGGCGGCCTCTTCCCTGGACGCGGAGTTTAAAGAGGCGAAACTGTCCGGGGGCAATGTCGAGGGCGCTCAGAAAGTGGGCGAACTTATTGCCAAGAGGGCTCGGGATAAAGGAATAGGGCAAGTGGTTTTCGACAGGGGAGGAAATATATACCAGGGACGGGTTGCGGCGTTGGCCGCCGGAGCGCGCGAAGGCGGGCTGAACTTCTGAGAAAGGTAAAGGAGGGAAAATCGTTGGCGAAAATCGATGCGAGTAAGCTGGAACTGACGGAAAAAGTAGTGCATATCGCCCGGGTCGCGAAAGTCGTGAAAGGCGGGCGCCGCTTCAGCTTCAGTGCTCTCGTGGTTGTCGGGGACGGGCAGGGCCATGTGGGCGCCGGTCTGGGCAAAGCCGGAGAAGTTCCCGAGGCCATTCGCAAAGGGATTGAAGATGCCAAGAAGAGTCTGATCTTGATTCCGCTGACGGGGACGACGATACCGCATCCGATCGTAGGGGTGTTCGGGGCCGGTGAGGTCCTGCTCAAGCCGGCTTCTGCCGGTACGGGTGTCATAGCCGGTGGCGCGGTCAGGGCGGTTTTGGAAGCGGCCGGGGTGCATGATATTCTGACGAAATCATTGGGTTCGGCCAACCCGCACAATATGGTGAATGCGACTATGGCGGGCTTGACGTCCCTGAAACGGGCGGAAGAAGTGGCCAAACTCCGCGGCAAGACTGTGGAAGAAATCCTGGGTTAGGAGGGTTAGCCGTGAAGATTAAAGTGACACTCGTCAGGAGTCCGATCAGCCATCCGCAAAAGCAGCGCCTGGTCCTCCGGTCTTTGGGACTTGGCAAAGTCGGCTCCAGCGCCATTCATGCAGATTCGCCTTCTATCCAAGGCATGATCAGCAAGTGTGCCCATCTGGTGTCCGTTGAACAAATTGCCGAGTAAGGAGGTGTTTTACCAGCATGAAACTGCATGAGCTGAAACCGGCCCCGGGCTCGACCAGGGACAGCAAACGTCTCGGCCGGGGGATAGGTTCGGGGCAGGGAAAAACTGCGGGCAAAGGGCACAAAGGCCAGAAAGCCCGCTCAGGCGGCGGCGTGCGCCCCGGGTTTGAGGGCGGGCAGCAGCCGTTGTACCGCCGATTGCCGAAGCGGGGTTTTACCAATATCTTTGGTAAAGAATATACCATCGTCAATGTCGGTGACTTGGAAAGCCGCTTTGAAAGCGGGGAAGAGGTTACGATTGAAAAGTTGTTTGAAGTCGGCCTCATTAAGAAAGTTCGGGACGGAGTGAAAGTCCTGGCCGAAGGAGAGTTGACGAAAGCCCTGACCGTCAAGGTGGACAAGGTCAGTGAGGCGGCGAAAGGAAAAATCGAGGCCGTTGGCGGCAAAGTCGAGGTGGGGTAAGATGATATTGGATTCCCTGCAAAATGCTTGGAAGGTTGCGGACCTCCGCAAAAAGGTCGGTTTTACCCTGCTGATGTTCTTGATTTACCGGATCGGCGCCCATATTCCCATACCCTTTGTCGATCATGCGCTGCTGAAGAAGATGATCGGCAGCGGCAGCGTTTTCGACTTTCTCGACACGATTTCCGGCGGTTCTTTCAAGAATATGACGGTTTTCGCCTTGAATATTATGCCCTATGTGACGGCATCCATCATTCTGCAACTCCTGACCGTGGTCATTCCCGCGCTTGAACGACTGTCCAAAGAGGGAGATTACGGACGCAAGAAGATCACTCAGTACACGCGCTACGGAACCGTGATCCTGGGCTTCGTCCAAGGGTTCGGTTTGACTCTCGGCATCCGCAGCGCCTTGCTCATTCCCAGTGAAGCTTGGAGATGGCCGACTTACTTAATGGTCGCCATTGTCTTGACGGCGGGAACGGTTTTCCTCATGTGGTTGGGAGAGGCGATTACGGAAAAAGGAATCGGCAACGGCATTTCCCTGATTATTTTCGCCGGGATCGTTTCCAGGGTGCCGAACGGGCTGAAGTCACTCTATAGCCTGGCGTTGGTCGGCGAGGTCAGTATCTTTTCCATTGTGGGGCTGGTTATCATTGCCGCCCTTGTTATTGCCGGGGTCATCTATATCCAAGAGGGCCAGCGGAAAATCAATGTCCAGTATGCTAAAAGAGTGGTGGGAAGGCGCGTCTACGGCGGGCAGAGTTCGCACATTCCGCTCAAGGTCAACCAGGCGGGGGTTATACCGATCATTTTCGGTATTTCGCTTCTGGCTTTCCCCCAGACGATTGCGACTTGGGTTCCCAATTCGGGTTTTGCCCTGTTTGTCAACCAGTGGTTCAGCATGAACGGATCTTTGACTTCCATTCCGTACCTCATCCTGTACGGGATACTGATTCTGTTCTTTACCTTTTTCTATACGGCCGTTACCTTTAATCCGGTGGACGTGGCCGATAACCTGAAGAAATACGGGGGATTTATTCCCGGGCTGAGGCCGGGGAGGCCGACCTCCGACTACATTTCCAAGGTTCTCAACCGGATCACTTTGGTGGGCGGGCTGTTCCTGGCCGTTATCGCCGTTCTGCCCAGTCTGGTAATCGGACTGACCGGTTTGAAAAATATTTACTTTGGCGGTACATCCCTTCTCATCGTTGTGGGCGTGGCCCTGGATACCATGAAGCAGCTCGAGTCCCAACTGATGATGAGGAACTATCAAGGGTTTATGAAATAAGAGGGGGCGAAGTTATGAGAACCATACTCATGGGCCCGCCGGGGGCCGGAAAAGGAACTCAGGCAGCAGTACTCGTCGACCGTTTTCATATTCCACACATCTCAACCGGGGATATGTTCCGGGCGGCGATGAAAGCGGGTACGCCATTGGGCCTGAAGGCGAAAGAGTATATGGAAGCGGGAGCCTTAGTGCCGGACGATGTGACGATTGGCATCGTGGCAGAGCGTTTGTCGCAAGAGGATTGCGCCAACGGGTTTTTGCTGGACGGTTTTCCGCGCACGGTGGCTCAGGCTGATGCTTTGGGCAAAATCTTGGCTAAGTTGGGGATCAGACTGGACGGAGTGCTCAACCTGCGGGTGGACGAAGAAAAACTTCTGGCCCGTTTGACCGGCCGCCGGGTCTGCCGCAAATGCGGAGCCACCTATCATACGCTGTTTAACCCTCCCGCTCAGGCAGGAGTTTGTAACGAATGCGGCGGGGAACTTTACCAACGGGCGGACGATACGTTGGAGACCGCAAAGAACCGCTTGGCTGTCTACAATGCGCAGACAGAACCCTTAATTCAGTACTATCGCAATCTCGGCTTGCTGAAAGAAGTCGAAGGAGATCAAGAGATTGACATGGTGCTGCAGAATATCCTGGTCGCCCTGGGACAAGCGGTATGATTGAGTTGAAAACGCCCGGTCAGATAGAGCGGATGCGCAAGGCAGGGGCCATTGTGGGGGAAACTCTGGATCTGATGCGCAGGACCGTTCGCCCGGGAATCACCACCCAGGAACTTGATCGTTTGGCTGAGGATTATATCTGCGGGCGCGGTGCTGTTCCGGCCTTCAAGGGCTACAATGGGTTTCCCGCCACCTTGTGTACCTCGGTGAACGAAGAAGTGGTTCACGGGATACCGGGTTTAAGGAAATTAGAATCTGGAGATATTATCAGTATCGATTGTGGAGCGGTTATTGACGGGTATTTTGGCGATGCGGCCGTTACGCTGCCGGTAGGGGACGTTGCACCGGAGGTAAAAGGGCTCTTAGAGGCGACCGAAGCTGCTTTGTATCAGGGGATCAGTCAGGCAACTCGGGGCAAGCGTCTCTACGATGTCTCTCATGCCATTCAATCCTATGTGGAAAGCCGCGGCTATTCCGTTGTTCGCGATTACGTGGGGCATGGCATTGGCAGGGCCATGCACGAGGAACCGCAGATTCCCAATTTTGGCAAGCCCGGCAGGGGGCCGCGGCTTGAGGTAGGAATGGTTTTGGCCATTGAGCCGATGATCAACTTGGGCACGTATGAAGTCAAAACCCTCTCCGATCATTGGACGGTGATTACCAAAGACGGCCGAGCCTCCGCCCATTTCGAGCACACGGTTGCCATTACGGAAAATGGCCCGGAGATTTTGACCCGGTCTTAGCCGCGAGGACGCCAGAGGAGGGATGACGCATGTCTAAAGAGGACGTAATCGAAGTTGAAGGAAAAGTCTTGGAACCACTGCCCAACGCCATGTTTCTGGTCGAGTTGGCGAACGGACACAAGGTTCTGGCGCACGTCTCCGGGAAAATTCGCATGAATTTTATCCGGATCCTTCCCGGTGATCGGGTTACGGTGGAGCTTTCTCCCTACGACCTTTCCCGGGGACGAATCGTGTATCGGTTTAAGTAAGGACCAAAGGGAGTGGATACGGGTGAAAGTCAAGCCTTCCGTTAAGAAGATGTGTGAGAAGTGCAAGATCATTAAACGCCACGGCAAAGTCATGGTGATTTGCGAAAATCCCAAACACAAGCAGAGACAGGGTTGAAGAAACCCAGACTGAATAATTGGGGGTGTACAAATAAGTGGCACGTATCGCAGGAGTCGATTTGCCGCGCGAGAAACGTGTAGAGGTGGGCCTGACCTATATTTTCGGCATAGGGATACCAACCTCGCGCAAGATTCTCGCTCTAACAGGTGTCAACCCGGATACCCGTGTGCGCGATTTGTCCGAAGTGGAAGTGACACGCCTGCGGGAAGCAATTGATAAAGAATATAAAGTTGAAGGAGACCTGCGCCGGGAGGTATCCCTCAATGTCAAGCGGCTGATCGAGATCGGGTCCTACCGCGGTTTGCGCCACCGGCGCGGGTTGCCTGTGCGGGGACAGCGGACAAAGACCAATGCCCGGACGCGCAAGGGGCCGGCCCGTACCGTTGGGGCACGGCGCAAGAAGTAATGAGGGGGGATAACCGAAATGCCGCGTAAAGCAGTCCGGACAAAGCGCCGGGAACGCAAGAATATTGCTTCCGGGGTTGCCCATATCAAGTCGACGTTTAACAATACCATTGTGACCATAGCCGATACGACGGGGAATGCGATTTCGTGGTCAAGTTCCGGCGCCCTGGGGTTCAAGGGCTCGCGTAAAAGCACGCCCTTTGCCGCTCAAATGGCGGCGGAAACCGCCGCCAAAGAGGCGATGGAGCACGGCATGAAAGAAGTTGAGTGCTTCGTGAAAGGCCCGGGTGCCGGGCGCGAAGCGGCGATCCGGGCCCTCCAGGCCGCCGGGTTGGAAGTCAATTTAATTAAGGACGTTACGCCCATTCCGCATAACGGCTGTCGTCCGCCGAAGCGCAGAAGGGTTTAAGGAGGTGTCAGCATGGCAAGATACACGGGGCCCGTTTGCCGTTTGTGCCGCCGCGAAGGAATGAAACTCTTTCTCAAAGGCGACCGTTGTTATACCGGCAAGTGTGCCATAGATCGCAGGCAGTACGCGCCGGGCCAGCACGGCCAAAGCCGGGGGAAGAAACCGACCGAATATGGCATTCAGTTGCGCGAAAAACAAAAGGCACGCCGTTTTTACGGCGTGATGGAAGGCCAGTTCCGCAGCTATTTTGTGGAAGCCAATCGTCAAAAAGGGATGACCGGCGAAAATCTTTTGCGCCTCTTGGAAAGGCGTCTGGATAATGTCGTTTACCGTTTGGGTTTCGCTTCCTCGCGGCCCGAAGCCCGTCAGTTGGTACGGCATGGGCACTTCACCGTCAACGGCAGACGGGTGGACATTCCTTCCTATTCTCTGCGGGTCGGGGAGATTGTCGCGGTGAAGGAAGGAAGCAAGAGTTCGCCGCGCATAAAAGAAATTCTGCAGAACCTGGGAACCCGACCGGTTCCCGGCTGGATTAGCTTGGATGTCAATGCCGCAGCCGGAACGATCCTCGCCTTTCCGTCTCGTGAAGACGTTCAATTACCCATCCAAGAACACCTCATCGTTGAGAAATACTCCCGTTAACCTATGAGTGCCGGACGTCAGGGGCTGGGGCGGACGGGGAGTAAGGTATGCCGCTAAAGAAAGAGCGCTTTGCTTCCGGCTGTCGGCTTCATTCCCTGGGGTAGGCCTCAGAGGGGGGGTCGCTCTGAAAATAGATGTCAGGATGGATTTGAATCAAGTTCCCGAGAAAGAAGGTGCAACCCGATGTTAGAAATCGAGAAGCCAAAAATCGAATGCGTTGAGCGTTCAGATAACAATACCTACGCCAAGTTTGTGGTGGAGCCGCTGGAGAGAGGGTATGGTATCACTCTGGGCAACTCCTTGCGCAGGATTCTGCTTTCCTCCCTGGAGGGGACTGCCGTGACCTCGATCAAGATAGAAGGAGTTCTCCATGAATTCTCAACGATTCCCGGTGTTTTGGAAGATGTCACCGACATTATTCTCAACCTGAAAACCCTGGCACTTAAGGGGCACACCGATGAACCCCGGATCTTGCGTCTGGAAATGGAAGGGGAAGGGGTTGTGCGGGCCGGCGATATCATCACAGACCCGGACATTGAGATTTTGAATCCGGACCTGAAAATCGCCACCTTGGACCGTGACGGGCGCCTCTTCATGGAAATGTCTGCCGAACGGGGACGGGGCTATGTTTCTGCCGAGAAGAACAAGAAAGCGGACGACGTGATCGGTGTTATCCCGATCGATTCCATCTTCGCCCCGATCTACAAAGTGAATTATACTGTGGAAGACACCCGGGTGGGCATGGTTACCGACTATGACAAGCTCACTTTGGAAGTTTGGTCCAACGGCAGCGTTTCCCCCGAAGAAGCGACGAGTTTGGCCGCCAAGATTCTCAGCGAGCACCTGCGCCTGTTCATGGGCCTGACGGACAAAATTTCCGGCGTCGAGATAATGGTGGAGAAGGAAGAAGAGCCGAAGGACAAGATTCTCGAGATGACCATCGAAGAGCTGGACCTCTCGGTCCGATCCTACAACTGCTTGAAGCGGGCGGGGATCAATACGGTCGAAGAGTTGACGCTGAAGACGGAAGAGGATATGATCAAAGTACGCAATCTGGGCCGCAAGTCCCTGGAAGAGGTCGAGCAAAAGCTGGGGGCACTCGGACTGGGTTTTCGGAAACCGGAAGACTAGCCCGTAAAGGAGGGGAAAGCAATGGCATATCGTAAACTGGGGAGAAATATGGGTCATCGCAACGCCATGTTGCGCAACATTGTGACCTCCCTCTTCAAACATGAGCGTATCGAGACCACAGCAGCCCGGGCCAAAGAATTGAACGCTGTCGCGGAGAAACTGATCACGCTCGGCAAACAAGGAGATTTGGCGGCCCGGCGTCAGGCTATGGCTTACATGCTTGATGAAGATACGGTAAAGAAACTTTTCGAAACGATTGCACCGCAGTATGACGGTCGTCAAGGCGGCTATACCCGAACCATGAAGCTCGGCAGCCGTCGGGGCGACGCCGCTGAGATGGTACTGGTTGAGCTGGTGAAATAAAGTCAGGCGCAAAGTCCCAACCCGCGACGGCCAGGCAGCGGTGCGGGACAGCCCGCTGGTTTGCCCCCCGTCCGGATGCCCCTTGTGATCCGGATTTCAGGCCGGGACGGGGAGCTTTCGGGACAGACCCCCAGGTCGCAGCAATGTGGCACCGGCAAGGGACGAAAGGAGCGAGCGTGCCTTGCCGGGACGCGCGTTAACTCCGCGGATTGGCGGGGGTTAGCGGGGCTTTCGGGACAGGACGAAGATGCTTACAAAGGTGGGCATCTTTTTTTATTCTCGCTTTCTGGTCCAATCGGGCCCCGGGACTGCGTCATGAAAGCCATAAAAGATGATCCGAGTTAAGCGTAAGCAAAATTTTTGGTATTCTACCGAACCGCGGAGGAATGAACGGGCAGGTGCCGAATAAGTATAGAGATTGGAGAAAGTTAAGTCGGGGAGGGGAGGGTTGCAATTGACGGGGAATTTGATGTTTGATCCCCTTAGCGCCTTTTTTCTCATTTGCTTCGGCGTTGGTTTACTGACCAGTGTGGGCGCACTATTGCTTGGCGGCTTCCACGGAGGGGACATGTCCCATGGCGGGGGCATCTCTCACGGAGGGGGTATCTTGCACGCCGGGGATATCGCTCACGGCGGGGGCGTCTCCCACGGAGGGGATATCCTGCACGGTGGGGATATCGCTCACGGCGGGGGCGTCTCCCACGGAGGGGATATTGCGGCCCAGGGTGGGACCGCCTATACCCCCGGCGGTTCGGGGAGCGCGGGCGCCGGCTCGGGCCAGGGCAGCGGCTCGTCCGCTCAGGCGGCGCACGGGATGTCCGGACAGAGCGCGGGCTCACAACAGGTTTCCCTTCTCAATGTGAACACGCTTTTGGGTTTTCTCTTGGGTTTTGGTGCAGCCGGTTTTGCCGTGCAGCACGTATGGGCCGGACTTCCCTTGTTTTTGATTCTTTTCGCCGCTGCCGTGGGCGGTCTCGCCTTTGCCTACATCATCTACTGGGTGCTGGTCAATATTCTCGTCAAAGGGCAGACCGAGTATTTGCGGGCCGACGATTTCAATTTAATAGGAATGGAGGGAAGTGTGAGTTCGACGATTTTTGCCGGCCATTGGGGAGAGGTCAGCTACGTTTTGAACCATAGCCGTGCGGCCATACCCGCGAAAGAGCGGGACGGCCGGGAGATTAGGAAAGGGGAGACCGTGATTATCATCGGAGTCGATGAAGGAGTGGCGGTGGTGCTGCTCAAGGAAGAATTCATGCTGTATAGCGGAAAAATGGAGGGATAAAATCGGATGGAGTTGCTATCAATTCTTCTCGTAGTGATCTTGGCGGTTATCGGTCTCTTAATCATCCTGTTTATTCTGGCCCGCATGTTTCAAAAGGTGGGTCCGGACGAGGCTCTGATTATCTATGGCATCGGGGGAAACCATGTGGTCACCGGGGGAGGCAGGGTGGTATGGCCTCTCATTCAAACCTCAAAGAAGCTTTCCCTGGAACTCATGTCTTTTGACGTTATTCCGTCCAACGAGCTTTACACCAATCAAGGCGTAGCCGTGATGGTGGAGGCGGTGGCCCAGATCAAGGTGAAAGACGATCCGGACAGCATTACGACGGCATCCATCCAATTCCTGAACAAGACCGAGGAAGAACGGCAAAGCATGATCAGACTGGTCATGGAAGGACATTTGCGCGGAATTGTCGGTACTCTGACGGTGGAACAGATCGTCAAAGAGCCGGAAATGGTGCAGTCCCAGATGCTGCAAACCTGCGCGGGGGACCTGATCAAAATGGGTCTCGAAGTCCGTTCTTTCACGATTAAAAATGTTAAAGACGGCAACGATTATATTGTCAACATGGGGAAACCGGAGATCGCCCGGATTAAGAAAGAGGCTGCCATTGCCGAGGCTATCGCTTTCAAAGAAACCGAAATGCAAAAAGCCGTGGCTCTAAGAGAAGCCGCGGTTGCCAGAGCCGGGGCCGACCAGGAGCGGGTGTTGGCCCAAACGGCTTCGGAAGCCAAACAGGCGGAATTTACCAAGGATATGAACTTGAAAAAAGCCGCCTTTGACGCCGAAGTGGCCAAAGCGACGGCGGAAAAGGAACGGGCTTACGACATTCGCAACATTGAGTTGGAACAAACGGTGACCCAGGAAAAACTGCGCGTGCAACAGATTGAGCGCGAAGGTCAAATCAAGGTTCAGGAAGCCGAGATCATCCGCAAAGAAAAGGAATTAATCGCGACCGTTCTCAAAGAGACAGAAGCCGAGCAGCAGAAAATCCGCGCGCTCGCCGAAGCGGAAAAAGCACGCTTGACTTTGACCGCGGCCGGCCGGGCCGAGGCGCTGCGGTCGGAAGGGCTGGCTCAAGCCGACGCGGCTAAAGCGCAGGGTTTGGCTGCGGCTGAAGCGGAACGAGCGGCCGGTATGGCCCGAGCCGACGTTCTCAAAGCCCAGGGATTGGCTGAAGCGGAGGCCGTGGAAGCAAAAGCCAAGGCCTATCAGAATTATTCGCAGGCGGCTATTCTCGATAAACTTTTGGCCGGCTTGCCCGAACTGGCCAAAGCGGTTACGCTGCCGCTCGAACATGTCGACAAGATCACGGTGCTTTCCACGGGCGGGGCTAATACCGGATTACAGAAAGTGACTCAAGACGTGGCGCAAATCATGGCCCAGGCGCCGGAACTCGTAGAAGGACTGACCGGAATCTCCGTAGGGGATTGGCTCAAACAGCTGAAACCTGTGCCTGCGGAGAACCGCGGAGACGTCGTAAAGTCCGATAGCGGTGAATCTTCCTCGCCTGCGCTTTAAGGGGCGGGGGCGTCTTCCACGCAAGCCCGAAAGTACTGACCAAGAGGCTTAGCCGCATGTGCGTTCAACACCCGGACAACCGCATGATCTCAGGTTTGTCAAAGACGGCGTTCTTCATGCAACCAAGTCTTGTAAGGCTTGGTCGGGTGCGGAATCGTTCCTGCGGGCGGCGTGGAGAAATTCACAACAACTTGCGGCGAGTGGCAGGGCAATCCCTGCCTCCTTCGGCTCTCAGAAACCCTTGGCTTTAGCAGGCCTTAGCCGGGGGGAAGTTCAGGAGAGCTGCGGAAGAGGTGTTGGGCGGAGAGCCGGGAAGAGTTATTTCCCGGCTCTCCGGTTTTTGGTCATCTTCAGATTCTATTTGAAATTCTATGTCCGAGTTCACTTCGAATTCTGCTTCGGATTACACGAGGCATTTTGCCGTACGGGCAGCTCCGCCGGCGGCTTCCCAGGCCCCAAAAGAGCAAGCGGAAGGGGCCTGCCCGGCGTGAGTGGCGGGACTTGTTCGTGGTATACTATGGATGGAGAAGTCTGCTGAACGAGTTCACTAGCTGTGAAGGAGCGGATTTATGCGCAATATTTGTCTAACCCTCGCTTACGACGGGACAAGCTACCATGGATTCCAACGTCAGCCTCAGCCCCATGGGCCGACCATCCAAGGTACCTTGGAAAGGGTTTGGGAGTCCCTGGTGGGGGAGAAAATCCAAGTTCACACCGCCGGACGGACTGACACCGGGGTGCATGCCAAAGGGCAGGTCGTGAATTTCCAGTCTGAGACGCGCATTCCGGAGGAAAAGATCCCAAAGGCTTTCAACAGCCTGCTTCCGCGCGATATCCGAATCCTCAGCGCGCTGAATGAGCGGCCGGAGTTTCACTCTCGCTTCTCCGCCCGCTGGAAACGCTATGACTACCTGATTGATAACCGTCCGGTTCCCGATGTCTTTCAGCGCCTTTACGCCCTGCACGAGCCCCTGCCGCTGAGGCGGGAAGCCATGGCCGAAGCGGCTGACCTGCTGGAGGGGAAACATGACTTCCGGGCCTTTGCGGCCGCCGGCGGTACGAGTAAGACCTTTGAGCGGACGCTGTACGTTTGCCGGGTGGCGGAGGGAGAAAACGGGCTCCTAAGCGTCACCTGCGCCGCGGACGGGTTTCTCTACCACATGGTCCGGATCTTGGTCGGAACACTGCTGGAAGTCGGCCGCGGGAAAATCCCGGTGGAACGGGTTGAGGGGATTTTAGCCGGCAGAGAACGCAAAGAGGCGGGAGAAACGGCCCCCGCCCACGGTCTTACCCTGGTCCATGTGCATTACGGAGAAGAATTGCCCCGGGAGGTCTTTCCCGACTTGAGGCGGGGGAAGGGGAAAAAGGATCGTTAGCAGCAACCGAAAGTACAACGGCTTATCTTCAAAAAGGACAACAGTTTTCGTGCAAAAGTACAGAACCCTATTCGGCAAAAGCAGAAAGCTTCACCGTCTGCCCGGGATGCAAGGAGGTTGTAACGAAGTGAACGCCATGTCAGCGCTCCTGCGCCGGGCGGAACAAATACATGATCTGAGCCGCGATGAACTGGTCTGCCTGCTCTCCGGCCGCGAGTATGACCGCGAGATTTTTGCCGCGGCCGACAGGGTGAGGCGAAAGTATGTCGGAGACGAAGTGCACCTTAGGGGTCTCATCGAATTTTCGAATATCTGCCGGAGAAATTGTTTTTACTGTGGGCTGAGAGCGGGCAACCGGGGGCTGGGGCGCTACCGGCTCACCCCGGAAGAAATCATCGGGCTTGCCCGGAAAGGCCGGGAGTATGGCTACAGGACCGTGGTCCTGCAATCCGGGGAGGATGACTACTACACGGTGGCCAAGATGTGCCAGATCATCAGAGAATTAAAGCAGTATGGTTTGGCCGTCGCTCTGAGTATCGGCGAGAAAAGCGGTGCGGACTACGCAGCTTTCAGAGAGGCGGGGGCGGACCGCTACTTGCTTAGGATCGAGACAACGGACAGAAGGCTTTATGAAGACTTGGATCCGGGCATGAGTCACGAGAATCGAAAACGCTGTCTGCGTGACCTGAAAAGGCTCGGGTATGAAGTCGGCTGCGGTTCTCTGGTGGGGCTGCCCGGCCAAACGATTGCTTCCCTGGCCGACGATATTCTCTATTTTCGGTCGCTTGAGGCGGATATGGTGGGCATAGGCCCGTTCATACCGCATATGGATACTCCTTTGAAAGGAGCCCAAGGAGGAGACTTCCTGCTCAGTTTGAAGGTCATGGCCTTGACACGCCTGCTCCTCCCGGACAGCAATATCCCGGCCACCACGGCTATGGAGACGCTGCGCCGGGAAGGGCGCCTTCTCGCCTTGCAAAGCGGGGCCAATGTAGTCATGCCGAATATCTCGGAACTGCAATACAGAAGACTCTATGCCTTATACCCGGGCAAAGCGGGAGCGGATGAGTCCCCGGAGGAAAGCCGCGCGGAGCTCTGCCGGAAGCTCGAGGGCATGGGCAGAACGGTGGGAAAGGGTTACGGGTCAAGACAGAAGCTTTATGCCCGGGAGAAAGCGGGCCGGCGGCGACCGGGCGCTGCTCGCAGGGAAAATTCTTAGGGTAATGCAGACACTCCGTTTGCTCGGTACCGACAACACGATGAGAAGGCAGCGCAGACAGGCTAGACCGCTTAGAGCCTTGTTACGGCACACTGCTGACAAAGCTGTGAGAGGGCAGCCCCCGGCCATCCCGGGGGCTGTGGGAATCCCCTGTGTTTGAGGCGGGCCACTCGGTCGAGGCGGACAGAGAGGCGGAAACCGTCAGCAGATTCTGGGCAGGGGCGCACCTGCCAGCATATCGACCAGACGGGTACCCCCTAAAGGCGTTTCCAGAAGTACACGGCCCCGGCCCTCACGAACTTCCCCGATCACGGCGCTCCTTTCCCCTGTCGGAAAACGGCGGAGGAAACGACGATTTCGTCGGCCATGGAGGCGGCTGTGATGAGGATGCATTTGCCTTCATTCGCCAAATAAAGCGGATCCAGACCCAGGAACTCAGTGGCGCCGCGTACTTCGGCGCGCACCGGGATGGCTGTCTCCTCCAGCCAAAGGTCGCGGCCGCTGGCAAGGGCGATCTCTTTGGCCGTGGTGGCCAGGCCCCCGCGGGTCGGATCGCGCATAAACTTGACAGCCGGGCCGAACGTTTCCAGAAGAGGGGTAATAAGGGTATTGAGGGGGGCACAGTCGCTGAGAATGGTTTGGTCAAAAGTGAAGCCCGCGCGCTCAGCCAAAACGGCGACTCCGTGTTCGCCGATTCCCCCGTTTAGAAGAATCTTATCCCCGGGCTCGATCCGCTCATAGCCCAAGGACGCGTTTTCGTCTTTAAAGCCGATTCCGGTCGTGTTGATATAAATCCCGTCTCCTTTGCCCCGTTCCACCACTTTGGTATCGCCGGCGACCAGAGAAATGCCGCATGATTCGGCGGTAGCGGCCATGGATGCGACCGCGCGTTCCAGGAGAGCGAGATCAAGCCCTTCCTCGAGGATGAAGCCGGCGGTGAGGTATTTGGGTTTAGAGCCGCTTACGGCCAGATCATTGACGGTTCCGGCCACTGCCAGTTTGCCGATGTCCCCGCCCGGGAAGAAAAGGGGATTGACGACGAAGGAGTCTGTCGTCAGGGCAATCGTGCCCGCGCCGGGCAGCAGGGCGGCATCTGTCAGGGCCAGAAGTTCGGGGGCCGTCAGGTATTTCTGAAATACCCCTTTGATTAATTCATGGGTCAGAATTCCGCCGTCGCCGTGGGCGAGAAGGAGGAGTCCGGGCTCATTTTTCCGCAAACCGGTGAAGGTCACCGAAATCACCCCTCTCTTCGCTCGTATTTATAATAAGTGGCACAGGTACCTTCGCCGGAAACCATGCACGGACCCACCGGATGGACAGGTGTGCAGGATTTGGCAAAGTGCCGGCAATCGAAGGGCAGGACCTTTCCTTTGAGGACTTCGCCGCAAAGACAGCCGGGGGGTAGGTGTGCGGGCGGGAGGTTGAGAGGAAAACGCTGCTGGGCGTCAAATCTCCGATATTCCGGACGCAGGACCAGGCCGCTGTCCGGCAGCAGGCCAAGCCCTCTCCACCTGACATCTCCCTGCGTGAAATAGCGGTCGACGAGGTTCCAAGCCTTGCGGTTGCCCTCTTCCCGAACGATGCGGGGGTAGCAATTGCTCACACGGGCGGAACCTTCATGGTACTGAGTCAGGAGATCTTGTATTCCGCCCAAGAGATCAAGCTCGGCAAAACCGGTCACGGCGGCAGGAAGGGAAAAATCAGAGGCCACAAAAGCAAAGGGGCGGCGACCGGTGATGGCCGCAACATGGCCTGGGAGAATGAGGCCGTCCAGTTTCAGTTCCGGATCCTGAAGGAGCTGTCGGATGACAGGGGCGGCCAGCTTGTGCACACTGTAGACGGAGAAGTTTTCCAGTCCTTCTTCGACGGCCTTGCGTAAAGCGGCGGCTACAGTAGGAACGGTGGTTTCAAAACCTATGCCCATAAAGACGATCTGCCTCTGGGGTTCGGCTTGGGCCAAATCCACGGCTTCGAGAGGGGAATAAACAATCCGCACATCTGCCCCGGCGGCTTTGGCTTGTGCCAGATTCCTACGGCTTCCGGGTACGCGGACCATGTCGCCGAAGGTTGTGACGGTCAAACCGGGCAGGGTGGCGAGTTCCAGCATGGCGTCGATGTCTTCTTGATCCGTGACACAGACGGGACAGCCGGGGCCGCTGCGGAAATCCACCCAAGGACGCAGGGCATCCCGGATGCCGCTGTGGGAGAGAGCGACGGTATGTGTGCCGCAAACTTCCATGAGGGTTAATTTACGCCCGTGCGCCCGCTGCCAGTCAGCAAGACCCTCCTTGATTCGGGCAAGCATCGCGCGTCCCAAAGCGAGGTCATCGTTGAAAGGCAGAAGGGGAGAGGGCTCAGCTCGATTGAACGGCATACATTTCCCTCCAGAGTGCCAAACTTTCCTGGGCGGAGTCTTGATCGACGATCTCAATCGCAAAACCGGCGTGAACCAGCACATAGTCGCCGAGTTTGACTTGCTCGATCAGGGAGGTGTTCACGCGCGCGTGGTTGCCAAAGGTCTCCACCTCCACGGTGAAATCATTCAGAATACGGACTACTTTTGCGGGGACAGCCAGACACAAGGTTTCCACCCCTTTCTTGTATGGTAGCAGGTAAGGGAAAAACGAACTGTGGTTAATTTTTATTATACCTCACAAAAAGCGATAGAGCACTCCCTGTCCGAAGGAGTGCTTGTAATCATTTGATTATAACTCATTAGTCAGCGGAGCCAGGCTCGGGGGCCGGGACCAAGGGAGGAGCGGAAAAGCCCTGTCGTTTAGGCCCCGGCTCGGCCCGGTGCGGGTGCAAGTTCTGAGTAGACAAGGTTTGTGAAGTCGCGGAGCCTAGCTTGAATTTCGGGCGAAGGAGCAAGGCCCCAGGCAATCACAGCCGGTTGCATAGCGAAAATATCAGTGTCGGGTTCCTGTCCCAGGAGATCGGCGATTTGCAACACTTCCAGCAGCCCGACGTCGTGGATCGAAGCCATATAACCTTGCGGAAAAGCCCCTAAATCGGCCGGTTTAAAATGAAAGATGGCACCGGGTTCGGCCTTGGCGTCTATAGAATCCAGCACGATCAGATGCTCCACTCCTTCAATCAAAGACAGGAGCTGAGGGCCGGCTGTGCCGGCCTCGATCACTTCCACATTGGGGGGAAGGTCATAGTGAGTGAGGAGGCGGGCGGCGTGAATACCCAGGCCCTCGTCCTGAAGGAGTTCATTTCCGACTCCCAGTATCAAAGTTTTGGCGTGAGCTGCGACTGACATCGTGTTTAATGCTCCTTCGGGTTTATCGTGCGGGGAAGGCTTCCTGAGGGCAGGGTCCCAGCCGCAACGCTGCACATGTTCGCGGGCTTGTATCTTGCGCTGACGGGGGCGGCGAATTCACTTGACGCGGTCAAGCGAGGGTACCGTCAAATGCGTTCATGGGCCATATTCTTGCCGACAGAGCGGCTCTCTTTGCGTTGCCGTCCCGTAAACATTTCCCAGAAGGCCTGCGGGGATTCGGTGAAGACGAGGTAGAGATGGATGACCAGGAAGGTGATGAACAACCAGGTGAAAAGATAGTGGATCGAACGAATTTCCGCCAGGCCCAACCATCCGACGAGGAAAGACATGGTTCCCTGCGGCCAGCCCATGGCGAATCCGGTAAGGGCTTGCAAAATGATCATGAGGATGACCGCGAGATAGGCCAGACGCTGCAGGGGATTATAAAGCCCCTGCTTGGCATCCTTATTACTTAAAAAGAGATAGTATTTCACCTGTTGAGGCAACGACCGAACATTCGGTTTAAACTCCCAATAGTCCCGATAGCGTCCGAGAAAGGCATAATAGATGCGGAGGGCCAAATTGGCGAGAAGCACGAATGCTGCCACATAGTGGACATAGCGGATGGTGCCCATCTGCCCGTAAGCAGCCGGCCGGTGCAGATAGAACCCGGTAGCTGCCAGTACTACCATGGCGGTCAAGTTGACGGCATGGGCAACTCTCTGCGGCAGGTGATGGGTTTCCATTGAACATTCCTCCTCACATTCACGAATTTCAGCCAATCCGGAACTCAAGTACACGGTTGCTCTCCGGATGGATAATATGAATGGCGCAAGCCAAGCAAGGGTCGTACGAGCGCACGACGCGCACGATGTTGTTCGGATTTTCCGGATCGGGTACGGGTACCCCAATCAGGGCTTGCTCAAGGGGTCCCGGCTGGCCGTTCTCGTCTCGGGGCGAGTGGTTCCACGTTGTGGGGACGACCATTTGATAATTGGCGATTTTGTGGTTGGCAATTTCCACCCAGTGACCCAGGGCGCCCCGCGGCGCATCAATCATGCCGATACCGGCGCCCGTTGCGGGCGGGTCCCAGTGTTCTGTGTCATGGATGCGCGTCCTGCCTTGCTTGATATACCCTTCCAGTTCATCAAGCCAGCCGGGCATGGCCTTGGCCAAGAGGACTGTCTCATAGGCCCTGGCCGCATGGCGGGCGACCGCTCCGGGTTTTATGCCGTACTTGGTGACGATATCCATGAAAGGAGCGGGCTTGAGGACCAGCATGCGGGCCAGGGGGCCCACCTCCATGGGTTTGCCGTCGTAGCGGGGAGCTTTGATGAACGAGTAGGCTCCGGGTTTATTCAAATCGAAAACAGTGTCACCCTGCACCGGATTCTTGGTGCCGCAGGCGGGTGTGTACCAAGAGTACTTTACGGCCTCCGTGATCTTAGCTTGGTCAACAGGCTGGACATTGCCGAACCGGTTGTCGAAAATGACACCGGCGGGAAAGAAGAGTTCACCTTTGCCCGCGAGAGGAAAGCCTCCGTAGGTGAGATAGTGCCCGTAGCCGCCGCCGATGCCGGCTCGGGCCAGGGGAAGCAGGGGCCCGGTGCCGAAAGTGGCGACATCCTTCCAGTATACGTTTTCCGCAAAGTCAGCCTGTTCGGCCAGAAGCGTACGGAATTGCTCAATTTGGGTAATATCAGGCAGCATGGTCACACCGCCGGCGACGATGCTGGACTGGTGGGGCTGCTTGCCGGAAAAGATGGCGGACATCTTTTTCGCTTTAGCCTGCATTTCCAGGGCTTTGATATAATGGGACACCGCTAAAGTCACTAGATCAGGATCGTTGACGCTGAATTCGTCAGGTTTATAGCGGGGGAGGAGCGGAGAGGTATCCCCGGAGTGCACCAGTTTGACTATTTTGTCCTTGACGGCCAGGAGTTTCGGGTCTTTGCCCTGATAATGGGTTACCGCCGTTACATCGAGGTAGTCGAGAGCGGAGAGATGATAGAAATGCAGGGGGTGATCATGGAGCCACATAGCCCCCAGAATAAGGTTTCGCAGGACCCGGGCCGCTTGTGGGAGTTTGGCTCCCTGCGCGTTTTCAACGGCGACTGAGGATACCCAGCCATGTGAGCCGGCACAGACCCCGCAGACGCGTTCTGTGACGTAAGTGGCGTCGCGCGGATCTTTTCCCTTCAGGAGGACCTCCAGTCCCCGGGCCATGGTACCGCTGGCGTGGGCATTGGTCACCTTGCCGCCTTCTATCTCAACTTCGACTTTGAGATGCCCTTCAATACGGGTGATGGGATCGATCACAATTTTTTGAGTCATTAGTTACGCCTCCCTTTCTCCGGTTTGTCCGGCTTGCCGGGTTTTTCTTGTTTCTCCTGCTTAAGCCGCCCGGTCGCCGCGTTTCCAATCAGGTGTACGCCGGCTCCCACCACGGCGGCACCGGCGATGACTTTTCCCACCGTTCCGGGGCTGACTCCGCCCACTCCGGGCAGGCTCATGGTGTCGGTCCGGACATAGAGAGGAGCAAAACCGGCGCGGTGATCCAGGGGCCCGGCGGCATAGAATTCGGGTTGGGTGCAGCCGGCACAGGGAGAGGAAGCGTTGATACAGAAATTGACACCGTCATTCCACCAGCTTTGGGCACAATCCGTATAAGTCTTGGGCCCCTTGCAGCCTTTGAGCAAAAGGCAGTAGTCCTTTTGCGATGGGTCATTCCAGTCCGTTAAAAACTGACTTTGTTCGAAATGTCCCCTGCGAGGACAGTTATCGTGAAGAAGGGTTCCGAAGTAAGCCAGGGGACGTTTGTTGCCGTCAAGTTGGGGTACTTTCTTAAAAACTAAGTACTGAAGGACGGTGCCCAGAACCCACGTCGGTTTGACCGGGCAGCCGGGCAAATTGATGACTGGTTTGTTCTTAACCACGTCCTGAACCCCTTTGGCTCCCGTCGGTCCGGCTGCGGGAATTCCTCCGAAGCAGGCGCAGGCCCCCACGGCTACGATGGCGCCGGCCTTAGCGGCGGCCTCTTCAACAATTTGCCTGAACGGCCTGCCGCCGATCGTTAAGAAACGGTCGTCCGCAGTGGGGATTGACCCTTCCACGACGAGCAGATAACCCCCCTGTTTAATGTTGTCTTCCAACCAGCTTTCGGCCACCGTACCGCTGGCCGCCATGATTGTCTCATGATAGCGGACCGAAAGAAGATCGAGGACGATTTCGGCGGGACCGGGGTCAAACGAAGCCAGTACGGACTCCGTGCATCCGGTACAATCCTGCCCCTCAAGCCAAATGACGGGCGGTTTGGCGGCGGCTTTTTCAACGGCTTCCGCAATGCGCGGTTCATAAATGGCCGGCAGGCCCAGGGCCGCAGTGGCGGCAGCGACCGCTTTCAGAAATTCGCGGCGATTCAAACCCTTTCTCTCGAGTCGAGATTGAAAATCCATTCTCACACCTCCAGCAATATTAGCGCCAAACGGTTTGTCTAAGCTTAGATGGCCAATGAAACCGTCTGCCCCCTCCTCGGGCGATCGGTCTCATAAAGGGAAAAATTAAGGTATTTATAATAAGTCAGATAAAGGGATTTCCATGCAAAAAGCATACCAACAAGTGAGCGAGGCTGCCCGGGCCCGGCGCGAGAAGGGTGCATATTGCCTGAATAGTGCCGAAAATAGCCGGCCGCGGGTCAAACGGAGTACGAAACGCGAAATGTAAACTTTCTGAATAGGCACAGAAAAAGCGCTTGCGTAAGCGCTCCAATTGTCTAGATATTGGACAGTGACAAGAGCTTGTTCGCTTGTCCAGACTCGAAAAGAGTTGGGAAAATGCTAAATGTGTCTAGATATTAAACATGTCTAAGAGTTAGACGGAAATTACGGCCGCGGCAGTCGGCAAATGCCTCGGAGAGTGCGGCCGAACAGGATAATTTACTGGCAAGTGCGGTTGGCGCCGGTTCTTCAGCCGCTTTCCATGAGTCCGTACTCTTTCAACTTGAGGTAGAAGGTGGCCCGGGGCATGCCGAGAGTCTGGGCGGCGGCGGCGCGGTTATTTCCGCTCGTCTTCAAAGCCTGGGCGATCATTTTCTTTTCCAGTTCCTGCACAGCCTCTTTTAAAGGTTTTAATTCTACAGAGGAGTCGCTTTTCGCCAACTTTGTCAGGAAAGGGGGCAGGTGGTAGGGCTGAATGACATTTTCGTCAACGGTATAGTGCAGGCGTTCAATGATATTCTCCAATTCGCGCACGTTTCCCGGCCAGTCGTACTGCATAAAGCAGCCGATGGTGTCTTCACTGAAGATTTTCGGCGGAACCTTGCGGGCCAGGCCCATTTTCTGGGAGAAGTGGTTGACTAGGTGGGGAATATCTTCTTTGTGGTCGCGCAAAGGGGGCATTGTAATGCTGATGACATTTAAGCGGTAGAAGAGATCGGCCCGGAATTTTCCTTCGTGCACGAGACGGCGCAGCTCACGGTTGGTGGCGGCGATGATCCGGGCATCAAGCCTGAGCGTATGAGTTCCGCCCACTCGCTCAAATTCCCGTTCCTGCAAGACGCGCAGCAGTTTGGCCTGCATGGTTAAGGGCATGTCCCCTATTTCGTCAAGTAAAATGCTGCCTCCTTTCGCCAATTCGAATTTGCCGGGTTTTCCCCCTTTTTTGGCGCCTGTGAAAGCCCCTTCTTCATAACCGAAAAGTTCCGATTCAAGCAGGTTTTCCGGCAGGGCTGCGCAATTGATGCCGATGAAGGGGTGGTCCCGCCTATTGCTCAGGCGATGGACGAATTGGGCGAAGACCTCTTTGCCCCCTCCGCTTTCACCCTGAATGAGTACGTTGGCGTCATTACGGCTGGCTTTGACGGCGAGACGCCGCAATTCCAGGTTGGCAGCGCTGATGCCGATAAGAAACTGCTCATTCTCGTGATAGGTCTGTTTGAGGCGCAGGCGCTCTTTATAGATTTCGATTTCGCCGTGTGACTGTTCAATCAGATAAGGAAGGCACATATCAATTTCCGCCAAGCCTTGGTATACGGCCACCGCTTTTTCGCGGCAGGAGTCATAGCCGCAGGAGCCGCAGTTCAATTCGTCTTCGGGCTTGAACTTGTTGGTATAGCGTAGAATTTCCTTGATTTCCGATTCACTCGGTTCCTTGAGAACGTGATGCTTGTCCGCGAATTCCCGGTGCAAATTAAGGGGCGGATTAGGTTCGATTTCGTCGCGTTTCTTGCGCTGGGCATATTTGAAAATTTGATATTTGCGGCTGAAGAGGTCGAGGGGGCTGTCCATTTCCGGGCCGTCGATACAACCCCGGCAGAGCAGGATATCGATGAAGCGGGCTTGCACCAGGCCGTCCTGCAGGTTATGCAGAAATTCGAGACAGTCCTCTTTGCCGTCGACGATGGCGATGTCTTCTTCCCTATAGAGGGTGCCGTCCGGATCAAGGTTGCGGGTCAGGCCGCCGCTGAGCGGGAAAAGGGGCGGCAGGGATTCGCCCCGGGGCCGTTGGGGGACGGAACGGTCGAGTTCGCGGTGAAAGCCATGGCTGTCCAGCATGCCTTTGAGTTCTTTGAAAGTAAGCACGGCATCAAGCACACCTTGCCCGAATTCCGTCATTTCTTCTTTCTTGGCAATGCAAGGGCCGATAAAGACGATTTTTGCCTGAGGGAATTTCCAGCGCGCATATTTGGCACTGGCGAGTACCGCGGAGTCGACCGGGACGAGAAAAGGAATGAGAGTGGGAAAATGGCGTTCAATCATGCCCACGATGGCGGGGCAGTATGAGCTGATGGCCAAATCCGGGTTGTTGACCAGAAATTCCCGGTAAGCCGGAACGGTCAATTCAATACCGTGGGTGACTTCGATGACCTGGGTAAAGCCGAGACTTTTCAAATCGGCGAAGAGCTCCTCGGCTTCCAAGTAGTAAAAAGAAGCCGGGAAAGAGGGGGCAAGCAAGGCGACTGTTTCGCCCCCGGCGAAGAAGCGCGGCAGGTCTTCCACATAACTCACGATTTGCTTGGCATTTTGGGAACATACCCGCACGCAGTTGCCGCAGCTGATGCAGCGTTCTTCCACGACAGTAGCCTGACCGAGTTCGACCTTGATTGCTTTCACCGGGCAGTTGCGGACACAGGAATAGCAGGCTTTGCATTTGTCAGCAATCGTTTTGACGACAGGCATGGTATGACCTCCGAAGTTTGTACTTTTTAGAACAAAAAATACACTCGCAGAAAGCGCTCCGGGTACAGCCGGTCGGGAATGCCGGATTTAAAAATAGGGTTTAAAAATACAGATCCCTTTCACCCTGAACCAGGCGTTCCAGGCGGGCCTCAGTTTCGGCACGGGTCTTGGCCAGGGGAATCCGGGCCAGGTGTTGGGCGATGGTTTCTTCGCCCAGGGAGCGCACGGCCGGGGAAGCGTAGTCCAGCAGATACTCTTTAAACGTCAAGATGGCATTGGGCTGACACATGTTCTGAATGGAGCCGCTTTTAGCGAGAGGCATAAAATGGTCCCCGGTACGCCCTTGGCGGTAACAGGCGGTGCAGAAGCTCGGCAAGAAACCTTTTTGGCAGAGGTCGGCGATCACCTCGTCAGGAGAACGCCGGTCACTCAGCTGAAACTGAGGGGCAGCCGGGGAGCTCTGCGCGCTGCCGGCGGAGGCATACCCGCCCACATCGGTGGAAGAACCCGCGCTCAATTGGGAAATGCCCAGGGCGAACAGTTCATCGCGCAAAGCGGGTTCTTCCCGAGTGGAAATGATGAGGCCGGTGTAAGGTACGGCGAGCCGCAGGACAGCCACGATTTTCTTGAGGTCCCGATCCGTGACTAAATGAGGAAAAGTCCGCAAATCAACTCCTGCGGCCGGGCGCAGGCGGGGTACGGAAAGAGTGTGCGGTCCTACCCCGAACGACTTTTCCAGGGCCTGAGCGTGACTCAGCAGGGCCAGCACTTCAAAATGATAATCATAGAGGCCGAAGAGCACACCGAGCCCTACATCATCGATGCCGGCGCTCATGGCGCGATGGTGGGCCGTGGTATGGTAGTCGTAATCTCTCTTGGGACCGGAGGGATGTACTTGGCTATAGGTTTCCCGGTGATAAGTCTCCTGGAAGAGAATATAAGTGCCGATTTGGGCCTTTTTCAGGCGCCGGTAGTTTTCAACGCTTGTTGCGGCGATGTTGACGTTGACCCGCCGGATACGGCCGTTTCCTTCCCGCACTCTGTAGATAGCAGAAATGGCTTTCTCCAAGTAATCCAGGTCACACTCGCCGGGATCCTCCCCGCATTCCAAAGCCAGGCGCTTGTGCCCCATGCGCTCCAGGGCTCGGATTTCTGCCTCTATCTCATCTAGGGTTAAACGGTGGCGTTCAAATTTATTGTCCCTGCGGTAGCCGCAATACAGGCAGTTGTTGATACAGAAACTGCTCAAATAGAGAGGAGCGAAAAAGACCATACGCCGGCCGTAGATTTTCTGCTTGATGGCGCCGGCCGTGCGAAAAAGTTCGCCGAGCACCGCGTCATCCTCACAAAAGAGAAGTTGGGCGGTCTCCTCCAAGCTGAGCCCTTCTGCCTCCCGCGCCCGGTCGATGACAGCCAGCAGGTGCGCGGGGGCGGAAGACGCGCTTTGCCGCCGGGCCTCGGCCAAAAGGCGGTTAATCCGGTCTTCGTCGATAAAAGAGGCGTCAAACAACGGATTTTTTTGCTCCATCAATTTTTTCCCGGTCGCTAAATAACATGCCAGGCTCCCTTGCCGCCCAGGCTCTGCCGGACGCTGAAAGTTACTGTCGCACGGCCACTGGACGAAACACTTCAATAAAGACATGTTTATTCCCGCCGACTCAAACGGAAAACCGGGTTGTTCACTCCTTCCGTAAATTGATCAAACAGGTGGGGACAGTCGGGTCAGAACTGTCCCGGGGCCAGGGTGTCTTCCGGCTGCGCGGGTTGCAGTCCGCATTGCTGGCGTGAACGGATAACCCGTAAGGCATCTGGAAAAGGTGACAAGGTCCTGGGCAGAATCCCGTGCAGATAGGCGATGCCGACTCCGTAATTGACCACAGGCACTCCGGCGGAGGTAATCCGGTGCAGGCGGGCGAGCATCTGCCGGCGATTCAGCATACAAGCTCCGCAATGTACGACGAGTTGAAATTCACTCAGGTCCGCGGGCAGAGTGCCGCCGCTGACCCAAGTATAGGAGAGTTTGCCGCCGACCTTTTGTTCAAGCCAGGAGGGAATTTTCACTTTGCCGATATCGTCATCCGTCCGGTGGTGGGTGCAGGCCTCGGCAATTAAGATGTGATCCCCCCTCCGTAAACGTTCGATCGCCTTGGCACCGGCGGCTAACTCGCACAGATCTCCTTTATAGCGAGCGAAAAGAATGGAGAAGGAGGTCAGGGTGATTTCCGCCGGAGTCAGGGTGTTAACCGTTTTGAAGGCTTGAGAGTCCGTGATGACCATTCTGGGCGGGTTTCTCAATGAGGCCAAGGCCGCGGGCAGTTCTTCGCTCTGTATGGTCAGGGCCTGGGCGTGATGGTCGAGAAGGTCGCGAATGACCTGAACCTGGGGCAGGATCAAACGGCTCTTGGGGGCGGAACGGTCAATGGGCGCCACGAGGATCACGGTATCCCCGGCTTGGACCAGATCTCCGATCAGGGTGGGTTCCTCCCGGTCCGGAGAGGCGGCTTCAATAATAGCGGACTTGAGGGCCTCGATCCCGGCTTTGGTTCGCGCGCTTGCCGGGATGACCGGGACTGTCGGGGGAAACCGGTTCGCAGCCGCAGTACGGATCCGGGCTACCGTGTCCGGGCTGAGAACGTCCACTTTGTTCAGAGCGACAACGAGTGGCAGCCGGCGTTCCTGTAAAAGGGAGACGATCTTGTCTTCTGGGCTTCCCCAACCTTCCGGGGTATCGACGGCGAGGAGGGCGAGGTCGGTTTTGTCCAGGACGTCGAGACTGCGCCGGACCCGTTCGCCGCCTAAGATTCCTTCGTCGTCCAGACCCGCGGTATCGACCAGAACGACCGGGCCGATGGGTAAGATCTCCATGGTTTTGTAGACAGGGTCGGTGGTTGTCCCGGGCGTGGATGAGACAATCGACACTTCCTGGTTGGCAATCGCGTTGATCAGGCTGGATTTGCCGGCGTTGCGGCGGCCGAAAACCGCGATGTGCAGGCGTTCTCCCCGTGGGGTCTCGTTGAGTCCGGCTGCCCCGCCTGTTGTTGCGGAGTGGCTGGGGTGGGCGTTGTTCGGTAAATCATGGTCCGCTGGTTTGTACATGGGTATCCATCCGTTTCTCAGCCAAAATACTGGGTTCTTGAGCGGCCGTAACAAGTGCCTGGCGGGTTCGCCTGAAAATGCGGCACCGCTTGGGACAGCACTGTCTAAAAATTGTACATCCATATTGTAATCCTTTGCGGGCGATTGTTCAAGGATATGCGCTTCGGAGGTGGGAAATGCTGTTACGGGTGACTATTCACCGGTTGAAAAATTTCCGAAAACAGCGGGTTCCGTGGGCTGCCGGAAAGCGAAATCGCTTGACAGGGACTTTGAATTTTTATATCATACATATATGAGTCTCCGGGCTGTGGTTTATGTTTGAGCCCCATAAAGCACGAGCTCGGGCTGCCGGTGTGCTTGAGCCCCACACTCGGCGCAGAGGATTTTCAGCAAATATGGTCGTCAAGGACCGTTCATCACAGGGAGGACCCGCCCTGGGCCAAATCCCCAACCATGAGGGAGCAGTCCGGACCGATTCTTGTTATTGGAGGGAAAAAATATGTCGACCTACTTCGCGAAAGCGGCTGATATAGAGCGCAAGTGGTATGTGATTGACGCGGCGGGGCTGCCGTTGGGCCGTGTAGCTACGGAAGCTGCCCGTCTCCTCAGAGGGAAACATAAGCCCACCTTCACCCCGAATGTTGATACAGGGGATCATGTGATCATTCTGAATGCGGAACAAGTGGTACTGACGGGAAACAAGCTGATGACGAAAATCTATCGGACCCATTCCGGCTATCCGGGAGGGTTGAAGGAAATGCCCTATAAGAGGCTAATGCAGATTTTTCCGCAACGGGCGGTGGAACACGCCATTAAAGGAATGCTTCCTCACAATAGCTTGGGGGCCCAAATGTTTCGCAAGTTAAAGGTATACCGGGGAGCCGAGCACCCGCACCTGGCCCAGAAGCCAGAGGTGTGGGCGGTTCAGGGAAAACGGGAAGGAGGAAAATAAAGGATGGCTGCTCAATTACACTACCAGGGGACCGGGCGCCGGAAGAATGCGGTTGCGCGAGTACGCTTGCTGCCCGGCCAGGGGAAAGTTTTAGTGAATAAACGGGAGCTGGCCGAATACTTCGGCAAAAAAACGCTGGAGATGATCGTTCAGCAGCCCTTGGAGGTTACGGAAACTCTTGGCAGGTACGATATAATCGCTTTGGTGAATGGGGGCGGGACGACCGGCCAGGCCGGGGCTCTGCGCTTGGGGATAGCCCGGGCTCTGCTTAAAGCAGATGTCAGTCTTCGGCCCGCTTTAAAAAGGGCCGGCTTTTTAACCCGCGATCCTCGTATGAAAGAACGCCGTAAATACGGTTTGAAGAAAGCGCGCAAAGCCCCCCAATTCTCGAAACGGTAATTATCAGGAGAACGAGAAATCCCCAAACCCGCGTGGTTTGGGGATATTTTTTTTCCTGGCGGGATAATCCTTCTTTTCCGGACAGGCAATGTTCGTGAAAAGGCACGGCGGCGGCCGCGCAAGTGAACTCTGTGTCAAACCTCAAGCGTTAAGTATATTCCCGGATTTTTGCCCATAGTTTTAAGCATGAAGACTGGGAAGGAGAATGCGAATGCGCAGGTGGGGTAAGAGGCGGGCCGGAGCGGCCCTGGGCATTTTGTTGCTTCTCATCGCGGGGGGTGTGGTGGTTCTGCACCGTCAACCCACGGACAGCAGGATTTGGAGCTGGGCGGTCGGGAAGAAAATCGTCGTGATTGACGCGGGGCATGGAGGGCCGGACCCGGGAGCCGTCGGGAAAACGAAGGTTTTGGAAAAGGATGTGACGTTGGCCGTGGCCAAGCGTCTCCAGGCTTTTATACAGCAGGGAGGCGGAAAGCCCGTCATGGTGCGGGAGGAAGATAAAGACCTCGGTACGGCGTCCGGCCTTTTGCGGAGAAAGCGTGAAGACCTGGCTCAGCGCATTCAACTCGCGGCCGAGGCCCAAGCGGACGTCTATTTGAGTATCCATGCCAACAGTTTTCCCAATGAAAAACTGACCGGGCCGCAGACTTTCTACCATACGGATTCGGTGGAAGGGCGGGTTTTAGCCCAGGCTATCCAGCGGGAATTGAACCTCATTTCAGGAGGCAAGCGCGTGGCCAAAGCCAATAAGGATTTCTTCATTCTGAAAAAGGCCGATCAAGCCGCGGTTACTGTGGAGCTGGGCTTTCTCTCCAATCCGGCGGAGGAGCAGCTGTTGAACAGTCCGGAGTATCAGCAAAAGATGGCTTGGGGCATCTACCAAGGCCTCTGCCATTATTTCGCCGGGACGGATAAAGCCAAAATCCAGGCTCCCTAAAGCAGCGGGAGTGAGGGCCCGGGTCAGGCCGTCGCGTTTCACTGGGTACGGGCGCGCCATTTTGCCTGAGCACCGGGAAGGACCCCGGGGACCGGAAGGCTCAGCGCGGATTCCCGTCGGATTGGTCTTGGCAAGGGGAATGTGCATCAGCCCGTCATCGTCGACGCCTCCTCCAGGGGAGTTAAGCCGGCTGCCTCTTCCGGAGAACAAGCGCTTGAATCCCCTCTTAGGCGGGCTTATGATCAGGCGTCTCTTGCAGAAGCTCGTTCTAGAGGTTTTTTCGGGTGCGCTTGGGCTGTGGCGCTGAAGTGCTTGGCGGTGAATTCGTATTGTTTGATGGCAATGATTTTGGTCCTAAACCACTCGGCGTGCAGGTGTTCGTCTATAAAATTTGCCTGCAGGATTTTTGTCAGTCCCCGGTCGCCGTGCTTATCTTGATGCAGCCGCTCGATTAAGTCGTTGTAATCTTTCATGGCTTTTTCTTCGATCATGATATCTATAGCGAGGGTGTCTTCCAGGCCGGCCATGGCCGTCAGCCCACCGGCCAGCTTGCCGATGATCGGGGAAATGAGATCTCCTAAAACCGTAGGGTTGGCGCCCAATTCTTTGATTTTCTCGCCGATGTTGTCCACATGGTTCTGTTCTATGTAGGCTAAGCGCTCTAAAACCAAGCCGCTGTATCTGCCCCGGAAGGCTTTACTCTGGGCATTGTATAAGTCCACCTGATTCAGTTCCAAACTGTAAAACCAATTGAGCTTGGCAATCAGTGTCTCTTGATCCATGGGGGTCTCCTTTCGTTACCGTGTCCAAGGTATTAAACGTTTGGGATATTGAATCTTTGCAGGGCAGAACCTTTTGAGCCCATCGTTGTTCGGGATGTGATTCACCTGCAGGTCCGGAAAGATAACGGGATTATGTCCGCTCGCATTTAGTATTCCCCAAGACGCCGTGAACATCCGCCGAAATACGGGTGACTGTTCGCGGAAGCGGGAGCCGCGGTTTTTCCTTCGGTGCAGCCGGACCGGGTGCGCATAGGGAGCGGCGTTTTATCCCTTTTGCTGCTTAAAAAAATTTGCGGGCCCTCAGCGCAGGATTTTTTCGGGTAAAGTCGAATCTTATCTCAGAAGTGCAAACAAATTTGCGGCTATTTGTCGTCAAGAGTCCGGCAAAGATTAGCTCACAGCTGGCATTGGTTGACCTGGGACTATGCACTTGGCACTTTAAGGACAAAACAGCGAGTCTGGTAAGGCGTGGTATTGTGGCCTCAGGGAATGGACCGCACGGTGCGGACGACCAGCTGAGGTATCTTTTCGGAATTTGCGGGGAATTTTCGGGATGGGATGAGGTAAGTGACGGAAGACAAGGTGACGGAAGATAAGGTAACGGAAGACAAGATGACGGAAGACGATTGGTTTGTGCAGGTGCTGGACAGGCTGGCGGAAGGAATTCACATTGTGAATACGGAGGGTGTGACGCTTTTTTACAACCGGGCCATGGGGCGAATGGAAGGCCTGGGTCCCGGGGATGTCCTCGGCAAGCAACTTTTAAGCCAGTTTCCTTCGCTTTCCCAAGAAACCAGCACTCTGTGGCAGGTTTTGCGGACCCGGGAGCCGGTTCTTGGGGTCAGTCAGACCTACTTGAATCCGCGCGGAGAAAAGATTACCTCTGTAAACGACTCTTATCCTCTGTTTAGAGAGGGACTTTTCACAGGGGCTTTGGAAGTGGCCCGGGACCTGAGCCACGAGGCTAAATTGACCGAACGGGTGGCGTTGCTGCAAAGCCGCTTGCGCTCTTCTCCGGCCGGTTCCGGGGATAAGCCTTACTATACATTTGGCGACATAAAGACGCAGAGTTCCTTGATGCTCAAAACGCTGGCTAAAGCGGAAAAAGCTGCCAGGAGCTCGGTGAACGTGCTCATTTCCGGGGAGACGGGCACCGGCAAGGAAATGGTCGCTCAAAGCATTCACGCGGCTAGTCCGCGGGCCGGGGGGCCATTCGTCGCCCAGAACTGTGCCGCATTTCCGGAGGGGCTTTTGGAAGGCATTCTCTTCGGCACGGTCCGGGGGAGTTTCACCGGAGCCCTGGACCGCCCAGGGCTGTTCGAACAGACGCAAGGCGGGACGATTCTCCTCGACGAGCTGGATTCTATGGGTTGGAATTTGCAGGCCAAATTGCTGCGGGTTTTGCAGGAAGGCAAGGTCCGGCGGCTGGGGGATACGCGTGAGCGGGAACTCGATGTGCGGTTTCTGGCGACGACCAATGCTCCGGCTCATCAGAGTGTGAAGGAGGGCCGGCTGCGCCCGGATCTTTTTTATAGGCTGAGCGTGGTCGATCTTTATCTCCCGCCTCTCAGGGAACGGGGCAGGGATGTTGATCTTCTCATTGATTATTTCTTGGCGCTTTATGCCCGGCTGCACGCCAGGAACGTTCCCCGGCTCCTGCCGGCAGCCGCTCAGGCCCTTAAAGAGCATGATTGGCCGGGTAATGTGCGGGAGCTGGCGCACGTTATAGAAGGAGGACTGGTTATTGCGGGCGAGGAGTTCGGTCTGGAGGAACTGCCCAATTACCTGCGCTGCGGCACGGGACGCGGCTCCGCAAAGGAGGCGGGCACGGCCGGCGGGGACGGTGAAAGAGGGGGCGGCGCGGGCTATCTTTCTAAGGTGAAAGAGTCGGATTTTGCCGGGACAAAAGAGCAAACTTCCGCCGCAAACGGGAACCCCGGCCGGCAGGTGGGAGTGTCGGGTTGTGAGGCGGAAGAGCGGGTGGCGAACGGTTTTAATTTTTCCCCGGAGATGCCCTCGGGGATGAGTCTGCCGGAACGGGTCGAATGGCTGGAACGGCGGTCGATTCAGGCCGCTCTGGCGGAAACCCGGGGAAATGTCACGAAAGCGGCATTCACATTGGGAATTTCCCGGCAGTTGCTGCAGTACAAGATGCGGCGCTGGTCTTTGTGGCGCTAAAGGGCCCCGGTACCTCGGTGAATAAGCGGCAGCGGGAATATTACGCCCGCTTTTCGGGTATTTTGAACGTAGATGGACGGTAGGAGAGGCTCAATGGTTGGGGTTTATGAGCAGGTAACATTGACTTTGCCCCCAAACTGGCCTATATATTAGTTAAAAGCGGAGGTGTCAAGATGAAAGATTTGCTAAAGAAGGGCTTGGCCTTGGCTTTGGGCATGGCTGTGGCCAGCCGCGAACAGATTGAAAAACTGGTGGACGAACTGGTAAAAAAAGGCGAGGTCTCCGCCGCGGAGTCCAAGAACTTGGTGGATGAACTGATTAAGAAAGGAGAAGAAGAACACCAGGCGCTGCGTGCGAAGATGCGCGAGAATGTCAATGAACGTGTCAAGGAACGTTTGAGCGAACTTGAGGTTCCTTCCCATGAGACAGTGAAGAATTTGGAGAACCGGGTAGAGGAACTGATAAGGCGGCTGGAGAAGCTGGAGAACCGGGAGTGAACTCGTTTGGCTTAAGCTGAACATCACGATAGTGTCCCGTGGATACTATCGCCGAACCGCAAGCTTTCGAAGAATACTTGTGCGGTGAGGATGACTTCGGTGACGAAAGTGTTCAGTGGACACTTTCGTCGAAAGCGCTGAGCCTTTGACGAATACTATCGGGCTGAAGGCGTCGTTGTCCGGTGGACGATGACGGCCGAAGGCTGAGTCTACCCCCACCGAAGAGGGGTACGTGGGACCCACTCCCACTTGTAGAAGTGGGAGTCTTACGCTTTGGATAAAGGCAGAGGGCCTGAAGCTATTCAGGCTCTTTTATATAGGTGTGAAGGGGTTTCGCTTATGATTGGAAGAAGGATGCGGCATTTCAGGCGCTATCGTTTTGTGGCCTCCGTCATGGCCCGGCATGGGTTGGGGTTCCTGGTCGAGGAAATCGGCTTGCTGCACCTGCTCTCTTTGCCCAGGCGTCTTTTTACGGATACGGAGCCGGCGGCAAGCGACCCGAAATCGATTGGTCAAAGAATTCGGGAAGTTTGCGAAGAACTGGGTCCTACGTTTATCAAAATAGGTCAAATGGCGAGCTCCCGACCGGATTTAATTCCCGAAGGGATCATGCTGGAACTGGCCAAGCTGCAGGACCAGGTGCCGCCGTTTCCTTCGGCCGCGGCCCGGCAAATCATCGAAGACGAGATGGGCGTCCCTTTGGAGAAAGTCTTCCGGGAGTTCGACGACGTTCCTCTGGCTGCGGCTTCCATCGGCCAAGTGCACCGGGGAGTGCTTCTCAGCGGCGAAGAGGTGGCGGTAAAAGTCCAGAGGCCGGAAATCAAAAATCTGATCAAGACGGATTTAGAAATTCTCACGGACTTTGCCGCCCTGGCTGAACACCGCTTGGAATGGGCCGCCCGTTACCAACTGACCGAAATCGTCGAGGAGTTTGTGCGCTCGCTGACGGCCGAGATGGACTACACCATCGAGGCCCGCAATGCGGCACGTATTGCCAAACAATTCAGCGGCGAGGCGTACCTCAAGGTTCCGGCTATTTTCTGGGATCTGACGACGGCCAGGGTTTTGACCATGGAGTATATCGAGGGGATCAAACTTACCGATGTGGCGGAGTTGGAGAGGCGGGGTTACAACCCCGGGCATATGGCGAACATGATCGTCCGGACGATTCTCCAGCAGATTTTAATGGAGGGTTTTTTTCACGGAGACCCCCATCCCGGTAATATTTTGGCCGTGTCTGCCGATGTCATCGCCCTGATCGATTTTGGCATGGTTGGGCGTTTGACTCCGGACATGAGGTACAATTTCGCTTCAATTGTTATTGCCATGATGCGTCAGAACACCGACGGCATGCTGCAAGCGGTTCTGCGCATGGGGATTGTGCCGGACGATGTCAACATGCGCCGTCTGCGCCAGGATGTCGATGACCTCAGGGAAAAATACATGGAGGTGCCGCTCAGCAGGATTAGTTTGGGTGAGGCTGTCAATGATCTGTTCGTGGTTGCTTTTCGCCATAGGATCCGTATTCCGGCCGATTTGACCCTAGTAGGGAAATCCCTGCTCACGCTGGAAGGACTGGTGGAGGCACTGGACCCTGAATTGAGCATTATGGACGTTGCTCAGCCCTTCGGGCGCCGGCTTTTAAGGGAGCGCTTCCGGCCGGACTACCTGGGGCAGAAAGCTTGGCATAATTTGAATGAATACGGAGAACTTCTCCTGGATTTGCCCAAACAGTTAAAGGAGCTTTTGCGCAATGTCCAGCGGGGGCAGTTGAACTTGCACGTTCGCCTGCCGGAGGCGGATGACCTTCTGCACAAACTCGATCGCATGACGAATCAAATTTCTTTCAGTATTGTTTTGTTGGCTTTCAGCATTGTCATGGCGGGGCTCATCATCGCCTCGGCCCAAAGCAGGCAGCCCATCATGCTCTTTCATTTCCCGGCCATAGAACTGGGTTTTGGCGTCGCGGGTATTATGTTTATCTGGATGATCTTTGCCATCTTCCGTTCGGGAAGATTCTGAAAAACAGAGCTTAACGGGGCAGTGCCGGTCTTCTTGCCGGGACGCTTGACCTCATCCCGGCTCCGGGCAATTGGAACGAAAAATATGGAACGAAAAATATCTCAGCAGCAGGCAAATACTTTTGCACACGTGCAAGATTGTTTGCCTGCTCTTTTCGTGAATCGGATAGTCCGAGAAGGCACAGAATGAAAAAGAAATTGACGGGGGAGGGCCGGCAAAATTCAACCGGGGAGCCGGATTCAAACGGGTGCCGTAAGGAATAGGATTTGGGCAGAGAGAAGAAGCTAAATGAGATCGTAAACATTGGCATCGAAATTGCAATTGATTAAGGGTCGGACTAATCAGGAGGGGAGAGATTGACCGTATGACAACTCCGATTCAAGTGGTTCAATGGGGCCTGGGAGCCATGGGCAGCGGAATGGCCCGTTTGCTCCGGCAAAAAGACGGTATTGAAATAGTGGCTGCTTTTGACCGGGATGCGAATAAGATAGGGCAGGACCTCGGTGCTTTCCTGGGAGGAGAAAAAAACGGAGTGCTGATTCAGGCGCCGCCGCTGACAGAAGCAGATGGGCCCGAAGCCGGTAGGCCGGCCGGGAAATGGCCGCAAAGGGCGGACCTGGTGCTTCTCGCCACCTCGTCCTTCACCCGGGAGGTCGCTCCCCAGATCAAGGAGGCTCTTAGGCAGGGTCTGAACGTGATCAGCATTGCTGAGGAGATGGCTTATCCCTATGCCCGGGAAGAAGGTCTGGCCCGAGAGATTGACCAAGAGGCCGGGAGCCGGGGAGTCAGCGTTTTAGGAACGGGGATTAACCCGGGCTTTGTGCTCGATACGCTGGTTCTCGCTTTAACGGGGCCGTGTTTAGAGGTGAAAAAAATTAAAGCTACGCGAATCAATGATCTTTCTCCCTTTGGGCCGACGGTCATGCGGACTCAGGGTGTGGGCACGACGGTGGACGAGTTTGCCGCGGGTTTGGCGAGCGGGGCGATCGTCGGGCACGTGGGTTTCCGGGAGTCGATTCATTTAATCGCCAAGGCTTTGGGCTGGCGCCTGGAGCGGATCGAGGAACAGCGTTCACCCATCGTCGCCAAGGTTCGGCGGGAAACGCCGTACGTCAAGGTGGAACCGGGCCAAGTGGCGGGCTGCCGCCATACGGCGGTGGGCTATGTCGGCGGGGAAGCTAAGATCGAACTCATTCATCCCCAACAAGTGCTGCCCCAGGTGGAAGGAGCAGAGACGGGAGATTACATTGAAATCAGCGGGAAACCGAGCCTGAATCTCATGATCAAACCGGAAATCCCCGGCGGACTCGGGACCATGGCCATGGCGGTGAACATGATTCCCCAAGTGCTCGCCGCCCGGCCGGGGCTGCTCAGTATGGCCGAGCTTCCCCTCCCCAGTGCTCTGCTGGGGGATGTGCGGGAAATCCTGAAGTGGCGGAAAGGGGAATGAGCATGACTCAGGAAGCTCAGGGGAGGCAATTCCAAGGTGCGGAATTTCGGGAGGGTAAGTCTCCGGATGTAAGATCTCAGGGGGCGAAAGCTGAGGCTAATTCCTTGTCTGGGCGGGCACAGGGCGGAGCGGCCCGGCGCGGGCAATGGGTTGAAATAGGGAACACTGTCTTGGCCGGGGGGGAGAGAGCGCCTCAGGTCCCGGAGGATACGGCCGGGGTGCCGCTGGAAATGCGGTTACGCGGGTTCCTGATCGAGGAAGAGGCCCAATTGGGGGATTCAGTCAGCATCCGCACCCGGATCGACCGGACGGTGGAAGGGCGCTTAGTGGATGTGGCTCCGCGCTGGCGGCATGATTTCGGCAATCCCCAGGCGGAGTTACTGGCCATCGGATTAGAATTGCGGCGACTGCTGGGGAGGGGGGGAGAAAAATGAGTGCCGGGAACGGCTATTTGGAAGTGATGGCGCGCAAGGCGGAGATTATGCGTCAGGCGGTGGGTATCGACTACTCCCGCTTTGAGAGAGGAAAGATCGCTTTTAATTATGACGAGATGATGCGCTCGGTGGCTTATTCCATAGAAGAAACCCGTCATATTCAGAGGGAAACGGGGGTGGGAGATACGCCCCTGTTGGAGTTGCGCAATTTAACCGAACTGGCTCGCCGGGTGGCGGCTCCGGGCAAAGGGGCCCGCATCTTCGTTAAGGACGAAGCGGCCAACCCCGCGGGCAGTTTTAAAGCCAGGCGGGCTGCCCTCTCCGTCTATGAGGCGGTGAAAAGAGGGTATCCCGGAGTGATTGCGGCGACGTCCGGCAATTACGGTGCGGCGGTGGCCTCCCAGGCCGCCATGCGGGGAATTCCGGCTCTGATCGTCCAGGAAGTGTTCGATTCCGCCGGGCGGGGCCAGCCGGAAATTGTGGAGAAGAGCCGAGTCTGCGAGGCTTATGGGGCGGAGGTTCTCCAGCTTTCCGTCGGTCCGGAATTGTTCTACGTTTTTTTGCAGCTGCTCGAGGAAACCGGCTTTTTTAACGCTTCCCTGTATACGCCCTTCGGGATCGCCGGGGTTGAAACTTTGGGCTGGGAATTGGCGGAGCAGACAAAAAATTTGACTGGAAAATTCCCGGACGCGGTGGTGGTCACACACGCGGGAGGGGGCAATGTCACCGGAACGGCGAGGGGTCTGCGCAAAATCGGCTGTCCCGCGCCGGTGATCGGGGCCAGCATCGACCTAAAAGGGTTGCACATGGCTTCTGATCACGACTTTAACCGCAAGTCTTTCACCACAGGACATACCGGTTTCGGACTTCCTTTCGCCAGCTGGCCGGATCGCTCGGATGTTCCGCGCAACGCCGCTCGTCCTTTGCGCTATCTGGATCGCTATGTCACGGTGACTCAGGGGGAGGCCTTTTACATTACGGAGGCTTTGGCGCAGGTGGAAGGTCTGGAAAGGGGTCCGGCGGGCAATACATCTTTGGCGGCCGCCTTTGCCCTGGCTCAGGAACTCGAGCAAGATCAGGTCGTCGTGGTTCAGGAAACCGAATATACCGGCGCGGGCAAGCACCCGCAGGCCCAGCTGACTTTCGCCCGTGAGCAGGGAATAGAAGTCAGGCGGGGTGACCCGAGGTCCAGCGTTCCCGGGAAAAATATCATTATCCCCGAGCATCCCGGCCAAATCCGGGCGGTGGAGGTTGACCTCGACCATGTCCGGCTCAGTTACTTAAAAAACGCTATGGCCCGGGTCTCTCGCTCGGAGCTGACGGAGGCGGACTGGGAGTTTCTCGGCCTCGAGACCCGTTGGAGCCGGGAACGTTTGGCTCAAGAACTGCCGGCGGCGGAGGCCGTCGGCCGCTGACCCGTTGGGGAACGCGCCGGCCGTTCCTCCGACGGTTTATCTCGCAGCCTCAGGGGCGAAGCGGGTGGCGAACCGGAGGCGTAAAGCGGTTTCGAGCGTTTTTGTGCCTTAAGCGAAGCGAAAGGAATGGTTTATAGAGATGGGAAAGCCGCGTGCGGATGATTTTGCCGAGAGACGCGAGCATCTGGCTCATTTGACTGAGGAACAATTGGAAGAGCGTTTTTGGAGCCTGGCCAATGAGGTGGTGGAGCCTTTGCTGGATTTGGCCCGGACCCATACCTCGCCTTCTATTGAACGTTCTGTGCTATTGCGCATGGGTTTTGACAGTCTGACCGCCCGGGGTATTGCGGAGCAGGCTATGGCCCACGGACTGCTCGGACATGGAGCGGGACACCTAGTCTGGCGCTATGCTAAAGGCCAAGGGCTGGGAATAGAAGCGGCGGGGCTGGCTCTGGCGCGGGGTGAAGGCTGGGACAGCCTGGAAAGCTATTTTGGGCCGCGGGAGCAGTAAAGCGCTGCCGTTCAGGGGCCGAGTCCGGACATCCGTGAGATTCGGGCGGAAAATCCGGACCGTTCCGGCTCGGTAATCTCGCGCAGTTTAGAGAAAAGCGGCTGTTCGGCGGTGGGTCAAGCCCGACCGTAGCAGGGTACGTGGGACCCCCTTCCGCCTGTGGAAGCGGAGTCTCACGATTGGATGAAAAGGTGAGGACAATGAAAAAATCAGACCCTAACCAAAAGATGGATATTGAAGAAATTCTCCGGGATCTTGCCGCTTACCGGCCGCGCCGGCGGGGATGGCACTGGCGGGAGGAAGTCTCCCGGCAGGAACTCGGTCCTTTTACTTATGAGCAGACTTCAAAGGGGTTAAAACAGAGTCAGCCTCTGCCGGCGGCCAAATTCTTCGCGGGAATTGATCCGCAGCCGGAGTGTACGATTACTTCGGAAATCGCTTCCGGGCGTTTTGAAGATGATCTGCGCCGTATGCGCATGGCGGCTTACCACGGAGCGGACCACATCATGGTGATTCGCACGGCGGGGCAAAGCCATTTTGACGGTTTGATCGAGGGCACACCGGAGGGAGTCGGCGGAGTGCCGATCAGCCGCAAGCAGCTGAGAGCTACCCGTAAGGCCCTGGATCTCATTGAAGACGAAGTGGGCCGGCCCATCAATCTGCACTCTTATGTGAGCGGGGTGGCGGGCCCGGAGGTGGCGGTGCTGCTGGCCGAAGAGGGAGTCAACGGCGCCCATCAGGATCCCCAGTATAATGTGCTTTACCGCAATATTAATGCCATCCGCTCCTTTGTGGACGCGGCTGAAGCGAAAAAGGTGATGAACTGGGGAGAAATGGCTCAGATCGATGGGGCGCACAATGCCAATGCCACGGCTCATGAAGCCTGGAAGGTCATGCCGGAACTTTTAGTCCAACACGCTCTCAATTGTGCCTATTCCGTGCAAGTGGGCCTGCCCAAAGACCGCATCTGTCTTTCCACCGTGCCGCCGGATGCTCCTCCCGCCCCGGCTCTGCGCCTGGATCTTCCTTACGCGGTGGCTTTGCGCGAGCTTTTTCGCGGTTACCGCATGCGGGCCCAGATGAACACGAAATACATGGAGTCCGATACCCGGGAAGTGACGGTCACCCATACCCTGAACGTGCTTTTGTCCCGGCTCACTTCGGCTGACATCCAAAGCACGATCACCCCGGATGAGGGCAGAAATGTTCCCTGGCATTATAACTCAATTCACGCGGTCAACACGGCCAAGCAGGCTTTGATCGGCTTGGACGGGCTGCAGGAAATGGTGGAGATCAAACGGAACGGAGTGCTGGGGGAGAAGGTCCGCGAGCTCAAGGAACGGGCGGTACTGTTTTTGGAGGAAATCAAGGCGGCCGGAGGGTATTTTGCGGCGGTGGAACAAGGCTTTTTCGTCGATTCCGGCCTCTATCCGGAACGGAACGGAGACGGGATCGCCCGGGATAGCAAAGGGGGAGTGGGTTTCGAGGTAATCCCGAGGGCGGAGGATTATTTCGCCCCGGTCTGCAGCCATTTCGGCCGCAACACTTTGCCGGAGGGGATTAAGGAGCCCTGTGCCGCGATCGACGGCTGCACCCTCTGCCATCCGGAAAAGATAAAGTATCTGGATGAACTGGACGAGGAGGACAATGCGGACAAGCGGCTCAGCCGGAGCCGGCCTTTTCGCCAAGAATTTCTTCGCCCTGAAGTGGAATGGGCCGGGGACGGGGTGGTGAGTATGACGCTGTTCCTGCCCGCGGAGAGCCGCACCGCTCAGTTTGCCGCTTTGGCGATTGCCCGGCAGATGGGTTGGGAGGACGCCGAAGTTATCCACCGTCAGGTCATGCACCCGGCGGAGGGGACCCTGGTCGAGGTTAAGGGGAAAGTGAACGTTAAGATCGATCCGGCCGCTCTCAATATTCCGCCTGAGGAGGAGAGACTGAGCCCTGAGGAGATCCGGCGGGCGCTCAAAGCAAACCCCCTGACGGTGGTGGCGGCCACGGTAGGCGAAGATGAGCACTCTGTGGGCTTGAGGGAGATTCTCGATATTAAGCATGGGGGAATTGAGGGTTTCGGCATCAAAGTGCGTTATCTCGGCACTTCGGTTCCGGTCTCCAAGGTCGTCGACGCGGCCATCGAGTCCGGGGCTAAAGCCATTCTCATCAGTACGATCATCACCCACGGGGAGGTTCATCGCCTCAATATGGAGCGTTTGCACCAATTGTGCCTCGAACGCGGGGTCAGAGACAGGTTTATCCTGATTGGAGGCGGAACCCAGGTCAATCAGGAATCGGCCCGGGCCTGGGGTATGGACGCGGGTTTTGGCCGGGGCACCAAAGGGATCGATGTGGCGAGCTTCCTGGTCAAATTCAGAGAAAGTAAGATGTAAGACGCGGGACGTAAGACGTGAGAAATGAGACGCGCAGGTGAGACGTGGCTGACAAGATGCCGAAGTCGGGAAATCAGCTGCGGGACGTGGGATGCGGAGGTGGGGGCAACGGGAAGTGGGGACAAGGGGTACATGGCAAGAGATAAGAGACAGTAATTTGTGGCCGTCGGCCGAATGAGTTGAAGTCCGAGCCGCGAAAGATGGTGATTCTTGTGAACAAGGTCTTGGTAGCCGAGATCGGCAGCACGACGACGGTGGTCAATGCCTTTGGGGATTTGGAGAGTGAACATCCCCTTCTCCTTGGGCAGGGTATGGCGCCCACGACCGTCCCGGAGGGAGATGTCAGGCAGGGCTTGCGCCAAGCGGTGGCTGATTTGGAAAAACGGATCGGGCCGGTCGGAACGCTGGGAGAGGTGCCTTTTTACGCCACCAGTTCGGCCGCCGGGGGACTTAAGATGACGGTCCACGGACTGGTGCCGGAAATGACGGCGCGGGCGGCCCGGGAGGCGGCACTGGGGGCCGGCGCCGTCTTGCGCTACCAGACGGCGGGGGAACTGGAGGAAGCGGATTGGCGGGAAATTGAACGGCTGAGGCCCAACATCATGCTCCTGGCCGGTGGGGTGGATCACGGCGATAAACGGGTTGTGACGGAGAATGCGCGCAAACTGGCCGACTGGTTCCGGCAAGCCAACTGGAAAGTGCCGGTGGTTTATGCGGGCAATGCGGCCGCTGCGAACTCGGTGCGGGAGATCCTGGAGGGCGGGGGGCTTAGTGTCCGGGTGGTGGCCAATGTTTACCCGGATATTGATGAACTAAACATTGAACCTACGCGCGCTGTCATCCAGGAAGTCTTTGAACAACACATTACAGAGGCTCCGGGGATGCAAGCCATCCGCGAAATCGTCAACGGGGGCATCCGCCCCACCCCGGAGGCCGTGTTGCAAGCGGCCCGGTTGATCTACGAAGAAGCCGGGGATGTGCTCATCTTCGACGTGGGAGGGGCTACCACGGATGTCCATTCCGTGACGACCGGGGCCGAAGAAAACCAAAGGCTGGCCTTGGCTCCCGAGCCATTGGCTAAACGCACGGTGGAGGGAGATCTCGGAGTTTATGTCAACGCCGGCCGGGTGGCGGATCTTTTAGGGGCAGATTTTCTTAGGCGTTGGGGAGAGAACTGGCGCGCCCACTTGCGCCCGCTGCCGGAAATTGCCGCGGAAATCGCACTAAGTGAAGAGTTGGCCTCAGCTGCCCTTGTGCATGCCCTGCGCCGGCATGCCGGGCGCTTCCGCCATTATTATGGAGCTTCGGGGCGAATTACCCGGGTGGAAGGCCGCGATCTAAGCCGTATTCGCTGGGTAATCGGCACGGGAGGAGCCTTAACCCGCTTGCCCAACGGCTTGAAGATGATGAAAGAAGCTTTTGCTCATCCAGGCGAGGCGCTTTTTCCCCAAGAAAGGGTGGCTTATTTTCTGGACCAATCCTACATTATGGCTTCTCTGGGCGTGCTCAGCCGGGATTACAGGCAAGCGGCCTGGCGGCTCCTGCTGGAGTCCTTGGGGGTTGACAGTTGACCTGGGGGAAGGTCCGGTCTGCCGGCATGCAAACGGTTCCGGGATCATGAGACTCGCCGGTGGGCCGTTGGCTCAGGAGCGCAAGGACAGAGGAAAGGTAGGAATAGGCTTTGAGGGCAATGACATGGGCTTACCGCAGAATTTGAATTGCGCGGAGGGCTCCTTGTGAAAGAGGTTTGGGGGTAATGACATGGGCCTACCGGAAATTATTATTGATTTAAATAAGATACGACAGAATACGGAGACTGTCTTGGCATTGGCCCGCCCCTTTGGTATAGAAGTGGTCGGGGTGACGAAAGTCTTCCTAGGGGAGCCGCGCATTGCCGGGGCCATGTTGGCGGGAGGAGTGCGGATGTTGGCTGATTCCCGCCTGGAAAACCTGTTCAAACTCAAGCAGGCTTTTCCCGACGTGCCGCTTATGCTCCTGCGCTTGCCGGGCATTTCCCAGGTCGAGGAAACGGTGAGGTTGGCAAAGGTGAGCCTTAACTCCGAGATTCGGGTGTTGGAGGCCCTGGCGGCGGAGGGCCGGAACCAGGGCAAAGTCCACGGAGTGATTGTCATGGTGGACCTGGGTGACCTGCGGGAAGGGGTGTGGCCGGAGGATCTGCCCGATTTTATCGGGCAAGTTCTGCCCCTGGAGGGAATCAAACTGCAGGGTCTGGGTGTTAACCTGGCTTGTTACGGGGGAGTGGTTCCGACGGAGGCCAACCTGGGCAGGCTGGTTGAGCTGGCGGCCAGCCTGGAAGAGAAATTCGAGATCAGGCTGCCGGTGATCTCCGGCGGAAATTCCGCCAGCCTCCCTCTTCTCCTCGAGCAAAGAATGCCCGCGGATGTGAACCAACTGCGGGTGGGGGAAGGGATTGTTTTGGGCCGGGAGACCGTGAAACGGCAAATCATCCCGGGTGCGGCGGGAGATGCCTTTACCCTGAGGGCGGAGATCCTGGAGGCGCACGAGAAACCCTCGGTCCCGATCGGGGAGGTTGGGCAGGATGCTTTCGGACAAGTGCCCGCGTTCGTGGATGAGGGCCGGCGGCGGCGGGGCATACTGGCTTTAGGGCGGCAGGACGTGCCGACTGAGGGTCTCTCGCCCAGGGACGGGCGCTTAAAGATCATCGGGGCCAGTTCCGATCATTTGATTGTAGATTTGTCGGGGGCATCTGAGTTGGAGATTGGGTCGGTTTTGGAGTTTGATCTGAGTTACGGCGGACTCCTTGGGGCCATGACTTCACCCTATGTCCATAAACGCTACATCTGACGGCAATAAACAACCCGGTTTCTCCCCGCCCCGGCGGCAACCCCGGGAAACGGCCTCCGGCTCTAGACGAAGTTGAAAAATCGGCAAAAACACGACGGTGAAACGGGTCGCCGCACGAGCATATTGGGCGTGCTATTCCGGGCAAAAAGGTTATGTACGGGGACGAAAAGGGTTTCTCTGGGCCGAGGTGTTTTGATAAAAAATCAGTGGCAGGAGGCATAAGGATGACTGACAGAGTGATTCGGATCATCGGGGTTCCGATCGATTTGGGGGCTGACCGGCGGGGCGTGGACATGGGACCGAGCGCCATTCGCTATGCCGGACTGAATGCCCGGTTACAGCGTTTGGGTTGGCAGGTTGAGGATTTGGGGAATCTCAATGTCCCCGTTCCGGAAACACGGGAGATTCAGGATACACACTTAAAGTATTTGCCGGAAATCGCCAAAGTGAGCGCGGAACTGACAGAGACGGTGGCCAAAGCGTTAAAAGACGGAGTGGTACCGTTGGTGCTCGGCGGGGACCACAGTATCGGGATCGGTTCCTTGGCGGGGATTGCGGCAGCCGGGAAAAAGCGCGGCCTGATTTGGTTTGATACCCATGGGGATTACAATTCTCCGCAAACGACGCACAGCGGTAACATCCACGGGATGCCCCTGGCCGTAGCCAACGGTATCGGGGTCCGGGAACTGACAGAGATTGGGGGTCCGGGCAAGAAAATTTCAGAGGAGAATACCGTCATCATCGGAGCACGGGATTTTGACCTGGACGAGCGGGAAATGCTGCACCGTTCAAAGATCACGGTCTTCACCATGAGCGATATCGATCAACTGGGAATGAAGGAGGTGGTCTCCAGGGGTCTGGAGATTGCCGGACGGGGGACGGAAGGCATTCACGTCAGCTTTGATCTTGATGTGATCGATCCGAGCGAAGCCCCCGGTGTCGGGACTCCGGTAGCCGGAGGGATTACCTATCGCGAGGCGCATTTGGCGATGGAGTTGGTGGCAGAGTCGGGACTCCTCCTCAGTTTGGATATGGCGGAAGTGAACCCTATCCTCGATACACACAACAAAACGGCGGAACTGGCGGTGGGCTTGATCTGTTCGGCTTTCGGCAAGAAAATCTTTTGACAGACAGCGTCCTCAGAATGCGGACTCGAAGCGGACGCTGGGCCTGGCATTCAAATTGCAAGCGGAAACGTGCCAAAAAGCGGAGCGTGTGCTAAAATGAAAGAATAAAAGTATGGCGTCCGTCCTTTAAATCACGGACAATGTCCGGTGTTAAAGACAGGTATAATGTCCGGTGTTAAAAGCAATAATTTTATTGGCGGCGCCCGGAACACGGGGGCGGTCGGCGGGAACTCGACGGAAAAAAGGAACAGAGGCGGGAAAATAATGGAAGACTCCGAATTGATTCGGCGGGTGTTGGCCGGGGAGCACGAGCAATTTTCCCTTCTCGTTCAACGTCACCAGGAACCGTTAATCCATTTCTTACAACGTTTGCTGGGGCCGGAAGAGGAAGTGTTTGATTGCGCCCAGGAGGCATTTTTGGCGGCGTATCGCAATCTTTGGCGCTATTCGGAGGCTTATTCATTCAGAGCCTGGTTGTATGCCATTGCCAAGAACAAGGCCACGGATCTCCGGAGGAAACGCCGCAGAGAGATGCCCTCGCTCATAGACGACTCCATTGCGGACAGGGAGGCAGGGCCCGAGGATCGCTGGCTGGCGAAAGAGGAAGCCGAGGGGCTGGCCGGGGTCCTGGAGAAGTTGCCGGATTCGTACCGCCAGGCTTTATATCTGCGTTATAAACAGGAACTTTCCTATGAGGAAATTGCCCAAGTCTTGTGCGTACCGGTGAGCAGGGTTAAGACCTACCTGCACCGCGGGAAACAAAAGTTGCGTCGGGAGATGGAAAGGGGGAGCCATGATGCACGAGGGAAACGATTCCTGGATCCCGGCATTTCAGGATAAACCCCTGGCTTCCGGGACTCTTAGCGATTTTCACGCTCAGATTATGGTCAAGGTTCTCAGCGATCCGGTGGATTTCCGCGCCCGGACCGAGTTGGCCCGGCGTCGCCGTTGGGGTTTAGCCTTTGTGGGCAGTTGGCTTGGTTTGGGGCTTTCCTGTTTGTGGGTTCTCATCTTCATGCCGCAAGCAGGGTGGGGCTTTCTTTTGGGCAAAATCAGGTTTGCGGTAGGTCTGGGAATAGCGGCGGAGTCTCTTTGGCAAGAGTATTCGTGGCATTTGACCGGATTGGCCGTTACCGCAGGCTTCTTGGTTGCCGGATTAAAAGGACGCTCCTCTTCGCTTGGGCCGGAGGATTCACGCGCCGCCGGGTAGAAGGAAAGGCTCGGTTTTAAACTCATCCTATCTAAGTTAAGCTCACCGTAAAGAAAAATTTTCCGGAGACTCGTCATGGCCGGCCGGGCATTCAGTCCGACGTACGCCTCTCGACAGAAGTTTTCGGCTTATCAGAGGAGCAAGAGCGGGATGGACGCAATCAAAGGTTTTTTTCAAGACCAGGCACTTGAACTGCTGCCCGCGATTTGGGATGTCGCCAAGAGAATCGGCGAAAATCCCGAGCTTGGGTATCAGGAACACTATGCCGGTCGATTGGTCACCGATTTTTTAAGAGAACATGGCTTCGAGACCCGTCTGGGGGTGGCAGGTCTGGAGACCGCTTTTCTGGCACGGTATCGGGGGTTACGCCCGGGGCCGAGGGTGGCTTTTCTGGCGGAATATGACGCCTTGCCTGAGGTTGGCCACGGCTGCGGGCATAACCTGATCGGGGCGGCCAGCACAGGAGCGGCGGTTGTTCTCAGTAAGAGTCTGGAACTGCCCGGAGAAGTTCTGGTTATCGGTACCCCGGCGGAAGAAACAAGCGGGGCCAAAGTTACCTTGGTCGAGCAGGGGATATTTGAGGGCATCGACGCGGCGATGATGTTTCACCCCGGCAGTCAGAACGTTGCGGAAATCTCCACGTTGGCCCTGGATGCCCTTGAGTTTACCTTTCGGGGGCGGGCGGCCCACGCCGTGGCGGCGACGAATTACGGAATCAATGCTCTGGATGCCATGGTTAGTTTCTTTGTCGGCTTATATGCCTTGAAAAAACAGATTCCCGATGACGCCAAGATTAACGGCATTATTGTGGAAGGCGGCACGGCCCCCAACATTATTCCCGAGAGGACAGTGGGACGCTTCTATCTGCGTGCCGCTAAGCGGAAAGACTTGGATCGCTTGCGGGAACGGGTTGTGCGCTGTGCTCAAGGAGCGGCGGCCATGGTGGGAGCTCAGGTCTCCTGGGAGAAGTTCGAATTTTCTTATGACGAAATGCGGACCAACAAAGTACTTGCCGACTGTTTTGCCCATAATCTCAAGGAACTGGGAGTAGAAGATATCGCTCCACCGCAAACGGCCATGGGTTCGGTCGACATGGGAAATGTCAGCCGGGTCGTTCCTGCCATCCACCCTTATCTTACACTCGGCACGGGGACAGAGATTCCCCACACCCGTGACTTTGCCCACGTGGCGGTTTCCCGCGAAGGGGAGAACCTACTCTTGCTGGCTATTCAGGCCCTCGCTTTCACCGGCTGGGATGTCTTAACGAATGCCAAGCTTTTGCAGAGGATCAAGCGGGAGTTCAAGGCGCGGCATTAGGTCGAATTGAGTCCGGTTGTGAAGTGAAAATTATCGTCAATTCCCCGGCACGTTATGGTCCACGCGAATTCACTCGGGGAATCGACCGAGAAGGTAGCTGGCAAGATAGCAGGAAGTCTCCCGAAAAGCCGAAAAGGAGATCAGTTTTGTTCCATAAAACAAAAGGGTATAATAGGGAGGAGGGGGAGTTAGCTTGAGTACTCCAGATCCATCAAGGCAATATTCCTACAAAGATTGGCTGAACTGGGAAGGTCGGTGGGAGATCATTAATGGAAAAGCATACGACCTGACTCCCGCTCCTTCCGCCCAACATCAATTTGCGGTTGGAGCGTTGTTTTTCATGATCAGGTCGTAAATACAAGGCAAGAACTGCCTCTTATTTACGGCCCCATTCGATGTCTTTTTTAGTGAGAGTGGAAACTATGAACTGCCGGACGATGCAACCCAGCCTGATATTGCGGTAATTTGCGACAAAAAGCAGATAGCTGAAAAAGGCTGTTATGGTTCTCCGACACTCATTGTTGAGGTCTTGTCTCCCTCAACGGCTGTAAAAGATTTCAACGAAGAATTCGAATTATATCAAAAGTATGGGGTGAAAGAGTATTGGATTGTTGATCCCGCCAATCGAATGATTCATGTCCACAGTCTGCATGAAGGCTTGTATACCAAACGGATCACTTATGGAGATAGGGACAACTTAAAATCGGCAACTTTTGTGGATTTGGCGATCCCTTTGGTATCCGTCTTCGAACTGGAAGCATAGCGGACAGCGAGATCCTTTTTGCGCTAATAGGCAAATGCGGGTCTGCGGCTATCCGTGAAATACTCTCGCGCGTATCTGGCAGCGGGGACCCAGTTAGCGCAGTGGGAATGGGTAAGAAGAAAAAGCTCAGTCGACCATGTATCGCGGCAGGAAGACTGAGCAGGGCATGGGAGGTAAGATGGCTGCATTTGATGACTTTGAGAAGTTAGATATCCGGGTGGGGGAAATCGTCAGGGCGGAAGTATTCGAAAAGGCAAAAAGGCCGGCATATAAACTTTGGGTCGATTTTGGTGAGGAGATTGGCACAAAGAAATCGAGTGCTCAAATTGCGGACTGCTACGACAAGGGAGAACTCATCGGGAAACAAGTCTTGGGGGTGGTCAATTTCCCTCCCCGACAAATTGCGGATTTCATGTCGGAGGTCTTAATCCTGGGGGTTTACGCCAAACAGGGAGTTGTACTCGTTCAGCCGGAGCAAGCCGTGAGAAAAGGTGACAGGCTTGGTTGAAAAAGTCAATAGGGGCAATAGCAAAGGAAATTGTTGGCCGCATGGCTTTCCTCCTGCGGCCAAACCGTGGGAGCACGTCAGTCCGGTTTGTTGCGGGAAAAAGCGGCGGCAGATGCCGCCAGAATACCGTTGCCGAACGCGTAGTAAGCGATGCGCAGGGCTTCGGCAATTTCCGCGTCTGTGGTGCCCATGCCCCTGAGAGTGCGGGCGATGCTTTCGACTCCGGTGGCGGCTCCATGGGCTGCATCCAGAGCCATGGCGATCAGGAGTTTCGTTTTGGCGTCGAGAGTTTCCGGTTTCATGGCTGTTGATGCGACTTTTTCAATAGCCTGAGCGAACTCGGGATCGGTTTGATCGAGAAAGGCTAAAAAGGGTGGCAAAGCCATAGTGAATTCCTCCTTTTGCTCAGTTCCTCCGGTCTTCTTACTGCTTGGCCGGGATGTTCAATTTTACTTTATCCGAGGAAAGGCTGCGCGTCAAGAAAGGATTTGTGTCTATTGTTAACGAGCTGCTGAAAATACTGAGCCTGCATTAGAACAAGGACTTCCTCACTTTGCTCCATGCCTTGACCGGTAAGTTATCTTTATCGGCGACTGAGGTGACGGCAAAAATCAAAGAGGTGACGGACAGCATTGAGGACTACGAAAAGGTTGAACAGACTACGTCTTTTGAAGAAGGAGCCACCCAAACCTTTTCTCCCTCCCGGATATGGTTCAAACGCCCCCACTTTTACCGGGTGGAGTCAACTCATCCTTCCTGGGGAAGAACTGCCGTTATCATGCGGGGGAGTGAAGGTTTAACCATAATGGAGAAGAGCCGGCAGGCCACTTGGCTGAAAATGAGTGATAAGCTGAGGGGGCAGATGGATCTGGGCTTTGCCGATACCCTGAAAACCCTGGCTGCGGACAAATCAAGCCGCTTATTGGGGACAGAGTATATTGAGGGCCGTCCGGCTCTGCACCTTCAGTTCACGGAACAGGTAAGCAACAAGGGAGAGATGACGACCCATCTCTGGATGGATAAGGAGACCTGGATGCCGTTGGTCACGGAGTGGTACGATGTCGAGGGTCGTCTGGTGCAGCGTAAGATTGTTCGGGAGTTGAGGTTGAACCAGGGCTTGCCGGATTCTCTCTTCGAACTGTCGATTCCGGAAGGTTATGTGGTTACGGATAAACGGCAGGAGGAACTCCAGCCCATGGCAGAGATTTCCTGGGAGGAAGCCGCGTCCAGATTGGGATGTGCGCCCTACCGGCTCCAAATGGGTCTGGAGAACGAGCCACTCAAGGCGAAGAATCAGTGGGTTATGGTTTCGCCTGAGCGGGGAGCCTTGCTCAGCCAGTACACTGAACTGGGAAAACCTTTCCCCAAGCTGATGATTACCTAGGGGCCTTTTGATCCAACCAATCTGCCGGAGGGTATGACAGCCAAGCCCGAACGTTTCATCTTCGATCAACAGGAGGTTGAGGGGAAATATGTGGCTGCGGATGTCTACCGGGTCAAGGGTATGCTGATTTGGCAAACGGATGAGTACTATTTCAGTTTGGGTGGGGACTACGGACTAGATGAACTCAAAGACCTGGCAGCCCGGCTGAAGAAGCCGGAGTAGGAAGGAGTTGGATTAGGAAAATAGTGGGTTAGGAAAGAACTAGGTTAGGAAGGAACTAGGTTAGGACAGAACGAGGATTAGGACAGAACTAGGTTGGGACAGAATTGAATTAGGAAAATAGTGGGCTAGGATTAGGCTCTTCAGGAAAAAGCCGGGGCAGAAGAAGTGGTTGGAAACAGGCCGCCTGTGAATAGGGTTTCGGCCCTTTGCGCCAGGCGGCCCAGCACTTAAGCGGACAGTGGATGGAGTGCCAAAAACTGGGTTCCCTAACACAAACACAAGGATCGATGACTACCACCGCTAAAATATTTCGCATGCTTAGGGGTTGCATTTTAAGGCTCTATTGGGCATAATGGAGCAGGAACGAATGCTGAACAATGGCAATGAAAACGGAATAGACAGTGAAAAGTGAACTGAAAGATGATGCTGAAAAGGATACGAAAAACGATACGGAAAAAAATAATGATAGGGAATGGGTGCCCGGAGGTGGGGGTTAATGATGGAGATTGAGGCTCTGATCGAGGAAGCCTTGGCAACGGGTTTCTCACACGCCGCGAAACTGAAAACAGACACGCTGCGATTTTTGCCGGAAGTTCGCGACATGTGCAGCGCCGACCGCTGCCACAACTACAACAAGTGCTGGACGTGCCCGCCGGCGTGCGGTACGCTTGAAGAATTTGAAGCCAAGGCCCGCCGGTTTCAACAGGGTATCATCGTTCAGAGCGTAGGCCGTATTGAAGATTCATTTGATATTGAAAGTATGCAGGCGCTGGAAAAGCAACACACCAAGAATTTTGAGAAGCTGGTTCTCAGACTGCGGAGTCGATCCCTGAACTTTTTGGCCTTGGGGGCTGGGGGTTGTACCATCTGTGAAACATGCTCCTACCCGGATGAACCTTGCCGTTTCCCGGACAGGGCGGTGACCTCGATGGAGGCGAGCGGCCTTTGGGTCAGCGATGTCTGCGAGAAGAACGGTGTTGAGTACAACTATGGGCCCAACCGAATGGCGTATACAAGCTGTATTCTGGTGGAATAGGCCTTTGCACCAACAAAAAAGCCATCAATATTACCTCAAGGGGCGGAGTCTATTCGGAAGGATACATGGCCACTCTGGAAATGGGGGATAAATATTTGAGAACAATCCTGGGTTTTTTCGGGATTACTGACTTTACCACAATAGTCGCAGAAATGCTGGATGTCATTGGGGTTGGCATCGAAGACATTCTGAATAAAACAGTTAGCCGGGCGAAAGAAGTCGCAGCCATTTTCTAGATTTCCATACCCTTCAGCTAATCCTGCGAGCGGAGCAGAGGAATTTACGACAACTCGCGAGCCAGAGTAGTTCCTTCCTCCTGCGGAGTATTCCGCAGTCAGTACGAGTCGTCCGAGAAGGAGGACAAGGCTTGCGCATAAAAGGAGTTTCATCAATCCTGGAGTAAAGGAACTAAGAATTGGATGTTAAAATTAGCCAGATATCTGAAGCCGTATACCGTCATGCTGATCGCGGCTGTTCTTCTCATTTTCGTGCAGGCCATGTCAGACCTTTCCCTGCCGGATTACATGTCGAACATCGTTAACCAGGGAATCCAGCAGGGCGGCATCTTGAACGCCGTGCCGGTGGCGGTCAGGAAAAGCGAAATGTCCAAACTCACGCTGTTCATGAACCCGGCAGAGAAAGCCGAGGTCCTTAAAGACTACAACTTGGTTGATAAAGCGAGTGCGGACTATGGGAAATATGTCAAGGATTATCCGAGGCTTGCGGAAGACGCGATTTATGTTCTTAAAAACGTTGGGACTGCGGAAATCAACAGGCTGAACCCTGTCTTGGGCCGGGCCTTTTTGGCTGTGTCCGGTATCGAGAAAATGCAGGCCGCCGCCAAAGGTGGAGTTGTATCTTTTAAAGGCATGCAAATACCGGCCAAGACCGATTTGTTCGCGCTTTTGGCCCGGCTGCCGGAGGCTCAGCGGGCCAAGCTTAGGAACGAAATGAGCAGTAAGTTCTCAACGATGGGCGACAGCATGATCATTCAGGCTGCCGCCGGTCCGGTCAAAGCGGAATATGCCGCCTTAGGCATGAACACCAACAAGATCCAGACCGATTATATCCGGAATACGGGTTTCGTTATGCTGTTGGTCGCGTTGCTCAGTGCGGTTTGCACAGTGCTGGTGGGTTTTTTGTCGGCGCTGATTGCGGCAGGGTTTTCGCGCGATTTGCGCAAGGGCCTGTTTGCCAAGGTCGAGAGCTTCTCCAGCGGGGAGTTTGACCAATTCTCCACCGCCTCGCTCATTACGAGGACTACAAATGACATTACCCAGATTCAAACCCTGGCCATGATTATGATCCGGATGGTGTTTTATGCGCCGATCATGGGGGTGGGCGGGGTGATCCGGGCTCTGGGGAAGAGCAGCTCCATGTCCTGGATTATTGCCTTGGCTGTCATCGTCCTCTTGGGCCTGATTTTGGTCGTGTTTTCAATGGCCCTGCCTAGGTTCAAGCGCATCCAGAAACTCGTCGACCGACTTAATCTCATAATGCGCGAAAATCTTGCGGGGATGATGGTAATCAGGGCTTTCAATGCTCAGGCTTTTGAGGAAAACCGCTTTGATCAGGCGAACGTGGATCTCACGCGAACCAACCTCGTCGTCAACCGGGTCATGGTGGTCATGATGCCGGCGATGACGATCATCATGAACGGCGTTAGCCTGCTCATCGTCTGGGTCGGCGCCCATCAAATTGCCAACGCGGGTATGCAAGTGGGCGATATGATGGCCTTTATGCAGTATGCCATACAAATCATCATGGCCTTCCTGATGCTCTCGATCATGTTTATCATGATCCCGCGGGCTTCCGTTTCCGCCCAGCGTATCGGGGAAGTTTTGCAGGTGGAGCCGAGCATCGTGGATCCGAAAGAGCCCGTACATTTTAGTCGAAAAGTGGCCGGGGTGCTGGAACTCAAGAATGTGTCCTTCCGCTATCCGGGTGCCGAGGAAGATGCCCTGAAGAACATCAGTTTCACAGCTTTACCGGGCCAAACCACGGCTATCATCGGGGCAACGGGTGCCGGCAAGAGCACCCTTATCAACCTGATTCCCCGCTTCTACGATGTGACGGAAGGGGCCATATTGTTGGATGGAGTGGATGTGCGAACCGTGCTTCAGCATGAACTCCATGAGAAGATTGGCTACGTGCCGCAGAAAGGCATTCTTTTCAGCGGCAGCATTGAATCCAACCTGAGATATGCGGATGAGTCCGCTTCGGATGAGGAGATAAAAAAAGCGGCGCAAATTGCTCAAGCCGAGGAATTCATCGCACAAAAGCCGGAAGGGTTTGCGTCCGAGATTTCGCAAGGGGGGGGCAATGTGTCCGGCGGTCAGAAACAGCGGCTGTCCATCGCCCGGGCCTTAGTGAAAAGACCCGAAATCTATATTTTTGACGACAGTTTTTCGGCCTTGGACTTTAAGACGGATGCGGCTTTGAGGAAGGCACTCAAGGCGGAAACAGGCGGCAGCACGGTTCTCATCGTAGCCCAGCGGATTTCCACGATCATGAATGCCGAGCAGATCATTGTTCTGGAGGATGGCCGGGTGGCCGGAAAAGGGACACACAGGGAACTGATGGAACATTGCGAGGCCTATCGGGAGATTGCCCTATCCCAGTTGTCCAAGGAGGAATTGGCATGAGTGAGGAGAGAAGGGTACCACAACCCCGGCGTGGGCCCATGGGCGGTATGGGGCACGGGCCGGGCGGTATGATAGGGGGCGGCGAAAAAGCCCGGGATTTCCGCGGCACCATGAAAAAACTCTGGGCCTATTTGAACGTTTATCGCACGGCCATGGCCGTTGTTGTCATTTTCGCGGCGGCCAGTGCCATATTTTCCATAGTGGGACCCAAAATATTGGGAAACGTAACCACACACCTCTTTGAAGGCGCGTTAAGCATGATTGCCGGGAACAGCGGCGGGATAGATTTTGGCTATGTCGGCAGGACCATCCTTTTCCTGGTCGCTCTGTATTTTTTGAGCGCACTGTTCAGCTACATTCAGGGCTGGGTCATGACGGGCGTCGCCATGAAAGTGAGCTACCGGTTCCGCCGGGATATCTCGGAGAAAATCAACCGCATGCCTCTGGGCTATTTTGAGCGGACCAACCATGGCGAAGTGTTGTCCCGTGTGACGAATGATGTCGATACGCTCAGCCAAACGCTCAATCAAAGCTTGACCCAGATCATCACCTCCGTAACCACCGTGATCGGGGTCTTGGTCATGATGCTGAGCATAAGCTGGCTTCTGACCTTGGTTGCGCTTGTCGTTATTCCTCTCTCGATGATTATCGTTATGGTGATCATTAAATGGTCCCAGAAATACTTCAAAGAACAACAGGATAATCTAGGGCATGTGAACGGCCATGTGGAGGAAATGTATGGCGGCCATGTGATTATGAAGGCTTTTAACGGTGAAAGGAAGAGCCTAGAGCAGTTTGACGGCTTTAATGAGGATCTTTACCGGGTGGCCTGGAAGTCGCAGTTTTTGTCCGGGCTCATCATGCCGATCATGAGTTTTGTCAGTAACTTGAGTTTCGTCGCCGTCAGCGTCCTGGGCGGCTGGCTCGTAATCAGGAACGCCATGCAGGTAGGAGACATTCAGGCTTTCATTCAATACGTGCGTTCCTTTACCCAGCCGATCACCCAGCTGGCCAATATTTCCAACATCCTGCAGCAGACCGCCGCTTCCGCTGAGCGTGTTTTCGAATTCCTGGCGGAGGAGGAGGAAGTCCCGGATAACTCTGAGCCTGTCCGGTCAGACGGTGTCCAAGGGAGTGTCGAGTTTAAGCATGTGCATTTTGGCTATGACCCGGAAAAAGTGGTTATTAACGATTTCTCGGCCCAAGTAAAACCCGGTCAGAAAGTGGCGATCGTCGGTCCGACCGGGGCGGGCAAGACCACGATGGTCAAACTCCTCATGCGCTTCTATGATGTCAACGAGGGGGCAATTTTGGTGGACGGCCATGATATCAGGGATTTCAGCCGCGGCGATCTGCGCTCTAAGTTTGGCATGGTTTTGCAGGATACTTGGCTCTATAACGGCACCATTATGGAGAACATCCGCTATGGCCGGCTGGGCGCTAATGACGAGGAGGTCGTAGCGGCGGCGAAGGCGGCGCACGTAGACGGCTTTGTCCACACCCTGCCGAAGGGATATAAAATGGTGCTGAATGAAGAAGCATCCAATGTCTCCCAGGGGCAAAAACAGCTCCTGACGATTGCCAGGGCGATCCTGGCGGATCCGAAGATACTCATTCTGGATGAAGCGACGAGTTCGGTCGATACCCGGACTGAGGTGCAGATCCAAAAAGCCATGGATCACCTCATGGCCAATAGGACGAGCTTTATCATTGCTCACCGCTTGTCCACCATCCGCGACGCGGATTTGATCCTGGTGATGAATCACGGCGATATCGTGGAGACGGGGCACCATAAGGAACTCTTGGCCAAGGGCGGGTTCTATGCCAACCTCTACAACAGCCAGTTTGAGGCGGGCGCCGTAGCGGAGGCGGGTTAGGTCGGTGAACTACCCCCGCTTACGCTTCGCTAAGAAGCGGGGGCTTCTCGGCGAACACTCGGGCGTTGGCTTCCTGTTTCATCAACCGTTGCCTTCGTGCAGCACTCAAGGTTTCCGGGTGCTGGATGAGCACCTGCTCCCTGATAAACCCCCGCTACCAGTGAAGTACCGAAGAGCCCGGGGCGGGGAAATTCGCACGCCGGCACATTGCGGGGTTGCGGCATAGGTTTCACTTATTTGTCTGCGAAAGGTGCTATAATCAAGCTGACGTATGCAGAGAATCTGCCGCTTGCGGGCCAGCGGAAAAGGCGGCAAGCAACAGTATGGAACGGTTGCAAAAGAGAAACGCCTCATAGGACTTAAAAAGGCCCCCGAAAAGGGAACCCAAGCAAGGGAACATATGGTATACTAGGTTCGTACAACCGAATAGGTGCAGGGTGGGCGGCTTTTCCCCTGGATAGTGCCCCTGATCTTCCTCAACGAAAAGGAGATGGGGGGTGCTGGCGATGAGCGTATATCATGCGCTAATGTTTGCAATTTCCTTTGCGACATTAGTGCTGTTCATACTCAAGGTCGCAAAGAACTTAATGGAAAAGCAAAAGTAGCCCCACCTGTTTGACGAGGAGGCTGCTTTTGCTTCCCGAGTCCACCTATCAGCCGCTTAATACGGCCCGGTTGTGCAGGCTGGGATGCTCACAACATCCCGGCCTTTAATATGTATATTATACCTTGCGGGGGCAATCAATTCAAGGAAAACGAGAAAAGGAACGTGTGGGAGCAAGAATATTTTTTTACGATACCCGGAAATAGCCTGCAAACGGCTCAAAAACGAGGTAAAATAGTCCTTGAAGGCAGGGGGTAAATCCTGCCCAAAATTCATGGCAATAAGAGGGAGCCCTATTGGGGTTTCTTTTTTGGTGCTCAAAATCAGGAAGAAGGTGGTCTTAATGGGTATTCGAGTAGGCCCAGGGGTAACGAATCAGGGTAGGATCTAGAGGGGAACGTAGGGAAACGTGAATCCCCAGTGAGCTTAGTTCCAAAAGAGATCTCAATCAAGAAAGGAGTGGATTTTGTGAAAACAAATATCTTCTGCGTGTCCAATCCCCATTATCAAAAAAACGAGTGTAAGAAAATACATAGCCACAATTGCAACAACCATGTACGCATCTGGCTTCTTTCACTAATTACCGCTTTGCTATGCCATTATACCATTTCTTGAGTGAGAGCAAAACAGAAAGGTAGAAGGGTGAGGCAATTGATCTCCCTATTAAAATGGGGAGAATTCTTGCTATTACGTCCTAAGAGGTTCTGTGCTAGAATATTAGCGAACCGGGGACAGTAAGCAGTAAGCCGGAAGCGGGCGCCGGAGACCGGTAGGAGACCGGTAAAAGCGCAGGAAAAGAAGAATCCCGGTTGGGGGAGTTGGCCGTGTGGGCAAATGGAGACTGTCTTAGGTGAGGATATGGGAAAATGGCGGGGGGGAATAAGGTATGTTGAGAGATTTTACGCTGACCGATTTTGTGGCTGAAGTAGCATCTTCGGCCCCGGCACCGGGCGGAGGCAGTGTGGCCGCCTTGGCGGGGGCCCAGGGTTGTGCTCTGCTGGGCATGGCAGCCCGGCTGACCATGGGGAGAAAGAAATACGCTGCCATGGAAGCAGAGATGGCCAGGCTTCTTGAGTTCGCTTCAGAGCGGCAGGTGCGGTTGTTGCAACTGGTGGATGAGGATACCGTAGGGTTTAAGGAAGTGATGGCTGCCCTGACTCTGCCCAAAGACACGGATGAGGAACAAACCCTGCGCCGGGCGGAACTGGAAAAGGCGACTTTGCAGGCCGCTCGGGTTCCTCTGGAGACGGCCGGGTTATGCCTGGAAGGCCTGCGGCGGCTCCCCGGCCTGTTGTCAGGCGGGAATCAGAATGCTCTCAGCGATATGGGCGTAGCGGCCCTAAGTCTCCGGACGGGGCTGGAGGGAGCGCTGTACAATGTGCAGATCAATGCCTTGGGTCTCAAGTCAAGAGAGGAGAAGGAACGGCTTTTACAGGAATGTGCGGTCATGCGGGCCGAGGGCAGGAAGTTGTCGGAGACGGTAGAGGCGGAAATTCTGAGCAGGCTGGGTTAACGGAGGGAAAACCGATGTGCCGGAGACGGTCAGCCACCCTATACCTAAAGGCGTCTGAAACCAGGGGCTTGTGCGCGAAGTATTCGGTAAAAGAGGAAACGCTGAATGCGCTCGGGTGGGGGCGGTTGGCTGAGTCGCGCTGTCGTTATCGGCAGCGCCGGAAATTGGGGGAGTGATTCGCTTGGAATGTAAAGGTTGGGAGCAGGAGGGTCTTTTGCGGTTGCTGTTGAACAGCCTGGATCCGGAAGTTGCCGAATGTCCGGAAGAGTTGATCGTCTACGGCGGGACAGGCAAGGCGGCCAGGGATAGAGAAAGCGCGGAAGGAATAAGGAAAGAGCTGACCCAATTAAAAGATGATGAAACCCTTCTCATCCAATCGGGGAAACCGGTCGCTGTTTTTCCTTCCCATCCCTTTGCTCCGCGGGTCATCATGGCAGGCTCCCTATTAGTACCCTCATACTCGGACTATGATACTTTCTCACGATTGGAACGCCGCGGCTTGACCGCGTTCGGGCAAACTACAGCCAGTTGCTGGGCTTATATTGGTTCGCAGGGGGTGATGGAGGGGACGGCCAACACCTACGGAGAGGTGGCCAGACGTCACTTCGGCGGAACTCTTAGGGGTCGCTGGGTACTCACAGCGGGTTTGGGCGGTATGGGCTCTGCCCAACCACTCGGAGTGGAATATAACGATGGAGTGGTGCTGGCTGTCGAAGTGGATGAGTCTAAGGTTGACCGACGCGTGCGCAACAGCCTGTGTCAGATGAAGGCCGCCGATCTGGACGAAGCTCTGTTTCTTGTTCGGGAAGCTGTGGGGCGTAAGGAAGCCCGCTCTGTCGCTTTAGTGGGTAATGCAGCCCAGGTTTTTCGAGATCTGCTAAAGCGAGGGGTTACTCCCGACGTGGTTACCGATCAGACGGCTGCTCACGATTTGCTCAATGGTTATGTACCTGCCGGTATTTCTTTGCCGGAGGCCGTTAAGTTAAGGGCCGATGCACCGGAAAAGTACTTGGATCTGAGCCGCCGGGGGATTGTCGAACACGTGAAAGCCATGATGGAATTTATGCACCGGGGCGCGGTGGTCTTTGATTACGGTAATAATATCCGTCATCAGGCCGTTGCCGCGGGACTACCCGAGGCTTTCGAAATTCCTGGTTTCGTATCCGCTTATCTCAGGGATTATTTCTGCGTCGGGCGTGGTCCTTTCCGCTGGATTGCCCTTTCCGGCCAACCGGAGGATATTTATGCGCTGGATGAATTCATTCTCGCTGAATTCAAGGATGACGAGGAGATAACCCATTGGATTCATTTTGCTCAGGAACGCATCCCTTTCCAAGGACTGCCGGCTCGTACCTGCTGGCTGAATTTGGATCAACGTCTGCGTTTAGTGCAGGTCATCACCGATTTGCTAAGGCAAGGCAAGTTGGCGGCTCCATTGGCCTTGACGAGGGACCACATGGGTTCTGTGGCCAGCCCATGGCGGGAGACGGAAAAGATGCCCGACGGCAGCGACAGTATTGCCGATTGGCCAGTATTGGGCGGCCTTTTGAACGCTATTTCCGGTGCCAGTCTAGTCAGTATACAACAAGGAGGAGGCGTGGGTGTCGGTTATTCCCTTCACACCGGCATGACCGTGATTGTGGACGCTTCTGAGATATCTGCCAAAAAGGCGCAACAGGTGACTGTGAGCGATGTCGGGTTAGGCATCATCAGGCATGCAGACGCCGGTTATACTTCGGCTCAGAGGATGTCGCGCCAATACGGTTTCCACGTTGACTGAGGGCGGTCAGAGGGGGATCAACGATGGATAGTTTTCTCGGTCGTATGAGACAGGAATTGGCCTACAATCTCACTTTCGGTTTGGAAGCAAGCGTGCGGGAACTTTGGGAAATGGTTAGGAGAGCGGGTTTACAATATCCGCCCAGTATTGTAACCGTATGGGAGGTTTCCGGTGCCGAAACGCTTTTTCGTGACCGCAGTGAGTTATGGAAAGTGTCGTGGCGCCGAGAGCTGAAAAAAACCTTTGATTCAGTTTTAGACAACAATGCCATACATTGTTTCATCTCTGACCGGGCGCTGGCCGTTCTCTTTAACAACCATGACTGGGGACCAGGAGACGATAGTTCACCGCTACCTGAGCTGAAGCGGAGGATAGAAAACCTTCTCGCCTTGAAGTTCGTTGTAGGAGTCGGGCGGGTGTACCCCGATGCCCGCCAGCTGGGAATGTCGTTTCATGAGGCTAGGCAGACAGCGGAGCGGGTTAGGATCGTTGGCGGTCAGGATATAGGCTTTTTTGACGCCATGTCAGAGGGTGATGATGAACCCCTGCTTGAAACGGAGAAATTGGCCCTAAAACGGGCCATTCAGAAAAACGACAGGCGGGAGACAGCTCTGGTAATCCAGAAGATCAAAGAGATGCTGAGTGACCGGCTAGACAACGCTAACCTCAGCGGTGCCAAGACGGTTATCTTCGAACTGCTGTCGGTGGTCTCAATCGCTTCACTGGAGAGCGGGCGGACTCTGGAGGAATTGTTTCCTTATTTCTTGGAATGGATAACGAAACTTCGTCTTGCCAAGGAGGTCTCCGACTTGCACGAGATGATTGCCAGTGCCGGTGAAAAGGTTTTGGTTCTTAGGAATCACGACCGAAGCCTGGAAGCTAGGATGATAACCCGCGCCAAAGAGTTTTTGGAAAACCACTTGGGCGAAGACCTCACGTTGTCCGACATAGCCAAACGACAATTCCTCAGCCCTTGTTACTTTAGCCGGCTTTTCAAACAGTCGACGGGGCAAACGGTAATGGAGTTCCTCACCGCCTTGCGCATGGCGAAGGGCAAAGAACTCCTGGAGAAGACAAATCAGCCGGTCAGCCAGGTGGCTGGCACCGTCGGCTACAGCGATCCGAACTACTTCAGCCGGGTATTCAAACGGCACTTTGGCATGGCCCCAAGTGAATATCGCGCTAAATATTAGCGTTACCCCAGCAAGGTTTGCTCACCTCGCGGGGGTATTTTTTTGGCAAGATTATGCGGGTACGACAAGATAGTTCAGAGGATAAAAGATGTTGATGCTCGAAGTGTCACATTAGGTCTACTTAACCCATAAGACGAATACGGTGAAGTCGCCATCAGACTGACGCTAATGTCGGCTTGACAGAGAAGTGCGGAATCAGTGGTAACAAATGGGCCAAGTGTGATTCTGTTACGGAGCTCATCCAGAGGATGATCTATTTAGAGATGAGGAGGTTTTGCTTTATGGGTATGTCAAAAAACGATGAAATCGCTCAAGCAATGACCATCAAGCTGGAATTTGAAAATCTGCCGGAGCTGCCGGAATTTGTGGCAGGGATTCGGCGGGCACCGGACCGGGGTTTCGCCCTGACGCCGAATCAAACGAAGACAGCACTGCGGAACGCCTTGCGTTATGTGCCGGAAAAATTCCATGAACAGTTGGCGCCTGAGTTTTTGCAGGAACTTTACACCCGGGGTCGTATTTACGCTTATCGTTTTCGCCCGGCCGGACGGATATACGGAAAGCCTGTGCAGGAATATCAGGGAAAATGTCTCGAAGGCAAGGCTTTTCAGGTCATGATCGAGAACAACCTGGATTTTGAGGTGGCGCTCTATCCTTACGAACTGGTGACCTACGGCGAGACGGGCAGCGTCTGTCAGAATTGGCTCCAGTACCGGCTGATCAAAAAATACCTTGAAGAACTGACGAATGAAACGACGCTGGTGGTTGAGTCGGGACATCCGCTGGGGCTGTTTCCTTCTCGTCCGGAAGCCCCCCGGGTTATCATCACCAATGCCCTTATGGTCGGCATGTTTGATAACCAACATGACTGGGAGATTGCCGAGCAGATGGGAGTTGCCAACTACGGTCAGATGACGGCCGGCGGTTGGATGTACATCGGTCCCCAGGGGATTGTGCACGGAACTTTTAATACGATTCTTAACGCCGGGAGAATGAAATTAGGCGTTGCGCCGGACGGAGACCTGCGGGGGCGCCTCTTTGTTTCCTCCGGCTTGGGCGGGATGAGCGGAGCCCAGCCCAAAGCCGCGGAAATCGCGGGAGCGGTCGGGATCATGGCCGAAGTGGATGAATCGCGGATCAAGACCCGTTACGAACAGGGTTGGGTCAGACGGATTTCCCGGGATTTAGACGAGGTGTTTCAGGTTGCCGATGAATACTTAGCCAAAGAGGAAGCTTTTTCTATCGCCTACCACGGCAATATCGTCGATCTCCTGGAGTACGCCGTTCAACACCGGCGCAGAGTGGATCTTCTCTCGGATCAGACTTCTTGCCACGTGGCCTACGACGGCGGGTATTGCCCTCAGGGGGTATCGTTTGAGGAACGCACCCGGCTGCTGGCGACTGACCGGGAGAAGTTCCGTCAACTTGTGGACAAAAGCCTGCGCCGGCACTTCGAACTCATCAAGGCATTGGTCGAACGCGGGACGTATTTCTTTGATTATGGCAACTCCTTTCTCAAGGCGGTTTTCGACGCCGGAGTGAAGGAAATTTCCCGCAATGGGGTGGATGAAAAGGACGGCTTTATTTTCCCTTCCTATGTGGAAGACATCATGGGACCGGAGTTGTTCGACTATGGTTACGGGCCGTTCCGCTGGGTCTGTTTGAGCGGGCGGCATGAGGATTTGCTGAAGACTGACCGAGCGGCCATGGAGTGCATCGATGTCAAGCGGCGCGGTCAGGATAGGGACAACTATATTTGGATTCGGGACGCGGATCGCAATCGGCTGGTCGTAGGAACACAGGCCCGCATCCTTTATCAGGACGCAGAGGGCAGGATGAAAATTGCCCTTAAATTTAACGAAATGGTGCGCACAGGCGAGATCGGGCCGGTCATGCTCGGGCGGGATCACCATGATGTCAGCGGTACGGATTCTCCTTTCCGCGAGACGGCCAATATCAAGGACGGCAGCAATGTCATGGCCGATATGGCAACCCAATGTTTTGCCGGTAACGCGGCTAGGGGGATGAGTCTGGTTTCCTTGCACAACGGGGGCGGGGTTGGTATCGGTAAGGCCATAAACGGAGGGTTCGGCTTGGTTCTGGACGGGAGTGAACGGGTAGACCGGGTTATTCGTTCGGCCCTCCTCTGGGATGTTATGGGTGGAGTGGCCCGCCGCGCCTGGGCACGCAATGAGCATTCGATCAGTACGGGTGTGGAATTTAACCGTCAGTACCAAGGTTGGGGCCAGATTACCCTGCCGTATTTGGTCAAACCCGAGTTCCTTGAGGATCTGGTTCGTAAGAGGTTCCCGCAACGGTAGGGAATTGGCGGGCAGGAATTCAGGACGGGCGGGCAGGATACGAATCAGGATGTGAATTCGAATTAAGATGGGAATAGGTAGGATGCGGACGGAGAGCACTTGATGTGCATTCAAAATATTCCGGGGCGGATCACAGTCGGGGTTATACGTACTGGGAAAGGCGGCGCGTGGGCATCGTGGCAAAAATCGTTGAATGTATTCCCAACATTAGTGAAGGACGGCGACCTGAGGTGGTCGAGGAAGTGATTGCCGAGGTTAGGAAAGTCCCCGGGGTAGTCTTGCTCGATTACTCCGGCAACGCAGACCATAACCGGACGGTCGTCACTTTTACCGGCGAACCGGAGGGAGTCTTGGAGGCGGCCTGGCGCTTGATCGGGAAGGCCGCGCAGCTTATCAATCTGGAGGAGCACCGGGGTGCGCACCCGCGCCTGGGGGCAACGGATGTCGTCCCGTTCGTTCCGGTCCGGGACGTGAGTATGGAAGAATGTGTAGACATGGCTCGAAGCCTAGGTGAACGGGTCGGCCGGGAACTGAAACTTCCGGTTTATCTCTACGAACGGGCCGCAACCCGTCCCGAACGGCGAAATCTGGCAGAAGTCCGTCGGGGAGAATATGAGGGGCTCAAAGAAAGCATCAAGACGGAGGAGCGCAAGCCGGACTATGGCCCCAGTGTTCTGGGTACAGCCGGGGCTGTCGTCATCGGGGCCCGGCCCCCCCTGGTGGCTTTTAACGTCAACCTCGGTACATCAGACCTGGGGGTAGCCAAGGCGATTGCCAAAGCTATCCGGGGAAGTTCCGGCGGTTTTGTATACATTAAAGCCTTGGGGGTAAACCTGGCGGAGAGAGGACAGGTGCAAGTGTCCATGAATATGGTGGACACTCAGGGTACCCCGCTTTACCGGGCTATGGAGTTCATTAAAGCGGAGGCGGCCCATTACGGGGTCCCGGTGGTCGGGAGCGAAATCGTCGGGCTGGTGCCCCTGGAAGCACTGCTCGAGACAGCGGCTTACTATTTGAACTTGAAGGAATTCTCCGCAGAACAGGTTTTGGAGAAACGGGTCTTCGGGTTTTAATATTTTGGCTTTTACGATTTACGGGTTGGGTTATGTCACTGCTTCCCCGGCTGGGATTTACGTATTCAAAATCGTATTTAAGGCATGCCTAGGTAAGCGGAGGTTACAGTTGTTCTTGATTTCTGTGGCTTGGGGACTTTGGCAAATCCTCAAGCCGGCCTGTTTGGGATTTTACCGGGAAGACTGGGGGTGAAGTCGTGGTTCAGGCGGATTTGTTGATTCATTCCGGCACGGTGGTGACCCTGGCCGGACACAGCGCGCAGCCCGCGCGGGGGCAAGCAATGTCCTCAGTCGGCCTGATTAAGGATGGGGCCTTGGCTGTCCGCGGGGACAGCATAGTGGCGGTGGGGACCGGTGCTGAGGTCCGAGCGGCCGGTTGGTTGGGCAGAGAGACGAGAGAGATCAATGCCGGCGGGAAGCTCGTGTTGCCGGGATTTGTCGATCCACATACACATGTGCTCTATGCCGGCTCGCGTGAAAATGAACTGGCCATGAAATTAGCGGGCGTCTCCTATCTGGACATTCTCAAACAGGGTGGGGGTATCCTAGCTACGGTTCGCAGTACGACCCAGGCCACGGATGAGGAGATCAAGGCGCAAACCCGCAAAAGGCTGGCAAGAATGCTCAGCCAAGGGACGACTACCTTGGAGATCAAGAGCGGTTACGGCCTCACTGTGGCAGAGGAGTTGAGGGCTCTGCACCTGATCAGGGAACTGGATGAGGAGGGAGTGCAGGATCTCGTTCCCACCTTTATGGGTGCTCACGCTGTTCCGCCGGGCTGGAGCGAAGAAGAATATACAACTCTCATCGCAGAGGAAATGCTCCCACAGGTGGCGCGGGAAAGTTTGGCCGAGTATTGCGACGTCTTTTGCGAAAAAGGCGTGTTCAGTCCTGAGAGCAGCGCCAAGATATTACGTAAGGCCAGGGAAGTGGGCTTAAAGCTGAAGCTCCATGCCGACGAGCTGGAGAGTTCGGGAGGCGCGGAATTGGCGGCTCGGGTGGGAGCGGTCAGTGCCGAACACCTGCTTCGGGCCTCAGACGCAGGTATCCGGGCTCTGGCCGCAGAAAATGTCATCGCGGTGCTTCTGCCGGCAACCTCTTTCAACTTGGCGCAAAATGTATATGCCAGGGCGAAAACCATGCTGGCAGCGGGGGTGCCCTTAGCCCTGGCTACGGATTCCAACCCGGGTTCCTCACCGACGGAATCCATGCCTTTCGTCTTGACTCTGGCCTGTCTCTATCTCAAACTCTCGCCGGAAGAGGCGTTAACCGCGGCGACGATCAACGCCGCCCACGCCCTGGGCTGCGCCGCGCTGGTCGGCAGCCTGGAGGTGGGAAAGAGAGCGGATATCCTCATCCTGGATGTTCCCAATCTCAATTACCTACCATATCATTTTGGCAGCAATCCTGTGGAAACCGTGATCAAGCGGGGTCGAATTGTCTGACGCTGTTTCAGCGGTTCGGCGACAGTGGCCGCAGGACACTATCGTGATGTTCACCTTTAGCTAAATGAGTTCACTGCTTTTGCGCTGCCGCGATGCCGGCGGGATGGAGGTTTCTATGGCGAACCAAAATGCGGCCCCGTTTTCCCTCAGTAAATTGGCACTGCTTCTTCCCCTGCTGCAAGGTCACGATTGGCAGAAAACAGTGGAGGAGCAGCTGGCAGGCGGAGGCTATCGTTACACTTTGGGCCGGGTCGGGGCAATGGATTTGATGAAAGTCGTGGCAGCCGTGGAGACGGCAGCTAAGCGCAACCGGCTCATCGACGAAGAACAGTACAGGGAAGTCCATGCCCTGTACCACGCCATCATCGAGGCCATTCAGGGTGTGGGCAGGGGAACCATGCAGTTTGGTGAGATCCTACGCACCGTTGGCCTCACATTCGCGGTGGTTCGGGGGCCGATGTTCCCGCAAGGGGCAGAGCCAGGGGACTGGATCGCTGTATGCCTTTATGGTACGATTGGGGCGCCCCGCAAAGGCTTTGAACATGAGGTGCTGGGATTCGGCATCAACCATGTGTAACCAAGAGGCTTAGCCGCATGCTCCTCGCTTTAGCCAGGCTTTAGTCATGGGGAGATTCAGTCGATCGTTTTTCCGCGGCCCACAAAATGGTATGCTGAAGATCGGTCACGCAAGGGGATGCTTTTACACAACGGAAAAGAGCCGGCACTTTTGGTCGATGAGGATAGACTGGCTGTCAAGCTCTGGCGATAGGGTTCAGGCTGAGTCCGAAACTTTGGGGCTGATCATAATCTGGTGTTTCGTAGTTGCGAATGGTTCTTTTGGGTGTATAATGAATAAGAGAGCGGCTTCAAGTGTCGTGCGCGCCGGGTTAGCTATAAGTCGTTAGATTCCCGGAGAAGCACAGGCCATTCAGAGGGGGAATAGCTGCCGCGTTTCCCGGTCAAGCCGGTAAGTTTAACGATTTAACGCTGTTCCGGAGAGCGTAAGGATTTGCTTGCGGGTTGTAAGGTTCCACCGGAAAAACCGATGAGCCAAAGTTAGAAGTATTTAGGGGCTTGTACCTATTTGGGTATGAGCCTTTTCGTTTTAGTAAGGGCGGGGAGGCCGGTAAGAAGAGAACATAAGGATTCGTATGACGGGTTAAGGATTCGTATGACGGGTTAAGGATTGGTACGATAGGTTAAGGATTAGTGTGACAGGTTAAGGATTGGTAGGATAGGTCGAGGAGGTAGTTATAAATGGGTTCGCACATTAAAAAGGTCATAACGATCGGCCAGGGTAAACTCACTTTAGAAGATGTGGTCGCCGTAGCCCGCTACCGGAGCAAAGTGAGGTTGTCCCAGCTTGCCAAGGAGAGCATGCAAAAAAGCCGGGATTATGTGGACAGGATCCTGCGGGAAAACCGGGTTGTCTACGGATTGACAACAGGCTTCGGCAAATTCAGCGACACTCTGATCTCACGGGAGGACAGCAAAACTTTGCAGTGGAATTTGATCCGCAGTCATGCTTGCGGGGTCGGAGAGCCCTTGGCTGATGAAATCGTACGGGCTATTATTCTGCTGCGCGTCAATGCCCTGTCTCTGGGGTACTCGGGGATTCGGCCGCAAACTGTGGAGACGCTGGCTGCGATGCTGAACCACGGGGTGACGCCGGTCATTCCGGAAAAAGGTTCACTGGGAGCCAGTGGGGATTTGGCACCCCTGGCCCATTTAGCCTTGGTTGTTGTCGGGGAGGGAGAAGCCTTCTACGGCGGCGAACGCCTTCCGGGCGGGGAGGCGATGCGCAGGGCCGGTATTGCCACAGTGGTCCTGGAAGCCAAAGAGGGGCTGGCTCTGATCAATGGGACACAGGTTATGACGGCTATCGCGGCCCTGGCGATTTGGGATGCTCTCAACCTGGCGGACTGGGCGGATGGCGCCGCTGCCCTCACCTTTGAGGCTTTACGGGGTATCAAGGATGCCTTGGACCCCGAAACCCATGCTTTGCGTCCGCATCCGGGGCAAATGGCGGTGGCAGAACATCTGAAAAAGTTGACCGCGGGCAGTCAATTGCTCACGTTCCAGGGGGAAGAGAGGGTACAGGACGCGTATTCCCTGCGGTGTGTCCCCCAGGTGCATGGGGCGAGCCGGGACGCGCTGGTCTACATTGCCGAAAAAGTGCGGCTGGAGATGAATTCAGTCACAGACAATCCCTTGATTTTTGCCGACCGGGATCGCGTTATTTCCGGCGGGAACTTTCATGGGCAACCGATGGCTTTGGCCATGGATTTTCTGTCGATCAGTGCAGCCGAGCTGGCGGATATTTCCGAGCGCCGGCTGGAGCGTCTCGTCAATCCCCAATTGAATGAAAAGCTTCCGCCTTTTTTAACGGAGCACGGCGGTATGAACTCGGGTTTTATGATTGCCCAATATGCGGCGGCCTCCTTGGTTTCGGAGAACAAATCGTTGGCGCATCCCGCGAGCGTCGATTCGATCCCGTCCTCGGGCAACCAGGAGGACCATGTCAGCATGGGGACGATAGCGGCCCGCAAAGCCCGGGAAATCGTCCGCAATGCTTATTACGTTTTGGCTATCGAGTTGCTCGCAGCGGCACAAGCCGCGGACTTCCGCGGAGCGCAATCCTTGGGGGAAGGCACGCGCTGGATTTACGACAGATGCAGGGAGCAGGTGTCTTTTGTGGCCGAGGATCGAGTTCTCTCCGCAGACTTTGAGAAATTCGCCGCCTTTATGCGGGAGACGCAGTTGCCGGTTGACTTGCTGCAAGGGCAACACCAGGCACCGCAAAAGCTCGGAAGGGTTTAAGGGATCTACAGGCTGAAAACAGGCTGACGGGTCCTGCTTATGGCATTGCCGGGACGTGATTCCGTGTTTACGGGGCTTACAGGCACTCTTCAATGTAATGCCGGATAGTCTCAGCCGGGACGTTCCCGGCTGTCCCCACGTAGCAGCCCGGTGCCCATAGCGTTCCTCAGCCTGTCTTTTATGCCAGATTGGGAAATGCCATGAGTACCCGTCTAGCTGGCCAGTCCTTAAACGCTTTTACAATCTTGGCGGTGCGTATTTGGGTGGTGCAGATACGAACAGGTGAACATGGTCCGGCCTGAAATATTGACCATGTGCATGAAGTTTTTGAGGAAGGCGCTCTCATCCCCGGAATCGAATTCCGAGGTTTTCTCGCGCACGTTCTATAACCGCTCGGCAAGCCATATTTCTCGGCACCGGTCGTCATCTGTGCGGAGCCCGGTAATTTGGTCTTGAAAAGCTTTAGTTAACTAACTAAAATAAGGTTTGTAAGCTATGATTTCGACGCGTTAAGGCAAAACTCGGGGGCCAACGTCAGGTAAACCACAATGCGGGAGGTTTTATCAATGAGCGAAGACGGAGTGACGGAACAGTTTTTAAGCTGCTGGCGGGCCATCAACCGGCATCTGCGCAAGGGGATGCTGACGGAAGGAGAGGAAAGAATTACCCGCTTACAATGGATGCTGTTGCGCCAGGTGAACAAGGAAGAAGCCAATACGATGGGAAATCTGGCTGCCAAATTCGGAGTGCGGCCCAGTACAATATCTCAAATGGCGGATCGTCTGGAGAAATCGCAGCTTATACGCCGCGTTCCTGACACCCGGGATGCGCGTATAAAGTCCATCACTTTGACGGAGAAGGGGCAGGGATTTATTGAGCGGGTGGAGTCACTTTGGGCGATTCGCCTTCAAGAAGGACTGGGCCGGTTTTCCCCCGATGAACAAAACGCGCTGCTGGAACTTCTGGAGAGGCTGGTAGCCTCACTGGCAGGGTAAGGCGATTATTACTTGCTGATAAGAGCAAGGCCTGCTGCCCGGAAAGTCGAAAGTTGAAGTGTTCGGAAAGCAAGGGAAAGGGGCGTCTTTTCCGGTTAGGTTGCCGTACGTTCGTAAAGTCGGCTGGGCGGAAGGGAGGCAGGGAAGCGTGTCAGTGGGTGCGTAGGTTTTTGCCGGAAGAAATAGGGCGGGAAGGGACTTTTTTCCCCAGCAGGAGCGCCGCTATTTGTACAGGCGGGCTCCAGAGGAAAGGTGATGGTCTATGGGCGTGGAATTTCGCGGCTTGGGATTGGGGGCCAATTCCGGGGGGAGCGGTTCGGGTGGAAACAGCCGCTGGCGCCTGCGGGAGCTGGCAAACCAAGAACATTTTGATTGGCAGATCATCAAGAGGGTCCTCAAGGCCTTTGTACCCTATTGGCCCACGGCGATCCTAGTGATGCTGGTGATTTTCGTGAGCGCCATAGGCAATGTGGCGCCCGCTTGGCTAACACAAAAAATCATCGATGAAGGTATCCTTAAGGGGCGGCTTGCCGAGCTGATTTGGCTCACACTGACCTTGGTCGGGGTCGCGATCGCTACGGGACTTCTGGGTGTCTGGCAGAACTGGCTCAGCAACTTGATCGCGCAGCATGTCATGGCGGATTACCGCCTGGCTCTCTTTCGCAAATTACAAGAACAGACGGTAAACTTTTTTGCTTCCACCCAAAGCGGAGATCTGGTTTCCAGAGTCATGAATGATGTGACGGCGATTCAGAACGCGATCACCACGACTTTAGTAGGGTTTGTCAGCAACTTGCTCATGATTGCGGTCACCTTAACTCTGATGTTTAAAATGAACTGGCGCATGTCGGTGCTCGCCATGATCGTCGTGCCGGCCTTCGTTATTCCTACGCAAAGGGTGGGCCGGGTGAGGCAGAAGCTCCAGGCCGAGATTCAGGAATGGCTCTCGGCCATGACCGTGCAGCTGAGTGAGACTTTGGGGGTAAGCGGGGCGCTTTTGATCCGGATGTTTAACCGGGAGGAAGCGGAGGAAAAGAAGTTTGCCACAGCCAACGTAAAATTGCGGGACTTGCAGGTCCGGCAAGGACTGATCGGGCGCTGGCTTTTTATGTGGCTGGGCATGTTTTCCTCCATCGGGCCTGCCTTACTCTGGGGCTACGGTGGCTGGTTGGTCATTCACCATGAGATGGAGCTGGGGGTCATTGTCGCTTTCACGACTTTGCTTTCAAAACTGTATGGCCCTCTGAGTCAGCTGGCCCAGGTGCACGTGAACGTGCTCTCGTCCATCGCTTTGTTCCGGCGCATTTATTCCGTCATGGATCTGGAGACCGAAGTAAGCAGCGGTCCTGTGATCCTTCAGGAGCAAGGCGTTAGAGGGCGCATTGAGCTTCGGGGGGTTTCCTATTCCTATCCGGACTATACCGGTCAAGAAGAGCTCAGGCCGGCTCTGCAAGAGGTTACTTTGACATTGGAACCGGGCCAGAAGGTGGCTCTGGTGGGCCCGAGCGGAGCCGGCAAGACGACTCTGCTCAACTTGATTCCTCGCTTCGCGGACCCAACGGGGGGCAGTTTGCTTTTGGATGGTGTTGATTGCAAGACACTTTCTTTGCGGTCGTTAAGAGCGCAGATGGGGCTGGTGCCGCAGGATCCTTTCTTTTTTCACGATACCGTCTACAACAACCTGCGGGTGGCCCGGGAAAACGCGACACTGGAGGAGATGGAGCAGGCCTGCCGGGCGGCCCAGATTCACGATATGATCGCCGATTTACCCCAAGGGTATCAAACCATGGTGGGTGAACGGGGGTACCGTCTTTCCGGTGGAGAGCGGCAGCGCTTGGCGATTGCGCGGGTTTTGCTGCAAGGACCGCGCATCGTTTTGTTGGATGAAGCCACAAGTGCGCTCGATACCGTAGTCGAACGCAAGATCCAAGATGCCTTGGCGGTTCTTTTGGAAGGTCGCACAGCCTTGGTTATAGCCCATCGCTTGTCCACCGTACTGTCGGCTGACAAAATCGTGGTTTTAAACGAGGGTAGGGTGGTCGCGGCCGGTAAGCATGAGGAATTGTTGCAAACCTGTCCTTTATACAAAGAACTCTACGAAGTTCAATTCGGTGTGCAGAGTACCCCTGAGCCGGAACAAGAAGCGAAAGAGGGCAGGAAGGGCGGGCAGATAGATAGATAGATGGATAGATGAATGGATGGATGGATCTACGGGCTAAGTACTGCTTCCCTTAAGGGCAGGCTCTTCCGGCGCTGATGTGGCACCATCAGTGCAGGGAGACGGCCGCCGGACCGCGCAAGGGGAGTGAACACTTTGAGCAAACGGAGGTAAAAAAGAAGTTTCTGGATTCTTTAACTGGAATTTACATGAATTTAACTTTCTATTAACTTTCGGATGGTATAATATCTTCCGTAGAAAAAAGCCGTTTTGTCCGGAAGGAGATAAGTCATGACCCAGCGAGAGGAGCAAATTGTTGGCGCCATTTGGGGCAAGTTGGGGCGGCAGTGCCCGCCATGGTCTAATCGTTCCGCGGAGAACCGACCTCTGTCTGTGCGTTGCGTGGAGATTCGATCCGAAACCGGTGTAAGAATGCCGGTCTTGACAGGGATCAGTAAGCGTCTTAAGATTTCTTAAGCCGCTTTTCTTTTTTGGGGCCGCAAGGCGGTACCAACGAAGGATGAAAACCCGAGTGCCCGTTGTTCACCGCCGCTGGTTTAGGGGTTGTAACTCGGCTTTGCTGAGCCCAGGGCTGCCGTCCTAGAGCCGGATTCATGCCCGGGTGGTCCTTACGACCGCAACGGGCCGACTTTGCCGGTTTCGTTTGTCCCAAAGGAGTTTTGAAATGCCCCGAGATGTGAGAGAATAGACTTAACGTGGGGGGTGTGGAATAGTGTTTAGCATTACGCACGGTGAGGTCAGCTTCGAAGAGACCTATGCTTTGATCAAGGCCTACTTGGCTCCGGACGAGAAGGGTGAATACCGCGTTTCTGTGGGAGCGGACAGTCAGAATTTCAGCTACACCAAGATCCCGATTATCATAGGAATTCACAAGGTGCAAAACAATGTGGGCAGAGGGGGAATCTTCTTTTCCGAAATCAAAAGGGTCAAGAGGATTAGTAACATACGCCAGAAGATTCTCTATGAGACAAATCTGAGCCTGGATTTAGCTGAAAAACTCCGGCAAAGATTTGCCCAGGATCATATTCGCAACGAAATCGCCATCCACGTGGATGCCGGATTCAACGGACCGACGCGGGACTATATTCCGGAAATAACCGGCTGGGTCAAAGCCTGCGGCTTCCGCTGCGTGGTGAAGCCCGATGCCTATATAGCCTCGAGCGTAGCTAACAGGCTGTCAAAGTGAGGTCTTCGAAGAGGAAACACCCAGACAGCTTAGCCAGCAAAAAAATTCAACCTTTTTATGTATAATTGCCGGCTCTTTACGCAAAATACATCTGAGAGCACGCACTGATTGAGCCAAGATTTTCGAATACTTGACGAAAGAGTATTCGAGGGTCGGCCAAAGATTGTATCCAAGGAGTGCATCCGCTGATACAGTCGGAGGGAAGATTCCATACGGTTAGGAAAAGTTTCATTGCGGTCGGTATTACATATTGATTGCAATGAGGTTCCAACTTATCGTATGGGGTCGAGCGCAGATCATAGCGGGTGTTGTAACGGTCATGTTCAGCCGAGAGGTTGGGTATGGCTGGGTAAATATCTGTTATGGTCGAACGAACCATCAGTACGGGTGGCGAACTGTTTCGCCGTGGTCGCAAGATTACGGCGGGGCATTAAACCATTTGTATTGGTGCAAGGTAGATCAGGGACGTGCTCTCTTCAGTTTGCCTTATAACTGAGTCTATTGGCAGATATTTCCGTTCTCCGGGAGGCGTTGTTGCAGATGGCGGGAAGATTCCGCATCACTCAATGGTGGTGCGGAATCTTTTTGGGCAGGAATCTTCCCTGTCTGCGCAGAAATAAACATAAACGGCGGGTTTAAGCAGCAACGGCCGTTCAAACGTGTGTTCAAATACATGTAGTCGGTTTGGATATGGATCGGGGGCCCCGCCCGGCCTATTGTGCCGGGGGATCTTGACAAGCCCGGCTGGTTTACGGTAATGTTCAGGCTGACAGGTGGGCTGGAGAGGTTTTTTAGTGCCCGGACCCAGCCCAAGGGATAAGGAGGAAAATGGCGGCACATGAACAAAATCGCAATGCGCACCCCTTTGGTCGAGATGGATGGAGACGAAATGACCCGGATTATCTGGCAAGCCATCAAGGACATATTGCTTTACCCCTATATTGATTTGCAGACGGAGTATTATGATCTCGGGTTAAAGAAAAGGGACGAGACCGAAGACAGGATTACGGCGGAGGCGGCCGCCGCGACGAGAAAATACAGAGTTGCCGTTAAATGTGCCACGATCACCCCTAATGCCCAGAGAGTTGAGGAGTACAACCTAAAAAAAATGTGGAAGAGCCCTAACGGGACTATCCGGGCGGCTCTGGACGGGACGGTTTTCCGCTCACCCATTGTCGCAGCGGGAATTCAGCCTCTCATACCCAGCTGGAAAAAACCAATCACGATCGCCCGGCATGCCTATGGAGATATTTACAGGAATGTTGAATATCGGGTGGAGGAACCCGGTAAGGCGGAACTCGTCTTCACTAATCGTGAAGGGGAGGAGACGCGTCAGAGTGTCTTTGATTTTCCGGGCAAAGGAGTCGTGATGGGGATGCATAATCTCGACCGTTCGATTGCCGGTTTCGCTCGCTCCTGCTTCAATTACGCCTTGGACCTGAAACAAGACCTCTGGTTTTCGGCCAAAGATACGATTTCTAAGCAATATGATCATACCTTCAAGGATATTTTCCAGGAAATCTACGATAAAGAATACCGGGAAAAGTTCCGGGAAGCGCAGATTGAGTATTTCTATACGTTGATTGATGACGCCGTGGCCCGTGTGATTCGCTCGGAAGGGGGTTACATCTGGGCCTGTAAGAACTATGACGGCGATGTTATGTCAGACATGGTAGCCACCGCTTTCGGCAGCCTGGCCATGATGACTTCGGTGCTGGTCTCCCCGGAAGGCTGTTATGAGTTCGAGGCGGCCCATGGCACTGTCACCAGGCACTATTACCGTCATCTGAGAGGGGAAGAGACCTCCACAAATTCCATGGCTACGCTTTTTGCCTGGACGGGGGCTCTGAAGAAGCGCTCTGAGTTGGACGGACTGAGGGATCTGGCGGAATTCGCCCGCAAGTTGGAGACAGCGGCCCTGAAGACGATTGAAGCCGGGATTATGACGAAGGATCTGGCTCAGATTTCACAGCTGCCGCAGAAGAAAATTGTCAATACGGAGGGTTTTCTCTGGGCGGTGAAGCGCGAGCTCGAGAGAGAATTGCAGCAATGAACCTCCGGGGGGAGCCGCCGGATGCGGAGGACCGTGGTATCCTGGTTAAGAGCGAGTCATGTCCAAGCTCAAGGGAAGGCAACGGATAGTCGCGATGCCTTTTCTGGAGTGTGCAATGTTGGGTGAAGGCAAGAAAGGGGGGGAGGGGGTCTTTCCTCTCCTGACTGGAGTCAGAAGTGTCCGGGCCCCTGGGTTATGAAGATATCGCGTTCATTGTGGGCTGATCTTTTGCTGATTTTTGTCGCTCTCATTTGGGGTCTCAGCTTTACGGCCGTCAAGGACGCCATTGGGATTATCCCGCCGATGGAATTTATCGGCTTAAGGTTCATGCTCTCAGCCCTGGTGCTGGGAGCCATCTTTTTCAACCGGCTCAAGAAGATGACCCGTCATGAATTACTGGCCGGTTGTGTAATTGGCTTGTTCCTTGCCCTCGGCTTTCTCGCCCAGACCATAGGCCTGGCCTACACGACCCCCGGAAAATCAGGCTTTCTAACCAGTTTGTACATTATTATCGTTCCCTTTCTGACTTCGTTGTTTTATAAGAAGTTCGTCGGCTGGATGCCCATCGCTGCGGCAGTTTTGGCCTTTGTGGGAGTATGCTTGATCTCACTGGCCGGAAATGACGTATTGGGGTTTGGCCAAGGGGATCTTCTCTCCATCCTGTGTGCCTTTGCCTTTGCCTTGCAGATCTTGGCGGTGGCGCACTATGTCAAGAGGTATAATGTGTACGTTTTAACCGTGATCCAGATTGTTGTCACGGGGATTATCAGTCTGGGCTATTCATTTGCGTTCGAACCGGTTACTTGGGTGCTGCCCGCTACGGTTTGGCTGGCTATGATTTATACCGGCCTGATGGCAACCTGCTTTGCCTTTTTGGCGCAGAATTTTGCCCAAAGACATACTTCCTCATCCCATGCGGCTCTGCTGCTTGGCTTGGAAGCTCCTTTTTCCTTGCTCTTCTCTGTCATCATCTGGGGTGAAGTCCTCACTGCCAGGAGCATTATCGGCAGTTCACTGATCTTTGCGGCGATTTTGCTGGTCGAGGTGATCCCGTCATTTTGGCAGCCGGCTGGAGAGAGGAATACGGACACGACCGCCTCATAGCGGCGATTGACCGGGACCGGTTAATGAGTACAGCTTCAGTCCGGCAGACCCTTGCCCGGGCCGAAGCGGATAAAGAAGTGGATGCAAGGTCTTGGAACCCGTGTCGTTAAATCTTTCCTCCAAGGTGTCCGCGCGGGTGCGGATGAGCTAAAGCTTCAGCCCGAGAGACACCATTTGCCGCGCCGCGGCGTGAATGGTATCAAGTTTATACCCCCGGCTCCTCTGGGTGATCCCGATCAGGTCAAACTTTTCCGCCTTGACATGCATCAGGAATCTTTCCATGGACGTCAGGCAGGAAGTCAGGCCATTGCCGCTGCCTCCTGCGGCCGCCACGGCGAGAAAGGGTTTATCTTGCAAAAAGGTCCTGTCATTTCTGAAGGCCTCACAACGCCGCAGCCGATCGGTAAAGGCCTTGGCGGATTCGCTCATATCGCCCCAATACACGGGGGTGATGAGGACAAAGGCATCCGCGTCAGCCATGGAAACATGCAGACTCTGAAAATCATCCTGAACTTGGCACTCGTGTTCGTTGCGGCAAGGCCCCCAACCGTTGCCGCAAGCTTGGCAGTGGCCGATCTTGAGCCGGTTCAGATTGACCATATCAACCTGAGCGCCGGCCGCTTCCGCTCCTGTCTTAGCGGCGCTCCCACAGGCAGCGGTTAAACCTTCAATATTGGGGCTGCAGGTCAAGATCATTACTTTCATGAATCTAGTCCATCCTTTGCTTTGAATTTGCCGTGTCTATTATAACACGTGCGGGGCGCGGAGTCGCGGTGGCGGTAGCCGGCCAGAGGTGATATAATTAATGATGAGTATTTACATGGGACTTGTGCGACCCGGACATTGCCTTGGCTGGGGCGTAGACGATTGTGCCGTCGGAGCCGGATTAAACCGCAGGTATGCGCGAGCCGGGGTGGGTAAATGATCGGTCGGGAACGTTAGGAGGATGGAAATGATCAGCAGAATCGCCGAAGCCATAAAACTTAAAAATCAACCGGTAGCTGTCTTCCGCTCAGATGTTAGGCCCGAGGGGGCCCTGCAGTTTCGTGAGGGAAGGTGGGGCTGCGCCATAGCCATGTTAAATGCGGCCGCCAAAGGTCGCACGGCGGTCTTCGACGTTGCGACCACAACCTGTCAGGGCGGCAGAGTGGGTCTCGGTTTCAACCGCTTTGAGTTAGGTTTTATCGAGTACTTCCTGTCAACCGGTGGTGTGGGCGGGAGAGAAGGGGAATTTTACAAGAAGAGCCCAGAAATAGCGGCTCAATTTGCCGCCGGGTTACCTGACGTTGCCGCGAAGACTTACCTGGTTTTCAGACCCCTGTCCCAGCTGGCCGCGGACGAAACTCCTGAGGTCTTGATCTTTTTGGTCAATGCCGATCAGCTTTCTGCCCTCGTCCAGTTTGCCAATTTCGACAAACCAAGCCAGGATAATGTCAAAGTGGAGATGGGTTCGGGCTGTCAACAAGCCGTACTCTATGCTTTAGCCGAGGTGGAGGCGGAGAATCAGAAATGCGTCATAGGGTTGACTGATCCTTCCGCACGGAAGTTTATCGACAAGGATGTGCTTTCTTTCAGTATACCTTACAGGCGTTTCCTCGAACTGGAGGCCCAGGTGGATGAAAGTTTCCTGACCAAAGAGACTTGGCAGCAGATTGCGGCTAGAATCTAGCGGCGCGACTTGTCCGCCAAACCTTCTCTTCTGTGCAAGTCCGCAATCACTTCTCCCAGAGGATTGACGGCCAGGAACAAAACGTCTTCCGACGACGAAGCCCCCAAGTTTTTCAGTTGTTCGCCCAACCAGGTGTTGTCATGCTTAGTGTTTCGCAATTTATCCTTGTCGACCTCACCATCAACAATGATCTCTGTGAACGGACCTTCCCCCCTTCCCGAAAGGTCAGGTCCCCGCGCGAGATCGATCTTCGAAACTGACTGATTCGACATTTCCCATAGCCGCTCCCGCTACCCAGTTGAAGTAGGTCAGCTGGGTTAATTGTGTGCTGCCAATGAGGCGAACCAGCAGTAACAAGATTGCGAAAGTAGCAAGAGCGCTAATCGTAAGGAATGGCCATAAGTACATGATAGCCTTTCGTTTCCCCTCCTTAATTTCCACCCTTGCCAACGCCAAGGACATTTAGGCAAACTTAATGGTAACTGTAATATGCAGAAGTTTCTGCAGCTCTATGCACTTTGCACCGGGGAATATTCTATATGTGATAGCTTTAAGGCTGGATAGTGCTAATGATTTCGTCAAATAATAAGTTTGCGTCAGCAGTGGTTTTACTCACACCGGGAGGAGTAGGTGCGGTCCGTCCCCTGTTAACCGAGAGGTAAGTATGGGGCTGGCTCGGGGGTCAGGTGCTGCCCGGACCCGGTTGAGGGAGGTGGAGAACCATTAAATTTGGCATTGCCGGACCGGTTTCCAAGGATTACGTTATCTTGCCTTCGGGTCAGCGCTCAGAAAGATACGGGGCTGTGGCCTACAGTGTCAGTGCGTTGCTCCAACTGCTTGAACACTCTTCGGATCACGCGATTTGCCTTTCTCACGTGGCACCGGAAGATTTTGCTGCCGTGACGGCCCTTCTCGACCATCCCAACCTCGATTTAACAGGTTTGACCCAAAGGGACCGGGGCACGACCGAAATTGAACTGACCTACCTTAACGGCAAAGAACGGCAAAGTCGCCAAAGCAACGTCATGCCGCCTTTCACCCTAGCCGAAATGGATTTGCTCGCAGAGTGCGAAGCCGTGCTCCTAATGCCACTGAATGAGAGCGATATTCCCCTGGCTTGCGTGCAAAAATTGAGAAGGGTGACAAACGGACTGCTTTTTCTGGATGTTCACGGCTTGATTACGGGGCTAAACGAAAGGGGAGAGAGGTTTAGAAAGAAGTGGGCCGATGCCGCAGCCTGGCTGCCAGAGATTGACATTCTCAAGATGAATGACAGTGAGACCTCCTGGGTGGCCGGCGAGCCGCTGAAGACCCTTGAGGAATTTGTGGAATTTGCCGCGGGGATTGTGGCCTCGGGGCCCGAGGCCTGCTGGATTACTTTTGGTGACCGGTCTTCCTTGATTTCCTGGCGAGCCTGGCGAAGAGAGAAACGCATTTTCTGGGCCCAGGTACCGGTCGTCACGGACATTGGGCCTGTGCTGGACACGACAGGCTGCGGGGACGCCTCATCGGCCGGTTTCCTTTATAGTTACGTCAAACTTTTTCACAATCCCATTCACTCGGTCATTCTTGGCAACACGCTCGGCTCGCTCAAAGCCGCGTCTCTGGAAACTAAGGCTTTCCCCCCTCTTCCGGAAATAAAAGGGGTTATTGTCACGCACTATGGCGAGTATTTACATACGCTGCTGGACGATTTCCTAACCAGCAACCACCTCATCGTTCACGAATTCAAAGGAGGGTGAAAGGGTGAAAGTCCTATGTACGGCGCAAGTGGGAGGGACGGCTCTGGGTCAGACCATGCGCGTAGTGGCGGTGGCGAAGGAGCTTAAACGCCGGGGCCATCAAGTCAAGATTTTGGCGGGAGAAAAACAAATCCCCCTCATGCAAAGTCAAGGCTTGGATTCCATTCCCATGCCGACCTTGGCGATCGATTTTCCCTTTGGAGCCATGTGGGGCGCCGGTGGGGAACCGAGAGAAGAAGTGATGGCTCGTCTTAAGAAAAGCATAGAACCGCTGGCCAAAGCGGAGCAGGAAATTGTGCGGCGGGAAAAGCCTGAGGTTCTGGTTTGCGCCAGTTTCACCGGGCCGTCGTCGGCCAGGGCCTGTGATATCCCCTGCGCGATGGTCGTGCTGCAGCCTCACGGGCGAAAAACCATGGAGTTTGCCACGCAGCGGCTGCAGGCCGGGACGCGGTTTTTGGAAATGCTCAAAGCGGTAAACCTCATCATCATGGAGGGCATGCCGGAACTCGACGGAGGGATAGCGGCAGAGATCAAAGGGGAATGGGCCGAAGCCTTGCGTGAAAAAGTGCGTTTCACCGGCCCGCTTTTGCCGGAATCTCCGGAAAACCTGCCCGCACGGGAAGAACTCAAGCTCCGCTACGGCGGCAGGCAAGAGGGCGCTTTGGTTTACGTGACGATAGGGGGAGGTACTCCGTTAATCGGCAAGGATTTTCTTTCTCTGGTTCTGGAGGCTTTTCGCCCCCTACCGGACGTGCACGTGGTCATGGCCACCGGTTTAGCGCTTGAACCGGGGGAATTGGCAGAGTACGATCCGCCGCCGAATGTTTCGGTCCGCGGTTTTGTTCCCGGCCTGGAATTGATTAAGGCGAGCGATGTGACGGTTTTTCACGGGGGCTCGTCAACTCTGATGACTTGCCTGGCCTGCGGGACACCGGGCGTGGTGGTGCCTTCCATGGTCGAACAGGAAGATAACGGGGCCGTGCTGGCCGCCAACGGTGCGGGTATCGTCTTGGCTAAGAACGGTTTGACAGCGGCGGCTTTAGCAGCTGCTGTGCAGAAAATTCTTCAAGACCCCGCTTTCCGGAGAAATGCCCAAAAGCTGAGACAGTTGGGGGAAAAATACGGGGGTGCCTCAGCCGCGGCCAAAATGGTTGAAGAAATGTCTAAGCAGGAGCTGAGCGCGAAGTTACCTTAAAGTTCTGCAAGCAGACGATAGTTGAACACAATGAAGAAAGGAAAGGAAAGAAAGCGGAGGAAATCAAAAATGCAAATTAGACGATAGTTGAACATAATGAAGAAAGGAAAGGGGAAAAGGGGCCTTTCGTCTCCTGACTCAGGTCAGAAGTATCCAGGCCCCGATAACCATGAAAACGTTGATCTTGGCCGCGGGCAAAGGCACCCGCCTGCGCCCTCTGACCGCCTATGTGCCTAAACCGATGCTGCCGCTGCAGGGCAAACCGCTGCTGGAATGGGTTCTTCTGCCTCTGATTGCGGCCGGAATGAGGGATTTTGTGCTGGCCGTCAGTTACCTGGCCGAACAGATCGTGAACTATTTCGGCGACGGCGCCCGATGGGGTGTGACAATCAGTTATAGCAGGGGCCCCGAACCTGCCGGCAAGGCGGGAGAAATCTGGCGGGCCCGTGAGCTCTTACATAGCGGGGACGACCCGTTTTTGCTCGTGCCGGGGGATACCATTGCCCACCTGGATTACCGGGAACTGCTGGATTTTCACCGGTCCCACGGGGGTCCGGTGACCGTGGCGTTTTCCAGACGATACCGGCTGGAAGTGGGAACGGCGGAACTGGATGAAAAAAACCGGGTGACAAGATTTCGGGAAAAGGCTAACTTGGACCAGCCGGTGAGCACAGGCGCCTATGTCTTGGACGAGCGTATTTTGTCCCAGATCGAAGCCTTGCAGCCGGAAGGACGGGAAGTGGATTTGCCGGCTGAAGTTTTTCCCCGCCTTTTGGCCCAAGGGACGCCGATATACGGGTATGTAGGCGACTATTCCTGGTGGGACGTGGGACGGATGAACGACTATGAAAAGCTGACCGGACTTTCCCCGGCGCAAGCCGGCGAAATTTTAGGCGGGGGAGGGCGAGATGGGCATCTTCAAAGCCTGTGATATCCGGGGGATCTACGGCGAGGAGCTGACGGAAAGGGAGGCCTGCGCTTTAGGGCGGGCTTGCGGCGCATGGCTCCGCGCTCCGGTGTGTTTGGTAGCCGGGGATGTGCGTTTAAGTACGCCGGTACTGAAAGCCGCTTTGAGCGACGGCTTGGTCCAGGCAGGCTGCCGGGTCACGGATGCCGGGGTTTTAACCACTCCGGCTTTCTATTATGCCGTACAACAGACAGGAAGTACTCTGGGCATCATGGTCACGGCTTCGCACAACCCGGCGGCCTACAACGGTTTTAAGATCCTGGTGGAAAACCGGCCGATTCATGAGGAAGAACTGGCCCTCCTGCAGGAGCTGATGGCAGCAGGCACTTTCATGCCGGGAGCGGGCCGTTACCGCCGGGATGATGGCTGGATGAGCCTCTACCGCGAGGAAATCCTGCGCCATTTTCGACTTCGACGGGAGCGGCGCCGGGTCCGGCCGGGAACGGGCAGTGCCCGCCCGCAAAACCTCCGGGTGGTCCTGGACTGTGGCAACGGGGCCTGTTCTCTGCTCGCTCCGGAAATTTTTCGCTTCTTGGGTTATGAGGTCGAGGAGCTTTTTTGCGTTGCGGACGGGAATTTCCCCAACCGTCCGCCTAACCCGGCTGTCGCCGAGAACCTGACGGTTTTGCGGCGGCAAATGAGCGGCAAAAGTGATGCCGTGGGCATCGCTTATGACGGAGACGGGGACAGGGTCTCTTTTGTCTCGGAACGCGGACAGATGATCGAGAATGACCGCATTTTGATCCTCTTTGCCCGCCATCTCTTGGCCAGGGAGAAAGGGGTTATCGTTTATGATTCCAAATGCTCGCTGGCAGTGGCGGAAGAAATTGAGCGCCTAGGTGGAACCGCGCGTATGGCCCGCTCGGGGCATGGGTTTGTGCGCACTGAGTTCCTGGCAGCAAAAGCCCTCTTGGCCGGGGAACTCAGCGGGCATTTCTTCTGGTGCGATTTACAGTTTGACGATGCCATTTTTTCTTCCCTGATGCTTCTGGATTTGCTCGAAGAAAACGGGTTGTCACTGGCTCAGGCGGACGCGGCCCTCCCCCGCTACCTGATTACGCCGGATATTCGTCTGCCCTTTGCGGGGGATGCTCAAGGCTTGGTTGAAGACGTGGCGCAAAAACTTTCCCGCTTTCCCCTTTCCCGCCTGGATGGCGTGCGCGTGGAACTGCCGGATTGCTGGGGGATGGTCCGGCCATCTGTCACGGAGCCCATCATCACTTTGCGCTTCGAAGGAAAGGACGCAGCAAGCCTGCATTTTATCACGGAACAGGTTTTGGCAGCCCTGCCTGAGGCTATAAGGCCGGGTGCCCTTACCGCGCTCGGGAAGGTACTTTAAAGGCGGAGTTGCCGCAGACCGAGATTCGTGTAGACGGAGATGCCGTTCAGACGGAGATTGCGGAGGGCCCGCGTGCTTGCGGTCAGTGAAGCGGGAAGATCCGCCTGCTGGCGAAAGCCGTCACGGGCTAGGCTTTATATTTTTCCGGTATAGGCGAAGTCCCGGTGAATGCCCGGCATTCCCGGCTGCCAGTCGGCGGGGACTCCCAGTCCGGTCGCGGCTTCGAACTGCAGGCCTTGAATGACCCGGATGATTTCGGGGACATTTCTGCCGACTTCCGGAGGATTGAGGCAGGAAAACTTAACCTCGCCGCCGGGGGCAATAATGAAAGTGGCGCGGAAGGCATATCCTAATCCTTCTCTCAGAACTCCATAGAGACGGCATATGTCTTGGGTCCGATCTGAAAGCAGGGGATACTGAACACTGCGCGCCGATGGAGAAGTGGCCGCGAATATTTTGTGAGAATAGATGCTGTCCGTACTGATGCCCAGGACTTCTGCTCCCAATTGTTGAAAAGTATGATAGCGCGCTGCCACGGCCGCTAATTCTGTCGGTCAGACAAAGGTAAAATCACCGGCGTAAAAGAAGAGAACCACCCATTGGTTGAGGTAATCGCCGAGTTTGATTGTCACCTTATCACCTTGATAATAAGCCTCGGCCACGAAATCCGGCGCCATGTCCGTGGGTCTGATCATATGACTCATATTTTTCGCCCCCCTTGAGAAATTTCCATCCAACCGTGAGACTCCCACTTCTACAAGTGGGAGTGGTTTCCCCGTTGCTTCGGTGGGGGTAGACTCCATCCTTCAGCGCGATAGCATTCGTTAAAGGCTCAGCGCTTTCGGCAAAAATGTCCACTGGACACTTTCGTCACTGAAGTCTCGATGTTCAACTTTAGTTAAACGGGTTTACTCCAGTATACGCCGGTGGGTGAAATTTGCGCCGCAATTTGATCAGTGCAAAAAGCCGCCGCGGATGCTGCAGGAAATTCGCGGTAAGTTGTGGAATTATTACAACGGGACAAGATTGAACGCGGGTGATTCGGATGACTAAAGTTGAGCGTCAGCACCGGCTGCTTAAACTGGTGGCGACTTCGCCTTGGGTGTATACGACGGATGCCTTGGCCTCGGGGCTTAAGTCGAGTGTCAGCAGCATTGTTCGGGATCTAAAAGAGCTGGAAGCGAACGGCTACAGCCTGACAAAAAATGAACAGGGTCAATTATTTCTCCAAGAAACAGGGTGGGACAGTTTTAGCGGCGTTAAAGAGGCGACCCTTCGCCAGTTGGAGATCCTGCGCTTCATTGCAGCTCATGAACAAACTGCGGGAAGGGCGGACATTGTGAGCCATTTTACCCGCGGTTACGAAGTCGGCGAGAAAACGATTGAACGCGATCTCAAAGATCTCTGCCAAAGGCATTTGATCGATGAGGTGAATGGGAGATATGTTCTCAATGCGAGTCAACTCCTTCCCCCCATAGACCTGGATACCGTGGAGAAAGGTCTGTTAATTGACGCTTTGACCATGCAAAGAGAGGTTTCGGCCAGAAGGGATGAAGCGAAATCCGCCGCGGCAAAACTGCAAGTTTCCTTACGCTTGCCGGGCGGCGGGATCGAGACTGTGGTAGTGCACGGCAGAAGGCCGATTGAGGATTTGCGGAGGAGCCATTATTGTCAGCGCTTGGAAGAATTTGCCCGGAAGCGGGAAACGGTCAAGCTTCTTTACCGCCGGGGCCGGGAGGCAGCCCGTGAGGTCAGAGTCAACCCTTTGGGAATTGTCTATTATTGGGCCCTCGATAACTGGTATCTGGCGGCTCAGGATAACGAAAGGCCGCAGCAGATCAAGACCTATTTGCTTGACCGCATTCTTCTTGCGGAATCGACGGGCGTAAATTTTTCTTTTCCCGAAGGATTCCGGCTGGAAGACTGGTATAGGTTCTCCTGGGGCGTCTTTCGCCAAGGGAATCCGGTCGATGTAAAGATCCGCTTTCATGACTACTATGCCACCGTTCAACGGGTTAGAGAGGAATTGGCAAACCGGAAAACCTGTACCCTGCGGGAAGAGAACGGCCATCTCCTCGTCGAGGATCGTGTGGACGGTCTCGCGGAACTCGCCGTCTGGCTCAGGGGTTTCGGACCCGGGGCGGAAGTGATAGGGCCCAAGGAGTTGCGCGATTTGGTGGTTAATGATTTAGAAAAGATACTGGAGATCTACGGGGAGTGATTGAGTCATGGACTCCGTCTTGAGAATGGAAAGGATACTGGCTTTGATCGAGGCGAAGCCGGGAATCTGCGGATTGGCCCTGGCGGCTGATTGCGGCGTGCCTTGGCCGCTGCTGCAGAAAGATCTTGAGACGATTTTGCTGGATGTGGATCATCCCATCCCCCTCTATACAGATGCCGATGAAGATGGGGAAGAAGGAATGGACCGGCTGTGCCCCGAAACGAGATGGTTTTTGGAAACTTCACAGAGAAGAAATGTTCCGGCCCATTTTACGGTGGGAGAATTTCTGCAGATTTTGGATGCCTTGGATTTCATTGAGCAGAAACTGAGAAGAGGAGTTTCGCTCAAAGAGAAGATCTCGGCGGGTCTGGACTTGGTGCAAGAGGGCACCTATCGCTACATCAAAGGGAGACTCGCTCCACTCCAGCGGCTTGATGACGAAATTCTCTTGACGGTGGAGAAGGCGCTTCAGTGGCGAAGAAAAATATCGTTTGAGTTTAAGTCCTGGCCCCTAGTGGCCGCGCCGCTGGGGGTGGTTTACTACTCCCGCTTGCGGCAATGGTATCTGGCTGCCGAGAGCGGAGGGTTGATCAAGACCTACAATCTTGCCAAGGTGCGGCACATAGGTATGACCGGAGAGTCTTTTACTTATCCTGAAGGCTTTTCCCTGCGGGATTGGCTGGCTCCGCGCTGGGGTATGGAATTTGGACGAGAGCTCGAAGTGAAAGTAAGGTTTTTGAACCGCTCTCAGACCTTTGCCAAGGTACGTAAAGATGTGGCCCACCGTTCCTGCCTGCTCAGAGAAGAAGACGGCGGTCAGAGCCTAATCTATGAAGACACGATCGTCGGGAAAAACGAATTCCTGGCCTGGATTCTCGGTTTCGGTTCAGCCGCGGAGATTCTTGAACCCGCGGAACTGAGAGGCGAGATCATTTCTCGGGTTAAAGAATGCCTTTCCCACTACCGGCAAATTTGAGTTATTAAGCTTCATGTGACTATCTCAATATGACTAAGATAACGTGAGCAAGGCCTTGGCGGCTGCACACGAATCTGAACTTCAGCCTGCTGTCTCCATTTTTTGCTATACTTGTTCCAGAGAGCGGGTTCGTCGGCTACCATTAAGGTGTTAGGGAGAGAAAATGAGTATGTTAAAGGATTGCCAGGCCGGAGAGAAGTTTTCGGGGACGGTTCTGGTCACGGAGTGGAAAGAAAGCCCGTTTCGTTCCAAACCCGGCAGCTTTATCGTCATGACGTGTCAGGACAGCAGCGGAACTTTGCCGGCTAAACTATGGGAGACGGAGGCCCGCCACTTTGAGTGGCTAAGAGAGAAGGATGTGTTTCACATCGAGGCTTCCGTCAGCGAGTACCGGGGGGCGTTGGAATTATCCGTGGGATCCATGAGGCCCGCCGAAGCCGAGGAAATAGACCTGACTCAGCTCTTGATGAGTTCTCCCTTAGCGGAGGAGATCTTGGAGAGACGTTTGCAGGCACTGAGAAGAACAGTTCGGGATGAGAGCCTGAGTCTCTTGTTAAACCGTATTCTCGATCATCCGGAGTTCGGGGTGTTATACCGGCGGGCGCCAGCAGCTGTGAAGATTCACCAGCCCTATCTTAGGGGGCTTTGGGAGCACAGTGTGGCTGTGACGGAGTTGGCCTTGGAGCTGGCGGGTAGTTACAGCGAAGTCAATACCGACTTGCTGACCGTTGGGGCACTTCTTCATGATGTCGGTAAGATTTTCGAATACAACTTCGAGCGTGCGGTTTCGTATACCACTGAAGGCCGCCTCTTGGGCCACATCCTTATGGGAGTCGATCTTATCAGCCGGGAGATAGCGGCAATTCCCCATTTCCCGCCGGATGTCCGTACCAAGCTTTTGCATATTATAGCCAGCCACCACGGCCGCTATGAATGGCAATCCCCACGGCGTCCGAAATCCATGGAAGCGATCATTATCCACTATGCGGATGCGCTGGAAGCCGAACTTTGGCAATTCCGGCGCACGAAAGACGAAAATCCAGACGAAGAGTGGTCTCCGTATGTCCGGCCTATGGAGCGTTATCTCTATCTGGGCAAATAGAACTCAGAGTGGCTAACGATCTGCCTTGCTGGGTTGGGGGCGAAGAGGAACCGTAAAAGTGACCCGGGAATTTCCATACTTCGAAAGGTTGATGGCGCATGTGCGGACGATTTTCCTTGGCGGAACCGGAAGGAATCGAGGAGCGGTTTACCCTGGAGCGGTTGGGTCAGCCGCTCCGGCCCCGCTATAACATTGCTCCGTCCCAGCCGGTTGCCGTTGTAATCCATGAGGCCGGGGTTAATTACTTAAGAGCGTTTCGCTGGGGTCTGGTGCCTTCTTGGGCGAAAGATACGGCTATTGGCTACAAATTGATCAATGCGCGGGCGGAGACTTTGGAGGAGAAAGCGAGTTTTCGCCCGCTGCTGCCAAGAAAGCGTTGCCTCATCCCGGCTGACGGCTTCTACGAGTGGGAAAAAGCGGGACGCAGCAAACGCCCTTATCGCATCACTTTGCGAGGTGAGGAGATGTTTGCTTTTGCGGGGCTCTGGGATTCGTGGCTGTCACCGGCGGGAGAGACGGTCAATTCCTGTACGATTATTACGACTTCGGCGAACTCCTTGCTTGAAGCCATCCATGATCGGATGCCGGTTATATTGCCCAGGGAAGCGGAAAGAATATGGCTTGATCAGACTGTCAGCTACGGTCCGGCTTTACGAAGTCTGTTGGCACCTTTTCCCGCTGACATGATGCGGCTCTATGAAGTCTCGCCGCTGGTAAATTCTCCGGTTAATGAAAGCCGGGAGTGTATTGGAGGAATTCAGGATGCAGGGCAAACCCGTTAAATACTCACAGGTCACCATGTCTAATGTCATGCTGCCGCAGCACGCCAATCCGTCCGGGAATGTTCATGGCGGCGAGATTATGAAACTGATTGACAGTGCCGCCGGGGTGGTGGCCCAGAGGCACGCCCGTTCGAATGTCGTCACCGCCAGGGTGGACGAACTTATCTTTCTGCGCCCCATCCGCATCGGCAATGTGGTCACTTGTTACGGAAAATTAACCTTTGTCGGCCGCAGTTCAATGGAAGTTTCAGTCACGGTCACCGTGGAAGACGTTTCCAAGGATGAACCGGCTAAAACGGCTTTAACGGCCTTCTTAACCTTTGTGGCGCTGGACGCGAACGGGAAACCCCGGGAAGTGCCGCCACTGGAGATTGCCGGTGAGGAGGAAGGCCGCTTATTCGAGGAAGGGCGGCAACGCTACCTGGCTTATAAGCGGCTGAGGGGTAACGACCATTCACCGCGTACCGCCGAATAGCGCCGTAATCCCGGTTGCGCGGAAACAACAAAGCTCGACAGAGGTCGCGGGTCGTAAGTGACAGAAAGCACGGACAGTTTAAGTTTGCGGCACTCCTTCTCCTCCACAAGCTGGCGAATCAAGGGATACAGATTTATTATTCGGGAGATTTCGATCCCGAAGGTTTATTGATGGCCGAAGCGCTCTGTCAACGCTATGGCGGGTGTGTTACGTCGTGGCGTTTCAGCCCCGGGGACTATTTGTTCTCAGAGCCCGGCAGCCCGCTGACCGAGGTGCGCCTGCACAAGCTTGATAAGGTCACAAGTCCGGAACTGACGGCCGTCAAAAAGGAGATGCTGCGGCTGAAGAAAGCGGGATACCAAGAGGGAACCCTTCCGCTGTTGTGGCGGGATATCCTGGCGGCCTCAAGGTAAGCACCCTGTGCCTCGCCTGGGATCGTTCCGTCGGCCGAAACGATATTCGTGTGAGCCCCGGGCAGTGGAAAACACAAATGCTACAGTGAAAAAGCATGATGCTAGAAGAGAAGCATACACAGATGGTATGGAGAAGGAAACTAAGGTGACAGCGAGCGTGACTCGATGGTCGAAGATATACCTGACGGAAAGGAGGAGCGGGGGAATGTCCGGGCGTTCCCGCGACATTCCTCTTCCCTGTGAGCGGGGAAGTATCCTGCCAAAGCGGCGTGAGGACTGACAAATCACTCAAACCTGTGGTTAAATGGGCAGGTGGCAAAAGGCAAATTTTAGCTGAGATCGTGAAACACATTCCCCGGGACCTCACCACGTATTATGAACCCTTCCTGGGGGGTGGGGCTGTATTGTTTGAGCTTCAGCCCGAAAGGGCTGTGGTCAATGATCTCAACCGGGAGTTGATCAACCTCTATCAGGTGATCAAGAACCAGGTCGATGAGCTCATCGAAGACTTACGGAAGCACAAAAACGAGAAAGGGTATTTTTACCGGCTGAGGGCCTTGGATCGTGACAGGGGACTCTATGTCGACCTCACCCCCGTCCAAAAAGCCTCCAGAGTGATCTACCTTAACAAGACCTGCTACAACGGTTTATTCAGAGTGAATAAAGCCGGGGAATTTAATACCCCTTTTGGCCGCTACAAAAATCCGAAAATCGTAAATGAGGTGGGTTTGCGGGCCGTCAGTGACTATTTGAACAGGGCCTCGGTTAGCATCACCTGTCAGGATTTCGAGCAAGCGGTCAAAGGCGCGGAAAGCGGGTCGTTTGTTTATTTTGATCCTCCTTATGATCCGGTTTCTCAGACGGCCGATTTCACCGCCTATGCCGAGGGTGGCTTCAGCCGTGAAGAACAAGAAAGACTGAAACGGACCTGCGACCGCCTGAATGAGAAAGGGATACGATTTCTGCTCTCCAATTCGGCGACCGATTTTATCAAGGAGCTCTACCAAGGGTACAGGATTGAGATTATCCAAGCTAAGAGATCGGTCAACTCCGTGGCCGCGCGGCGGGGTGGGATTGACGAGGTTCTACTGATGAATTTCGAGCCCGGCAAGGGCAGCTGAAAGGGAGAGGAAGCGTATCTTGCGGGCGGGCCGGGGGATATCCATCCTTCGATACACCCCCCGCCTCATTAAACCTCCTTGAGCGGGATCACCTCGGCCCTCCGAGAGGATTACCACTGTCTCCCGAGACTTCCCGGGCCGTTGGCCATCATGTTCACAGTTCCCCGGGGATAGAGGACGTTGTAATGATCGAGTGTCGGATTCGGGTTACTGCCGGTCGGTTGCGGGAAGACCAATTCAAGCTTGAACTCCGGTCCTGCTGTATACCCGATGATTTTCTGTCCGAAGACCGTGGCGTTATAGGCCGGGGAGCCCAAGACCTGTTCGGCTTTGGTCAAGGTTAGGCCCGAGAAAGAACTGCGGGCGAAAGAGCGGACTTCAAAGATCTGGCCTCCTTTATTGAAACCGAAGGTGATATCGTGCTTGGAATAGGTGGCATAGATCCCATCGGCCGACGCCACCCAGTCGGTTTGATCCGGTTTTCCCCAGGACTGTTCCACGGTGCCGATATTAGTCGTCTTCGCCGAGAAGCTGCTGTTGTTGATGACTTGTCCGGCCGTGGCCGACTGCATCATATTGAGCAGAAGCAGGGTGTTGGGATCGGTGGTTTGAACGGCTTGGGCCGGCTCGGTCGCCTGCAGAGGATGGCCGGCGAGAATCTGCTCCACTTCTTTGTATCCGGCTGGAAAAGCATAGTTGTAGCGGGCGGGAAGAGCAAACACATAGCTGCTGTTGTGACCCAGTTCGCTGGGGTTTATAGGAGCGGCTCCGATATGGAAATCTCCCTGCCGGAGGGAACTCCACTGGGCGGAGGTAAAGATCATGATTGGAATATCCTGACGGGGGTTCTGGGAAGTCCAGCGGGGATCTCTGAGGGAAATCTGGGGACCGGTGGCAACGATCTTATTGGTCTTTACATTGTTCCCGGTCCACTGGCCTTTGATCACTGAATAGCCTTTCCAGCTATCCGGCAGGGAGAAATTAAAACCATACTCTGTGTTGCGGTAGACCAGGGTGCTGGGAGAAGCGGTGGGCGGGGAAGTCTGAGAGCCGGCGGACGTGCCGCCCGCCGGGTTCTGTCCCGGGTTTGGTTTACCCAGGCCGGAACAGCCCACGACGAGGGTCAGTGCCAAGGCAACCGCCGCCCATTTCAGGGTGGCTTTTTTTGATGACGCTATCATGCTGATTCTCCTCTTGTTAAACGTATTGGCGAAACCGAGGGTTCCGGGGGCCCAGTGCGGCTGTGAAAGCAGCTGCAAAAGCGTGATGATCGTCTGAGCGTAGGGCTTACGTTCTTCGGGTTTGAGTGCGCTGAGGGCGGTGGCGTCACAAGCGATCTCACAGTCCTGCTTCATCCGCTGCAAAGCATAGCCTAGAAGCGGATTGAACCAGTAGAAGGCTTGCACAAACGTAACGACTGCATTGGCCAACTGGTCCCGTCTCTTTAAATGGCTCAGCTCGTGCAGGAATATGAAGCGCAGCTCTTCCGCGGACAACTGAGCCGCAATCTCCGGGGAGACCATGATTTTCGGCCGCAATAAACCGAAGAGGGCAGGGGATTTCAGGGAGGGGTCGCAGATGACAGAAACATTGGCCCGGACCCGGAGACGCGTTCGACAGTCCGCCAGGACTGCAGTTATAGTTGGGATCCGACAGAGCGGGCGTTTCCTGAGCTTCAGCCATAAGAGTCCGTTAATAAGGAGAATATAGAACACTATGGCTAAAACTCCGGCCAGCCAGATGGCGGCGGCGGTGGTCCAGTTGAGCCCGATCTTAGGGCCGGCCGAGGCAGGGCCGGAAACCGCACTCCCGGAGCCGGAAGTCCCAGACACGGAGCCGACAGTCGAAGGGGAAGTTTGCCGGCCGGGCTGACTCACTGGGTTTGCCGTGGCCGGGGAAGGCTTCTGGGACAGGCTTGCTGTGGGAGTTCCGCCCGAAGCCCAAGGAGGAACATTGAAGGAAGCGGGCGGGGTTCCCCGAGGGATCAGGTGCAGGAGATTCAACGAAGCCGGGGGAGTAAAGGGAATGAGGAGTTTCAAGATGAGCAAAAACCAAAGCGCGTAATGCCAATGGGCACTGAGTCTTCGGCCCAAGAGCCGTTTGACCGAGAAGATGCCCAAAGCCATAAAACTGCCTAAAAGCGACAGAGAGACGACATAGCGAAAGAGGTCCGCCAAATTCACGGGTTCACCCCCTTTCCCTTACTTGAGCTTTTCATCCAGCAGATGTCTCAGATCTTGAAGCTCTTGGTCAGACAGGCTCTCCTCCTTGACAAAATGGGTCAGCAGCAATTGAAAGGAACCGCCGTAGACTTTGTGCAGAAACGACTGAGTTTCTTCGTGCATGCACTCCTCTTGGGAAACCAAGGGGTAAAAGCGGTACAAAGACTCGTCTTTGTTCACACCCAGAGCTCCTTTTTTGACCAAACGGCCCATCAAAGTTTGAATGGTCTTGGGGCTCCAAGTGCTCACCGGCTTCAAGCGTTCGACCACCGAGGAAGCCGTCAGCGGCGACTCTTCCCAGAGGACTTTCATAACGAGCCACTCCGCATCCGATATTTTGCCAGCGGCATCTTTCATCTAAAAAAGCCTCCCTCTTTCTGTAAAGTGTAATCTAGAGCTAAATTACACCTGTAGGGTGGAATTGTCAAGAGGAGACAGGCTAAAATCACGATATATTTTCTAGACCCTGTTCTCGGGTTTGTGCAACAGGCACTTCAAGCTAACCACATGGGTGTAGAAGGATTTGTCGCGGCTGCTTCTGCTTTGGGTCAGGGTTATTACACCAGTTATGGCGGAGGACCAGTGAGCTTCTGCTCGAAAACGTCCTACACCTTAACCTCCTCAGCGGGTGCCCGTATCTGGGCAGAGAGTGAATACGGTACCCCTCCCGGAGATGATTTCGTCACCACATTCGATGCTAATTCCGATTTGCAGGCCTTGAACTATGTGGAGGAGAGCAATCCTCTACCCAATTTGAACTCAAGCTAAAATCGTGAATCCTGAGCTCTTGTCTAAAGAGGCCCTTGTCTGGTAATAACTAAGTGATAATGAGTTTGGGGAGGTGCAGGTTTTGATAACGACACCCGTATCCGTTGGCCCGGTGGAATTGCCGGCTGAGGGGTTGGTGCTCGTGGCCTATGAAGAATACCCCGAGGCTTTCAATGTTAAAGTCTACGAAGAGGAAGATTTTGCGGCCGGCGAACCACTCCCACTTGCAGAGGCGGGAGTCCCACGTTCGGCTCAAAAGGAGATAGCGCAATATCCCGTCTGCGGGTTTCATCTGTCGCAAGCCCTAAGTGAGCTCAGGGAGATGTATACCGGATGGGCTAAAGTAGAACGAACTCAGCCCTTGAAGCTTATCGGCATTCATAATGAAGATCCCCTGATTCTCTATATCCAGTTCTCACTGGGTGAGCGTTATTTTGTCTATGAGCGGAATTTAATGTCAAAGAATGAGAGGGTCCGGGAGGAACTGTTTGGTCGGAAGCATCATCTCCGGCAGCGGTCTTTAAACAACGAAGATGAAGAGTACCTTATCTCAAGCCTAAGATTCATGCCCAAGGCGAAAAAAGCGATTAGCTACTATACGTATAAGAGGTCCGTCCGTTACCGGCGGAAAGAATGTGGCCGTTAAGACAAGCGTTGGAGTTGACTTTCAAGCGCCCGTGTCTAATACTGAGAGGGGGGAAAGTGTGCGAGCGTACGTGTGCAGAGGAGAAGCTTTGCTGTTGTGATATCACTTCAGAGACATTATTATTGTGGAAATGGGTCTGACAACGTCTGCCTACGCGGACGAAGGCGGAATCATTATCTCTTTTTGAGCGGCCTGTCCCTGATTGGCAGCGCAGCTGGGCAGGTATTATAGGGATTGCTCGATAAAGTCACGCAAGGCGTGGCTTTTTCCCTAACAGAAAGTAGAAAGTACAAGAGGATAATGGAAGTTAGGCTTTTGCCCGAGCTAAGGCTTGCCTACCAAGGGACAAGTGCGACTGAGCCTTGAAGCAAGGCAGTCTCCTTTGGCGCAGGCTAAGTTTTTACGCAGTCCACTCAGCCCAGACAGTCCACTCAGCCCAGGCAAACCGACCGGGGAGAGTTTAGACTTTATTAATAAGGGATTTAGGAATTGGCAAGGTTTAACGGTTAGAATAAAGGCAGGAAGCTTCCGAGGAAAGTATGAAGGAGTTGAACAAATGAAGTTTAAGAAACAGACCGCTCTGCTTTTGAGCTTTACCGTGGGAGCCCTGTTGGTGGCGACGACGGCTCTGGCCGACATGACCCACAAAAGCGGGTATGATCAGCTGAAAGATGCGCTCAAAAATACGGCGGCTCAGTGCAGCAGCAAATTCGACAATTTTACCATGGATATTTCTTATGTGGTCAAAGACAACGGCAAGACTGTCAGCTCGTCGGATACCGTGCGAAAGATGGACCGGAAAGCGGATGCCACCCTGGAGGAGACAGAACTGGTGACTCAGGATGGGGGACGCCAAACCAGTGAGCATTATGCTGATCCGCAAACAATGATTGACCACTCCTCGCAGAATTCCACCTATTTTGTGACGCATTTCGACCCGGCCCGTAAGTTTGAGGTCTTGTCTGATCCCTTCCAAAGCAAGGGAGCGGGAGATGTTGAGCGCATCGTGGATGCGGTGGTCGGCAACCTGAAGGATTATGTCGTGGTCAAAGAGAGTCCGAATGGGAGCAAAGAGTTCTCAGGTTCCCTCAATCAAACTCAAATTCCGTCGTTGATTAATGCGCTGGTTTCCTTTCAGGCTAAACGCGGTTTGGTCCATTCCCTGCCCCAGTTGACCCAAGATATTTTTATCAAAGAGATTAAGGGTAATGCCCAGGTGAACCGGAACGGGGTTATGCAGAGCCTTTTGGGTACGCTCGTCATGTCAGGCAAGGATGCCCAGGGGCAAGTCCACCTGATTAGTCTTGAGGTTTTGGGTAAGTTAAGCGGGATCAATGCCACCCAGGTGGTCAAACCCGATCTGGGCGGGAAAAAAGTGCAAGAAAACACGGTTTCCTCGGCGACTTACAAACAGCAAATCGTCAATCCCAAGATGTACGTGGGTGAATTCAAAAACGATATCGTCATCCAAAAAGACGGCAAATTTGTCAAAGCCGGAGAGAGGATCCTGGACATTACCCAGGCGGATCAACAGACGGTGACCGGTCAATACAAGGAGGAATATAAGCCCGGGTTTGAAAGCTATGCCACGCATAAAGTGAATTTCCACTTCAAAGCCAAGTTATCCCCGCAGGGTCCTCCCGGAGGAAAATTCAGTGCGGTCAGCGCCAACGGCGACCGGATCAGCGGTCAGCTTTATTTCGACCCTAACTTAGGCAAGGTTAATTTGGTGTTGAACGGGATGGCAAGCATGGGACCGGGATACGATTCCACCTTCGAGCCGGTGTTCCACTAAGACCCGGCAGGGAAACCGCGATTTCGCTCGGTGAACCTCCCCCGCCTACGCTTTAGGCTAAGAGGCGGGGGCTTCAGGGAGAATATCGCCGGATCCGAATATAGAATAGATGGGTAAAGCCGGTGCAAAGATGCATTAGGGATAGCGGTGCGTGGAAGGAATCCTCAGCGGAGGGATGTCTAACCGAGGGCCGGGATGGATTGGGGATGCGATTGTTTGGCAGGGGGAGTGAGTCCTCTCTGGGGACTTACTCCCCCTGCCGGCGAGAAGAAGTTAGAGGGTGAGGAGGCTGGGCGTGAGCAAAGAAAAAGTGATTGAGATTCAGAATTTGACGAAGCTCTATAAGAACGGCCGAGGGATCGACGACATCAGCCTGGACATTTACCGGGGGGATGTTTTCGGTTTTCTCGGACCCAACGGCGCAGGTAAAACGACCGCCATGAAAGTGATGACCGGCTTAATCCGTCCCGACCGGGGGGAAGTAAGAATTCTCGGCTACAGCATTGCCGAAGAGTATGAAAAGGCCATGGCTAAAGTGGGCTGCATTATTGAGACGGCGGAATCTTATCCTTACTTAAGTGCCTTTGAGAACTTGAAACAGTTTGCTCGTTATTACCCAGAGGTGGATGACAAGCGCATTGAGGAAGTTTTAGAACTCACCGGTATGCTAAAATATAAGCGGGAAAAGCCCAGGAGATTTTCTTTGGGGATGAAGCAACGGTTGGGCTTAGCCGCTGCCATTCTTTCCCGGCCGGAGGTCGTGATCTTGGACGAGCCTTTGAACGGGCTTGATGTGGAAGGGATGATTGCCATGCGCAATCTGATCAAGGGTTTAGCGGAGACCGAGACCGGGACGGGGAGGACGACTTTCTTTATTTCCAGCCATTTGATTCACGATGTGGAACTGACCTGTAACCGCATCGGCGTAATCTATAACGGAAAAATTCTCGATGTGGACTCGACCGCCAACATCCTGAAGGATTACGCGACGCTGGAAAATTATTTTGTGAGTGAGGTTGAACAAAGTGGCCGTATTTAAAGCTGCGCTGGTAAACGAAATCGAAAAACTCAGCAAAAAGAAGAAGGCCTGGGTGGCCGTGATCCTTTCTCTGGCCGTTATCGTGGCGGGCCAACTGGTGATTCTCGCGGTCAGGAGCGGCTTTGGTCTCCGGGGTGTGGGCAGCGGCGAGTTTCCCCTCCTCGTTCTCTCCCTGGTGGTGAACACGATTCTCCCCCTTTTTGCGGCTTTGGTCGCGATCGACAGTTTTTCCGGGGAGAGTGCTCAAAATACGCTGCGCATCACCTTAACGCGGCCTGTCAGCCGGTTGAAGATCTTTAGCGCGAAGATCGGGGCCATCACCCTTTTTCTTTTGGCGGCACTATTTCTGCTGCTCATATTCTCTCTCTTGGCAGGGCTTTTGTTCAATGCCAATTCCTTGACCTGGCCTGATTTTTTCCGCATTGTTCTCTCTTTCCTGGTAAGTCTCCTGCCACTAGTCATTTTAGCTCTGGGCATTGTTCTTCTGACAAATCTGGTGAGAAGCGGGATTACGGTGTTCTTCCTGGCCATCCTCGCGTTCTTGCTCCTAAAAGTGTTGGGACTGGTATTTTCCACCTATGCCGATTTGTTGCCGACGGCTTCGCTGGACTGGTATAATTTATGGTTGGCAGGGGTTTTTCCCTGGACTACAATTGTCCGGCAATTTCTACTCATGTTAGGTTACGGGGTCATGTTCTTCGTGGCCGGATTCTACTTATTTGATCAGAAGGAACTTTGATCATGAACCTTAAATGGCGGTTGAGCTCAGCCAACGCTCTGGCGGTCCTGGTGCCGGTGGGCTTTACCGTTCTCGTGGCTTTGGCCTGCCTCTTCCTTTATGGTCAATTGTCCGGCTCCGGCGGATTGTGGTCAAACTACCAAAAAATGGCCGAAGCGCACTCCGTGGTTCTAAGCAGCGAAAAGAGTATTCTCCAGGCGGCTCCGGAGGCGGTGGAAAAGGCTGCTTTTCAGCAGCATTTGCAAGACAATCTAGCCGGCATCGGGGGTGAGGTCGTCATCGTAAAGAATGGGGAGCCTTTGTTTTCCTCCCGTTCCTTCGGCAAGATTGCCATCGCCAAGCTCCTGGAGGCAGGAAAAGCTGCGTCGGCGGCGGGACCGGCAGAGGCCGCTTCTGCGGCCGGACCGGTGGAGGCCGGGGGGATAGACTATGAGGTGCGGCAAGTGAACCTCCGGTTTAGAGACGGTTCACAAGGATCCGTCCTCTTGCTGACGCCATTCGATCAGGCTGTGCCGGCACTGGGCGCGTTTCTCCTCCTGCTGGGGGCTTCTTTTGCGGTGTCATTTTTGGCCATGAATCTTTGGGTTTCCTTCCGCTTCTCGCGCAGTATTTTAAGTCCGCTCAGCCACTTGCGGCAGACGGCGGCCGAAATCAGCCGCGGCAATCTCGACTGCCGGATCGCGGAAGAGGGAGATGAAGAAATTCAAGCCTTATGCCGGGATTTAGAGCGAATGCGAATCAAACTCAAAGACTCTGTCCACACCCGGATGCAATATGAGGATAACCGCAAAATGCTCATTTCCAGTATCTCACATGACCTGCAAACGCCGGTGACTTCTATTAAAGGGTATGTGGAGGGAATCCTGGACGGGGTTGCCAATACTCCCGCCAAGCAGGAGAAATACCTGCAAACCATTCATGTCAAAGCAGAGCAAATCGATCAGATGATCGAGGACCTTCTCCTTTATGCCAAACTGGATCTCCATCAGGTCCCGTTCAATTTTGAGAAGACGGACGCGGAGGATTATCTTCGGGACTGTATTGAAGAAAATGAAGCGGAGTTGGCCCGCCGGCAGATTGAGATAACATTACAGACGGATTTGGCACAACGGCGTGAACTCCTCCTGGACCGGGAGAGAATGAAAAGGGTGTTGGTCAATGTTCTTGACAACGCCTGTAAATACATGAACAAGACTCCGGGAAAAATCACATTCATTTTGCGGGAGACGCCTGCCAGTACGATTGTGGAGGTTCGAGACAATGGCGCGGGCATTCCGGCCCAGGATTTGCCGCGGATTTTTGACCGCTTCTTTCGTTCGGATCTGTCCGGACTCCGGAAAAACGGGAGTGGCTTGGGCTTGGCGATCGCCAAGCAAATTGTGGAAGGTCACGGAGGAAGAATTTGGGCTGTCGGTGAGGAAGGGGTGGGGACGAGCATCATGATTTCTTTGCCCAAGGGTCCCGTTAGTCTACGGCCCGACTTCGTTCGTTCTAAGGAAGCGGGCGGCGGCTGATCATTCTTTCGCCTCAAGTGAACGCACGCGACCTTGCTTGAGAAAACGAGCGGGCCCGGCAGAGCCGCTCTTTGAGTGCGGCCGCGGGCATTTGCGGCAGCTTTCGGGGGAGGATGGAAATGAAAAAGATTTTAATTATTGAAGACGACGCCAGCATTGCCGAATTGCAGAAAGACTATCTGGAACTGGCCGGGTTCGAAGTTACGCTGCGGACGGATGGGGAGAGTGGCAGGCAAGCGCTTCAAGCCGGAGGGATTGACCTTCTCATTCTCGATATCATGCTGCCGAGGCTTGACGGCTTGGATATCCTGCGCGGGATGAAAGAAAGAAAAGATATTCCGGTCCTCCTCGTCTCGGCCAAAAAAGAGGAAGTAGATAAGATTAAAGGGCTGACTTTGGGGGCGGATGATTATATCACCAAGCCCTTCAGTCCGGGGGAATTGGTGGCTCGGGTTAAGTCTCACCTGGAAAATTACGGGCGTTTGAAAGAGAAGTTTGGATCCGGGGTTAGGAATACACCCACTCTGCGTATCCGCGGCCTGGAGATAGACCGGGATGCCCGCCGCGTCTTCGTGCACGGAGAAGAGGTGAGCCTGGCCCAGAAGGAATTTGATCTGCTGCTCTTTTTAGCTCGGAATCCGAACCGTGTTTTCGGCCGCGAGGAGCTCTTTGAACGGGTCTGGGGTTTAGAGTCCTTGGGCGACGCTTCCACCGTGACCGTGCATATCGCCAATGTGCGCAAGAAAATTGAAAGTACCCCCGGGAACCCTCAGTATATTGAAACCGTTTGGGGAGCGGGGTATCGCTTCAAAGTGTAAGTGCTCCGATAATTGTTCCCGAACGGCAGGAATTGTTACGGCTATGGCGAAAATAGACTATATAGAAAATGGATTAGTAGGTCAGTAAGGAAGTTGTTCAGCGCTGCCCGGCCGTGTCAGTTAGGGAGACGATCATATGGATGTTGAACGCTTTGCCTTTTATCAGCTGGGTGAATGCCTTGGCCGAGCCATGGAGTGTGCCGACTTCCCCATGCTGGTGAAAATCCTGGGTTCTCTGGGTTTGGGTGATCTCCAGATCGACTGGAAAAATAACCGGCCCGTGTTTCGCTTGTCCGTGTACGGCAAACCAAGAGCCGCATCCGGCACGGTTTCCTGCTTTTTTCAAGCCGGTTTTTTAGCCGGGTGCTTGCAGAACTTTTGGCGGGAGCAAGTCAAAATTGTGGAAACCAAATGCCTGAGTTTGGGAGACAGCTGTTGCGAATTTTCTGTTATAATAGACTCCGCCCAGCCGAGGTCGGCTTTTTGCCCCTTGGCGCCGGGGGGGGTGGTCGGGCAGGTCGACAAATTGGCTATCCATTCCTTTTTGGACCTGCAGAAACAGTGGTTGCAGGCGCGTAGTGTCAGGGGTACGGCCGAGGTCGGACAAGCGAAAAAAGCGGAGAAGAATAATTCGTCTTCTCCGCTTTTCACCCTCGAAGATTTGAAAGGGATATCCCAAAGTATGGTCGATTTAAAGCAAATGGCCGCCAGGGCGGCCCGCTCGGATTTCACGGTCCTCATTCAAGGGGAGTCAGGCACCGGTAAGGAACTGTTGGCTCAAGCTATCCACCATATGAGCCGGCGGGCGCAGGGACCGTGGATCAGCCTGAATTGTGCCGCCGTCCCGGAAAATCTCTGGGAGGCTGAGTTTTTTGGTTTTGAGGAAGGCTCTTTCACCGGGGCGAAAAAAGGCGGCAATCCGGGCAAGATCGAGCTCGCGCACGGGGGGACGCTCTTTCTGGATGAAATCGGCGACATGCCCCTGGCGATGCAGGCTAAATTGCTGCGGGTACTGCAATATGGGGAAGTGCAAAAACTGGGAAGTGTTCGCCGCTGGGCAGCAGACGTGCGCTTGATTGCGGCTTCCAATAAAAATCTGACGCGACTGGTGGAGGAGGGTGCCTTCCGGGAGGACCTTTATTATCGACTCAATGTCATTAGGCTGGAGATTCCGCCCTTGCGCGAACGGCCGGAGGATATTCCGGTTCTCGCCCTCCACATCCTGGCCAAGCTCAGCGGCAAATATCCCGAGAGTTCCAAGAACATTACTCCCACCGCCCTGGAGCGTTTGCAGCAATATGTTTGGCCCGGAAACGTGCGGGAGCTGGAAAATATCATGGAGAGGGCTTTTTCTTTGATTGACGGCGCACTGATCGATTTGGAGGACCTCCTGGTCTTTCTGCCGGGTAACCTCACCTCTCCGGCCGGCCAGGCAGGCGGCTCGCTCAAAGACAGTTTGGCGGGAATTGAGCGGGAGCTGATCCTGGAAGCGATAGAAGCGGCCGCAGGTAACCGTACCCAGGCGGCCCGGATTTTAGGCCTTTCCCGTTCCACACTCCATGTCAAATTGAAGCGGCACAATATTGTTGGGCGCGACGAGCCTTAGGTGCGGACGAATTAAGCAGAATAATCCGTGAACTGAGTATTCACAATAGTCCGGATTATAGGACGGGACGTCCGGAAAACCGGACAGTTAAGTCTCCTCCCCCAGAGGAGACTTTTTCTGCTTATCAGACCCCAGCTCAGTCCCAAGCCGCCAAGGGGCATCCGCAAATGCCAAAATGACCAGGGTAAAAACATTTCCGCAGTGGCATGCATTTTGCAACCCGAGGATGGGTCAGGAACTAAATAGATTCCAGAGGAGGGAGGCCCATGGCAGAAGCACTGCCGGTCGTGCAGGAGGGGAGCTTGGATCCTGATTTTAAGCGCTTGATTGAAACCCTGTCCGGCGCCCAAAACCTCAATGCCTGCATCCAATGCGGAACCTGCTCCGGTTCCTGTTCGTTCAGCGAGCGGATGGCGCATACGCCCCGGCGCCTGCTGGAGATGGTGCGGGCCGGGATGCGGGAGGAGGTTCTGAACAGTGACACTTACTGGTACTGTACCTCATGTTACTACTGCACTGTACGCTGCCCGCGGGGAATTAACCTGACCGAAGTCATGTATGCGCTTAAACACCTGGCCATTTCGGTAAACAAAGACAAAAACGCGGCTTTTTACGATTGTTTTGGGTCTGTCCTGCAAAGCTACGGCCGGCTCTATGAAAACGGACTGCTGCTGAAACTGGCTTTGAAGACGGATCCCCTGATGCTGGTCGCTTACGGTCCTATCGGGGTGAAGATGTTTCTCAAGGGCAAACTGAATATTCTGCCCAGCCGGGTGCGAGCTCTTTCGGAAATCCGGCGTCTTTACGAAAAAGTAGGGGAAATGGAGGAAAAAATATGAGTTATGCCTATTACCCGGGTTGCTCCCTCCATGCCACGGCTCGCGAATATGATGAGTCAACCAGGGCGGTTTTCGAAAATCTGGGGATAGGCCTGCGGGAGATCGAGGATTGGAACTGCTGCGGGGCCACCGCACTGCCTTCCACCAGCTACCTCTTTTCCCTCGTCGTTCCCAGCCGTAATCTCGCCTTGGCCGAGGAGGCGGGGGAAGACGTGGCGGTGGCTTGTAATTCCTGTTTTGTCACTTTGCGCCGGGCCAAGTCCGTCTATGAAGAAAATCCGCTCTGGCGCGCCAAAATTCAGGAAGCCATGGGCGCCATCGGCCGAAGTTTTACGGCCAGAGTCCAGATCAGGCATGTTCTCGATATTGTGGTCAACGATGTGGGCTTGGACCGGATAGCCGAGACGGTGCGCAGGCCTTTGCAGGGTTTAAAAGTCGTGCCTTACTACGGCTGTCAGATTGCCCGGCCGAAAAACGAATTTGCCCACCCTGAACTGCCTACGGAAATGGATCGCCTCTTGGAGGTCTTAGGGGCTGAGGTCCTGCGCTATGATCACAAGACGAAATGCTGTGGCGGCGCCTTGATGACGACGAAACCGGAAGCGGTTTTGGAACTGGAAAAGGAACTTCTGGGTGAAGCATATCTGCGGGGGGCGGAGGCTATGGTCGTGAGCTGCCCGCTCTGCCAGTTTAACCTGGATGCGTATCAGGACAAAGTCAATAAACGCTTCCAAACAAACTACCATATCCCGGTGATTTATTTCACGCAGCTTCTGGGGGTAGCCCAGGGGATAGCCCCGAAAAAACTCGGTCTGAAACGCAACCTGGTTCCGCTCAGGGGACTTCTGCACAAGTATTACGGGGAGGTGATTTAATGGCAGAGGAGATCAGGACCGGCGTCTATGTCTGCCATTGTGGCACGAATATTGCCGATAAAGTGGATGTCGAGGCGGTGGGCAAGTTTGCCGGAACCCTGCCGGGCGTAGTTGTCAGCCGGGATTATAAGTACATGTGCTCTGACCCCGGCCAAGATTTGATTAAGAAAGACATTAAAGAATTGGGCTTAAACCGAGTGGTTGTCGCTTCCTGCTCCCCCCGGATGCACGAGCCGACCTTTCGTCGGGCGCTGGCAGCCGCGGGGCTCAACGGATACCTCTTTGAGATGGCCAACATTCGCGAGCAGGTTTCCTGGGTCAGCAGCAATCCCCTGCAGGCGACGGTTAAAGCCAAATCCCTCGTTTCCGGCGCGGTGCGTAAGGTCAAATACAACCGGCCTTTGGAGGAAAGGTATGTCCCGGTCAATCCGAACGTGTTAATTGTGGGCGGCGGGGTGGCCGGTTTGGAAGCCGCTTTGAAAATAGCCGGGTCGGGAAACCAAGTCTATCTCGTGGAAAGGGAGGCCTCGTTGGGAGGCAAGATGGCGAAGTTTGACAAGACCTTTCCCACCTTGGATTGTGCCGCTTGCATCCTGACCCCGAAAATGGTAGAGGCCGGGCAGCATGAAAAGATTAAGCTCCTGACTTACAGCGAAGTGGTTCAAGTCGACGGTTTTGTCGGTAACTTCCAAGTCAAGGTCCGGAAAAAAGCGCGCTATGTGGATGTCAACAAATGCACGGGCTGCGGAGATTGTGAGGCGGTTTGCCCCGTCAACACCGTGGACAAATTTAATGAAGGGTTGAGCCAGCGCAAGGCTGTTTTTAAAGAGTTCCCCCAAGCGGTTCCTAATGTTTACCAGATAACGAAAACCGGGACGCCCCCTTGCCGGTTGACTTGCCCGGCTGGGGTCAACGTGCAGGGATACCTGGCTTTAACCCGCCAGGGCAAGTTTAGTGAGGCGCTGGCTTTAATCCGGGAGGCTATGCCCCTGCCCGCGGTCTGCGGCCGGGTCTGTTTTCACCCCTGTGAAGGGGAATGCCGGCGCGGGGATATTGATGCGCCGGTGGCTATTAACGCGGTCAAGCGATTTTTGGCCGACTATGAAGCGAAAAACGGGTCTGCTCAGCCTGCGTCCGCTCCCGCCAGTGGGCGCAAAGTGGCTATTGTAGGCGCAGGCCCGGCCGGCTTGGCGGCGGGCTATTATCTGAGCAGGGCCGGACACGAAGTGGTCATTCTGGAAGGCAAAGCGGAAGCCGGTGGGCTGCTTCGCTACGGTATTCCCGAATACCGTTTGCCCAAAGAGATTCTCCGGCGGGAAATCGACCAGATCGCCCGCAGCGGTGTGAACATCAGGACTAACCAATGGCTGGGGCGGGACTTCACCCTGGAGAAATTGCGCCGGGAATATGACGCGGTCTTTCTGGCCTTGGGCACGTCCAAGGAGCAAACCCTGGGCATTCCGGGCGAGGATCTGCAGGGAGTCTTGAGCAGCCTCAAGTTTTTAGAATCGGCCAACACGCGGGCGGAGAGCGTTCGCGGCCGGGTACTGGTCATCGGCGGCGGCAATGCCGCGGTGGACGCCGCCCGTACGGCTTTGCGCCTGGGGGCCCAAAGCGTGGAAATCGTGTACCGGAGAACGCGAGACGCGATGCCGGCTTTTGCCGAGGAAATCCGGGAGGCGGAAAAGGAGGGAGTAAAATTCCGTTTTCTCACCGCTCCCTTGCGGGTCGTGGGCCGGGGCGGTCGGGTGCAGGCCTTGGAATGCCAGCCGCGGCAGCTGGGTGAGGTGGATGCCGGCGGCCGGCGTAAGAGCATTCCCGCTACAGGTCCGAATGTCCTTTTGGAAGCGGAGTTGATTATTGCCGCCGTGGGTCAGAAAGTGGAACTTCCCGCTTCTTTGGTAGGCAGGGTGGCCCTTGCCGCCAAGGGAACGGTTCAGGTCGATGAATATGGTAAAACGACAAGTGACGGGGTCTTTGCCGGCGGGGACCTGGTGAGCGGTCCCTCGAGCATGGTGAGTGCAATTGCGGCCGGAAAAGAGGCCGCCGGCATCATTGATGCTTTCGTGCGCGGTGAGGCACTGCCGGGGCCGGCTCCTAAACCCCGTCCCCTGCCCAAAGCCGCAAGCGTGACAGAGTTTTACAAGGCCGCCCGCCATGAGCCGGCCCAACTGGAACCGGAAAAGCGGCGCGGTTTGAGTGCCGAGGTCACGGTCACCCTGAGCGAAGAAGAGGTCCTGGATGAGGCCAAGCGTTGTTTGGATTGCGGGGTCTGCTCGGAATGCCAGGAGTGCGTGAAAGTGTGCCAGGCCGGGGCGATTGATCACCGGATGCAGGATGAAGAAGTGGAATTGGAAGTGGGCAATATCATCCTGGCCACGGGTTACGAGATCTTGGATCCCAGTGTCGGCGTGCAGTGGGGTTACGGGCGCTTTCCTAATGTGCTCACCGGTCTGCAGTTTGAGCGTCTGACCAATGCCTCCGGGCCCACCGCGGGTCGGATTGTGCGGGAAGACGGGCGGGAGCCTGAAGCTGTCGCCATCCTGCACTGCATCGGCAGCCGGGATAAAAACTACAAAGAATACTGTTCCCGGGTCTGCTGTATGGCCAGCCTGAAATTTGCCCATCTGGTCAAAGACAAGACCAAGGCCAAAGTGTACGAATTTTATATCGACATGCGTGCCTATGGCAAGCAATACGAAGAATTTTACAACCGGGTTCAGGATGAAGGGGTAAATTTCATCCGGGGTAAAGGAGCCGAGGTGCTGGAAAAGGACGGGCGGCTGGTGATCCGGGCCGAAGATACCCTCCTAGGTGTTTTCCGGGAAGTCCCGGTGGATATGGTTATCCTCAATACCGCGCTCATCCCCCGTGCCGATGCCGACGCAGTGGCTCGCCTCTTCACGATTCAGCGCAGTGCCGACGGTTTCTTCCTGGAATCCCATCCTAAATTGGAGCCGATGAAAACGGCGACCGACGGGATCTACCTGGCCGGGACCTGCCAGGGGCCGAAAGATATCCCCGATACCGTGGCTCAGGCTGCCGGTGCGGCGGCCGAGGCTTTGGAGAAGATTTCCGCCGGCCGGGTGCGGGTTTCCCCCATTACCGCTTATTGTCTGGAAGAACTTTGTTCCGGCTGTAAGACCTGCATTCCCCTGTGTCCCTACAATGCTATTACCTTCTCGGAGGAGAAAAAGGTGGCACTTTACAATGAAGCGCTCTGTAAAGGGTGCGGAACCTGCGTGGCTTCCTGTCCTTCGGGGGCGGCCCATATGCGCAACTTTGAAGAAGAACAGATGCTGGAGATTATCGAGGGGGTGTGTGCGCTGTGAGTGAACTTACGACGGGCTCTGCGGCCGCGGGTTCCGCGTCTGAATATGAACCGAAAATCGTCGGTTTTCTCTGCAATTGGTGTGCCTATACGGCTGCCGATCTGGCCGGAATTGCCCGTATCAAATACCCGGACAACATCCGCATCGTCCGGGTGATGTGTACCGGCCGGGTAGAGCCCACCTTTGTCCTCAAAGCCCTCTCGGCCGGAGCGGATGCCGTCTTGGTGGCGGGGTGCCATCCGGGTGGCTGCCATTATCAGGAGGGCAACTATAAGGCCTACAAACGCACCCTTTTGCTCCAGAGCATGCTGCCCCAATTCGGGATCGAGAAAGAGCGTTTCCGGTTGGAATTTGTCGCCAGCAGCGAAGGGGAGAAATTTGCCCGCGTGGTGGGAGACATGGTGGCCAAGATCAAGGAGTTGGGTCCGCTGTCCGGCGCCGGGACGAGGCTCGCCGCCCTGGACGGTTTCTTCGCCGCGGACGCAAGGATGGAAGGAGGGGTGAATCTTGGCTGATAAACTAAAGTTCGCTTTCTACTGGAACGCCAGCTGCGGCGGCTGTGAGATCGCGGTGCTCGACATCAACGAAAAGATTCTCGATGTGGCTGCCCTCGCGGACATCGTCCTCTGGCCGGTCGCTCTTGATTTCAAGTATCACCATGTCCGGGCCCTAGCCGACGGCTCGATCGATGTCAGTTTCATCAACGGTTCGATCCGCAACTCGGAGCAAAAAGAGATCGTGGAACTTCTCAGGGAAAAGAGCAAGGTCGTCGTGGCTTTTGGTTCCTGTGCCCACTTGGGCGGGATTCCGGCCCTGGCTAACCTGTGCAGCCGCGCGGAGATCTTCGATCGGGCTTACCGGGAAACACCCAGTACGGTCAATCCCGAAAATGTTCTGCCCCGGCCGCGTACCCGGGTTCCGGAAGGAGAATTGGAACTTCCCGTCTTTTTCGATCACGTCTACCGCCTGGATGAGGTCATCCCGGTGGAATACTATGTTCCGGGCTGTCCTCCCACCCCGAGCATGATCGCGGAGGCGGTGACGGCCATCGCGACGGGGAAGCTGCCGCCGGTGGGTACGGTCTTCGGCAGTGCCAGGACGGTGTGCGATTCCTGCCGGCGCACCAAGGAGGAAAAGAAAGTCAAGGCCTTCCACCGTATCCACGAAGTGGAGGCCGACCCGGAGCGTTGTTTCCTGGAACAGGGGATTATCTGTGCCGGGCCGGCCACCCGGGACGGCTGCGGTACGCTCTGCCTCAATGCCAATATGCCCTGCCGGGGTTGTTTCGGTCCTCCGGACGGAGTGGCCGATCAAGGGGCACGCCTTTTGTCCGCTCTGGCTACGCTGGTGGACAGCAAAGATCTGGACGAGATTCAGGGGTTGATCGACCAAGTGGTCGACCCCGCCGGCTATTTTTACCGTTTCGGGATGTCCAGTTCCCTGCTGAAACACAAAGTCCTGCGGCCTGAAAGAACCGCTGCTGCGCAGGGGGAGACAATGGCCCAAGCGGCGGCCGCCGCTGAGGAAGGGAGGGGGAGCCGGTGAGTATGAAACAAGTCACGATCAATCCCATCACCCGCTTGGAGGGGCATGGTAAGATCGAGATTTTCCTCGATGAGCGGGGGGATGTCGCCAACGCCTATTTCCAGGTCCCGGAACTGCGCGGGTTTGAAAAGTTCTGCGAGGGCCGTCCGGCTGAGGAGATGCCCCGGATTACCCCCCGCATTTGCGGGGTCTGTCCTTCCGCCCATCACATCGCCTCGACTAAAGCCCTGGACGGAGTTTTCAATGTCGAGCCGCCCCCGGCCGCCAAGAAACTGCGCGAACTCTTTTACAATGCCCACATGATCCATTCCCATATTGCCCATTTCTACGCTCTGGCCGCGCCTGATTTTGTGGTCGGTCCGGACGCGGACCCGGCCGAGCGCAATATCCTGGGGGTCATTGGCAAGGTTGGGCTGGAAGTGGGCGGCGAGGTGATCAAACACCGGGCCTACGCTCAGGGTATCCAGGCCATGATCGGGGGAAAGCCCACTCACGCGGTTTGCGGTTTGCCGGGGGGGATGAGCAAAAGCATCACGGAAGAAGAGCGGCGGGATATTGAAGCGCAGGGCGAATCGCTGGTCCGCTTTGCTCAGTTTTCCCTCAAGATTTTTGAGGACGTGGTGCTTAAGAACAAGCGCTATGTGGATCTGATCCTGGGCGACCTCTATTATATGAAATCCTATTACATGGGCATGGTCGACGCTGCGAACAAGGTCAGTTTCTACGAAGGCCAGGTTCGGGTGGTCGATCCGGAGGGTAAGGAATTTGCCAGGTTCTCGGGCTTGGATTATCTGGAACACATTGGCGAGCATGTGGAGCCTTGGTCCTATCTTAAGTTTCCCTTCCTGAAAAAACTGGGCTGGCAAGGGTTCCAAGACGGCCCCCAGAGCGGGGTCTACCGCGTGGCTCCCCTGGCCCGGCTCAACGCGGCGGATGGCATGGCCACACCCTTGGCTCAGGAAGCCTATGAAAAGATGTACTCCACCCTGGGGGGTAAGCCGGCTCATCATACCCTGGCCAACCACTGGGCCCGCTTGATTGAGCTCCTCTATTCTTCAGAAAGGGTCTTGGAACTGGCCCGCGACCCGGAGATTACCAGTCCCAGGATCCGCGCCTTGCCGGAGGGTAGGCCCAAAGAAGGGGTGGGAATTATCGAAGCCCCGCGGGGGACGCTCATCCACCATTATCAGACCGATGAAAAAGGTATCTTGACTAAAGTCAATTTGATTGTCGCCACAGGTAACAATAATGCCGCTATTAACATATCGGTGCAAAGAGCGGCCAAAGGTTTGATTAAAAAAGGCAAGGTGAGCGAGGGGCTGCTCAATATGGTGGAAATGGCCTTCCGGGCCTATGATCCCTGCCTGGCCTGCGCCACCCACAATCTCCCCGGTTCCATGCCGCTTCTGGCCAGAATCTACGATCATGAAGGGAATTTATGGCAAGAAGTGAACTCGTTTAACCAAGACTGAAGGGCGAGACTTCCATGGTGAATCTAGGGAACCATTTCCACTTGTAAAAGGGGGAGTCTCAGGAGTGGATGAAGCAGGACTAAACCGTGCTCCGACAAGTGATAGAGTAAATAACACGCGCACAGATACAGGTGGCGCAAGGACAAGAGAAGTCAGGCTACAAGAAGCGGTGGGTCACGGGGACTTAGGACGTGATCCGGCGCTGGGAAAATCAGGGCTGAGCGGGGTTTTGTCCGAAAGAGACGCCCGGTCCCAAGAAGCGGGGTCAGAAGGAAAGATGCTGAGGAGTGAAGGTAAGGGAAGAAAAACAAACTTGCTGATCCTCGGACTGGGCAATACCCTGCTCTGCGATGACGGGATCGGGATTTATCTGGGGCGTCTCGTCAGTGCCTTGCTGGCGGAGGAGGATGATTTGCCCGGGGCGGCGCCGGATTTTGTCGAACTTTCCTTGGCCGGCCTCCAACTCTTGGATTATATTTCAGGCTACGAGCGCTTGGTGATCATCGATGCCATCCAGACGGCGGACGGAGCGGCGGGGCAATTGTACACTTTTGGTGAAGAAGTCTTGGCCGGCACCGTGCGTCTGACTTCGGTCCATGACATCAACCTGGCCACGGCCCTGCAGCTGGGGCGCAGGTTGGGCATGAAGATCCCGTCTCAAGTGCTCATCTACGCTGTCGAGGCCAAAGATGTCTTTACTTTTCAAGAGAGCTGTACTCAGGAACTGAGCGCCGCCATCCCCGAGTTGGCGGCCAGGATCAGCCGGGATATCCGGGAAAAACTTGCCGGCTGAGGGTGCCCGCCGAATCCGCCGACTTCCTGACAGGCCCTGCTGCAGGCATTGTAAGTGGCATGGCAACGGACCTGGCAACACGACATCAAACCACCTCCGGCATAGCCGGAGGTGGTTTGATCACCAGTGCATACCAAACATACAAGGGGGAAAGCTAAGCCGGAAGAAGCTTAAAGGGAGTAAAAGAGCATGAATAATCTGGAAGAGATGGCTGACCATGGGGTGGAGCAAGCAAACTACGATGCTGTCCGGCATAATTGGCAAGACATTAGTCTTACTGCGGCGGAGATCGGTGAACTATGGGCCATGTATTTAGCTGAAAGTATGTCCACATGCATGCTTCCTTATTTTGTTGCCAAATCGAAGGACCCGGATATTCACTCCGTGCTGCAATTTTCCTTGGATATCTCGGTCCAACATGTGCAAGCGATCGCCGATATATTCAACGGGGTAAATTTTCCCGTCCCTAACGGTTTTACGGATCAAGACTTCGACGTGAACGCCAAACCGCTTTACTCTGAACCGTTTATGCTCCTGTATACCACTCTTATGGCCCACTACGGGGTTCTGGGTTTTGGTCTGGCCTTTACCAGTTCATCCCGCCCGGATATCAGCGAATTCTTCGCGGCCTGTCTTGACCATTCTCAAGAAATGACGCAAAGAGCCCACACCGTTCTGTTGGCAAAAGGACTTCTTCCCAGAGCGCCTAATATTCCGATTCCCGATAGAGTAGAATATGTGCATGACGTGTCGAGTTTTTATAAGGGCTTGATCGGGGACAAGAGACCGCTCAACGCCCTGGAAATAGAACACCTTTTCGTTAACATTGTTTCGAGATCCTTAAGAAACACCTTAATTACGGGCTTCGAGCAGTGCACAAAATCCAAATTGGTCAAGGATTACTTGAGTCGATATCGGCTCATGAATGACAAAGAGATCGATGTTCTGACGAAGATCTTGGAAGACAACGATTTGTCTGGTCCGCCAAATTATGATAATCATGTGACCGAGTCTTTGGAGTCTCCTTTCAGTGACAAGTTAATGATGTTCCACACTACAGTCATGATAGCCAATGCCATTAGCAGTGGGGGAATGGCTCTGGCGAACTGCACCCGGGGTGACCTCATCCTGACTTTCGGTCGTTTCATGGCTGAACTCGGTGAGTTTGCGAAGGATGGCGTCAACCTCATGATCAAACAAGGCTGGTTGGAAAGGGTTCCGGAGTCCGCGAATCGTAAAGAATTAAGCACACAATGAGAAAAGCCGGCAGCGCAGGGACTGTCAGCGCGCTATGGACGCTAGTGCAGTCTCTGTGCATGGGACCCACTCCCACTTGTAGAACCGGGAGTCTTACGCTTTGGATAAAGAAACGTGAGATCCACCATACTAGGGTCGGCGACTGAATTTCAGAGGATTTAATTGGAGGAGACGACATGGAAAAACTGTTTCAACCGATCAACATAGGGAAAGTAGAAATCAAGAATAGAATCGCCATGGTGCCGATGGCTAACCTTGGTTTGGTGACCCCCGAGGGTTCTTGGACGAAGCGAGCGATTGACTATTACCAGGAAAGGGCCAAAGGTGGAACTGGGCTTATCATTACCGGTGCCGTCAAAGCGGAAAATGAAATCGAGCGTTTGAAGATGCCAAGTTTCCCCTGCATTACCACCAATCCGGCCCAGTTCCTTCAAACCGCATCTGAACTGGTGGAACATGTCCATGCCTATGGAGCCAAGATCTTTATTCAAATCACGCTGGGACTTGGCCGCGTGGCGGCCCCGGGATTCTTAGCCGACGAACCGGTTGCCCCGTCGGCTATCCCGAATTACTGGGATCCGACACTGACCTGTCGCGAGCTTACCACCAAAGAGGTTGAAAAAATGGTCAAGAAAGTGGGTGAAGCGGCACATATTTCTGTCGGAGCAGGCTTTGACGGTATGGAAATCCACGCCGTCCACGAAGGGTATCTCTTGGACCAATTTACGTTGGCTTTGTTTAACCGCAGGACGGATAAATACGGCGGTGATCTGCGAGGAAGGCTCACCTTTCCCATTGAAATCGTACGGGAAATAAAAAGGGAAGCCGGTAAGAATTTCCCCGTCAGTTTAAGATTCAGTATCAAGAGCTATATCAAGGACTGGAGGCAAGGGGGACTGGCCGAAGAGAATTTCCCGGAAAAAGGACGGGATTTGCCGGAAGGGTTGGAGGCGGCCAACATCTTGGAAGCGGCCGGATATGATGCCTTTAACGCCGACGCCGGCAGCTATGATGCTTGGTACTGGGCGCATCCCCCTCTCTACCAAAAACATGGCTGTTACCTCCCGCTCGCGGCAAAACTAAAACAGGTTGTTTCCGTACCGGTAATCGTCGCCGGGCGCCTGGACGATCCGGAACTCGCCCGGCAGGCTTTGGCCGAGGGCAAATTGGATATAGTGGGTATCGGCCGGGGACTTCTGACCGACCCTGATTGGCCCAAGAAGGTTCGCGACGGGCAGGTTGCACGGATTCGTCCTTGCATTGGCTGCCATAATGGCTGTATGGGCAGGATGTTTGAAGTCAAACCCGAATGCTGTACAGTTAACCCGGCTGTCGGCAGGGAGAAGGAGTATGCCTTGCTCCCCGCTCGCCAGAAGAAAAAGATTATGATTATCGGCGGCGGAATCGCCGGCATGGAAGCGGCGCGGGTCTGCACAATTCGCGAGCACCGGGTCACGCTCTATGAAAAAAGCGGACGTCTGGGCGGGCATGTCAACGAAGCTTCGACGCCGGACTTTAAGGAAGATGACCGCAAGTTGCTTGCTTGGTACAAAAACGAGCTTAAGGTTCTGAAAACGCCTGTCAAGATGGAAACGGAAGTGGATCTTAAACTCATCGAAGAGGAAAAACCGGATGTGATTATTGTCGCCACCGGTTCCCAACCGGGAAAACCGGATTTCCCGGGGGCCGATAGCCCGAATGTCGCCTATGCCGCAGAAGTTCTGGAGGGAATAAAAAAAGTCGGAGAACACGCCGTTGTCGTCGGTGGCGGGCTGGCAGGTTGTGAGACCGCTCTCTTCCTCGCCCAAAAAGGCAATAAGGTGACCCTGGTCGAAACATTGCCGGAACTCATGGCCGGCGGTCGCACGGTTCCCCATATGAACAAAACCATGCTCATTGACCTTTTAGCCTATTACCGTGTCGAGGTTATCCTTAATGCTTATCTTGCCGAATATCGGAACAAAATTGCCGTGGTTGCTCAAGATATGCAAAAAACGCGCGTTCAGGCAGACACTTTAGTCCTTGCCGTAGGTTACAAGCCGGACGATCTGCTCTACAAAAAGCTAAACGGCAAATTTGCCGAGCTTTATCTCATTGGCGACGCCAGAGAAGCCGCCAATATGATGAATGCCATTTGGGATGCCTACGATGTGGCAAAAGAGATCGAAGTATGAAGTTAACAAAGTCGCATTAGCCGCCTTATTATTAGGTTACTAAGATGTTTGACCATGGGTCTTTGCTTCTTTCATTCGAGTGGAATAAGAGTTTGCCTTTATTAGCAAAAGGGGTGAGGGGGCAAGACGGCGGACAAGCTCTGGGAAGAGGCGGTCGAGTCAGGCACTGTTTCAAGGGGGTAGAGCACATGGCAGTAAAAGAAAATGGTTGGAAAGAACGGCAAGCGGCTCTGATGGCCGCTTATCCTACTTGGCCAAGGCGGACGCTTTCAGACCACATTGACGAGGCTGCCAAGAAATACCTCGAGCGTCCTTATCTAATTACGCGTAAGAAGATATACAGCTACCGCGAAGTCTTGGCAAGGGTTGATCAGGCCGCTAAGGGGCTGATGGCCCTGGGAATCAAGGCAAGGGAACATGTGATTCTGTGGATGGGAAATTACGCCGAATCCGTTTTTTTGACCTTGGCTCTAAACAAAATCGGAGCGGTCGTGATTCCTCTGAACTTTATGCTCAAAGAAGTTGAGTTAAAAGAGTTGTGGCAGGACTCTGATGCGGTGGCCGTAATTTTTAACGATCGTTTAGGCCGTACCGATTATGTCAGAATGGTGGAAAATATCTGCCCGGAGTTAAAAGGAGCCGGTTCCCCGCCCGATGGCTACGCGGAGTTTCCCAAACTCAGAAATATCATTTGCTATTCGCCGGAGGAAAAGGTTTATCAGGGTTTAGTCAGCCTTAGTGCACTTTATGACGGCGGCAAGGAAATCAGGAAGGAAGAGTTGCATCAGAGACAAGCCGCGTCAGCTTATCCCGATGAGATCTGCCACATTCTCTACACTTCCGGAACCGTCGGCGCCCCCAAAGGCGCCATGCTGACGCATGACATGTTACTGCGAAACGCCTACATTAGCGGTTTAGGCCGTTCGGTTGGAGAAGGACAGTGTATATACTGCCCGCTGCCGCTGTACCATGTTTTTGCGTTGGTTGAGGGAATATTGACCCCTACCTTTGTCGGTGGATCGGTGGTCGTGGATGAACAATTTGCTCCGAGTGAAGCCATTCACTTGATGGAGAAAAATCGGGTTCAAGAGCTCCTTTGTGTACCGTCAATTCTCCTGGCACTTCTTAACTGTCCGGAAAAGGCAGAGCATCGTTTGGAGAGCTTGCGCACGATTTTCTGTGCGGCCACACCCGCTCCGCGCCCGATCTGGGAGAGAGTGCGGCGGGAATTCGGCTCGCGGGAGATGTTAACGGGCTACGGCATGACGGAGGTGAGCGCGGCCACCGTGATGACGTCACCGGACGATTCCCTGGAGGTGCTCTCCACGCGAGTCGGACGGCTTTTGCCGGCTAATTGCAGTGGGTTGCCGGAGTTTGGCGGCCGCAATGTTCAGTACAAGGTAGTGGATCCGGTCACAGGTGAAGAGCTGCCTGCGGGTTCAAAAGGTGAATTTATTTGCCGAGGTAATATCGTAAGTAAAGGTTATTATAAGCGTCCTTTGGAAACAGGAGCTCTAATTGATAAGGATGGCTGGTTGCATACGGGGGATCTGGGGATCATTCACGCCGATGGTTTGTTTGAACTTAGCGGTCGGAGCAAAGAGATCTATCGCGTGTCCGGGGAAAGCGTGATGCCCAAAGAAGTAGAGGACGTGCTTACAAGTTATCAAAAAGTAAACCAGGCTTATGTGGTAGGAGTTCCGGACTCAGTGAGTACAGAAATTGGGGCTGCCTTTATTGAACTCAACCCGGGGGAAAAAGCCACCAGAAAAGAGATCCTGGAATTTGCCCGAGCCCGTCTGGCCAAATTTAAGCTGCCGAAATACGTGTTCTTTATTCGACACGACGATCTGCCTTTTACCAGCACGGGTAAGATCCAGAAGTTTCTCCTGGTTGAAAAGGCTACCGTTCTAAAGAGCAACGGTTTGGGATATGTTGGCAGCGAAAGTGACGCAGAGATTAGCTAAGTGGTCGGTTCTGAGCATTTTCGGGTTTTCAAGCGACAGGACCGTTAACCGATCTTTGCTGCCCTTGCCACTACCCACCCGGATCATCATGTTCTTGGAATCAAGGTCTGCGATACGGAGATTCAGGGTTTCAGAAATACGTAGGCCCGAAGAGTAGGTGGTCAAGAGAATAACCCGGTGCTTCGGATTAGCCACGCGATCAAGGATAGAGAGAATCTCGGCCTTAGACAGAACAGAGGGAAGCTTTTTAGGTTTTTTGGGCCGCACGATGACGTCGTCCGACCCGCCATAGTGGAGGACCTTGTTGAAAAAGAGTTTAAAAGCGTTGCAGGAGATGTTAATATTACTGTAGCTAAGACTGGTGCGGACATGGAGGTACGCTTCGAACACCGTCAAACGCAAGGGACTTTCATTCCCTCCATCCCCCCGCTGCAAAAAGCTATGTTTGCGTTTCCCTGCGGCCCATAATCTGACCGGGTTATAAAGGCTAGGATGTTCGTAACGTCCCAGCCCTTATTCTTATGGCCTTTGACTGGTTTGATAATAGTGATATCTGCGGTGCCGAATTCAACTAATCAAAGGGGTACACATTCCCGTAGTGTTACTCCCTTAAAAAAACTCCGGGTCTTGAAGGAAATCAGAAAGAGTATGTCAAATACTATTGGGGGAGGGCCACAGTAAAAGGAGAGGCCAGCAAGATGACTCCTATCTCCGGATGGAAGGAGAGGATGGGCAACCTTGTTGAGAAAAGTGTCCTTGAGGCGGTCGGCATATTACCTGGCAAGCGCTGTTTTTCTCATGGTCTCCATGATATATCTGGGCGCGATGATTGATCAGGCTTACATAGGGCTGGAACTCGCACATGTCAACGGGAAATGGATCGTGGCAGCCAGCGACCCGAACGGTGCAGCGTACAAGGCCGGAGTGCGCGTGGGGGACCGGATCTTAGAAATCAATCATAAGGATCCGGGTGCGTACGACGACGTTCGGAAATGGAACGAAGCTGAAGGATCCGCAACACTCAAGATCCGGGAGCCGGGGCAGTCTGGGTATAGGGTGGTCAAAGTACAACGAGGGACAGTAAGGCTGGAGTCTTTAAGTGAGATTTTCTTGATTATTCTGGGATATCTTTTTGCAAATCTGGGACTACTCACCTGGATAAGACGCCCCCTTTGGAGCCCGGCCCGGCTTTTCTTTTGGCTAAACTGGTGTATCGGTTTGGCGCTCGTCTTGGCCCCCGTCTCAGGTCGCGGTTTGATCTTGGCCAGGGAGTTGGAGTATGTCACTCTGTCTTTTGTTCCGGTACTTCTCACCAAGTTTTTCTCTGTTTTTCCGGTCGAAAGGAAAACCAGAATTAGCGAGTACGGGGTCCGGGTCCTCATCAGTGCTTTCATAGCTATCGTGGGCCTGACCGTCCTCCAGTCGGCCGGTGTGCTCGATGCCGCCGCTTGGCTGACGAAATTCGTGCTTGCCACCGTGGTAGTGGGGATTCTTATCTCGCTTTGGAACTTAGGGGTGCTCATTCGGTCAGAGGGCCGTCAATCGGAAAAAAACCAGGCCGGTATCATGCTTTTGGGCACAGTCATGGGGTTTCTGCCTTTTGTTTTGTTGACGGCACTGCCTTTGATTTTCAATTCGCAACCTGTAGAAAACACAGAACTGAGCTATCTCTTTGTGGCCGCGGTTCCCATCACCTGGTCTTACGTGATCGTCAACCGGTATTTGCCGGATGGCCGGCGGCTTTTGAGAAGAGTATGCTCCTTCTTCTTGGCGGCGGCAATTGCAAGTTCTGCGCTCACTTGCCTCATCTTCTTTACCGGAATATTAAAGGCTTTAGACCTCGAAGCGTTTCTCGCGGTGTTTTCGCTGACCACGCTGACGAGCCTGGGTTTCGAGGGACTTCGCTTGATGATAACCAGGCTTTTCGAAAGACTTGGTTTTTTGACTGTGGAGCAGGACTTAGACCAAAGAGTTTGTCAGTTAAACGAACGCTTGGCTTCACTGCAGGAAGAAGACCTAATCTTGGAAGAGCTGGCAACGAGCCTCGGGGTTGAGGGGGTCTTGTTGATCGTTCAGAATACGAACGGAGGCTCCATAAAAAAGGCCGTGGGAAGGTTCTTGGCAAAGCCTGATGAACAGACGAGGCTGGAGAGATATTTCCAAGCGGATCAAGGGGCTAACTCCGGCGCAGCAAGACTTCCCGAGGATTGGCCGGCTGAGATCTGTATTCGGCTAGCCGGCAAGGATTCTCTCGCCGGGGTGTTTCTCGGTCACCGTTACTCTCGCATCAAGTTTCGAGGCCAGGAGCTGCCGCTCATAACGATGATCTGCGGTCAAGCGGCGCAACACCTTGTAACCGCACAGGTTATCCGGGAACTGTCGCAAGACATCCGGAACATGGCGCAAAGATCTCAAGTTTACCAACGTAAAGTTCGGAGACTGCAAGGAATAACGGGCTCTCTGTTCAAAAACATCGAGCAAGAGAGGAAAGCCATGGCTCGTGACCTGCACGATGGTCCCTTGCAGTCAGCGCTGGATCTGTCCCGGTGGCTGGATGAATTGGCTGATAACTTTGCAAACGCCAAAGACCTTGGTGTCCGCAAGGCAATGGCTCACCTGCGGGAGGTCAGCCGCAACTTGAACTTTGAACTGCGCGCGCTCTGTTCTGACCTGCGGCCGCCATCATTGACGGATTTGGGACTACTTTATTCCGTCCGGATCCTGTGCGAAGAGAAAATGGAAAGTGATTCATTTGCACTTTCCTTGGCCAGCGTAGGGATTAGCGAAGGAACACGTCTTAAGGAGGAGGTGGAATTAGTCGCGTATCGCTTTTTTCAGGAAGGGATAACGAATGCCATGAGGCACACTAGTTCGGGTGAAATAAACTTAAGAATTGAGCTGAAGGAATCTGTGCTTGAATTGGTCGTTGAGGATTCCGGTAAGGGCTTTGATCTTGGCAGAATAGATGACTTGCCACTGACAAATGAGCATTTGGGTCTGGTTAGTATGAAAGAACGGATCGAAGGCTTGGGCGGTACGCTGCACATTTACTCAATGCCCCTTCAAGGCACTGTGCTAAAAGCTTCTATTCCAACAAGCGGGAGGGAGAGAAAAAGTGCGGTCTGATCAAGAAAAACCGGATAAGACAAAAATATTACTGGTTGATGACCATACCCTTTTCGCGGAAGGGACAGCGGACTTGCTATCGGCGGAAACCGCTCTGGAAGTCGTAGGAATCGCGCACGATGGCAGGGAATGTCTGGCTTTCTTGAAGTCAGAGACACCGGATGTCATCATGCTTGATATTGCTTTGCCGGACTGCCTGGGCATCGGTCTGATCGATCGGATTAAAGCAAGGCAGCCGTCTGTGAAGATTATTATGCTTACGGGTCTTAACCCCGGAGACTATCTGAGAGAGGCGTTGCGGAAAGGCGTGCATGGCTTCCTCACGAAGGAATGTAATAAAAGGGAGCTGATCGAGGCCATATTCTCTGTGAAACATGGGCAAGACTACTTTTCCAAAGGGGTGGTACCTTTTCTCAGGCCGGCTTGTTCAGGCTATGGTGAGCAGGCGCGGACTTCGGCTGCACAGTCGGACGGCGTGGCCAAGCTGTTGTCCGACAGGGAAGAGGAAGTCATGGATCTTATGGCAAGAGGCTTGAGTGACCGGGAAATTTCCTCAGCCTTGGGCATTACAATCCGGACTGTAAAATATCACACCGGTAACATTCGTTCTAAACTCGGTGTAAAATCTCGCTCAAAGGCGATAGCTGTTTGGAGTAATGGGGGGAACAGGGCTTATGAAGGAATGGATATACAGCCGTGATGCCCCAGTCCTGTACTTAGGTGCTGGGATTTTTTTTTTAAACACCTGTACTTAAGTACGTTGTGGGGGGTTGTCGCGGGTGGTTATAATGTGACTGGGTTCTACTATAAAGACGATGGATTCCATGGAGAAAGACGTGTTCAGTCAACCATCCTAACACAGGGGGGAAGCCAGGAGCTTCCGCGCGAAGCATTCGGTGATTCTGCTTCAGCATAGATTAGGGTTTTACGGGGTGTGATTTAATGGCGCGGTCGGCTTTCCAAGCGTAGGGCCATTTCAGGTGTCTAGGAGAAGACTAAGACCTTGTCTCTCATATGATATTTTTGCCCGAGTTCGGATTCCTGACTCGCATGGGGAGGAGGGTATTAAGATGTGACCTACTGGAACGAGCGTGCAACCCCCTACTTTAAGGTGGCTTTTGGTTGTGTCTTGTGACCCATCGGTGTGTTTCTGACAGCTAAGTTGAGAGACTTCTTATGGGCGTCATCATCCAGCATGACTATTGATACTCAAAGAGTGCTGTTCACGGTCATGTGGGAAGGTTTCTCTGCTTTAATGGGCCTTTTACTATTTCACTATTTGGACAAATTGTCAATGATAGAGGTCAGAAGGATTAACCGGTAACACCTGGGAGGGCTTGGCATGATACGCTGGAAAGAGTGGGGTAAACCTTATCTCAGGGTACTCATAGGTTGTGTTCTGTGGTTTGCGTGTGTCTTTTTGGTAGCAAAGCTGGGAGATTTTCTTGTTACACTCTCGTCAAACGTAAGAGTGATAAATGGCTTGAAAATGGCTTCTGGGGCTATCCTCGAGGGATCTTTTGCGGCTCTGGCGCTTTTGCTATTTCGCTATTTGGAGAAGCGACCACTAAGGAATTTTGGTTTAAAGTTTTCAAAAGAAGCAAGACGGATTACAGTGTACAGTTCAGTAATTTTGGTAGTTTCATTTATTGTCTTCATCGTACTGACTCAGGATGCTTCCTTGGGTCGCTGGCATATTCTCTATGTATACCAGTTAAGCCTGCTCCCCGTTTCTAAAATGTTGATCTATACGGGCGTCATGCCGGGTGTTGGTGAAGAGTTCTTCTTCCGTGGATACGTTTTTCGTTCTCTGAGAGACCACAATATTGTGGTAGCTTACGCATTTTCAGCACTGTTTTTTTCCTTAGCACACTTCATGTTCAACCCATTTGGGTTAATCTACTTTGCCTCTTTGCTGCTCCTTGGGTTTATGCTTTCAGTTCTTTTCGATGAGACCGGCTCACTGTGGCCTGGAGTTGTTATTCATGGGCTTATAAATTTCATTGCGTCCCTACTTGAAGCTAATTCGATGGGTGTCTCGGTTTTTTACCTAGAGATTTTAACTACCGTTCACGAATGGGTGAACCTCCTACGGCTCAGCTACATTGGAATGAGCCTTGAAATTATTGCCCTGATAATCATAAGAGCCTGGCTAAAGAAGAGGGCGGTTTTGACGGCTACAAGTGGCGATCGCCGGGGCCCCTAAGTTAGAAACTTTGAACATTTTGGAATTCCATCGGGTACCAGTACGTAAGAGAGCTTTTTGAGGAATCTTTTTAAATAATCAAATCAGTCCCTTGAAGAGGTCGGTTAATTGACGATAAAAACGAGGTGACTTGTAGGTTATTATTGCGAGGACCTATATCATGATGGCAAGTAATGGTATGGCATTTCATAAAGATTCGATCTTTCATCCTGGGAAGGAGTGTGGCTAAGGTCCGAGAAGGTCTACTAAGTACTTTTGTGGCTTAAATTTTGTGGCGGTCCTTCTCGTCAGCGGCGTAATTACGTGCGGATTCCCGACACTTTTTTGATCCATCGGGAATAAGCCGCGGAAACTGCTGAAAGGCCACTAAGGCGACCCAAGCAATTATGGCAAGGAGGGGGGATACGATGATAAATATAGTGTGGTTGGGTATTGTTGCATTTTCCATGATCCTTGAATTTTTCACTCGCACATTCTTCACTTTATGGTTTGGGCTAGGGGCGATCGTTGCCTTTGTGCTTTCACTTTTGGGTGTACCCCTCCCCGTTCAGATCGTCACATTTCTGGTGATTTCCCTGGTCCTCCTGGGAGTGTTTCGTCAATACGCTGTTAAATCGTACAAATACAAGACAAATATTCATGAACTGATCGGACAGGAGGCGATTATATGCGGTGAGAATGCCAACGGAAGTCTTCTCAGGCTGAATGGCATCGAATGGACAGCCGAAACCGAAGATGGCAAGGCCTTGAATATTGGAGACCGGGTCTTGGTCAGGGGTATCCGAGGGATAAAGCTGTTAGTCAAAACGAAGAGTTAGCAGGGGGATTGATTTAAATGTATTTTACAATTATTGTAGTGGTTTTGATCTTAGCCGTACTGGCGGTTATCATTAAGAACATTCAAATTGTGCCTCAAGGGTATGCCTACGTTGTTGAGCGTCTCGGGGCTTACAAAGAAACCTGGGATGTTGGATTACATATCAAGATGCCTTTCCTGGAGCGGATTGTTCGTAAGGTCTCCATCAAGGAACAAGTCATTGAGTTTGAGCCCCAAGCGGTCATTACCAAGGACAACGTACTGATCAAAATTGATACCGTGATGTACTATATGATTACGGACACTAAGGATTATGCCTACGGGGTGGAAAAACCAATCATGGCCATCGAGAAAATGACGGAAACAACCTTGCGGAGCATTGTGGGTGACATGGAATTTGATCATATTCTCACGCTAAGAGAACAAATCAATACCCGACTTCGCGAGACCGTTGATATGGCGAGTAATAATTGGGGCATTAAGTTGGTGAGAGCGGAGATCCGGAACGTGATTGCTCCGGACGAAATTCGCAATGCCCTAGAGAAGCAGATGCAGGCTGAGAGGCAGAAACGGGCGACCATTCTTACGGCAGAAGCAACCAAACAAGCGGCGATCCTCACGGCGGAGGGGAACAAACAGGCCGTCATTCTGAATGCAGAAGCCGAGCGGGATGCCCAAATTCTTAGAGCCGAGGCTGTAAAGCAGTCCAGAATTATTGAAGCACAAGGGCAGGCTGAAGCCATAGCTAAAATTCAGGAAGCTGCGAGCAATGGTTCCAAGGAGTTTCTGGCCATCCGGGGACTTGAGGCCCTGGAACGAGCGGCTAATGGGCAAGCTACGAAAGTCATTATTCCAGCCGAAATGCAGAACATTGCGGCTATCTCAGCGACGCTCAAGGAGATTGTGTCTTAGCTTCCTCTGCCCATCCCGGCGGGCGTTGCAGGAGAACCTATCAAGTTACCAATGTCTGCATGAAGGGTATGCCGTCAAGGTACATATAGGTAATTCAGCCGGTGAACGCAGGTAGGGGAAGGCAGGATCGTGTTCCCTGTTAAAGAAGGACTCCCATTGAGGGAGTCCTCCTCTAACAGGGAACCTGCGGAAAATTAAAAGCGACGGACAGAGGGGAAGTCCTGCTCTTCCTAGTAATTTGCCGGCAGGATCTCGTAGAAGGCTTGCGGGTGGCTGCAGACGGGGCAAACGTCGGGAGCTTCCGGGCCTTCATGGATGTGGCCGCAGTTGCGGCAGCGCCAATAGACTTTTTCCGGTTTGGCAAAGACTTTCTTTTCCTGAACATTGGCCAAGAGCCGGCGATAGCGTTCCTCATGGCTTTTTTCAATCCGGGCCACTTCTTCGAAGAGTTGGGCGATGTCCTCGAAACCCTCGGCGCGGGCCTCTTTCGCCATCGTCGGGTACATGTTCGTCCACTCATAGTGTTCACCGCCGGCAGCCGCCTCAAGGTTGGAGGCGGTGTCGCCGATGCCGTTCAAAAGCTTGAACCAAATTTTGGCATGCTCTTTTTCGTTGTCAGCCGTCTCCAAAAAAAGGGCAGCCAGCTGCTCATATCCTTCTTTCTTCGCGTGAGACGCGAAATAAGTGTATTTGTTGCGGGCTTGGGATTCCCCGGCAAAGGCCGCCAACAAATTTTGCTCGGTCTTACTCCCTTTCAAAGCCATTTGGTATTCCTCCTCGAAAGTTTTCTCTTCTCCGGATTACGCATCTTCCCAGTCTAACTCCGTGGCGGGAGCCGCTAGAGGATGACTGCTGCGGCAGAGTATGGGGGCAGCGCGTTCAAAGCGCTGGGGGTCTGAATCTCCCCATGACTAAAGCCGGCTAAAACCGGCTAAAGCCAGGGGCACGCGGCTAAGCCTCTTGGTCAAGGAGCCCGTCAGTTGTCAAAAAGCTACCGGTCTTTCCAGAGACCGTGGAGGTTGCAATAGGCCCGTACTTCGAGAACAGAGGCCGCTTCGACTGCAAAGACCGCCTCCGGGCTTTGCCCGGGGGTTAATTCGGCGCGTAACACTTGATTCGCAGTAAAAACCTCAATGAAGCGGATGAAGTGTTTTTCCTCCATCGGATGGGGAACCGATCCCACCTTAACCAAAAGTCCTGCGTCCGTCTGTTCGACCACCGGAATGTGCTTCTCCTTAGCTCCCTCCTGCGCCAGAGCGTCGAGCTTGACCATGGGTTGGTGACAGCAGACCAGGGCGGGAGCCCCAGGATTGACCACCTCAATCACATTGCCGCAGACGTTGCACTTGTAGAGTTCCCTAACCTTTGTCATACATCAGCACCTCTTTCTCCTCATAATGTCCCGCTCTTACCTGTAATGATTACTAAGTAGTTACGGTTCTACATGTTATATTCTACGGAAAGTCGCGTTTTCCTCCTGCGACAGCGCCAAAGAAAAAATTATTTTCCAAGATGAATACCCGCCCGATCTTGTTGTCCAGATAATCCTGTAAAATCAAACGAACGGCTTTGCTTAGGTAGTCGCGGGTAGTCGCGCATGAAGTTTTCCCGGTTGTAGGCAATGGATGCCAATCTATGAGTCTCCCCCTTAATACTCTGCAAATCTCTGATAGATTGCAGCCGTGCGCGTTCCCCGGCTTTGTACACAAACTCCGCTTCCAAGAAGCGGGCGTGGTGGAGGGGGTTTAGGTGTACTTCACAGTACGCGATAGGACGTTGTGCAATGCGCTTTGGTGCACGGATGTTAATCGTTAAACCGGGATGTTCTTTCGTGAACAGATTGGATATTGGCACCTGAAAATAGCCATCGTAAGCAGTGACCGCATTGGTCAAACAAAGAAGTTGAGAATAGCTAGTGATCTTGGCACTCTTCGATGTAATGCCGGATGGTTTCTGCGGAGACATTCCCGGCGGTCCCCACGTAGTAACTGGGTGCCCAAAGCGTTCCCCTACTCGTCTTTTGTGCCAAATTAGGAAACGCCATGAGCACTCTTCTGGCTGACCAACCCTTAAACACTTTCACCAGGTCAGCCGGTGCATACTTGGGCGGTGCAGATACAAACAGGTGAACATGATCAGGCATCACTTCCAGCGCAATGATCTCCCACCCCTTTTCCTGCGCTGCGGTTCTAAGTGACTCTTCAACCGCCAGAGCTACGTTACCCGTAAGAATCTTGCGTCTGTATTTGGGTATCCATACCATGTGATAGTTTGTAAGGTAAGTTGCGTGTCGAGTATTCTTGAATTTATCCATAACTTTATTATACCATAAACATTGACCATGTGTATGGATTTTTGAGGGAGGTGCTCTCATCCCCGGAAGCGAATTCCGAGGTTTTCCCGCGCACGTTCTCCAACAAGTCGGGCCCAGCCCAAAGTCGGCGCAAAGAGAAAGGAAATTAGGTCCCACCCATTGCATAATTATGCGAGTAAATGTATACTTATGAAGTAGCGCGAAGTTTGGACTTCGTTTGAATCCCGGGGGTGAAGAGATGCGTGTGGGTATTTTGGGGGCCACAGGTTACACCGGTCAGGAACTAGTCCGTTTGCTATCAAACCATGCGGCGGCGGAAATTATCTATTTGGGTTCATCCAGTATGGCGGGAAAATCTTATGCGGGCATATTTCCGCAGTTCAGCTCAGAGGCTGCCGTTGAACTGCAGGATGAGACGGTACCTGACGGGGTGGATGTGCTTTTCTGTGCTTTGCCGCATGGAATAACGGCTGCCAGGGCAGGGAATTATCTGGCGCGCGGTATTAAGGTAATCGATTTGGGAGCGGATTTTCGCCTGCATCGGCCTGAGGTTTATGAAAAATGGTATAAGGTAAAGCATCCGGCACCCGAGCTCCTGCCGGAGGCGGTCTATGGCCTGCCGGAATTGCACCGGAATGGGATCAACGGGAAGTCCCTGGTAGCCAATCCCGGCTGCTATCCGACGGCGACTCTCTTGGCTCTGGTTCCCTTGCTGAGAGCCGGTTTGCTGCAGGAGGATTCACTCATCGTGGACGCCAAGTCCGGGGTTTCCGGGGCCGGCAGGGGCGCCTCCCTGGGAACGCACTTCTCGGAAGTGAATGAGAACTTCAAGCCTTATGGCGTGGCTGAACACCGGCACACGCCGGAGATTGAACAGGAACTTTCAGAGGCCGCCGGGCGGGAATTGGTCGTGAGTTTTACGCCCCACCTGGTGCCGATGATTCGGGGTATTTTGGTGACGATTTATGCGGGGATAAAAGAGGGAGTGGATGAAGACGACCTTAGGGCGGCTTGGCAGGAAAGCTACCGGGACGAAGTTTTTGTCCACGTTCTGCCGGAGGGCGTTTGGCCCCAGACGAAATTTGCTTCCGGTGGGAATCACGCTTTTCTCCAACTCATGGTAGACAGGCGAACCGGGAGGGCCGTTATCGCCGCTGCTATCGACAACCTGGTGAAAGGGGCCTCCGGACAGGCAATTCAGAATATGAATATACTCTTTGGCCTGCCTGAGGATCTGGGGCTAAAAGGTCGGGGCATGTGGCCCTGAAAAGGTCCGGACGTGTGGCCCTGAAAGGTTCAGGGATTTGGCCCTAAATTTAACGGCGGGAAAAAAAGAAAGAACTTCGGCCTTGAGGCCATGGAGGGGGCAGTACGAAAGATTTTGCTCTTTGCTCTGCGGGCCAAGAGACGCGACATATGAACGGGGTGGAAGACATGAGCGGTATAGACGGTAGAAGTGGTATGCGCAGTGCAAGCCGGGTAAACGGCGTGATCAGTATGGGGGGCATGGGCGCTGAGCTGGGCCAAGATGTACCGCAAGGACGTGCTTGGGTGCCTGTCCCCGGCGGCATCGCGGCGCCGTGCGGTTTTTGGGCCGACGGGGTGAAAGCGGAGGTTAAATATCCGGACAAATATGATGTGGCGCTGTTGTACTCGTCTCGGCCGGCTCAAACGGCGGGGGTGTTTACACGCAATCTGGTCAAGGCCCATCCTCTGGTTCTGAACCAGAGACACTTGGCCAATGGCGTGGCGCAGGCGGTCGTCATGAACAGCGGTAATGCCAACGCTTGTGTAGGCGAAGCCGGGGACTGGGCGGCCTTGGCCATGGCTCGCTTGACGGCGGAAGCGCTGGAGATAGGGGTTGATGATGTTCTCGTCGCCTCCACCGGAGTTATCGGAGTGGAGATGCCCATGGATCGGGTGGCGGCCGGCATCGAGAAGGCAGCGGCGGAAGTGCGTGTTTTGAGGGAGAGCGGGCCAGCTTTGGCTCCCGAGGAGAGAAGCGGCGAAGCATCGGACTCCGAGGGGAGAAACGAGGAAGCGTCGAATCCCGCAAGGAGAAACCGGGAAGCATCGGATTCCGAGAAAAAAGTCGAGGGCGCCCACCGGGCTGCCCTGGCCATCATGACGACGGATACGGTAGCCAAAGAGCTGGCCTGGGAATTTCCCTGCCGGGGGGGTACCATTCGTCTCGGCGGTATGGCCAAAGGTTCGGGGATGATCCATCCCAACATGGGGACGATGTTGGGGTTCTTGACCACGGACGCTGAAATTCCGGCGGCTGAGCTGCAAAGGCTGCTGCGGGAAGCAGTCGATGAAAGTTTCAACATGGTAACAGTGGACGGGGATACAAGTACAAACGATATGGTCCTGTTTCTGGCCAACGGGGCTTCGGGTCTGGCTCCCGTGGCTGAGGACTGGGACGGCTTCGCCCGTATGGTGAAGGCTATGTGCCGGGAACTGGCTCAGGCGATTGCCCGGGACGGGGAAGGAGCCAGCAAATTTCTGGAAGTTCGGGTTCTGGGGGCCAAGACGCGAGAGGATGCCCGCAAGATCGCCAAAAGCGTCTGTGCTTCCAGCCTGGTTAAGACGGCCATGTTCGGTGAAGATGCCAACTGGGGGCGCATCCTCTGTGCGGCCGGGTATGCCGGGGCTTCTTTTAATCCGGCTAAGGCGGATATTCTGATTGGAAACTTGCCCATGGCTTTGGCGGGACAGGGACTCGCTTTTTCGGAAGAGGAAGCGAAAGAAATCCTGCGGGCAAAGGATATCCGGATCACCGTGAACCTGCATGGGGGTGTAGAAGAAGCGACGGCTTGGGGGTGTGATTTAACCCACGATTATGTGACGATTAACGGAGACTATCGGACGTAAATCGGAAGTCGGAAGCCGTAAGTCGGAAGCCGTAAATCGGAAGTCAGAAGTCGGAAATCGGAAGTCAGAAGTCAGAAATCGGAAGTCAGAAGTCAGAAATCGGAAGTCAGAAGTCAGAAGTCAGAAGTCAGAAGTCAGAAGTCGGAAATCGGAAGTCAGAAGTCGGAAGTCAGAAGTCAGAAGTCAGAAGTCAGAAGTCAGAAGTCAGAAGTCGGAAGTCAGAAGTCAGAAGTCGGAAGTCAGAAGTCAGAAGTCGGAAATCGGAAGTCAGAAGTCAGAAGTCAGAAGTCGGAAGTCGGAAGTCAGAAGTCGGAAGTCAGAAGCCGTAAATCGGAAGTCGGAAGTCAGAAGTCGGGAGCTGGACGTCAGAGGCTGGGAATGGACCGGCTGAAAGAATGAGTTGAACGAAGAAGGAGCGGCTGGAATGGCTTTTAGAGATGATGGAGCCGAAAAGGCACGCGTATTGGTTGAGGCGCTCCCCTATATTCAAAAGTTCGCCGGCAAAACGATTGTCATCAAGTACGGCGGGCACGCTATGGTGGACCCGCTCCTGAAAGAATCAGTCATGTTGGATGTTCTGCTTTTGCATTCGGTCGGGATCCGGCCGGTGCTGGTGCACGGCGGGGGCCCGGAGATTAACGCCATGTTAAAAAAAGTCGGTAAAGAGAGTCAGTTTGTGCACGGGCTCAGGGTGACCGATGCCGAGACGATGGAGATCGCCGCTATGGTTCTGGTGGGCAAATTGAATACAGAGATCGTCTCTATAATCAACCGCTTCGGCGGCAAGGCGGTGGGGCTTTCCGGCAAAGACGCCTCTCTGTTTTTGGCGGAGAAGAAGCCCATGCGGCTGCCGAATAGCCGAGGGGAGATGGAGGAGATTGACCTGGGCTATGTAGGGGAAATTTACCAGGTTGCGCCGGATCTGATCGAGACGCTTTTGGACCGGGGGTATATTCCGGTCATTTCTCCTCTGGCCGGGGGAGAGGATGGAGAAACATATAATATCAACGCCGACACGGCGGCCGGAAAAGTGGCGGAGGCCCTGAAGGCCGATAAGTTCCTTCTGCTGACGGATGTGAGAGGAGTCTTGCGTACTCTTGGTGAGCCGGAATCGCTTATCTCCACGATCCGGCGGGAGGAAGTGACGGTTCTGATGGAACAAGGAGTTTTCAGCGGAGGGATGATGCCTAAAGTGGAGTGTGCCATAGCGGCTCTGGCGGGCGGGGTCGGAAGTGTGCATATTTTTGACGGCCGTCTGCCGCATGCCATTTTGTTAGAACTTTTTACAGACGGTGGCATAGGCACTATGTTTACGTAAGGAGAGTATCAAAAGGGCTGGAGAAAAAGAGCATCACAGGAAGAGCATTAAGAGCATCACAGGAAGAGCATTAAGAGCAGCAAAAGGAAGGGCATTATGAAGAGCTTATGAAGAGGAGGGGTTTTCATGTTGGAAGGTTTGTCCACTGCCGAGCTCGTGGCCAAAGGCCAGGCCGTGGTCATGAATACTTACGGGCGTTTGCCGCTGGCCTTGGTGCGCGGTGAAGGGTCCTGGGTCTGGGATGTCGAGGGTACACGCTATCTGGATTTCGTCACCGGCCTAGCCGTCAATTCCTTGGGCTATGGGCATCCGGCGATTGTCCAGGCGATCCAGAAGCAGGCCAAGGAGATTTTACACACCTCCAATCTCTATTGGATTCCGAATCAAATCGCGTTGGCCGAGCGTTTGGCGGAGAGTTCCTTTGCCTCCAAGGTTTTTTTCTGCAACAGCGGGGCCGAGGCCAACGAAGCCGCCATCAAACTGGCCCGGAAATATGCCAAGAAAAAATACGGTGAGGACAAATTCGAGATCATTTCCCTGAAAAACTCTTTCCACGGGCGGACTTTGGCCACCTTGACGGCAACCGGGCAGACCAAATATCAACAGGGGTTCGCCCCTTTGCCTGAGGGCTTTTCCTATGTGGAGATCAATAACCTTGGGGAACTAAAGGAGCGGGTGAACGAAAAGACAGCCGCGCTCCTGATCGAGCCTATCCAGGGGGAAGGCGGGGTCTTTCCCGCCTCAGAAGAATTTTTAAGGGCAGCCCGCGAGCTCTGCGATCAGTATGGGGCCCTGCTCATTTTTGACGAGGTTCAGGTCGGACTGGGTCGTACCGGGAAACTCTTTGCTCATGAGTGGAGCGGGGTAGCTCCGGATATCATGACTTTAGCCAAAGCCTTGGGTGGGGGAGTGCCGATTGGGGCCATGCTTGCCGGCGAAGAAGCGGCGGCGGCTTTCCAACCCGGGGACCATGCTTCGACTTTTGGCGGAAATCCCTTGGCGACGGCGGTCGGATGTGCCGTACTCGACGTCATGCGGCAGCCCGGCTTCCTGGAGGACGTTCGGGAGCGTGCCCTTTATTTCCGGCAGGGTTTGGAGCACTTGGCCGAAAAATATAAGACAGGTGAAAGTGTCCGGGGGCAGGGGTTTATCCTGGGCTGGCCCCTGCCCAAGCTGGGGGGAGAGGTTGTGCAGCTCTGCCGCGAGCGGGGGCTTCTCGTCAACTGTATCGGCGGCAAGACTTTGAGATTTCTGCCACCGCTTACGGTGAGCAAAGAAGAAATTGATCAGGCCTTGGGGATTTTGGATAGGGTTTTGAGCGAGAACTGGAAGTAGTACTTTGGCCGGCGGGTGACGGGGGGAATTTGGATGCGAGCGGCGCTGGTTCTTGAGACAGGACAGATCTTTTTCGGTGAGGCATTGGGCAGCAGCGGCGAAGCTTGGGGAGAAGTGGTCTTCAACACCGGGATGACGGGCTATCAGGAAATTTTGACCGATCCTTCATATGCGGGACAGATGGTCTGTATGACCTATCCGCTGGTGGGGAATTACGGAATCAACGCGGGAGACAATCAGTCGGAAAAGATTCAGGTACAAGGCTTCATTGTCAAGGAAGCGGCTCTCAATCCCAGCCACTGGCAGATGGAAAAAAACCTCTCACGGGCCCTGGCACAGGCGGGAGTGGTCGGGATCAAAGGGCTTGACACCCGTTTTCTGACCCGGCTGATTCGAGAGCACGGGACTTTAAAAGGAGCCATCAGTACGGATTTGGCGCAGAGCCTGCCGGTGCTGGCCCGGCGTCTCAAGGCTTGGGAGCCTCCGCAGGACCTGGTGGCACAGGTGAGTACCCAGAAGATCTTTTCCCTTCCTCCCCTGGTGCCGCCGAGTGCACCGGCTGCGACTGTTGAGGGATCCGGCGTATCTTCGGGTCTGACCGTGGCCGTGGAGTCAGAAACCTCCGGGGACTCCGGGGCATCCGGGCGATCAACAGTGTCCCGGGAATCAACGGTGTCCGAAGAGTCAACTGTGTCTGTGTGGCCGAGGCTGTTCGAGGAGCCAGGGGTGTCCGAGGAGCCAGGGGTGTCCGAGGAGCCAGGGGTGTCCGAGGAGCCAGGGGTGTTCGGGGAGCCAGGGGTGTCCGGGGAGCCAGGGGTGTCCGAGGAGCCAGGGGTGTACCGGGAGCCAAAGGTGTTCGGAGAGCCAACTGCATCCGGGGAGTCAGCGCTGCCGCAAGGGTCTAAGGTTCCTTCGGGGCTGGAGAGCTCCCTGGGAGCAATGGCCTCTCTGGGGTCGGAAGCGGGCGACGACCGGAAAGCCCCGGACCCTGAGTTAGGCGCTGACCCTGGGGGGGAGCCGTTTCATGTTGTAGTCATGGATTTTGGCATAAAGGGCAATATTTTACGTGCTATGCAGGAAAAAGGTTTCCGCTTGACGGTTGTTCCTTATTCCACTTCGGCCGAAGAAATCCTCAGCTTCGCGCCGGATGGAATTTTTCTTTCCAATGGCCCGGGAGATCCCAAGGTCGTGACGCAAGGAATTGCCACGATTCGCCAACTTTGCGGCCAACGTCCTATTTTCGGCATTTGCTTGGGGCACCAACTCCTCACCTTGGCTCTGGGGGGAGATACCTATAAACTGAAGTTCGGGCACCGAGGCGGAAACCAGCCGGTGCAGGATTTACTCAGCGAGAAGGTCACCATTACCTCGCAAAACCATGGATATGCGGTGGCCGGAGAGAGCCTGGGAAGCACGCCTTTGCAGGTGACGCACCGCAATCTGAACGATCAGACGGTGGAAGGGGTCCGACACCGCGAACTCCCGCTTTTCTCCGTGCAATTCCATCCCGAAGCGGGTCCGGGCCCGAGCGATTCCCTCTATTTGTTTGACAAATTTGCCGAGTTGATGCAGCAGAGGAGGGCACAGCATGCCTCTTAATCCGGCGTGGCACAAGGTTATGGTGATCGGTTCGGGGCCCATCGTCATTGGTCAGGCGGCGGAATTCGACTATGCGGGGACCCAGGCCTGTAAAGCTCTGCGTGAGGTCGGCGCGGAAGTTGTGTTAGTGAATTCGAATCCGGCCACGATCATGACGGATGTCCAGATGGCGGATAAGATATATTTGGAACCTCTCTTGCCCGAAAGGTTGGAAGCCATTTTGGAGAAGGAGAGGCCGGATGCCCTTCTTCCCACCTTGGGCGGGCAAACCGGTTTGAACTTGGCCATGGATCTGGCAAGTCAGGGTATCCTGCAACGCTGCGGGGTGGAACTTATCGGTTGCGACGCCGGGACTATCTATAAAGCAGAAGACCGGGAGGCGTTTAAGGAGACGATGCTCGCCATCGGGGAACCGGTAGCGGACAGCGTCATTGTTACCAGCGTGGCCGAAGGAGAGGAATTTGCCGGGCGTTCGGGCTATCCTGTCATTGTGCGGCCCGCCTATACCCTGGGAGGAACCGGCGGCGGGATGGCTAAAGGCAAAAAACAACTGGCGGAGATTCTCGGCCGCGGGCTGCAAGCCAGCCCCATCGGGCAGTGTTTGATCGAGCGGAGTGTGGCGGGCTGGAAAGAAATCGAGTATGAAGTCATGCGGGATGCATCTGACAATTGCATCACCGTCTGCAATATGGAAAATATTGATCCGGTAGGGGTGCATACGGGTGACAGCATCGTGGTGGCCCCTTCCCAGACCCTGACGGACCGGGAATACCAAATGCTGAGGGCGAGTTCGCTGAAGATCATCCGCACTTTGGCTGTGAACGGCGGCTGCAATGTGCAGTTTGCCCTCAATCCCAAGAGCCGGGAGTATGTTGTGATCGAAGTGAATCCCAGGGTGAGCCGGTCCAGCGCTCTGGCGTCTAAAGCGACGGGTTATCCCATTGCTAAGATGGCGGCTCTGCTGGCGGTTGGCTTTACTCTGCCGGAATTGACCAATCCGGTAACCGGGCATACGAGCGCTTGTTTTGAGCCGGCTTTGGACTACGTGGTGCTTAAGTTTCCGCGCTGGCCTTTTGATAAATTCCCCGCGGCGGATAACCGCCTGGGAACTCAGATGAAAGCGACGGGGGAAGTCATGGCTTTGGAGCGCACGTTTGAAGCTTCTCTGCTTAAGGCGGTCCGTTCTTTAGAAATTGGGGCGGTGGGCCTGAGAATTCCGGAGTCGGGCCGCTGGACTGAAATGGAGATCGAAGACAAGCTGGCTGAAGCGGACCACGAACGGTTTTTTGCGATTGCCGAGGCGTTTCGCCGGGACTGGACGATCACGGAAGTGGAAGCTCTCACGAAGATCGATTCTTTTTTCCTGTACAAAATCAAAGGGCTCGTCGACCTGGAAAGGCGGCTGGCCGAGGGGCCTGTGGGCGGGGAGCTTTTGCGCCTGGCCAAAAGCATGGGATTTTCCGATCTGGCTATTGCCAGGCTGACCCGGCGCAAAGAAGAGGAGATCCGGCAGCAACGCCGGAGAGAAGGGATTACCCCGGTTTACAAGACGGTTGACACCTGTGCGGCGGAATTTGCCGCCTCCACCCCTTATTATTATTCCAGTTATGAAGAGGAGGATGAAGTCAGGGCGTTTCCCGGGCCCAAGGCGGTGGTTTTGGGCTCCGGGCCGATCCGGATCGGCCAGGGGATTGAATTCGACTACTGTTCGGTTCATGCTCTTAGGGCCCTGCAAGAGGCCCGGGTGGAGTCCATCATGATCAATAACAACCCCGAGACCGTGTCCACCGACTTCGACACGGGGGACAAACTGTATTTCGAACCTTTGACGGCGGAAGATGTCCTGCATGTGGTGGAAAAAGAAAACGCGGACGGGGTCTTTGTTCAGTTCGGCGGCCAGACCGCGATCAATATGGCCGGTCCTCTGAGCAAAGCCGGAGTGAGGATCCTGGGGACTTCGGTGGATTCGATCGATATGGCGGAGGACCGGGAACGTTTTGCCCTTCTTTTAAGCCGTTTGGGTATTCCGCAAAGCGAAGGCCGGGCTGCCACTTCCGTTGAACAGGCTAAAGAGATCGCGGAACAACTGGTTTTTCCGGTCTTGGTCCGCCCTTCCTATGTCATCGGCGGGCGTGCCATGCAAGTCGTAGACAATCTGGACGAGTTGGAAGAATACCTGAGGCGGGCTCTCCACCTTTCGCCCGAGCACCCGATTCTGGTCGACAAATATCTGGAGGGCCGCGAGGTGGAAGTAGACGCCGTTTCGGACGGTGAGACGACAGTGATCCCGGGCATTATGGAGCATATCGAGCGGGCTGGGGTCCATTCGGGCGACAGTCTGGCGGTTTATCCGCCCCAGAACCTGACGCCCAATGAAATTCAGCAAATAGAAGACTATACGTGTACAATAGCGACAGAAATGCAGGTCCGAGGTCTGATAAATATTCAGTATGTGGTGGTCCACGGTAAGGTTTACGTCCTGGAAGTCAATCCCCGGGCCAGCCGTACGGTACCCATTCTTTCAAAGGTGACTGGAATTCCCTTAGTGAATCTGGCGGTTCGGGTGGCTTTAGGGAAAACCCTGAAGGATTTGGGCTATAGACAGGGTTTGGCCCCAGCGGTGCCTTTCGTCGTGGTCAAAGCGCCGGTCTTCTCTTTTGAAAAGCTGACCAAAGTTGAGACTTCCTTGGGTCCGGAGATGAAATCAACCGGTGAGGTTTTGGGAATGGATCGAAATTTCGGGCATGCCCTGGCCAAAGCCTTTGCCTCGGCCCAAGTGGCGCTGCCTGAAAAAGGCGCCATTTTGGTCACAGTAGCGGAGAAAGACCGTCCGGAAGCCTTAGCCCTGAGCAGGGATCTGGCCAAACTGGGCTTTAGAGTCAAGGCCACCGGTGACACGGCCAAGGCCTTGCGACTCTGCGGGGTTGAGGCGGAGGAAGTGGCCGAGGAGAGCGAAAAGTTGAAAGAGGCCATTCGCGAACGCGAGTTTTCTTTTATCTTGAGCACCCCCAGTAAAGGAAAAACCCCGGAGCATACCGGCTACCTCTTGCGCCGGCTGGCCGCGGAGCATCATGTTCCCTGTCTGACCTCGATGGATACGGCTCGGGCTGTGGTCAGGGCGCTGTTGGAAATGCGGAGCAGCACAGAACCCCAGACTTTGGCGCTCCAGGAATACTTGGAAGTCTAAAGGTGCCTGCGGGCGCAACTCGGCGTTCATCCTCTTTTCGAGGTGTGAGCTCCCGCTTCTGCAAGCGGGAGCGGTTTCCCCGTGCCTTCCTTCGTGGGGCAGACTCGAACGGGTTCAGTGACGTTCCGGGTTTAATGGCGTTCTCCCCGGATAATGACGGCTGCCCCAAGGATAATCAGCACCAAGGGCCACATCTTATTAAAGTTGAACCAGAGGGGGAACCAACGGTCGAGAAAAAAGAGGAGACCGAGGACGATGAGGACGATGCCCGCCCACTTGGAACCTTCTCTGGGGGTTACTTGATGGCTGAAATTGCGGGCGGCATCCTCAATATCGGTGCGTACGTCTTGCACATTGGCATGGATGTCGTTGGAAAAGCCGCCATCGCGGGTATTCCGGCCGAGATAAGGCCGGTCGTTGGGATTCATCGGGATGATGATCCAGCAGGCAATATAGGCCACAAAGCCCGCACCGATGGCAAATATGGTAACGATGGCAATCAGGCGGATCAAAGTGGGGTCGATGTTAAAGTATTCTGCCAGCCCTCCGCATACCCCTCCCAAGATCTTGTTGCGTCCCGAACGGTATAGACGTTCAGTGGTGACTGTCATTTTTGTCTGCTCCTTTCCTTGCTGTCTGAGGGAATCAGGACGCGGTTTTTCCGGAAAGGCCGGACGGCGCAGCCGGGAAAAAGAAGCCCTGTTTTTTTCACCCCTGATACGCCTGAGGGGGGAAAAAAGTTTCATATTTGAGGTTGAATGTTTATACAATGTAATGTATAATAATACACAGAAAAGAGAGGTGCGGATGGACATGGAAACGTTAGAGAAGGTAGGATTGCGCGGCAGAGATTTTATCTCTTTGCATGACTTTTCACAAGGCGAACTTCTGGAAATGATTCATTTGGCCTTGGCCTTAAAAGCCGAAAGGAAAGCGGGGGTTTCCCACCCACTCCTCCAAGGCAAGACTTTGGGCATGATTTTCACCAAGTCCTCCACCCGGACGCGGGTGTCCTTTGAGGTAGGCATGTTTCAGCTGGGAGGGCACGCCTTGTTTCTGAGCGGCAGGGATATTCAGCTGGGCCGGGGGGAGACGATCCCGGATACGGCCCGAGTGCTCTCACGCATGGTGGACGGAATCATGATCCGTACCTTCAGTCACCGGGAAGTCTTGGAATTGGCTGAATACGCGACGGTGCCCGTGATCAACGCTTTGACCGACCACTTGCATCCGACCCAGGTTCTGGCCGACCTTTTGACGATTCAGGAGCACAAAGGCCGCCTCAAGGGGCTTAAGCTGGCCTACATCGGAGACGGAAACAATATGGCGCATTCCCTGATGTACGGGTGCGGGAAAATGGGACTTCAGGTCGTGATTGCCTCTCCTCAAGGCTACCGGCCGGATGCGGAAGTGACAGCCCAGGCCCAGGCGGACGCCCGGGCGAACGGAGGCTCTGTGGAAGTCGTCGAGGACCCATGGCTGGCGGCTGCGGGCGCGGATGTGCTCTACACGGATGTTTGGGCCAGTATGGGCCAAGAAGGTGAAGCGGAAATCCGCAAACAGGCCTTTGCGGGCTATCAGATAAATGCGGAATTGTTGCGCGCAGCCGCCAAGAAGGCGATCGTCCTGCACTGCCTGCCGGCTCACCGGGGCGAAGAGATCAGCGCCGAAGTGCTGGAAGGAGAGCAATCCGTCGTTTTCGACGAAGCCGAAAACAGACTGCATGCCCAAAAAGCGATTTTAGCTTCCTTGCTTTAAAAAAATCCGGGGTAGCGAACACTGTGGGGCCAGCCTGGGGGAGCCTTGGCGGGACCTCCCGCGAGGGCGCCTGGGGACATGAAACGGGGATTCGTGCAACGGATGGGTTTCGGAGTTTACTGAATCCCGCGGCTGCGGCCGGTGGGAAGTTTGAGGCTTTTGGTGCCTTATGCCATTTTGAGGAGGAAAGACCTGTGAAAAAGGTAGTGCTGGCATATTCGGGGGGACTGGATACTTCCGTTATTATTCCCTGGCTTAAAGAAAACTACGGCTGCGAGGTTATCGCCATGGCGGCTGATTTGGGCCAGGGTGAGGAATTGGCTCCGCTGAAGGAAAAGGCGATTAAAACCGGAGCGAGCAAAATATACATTGAAAATCTCCAAGAAGAGTTTGTCACGGACTTCATTTATCCGACTTTAAAGGCAGGTGCCGTATATGAAGGGAAATACCTCCTCGGCACATCTTTTGCCCGGCCGCTGATTGCCCGCCGTCTGGTGGAAATTGCCGAAAAAGAAGGAGCAGTGGCCATTGCTCATGGGGCCACGGGCAAAGGAAATGACCAGGTGCGTTTCGAGCTCAGTGTCAAGGCACTCAATCCCGACCTGGAAATCATAGCGCCTTGGCGGCTTTGGGATATCAAATCCCGGGAAGACGCCATCGATTACGCGGCGGCGAGGGGGATTGCCATTCCCGTGAACAAGGAACGCCCCTACAGCATGGATCGTAATCTTTGGCATCTCAGCCATGAGGGCGGAGATCTGGAGGATCCCTGGAATGAGCCGAAACGGGACCTGTATCTGCTGGGCGCGGCGCCCGAGGACGCGCCGGATGAACCCACCCATTTGGAGCTGGGTTTCAAAGAGGGCATTCCCCGGACTTTGAACGGGGAAGAAACAGCCCCGGTCGCCTTGCTCGCCGCACTTAATGAGATGGGCGGCAAGAACGGGGTGGGTATTGTGGATATGGTGGAAAACCGCCTGGTTGGGATGAAGTCGCGCGGGGTTTATGAGACGCCGGGCGGGACCATTCTCTATCAAGCACATCAAGCCCTGGAACAGTTGACCCTGGACCGGACCACTTATCACTACAAAGAACAAGTCGCTCTTCGCTACGCCGAGCTGGTTTACGACGGGCTTTGGTATTCTCCGCTGCGGGAGGCCCTGGCCGCTTTTGTGGACGCGACGCAGAAAAACGTCAGCGGAACGGTGCGCCTCAAACTCTACAAAGGAAGTTGCACGGTTACGGGTGTCAAGTCCCCCTATTCCCTGTATGACGAAGAATTCGCAACTTTTGGCCGGGATGGGGTCTATAATCAAAAAGATGCCGAAGGGTTCATCAATCTTTTTGGACTTCCCCTGAAAGTGAAGGCGCTAATGGAGAAAAAGACCGGTTTGCGTTGATTTTTCGGGAGTTTGTTTGACATGTGCCAGTCAATCGGGCTTGTGTCGCCCCTGTGAAAAGCATCCGTGAGGATGCTTTTCTTACTTTTTACCCAATCGTTGGACTCCCACTTCTGCAAGTGGGAGCGGCGCCCCGTACTCCGCTGCGCTGGGGGTAGACTCAGCCTTGGGGCGTCATTGTCCACCGGACAATGACGCCTTCGCCGCGAAGTATAATTTGGGGATAGGCGGCTTCGGCGAAACGAGTTCACTCAACAGACCGTTCACCTGCGCCTCTCGAAGCCGGTTGCGCTCTTGGAGTGACCGGGTGTACGACACTGACGTGGGTTGGCCGGCTCCTATTTGACAGGGGTTTCGCCCCTGGTTAGAATTAAAACAACGCGCGGTCTTTTTCCCCTGCGGGTTAAAAGAGGAAGGAGGAAGGGTCTGGATCTGAGGTAAGGATACCGGCCCTGACGATTATGAAATTATGGGGTGGCCGTTTCGAAAAAGACACGGATGCTTTGGTGGAGGATTTTCATTCTTCCATAGCCTTTGACCGGCGGCTTTACAAGCAGGATATCCAGGGCAGCATGGCCCACGCGCGCATGCTGGGCAGGATAGGGGTTTTGTCCCGGCAAGAGGCGGAGATTCTGCTTCGGGGTTTGGACGGGCTTCTGGCAGACATTGAGGCCGGCCGGGTGGAGTTTGAAACAGGGGCCGAAGACATCCACATGAATATTGAAAAGCTGCTGACGGAACGGGTCGGAACGGTGGGAAAAAAGCTGCATACGGCCCGCAGCCGCAATGACCAGGTGGCTCTGGATTTGCGTCTTTTTCTGAGAGAAGAAATCGACGCAACGAAGGACTTGCTGGTACGCCTATTGCGCACGCTCTTGGAATTGGCGGAAAAGCACAAGGAGACCTGGATGCCCGGTTACACGCATTTGCAAAAAGCCCAACCCATCAGTTTCGGACATCATTTAACAGCCTATGTGCAAATGTTTTTGCGCGATTTGGGGCGCCTAAGAGATACGCGCCGGCGGCTGAACTTTTCTCCGCTTGGCTCGGGGGCTTTGGCCGGAACTACTTTTCCCTTACAACGTGAAGCTGTGGCGGAGGAACTCGGTTTTGCAGGGGTAACTTTGAACAGTCTGGACGGGGTGAGCGACCGGGACTTTGCCCTGGAGTTTCTCGGCGCGGCATCCATTTTAATGATGCATCTGAGCCGCTTGTGCGAGGAGCTTGTCCTCTGGTCGAGCGGGGAATTTCGTTTTGTGGTGATGGATGACGGTTACAGCACCGGCTCGAGTATTATGCCGCAAAAGAAAAACCCCGACGTGGCGGAACTGGTCCGGGGGAAAACGGGCCGGGTTTATGGTGACTTGATGGCCCTGCTGACTGTGATGAAAGGCTTGCCTTTGGCCTACAACAAAGACATGCAGGAAGATAAAGAAAGTGTGTTTGATGCTGTAGATACCGTGAAGAAATCCCTCTCGGTCGTCGAACCGATGCTCGGCACGATGCAGGTCGACAAGCAAGCCATGGCCCGGGCAGCGAGACAGGGCTTTACCAATGCCACGGATCTGGCCGATTATTTGGCCAAGAAAGGGGTGCCCTTTCGGCAAGCCCATGAATTGGTCGGCAGGATCGTCCTTTATTGCAGCAAGCGCGGGCTCGCTCTGGAGGATCTGACGGCGGCGCAGTTCCGGGAATTCTCGGAGGTGTTCGAGCCGGATTTGTTTCAAACCATCGGTATCGAGCACTGTGTGCGCGCCCGAGGTCTCACCGGAGGACCCGCTCCCGAAGCCGTGGCCGCGGGAATTGCCCGAAGCCGGGAGATCCTGGCCGAATTGCTCCGGTAATTCCGGCTTCCTGTGGAATACCTGTGCATAATGTGGATAAGTTTGTGGATAACAGGGGAGAACGGTGAATAGCGGCGGATAGCAGTATATAATATCACAGAGAACGGCAGTGAATAACACTCAGATGGAAATGGGGCTCGAATGTGCGGAACTTGACGATGTTGACGGATCTTTATCAATTGACAATGATGCAGGGGTATCGGGCCAACGGCTGCTGGGAGAAGGAGGCAGTATTTGATCTCTTTTTCCGTACCCTTCCGCCGGGAAGCGGTTATGCACTGGCAGCCGGGTTGGAGCAAGTTGTCGGCTATATAGAAAACTTGCATTTTGACGAGGACGACCTTAAATACTTGAGCAGTTTGAATTTGTTTCAGAAAGATTTTCTGGCTGAACTGCGGCAGTTTCGTTTTACGGGGGATATAGACGCGGTGCCGGAAGGAAGTGTGGTCTTCCCTTACGAACCGCTGGTCCGGGTTAAAGGCCGGATTTTCGAAGCCCAGCTCTTAGAGACGGCTCTTCTGAACCTCGTCAATTTTGAAACCCTTATTGCCACCAAAGCGTCCAGGGTTGTGGCAGCGACGCAAGGGGGGGCGGTGATGGAGTTCGGCCTGCGCCGCGCTCAGGGTCCCGATGCCGGCACTTTTGGTGCCCGGGCCGCTTTTATCGGCGGAGTGAAGTCAACGTCCAATGTGCTGGCCGGTGAACGTTACGGAATTCCCGTTTCCGGTACTCAGGCGCACAGTTGGATTCAATGCTTTTCTTCGGAATTGGAGGCTTTTCGGGCCTATGCCAAGACGTTCCCGGACCAATGCCTGCTACTGGTGGACACCTACAATGTCCTTAAGTCCGGTGTGCCCAATGCGATTAAAGTGGGATTGGAATTGGAAAAGGAAGGCCACCGTTTTCTGGGCATCAGGATCGACAGCGGGGACCTGGCCTACTTGTCACGGCAAGCCAGGAGAATGCTGGATGAGGCGGGGCTTAAACAGGCCATCATCGTGGGTTCCAACGATTTGGATGAGGAAACAATCTGGGCCATCCGGGGCCAAGGAGCGGCCATCGATGCTTGGGGCGTCGGAACCCATCTCATTACCTCCAAGGATGCGCCTTCTTTGGGTGGGGTTTATAAACTGGCGGCAGAAGGGGAGAAGGGAATTTTCACTCCCCGACTGAAAGTATCTGAAAACACAGCCAAGATTACTAACCCGGGGATCAAGAAAGTGGTTCGTTTCTATAACCGGGAGGGAAAAGCCCTGGCCGACCTTATCGCTTTGGAGGAGGAGGAGTTTAACAGCCCCGCCTTAACCATCTTTGACCCGGTTCAAACTTGGAAGCGGAAGACCCTGGAGGATTTTCGGACGCGGGAGCTCCTGGTCCCCGTATTTCGCGGCGGCCGGCGGGTTTATTCCCTGCCGGAGCTGACGGAGATTCAGAAATATGCCGCAAGGGAATTGGATACACTTTGGGGGGAAGTCAAACGGCTGGCCAATCCCCACCGCTATATCGTCGATCTCTCGGCCGGGCTTTACGATTTGAAACAGAAGCTCTTGCGCGAGGTTAATTTAGGGCTGGAGGAACGCGAGGGTTAAAGCGCCGGCAGGAATGTCGTGACAGTAAGCACCGGAGCCAATATTCGGGAACTAAGTTTCAGTGAACAAAGGGAGGGATTTTTTAGCAATGTGGACAGACGAAGAAATCCAAAGCCGCATTCAGAGGGCAGTGGAGTGGCTGCGGGAGCAGGCCCTGCTAGCCGGAGCGCAAGGGCTGCTCGTCGGAGTATCCGGCGGTGTTGATTCGGCCGTCGTAGCCGGGTTGTGCAAAAGGGCTTTTCCTGAGCATTCCTTGGCGGTAATTATGCCGGCCCAGTCTAATCCCCGGGACCGCGAGGATGCCTTGCTTGTGGCCAAAACTCATGGCCTGCGCACTGCAGAGGTCGAATTGGATGAGGCCCACCGGCTGATTATGACCCAGGTCGAGGCAAGTCTGACTGGGACGGGTTTGGAGGCACGGGGTCTCCGTATCAGTCAAGGAAACTTAAAGGCGCGCCTGCGCATGTCCACTCTCTACGCGGTGGCTAATGCTTTAAACTATTTGGTAGTCGGAACAGACAATGCTCCGGAAAGCTATACCGGGTACTTTACCAAGTACGGGGACGGAGGGGTGGACATTCTGCCCATCAGTTCCTTGACAAAAAGTGAGGTGCGGGTCTGGGCGCGAGCTTTGGGACTTCCGGACGAAATCTGCGCAAGGACACCCACCGCGGGACTTTGGGCCGGGCAAACAGATGAAAAGGAAATGGGCCTTACTTACGACGAGCTTGACCGTTATTTGTTGGGGGGAGAGGTTAAGGCGGAAGTACGGGAGCGTATCGAAGCCCTGCACCGGGCGAGTGAGCATAAGCGCCGCCTGCCGCCCGGCCTGGAGCTGCCCCGACTGGAGAGGCTGGTTTAGGGATGCGTATAGGGGTGGATATTGACGGAGTGGTGTCAGACAGTTATCCTGCTTGGTTGCAGGAGCTGAACCGCCATTATGGCAAAAATATTACAGTCTTGGAAGACTATGAGATGCACTTAGTGTTTGACGTTCCCTGGGATGACATGAATGATTTCTTCGTTGAAAATGTCGATCATCTTCTCAGCATGCCAAAACCTGTGCCGGGTGCCAGAGAGGGGATCGAAAGCCTGCGCCGGGAAGGGCATGAAGTAATCTTCGTCACGGCGCGGCGTCCGGAAGAAGAGAAAGTGACCCTCAAGTGGCTGGAGAAATATGAGATACCTCATGAGACCGTTCTTTTCAGCGGCTTCAAAAGCAAGGTGGATTTGGTCAAGCAGTGGCAACTGGAGGCTTTTGTCGAAGACCACCTGGCCAACGCTCGGGGAATCTCCGCACTGGGCGTGCCGGTGCTCCTGCTGACGACCAGTTACAACCGGGGGAAACTCCCGGCGGGGGTTACCCGTTGTGCGACCTGGACGGAGATGGTGACGGTGCTGAGGCAACTGGCTTCCGGCTAACAGACCAGACCTTGGCCAACCTTGTAAATGTCTCCCGCTCCCAAAGTGAGGACGAGGTCCTCGGGGGAAAGGGTCTGGGAAAGATAATTCTTGATGTCTTCCAAGGTTCCGATGTACCGGGCTTGTTTTCCCTGTTGTTGAATCAGGTCAGCCAAAGACGCGGCCGAGATTGTGTGCAGATCCTGTTCCCTGGCGGAGGCGAAGATTTCGGCGACCACCACTTCATCGGCTGCTTGAAAGGCTTCTGAGAACTCCCGCAGCAATTTTTCCGTGCGGCTGAACGTATGGGGCTGGAAAATTGCCCGGATACGGCGGTCGGGGAAGGAAAGACGAGCCCCTTCCAGGGTGCTGCGGATCTCGGTGGGGTGATGGGCATAGTCATCCATGATTAAGGCCCCGTCGCGGATACCCAGTTGCTCAAACCGACGTTTGGTGCCGGTGAAAGTGCTCAGGCCGGTGAATATTTCCGCTGCGGGAACGCCAATCTCCTGACAGAAGGCAATGGCGGCCAGGGCATTGAGAATGTTATGCCGGCCCGACACGTGCAGGTCGAGATCCCCGGCGTATTGACCGTGAATAAAGATTCTCATGGAACTTCCCTGGTTTTTGAAAGTGATATCGGTGGCCTTGACATCCGCTTCCGGCGTGAAGCCGAAGGTCGTGACGGGGGCCTGACCGTGAATCAGCGCACGGTTGGGGTCCTCGTCCAGAACAAAAATATGCCCGTAAGGGGGGACTTTGGCGGCGAAGGTGGCAAAAGCCTGCACGACGTCGGCCAAATCCGTGAAATAATCGGGATGGTCGAATTCCATATTGGTGATAATCAAGAACTCGGGGGAATAATTCAAGAAGTGGCGGCGGTATTCACAAGACTCCGCCAGAAAAAGATCTCCGTGCCCGGCGCGGGCGTTGCCGCCGATGCCGGGAACATCGCTGCCGACGATGACGGTGGGATCTAAGCCCGCTTGAATGAGTACCAAGGCTATCATGGCGGTTGTGGTCGTCTTGCCGTGAGTACCGGAGACGGCGATACCGCGTTTTTTAGTCATCAAACGCCCAAGATATTGCGGATAGGTGAGGACGGGAATATTGAGTTCCCGTGCTCGGGCAATTTCAGGGTGTTTTTCCGTATAAGCCGCGGAGGCGACGAGGAGATCGGCCTTTTCCACATTTTCGGGGGCGAAAGGCAATACGGAAATATGAGCCCTTTCCAAGACACTGTCCGTAAAAAACCTTTCCGACACATCTGAACCGGTGACGGTTGCTCCGTCCACTTTTTCGGCAACTTGGGCCAAGGCACTCATGCCGGTTCCCTTGACCCCCACAAAATGGATATGTAATGACAAAGTTTCATCTTCCTTCCCAGTCGTTAAGTCATTCATCAAAGCGAATATCCCTGCATCATATCCTCGAACCGAAAAGACATGGGGTGAACCCCAGCCTGATACGAATCAATACGGGTTAATAACCAAAGGTAAGATTACACTATAACACTGCGACATTTGAAACCTACCTTACATTATACCCAATCTGCTCGGAAAAGGTATCATGGGTTTAAAGGAAATTTTCCCCTTGAGCGGTCTTTCCGAAGGGAAGGGTGAGCACTGAGGATTGTGAAACATTTAGCGACGGAAAATCGACCGTTGGAGGTTCGATTTTCGCAATTGAGGGAAAATTCCTTTGGCCCATGAGAGGCCGGCGCTATAATGATGTCAGAAAATAAAATCTAAGGTGGGGTGTAAGATGGGAGTGTGTTCTTTAAGGGCTGTACAGGAGGAGATGGGCTTAATTGACGGTCGGCAAAGGGATGGGATTGTTGTGGACCGTCAATTTGTCAGCTATTTTCTCATCGAATCTGCTCTTCTGGAGTACCCCGGTGTGGTCGAAGCGGGTGCCGTTTCCGACTGTGTCGACCGGCAGGATCCTGCGGCAAGCCAGGTGTTGAGGATCTTCCTTTCCTTAGATGACAGTGTGAAAGTGGATTTTGAGACCCTGCAAGAAGGGGTCAAGGAATATATTCGCCGCAAGTTTGACTTTAAAGGCCCGATCGTCGTCCGGGAACGTGAGAAGTTGCCCATGACGCGATCCGGCAAGATTATGCGCACGATTCTTAAGGAATGGAGTTAGGCGAGGGCTTTCTGGAACGTGAATACGTGATGCCGGTACAGGCAGGGTCGATGGCCCTGCCTTTTGGTTTGAAGGTGCAGGCAGCGGCTCCGGGGGGGTGGCGGGCCTTGAAGGCAGATCCAAACGTTGTTTCAAAACGGTGCCGGCGCAGAACTGAAACTATCGCCACCAGTTGCAGGCGGAATTATCTTTCCTTGACTGGGGCAGAATAAGAACCGTTCACGAGCCGGCCACATCCCACTGGTCCCCTGCGGCTATTCACGATAACTTTACGCTGCCATCGATATCCGCACTCTGTCACGCTGCGCGCTTTCTGGATAGGGAGAAAGTGCGTGACCGCGTTTCCCTGCCGGTTCGGCCAACCCCGCGAAGATTCATCGCCTCTTCAAATACCGGTTAGCCTTTGACCCCGTTGTTAACTTTTGCCTTTTCTCCGACGCAACCCGGCGGCAGCAAGCAGGAATGGGGAGAAATCCCAAGCAAACTATTGACTTTTAGGTACGCAGTTCGGTTGTAGTTTCCCGCGGGTTTAAGGTAAAATATAAGGGGAAACAGGGGAACTTCACGTCCTCTTCGGCGGTCCGGGGGAGCGGTCTATGGGCAGTCGGAGGGGCGTCGGGAATTACCGAAGGCTTTTTACCGTTGGGGAGGGTGGTCGATGAGGTATTCCAGGATTCTGGGCTTGATGCTCGCTTCTTTAGTTCTGACGACCGGGCTCGGCGGCTGTGGACAACAATTCCCCGGGGCGGCAGCAGGGCAGACGGTTAAAAAAACGGAAAGCGGTGGTACCAAAGTGGAAAGCAGCCAGACCAAAGATCCGATCGTAACGATTGAAATGGAGAATGGGGGTATTATCAAAATCGAACTCTATCCTAAGACCGCCCCGAACACGGTTAAGAATTTTATTTCCCTGGTTCAGAAAGGCTTTTACGACGGTTTGATCTTTCACCGGGTCATTCCGGGATTTATGATTCAGGGAGGAGACCCGAAAGGAAATGGTATGGGTGGCCCCGGGTACTCGATCAAGGGGGAATTTGCCGCCAATGGTTTTGACAACCCCCTTAAACATACGCGCGGTGTGATTTCCATGGCCAGGAGCAACAATCCCAACAGTGCGGGTTCGCAGTTCTTTATTATGGTGGGGGATGCCCCGTACTTAGACGGACAATATGCGGCTTTCGGCAAAGTGATTGAAGGGATGAATGTGGTGGACCAGATTGCCAATGTGCCCCGGGACGGATCGGATAAGCCCTTGCAGCCGCAAACAATGAAGACGGTGACGGTCGACACTTTCGGCGTTAACTATGGGCCCCCGGAGATCATTAAATAGACGCGAGATAGTTTCGAGATGGTTTCGAGATGGTTTCGAGATGGTTTCGAGATGGTTGCGGAGACGCGGCGAACTTAACGGCCGACCTGTAAAATGTTAGGGTCGGCCGTTTTCTGGAAGGTCGCATACCTCGGCAAGTCTCTGAACAAAGGGGTGAATTTGTTGATGACTCGTTGCTCGGCCGACGGACTCCCGGGCAAACAAAACGGGCGCGAAAAACGGCCGAAATGTGCATATGTATGTGGATAAGCTGTCAATTCTGTGGATAAAACTGTGAGAATAATGTGCGGGCCCTGTGGATAACCAGCGGAAAAAGCCGTTTGAGGAACGAGCACAGCCGCTCACTCCAGTGTGCCACGCATTTCGGAAACCAGGCGAATGGGGATCTGACGCTTGGCCGCTTCTTCAAAGGCAGCGACCAGAAACATCTGGGCGATACGAAAGCTCTCGAATAGGCCGAGAGGTTCCTGCGGATCTTGGTCAATCCAAGCCAGCCAACCTTTGGGAGTCTGGGTGACATAGTAATTAACCCCATGGTCATAAATGACCGAAGTGCTGGCGTCTTTCATTTCTTCCAAAGAATCGAAGCCGTAGTCCGACGGCCAAAAGTTTTCTACCACTTGCTCATCTCCCTTTTACAGCTAGTTTTCCCAGAATCAGCGAAAGTTTTCACGCTTCGGGGAAAAAGCCAAAGTCTTGGCGAAGAACGAGACCCGTATACAACAGTAAAGGCCGGGATATTATGAGCATCCCAGCCCGCATAACTGGGTCGCTGTGAGCGACCGCAAAGGGTTTCCGAAAAAGTAGCTTTTCCCGCCAGGGGGGCTGTTTTTATTTGGCGCTTATCATGAGCAAACTTGAGTATCGCAACGACAAGTGTTCGCAAATGCAATGCGAGCTAGTAGTTGGGATTTAGCCAAAACCGCACGAAGCGGATCAATATTTCGCCTTCGGGTGTGAGCAGCTTGCCGCGGCCGTGGCATTCTTGGCAGAGGAAAAACATCGGTTCGGAGGGCTCCGGCGGTAGCATCTCCGCGGCAATGTCTAACGGCTCGTCCGCATTCCGGGTGCGGAACGAGTTCTTCATATTTTCCTGCACCCGCCAGAACTGGGCCCAATTAGGGTTCTCCATACGGCCCTGGCCTTTGCAGACTGGGCATTGGCGCTCTAAACGGCCGAGTTCCAACATACGATCCCTCCTCGATTTTCGGGGCGAACCGGACAGTATCATGGCTTCTCGGATACGTCAATCGGGTGTCCCGCTTGCACCCGGCAGCGGAGTACATGACTGTTTTCTAAAGCATACGCGAAAAGGCAACATAAAATTCTGGGTCTTTCGGGCATTTTGCTGACTTTTAAGCGGCAGAGGCCAAAATATCACGGTGGTTTGTACCGGTTATAGATCCATACTGGCATACCGAGAAAGTGAATTCCCTCAGAAAACACCGGGTGACTGCCGGGTTCGGGCTGCCGGGACGGGCATTGTAACGCTAGGGCTTTCGGATTTTTTAGGTTCATGAATCTCTCTTAAAGCAGGAAGTGAAAGAAGACATGTCGAATGGTCGAGTGAAAAAGGACGCATCAAGTCGGACAGGAAATCAAAGTGAGAAAGTGAGGGAGGGGTATGGGAAATGAAAGAGGAAGACGGGAGCAAGGGGGAAATGAGGAAGGGGGGCTTGGCTAATAAAATTGCCTGGGTCAACGACCTTGTGGCCGAACGGTCGACTTTGATTTTCGGTACAATGTGGATGTTCTACGCTTTTTTTGTTTACGGGCTGCTGCCACTTATTCCGGCACTTAAACCGTATGAATATTCGTTCTTCTATTGGTCCGGCTGGGTGCAACTTTGGGCTTTGCCTCTGCTGATGGTCGGACAAAATGTCATCGGCCGGGCCGCACAAGCAAGAGACCAGGAAACCCATGATGCTGTGATGGCGGAATTGGGCATTGTTAAAGAAGAACTCGCTCTGGCACGGGAAGAGCGGGAAGAACTGAAGATCTTGCTGGCAGAACTTCACGCCAAGATCCCCGGCTGACGACATCCCCGGCTGACGACATCCCCGGCTGACGACATCCCCGGCTGACGACATCCCCGGCTGACGACATCCCCGGCTGACGATATCCCCGGCTGACGATATCCCCGGCTGATGACCGAGCGTCTTAGTCGCATGCCCCTGGCTTTAGCCGCTTTAGCCACGGGGAGATTCAGAACATGCCAGCCTGTTGGCTGCCGCACAAACCGATTTCACTCCCCAATTGGCATCGCAGGTTTTCGGCTGCGTTTCTGTAACGGTTTAGGGATACTGCCGGAGATACACGAAAAAGCGTGACAGGGTCGCCGCCGGCAACCCTGCTTATTTTTTGCGTTTTCTCAGTTCCATGGCTAAGTTATATCTTGTCTCAAGCTCTCGGAGTTTCTGGCGGATGCGCTTTTTCTCGTCGTGATCGGGACAAACGGTTAACTGCTCGCGCAATTCTGCGATTTCCTTTAACAGTTGCACTTCTTCAGGCGCATACCCGGTATTCTTTAACAACGTGTAGCCGAGGCGTATCTCCACCGGAAGGCTGGCCCAGTCGTCAAGGTTGATGGGTTTACCCCGTGCCGGCAAATTGTCAAATTCGCCGTTTCTAATGGCCTCCCGAATTTTCTCCTCGGCAATTTTAGCAAAGATGCCAGACATCCGGCGTCAGCTCCTCAATGGGTAATCCGGCAAAGGACACACGGTCCAATCCGATATCATTTTACCACAGGGAGAGCGGAAAGGGGACGGTCGTTCGAGGAAAGCTCGCAAGGTGACGGTTCAGTTGGCGGGGGCCTTCACTGCATCGGGGATTGGAAGTTTTGTGATTGCTGTTGCTGCACAGCTTGTTTTCCTTTTTCCGTAAACTCGGCGTCTTTGGGGCTCAAGATAGAGAGCAATTGTTGTAACTCTCCCACATGTTGTCTTTCTTCGTCCGCGATATGGCAGAGAATTTTCTTGGCCCTTTCGTCAGTGGTGGCTAGAGCGTGTGCTTCATAACCGATGATGGCCTCGTATTCCCCGGCAATGTCTACGCGCAGAGCCTGAGCCAATTCGTCGGCGGATAACTGTTTGGGCATGTTGGCAAGGTAAGGGTTACCGAGCAAAGCCATAAAATCACTTCCTTAGTAAAGTTTTGATTTCTTTTACCCCTCCATTAGGCATGAGATTTCCTTTACTCCATAAGGCTAACCTGGCTGACTTCGTTAACTTCGTTAACTTCACTTCGGATTTACTCACTCTGGATTCGTGACTTATTCTTTGACGAAAAAAGGTTTGGTATTCATATGCGGGATGGGTCAGGGTGCGTGAAGTAACTTTTGCTGCAAATCGTGCTGAAAAATCAAATCTGTATTATTAAGATAGGTGTTATAGAGTTTCAGGGCCGGGTTGGAATCCGACCAGGGAAGGACTTTCCCGGTTCCCATTTGATACACCGTCCGGCCGTAAACATTGTAGAGTTTCCCCTTTTCGTAGACAACCCCGTTGCGGGAGATGGCCAACCCGGCCAGCGGAGAATGAAAAAGGTCATGGCCGATGAGGGGGTAATGGCTGGCATCCTGACCGAAAAGGCCGAGAAGAGTGGGAAAGAGGTCGACCGGTCCGCCGACCGTATGCTCGATTCCATGGTCGACGCCCACCGGAAGGTGAATGATAAGGGGGATTTTTTGCATCTCCTGCCAGTGATAGTCGTCTATTCCTTTGGCGCCATAGCCGAGAAAGCTGCTCAGCTGGGTGTCGTGGCGCGGGAGCGGGGCGGGGTGATCGCCGTAGATCACTACGACGGAATTGGCCAGTAAACCGTCTTTTTGCAGACGATCCAGAAAAGAGCCGATGGCTTGATCCGTATAATGGACGGCTTGCAGATAATGCCCGAACAGGGTGTGCCGATAAGGAGCTACTTGGAGGGTGCGATCTTTTGGCGGAAGCTCAAAAGGATAATGGCTGGAGAGGGTGACAAAGAAGGAGTAGAAGGGCTGTTTCAGTTGTTCAAGCCTTGCCGCGCCTTGTTGAAACATATCCGGGTCGGCTAAGCCGAGACCGATATTCCGGCCGGGCTTAAAGTCGTCGGAGTCCATGACTTGCTGAAATCCCAGGGCGGGAGCCATTAAATCCATACCCCAAAATCCGGGCAGGTTAGCCTCGATCGCGGTTGTGGTATACCCTGCGGCGGCGAAGGTGGAACCAATACTCGTGTAATGGTTCATGGGATAGTCAATGAAAGCACTTCCTTTGGAGACCGGATATTGAGACACATTGGCCATGAACTCCGCGTCGGCGGTACCGCCGTTCCAAGTTTCGCCATAATAGTGGTCAAAGTAGTAGCTGTTCTTGATAAGACGATTGAGATTGGGGGTGATCTCCTTGCCGTCAATTTTCTTGCCGATGACGAATTGTTGCAAAGACTCGACCTGAATGATGATCAAGTTTTTTCCTTTTGCTACGCCCAAGGCCGGGGGCACGTTGTTATGTTGGGACGGAGGATGGGTCGCTTTGAACCACTGCTGCAGGGCCAGACCCTTTTGGGGCGTGAGAGGGGGTGTGTGCAGACGGATTTGCCAAGCGCGCCGAGCGTCCAGGACGTGGAAGTCCAGATTGCCGATGCTTTGGGCGATGTAGAGCTTGGAATAGAGGGTGCGGGCGATCCCGGGCTGATCTTTTTCCAGCATGGTTGAAGCCCGGTTTAAAGCCAGTAAGCCGAGACCTAAGGCCAGCACAAAACCTCCTGCCCTGTAGAACAAGGCCCGGTGTTTGGAGGACGGCCGGGAGTCAGCGGGGTGGGCAGCGGGTTCGCGGGAGGAGCGGAAGCGGAGTGCGGCCGGGACCAGAAAGAAAAAGTCGACGATGAGGAAAATGTCTTGCGGTCGCAGCAGAGACCACCAAGCGGTTGTCCCGGTGAGGTCCTGCCAGGCGGTCACAAAGGTGCACAGAGTGATAATATCGTCGAAATGTCTCAAGAAGAGCAAATCGAAGAAGGAGACGACGGTGACCAGGAGGTCTGCGGCCAAAAGATAGAGCCCGCGGCCCCGGCCCTTAAGCAAGAAAGCAACAGAGCAAAGGATGAGGAGCACACCGGCCGTACCGAAGAAACGGCTTTGGGCTTGAAGTCGCGTGATCAAGCCAAAAGCACTTAGAACGACATAGATTTTGGTCAGGAAAAGGACAAAGGCCAGGGCTCCCAGAATGAAGGGGGTTGGTTTATTCGATTTGGCAGATAGGGGCCTGGCGAAACTCATAAGGTTTGCTCCTCCTAACTCAAACGGCCTCACTGTCGTATTTTATCATAGTGTGGGGGTTTAATGCGAATAGGCCCTTAGGGCATCTCATTTAATTCACTTTCGACTTGAGGAGAAAGGGCCCGTACGTTGCCGAACAGATAGGGCCGGAGCCGACAGGAGGACAAATGTCGGGCAATGAAATCCTTCAGCCCGGGGTAGTTATCCAATGAGGAATCTGGTACCAGGACCAGGGTTTCATTCATATGTGCGGCCAAGGCGGCTCCGGTCAAAGCATTGGGGAAATCTTCGCCGGTGGCAAAAGAAAGGCCTTGAATATTTTGGCCAAAGGCATTTCCCACGGCTGCCATCGTGTCATAGCGGGAGGGCCCGGCCAGACGTGTGATGCGGACGGCCGCAGGCTTTAGCGCAGCGGCGATTTCCTCGCTGACCGCAGGGGAGATGACACCGCTCCCGCCGATGAGATAAATGAGGGAAGGTTTCAGCGCACGCAGAGCCTGCAATGTCTCGGCGGGGATGTGCGAGGTTTCGGTCAGCAGAACCGGCATTTTTTGCTGCCCGGCTACGGAAGCGATGCTCAGAGCATCGGGAAAGTTTTCGCCGGTGGCGAGGGCGACCGCATGGGGTTGCTCCGCGCCCATGAGGTTCTGGGCGACGATGGCGGCCGTCGCATAGCGGTTTACGCCGCCCAGCCGGACTTGTTTTGTCTTATTCCAACCGAGAGCGGTGAGGTCGGTGCTGACTTGAGGGCTTAAGGCTCCTTCTCCTCCCAAGAGATATACTGTGTTCGGATGCAAGGTTTTGAGAGCGGTTTGCACCCGCTTATCCAGTCCCTTAGGGGCGGTGAGGAGAATCGGTGCATCCAGCTTGGCGGCTAAAGGAACCCCTGCCAGGGCATCCGGATAGTCGTCGGAGCGGGCCAGGACGACGGCCGGGGCCCCTTGCGGCCAGCCTAAGAGAGCTTGATTGACCGCGGTGGCCACGCGATCCGAACCGGCTATACGAACCAGGGACGTACGTGTAGGCGGTGCCGGAGCCGGCGTCCCCAAATCGCCCAGGTGAAAAGGCTGCGGAGTTGGCCAAACAACCGAGGCGGAAGGGATCCCGTCTTGGGGCAGAGCAGACGAAGGAACGGGCGTAACGTCCACGGGTTGTATATATTGGCTCAGCCAGCCGGGCGGATGAGCCAGAAGATTGAGAATCCTATCCTGGTAGACCGGGAGAGTTGGGCCCTGCGAGGAGGGGGGAGGAGAGGGCGGGCCCGAAGGAGCGGAAGACGAGTCCGAGGGAGTGGGGGATGAGTCGGAGAATGAAGAGGGAGAGGATGATCCCGAAGTTGAAGAGGATGCCCCCGAAGTTGAGGAGGTCGCGGGGGAGGAGGAGGATGGAGAGGGGTTCGAGGGTGGGGTGGAAGAAGGGACCGGGCCGGGAAGAGGGGCCGGAAGCAGTGCCTCGTTGGGATTGTTTTTTCCGGTCCAGCAGTTATAGGCCCAGAGAGCAAAATACCAATTCTCCAGCTTGTTGCGATCCCCATCTCCTATTTTAGGGACCATTTCCCACTTTTGATTGAGGATATCGGCACCCATTTCTATATTGAAGTCTATATCGTATTTCAGCTTGTTAATCGTCGCCTGATCCGAGCCATTGTAACTGGCTACCTGCATCAATCCGATGGCGGGATGGTCCGCCGGACCGGCGAGGAGGGGATTTCCCTGACTGTCGAACTGGCGCCAGGAGCTCTCCTCAAAAGCGATTGCTTTAAGGATGACGCTCGGTATCCCCTTTTCTCTGGCGACGGTGTCCAGTTTTTGATTGATAACCGCTAAAGGGGGATTGAAATTTGCCGGTGCGGGTGACGCCAGGGCGAAGCTGGGTTCTGACAACATCTGCAACAGTAAGGCAAGGCTCAAAAGCGTTCCCCAGAAGGCCTTTATCCGTTTACGCGGGTTTACGTTCTTTTTCACAAGCTCTTTTTCCCCTCTCCATTCCCGACTTTGTTGCAAGCGCGAGTAGCCGGATAGGATTTATTTTAGGCAGCTGCCTATGACGAAAGGGCCATTTTTCAGCCTGATTCAACCGCTTCTTTAGCCACCGTCAGCATCAGCTTGATCCGGTTGAACTGGTTGACGGCACTGGCTCCCGAGTCGTAATCGATAAACGATATATTGGCCCCCGGATAGTGCTTTTTCAACTCCCGGAGCATTCCCCGGCCTATGACATGATTGGGCAAGCAGGCAAAGGGCTGTATGCAGAGGATATTGTTGGTTCCGCTGTGGAGAAGTTCCTCCATTTCCCCGGTCAGGAACCAGCCCTCTCCGGTTTGATTGGCCAGGGACAGGTGTTTCTGGGCAGCCTGGGCAAATTCCCCGATGGCAAGCGGGGGTTGAAAGCGCCGGCTGTGCCGCAAGGCTTTTTTCATGGCCCGCCGGTACCATTCAATAATTCCCACGGCCAGGCGGGACGAGAGGACGCCGGAAAGAGGGCCGGCCAGAAACTGGTATTGATATTGGCTGTCCATGGCATTGTAGAGAAGAAAATCTATGAGGTCCGGGACGATCACTTCCGCTCCCTCTTCTTCCAACATCTGGACGAGATTGTTGTTAGCGGCCGGGTAGTATTTCACCATAATCTCGCCCACAATTCCCACCCTCGGTTTCGCCTTGGTTTCATCCAGGGGCAGCCGGTCAAACTGCCGGACGATCCCTTCAACGTTCCGGTTAAAGGCTTTTCGGTCCCGTTTTTGCAGAGAGTTTTGGCACTCTTCCACCCAATAGTCATACAGGGTGTCGGCGGATCCGGGCACTTGTTCATAAGGCCGTACCCGGTGCAGAACGCGCATCAAGAGGTCGCCGTAGACTAAGGCCTGCATGATCTCGTCAAACAGAGAACGGGTTAATTGAAAGCCGGGATTCGGTTCCAGACCGGCCGTATTCAATGAAATCACCGGTATATGCCCCAGGCCGGCGTCGCGCAAGGCCTTGCGCAAATAGGCAATATAATTGGTGGCCCGGCAGCCGCCACCGGTCTGACTGACGATGACCGATGTCTGTTCCGGATCATAGCTGCCGCTGCGCAAGGCTTTCATGACCTGGCCGACGACCAAAATGGCCGGATAACAAGCGTCATTGTTGACAAAACGCAGCCCTTCATCCACTGCGGCTTGATCGGCATCAGGCAGCAGTTCGATCCGGTACCCGGCATTGGTGAAGGCGGTTTTTAGGAACTGGAAGTGGACTGGGGACATCTGGGGGGCGAGGATGGTGTGCTGTTCCTTCATGGCGGTCGTGAAGAGCACCCGGCCCGGACTCTGATATTTTCGCCGGGGAATAAACCCTTTTTTGTCCCGCTCATAGATCGAGGCGATGAGAGAACGAACCCGGATCCGGGCCCCGCCCAAGTTATTGATGTCGTCGATTTTTATGGTCGTATAAATCTTCCCGTAACGGCGCAGGATTTCCCGCACTTGCTCAGAAGTGATGGAATCAAGGCCGCAACCGAAAGAGTTTAACTGGATCAGTTCCAAATCCGGCTCTTGCGCCACTAAAGTGGCCGCCGCATAAAGACGGGAGTCATAAACCCACTGGTCGATCATCTGCAGGGGCCTTTCCACAACCGCCAAATCCCGCACGGAGTCCTCCGAGAGCACGGCAAACCCGTAGGATTGCAGCATATCCGGGATACCGTGATGAAGTTCCGGATCGATGTGATAAGGCCGGCCCGCCAGGACAATTCCCCTCCGGTGATGTTCGCGCATGAAGCGCAAGGCCTCTTTTCCTTGTTTTCGCACATCTTCCCGATAACGGGACAGTTCAGCATAGGCTTTTTGCACCGCCGGCCGGATCTCCGCCAAGGGCAGCCCCTCCGGAGCCAGGGCTGCGGCCAGCCGTTTCGCCATATGGTGGGGGCTGTCCAGAGGCAAAAAAGGATGATAGAATTTAACGCCCTGCTCCCCGAGGATTTCCATGTTGGCCCCGATGGTTTCCGGATAAGAGGTGACAATCGGGCAATTATAATGGTTGCCGGCCTGAGGGTCCTCCGCAATATTGAAAGGGATGGAAGGGTAGAAGATGGTTTTGAGACCCTTCTGAACCAGGTCCGCGATATGCCCGTGTACCAGTTTGGCCGGATAACAGACGGAATCGGACGAAATACTTTCCATTCCCAGCGCATACAGTGTCTGGCTGGAGCGGCCGGAGAGGATAACGCGATAGCCCAATTCCGTAAAGAGCGTAAACCAGAAAGGATAATCGTCATACATGTTCAAAGCCCTGGGCAAGCCGATGCTGCCGCGACGGGCGTCTTCTTCTTTCAGAGGCCGATAATTGAAAACGCGCCGATATTTATAGGCATAGAGATTGGGAAGGGGGTTGTTTTCTTTTTGCAGCCCTAATCCTCTTTCGCAGCGGTTACCGGAAATGAAGGAGCGGCCATCGTTAAAGTGATGCACTGTAAGCCGGCAATGGTTGCCGCAGAACTCGCAGCGGCGGAACTCGGTTTCGTTATGCAGGTGTTCCAAGGCATCCGCCGGGAGGAGGGTGCTGCTGTGGCCCTCTTGATCATGTTCCCTGGCGATGAGGGCCGCTCCGAACGCTCCCATGATCCCGGAAATGTCCGGGCGGACGACCTCCCGGCCTGTAATCATTTCCAAGGCCCGGAGTACCGCATCGTTATAGAAGGTCCCCCCCTGGGCAACGATCTTTTGCCCCAGGTCATCCGCGCTGCGGAAACGGATAATTTTAAAGAGGGCGTTTTTGATTACCGATAGGGCCAGACCGGCCGAGATATCCTCGACTTCGGCCCCTTCTTTTTGCACCTGCCTCACTTTCGAATTCATAAAGACAGTACAGCGGGTTCCCAGATCGACGGGTCGTTGGGCCCGAATTCCTTTGCCGGCGAAATCGTTCACCTCCAGCTGCAAGGAGGTGGCGAAGGTTTCGATGAAGGAACCGCAGCCTGAGGAACAGGCTTCATTAAGGAGAATGGAATCGATCACTCCCTCTTTGATGACCAGGCACTTCATGTCCTGACCGCCTATGTCCAGGACAAAGTCCACTCCGGGCAGGAAGAAATTGGCCGCTTTGTAATGGGCAACGGTTTCGATTTCCCCCAGGTCGACTTTTAAGGCGGCTTGAATGTACGGTTCTCCGTATCCTGTTACCACTGAATTCGCTATCCAGGCCTTTGGGGGTAGTTTGGCGTATAACTCTTGCAGGGCCTCAACCGTGGTTTCCAAGGGCTTGCCTTTATTGTTCCCGTAATAGGAATAGAGAAGCCGTCCCTCATCATCGATCAAAGCCACTTTTGTCGTGGTTGAGCCGGCGTCAATGCCCAGAAAAGTTTTTCCCTGATGAAGAGTAAGGTCGCGTTTGGGCACCGTGTGCCTGGCATGCCGTGCCCGGAAGCGGGCATAGTCCTCTGCGCCCGTGAACAAAGGCGTGAGGGGGGCGTCACCCTGGCGTTCCATATGAGGAAGAAGAACGGCCCTTTCATAAAGTGCCGGCCCTGAGAGAGGGCTTTCTTTGACGGAGGATAAAGCGGCTCCCAAAGCGACAAAGAACTGGGAGTCCTCCGGATGGAGGTATTGCTCAGGCTCAAGAACGAGTGTTTGGCGAAATCTTTGGCGCAGTTCAGGCAGAAAATGCAGCGGCCCTCCCAAGAAAGCGACTTTACCCTTGATCGGCCGCCCTTGGGCTAACCCTCCTATGGTTTGGTTGACAACTGCCTGAAAAACAGAGGCGGCAATATCTTCGGGAGCCGCGCCTTCGTTTAACAGAGGCTGGATATCGGTCTTGGCAAAGACGCCGCAGCGGGAGGCAATGGGATAGAGAGTTTTATAGTGCCGGGCCAGTTCATTCAGCCCGGCGGCATCCGTTTGCAATAAGGCGGCCATCTGGTCGATAAAGGCACCGGTTCCGCCGGCACACGTGCCGTTCATCCTCTGCTCCAGGGACTGATCAAAATAAGTGATTTTGGCGTCTTCCCCGCCTAATTCAATGGCTACATCGGTTTCCGGTATGTATTGCTTGACAGCCTCGGTACAGGCAATCACCTCCTGGACGAAGGGAACGTTTAAAGTCTGAGCAAAGGGTAATCCTCCGGAACCTGTAACCGTCATGGTGAGGAGCCGGTCGGCCAGTAACGGCCGGCATTCTTCGAGCAAGGCGATGACCGCCTCTTTCAAACCGGACAAATGCCTGAGATACTTTTTGTGGGTGATGCGACCGTCCGCCAAAACGACCAGTTTGGCCGTTGTCGAACCCACATCAAGCCCAACGTTAAGAAGCTCCATGATCTCGCTCCCATCTTCCGAGTGACATAAATATTGCGGCCGAAGTGCCCGAACATGCCCAGGCAGGCCTGTTTCCAAACCGGCGCACGGGATTGGCGGTTTTGCCGGAAAACCCCGTCTCAGCCCATAGTTTCCGGTGTGCCGTAACCGCGCCCCTGTGGCCCAACCGAGTCTCTTCTTCGATCTATTTTACCAGCTCAAGAAAATCTTGCAAGAATCGGGGGAATTGTGGGTGGAAATTTCCTGCCGGCGACAACGTATATCCGGTTTATCCAAAACGCAAGACTCCTACTTCTCCAAGTGGGAGTGGGCCCCACGTACCCCGCTTCGGTGGGGGTAGACTCCCCCGCCGAAGTCTCGATATTCAGCTTTAACCAAACGAGTTCACTATTGGTTTTGCCGAGTAACGCCGGAACTACAGCCATGGATGCGTCAAAAATATTCTTAATATCAAGATATCAAGAAGGTATTTTTATTTCCGTGTCGAATAGCTAATTAAAGAAACGTAAGGATACCTGAAGAAAACTTGGCTCGTGCCACGATACAGTCCGGTGGACTGTATCACCGAGGCCGAAACTCTGAAACATAGCTTGCCGGCCGACAATGCCTTGGGCGAAGGCTAAAAATCTGGCTCAAAGTCAGCTGGTTTCCAGAATTAAAAGATCGGAAAAAGGCCATGGAGGTCTGACCTAATCACGGGTCACTCTATGGTCTTTTCCTTTTTTAGGGAGGGAAAGATATGGGTAATTTCTATTGAAGACACGATTCGGCAGCAAGAAAATTGGTTAACCAATAAAGGAGGGACTAATCAATGCATATTCCGGACGGATACTTGAGTCCGCAAACAGACGCGCTGATGGGGATTGTGAGCGCCTCTGTCCTGGGTATCGCGGCTAAGAAGACCTCTAAAACACTGAGTGCCAGGAACATTCCCCTGCTGTCTGTGGGCGCGGCCTTTTGCTTCACGCTGATGATGTTCAATGTTCCTATACCCGATGGGACGACAGCACACGCGGTGGGGGGCTCATTGCTGGCCGTTCTGTTCGGCCCTTGGACAGCGGCCATCGGCGTATCTATCGCCTTGGTGATACAGGCGATCTTTTTTGGGGACGGGGGCATTTTGGCTTTGGGGGCAAACATATTTAACATGGCCATTGTGCTGCCGTTCCTGAGTTACGCCATTTACAGTTTAATCGCCGGTAAGAGCGTGATTTCCTCAAAACGCCGTTTAGTGGGTGCCGCCATCGGCGGCTATATTGGCCTGTGCGTCGCGGCTGTTAGTGCCGGAACAGAATTTGGCTTGCAACCGCTTCTTTTCCATACCGCCAACGGGACTCCTCTTTATAGCCCTTATGGCTTGAATGTGGCCGTACCGGCCATGCTTTTTGCGCATGCGACGATAGCCGGGCCGGTGGAGGCTGTGGTTACCACTTTGGTCCTTGCCTATTTGCAGCGTTCTAATCCGGCCTTGTTGGAGCTGAGAAATAATCGGGAAAGCACAAGCCCGGCATTACGGGTGCGGAAGTATGTTATTGGCTTGCTGGTCATCGCCGTCTTCACTCCTCTGGGGCTTTTGGCTTCGGGAACTGCCTGGGGAGAAGGGAGTTTGGAAGACATCAAGTCCACATTAGGATTTGTTCCCGCCGGGATGCAAAAATTCGGTGATTTCTGGAGACACGCCTTACTCAAAGACTACGGTATTGCCGGATATGACCATACGTTCTGGCAGCAAGCTTTGGGTTACCTTTTGTCCGCCTTTGTGGGTTTGCTCCTGATTGGGCTGATCGCCTTGGCCATTCAGCGTTTAGTCCGTAGCCGTAAGTCCGGGCAGAGGCAAGTAAGTGCAAATAAGTGCAAATAGTGGTCATGGCGGCTGGGGTAATTGCCAATTGCCAATTTGGCTGACGGGGTTACTCCCGCGCCGAGATATGGCGAAGTAGAAGCAATTGATGTCAGAGGAAAGTATGTTGTACCGGGCTTGACGCTATTTTGAGCGATGGGGCTGCTGTTTCCTCCCCCTGGTTCGAATTTTTGTGCAACTTTCGAAGACAGAAGAAACTTAAATCTCCAGAGGAAACACTTCATGTAAGTCCATGGTCAGATCGGGAAAGATACCGACCGTCAGTGAATCTGTTTCGGCGTAGATTTCCGGCCTGCCGTATCTACCCTCAGGGCTAAGGCGAAAGACGCTGATGGTTTTCGGGTCTGGATAGACAATCCAATATTCGCGTACGCCGACTCTTTCATAAAGGTTAAACTTGGCCTTAACGTCTTTCTGAAATGTTGACGGGGACACGATTTCAACGACGAGGTCAGGGCTTCCCTTGCAGCCGAGGTTATCCAGTTTAGCCTTATCACAGATCACTGCGATATCGGGTTGGACTACGGTAGAAGTCTGGTTATCGCTTTCTTGCGGTTGAGGCAGGCGCACGTCAAAAGGTGCATGGTAAACTTCGCACGGTTTACCCGCAAGATAATTGTTGAAAAGTGTAAGCAGCTGGCGGGAGATGAGTTGATGCAAACGTGTCGGGGCTGGGGTCATGTTGTAGGCCAATCCGTCGATGAGTTCCCAGCGTTCTTCTTCAGGCCATCTCAGATATTCCTGATACGTAACTTTTTGCTCCCCACGTTCTGCGGTTTTACTCATAAAAAGCCTCCCTCTGCCAATAAATCCCTGTTTACATGGTAACATATTGCCTGAATCAGTACAAGCTTAACCCTTTCGTCGTCGTACGAAAGGATTAGCTTTTTCGCAACGGCCCTGCGGACTGTCGAAAGCGAGGATTTGATAATTTCCGAAATAGACCATATAATTAAAAGAATTATGACCTGATTAAGCTAAAAATGAGGATACGAAAATGACGGTTAACGAACCAGAGAAAATTGAATGGCGAGGCACGATAGTGTCTATCCAGCCGCGTACGACCGTGTGGCGGTATAGATTGGATAATCGCACCCACTATCATTGCGGCTACAATCTTTTCCTTGACGGCGAAGCGCAGGGGATTAAGGCCCGGTTTTCTGTGGCCATCTCGGAAAAGCAACAGAAAAAACTTGTCTTTCGCATTGGCGATGAGGCCCAAGGTACAGCGTGGACGAAAATGTATGATGTGAGCGACTATGCCGATTACTACCGCGCCGGGGGCCTGAAAATCACAAAGAAGGCAGAACAAGCCGAAACCACACCGCCGCCGTATGTGATAGAGCCACCCGACCTGGCAACCTATGAATGGCGTGGCGCAAGAATGCTGAGTGCCGGCAGTTACAAAGGCAAATGCTTTCAATGTGCTTGGGCAACGATGTCGGCGGTCGAGATTGAATATGACTGGGGTGTGAGCAAGAAGTACCGATTCGAGAGCTTTTGCTACGGGCCCAAGTCGTGCAAACTATATAAAATGGGCAAACCTCGTGCCGTGCCATACAAGGGCGCCGGATCAAGCTATGACGAGGGCTGGATGGATGACCTCTGCACAGAGAACCGGGGACGGGATGATTAACAGGAGCGTAGAATTCGTTGGCCTTTGAATTCTTTACGTCACTGATAACTTCTTACCAGCACTTCGTCGATTTCTCCTCTTTTGTCAGGTTTCGAGTTGACGGCTCGTTTGGCCTGAATAATTTCAAGATGATAATCTTTGTACAGATCCTTAATAAAGTCAGTCGCCGAATTGGAGAGGAGAAATTTGACACCTTTTTTATGTTAATTGTCACACGTTTCTTTAAGACGGAGCTGCTCGTTTCGATCGAAGCCGCCTTTATCATATCCGGTGAAACTTGCCGTCTGAGAAACGGGATCATAGGGAGGGTCGAAATAGACAAAGGAATCTTGGCGTGTACCTTTCAGGGCTTCTGCAAAGTCAGTACAAAGTATAGTTACACGAGCTTTGTTAAGGTAGTTGCTCACAGCCCGCAGAGTGTATTCATTGACAATGTTAGGATTTTGTAAATGTTCAGTGAACCATTCAATAAACATTTAAAAGTTAACAAAACGGGCCGGACTTAGTCCGACCCGGCGAGAATGTGACGAAAGTTCTTATGGATGGGATAGTAGTAATATGGACTTCTCTCCACCCCACAACAGAAAATCCCTGCTACTCCCAGCAGCCCTGGCCGTTCCCACCCTTCTTGACGGTGTGCTAACACTCTGGGGGCTTCGTCTTGGCGCAATCGAGGAGGACAATCCCTTGATGCGATGGTTGATCGACCAAAACGCCGTCGCGTTCACGGCGGTCAAGCTGGCACTGCCGGTCCTCCTGGGGGTCCTGCTGTGTCGGATAGGAAACAGGCCGCACGCATTAGTTTCTCGGCTGCTGGTTGTTGCGGTGCCGGCATATGACGTGGTCCTCGTGACTCATGCCCAGTGGATTCTGCGCGGGCGATAATAGAACATCGGGGAAGGAATCCAAGAAGCTTATGGACAGCGTCGGTCAATTATTGGCACGACTACGTGGGGAGAAGGGCCTTTCCTAGGCAGAACTGGCTAAACTGGTCGGGACAACCGCGAATCACATCTGTGATCTGGAGCGCGGGAAGCCGGGCAGTATTGCATTTCTCGCGAAGCTGGCAGTGGTGCCCGACGTGCCTCTGGAAGAAGTGTACAAGAAAGAGAAGGGGAGGGGAGGCAACCGCAAAATGAAAAAACAAACGCTCATCGAGATTAACGGCTGCGTGGAAACCGACCTGAGCCATGATCAATGGCTCGACGACTTCATCGACTGGCTGGAATCACGTGGCGAATATTTTGGCGGTGGCACGAAGGACGTGACGAGCGAAGCGGTAACATACGAAGAGGATGAGTAACCGTATATACCTGTTCTCCGCAAAAAGAGGAGACCTCGAAAGCACAACGGGAAGCCAAGATCGGCATTTGGGTGAACAACTTCTGGGCTTGCGGCGGGTTACGATTCTGTCACCCCGGCCAGCTAGCATAGCACTAGCACCGTTGGGCACAGGGCGCAGAAAGGCATCTTGTCTGGACCGAGTTAAGCGGGAACTCCTGGTGGGTACGTAAAATAGGTACCTGCCACATTTTTGTGTCTTGACGGAAAAAGTAGACGGAAATTGGGAGAATCCCATTTAGGGTAGAAAGATTTTCGCAAAACGTAGGCGGGACTCAGAAATTCGTCTGCGTGTACCACCACCCCGAGGGACATTTGGAGCAGCGTTGCAACTAAAAAGTCGGGTTGCAACGCTGTTGCAACGTTCACCCCAAAAGCGCCTTCTGCTACATAAACCAAAAGCACCGCAAACCCTTGCGGTGCTTGATTTCTTATGGAGCCGATGGTCAGAATCGAACTGACGACCTGCTCATTACGAGTGAGCTGCTCTACCGCTGAGCCACATCGGCGTTTACCGGACGAATGTTATTTTACTTCATTTTCCGGTCCTCGTCAACCATCGGATTTGTGAACTATAACTATAATGCCCGGAACCGTGAGCGCCCGTTCCTAACTGTCTTTATCTTTTTTCTTGGGGGGTTTAGACGGATTCTTCGAGGACCTGTCGCTTATATCCGGATCAGGGAAATCCCGCATCGCCACATTCAGTTCACTTTCGACCAACGCCCTACGAAACCACTCCTCTACTTTGAGATTTAGGGAAGAACAGGCTTTCTGAAACCTGCGCTTTTCCTCGGGAGTAACTGGAAAGCATAAGAATTCCTCCATAACGATCACCTCCATACTAATTAATTAGGCAAAAAACCGTAAAATCCTTCTTGGAAATTTTTAAGAGCGAGATTGTTCAGGGATTTGGCTGGACGGGGCATAATATCCGCCCGTTTGTGGTACCACTAACATGATTACGGAAGCCGGGGACGTCCGACGGCAGGAACGAAATCCCGAGGGAGCCGGGAGGGGATAAGGATTGAGCAGGGTCTGGGGGGTGGATACCTCTATACGCTATGCGGGGTAGACTCAGATAGGGGGTGGACTCAATGTCTTCGCTGGTCCTGAGGGACGCTTTGGTGGTAGATGTCACTTCCGGACGAATTGAAGAGAAGGATATATGGGTCAGGGAAGGCAAGCTTGTGTCGGCCCCCGCTCCGGGGGAGACGGCGCCAGGGGGTACCTATATAGACCTGGGAGGGGCTTATGTCCTGCCGGGGCTCATTGATTGCCACACCCATTTGGGAATTATCGAGGAAGCCACCGGAAAAATAGGGGTTGACAATAACGAGATATCGAACCCGGTTACTCCCGGGCTAAGAGGCATCGACGCGGTGAATCCGGTCGACATCGCGTTTCAGGACGCGGTCAAATCCGGGATAACGACAGTGATGAGCGGGCCGGGGAGTGACAATGTCGTGGGCGGTCAGAGTTTGGCCCTCAAGACTTATGGGACGATCATTGACAAAATGCTTTTACGCCATCCGGTTGGGCTAAAGATCGCTTTGGGGGAAAATCCCATTACTACTTACGGACAGGACAAAAGATGCCCTGTAACCCGGATGGCTACGGCGGCCTTGGTACGTGAACTCTTTCTCCGCACTCAGGATTACATGGAGCTAAAAGCGAGAGGGAGGATCAGAAGACGCGAGATGCAGCTCGAGGCTGTCATTCCGGTATTGACCGGAGAAATTTCTTTAAGGGCGCATGCTCACCGGGCAGACGATATAGTAACGGCGATCCGCATCGCCGAAGAGTTCGGTATTAAAAAGCTGGTCATTGAACACGGCACAGAGGCGGACATCGTCAAAGAGTACTTGAAAGAAAGGAATATCCCGGTGGCTTTCGGACCGATGCTGACACCCCGTATCAAAATGGAACTGCGCAAGCGCAACTACGGTTCCGTAGTGAGATTGGCGGAAGCAGGCATCAAGGTCGCACTTATTACGGACCATCCTTATAACTCGATCGACCAGCTAAGGACTATCGCGGCTTTGGCCGTTGCGGAGGGACTATCTCCCCTCGAGGCGATGAGGAGTGTGACCATACACCCGGCGGAAATCCTGGAGTGTGATCACAGGGTGGGAAAAATTGAACCCGGTCTGGACGCGGACCTGGTTGTCTTTGACGGGCCTCCCCTGGATATTAACTCAAAGGTGCTCCTGACAATGATCGACGGGACCATTGTCTATCGCAAGCCGGTGAACAGCACAGGTGCGCGGCACGAAACAGCCCGCTGAACCGGTTGTGCGGATGACAGTAGGGTAAAGGGCTGTCGGTGTCCGGTCGTTCGACTCGACCCCCGTAGAAAGCCTAATCTAATCGTAAGATTCCCACTTGTGCAAGTGGGAGTGGTTCCCCATACTCTGCTTCGGTGGGGGCGGACTCAGCCTTTGGCCGTCATTGGATACTGTAATTATCTTTGCTCCAATACGAATAAAAAGGCCGGGGGCGGAGGCCCCTGACCGGATTGCGGCACTCGACAGAGGATCGAGAGCAGTGGGTGGCTTCGCGGCCCACACATAGAGGCTGAAGAATCGAGAAGTCAGAAATGCCGCAACTCACTAAGAGAATATGAGGTTAGGATTTGTCTCGTGACAGGGTTCGGGTGCGCCAATAGTTGGAAGTACTGCAATCCCAAGGTTGAAGGTTCGCATTCTTATTTAGCGTGAAGCATGCAAATGGCTTTACGACGTCAGGCTTTGGGATTCCGTCAGGTCCTGTTTCAGCAGATCCAAAGGAGCAAGGTTTGGTTGGGCATACCAGCCTTTGTTTACGGCGATGTCGGCTAATCTGAAGTGGCGGTCGACAGAGGCATTCAGCACATTGATCAGGGTTTCGCGCAGGAGCGGATTGGTGGATTCGGCCAGCGCCATGGTCAACGAATGCAAGGCGAGCTTTGAGTCCTTCAACATATCCAGCGCATAATCCTTGTCCATCATGGGCGTATTCGGCATTGTGTTTACCCCCTACTGGATGATCTGATTGGAATTTACGAACTGTTGGATGTCCCGTATTTGCTGCTTTTTGGCATTGACCGTGTCCTGGACAAAAGCGGAGAGTTCCTGATCCTGAATGGCGCTCAAACCGGACTCCATTTTTTTGGTGCAAATCATCTCTGAACCCAAGATTTCGTGAAGCTCCAATATTTCATGGGGCGCCAGTGTTGACTGCTGTCTCACTTCTTTTAGCCTCCCTGATGTTGATGAGTCAGATGGGTCGAATTCGTGTAATCCCTTTTTAACTGTTCTGCGGGACTTAGGTTGGGCTCATACCAATCATTATTGATGCAGAGGTCGCTGAGGCGAAAGTGCATTTTAAGGGCTGCGGTTAAGTCGTTTTTTAAAATCTGCCTCAATTCCGGAGTGCCGGCTTCCGCAATGGCGCCGGCCAAAGCCCCTAACGCGCACTTGGAGTCTTTGAGCATATCAAGCGCGACATCCGAATCCGTGAATTTTGTGCCTTCGTCGCCGAAGAGTTCATTAAACCAACCCATAATTTTGCCCCCTTATCTTACTGCATTGTGTCCGGGGAGCGTTTGTCCAAGAAGTCCTGGATTTCCCGGATCTCCACGGTTTTCCGGTCGATGGCATCATCGATAAAACCGGTTAAGGCTGAATTGCGAACGCTTGTCTTGCTGACATTGAGCTTTTTCAACATGGTAATCCTATTTCCCAAGAGCTCGTGCAGTTCAAGTGTCTCATGAGGTGTGAGGCGAAATTCTGTTTCCGGCACAGGCAAGGACCTCCTTCGGTATTGCTGAAATTAGTATGCAGAATGGCGTAAGAATTATTCACGGCACCAGCGAATGACTGGCTTTTTACCCGCCGCGCACCGGCCGAGGGCAGGATCTGGCCCCTTCGTGTCGAATCTCTAGGAAAATACGGACCGGAGACAGATAGAGGCGCAAATTCTCGGCACTGTGGCCGGTATACTTTGGGTACGATTAAAGAGGGGGATGAATTGTCAGTGCCTACTAAGGAACCAAGGCCGGCCATGTACGCGCAAAGCGTAACTTGTCCGCTCTGCGACCATCGATTTAAAACAATGAAGGTGCGTTCCCGCCGCGCGACCCCACAGACTATCGACAGTGATTTTTGCCCACATTACGAAGCGGGGGGTTTGAACCCAAATCATTATCATATCAGCGTTTGCCCCGAGTGCGGGTTTGCTTTCAGCCAAGATTTCACGGACGATTTCCCGCCGCAAGCCAAGGAAGAAATCAGAAAACAGATCAGCGCTAAATGGGAGCGCCGCGATTTTGGTCGGATAAGGGACCTCAAACAAGTGATTGAGTCCTACAAGCTGGCGATCTATTCCGCGGCCCTTAAAGGTGAAAAGCATGCGATTCAAGGGGAGATCTGTCTGCGCCTGGCTTGGCTCTACCGGGAGGAGAGGAGTGAGGAGGAGGTAAGGTTCTTGCGTTTAGCTTTGGCGCAACTGGAGGATTCTTACAGGCACTCTGATTTTGGCGGAACGCCTCTGTCGGAAATGAAGGTTTTGTATTTGGCGGGGGAACTGCACCGCCGTTTGGGGCAATATCCGCAAGCCATAGCCTATTTTGCCAAAATCGCCGAGCATCCCAATCGTTCCCATGAGAGGGGAATCCTGAATTTGGCTCGTCAGCAGTGGAGAGCTACCGCCGAGGCTAACAGGGCCCAATAGGAATACCCCACGCGGTGTCTTTTGCCGATCCCGGGATGGAGAAATATACCGACAGGTCCCAGCAGGAACACTCCACACCCGCTGCCGGCAACATCGCCAGGGCGGCCGTTGTGACAAGAGGATCCGATGGAGACACTTTTACCCGGCGTGATAGCCATTGCTCAAAAGCACGCTAAAAATTTGTTTAAGGCCCTTTGCATCCCGCTGGATATAAACCTGAAAACATTGTATACTAACCCGGTAGGGGGGGTTACTATTCTGAGTTGAGAAAAAGGAGGAAAAAGTTATGCCAACTGTGAGAGCTATTCCCGACGCGGAAGCCACTCCGGAGGTCCGGCAGATGTTTGCCCAACTCAAGGAGCAGTTAGGGGATGTTCCGCTTCCCATGCGCGCCATGGCCAATCATCCCGCTTACTTGAAGATGGTTCTGGGGAAAATGCAAACCGTCATGGGGTCCGAGGTATTGGATCAAAAGACGAAATTAGCGGTTGCCTTCGCCGTATCCGTCCTCAACAATTGTGAGATGTGCATTACCCAATACGGCAATCAACTGCATGAAGCGGGCTTCACGGATGAACAAATCGTGGAGATTGCAGCCGTAATTGACCTTGTGGGTTCCATGAATCATTTCAATAACGGCATGCTGATTAAACCCGGGAAATAGGCTCCATCCGGAAGCAATCCTTCCAGTCCGGCCGGCGAAGAAAAGAACCGCGCACCTTTGCCGGTTCTTTTTTTGTCCTGCCGCAAAGATAAAGCTTACGCGGGATGGGAAAACTTGCGTCAGCCCTGATTTATCCGATGACTCAAACCCTGATTTAACCTAAGCCCTGATTCAACCGGAAGCTCGCTTGACGATCAAGGCACCGGCTCAGTTTTCTTGACCGCAGTTTGCGTGCTCAAAAAAAGAACTCCCGCGTCCGGGAGTTTAAAGAGTGTTGCGCAATTGCCTTAATTCCAAAGGTGCTTTTGAAATCAATTTACCATGAACAAGCCTCAGGGTCAATAGAAGAAAATCCTGGAAAGAGAACCAATCGGGCGCCAGACTTCGCTGAAGGCGGATTTTCGGCCTAATTTGGTATATGTCAGAAATTTTGTCGGGGTGGGGCTCTTCCCGCAGATGATTAAGGTAAAAAAGTAATCCCCGCGTCCGGGGATCAAAAAAGATTGCGCTAATGTCGGAAAAACAAATTCTTTGTATAAAAGAAATTTACCATGGAAGGCCATGGTTGGTCAATACATCTCGCGAGTAAATTTATGGTAGGGAACGATAAATTGAGCCAAACCCGACATTTACCGGGCGTGAAGCTCGGGGGAGACCGCCTTAAAGTTCTCTGAAGATCTCTTGAATCCAAGCGAGAAGAGGTTCGCCGTCCCAGTCCCCGGCGGCCGTAAGAATGGCTCTGACCTTGTCCCGGCCCGGGAGTGTCCGGTTCAGCGCGAAAAGTTCTTCAATATAGCGTATTCCGTTGGGTGTCAATTTTACCACGTCTAAGACAACCCCTAAAGGTATGGATCTGTCTTCTCCCCAGATGAGGTGGGCGTTCTCTATGAACTCTTCGTCGAGGAGCTTTTTCAGCGCATAATTGAACACATCCCGGGAAAGTCCGAGAGCCTCGTGATCGAGGCGGGTAAACTCGGGAAGATCCTTTTGATATTCCGTATAGAGAGCCAAGAGGACCTTTTGTTTGCTGTCCGGTCGCATATCTACCCCCCTAAGTACTCCTGCCGCCGTGCCTGTCTTTTTCCGGCTGAATGTCCTTAGCGCCAAATCTCAATCCCAACCCGGGCAAGCTTTAATTCGACGCGCCTGTCCGCTTTCCCTTCTTGGCAAAAGAGAAAGTAAGGGTTAGCAAAGTATCGGGCGAAGTTCAGGGCTCACGGGTACCGGGGTCAGCCGGCCCCAATCCGGCGGCTGTTTTCCATAGTCTCGGGCCTTACTCCTGCCGGGATCAGCCTTCTCAGAGCAGCGGTTTGCGCGGAAAGAAGATGACACGTTTACGCGAAGAGTATATGCGTTCACTTTAGGAGTCTGAAAGATATCAACCGTTGCATCCACCCGGCCAGGGGGCCGGGGTTCCAACTTTGCAGGCCCACGATGACAGTGGCCAAAACCAGAAGGATGATCAGGCTGACCAAGGTTAAGGTCACCTTAGTGTATCTGATCCAGTCAAAGCCGGCCGGCGCCGGCTCGCACCACTGCATGGCAGGGATGGCATCCTCTTCGGCCAAGGGATCCTTCCCTTCCTCATTGACTGTGCCGGGGGTATCTGTTTCACTCAAGGTGAACCCCTCCTTTCCGGTTGACATCATACCTATTGTATTTATATTCAAGCAGCGAACGAATTGGCTGCTTTTTGACAGGCAAACAGGGAAAAGTCCGGTAACGGAGAAACCGCTTTCAAGCAGTCGGCATAAGATATTGCGAAGCCGCGGCGGGCCCGGCGAACTCGCCGGCCCTGATCGGCGGCTTGCACCGAAAGCGAGGTGTGGGCGGTGGAATGGGCTCTGGCTATACCGCAGGGAATAAACCTGAAGCGGCTGGATGATCCGTGGGCTGAGAGTGCCTTGACGCCCGTGGCCCATGTGCGGGCGGTCATGGAAAAGGTGCTGGGTCCGGTGCGTTTTTCCCGTTTGTATTTTGGCCAAGAGTTTTGCGAGAAGGCCCTCCCGGCGGCTGGGGAACTGGAAGAGGTGCTGGCGGCGGCGCATGCTGCCGGTCTGGCCTTTACACTGGTGACCCCTTATGTGACGGAAACGGCGTTGGCCCGCAGCGAAGAACTTTTGGAGAGGCTGGTCCGGCTCGCTCCCCGAGCGGAAGTGGTGGTGAACGACTGGGGCCTCCTCTACCTGTTAAGCCGGAAATTCCCGACTTTGGTTCCGGTGTTGGGCCGACTTATGAACAAAATCCTGCGTGACCCACGCCTGAGCGGTTACCGGCTGGGCAAAGGGGAAGTTTCAACTCCTTTTCAAATGAGTTACTTAGCCGGTCCGGCTATGCAAACTCTGCTTGAAGAATTTAAAGTCAGGCGGATAGAGCTGGACTATCCCCCTCAAGGACTGGATCCGCATCTGCCGGATTGGGGCTACCGCTCCTCACTCTACGTGCCCCTGGCAGTGATCACGACGGGGCGAATTTGCCTGATGAATGCTTGGGGGATGGAGAAGGAGGAGAAATTTAAGACTTCCAGGCAAGCCTGCGACCGCAAATGCCGTTTCTACTGGCTGGAAATGTCCGATCCTTCCGGCCAGGTACGCAAGAGCAGGGATTGGCGTATTGTTCAAAAAGGGAACACAGTTTTTTATTTGCAGAGAGAGGATTTTTTGGCCAAAGGGTTGGAAGAGGCGGCAAGAACAGGTGTTAATCGCATTGTCTTCCAGCCGGAGCCGATTTAGCAAGGGCCGGCCCCCAGCGGTGGGGGGCAATGATCTCGGTGCAATAGTCCTGTTGCGGGTGGTAACGGCTCCGGATACCTGCGGCGGGGAGATAGTGGTTACGGTGAAAAGATGAACGCTGCCTGCTTGACGGAAAAGAAATGGCGGCAGAGGGGACGGTTGGGCGATGAAATGACAGAGCTCAGGGGGCAAGGATAGTTGGGATAGGCGGCAGGGGGACGGTGGTTGCGGTGAAATCTGCGGATGGGGTACGGTGACTTTAAGGGGAACGGAGTAAAGGGGGAACTCATGTGAAGATCCTGGCACCTGTCAGTTCATTGTCCGAGGCTCTTCCCTTAATTGAAAGCGGTGCCCGGGAATTGTACTGCGGCCTGAGTCCGGCAGCCTGGGGCAAAGAACATGGTGAGAATATTTGGCTTAACCGGCGCGGTCCGGGCAAGGCTAACCTGGCTGACTCGGAAGAGTTGGAGAAAATTGTGGCCCTAGCCCACCGCAAGGAAACCAAGGTCTTTTTGACTATGAACCAACCCGGATACGTGAAAGCGCTCTACCCTGACCTTATTTCCTTTGTCCGGGATACCCTGTCGATCGGCGTGGACGCGTTGATTATGGCAGATCCGGGCTTGATAAGGAGAGTGAAAGAAAAAGAACCCGCAGCCGTGATCCATGTCAGCAGCTTGGCGTCCGTGCTTAATAGCTCCTCCATCGGTTTCTTTCGTTCTCTCGGGGCGCAACGAATTATCTTTCCCCGTTATCTGGATTTACAGGTCCTGCACAAGATGATTGAAGCTTCTGAGAGGGATTTGGAATTTGAAGTGTTTATTCTCAATGACGGCTGCGTTTTTGAAGAAGGGTTTTGTCATGTCAGTCACGCTTTCGGCGGAGCCTTCTGCCACAATCCCGCCTGGTCCTATAAGCTGCGGGAAATTTCAGCGGGCGGGAACAAAGTGTCCCGGCTGCCGGCCGGCGGGGAGACTTTCCAACAAAATGTTGACGAATACAAGAGGTGGCTTTGGCTGGGAATTAAGAACTTCGGGGGCTTTCCGGGACCGGGGGGTTATCCTCTGGGAATGTGCGGGCTTTGTGCCTTACCCGCACTCCAGGCGTTGGGGATCGCCTCCCTGAAAATTGTCGGGAGGGAGGCCTCTTTGCGGAAAAAGGCCGCCGGCGTCAAACTGGTGAGGAAGACCCTGGACTTGTTGGAGGCCGGGTGTTCCGAGAGTGAGCTGAGAGAAAGGGCCAAGGAGCTTAAAGGAGTGCCTGGACTTTGCCGGAGCGGGTACATGTGTTATTACCGGTGACGGTGGGGCGCGGCTGAGGCAGGGGAAAGACCAGCCGTCCGGCGGCGCGGGGCTGCAGCGGTGTCTGCGGCGTTCGGCATAAAAGCCGCAACGGCGTACACGGCGGACGACATAGGGACCGGGGGCAGGCAGCCTGTGTCTGTGGGGGCCGCCACAGGGGCAGTGGCGGCAGATGCTGCGGTCGGCGCGGGGAGCATAGCGGTGCCTGCCACGGTTGGTTTAGGGGCTGTAGAGGTACCGGCTGCCTTCGGGAGCGGCCGCGCCCCGGCGAGGCGCAGAGGGACCGGCGCGGGGACAGCGGCCGCCACGGGTTATGGCGGGCAGGGACGTTAAGGTTCGCGACCGGGGCGGATGGGTGACGGCGAGAGTGTCCGGGTAGGGTGGGGTTGCTATGGATTTGGTAAACCAGGTGTATAATGGAGATTTTCTCCTGGCGGGGGAAAATTATACGGATTTTCCGGACGGCTGGCGAAGAACGGGTGGAGACACGTCCACATCCTGGACTTGGACGGGGTCCCCTCAGGGTCCCCGTGCCGTCGTCATCAGTCACCCCTGCGGCACCAGGGCGGCCGGAATAGAGCAGGGTTTCGATGTTCCTGTGCAGGCCGGAGATTCCCAGCGCTGGGAGCTGCAGGTGCAGCTGCAGACGTCTCCGCCGGGGGTGCCCTGCTATGCTAAGATCTATCTGGGGGCGCGGGGGGTAAAAGTCTTTCCTCTGAGCCCGGGGGAAAAGCCTCAGGTCTTCACGAAGGTCTTCGCGACAGAGGCGGGAATCGGAGGTTTGCGTTTGGAAATCGCTATCTTGGGCGAGGGGGACCTCATCATCCACCAAGTCGCGGCCTTCCGCCTTTATCCTCTGCGGGCCTTGAAGTTGGATGAGAAAGGCCAGATTTACGTTCGGCATGTGGAGAGCATCGGGCAGATTCAAAAACCGGTCCCGGTGCGGATGGTCAGTCCTGTGCCGATCCCGGTGGAGGTTGAAGCCACCATTACCGGTGACATTCGGGCCTTGACCCCTTCCCGTGACGGTGTGCGCATATATGGCAGCAGCGGCGGGGCTCTCAACGGAACGCCCGACGGTTCGCTGCAAGTTCAACTGGCGGAGCACAGATTCCGGCAAAGTCTGCAGAGTCTGTCGGCTCAGGCCGGTCCCCAGGTGAGCGCCGCCCAGGACATATCGCCGTTCAGTGTTTTCAGTTTTGCCGTGACCAATGACGGCCAGTCCAGCGCCAAGGTGCAGTTGGAAGTAAGTCCTGACGGCGGGGTTTGGAGCGCGGACGGAGCGGAGCATGAAATCGCACCCGGCACGCTGGCCATCTTGACTCCGACATATTTCGTGCGTTTTAACCGTGTAAGATTCAGCGCACCGACGACAACTCCGCTCAGGGTCTGGTTCCAGGCACAAACTTAAGCTAAACCAGGCATCTCAAATCCCTGTCGCTCGGGTCTCTCCCCGGCTGCGGGCGACTTCAGGCGACAGGGTGAACGGACGGGAGGTTCCGGGTTTCATGATCATTTGGCGGATGCGGTTGGAAACAAAGAGCAGGCTCACTTGCAGCCAGCCGGCTTTCCTCCCATGGCTTTATCCGCGGAGGATGTCAGCCATGCCAGGGCAGCAGATGCGGCTTGGGATCGAGGATGGATTCATATTGTCCGGCCACTCCGTGGGCTGCCAGCGGATCAAGTTTTTTGTAGCGCTCGTATTTGCGCAAACGGTCGGATGGCCTTTGCCAGCCCAGATGCTTCACCCTGAGGTCGCTTCGTTTTCCCGGGAACTCTAGGACGGTTAGGGGAAACCGCCCGCAATGCTGAGGAGTCTCGCGCCATTGATAGGATAATCCGGCTTGATATCGAACCAGGAACGGCCGGTAAGTGTGGTGGGCGTTCCAGTAAGTGTCCTCACGGTAAAAGCCTTCGGCCCACATGTCGTAGAGCCGGAAGGCAAAGAAAAAGGCCTCCGGATCGGTGAGAAGTCCGCGCAGGGATGCCGCTGCCTTCTCCTCGAAGATCTCATCTGCGTCCAGAATGAGGATCCATTCGGGTGAAGTTTCACAGGCCAGGTTCCACAGCTGCTTGCGCAAGTTGATCTCATTTTGGAACCCGGGCTCCGGATTGGACACTAGGGTTAGGGGCAGGTCAGCCAGTTCCCGACGGCAAATTTCCGCGCTGCAGTCCTCGCTGGCGTCATCCAGGATGACGGCCGAGTTAATGTATTGGCTCGCCTGTCTGAGGACTTGGCTCAGATAACGGTCGGCCTCGTTGCGAACGAGCATGGCAAGTGTGAGCCGAGGCCGCTCCGGCGCTGCTGATCCGGGCGCCTTGGACGGGAGTTCCCCGCAGGGCTTCTTCTCTGCGGGTTGCCCTTTTGTGTCTTTCTCTTTTCCGATTTCTTCGGCGGGTTCACTTTCCCCGTGCTTTATCAGCCGTTCTTTGTATTGGAGAAGGTCCGGCCCATCGCTCTCCCGATAAAAATGAAAGGGCGGGAAATGGGTGTCAGCGTAAAGTTCCAGGCCTAAGGCGGCCGCCCGAACACAAAAATGCCTGTCCTCTCCCAGAAAGGAGAGATTATAAATCTGCCGGAACGAAACTCCGCGTGACAAAGCTTCCCGGCTGATTAGGGTGCAGGCTCCCAGCCCGCCTACTTTATAGGTGCCGGGACGAGATAGCAGAGAAATAAAACGGCCCGTGCGCCGGGTGATTTCCTCTTGGCTGAGAACGCCTTCACCGGGGGTGCTTTTGTAAAGAGTGTATTCGTCGCTGACCCAGACCTGGGGCAGGGGTGGCATGTCCGGCTGCCACCGTGTCCAAAAGACCTCGGAGACGATGTTCTTACCCAGGGAGACGAGATGGCGGAGAGTCTGCGGGTGAAGGTAGAGGTCTGAGTCGACCAGGAAAAGGTGGTCATAGGCCTCTCTGACGGCGAGATCAATCAGGAAGTCCTTGTAATGCGCAACTTTGCGGATTAGATCCCGGCGCCAGTGGTGGGTTTCTTCGTCACAAAGATAACGGTCGTCTTCCGGGGGAGAGGGACGGTCGCCGGTACGGTCCCGCTCTGTCGCGTGAGGAGCGGAGTCAGGCTCCGCCGCGGGAGGGGTTGAGTCTCGTTTTGGCGCGGGGAGGGTGGAACCCCGCTCTGCCGCGGGGAAGGGGGGATCTTCCTTGGCCTTAGAGAAGCTTAGGTCCATGCAATCCTTGCCGGGCCGGAAGAGGCGGGTTGCTTTGTTCCGACCGGCAAAGCGGGTGAGCAAATCATGACTGTTGCCATCATCGATGAAAGCGAATTCGAGTTGGCAATCCTGGGTGTCCAGGTTCTCCACGGACTCCAGAAACTCGGCGAGGATCCGTTCCTTCTGTTTCACCGGGCTGGCCAAAAGGATTTTGGCGGTCATCATAAGGTCCCCTTTCTTTCAAGGACGGGCTTGCGCGAGCGGGAAGGGGCGGATGGGCTGGCGCCTGGGGCAAGAACAGAGCGAGCCCCCTTCACCGGGAGGGGGCGGACGGGCTTGCGGTTACGAAGCCGGCGGCTCTCCCGGGGGGCGGTCCCCGCCCGGATGGAGAAGGCTAAGGTTCCTGAGCAAGAGGAGCTCCGGATGTTCGGGAAACATGAGCAGGGCCCGGGCGATGAAGCTCTCCAGTTTCTCCCGGCAGCCGAGGTAAAAATAGCCAAAGGCGGTGTAAAGGACCGCATCTTCAAGATACCCTTCACCCCCGGGCATCCGGACCAGGGCGTTTTCCAAATGAGCCAGCCCTTCGCGGACTTGATTGTTTTGATAGCGTTCGAGGCCAAGGCAATAAAGGAGAAACGGATCATCGGGCTTAGAGCGGAGCTCGCGTTCCAGAATTTCGATATTGCGATCCGATTTGCGTCTGGCTTTAATCCTTTCGGGGGTATAACCCTCATGCAGGAGCACAAAGGGAGCGCAGGCCAAACGTTCCTTTCCTCCATATTCCAGAATGGAGGGTGTGATTTGCTCGTGGATAGCCCCGCGAAAACGATAGCAGGGTTTGTTGCGAAAGAGGCGTACCACTCTGTCGCGAGAGACCAATCCGGGGGCCAGTCTGTTTTGGATCTCGAGGTAATATCCATCCACTTGCCCGTCTTCCAGGAGGTCCCGCAAGGTTTTCGGTTCCACCGCCTGCAGTCTTTCATCGGCGTCAAGGACCAGAACCCAGTCGGAACGGACCTGAGCCAGGGCGTAGTTTCTGGCTGAACTGAAATCCCCGTTCCAGGGAAAGCGAAAGACCCGGGCGCCGGCAGCGGCGGCGATTTCAACGGTTTCATCCCGGGAGCCGGTGTCCACGACGACAATCTCTGCGACAAGCTCGCGGACACCGGCTAGGCAAACCGGTAAAGACTGTTCTTCATCCCGGGTGATCAGGCAAAGGCAAAGGCTAGGGTTAGGCTTAGAGTTAGGCTTAGAGTTAGGGTTCAGGTCTGGGTTCAGGTTAGGGCTAAGGCTAAGGTTAGGGCTAAGGCTAGGGCTGAGGTTAGGGCTGGGGTTAAGGCTACTGTTCGTGCCGCTCGGCGTGGGTTGGTTCGTCATCTGCTTTCCACCTTTCCGAACCTAGTCTCGCAACCGTTCTTGATGGTCTCTGCCTTGTGCCGGTAAAACTGCCGAAGTTTTGGATATCCCCCGGGGGTGAGATTTCCAGCCAGGTGCTCCAGGGAGCGAACGTAGCGGGAAATGAGCGTGGTTTCCGCAGGGACGGGCAAAAAGCAACCGGCCTCGTTAAGAAGGTTAAGGCAGAGCGGCCACAGGTCAACCCCGCGGATTTTCGCTCCGGGCAGGTTGAAAAGAGTGTCCTGCCCGGCAAATCCCTTTTCCATAAGCTGCAGTATCAGGTGAAGAAGGTAGGCCTGGGGGCGGGTCGCGGGGTCTCGCCACAAAGCTGAGGTCTGGGCTTTGGCCGGGGGGAACTGCCCCAAGAGAAGGTGGGCGATGGTCCGGTAAATTCGAATTTGAGCCGCGTATGGATTGTTTGTGTCAAGAGCCTCCAAGCTCTCGAGTCCGGAACGGACATTGCCGGAGAAAAGGGTGTATCTGGCTTGGCAAAAAAGGACTTCCGGGCCGGGTGCGACCGAAGTTGCCTCCGGAGAACTCTCCGGCTGAGATGGGTGGGGAAATCCTTCTACCAAACAGAGGAGGGCCAGATCGGGATGCCCGGACACAAAGAAACAATCCGCGGCGGCCAGGGGCAGCGCGGGGTTGATTCGGCCGGACTCGGGGTGGGCAATCAGCAAAAGCTTGCGTTCCAGCAGCTGGCTCAGGGCCGAGGCGGCCCCGTCCGCTTTGATGAGGAGCTGCACCAGGGCATAAATCGGGTAGTGATAGCGGGGGTTGTCGCGCAAGGCCTGTTCATAAGACCGGAGAGCGTCACTTTCCTGTCCCACGAGAGTTTGACAGTGCCCCAGGTGATAACGGGCCAGAAAACTCCCGGCTCCTTTGAGGTGGCTGAAGAGGGCAGGGGGTTCACCGCACTCGAGGGCGGCTGTGAACCAGGCAGCGGCGGGAACGTAATACTGCTTTTCTTCCAGCAGTATGCCGCCGAGATAAAAAACATCGGTGAATTCGGGATAGCGCCGCGCGGCCTCCTGGCAAAGGCAGATCCCTTCGTCAAGACGGCCCAGGGCCTGCAAGGCGAGGATAAGATAGCGGAAAGCCGGGGCGCGGAAGAGCAGATGGTCATCAGACAAATGTTCATAAGCCCCCTGCAAGAAGGGGAGGGCCCGCTGCGGCTGGGCCAGCATCAGCCACTCGACCCCCAAATAGTAGTGGAGGAAATAGTTGTCCGGTTCCTGCCTGAGGCTGTTTTGCAGGATCAAAAGGTTACGGCCGCGTTTGCGGTTTCGATCCCGGCCGGAGAGAAGTTTGTGGGAAATCACGGGCGCCGTGCTGATCCCGGTGACTCCGGGAGCGGATACGGTTATTTGTTCGTGAATTTTGCCGATGTAGCGGTAGCGGGCATGGTGACGGAAAAATCTCAGGACATGGAAGCGGTTGATTTCGTAAGCGGATGTGGAGTTTTCCAGGGGGAGAAGGTAGGCTTCCACTCGCTCGTCCCGGGCCGCCAAATTGTGCAGGGCTTCACCGGGATCGCCTCCCGGAAAAACGAGTTCTTCATCGGCATCCAAGGACAAAATCCAGTCCCCGTCCGCCCGGTCGAGGGCAAAATTACGGGCGGCGCTAAAATCTTCGTTCCAAGGATAGAAATAGATCCGGTCCGTGTAGGAGCGGGCGATTGTCAAAGTCGCGTCGGCGGACCCGGTGTCGACGATGACGATTTCGTCCACGCAGTCCTTGGCGCTTTCCAGACAGGCGGCGAGATGGGATTCTTCGTTTTTCACAATCATGATGAGGCTGATTTTATGATTTTGGGTCATGAAGGGGCGACGCTCCTTTGCTCAGACAGTTTGCCCAGCTCTTGCTGATGACTTACATACAGACTTTCCAAGCGCAGCCAGTATTTGGGCTGGGAAGGGTCCCGGGCCAGGGCCTGACGGTAAGATCCTTCGGCCTCGGCAAAACGGTCCGTTTCCCGGTAAATTTCTCCTAGCAGAAAATAGGCTTCCGCGCTTGCACCGTCAGGTTTTCCGGCCAGGTAATGCTGGAGGAGATATTCCGCCTTAATCCGAAATCCGTACGCCAAAAACATGCGGGCCAAGTTCAGCCCCTGCCGGGCCAGTGTCCCGGGTTCGATCCGGGCCAGGATAGAGGCGGCAAGGCGGGGGCGGTTCAGGGCGAGCAAACGGCAGACGATCTGAGAGAGAAGTTCGATGCCGTCGGGGTCCGGAACGATTCCCCCCTTTCTGCTCGGGTCGGGCGGAAATTTCCCTTCTCCTTCCGGCAGGGAAAGCAGGCTGAGAACTTTGGCCGAGTCCTCAGTCAGCCCGGCCAGGCGGAGTTCGGCCAGGGCGGAACGAACTTTCCGGACTTTGCCCACGAGCCGGTAGGTGAAGAGCATATTGACCTTGGCCAAAGGATAAAGGGAGTTTTCCGGGGGGAAAACCGTAAGGATTTTGAGTGCTTCTAAGAAACGTTCATCCTGAATCAGGCAGATGGCCCGCCGGAGCCAGTACTCGGTGCCCTCGGGTGCCGTGTGTGCGCTCGTGCCTTCGTTGAGGGCATCCGCTTCTTCCCAGTAGAGCAAGGCCAAATGATACGCATTCTGCCGGAAGCATACATCCGCCATTTTCTGTCTGGCCTGTGCGTTTTCCAGGAGGAAGATTTTGTTCAGACAGGCTCTGGCATAGTCCGGCTCCTGTTGCGGCCGGAGTATGCGCAGAATTGCTTCCAAAGCCGCGGTGAAGGCGGAATTGTCCTGCAGAGCGGCCAGATAGTATTTTAAGGCCAACTCCTCGTCCAGGTAGGTTTCGGCAAGGAGCGCCAGGTGATAGAAACAGCGAAAGCCGCGAACTCCGGGGAATGAAGCGTATTGGGCAGGCTGCTCGGGCATAGAGGAGGCCTTTTCCAGAAACTCCTGAGCTCTGCCGTAAGATTTCAAATCCAGGCAGATGAGTCCCGCGTAGTAGTAGAGGTCGGCGTAATCCGGGAAAAAGCGCAGGGCTAAAACGGCCGCCTCGAGAGCCTGTTCGGGCTGCCCCGCGTTTTGCCGGGACATGACAACATAGCGCAGGAGTTTGGGCAGATAGATGCTGTTCGGATCGATACCCGCGGCCGCCTGCGTCAATTCCTGCGCGGCTTCGGCGTATCTTTCCGCCCGGAACAGCTCAACCCCGTAGTGATATCTGAGCAAACGGTCGTCTCCCGCCCGGCGGAGCTCCCGTTCGATTAAAACCAGGTTGCGTTTCTTTTTGTCCTTTTCCTTAACGCGCTCATCCAAGTAGCCGTAGTGCGCGATTTCAATCCCTTCCGCTACTTTAAATTTGGCCCGGGGATTGCGCTCCAGGATGACATCGGCAATCTGCTCATGGATGGCTCCCCGAAAACGATAGTCCGGGCGGCGGCGGAAAAGGCGGAAGACCAAATCGGGGCAGGTCTCAGACTGGCCTTCGCTGCCCAGGTGATTCACAATTTTGACAAAGCAGCCTTCGTACCCTTCCGGCTCCGCCCCGGCGGTAAGCCTCTGCAAAACCTGGTTTCCGGCGGGGGACAATTCCTCATCCGCATCGAGAAAAAGTATCCAATCCCCGGTCGCCTCTTCGAGGGAGGCATTGCGGGCGGCACTGAAATCGTCGTTCCAAGCAAAACTTTTGACCCGCGCGCCGAAGGCCTCGGCGATTTCTCGGGTGGCGTCCGTCGAGCCTGTGTCCACGACAATCACCTCATGCACGCTGCCTTGCACGCTGCGCAGACAACGGCCGAGGTATTTGGCTTCATCTTTGACGACCATGCACAGGCTGATCCGTTTCTCCATAGACGGGCTCACTCCTTGTCTTCGAGCTTTCCGGGCAGAGCGGGGTTTGGTATCAGCGGGTGTCCCGGGCAGAACCGCCGCTGACCTCAGTGGACATAAGCCGGCGGAGTTTAGGATCATAGGAGGCCCGCGGGGGAGGCACCGGCGGAAATATCCGCAAATATCACCTGAATAGCATATGATGCGACGGGTTTCTCTGATACACGCCGTAGTCCATGACATCCGGGCGGCCGCTCGATGTACGTACGGGGTCCGGCATGCTTAGGGGTATCATTTCCCGTTACGCTGTCACATGGCCTGCGGTATCTGAATATGCTCTCCGAAAACGTACTGAGACGTTCACTCGCGAAGTTTCGGGCCGCCTGAATCTGGGGGATGCGGGATGCGGATACGCTCTCCGGCGCAGGCTGATTTGATCTCGCTGTCTGTTGCGGTGTCACGGCGGACGGGTTGGCAATCCCGTGAATTCCGGCATAGGATATTACGAGCCGTGACTGAGGGCTTAGTCCGGACTCACTGGCAAAAAGCAGGAAAAGGAAGGAAAAAAGAGAATGCCTAATTTCAAAGTTTTCCAAGACGTACCTGACCAGGCGCGGATCAAGATTTTCGCCGGCAATGACGTTGCAGTCAATGCAGACACCGCCGGGAACCTGGGCATTACCTCCACCGGGTTGGCGGTTACGGCCCCTGCGAACGGGCTGACGGTGACGGCCCCGGCCTCGGGCCTCTCCATCACCCCGCCGACGGGCGGATTAGCCATCACCCCGCCCACAGGCGGCCTGGCGATCACGCCCCCGACGAACGGCCTCAGCATTACCTCCACCGGGTTGGCGGTTACGGCCCCTGCGAACGGGCTGACGGTGACGGCCCCGGCCTCGGGCCTCTCCATCACCCCGCCGACGGGCGGATTAGCCATCACCCCGCCCACAGGCGGCCTGGCGATCACGCCCCCGACGAACGGCCTCAGCATTACCTCCACCGGGTTGGCGGTTACGGCCCCGGCTAACGGACTGACGGTTACCGCGCCGGCTTCGGGTCTTTCCATTACCCCGCCCACGGGCGGCCTGGCAATCACGCCCCCGACGAACGGCCTCAGCATCACCTCCACCGGGCTGGCGGTTACGGCCCCGGCTAACGGGCTGACGGTTACCGCGCCGGCCTCGGGTCTCTCCATCACACCTCCGGCCAGTGGTTTGCTGGTCACAGGCAGTTTGGTTTCCACGGTGGCCACCACGGATGTATCGGCGACCAGGGGCAATATTGTCGATACGGGCGGAACCCCCGATACCACTTACAACGTGCTCGGGGTGAGAACCTGGACTTTCGGTGTGGTTAACAACTCCACGGCAGCCAACGCCCAAGCCCATGTCAAACTTCAGACCAGTCCGGATGCGGTCTCCTGGCAGGATGATCCTACGGGGACGGTGACCATCAATCAAAACAGCCTGGCGACATTTGTTTCGTCCATTTTCCTGAAATACGCCAGGTTATATTACAGTGCGGTCAGCGCGGCCAGTGCCGTCACGCTGAACATTTTCTACCAAGGACAGCTTTAAAATCCGGCACCAAAGCACAAGCTCTCGCATTGTGCCTGCGGCGATAGTCATCCTCAGCCGTCGGGTCATCCTGTGATAGCGTGCGGCTTCGGCGATAGTCATCCTCAGCCGTCGGGTTATCCTGTGATAGCGTGCGGCTTCGGCGATAGTCATCCTCAGCCGTCGGGTTATCCTGTGATAGCGTGCGGCTTCGGCGATAGTCATCCTCAGCCGTTGGGTCATCCTGTGATAGCGTGCGGCTTCGGCGATAGTCATCCTCAGCCGTTGGGTCATCCTGTGATAGCGTGCGGCTTCGGCGATAGTCTCCACCGGAGACTATCGTCACCGGAGACTATCGTCACCGGAGACTATCGTCACCGGAGACTATCGTCACCGGAGACTATCGTCACCGGAGACTATCGTCACTGGAGACTATCGTCACTGGAGACTATCGCCACTGGAGACTATCGTGAAACTCAGCTTAAGCTCAACGAGTTCACTTGGTGTGGGTAGCTGGGGGGATGTTTCCCCCGAGCAAATCCTCATATGCCTCCAGGGTGAGGCGGGCAATGCGGGACCAGGGGTAGTTGGCGCGGACATGGTCTGTCAGAGGTAAGGGGGCGTGATCCATGGCTGCCCTTATCCCCCTATTTAAACTTTCGTTCTCTTGCGGCCGGACATAGACGGCCAGATCCCGGAAGTATTCCCGGGGACTGCCTTGGTCGGTGCTTAAAACGGCGGCCCCGCAGGCGGCAGCTTCCAAACTGGAAAGCCCGGGCGTCTCGAACCAGCTGGGGAGGGCATGAATCCTGGCGGCGGCATAGGCGGAAGCCAGGATCTCGCCTTGCAAAGTGCCCAGATAAACGACATGGTGGAAAGACCGGACCAGGTTAAAGTACTTGCGATCATTGACCGGTCCCGCCAGTACCAGGGTCAGGCCGAGGCTTTGGCAGGCCTGCGCCAGACCCAGTTGGTTTTTGCGCGGGGAAATACGGGCCGCGCAAAGGACAAACTCGTGCGGCAAGGCGGGAAAACGCCGGCGAAAAGGCTCGGGGCCAATGGCCGGAAAGGTGTCGGGAAAGCCGTTGGGGACAACCCGGCAGGGCGCATGGCCGCTAAAAGAGGCTGCCAGGTTGTCCCTTTCCATAGCACTGTTCGGCAGGAGCAAATCACAGCCGCGCACTACCCGGGAACGCATAGGTTGGTTTAAGTTCCAAACGGCTAAGTCTTGCGGCTTGGCCTCTTCTCTCTGCAGAAAACTCTCGGGATTCCAGTAAATCGGAGAGACGGCAATTTTCTTATGCTGCCTTTGGGCATTGAGAAAAAACATATAGGATTCTTTGATACGGGTGAGGTTAAAGATATGGATGAGATCGAAATCCGTGAGCAGGGCATTGGGATCGGGGGAGACGGTCACATCCACACCCAGGGCTTTTAATTCCCGCCCCGTGGAGACGGCCTGGACGGTGTCACCGGCAGGGTTGTTGAGATAGTCCGGGCGGATTTGAAACAGGACTTTCATGAGCGTTCCCCTTTCCTCAGAGGTGTTCCAACGATTTCCGTACCGACTCTACGCGCTGGGTGTAGGTGTGCAGGCGGTAGACCTCCGCCTGGCCTTGGCGGGCGATTTTCTGCCGCAGGTCCGGTCGGGCCAAATAGTAGCGCGCGAGCTCCAGTGTTTCGTCAGGGCAGCGGCTCCAGACCAGGTGCTCATGATTGCGAAAATAGCGTTCAAGAGCCAGGGAGTGGTGGGTGAGGCAAAAAGCGCCACAGCCTAAAGCTTCAAAAACGCGCATACTCATCATGGTCGGGGAATCGACGACGGAATTGATCCCCAGTACAATCCTGGCCGATGAGTAAGCGGCCGGAAGCTCGGAATAGGGGAGGTAGCCCTGATACACCCCCCCAGGAAGCCGGTAGTGATCAGAGTTTGTGAGCCACTGCTCAGTTCCGTAGACTTTTAGGGTATAGAAAGCGGGGTGGAGGGGTGTGAGGAGAATTTCGAGTCCTGTCTTACGCTCAGGGTAAGACGTATAATAATTTCCCACGAGGAGGAAGTCAGCTTCATAGCGGCAAGACGGGGCGACAGGACGGTGAAAGGACGGGTTGCAAGCAAAGTGAAAGAAGAGGGCATTCAAGCGGTGTCTTCGGTAGTGGGCTAAACACTCCTCCGCCGGAGTGAGAGTTAGGGCAGCGCCCCTGGCCAGAGGGAGGGACATGTTAAAGAAATCGGGCGGATCGTCTATGGCCCAATAAACCAAGGGCAGGCCGCGGCTTTTCAGTTCCGAGAAGAGCCGGCCGGCGACTGTTGAGATGGAGACCCCGTCGGCAAAAGCGAAGTCCGGCCGCCAGGAGAAGAGAAGGGTACGCAAACGGTCCTCCCAGTCGGGATGTCTGACCGGGAGGAAGCGGAACTCGTCGCCCGGCGCCAGACCTGAGATCAGTCCGTAAGCAATGAGGGGGGCATCGTTGAGAAAAAGGATTTTCATGGCGTTCCTTTAAGATGTGTTCCTTGATGCTGCCAGATAGCCGTCTGCAAGGCCTGCACCAAGGAGGCCGTGTTAAGGTGGTGACGTTGGGCAACCTGCTCAACGCTCAGCGTGAGATAAGCTTTGGCCCCTCAGCCGTGGACACGAACCCCGTATTTGCGAAAGACCGGAGCCGTTTCGGGATGGAAAGAGAGGAGTTCGCCGGCATTTGTTTGCGGAGTTACCTGAACCATCGTTTCCAAAATCCTTTCTCATGTGCGTCCGCTACCTGAATTTGCGCGTCTGCCACCCGCAGCTGGGCCTGGCTGATGTCTGCCATTTGGCAGGCCACCATTTGCTCCACTTCGTGGGTCATCAGCCGGATCTCCTCAACGCGTCGGCCGGTATCGAGTCGGATCTCCTGAAGCTGCTGAACGGTTTCCAGACGGAAATTTTGCAGTTCTTCCTGGAGGACTTGCCGTATCGTTTCTATCCCGCCCATAGCGGCTTGGTGGATTTTCTCCGTCTCAGCGGCAAGGCTCTGGCGGAGTTTTTCGATCTCAGCGGCGTTTGCCCGGCGAATCGCGTCCAGTCCGCCGGCGAAAGATTGGCGCATCTTTTCCCCCTCGGCGGCGAGGTTCCGGCTGAATTCTTCGCTTTCCGTGACGGAGCTCAGGCGGGCTTTTTCCGCTTCTTCGGCGATGGCTTGGCGGAGCTGTTCAATCTCAGCGGCGTTTGCCCGGCGAATCTCGTCTAAGCTTGCGGCAGAGGCTTGGCGGGTCTTCTCTGCCTCGGCCGCAAGAGCCCGGCGAAGTTCCTCGCTCTCAGCGGCGGCTGCCCGACGGGTTTTCTCCGCCTCGTCGGCAGCGGCCTGACGGATCTCGGTGCCGGCCGCCAGCCGGATGTCTTGGGCGTTTTCCCGCGCCGCGCTTCGGATCTCTTGAATTTTGGTCTCTACAGTCGCTTCCATACTTTTGATTTCCGCCCGGATTTGAACTAAATTTTCTTCCGCCCGTTCTTGGCCGTCTGCCACCCGCGACACTTCTTCGGCCAGCATTTTCGTTTCGCGGTCCGGAACCGGGGATCGGTCCGCCGGGGGTTCTCCGCTCCGGACCGCCGCCTGTACAGCCGACGGAGAAACCGGCGGCAGGGGGGCGGCGGACACCCCCGGCTGGAGTGCCCGGCGGGTCACTTCATGTGGACCGGGAGCGGGCTGGGCCAGACGGAGGCCGAGTTCCTCATAAAACAACGGGACCTTGACGGAGGAATCCTGCAAAAGCCAGGAGGAGTGATAAAAGCTTCTCCCATCCCGGCGTACGTATTCTAAGGGTCGGTGAGCGGCGGGGCGGGTGGCTGCCAGGCGCCAGGTGCCTCCGGCATTGGAAAGGAGATATTCCTGTTCTCCTTTCAGCAAGAGCCAAAGGGTTCCGTTCAACTCCAGGGCCCCGCACCCCTGCCACGGTCCTCCGACGGTGTGGATCGGCGCGGGGGCGGAAACCCAACTCCCGCCGATTTCCTGTGCTTGCGGGCGCTTGGCCCAGTGGACCTCGAAATTTTCGCCGGGGCTTTTTGTCACCCAGAAAATATGCTGGGTATTGTCCGGGGTAAGGGCGGAGGCCATGTCCACGACCTCGTTTTGCAAGGTCAAGGCTTGGACGGGGTTGCCCCAGAGGTGAAACGCGCCATGAAAACGGTTTTGCAACAGGATGGACTGGCGCCCTTGAAAAGTTAAGGCCAAGAAATGAATGTTCTGTTGGCTGTCGAGTCCGATATGGTAGAGCGGGTGGCGGGGATGGACGACTTCACCCAGTCTTACGCTTTGCCAGGCCTTGCCGTTCCAGAGACGGTGCTCGATGTACCAAAGGTCTGGGACGCTCTGATGAGAATAGGCGTAGAAGATATGTACCAATTCGCCGCGGGGCATCAGGATGAGGCGGCGGTATTTGGTCGAGCGCACATCCAGCTTGGTGAGCACCGTGGTTTGGGGCGTACCGGATTTGGGGACCACGGTGTAACATAGCTCTCCGTTTGCTTTCAAAACAGCCAAATGAACGGTTTGGGCGTTGCCGGCGCTGCCGACGGCCAAGAGGATCGGTTCGTTGAGCCGGTAAAGCGGGTGGGGATCCTCAACGCTATAGAGAAGGCAGCCTTGGGCGTTAACGGCCAGGTAAAAATGGCTTTCCTGGTAGGAGATAAAAACCGGTGTGTAGGGAATGCGATTGGCGACAATCAAAATAGACCACTTCCTTAAATTTTAACCCGTATTTGTGCCGGACGCCTGTGCCGTGTGGCGACACCATCGGAGGATAAAGATTGTCGGCGAAATCACGAAGTCCATCCTTGTTCATGAATTCGAAGCTCATGCCTCGAATATCGACTCTCGATTTTCGGGGCGGGACAGGGGAGGGCTGCCCGCAGACAGCCCTTATTTTTTCCGTTCGGGATCAAAAACGTTTGGCTAACAATTGTCGAGCTGCGGTGGGAAGAAGTCGGAGGGGAATGGGGTCAGCGTCGTGTCAAAGAAAGTGACGCACGGGTTGGACGGTCCTACCGGGAACTCCTCACAGACGGGCGGTTCCGGACAGTAGCCGAAGGCCGGGACCAGGAGTTGCACCAGGCCGGTGACCTTAGTTACGACGAAACTGCCCACTGCCAGTTCCACACAAGTCGGGGTGAAAAGCGGGCTGGCCAGAAGTTCACTGCGGGTTTCCACTCTTAGATTGAGGTCAAATTCCGGACGGGTCGGCGGGAAGTAGAGCACGATGTCTTTCGCGATGTCCGGTAAAGTGCCGGGCAGGGTAAATACTGCGCCCGTGGCATCTTTCAGAGTGAGGGTGTAGGGAATTTGCAAGGTGAATTGGACTCGGGAGAAATTGGGCCGTGAAGGGATGGGCGTGATAACGATGCTGCCGGGGAGGATGATCCCGTTGGCAAAAGTCAGACTGACAAACGTAAAGGGAGGAGTGCCTGCCGGTAAGGGGATAGTTAAGGTCGGGAAGCATTCCCGCTGCTGGCAGCTGGCGTAGACCTTTTCCACTATGATACAGACGGATTCCGTAACTTCTTCCAATTGGTACGGATCGAGCAGGTCGATGGGTTCACCCGGGGAAAGGGCCGAACCGACTCTGCCGACCGTAACTCCCCGGGGCGGGAAGGCTGTGGGCAAAGCGGCGGCGATAGTATTGGTTGCCGTGTTGATAATACTGACCGAACTGTCGCCTTCGTTGGCAACCCAGACTTGAGTGCCGTCACCCGTGACAGAGAGCCCGCGGGGGCCCGTGCCGACCGCAACCGTGGCGACAACCGTGAGAGTGGCCGTGGAAATGACGCTGACACTGTTGGAGCCGTTATTGGTGACATAGACGAAGAGCGGATTAACCGGGTTGGCGGCGATCTTCTGCGGGGATGAGCCGACAGCGATCGTGGAGAGCAGGGTGTTGGTGGTTGTGCTGAACACACTGACGTTGTTGCTGCCACTGTTGACCACGAAGAGTTTGGTGTTGTCAATACTTGTCGTCAGGCCGTTAGGCGAAGTGCCGGCGGTGAGCGTTTGTACGACGGTGTTTGTCGTCGGGTCAATGACGGAGACGTTATTGCTGCCGCTGTTGGAGACAAAAACCCGGCTGCCATCGCGGGCCACCGTCACATCGACGGGGGTGCTGCCGACGGAAATGGTACCGACTACTGTGTCGGTGGGGACAGAGATGACTGAAACAGTTCCGCTTCCAGAGTTGGTTACATAGGCTGTGGTGCTTGTGGGGTCGACGGCCACTGCAGTGGGGGCGACGCCCACGGGGATGGTGGCCAGGACCTGGTTAGTGGCGGTACAGACCACGGAGACAGTGTTCGAGCCGAAATTCGGTACCAAAACCTTGGTTCCGTCCGGCGTCAGCTTGGGAAAGTACGGTGTAACGCCCACAGGGATAGTGGCGACCAGAGAGTCGCTGTACACGTTATAGACAGCGACCGCGTCGTCGAGGGTAACCCAGGCGTGGGTCTCAAAAAGCATTTGCGTTTTCCCCCCTTTGTGAATTGAAAAGTGGTTATGGATCGCGGAACTGTCATGGTATCTTATTCGAGGGCGGATAAGGGTGTTACAGGGTGTATAAGCCCTATAAACGCATGATCTCGTCAATTATTCCCTGAATTTGGCCGGCCCGGACAGACCAGTCGTTTCTTTGGGCGAAAGCCTGCCGTTCGGCTCGTCCCGGGTCGGGTTCTGCTTGCTTGGCCAAATGTGCGAGGCGGGCGGAGAAACGCTCAACCTCGGCTTCCAGCTGAATTTTGGGTACCGCCAGAAGTTCCGGCAAGGGGGTGGCCAGAACGGGCAGACCCGCCGCGTAGTATTCATAAAGCTTAATGGGGTTGCAGCCCTTAGTCATTGCGTTCAGCTTAAAAGGAATCAGCCCGACTTTAAAATGTTGAACATAAGCGGGAAGCCGGGCATAGTCCTTGAGGCCCAGGTAACGGACGTTGGCCCCTTTCAAAGGGAAACGGGCCAAATCGAACAAAGCTCCGACAAAGACAAATTCCAGGCCGGGGTTGCGGCGGACGGAGAGTTGCAGCAGATCCCAATCCAGCCAAGGGGCTACTGCACCGCTATACCCGATGACCAGACGGCCAGGCGGCAATTCGGCGGGCCGTGGCAAGGGAGCGGAAAAATGGCTGTAATCAACACCGTTGGGGACGAGGTGAACGTGTGGATGTTGAGAAGAAAGTTTGTCAAAGATGCTTTTTGAACTGGCAAATATGAGTTGGGCCCGCCGCAGGACAGACGGGTAATAGGGTTTCCAGCCGGCGAATTCTTCCTCAGGTTCATCGACCGCGTCATAGACAGTGAGATCGGGGGCAAATTTGTCGATGAGCTCAATGTGCGAGGGGACCGTGAGCCAGAGGATGCGCGGCCGGGGATGAGGAATTTTCAGCGCCGGCAGCCCCCGGCAAAGAATAAAGCGTTCGGACAGTTTTTGGGCGCCGGGTTGGGGGAACAGACCGGGTTCTTCATATAATACGGTGTAACCCATATTGGCAAATTGTCGTAAAAGCTGCTGGGGGCGTTGAAACATCCAGTTCCAGGGAATCGAGGGAGGATAGATTATCGTGGGCATTGTGAACCTCCTTGTGAAAGTTTGGCTTCCCCGTGCTCAAGGTATGGCTGAGCTTCACTTCTCTGTGCTCAAGGTATGGCTGCTGATCCCAGCATATGATTCTCAATCCGGAAGGGAGAGCGCGGAGAGCTTCCGGCCGGGGGCGGAGCAAGCGTCAGTCTGCGAAGGGAAGTCTGTTCCGGACCCCCCGGGAGCCAAGAGGGAGGCTGCGTATGAAAGTTTTGTACCTGACCAACGAATATGCGGGGGAGCGGTTCGGCGGGGCCGGCAGCAGCGTAACCGGGATGGTCCGAATGTTTTGGGATCAGGGGGTGAGGCCGACGGTGGTGGCTCCGCAGAGCGGTCGAGTGACGGCCGGATGGGAGATGCTGCCGGAAGGCCTGAAAATTCTTTGGTTACCGCGTCAGGAGCGTTATTTTGGCAATTTGGGTCTCATTGACGCTTTTAGCGTTTTGGGGGAATTTCCCGAACTGAGAGAGGGATGGGATCTGATCCATATTCACGCGGTCAATTTTGCCCCCTTGGCTTACGCGGTGGCCAAGAACCGGGTGCCTCTCCTTTACTCGGTGCCCTCCCTTCTAAGGGTGGAGTTGGCGAACGATCCGGCCCCTGAACTGCAGGCCCAATTCGAGGTGCAGGAGGAACTTTTGGCCCGGGCTGCTCTGATTCACCTCGTCAGCTACAATGAGCGGCAGCATTTGGAGCGCCGTTTTCCCTGGCTGCGAGTGCGCACGGCAGTGGTCTCCCTGGGCATTGTGTCCCGGGAGGTTTGCTGGCAGGGGGGAAGAGGGAATAGTTTGCTTTATGTCGGCCGCTTAATTGAGTATAAAGGAATCGAGGATCTCCTCAAGGCGTTGATCCTCGTTTGGCAGGAGAGACCCGGAGTCACATTGGAAGTCGTGGGCAGGGGAAGTGCCGAATATGAACAGCGGCTGAAAACGCTCATCCCTTGGCCGGCTCGGGTGCGCTTTCAGGGCTGGGAAGAGAGTCAGGACCGGATAGCGGAGCGGATGGCCCGCTCATCCTTGCTGGTCGTCCCCAGCCGTCGGGAGTCTTTCGGCCTCGTTGCTTTGGAGGGGATGGCGGTAGGCGTTCCGCTCATCACTTCCGACGCGGGGGCTCTGAAAGAACTCGCCTCTCCCTCCTGTGCGCTCACTTTTGCCGCCGGCAAGGTGGAGGCTCTGGCCGCAGTTATCGTGAAAGCCCTGACGAACCCGGAATTGATGCGGTTTTTGGCGCAAAATGCCGCCAAGCGGGCCGCCGCGTTGACCTGGACGGAGCTTGCCCCGCAATATCTGGACCTCTATGCCAGGGCGATCGGGTCTAACCGAGGCCGCGGAACTGCCGCACCGCGGTAGTAGGCTGATCGAGCCAGAGGAGTAAGCCGGCCGCAGGCAAGGACTTAAAGGAGAGCGGGACCCCGGGCTTCTTTCCCCCTGAGGGTTAAACCGGAAGCGACGGACGCAGGAGTCTCCTGCGTCGCCCGCTCCGAGCTATATCCCGCTGCTGCCGCCTTTAAAGCGGGAGGGCGGATGAAGAAGCCCCGGGATCGGCCGGGACCCGGAGGCTTCGGAAGATTTTGTCGGGCCGGCAGCCCGTCTCAAAGCGCGGATGTCCTGCGTTAACTAGGGCGGCGGAAGGTTTTGTCCGGCCGGCAGGGGAAATCTTCTGTCAGAGGGAAAGGAGGAAACGTTCGACTTCTGCCGCTGTTCTTTGCCAGCTCCACGCTTGGGCTTGCAAATACCCGTTGCGGGCCAGGTGCTCCCGCTGAGCGTCGTCGCTCAGAAGTTCATAAATGGCTTCGGTCAGTTGACCGATGTCGCTTGGGGGCACGACCCGGCAGTTCTCCCCGGAGCGGGCGTAATCCCGGGTACCGCCGCAATCCGTGGTGACCACGGCTGTCCCGCAAGCCATCGCTTCCAAGGGAGGAAGACCGAAAGCTTCATAATACGAGGTATAGACGAAAAGGTCGGCCTCGCCGTAAAGCCGGGCCAGATGCTCGTCGGTCGGCGCCTTTTTGATCGCGCAAGGAATGGAGCCGGTGAAGGTAAGGCCCTCAGGTGCCACGGCCGTGATATCGAAGCCGGAAAATCTCGCCCTTAGACGTTCGTAGGCTTGAAAGAAGTCTTCGTTTCCCTTCCAGGTATACCCGGGGCCGCGCAGGATGTAGAAAATTGTCTTGCGCCCGCTTTGCCGGGATGGTTTGGGGCAGGGATGAAAGACAGAGCCATCCACCCCCCCGTGGATGACCGTACTGTCGCGGCCGGTCTCTTGTAAAATGATCTCATGCTGCCACTCTGAAATTGTGAGGATGGGAGCGTCGATGGAATAAGTGTTTTTGGAGAGATCGGCCACATCTGTCAGGATTAAGGGTTCATAGACCAGACTGAGGCGGACAACCCGCCCTTTTTTTGCTTGCCAGGCGGGCATGACGGTCGGGTAAAAATTGGGCAGGATGAAGTCGCCGGGTGGAAGGAAGTCGGCCGCCAATTCCGGCACCCGCCGCACCTTGGCCCGGAGGGGCCAAACGATGACCGCGCTTTGGGGAATCACGATTTCCACATTGTGTCCTCTGTCGGCGAGGCCATTTGCCAACTCATACAAGAAGCGGGCTCCCCCCCCGGTTTCCAGACTGAGCACCGGAATGATAATTTTCATTAATTATTCCCCCCGAAAATATCCTTTTTATACAGCCTATGTCACCCACCCCGGCAATGTAGACAGAGTGACCGATCAAGCCCCCAGTCCATAGAATATAGTGGTCAACCCCAAATGGAGTATTTTGCCGTTTAAGACGGAGCGAGGAAGGATGTGAGGATATGGATTGGGGAAAGAAACGGATTCTGGTTACGGGTGCCGGCGGTTTTATCGGCAGCCACCTGAGCGAAACCCTGACGAAGGCCGGGGCTGAAGTGCGGGCCTTTGTTCGTTATAATTCCGCCAATGGCCGGGGGAATCTGGCGGATCTTGATAACTCTTTGCTGAGAGAGATTGAGATAGTGGCTGGGGATCTGCGTGACGCCGAGGCTGTCGCCAGGGCTGTGAGCGGCTGCGATCTTGTTTTTCACTTGGCGGCGTTGGTGGGCATTCCCTATTCCTTTCGTAACCCCCGGGAGGTCGTTGAAACCAACATTATGGGTACCTTGAATGTGCTTACTGCTGCCCGCGACCATCAGGTCAGCCGCCTTATCCACACTTCTACCAGCGAAGTGTACGGTTCGGCTCGCTATGTTCCGATGGACGAGGCTCATCCCTTACAAGGGCAGTCGCCGTACGCCGCCAGCAAGATTGGCGCCGACAAGCTGGCGGAAAGTTTTTACGACACCTACGAACTGCCGGTGGTCACCGTCAGGCCCTTTAATAGCTATGGGCCCCGGCAATCCGCCAGAGCTGTCATACCCACCATCATCACTCAGGCCCTGGCAGGTTTGGAAATCCGCCTGGGCAGTGTGGATACCAAGCGGGATTTCACGTTCGTTTCGGATACGGTGGCGGGTTTTATGAAGGCCGCCCAGGCGGAGGAAGCGCTGGGACGGGTGATCAATATCGGGTCCGGACGGGAAGTCGCCATCGGGGAATTGGCGCAAAGGGTGGTTGCCGCAATCGCCGGTTCCGGTCCGGTGGTGCACGACGAGATGCGGCTGCGTCCGGGCCGGAGTGAAGTGAATCGTCTTGTGGCGGATAACCGCCTGGCCAAGGAACTGCTGGCGTGGGAGCCGCAAGTCGGGCTGGACGAAGGAATAAGGCGTACGACGGCCTGGATCATGGCTCATTTTGAGCGCTATGAGCAGGGCAAGTACCAAATCTAGCCGGCGGGGCCGGGATATTCAACAGGCGAGGGTACGGTACCCGTCTTCGGATGGACACCAAGTTTTCGGATGGACACCAAGTTTTCGGATGGACACCAAGTTTTCGGATGTACACCAAGTCTTCGGATGTACACCAAGTCTTCGGATGTACACCAAGTCTTCGGATGTACACCAAGTTTTCGGATGTACACCAAGTTTTCGGATGTACACCAAGTTTTCGGATGTACACCAAGTTTTCGGATGTACACCAAGTTTTCGGATGTACACCAAGTTTTCGGATGTACACCAAGTTTTCGGATGTACACCAAGTTTTCGGATGTACACCAAGTTTTCGGATGGACACCAAGTTTTCGGATGGACACCAAGTTTTCGGATGGACACCAAGTTTTCGGATGGACACCAAGTTTTCGGATGGACACCAAGTTTTCGGATGGACACCAAGTCTTCGGATGGACACCAAGTCTTCGGATGGACACCAAGTTTCGGATGGACACCAAGTTTTCGGATGGACACCAAGTTTTCGGATGGACACCAAGTTTTCGGATGGACACCAAGTTTTCGGATGGACACCAAGTTTTCGGATGGACACCAAGTTTTCGGATGGACACCAAGTCTTCGGATGGACACCAAGTCTTCGGATGTACACCAAGTCTTCGGATGGACACCAAGTCTTCGGATGGACACCAAGTCTTCGGATGGACACCGAGTTTTCGGATGGACACCGAGTCTTCGGATGGACTCGAGGGGAGGGAAGATTCCATGCAGGCCGTTATCTTAGCCGGCGGGCGCGGTCAACGCCTTGATCCGTTTTCCAGGGTGCTGCCCAAACCGCTGTTTCCCTTGGGTGACGAGGCCATGGCAGCTATCTTGGTTAAGCAGCTCAAAAAAGCCGGTGCCGTTGAAATTATTATGTCTCTCGGTTACTTGGCCGATCTTGTGATGGCCTATTTTCAAGATGGCAGCCGGTTTGGCCTGCCCATCCGCTATGTGGTCGAAAGCAAACCCCTGGGAACGGCTGGCCCCCTGAAAACGGTCACCGGCCTGGCGGATGATTTTCTGGTGGTTAATGCGGACGAACTGACGAATCTGGATTTCGGGAAAATGTTAGAAGACCACTGCCGCTCCCAAGCTGACATGACGGTTGCGGTGCAAAAAAAGAGTGCGGCTGCCGCCTTTGGCATGTTGGAAATCGATGCCGGGCGGGTTACCGCGTATAAGGAAAAACCTGCTTTCGATTATTGGGCCAGCATGGGGATCTACGCTTTGAACCGACGCTGCCTTGCTTTGATTCCCCCGGGCGACCGGTTTGACATGCCGGAGCTCGTGCGGCTGCTAACAGAACGGCAAGGGAGGGTTATGAGCTACGAGAGCCGGGATCTCTGGTACGATATCGGGACCCTTCCGGATTTAGCCAGTGCCCGTCGGGCTCTCACCCGGCTTAACGTGCCGGAAACACCGTTTCCGGCGACCGTCGGTGCGGAAGAGGAATCTGGGCAAGAAGCAGTCACACGTCTTACGAAGGTACCCGGGACGTATCCCGCCCAGGTTTGAGTTGAGCCCCTGCCGGCGGTGGAAGCAGGGTCCTGTGTTTTTCGCCCGGCGGCTGTTTTTTGAGGGAGGACCGCTATGCTTATGCCGAAGGTCAGTGTGCTGATCCCCACGTACAATTACGCCCGCTACTTGGGTGCCGCCCTGGGAAGCGTCCTTGACCAATCTTATCCTAATCTGGAGATCATTGTAGTGGACGATGGGTCGACCGACAATACGCGGGAGATTCTGAGACCGTGGGGTGCCAGGATTCGCTATATTTATGAAGAAAACGGCGGCACAGCCCGAGCTTTAAACACAGGTCTGGCGGCGGCTGGGGGAAAATACGTCTGCTGGCTCAGCTCGGATGATGTCTTTTATTCCGATAAGGTCGCTAAACAGGTGCAGCTAATGGAAAGCCGACCCGAGTTCGGCTTTAGTTATACCAGTTTTTGCGTCATTGATGCCAAAGGAGAACGGCAATACGATGTCCGGTCCCCCTATTATCCGGAGCGCCCCGATATGGTCCGGAACCTGATCCAAGGCTGTTTTATTAACGGTTCCACGGTGATCATCAGACGGACGGCTCTGGAACGGACTGGGTTTTTTGATGAAGCGATGGGTACGGCCCACGACTATGATTTGTGGTTTCGGCTTTTGCGTCATTTTGACTGCGGAGCTCTGGACGAAATTCTGTCGGGCTACCGCTGGCACGGAGAAAACGGAAGCAGGTGCGTGCGGCCGGAATTTCTGCTTCCCGTCCTGGCTCGGGCCCGGGCGCTCTTTCCGGACTGGCTGTCTTGAGAAAGACCCGGACAGGATGAAACGGCTCACGGGGGTGGGAGGAAGAGGATGGAAAAGACTAGAGTATTGATCCTTGGAGCGAGTGGGATGCTGGGGCACAAGCTGTTCCAGCACCTGAGCCGAAACAGCGGCTATTCTGTTTATGCAGCGGTCCGTTCACGGTCCGACTTAGCGGGTTTTCTGCCGGAAGATATACCGGAGCGGATTTGGGACAAGGTGGATGCCAATGTGATGGACAGTGTGGTGGGGGTCTTGGCCAGGGTCAGGCCGGATATCGTGATAAACGCGGCGGGCATCGTCAAACAATCTTCCGCGGCGGGTGATCCCCTGGCCGTTATCCCGATCAACGCGCTCTTTCCTCACCGGCTGGCCGAAGTTTGCCTGGCGGTGGGAGCCAGGATGATCCAGATCAGTACGGATTGTGTCTTCGACGGCAAGGCGGGGAATTACTCGGAAAGCGATCTTCCCAGTCCCCCAGATCTGTATGGAAGAAGCAAACTTTTGGGCGAGGTGGTTTACCCGCATTGCCTTACCCTCAGGACTTCGATCATCGGTCACGAATTGCGGGGGCATTTGGGCTTGCTGGATTGGTTCCTGGGCCAAGAGGAGAAAGTTTCCGGTTTTACCCGGGCTGTGTATTCAGGCTTAACCACGCCGGAGATGGCCCGAGTGATCGGGGATTATGTCATACCTCAGCTGGACCGGTTGCGGGGTCTCTATCACCTTTCGGCTGCGCCGATTAGCAAATACGACCTGCTGCGGCTGATAGCCGCTCGTTACCGGAAGGATATCGTCATCGAAGCGGATGGAAGTGTCGTGACGGACAAGAGTCTGAATTCCGGGAGGTTCTGTTCCCTGACGGGGTACCGTCCGCCCGCTTGGCCGGAACTTGTGGTTCGTCTGTATGAGGATTTTTGCCAATCACCCTATCGTTTCAATAGTGGCAGCGGGGGGCAAGAGAATGAAAGTATTTGAGAACAAGACTGTCGTTATTACAGGGGGGACAGGGTCTTTAGGCAAGGTGCTGGCCGAGCGCCTTTTAAGCCAAACGGCCGGAAGGCCGAAAAAGATCATCATATTTTCTCGGGATGAGGCTAAACAACAGGCTCTGCGCACGGCCTACTGGGCGGAGGGCCGTGGCCCCGATCAAGCAGGCAAGGGATCCGAGCCCAGAAGCAGAGGCTCGGAGTCGGCGGGGATAGGGTTAGGGTCCGCCGGTAAGGGATCAGACTCTGTGGGTAAGAAACCAGACCTCCCGGACAGGGGATTAGTGCCCACGGCTGGGGGACCGGAACCCCAACTTGAATTCCGCATCGGTGACGTCCGGGATTACCATGCGGTCTGTTCCGTGCTTGCCCAAGCGGATATTGTCGTGAACGCGGCCGCTCTCAAGCAGGTCCCCTCTTGCGAGTATTTTCCTTTTGAAGCGGTTCAGACCAACATTATAGGAGCTGAAAACATTATTCGGGCTATTCGTGAGAATAGTCTTAAAGTGGAGACGGTCGTCGGGGTATCTACGGATAAGGCCTGTAAGCCGGTTAATGCTATGGGGATCTCCAAGGCTATGCAGGAGCGCATTTTCATTGCGGCTAACCTTGCCTTGCCCGCAACCCGGTTCGTTTGTGTACGCTATGGCAATGTCTTGGCGTCCAGGGGATCGGTCATTCCTCTTTTTCACGAACAGATCAGCCGCGGCGGTCCCGTAACCTTGACGACTCGGGAAATGACTCGCTTTTTGCTCCCTCTGACACGGGCTGTGGATACCATCGAGGCTGTCATTGCTCAAGGCAGGCGGGGTGAGATTTTTGTCCCCGCGATTCTCTCCGCCCGCATGGCCGATGTGGCCCAAGCTCTCATCGGCGATAAGAAGATTAGCGTCATTGTGACGGGTATTCGGCCCGGGGAAAAGATCCATGAGATTTTAGTCTCCGAGGAGGAGGCAGCGAGAACCTATCAACGGGGGGATCACTATGCGATCACGTCGATGCTGCCCGAACTGGGGACGGAGGAGCCGGGGTCGCCGGTTCTCGGCCAAGAATACAGTTCGAAAGATTACTTGATGACTGCGGAAGAGACAAGAGAGCTTTTGCAAAAACATGGGCTGCTCGCCCTGCCGGAGGGTTTTAATCGGGGGCAGGAAAGTGAGATGCTGAGATGAAAGTGCTCACTGTGTTCGGGACCCGGCCCGAGATCATTCGCCTGAGCCGGGTTATCCCGTTGCTGGATGGATTGTGCCGGCATGTCCTTGTGCACACGGGACAGAATTTCGAGGCGCGATTGAGTGCGATTTTTTTTGAGGAACTGGGCTTGCGCGCTCCCGATTATGTGTTAAAAGGTCAGGCAGACAGTCCCATGGGGCAGGTAGGCCTGATATTGTCCGGGATTGAAAAGGTATTGCAAACGGAACAGCCCGACCGTGTTCTCATTCTGGGGGATACCAACAGCGCCTTGGCTGCTGTTGCCGCCAAGCGCCAGGGGATTCCGGTCTATCATATGGAGGCCGGTAACCGCTGTTTTGACGACAGGGTGCCCGAAGAAGTGAATCGCCGTCTGGTGGACCATTGCAGCGATATCCTTTTGCCCTACACCGAACGCAGCCGGGCTAACCTTTTGCGGGAAGGGATCGAGGGGCAGCGCATTTTTGTGACAGGCAATCCGATTTTGGAAGTTTTGACTTATTATGCGGAGGGGATCCGGCAAAGCCGGGTCTTGGAACGATTGGGACTGGATCCGAGCCGCTATATGCTGGTCACCTTGCACAGGGCGGAAAATGTGGACGACCCGGTGCGGCTGGCTCGTTATTTGGCGGCTCTGGAACAAGTGTACGACAAGTTTAAACTGCCGCTTATTTGCAGTCTGCATCCCCACACCCGTTCTCAACTGGCTAAGCAAAACAAGACCCTGGGAGGCAGCGGCGTCATCGTTTTGGAGCCGCTCGGGCTCTTCGACTTTGTCCATCTTGAGAAGAACGCGCGCTGTGTGCTCAGTGACAGCGGCACGGTCCAGGAGGAGTGCAGCATTTTCCGGATCCCCAATGTGACCTTGCGTGACGTGACGGAACGACCGGAGACCATTGAGGCGGGAAGTAACCTGATCGCCGGGAGTTTGCCCGCCTCGATCGTTCGGGCAGTAGAGACCGTACTCAGCGGGGAATGTACCTGGCAACCGCCGCCCGAGTACCTGGTTCCCGAAGTCAGCACAAAAGTTACCCGCATATTGCTCGGCTGCCACGGGCATCCCTGACCTTTCGGCCTGCGCAGCTGCTCTCCGGGTGACTCCGTGTGATTTCCGGCGACCGGGGTCTGATAGCGTTGGCACGGACACAGTAGTCCACCGGAGGGCTTCTTTCTCAGCATATGCCTCTTCTTCCGCGCGCGGGCAGTACCGGCGGTTGACGAATACTGTTCAGCGGATTGTTTCGTACTGTAACGCCGCAGCCGTTCGCTTCGTCGCTGGTACCAGAACTTAAGCCGCGGAAGCCGGGGCATCACGTTTTCTATTGGGTTACCGGCGTCTGGTTATTAGAGCGTGAATACGGAGGGAAAAACGCATGTTGCATAAAATCTCACTTATCATTACGACTTTTCAGAGGGTCAACCTCTTAAAATGGGGGTTGTATTCGTTGTCGCGCCAGGATATTCCCTGGGAGTATGAGACTCTTGTTATAAACGATGGGGTTGAGGACGAGTCAGAAGAAGTCTGCAAGCAATATCAAAGCAAACTGCATTTGAAGTATATTTTTTCGGGACAAAGGAATCTGGAAGGGCATCCGGTTTGGCGGGTGCCCGGTTTTGCCATCAATATTGGCGTCCGGCGCGCTTCCGGGGACATCTTGATTTTGTCCTGCGCGGAGATGCTGCATCTGAATGATACCGTCGCGCGCCTGGGCGTGTTGGTGCTGGATAACCCCAAATCCTTGGGGATTCCTTTGGGCAAGGACGACCGGGACGGTGCGTTTCTGAATGAGATTGAGCGGACTCACGGGGTTTTTGATCTGAATACGCTTAACCGCTGCGCGGACTTGGATACGCGAATGCCTTTTTTGATGGCGCTTCAACGTGCCCAGTTTGAGGCCATAGGGGGATATGACGAGGACTTTACGGGTGTAGCGTATGACGACCGGGATTTTGTCGACAGGCTTCTCAGAAACGGCTGTGTTCACCAAAAAACTGATGCCTTGGCCCTTCACCTGTACCATCCAAGGGCCGACGGCTACTATGACCAGGGCGGGCCCAAGGCCTGGGATTACAATAAAAACCTGTTTTTTTCCCGCATGGGCAGCATCGTCCGCAATCAAGGGAGAGAATGGGGCCGCTTGGACCCTGGGCAGTAACATTTTGTGTACAGGCTCCGTAGTATGTACTACCGCAGCTTGAGAGGGGGGATGAGAAGAATGGCATCTTTAGGATTGACGACCGGTATGATAGACAATTCAGCGGTTGCCGGGGTCAGACCCACCTCGACTCTGGTGGTGAGAATTGCTAACGACGGCACTGCAACTTCCGCCGTTCAGGTCAACGGGTATTACCAAAGCGGCGGGGGTAAAGTGCAATATGTCGCGGAGCTTCTCACTTTAGGTACAGGGAGCGTTGTGAGACGCGATTATCACGCACAGTTTGACGGGTTCGAGTTTCAGTTTTTGCTGAGTTCTCCCACGATGGAGCCTTCCGTCTGGGGGAAGGATGCCCAGGGGAATCTCGTTACGGCTCACAGGCTTGTGACCAAAGAGATAGCCGTTTTAGGGGAAAACGGTTAAGCCGGGCTAACTAATCAGGGCGAGATGGGTATGGGGACTATTCCGCGATTTGATCATGGAGGTGGAGGAATGGCTTCGCTCACAACAGGGTTGATAGAGAATACACCGGTTTCAGGGGTGAGACCGTCGGTGACCCTGGCGGTTAAGGCAACCAATGATGACACGGTCGCGGCTTCAATGACGATCAGCGGTTTCCATGTCAGCGGTGGCGTCAAGACTCAATATGTGGACGAGTTAGTGGCTATGCAGCCGGGAGATGTCGTTGTTAGAAGTTATTACGCGCAGTTTGATGCTTTTGAATTCCAGTTCGTAACGAGTTCGCCCGCAGTGGAAATATCGGCTTGGGGTAAGGATGCCGCCGGAAATTTAGTGGCGGCCCAACGGCTGGTCTCAGAAGAACTGAAGTCACTGATTCCGCCCGGCATCGGGCCGACCGGAGCCACAGGAGCCACGGGAGCCACGGGTGCCACAGGAGCCACGGGAGCCACAGGTGCCACAGGAGCCACGGGTGCGACAGGCGCCACAGGGGCTACGGGTGCGACCGGCGCTACCGGAGCCACGGGTGCCGCCGGTGCCACGGGAGCTACAGGAGCCACGGGTGCTGACGGTGCCACAGGAGCCACGGGTGCGACAGGCGCCACAGGGGCTACGGGTGCGACCGGCGCTACCGGAGCCACGGGTGCCGCCGGTGCCACGGGAGCTACAGGAGCCACGGGTGCTGACGGTGCCACAGGAGCCACGGGTGCGACAGGCGCCACAGGGGCTACGGGTGCGACCGGCGCTACAGGAGCCACGGGTGCCGCCGGTGCCACGGGAGCTACAGGAGCCACGGGTGCTGACGGTGCCACAGGAGCCACGGGTGCGACAGGCGCCACAGGGGCTACGGGTGCGACCGGCGCTACAGGAGCCACGGGTGCCGCCGGTGCCACGGGAGCTACAGGAGCCACGGGTGCTGACGGTGCCACAGGAGCGACCGGTGCCACAGGTGCTACCGGAGCCACGGGAGCGACCGGCGCCACGGGTGCCACGGGTGGCACGGGAGCAACAGGCGTCACGGGAGCTACGGGAGCCACGGGTGCCACGGGTGCTGACGGTGCCACAGGAGCCACCGGGGCTACAGGTGCGACAGGCGCTACCGGTGCCACAGGTGCTACGGGTGCGACCGGCGCCACAGGAGCCACAGGGGCTGCAGGAGCTACGGGTGCCACAGGCGCCACGGGAGCTACGGGTGCCACAGGAGCCACGGGTGCAACAGGCGCTGCGGGTGCGACCGGCGCCACAGGTGCCACGGGAGCCACAGGGGCTGCAGGAGCCACGGGTGCAACAGGCGCCACGGGAGCTACGGGTGCCACAGGAGCCACGGGTGCAACAGGCGCTGCGGGTGCGACCGGCGCCACAGGGGCAACAGGTGCTACGGGAGCCACGGGTGTGACCGGAGCTACGGGTGCCACGGGAGCCACAGGGGCTGCAGGAGCCACGGGTGCAACAGGCGCCACGGGAGCTACAGGTGCTACGGGAGCCACGGGTGTGACCGGAGCCACGGGTGCCACGGGAGCCACAGGGGCTGCAGGAGCCACGGGTGCAACAGGCGCCACGGGAGCTACGGGTGCCACAGGAGCCACGGGTGTGACCGGAGCCACGGGTGCCACGGGAGCCACAGGGGCTGCAGGAGCCACGGGTGCAACAGGCGCCACGGGAGCCACGGGTGCCACGGGAGCCACAGGGGCTGCAGGAGCCACGGGTGCAACAGGCGCCACGGGAGCTACGGGTGCCACAGGAGCCACGGGTGCAACAGGCGCTGCGGGTGCGACCGGCGCCACAGGAGCAACAGGTGCCACGGGAGCCACGGGTGTGACCGGCGCTACCGGGGCCACAGGCGCCACGGGTGCGACCGGAGCCACAGGTGCCACAGGTGCTACCGGCGCCGGCTTGTCCGCCTACGGGTATGTCTATGAATTGGCGACCACTACGGCCGCCGCCGGAATCACAGGCGGATCGGATGTGCCCTTCAGCAACAACGGTCCGTTGACGAATATCAGCCACACAGCGGGTACCACCTCGGTAACGGTAACGACCGCCGGGACCTACCAGATTGACTACACTGTCAGTATAACAGCCGGCCTGGGTGCGGGTATTGCGATCGCCGTGAACGGAACGGTTGACTCATCCACCCCGGTTACGGCTTTGGTCGGGACCGGTCAGCTTACGGGTCAGGCTATGCTGACACTTGCAGCCGGTGATGTCGTGACCCTGAGGAACAATTCCGCCGTTGGACTCACTTTGGCCCTCGCCCCCAATGTCGGGGCGCAGCTGAATTTGATGAAACTGGCGTAGTCCAAAGAACCGGGAGGGCTTCCGAAATGCCCGGGGCCCTTCCTCCCCTAATTCCCGGATCCCCTTTTTTGCAATTTGCGGGGTGTTTCAAGCGGAACCTCGGCGATGCAAGATTTCCGCTCTCCAAGATTTTCGTTCTCAAACAATATTAAGTTAAAAGGTCCTTCCGAAGGGGAGAGGTGGGCAGAAACGTGGCAACTGAAATAACGCTCAGCCTGTGCCTGATCGTCCGCAATGAAGAAGAGACGTTGGGACACTGTCTGGACTCTATCCGGGACCTGGTGGACGAAATCATCCTGGTTGATACCGGTTCCACCGACCGGACCAAGGAAATCGGGCAAAAATATACTGACAAGATTTTTGACTTCGCCTGGGTTGACGATTTTGCGCAGGCACGGAATTTTTCTTTCAGCCAAGCGACGCAGGACTATATTTTGTGGCTGGATGCCGACGACATCCTGGCGGCGCCTGACCGCGAGAAGTTCGCCGTCTTAAAGAAGACTTTGGATCCGAGCACAGATGTCGTAAATATGCCTTATCTCTTGGCTTTCGACCAGTTCGGCCAGGTTAGCTTCAGCCTGCGCAGGAACAGGCTGGTGAAGCGGAGCAGGAACTTTCGTTGGGTGGGAGCGGTTCATGAGTACCTGGAGGTGGGCGGACGCATCCTCAACAGCGACATCTGCGTGACCCATAAAGGGAAGCCGGAACGTGACTCCGCCAGAAACCTGCGCATCTTTGAATCACGTTTAGCGAGAGGAGAAGAATTTTCTCCCCGCGATTTATATTACTATGCCAACGAACTCTACGAGCAAAAACTATTTAACCGCGCCGTCGAGTTCTACCAGAAATTTTTGGCCACGGACCAGGGATGGGTGGAAGACAGGATAGCCGCCTGCGGCAGGCTGGCCGACTGCTTTCAAAGTCTGAACGAGAAAGACAAAGCGCTGCAGTCTCTGTTTAAGTCTTTCGCTTACGACGTTCCCCGGGCGGAAGCCTGCTGCCGTCTCGGTCATCAGTTCCTGCAAACAGGCAATTATGCCCAGGCGGTTTTTTGGTACAAACTCGCCACTCAGCTCAAGGTGCCCGACGGCTGGGGGCCGCGGATCGAAGCCTGTTGGACTTGGCTGCCTCACCTTCAACTCTGCGTTTGCTATGATCGTTTAGGCCAATACGAACTGGCTTATGCTCATAATGAGATAGCGCGAACTTACCGGCCGGAAGATCCGCAAGTACTCCACAACAAAAAATACCTTGAGGGTGTGAGGCCTGACTCGGGGAAAATACCGCCGCTGCCCCCGTACGGCCCGGAGTTCGGAACCGGTGAAGATATCCTGACAAAAGAGCAGCGTTAGTCGCCGCGAGGACCGCGGTCAGCAATGAGTTTCAGCGCGAAATGGGAGGAAAAGCCGGCGTTATGAACACGCCGATATCCTCTCATTTGTTTCGCTGATTTCCAGCCGGAGGATGAACGTGCTGCCTAATCAGGTCACGGCGGAGCGTCAACTTATCGTCTTGCCTTTCTCGCTGCCTCATTACGGAATGGGCTGCACCGCAAACGGGTTTAACGCGTCTGTTGCGCGCTAACCGACTGCTTCCGGCTGAGCAAGCGCACGCCCAGAACAGAGGCGCAAAGGCTGACTAAATAACTGGCATCCGCATTGCCCAGGAGTCTCTGGGCCACGTATCCTGTGAAAAGCGGAGAGGACATAAAAGGAACGGAAAGAACCAAGGCGATGAAATAAAGAGTGAGTGCCTGCCGGGGACTAATCAGGGGCTGTCCGGAAAAAGGGCGGGATGAGAGAAAAATGCCGATCCAGGGTGTGATCCAATAAGAGAGAAGGAGCAAGAAGCTTTTGTAGATGTCGGAGAAAGAGCCGCTGCCGGAGACGATGAGAAGGATGCCCAAGCCGCCTGTGAGAAGAGCGGAAAGCCAGCGCTTGAGCGGAATCCCGGCAGCGAGAAGGGCTATGCCGCCGCTGTAGATGGCGAGAACGTTGACGGGAATGGTACTTACGGCGATGGTGAGCAAGGAGGGCAGGGTAAAGAGGCCCATGAGCTGGACGATCAGGCTGAGGGGTTGGGCCTGGGGATTCAGGCTGGTCACGGCTGCCCCCAGAACCTCCAACCAGAGGCCCGACAAGATGCTGCCGAAAAACGTGAGCAGGGCGATTTTACGACCGGAGGCGGAGGACGGAAGATAGCGGCTGTAGTCGGAGCCCACGGCGGCAAAAGCAATTTGATAGGCAAAAACCGCGGCCGCCACCAGAGCCAAAAGAGGCCAACGCTGGGCGGCTGTCAGTTGGGATGGCGCCAGGAGGTGGGCCAAGGAAAGTTGAGGGACGATTTTGATCGTCATCACGAGAAAGAAAAGTCCGAGGATGACGGTTGTCAGCTGAGCAAAACGGTGAATGAAATTGTAGCCGATGACGGCAACAAAGATTGTCAGAAATCCCAAGAGCAAAAGTCCCTCAAGGTAAGAAAGCCCCCAGACTTTTTGCAGAGCCAAGACACCCAGGACTATGTCGACTGCGAACCAACCGACATTGCTCAGCCAGGTGACGCTCCCGAAAATCTTAAGTCCGACCCGCCCGAATACTCGGCCGCTGGCCGCTATTTGCGGCAGGCCGTGCAGGGGTCCCTGACCGGAAGTGACGGCCAAAAAAACCGTGCCCAGAATATTGCCCGCAAGCATGGCCAAGACGGATTCGACAAAGGACAGGCCCAGAACAATACCCAAAGTGCCCGTGAACCAAGTGAGGATGTTGAGGTTGGCGGAAAACCAAAAAGTGAATACCTGACCGGATTTTCCGTGACGCTCCGGCAGGGGGATGGGCTCGATACCATAAGGCTCGACCGTTAATACTTTGTCCGTATAACCGGATTCGATGGTTGACATGCAAGCTCACTCCTATCTTTTGGCAGAATCGCAACATTAAGGCTGACAGCCGCAACGCAAAAAGTCCCCAGTCTTCCGGACTGGGGACTTTACCATAATCCCAAGTGGCACCTCCTTCCAAATACGGCGTTTGGGGAGTTTTGTTTTCACAGGCAGGTCTCCTGGCTCAAGCTCATCGCAATTTGCCCCTTCCCGCCCTGGCCGGCGGTGGTCTTGGCAAATGCTCGCCCTTTACAGTGGCGGGACCGCTCGGGACTTACACCCGATTCCCTATTCTCCTCAGACTGAGGCACCCGTGAAATTCAGACGGCATTTTTCAGTTAACAGCTTGGGTCCGCAGCAGAAATCCTTCTGTCCTGGGCCGGAAACCTATTGACTCAGACATAATCTTTCGAATTTCTGCAGTGAAGTCAACGCTTGATTCCATGCTAAGCGAGACAGGAGTGAATGTCAATAGTTTTTTCTGAGCCCTCAGGTTTATAGGTCATCATAATTTAAGCCGACATTGCGCCGTGCTTTCGAAACATATTCGGCCGCCACGCCCCGTACCTTTTCCGCTCCTTCTTTGAGCACTCCTACGACATAAGCTTTGTCGGTAGCCAGCTGCTCCCGCTTGCGGCGGTAAGGGGCGAAGAATTCCCAGATCACGCCGAACAGTTCTTTCTTAACGTCTCCATAGCGCAGTCCGGGGGTTTCAAACCTATCTTTCAGGTTCTCCCGCTCCTTTTTGTCCAAGAACAGGGAATAGATTTCGAACAAAGGATTTCCGGCGGTGGGTTTGGGTTGTTCCACCGGAGTGGAGTCGGTTTTGATGGATATAATCCGCTGGCGCAAGGTTTTTTCCTCAGCGAAGATTTCCAGACTGTTGCCGTAAGACTTGGACATTTTCTGTCCGTCAATACCCGGAATCGTGGCGATTTCCTCTTCAATGTCCGCCTCGGGAATGACAAAGGTCTCCCCATACATACTGTTGAAACGGATGGCAATATCGCGGGCCACTTCAACATGCTGTTTCTGGTCTTTGCCGACCGGTACCCGATTCGAGCCGCAAATCAGGATATCGGCGGCCATAAGCACCGGATAGGCAAAAAGCCCGTGCGAAGGGGTTATGCCTTTGGACACTTTATCTTTATAGGCATGACAGCGCTCCAACAGTCCCATTCCCGTGGCGTTGGAGAGGAGCCAAGTAAGTTCTTGCACTTCGGGCAGGTCTGACTGAACCCAGAAATAGGATTTTTGCGGGTCGAGTCCCAGGGCCAGAAAATCTATCGCGGCCTCCAGGGTTTTCGTCCGCAGAAGTTGGGGATCAGTCACGGTTGTCAAAGCATGGTAATTGACGATAAAGGCGAAGAGCTCACTCTTCTCTTGGTACTCGATCATGCGTTTCATCATGCCAAAATAATTGCCCAGATGAAGGTTGCCGGACGGTTGGATACCGGATAAAACCCGCAATGAAAAGCCCTCCTCACATTTGCCGGCTGCCTGGAAGGTTTTGCGGCCGGATGCGGGAAGTGATCCGGCTCGAAAACTTAGAGACAGCTATTTCCGTTTGTTCAGCTAAATATATCCTCTATTGTATGTCTAAGGGAGGATTCCGTCAAATTTGCCTGCGCCGGTTTGCTGCCACTTGCGGGGGCCTGATTGGACAGGCGCGGCAGGGCCGGCCAGGCGCCGCCTTGGCGGGACCGGAAGGGCAAAAAAAGGATGAGACCAACGCTGATATGCGGCAGTTTCATCCGGGGAAGTCTATGGCCGAACCGAAGCGAGTTCATCAAGGGGAGTCTGATCCGGGGCCAAAGCAAGGTCTGATTGGGAAAAGCCGCGGGTCAGGTCCAAGCGGGGTTCCGGTCCGGCAGCCTTGGCCGGCCTGAGGCCGCTGTTCTCCGGGAGAGTTCTGCGGAGGGTCGGAGACCTACGAACCGGGGCAGGAGAAGACACTGAACCTATGGAGTCCGGGTCAGAGACTCCGTTGTTCTGAGGGACATCCCCGCTGTCGTTTTCCACTGGGTTCCCCGAATTCCAGTCCGGGTCTCGGTGTTGGCGTTATTCTTGCAAAAATTCTTGGACATAGATATTATACGGGCTCCCGTAAGCGATGCCGACTCCTATATTCGTGAACTTAGGGTCGAGGATATTGGCACGGTGGCCCGGGCTGGCCATCCAGGCGGCCATGGCTCCGGCAGCCGTGTCATTTCCGGCAATGTTTTCCCCCGCCCAAGTTACCGTGAGACCGGCCTTTTGCATCATAGCCCAAGGGCTCCCGTAGGTGGGAGAAGTGTGGCCGAAATAATGGTTCTTTTCCATATCCGAGGCTTTGGCCTGAGCCACACCCACCAAACGCAAGTCCACCTGAAGGGGTTTTAGGCCGGCGGCCGCCCTCTCTTGGTTCACCCTATCCACGATGCTTTGCTCGTCGGGGGTCAGGGATGTTGCGGGAGCAAGCGTAGGAGCAGTCGAACCCGGAACGGAATTTGCACCGGCAGGAGGGGCAGGCTCCGTTTGCTGCCCGGTGGGAGGCGCCGGCGGGAGAGAAACGACCGAACCACCCGAGGAATAAGGAGCCGGCGGGAGAGAAACGACTGAGCCACCCGAGGAATAGGGAGCCGGCGGGAGGGAAACGACTGAGCCACCCGAGGAATAGGGCGCCGGCGGGGGAGAAACGACCGAACCACCCGAGGAATAAGGAGCCGGCGGGAGAGAAACGACTGAGTCACCCGAGGAATAGGGAGCCGGCGGGAGAGAAACGACCGAACCACCCGAGGAATAGGGAGCCTGTGAGAGGGAGACAGTCGATCCTCCTCCGGAAGAATCAGATGTCGGGGTTACGGATGCCGCAGAACCCCCCGAAGGGTTGAAGCCGAGAGAGGGGCCTGCAGCCGTACCCGAACCCGTTTCACCTATGTAAGCACCTGTGGATGAAGGAGTAACGGGAGTCTGGCCGCTATCCGCCGGCAAGTCCGGGGTGAGGCCGGCGCCATACGAGACCACCCGGTAAGAAGGGGTACCGGAAGAGCCGGGATAGAAGCGAAGGCTGACGATTGAACCCGGAGTGTCTGCCGGTGCGCCGTAATTGACGGCGGCTTGGGCCGGAAGAGCGGTGAGCAGGCCTAAAGCCAGGGTCTGCGCAGCGATGAGAAATGCGTAGGTATTCTTTTTCATCGTTCGTTTAACCTCTTTCCTTTCTACATTCCGGTTGCTAAAGGGCCGGGCCCCGGAAGTCGCCGGGCATGGCCCCAGAGACAACTTCAGTATAACATTAAGGATGTCTGACAAGAAAGCGGTAAAATATGACATGAGGTGTGGTGAAGAATCATGACATGAGGGGCGATGACAATATTTCGATGACAACATAAGCGATGAGCTGTGATGACAATATCTCAAGGTACGATTTTCCGACGCACAGGTACTGAAGATTTCCCTCTGCGGAGGAAACGAAGTATAATAGAAACAGTTCCCGTAAAAGGCGCGCATGGCGGCTGCCGGCAAATGTACGGCCACCGGCAGATGGATATGAAACCGGTTGTAGTGATATACTTTTTGACTGATGGGTTTGACCGGCTTGACCCATGGGCTTGGCCGCGACTTCCGGGTAAGGAAAAAACCGGGGTGAGGATTCGGCGGAAGGGGTTGGCGGCGAATGGCGGCAACGGTGGTTCTGAAATACTGCCCGGAATACACTGCCGATGTGGAGAGCACTCTGCGTGCGGGGCTGGAGGAAATGGGCGGTATGTCCCGGTTTGTCCGGCCGGGTCAGCGGGTATTCCTTAAAGTCAACCTTCTGATGAAAAAGCGTCCGGAGGAGGCGGTTACGACCCATCCCAGCGTGGTGGAAGCTGTGGTGCGTTTGGTCCGGGAGGCCCAGGGCGTTCCGGTTATCGGGGACAGTCCGGGCGGGCCTTACACAGTGACCGCTTTGAGGGCGGTCTATGCCCGGACCGGGCTGAAAGAAGTTTCTGAGCGGACCGAAGCGACTTTGAACGAAGATGTCGGGCAGGTTACGGTATCCCACCCCGGCGGGAAAATCGTGAGAAGCCTGGTTTTGACCCGGAGCGTCGCAGAGGCGGACGTTGTCATAACCCTGTCGAAACTCAAGACGCACGCCATGATGACTTTTACCGGCGCGGTAAAAATCCTGTTCGGGGCGATTCCCGGGTTGCTGAAGGCTGAGTATCACGTCAGGATGCCGGCAACTAAGGATTTTGCCAACCTTTTGGTCGACATTACAACCTGCGTTAAACCGGCTCTGAGCATCATGGACGGGGTGGTGGCCATGGAAGGAGAGGGGCCTTCTGCCGGGCGGCCCCGGAACCTGGGTGCCTTGCTCCTCAGTGAGGATCCCTTTGCCTTGGATGTGGTGGCAACCGGCCTCATCGGCCTCAAACCAGAAAAGGTGCCCACAATTATGGCCGCCCGTGAGCGGGGGTTGGTGAGCAGAATGGATCAGGTGACCCTAAAGGGGGATGACCGTTCTCTCTGGCGGATTCAGGATTTCGTCGTTCCCCAGGCGGTGGGGGTCAACTTCTTAGACGGGGCGCCCCTGCCCGCGTTCCTGCGCAGCTTCATTCTCAACCGGGTGCGGCCGCGTCCGAGCTTCAAGCACGAACTCTGCAAGGGCTGCGGGGACTGTGTCAACAACTGCCCAGCCAAAGCTTTGACGATGAATGAAGCGGGGTGTCCTCTAGTCGACCTGGACGTCTGTATCCGCTGTTTTTGCTGTCAGGAGCTTTGCCCGCAAAAAGCGGTGGAAATCGTGCGCCCTCTGTTGGCGAGAAGGTTGCTGAAGGGAACATCTTATCTTGGCAACTCGGACAGACTATAGAATACTGGGAACCACTCCCACTTGCAGAAGCGGGAGTCTCGCGAGTGGATTTTAAACCAAAAAATTACGGGACAAGCAAGGGTTTTGCGGCCCGATGTAGAATTCAGAAGGCGAGGGGCAAGTGGAAAACACGGTTCGGATGAACATCAGGGCGAAGGAGGGAAGGACTTGGCCCACGTTTTAGCCCAGTTCCGCAACATTGATTGGCGCAGTATCATAGATATATTAGTTGTGGCCACCGTTCTCTACCAGTTTTTGATGCTCATCAAGGGCACGCGGGCGGTGCAGTTGATCAAAGGCTTGGCTGTCCTCTTGGTTGTTTCCTATTTGGCCGAGCAGTTAGGGCTCACAACGATCAGCTGGATTCTGAGCCAGGTTTGGAAAATGCTTTTTGTCGCCCTGCCGGTGGTTTTCCAGCCCGAATTGCGTCGGGCTTTGGAGCAGCTGGGGCGCGGCAAGTTCTTTACCCGTCATCCCCTGGCCTTGGGAAATGAGGCACTCGAGATGGTGATCGAGGAAATGGTCCGTTGCACGCAGGTCCTGTCCAAGAACAGGATCGGTGCCCTGGTGGTGATTGAGCGGGAAACAGGGGTTCAGGATTACGTCGAAACCGGAATTAAGATTGACGGGGTGGTTTCTTCCGAATTCCTGGTGAACATCTTCATTCCCAACACTCCTTTGCACGACGGGGCTGTCATAGTGCGAGCGGACCGGGTCGCGGCCGCCGGCTGTTTCCTCCCTTTGTCGGAAAATCCCAATATCCAGAAGGAACTGGGGACCCGTCACCGGGCGGCTTTGGGGTTATCCGAAGTGTCAGATGCCGTGATCGTGGTGGTGTCTGAAGAAACAGGTGCTATTTCCGTCGCTATTGACGGTGGTTTAACCCGTTTCCTGGATGATAAGTCCTTACGGGATCTTTTGCAGCGGGAACTTCAAGTGCACAAGAGTTCTTCTCCCATTCCATTTTGGCGAGGTGCTAAGTGATGCGGGAAATGTTCAAACGCAACTTGGGCTATAAGATTGTCTCGCTCATCTTGGCTGTGCTTTTCTGGCTCTGGGTGAACAACCAGACTTCCGTGCAGGGTATCTACGGGGACCAAACTTTGACGATTCCTCTGGTGCTGCGCAATCAACCTTCTAACATTATGGTAATGACCAAACTTCCCGAGATTCACGTCCGTCTGAAGGGGACCAATCCCAATATCAATGTGAAAGACCTTTTTGCTTATATCGATTTAGCCGGGAGCGCCCCCGGAAAACACAATTTCGACGTGCGAATGGATCCCCAGCCTCAGATTAGGATATTGGATCTGGAACCGTCAACTGTGACGCTGCAACTGGATTCAGTTCAGGAGAAGGTCTTGCCGGTTCAGGTCGATCTGACAGGAGCACCCGCGGAAGGCTACCAGGCCGGCCAGCCGGTGGTCAAGCCGGTGTCGGTCAATGTCCGCGGTCCCGGAACCATTCTTAGCGAGTTAAACAAAGCGCTTGTCGAGGTGAGTTTGACCGGGAAGAAAGATACGGTTGTAACCTCAAGCCCCGTTCTCTTCAGGGATAAGAAAGGGAATCCGGTTTACGGGCCTGACCCCAGTGTTGAAGTGTTGAGCGCTTCACCGAGCAGTGTCGATGTTGTCGTTCCTATTCAACCGCAGGGATTGGACAGTAAAGATATCCCAATCCACGCGCTGGCTCAGGGTTCGCCCGGAGGGGGGATGATCCTGGGGTCTGTGGTTTCCATCCCGGGAGATGTTCAGGTATTCGGCACCGCAGAGGCCCTTAGGGGTTTTGATGCTTTGAAAGTGGGGCCGGTCGACGTAAGTGGATTGACAGCCGACAAATCTTTCCCCATCCCTTCAGACAAGATAACTTTGCCCCAGGGAGTCAGCTTCGCGGCGCCTACGACCTTTAATGTACTGGCTCAAATACTGCCCGGACCGGTCGAAAAGACAGTCTCAAACGTTGTGGTGAGGGTGAGAAATTTGTCGGCGGGGGTGGAGCAAGCTCAAGCCATCCCTCCGATTTCCGTCACGCTGAAAGGCTTGCCCGACGCTCTGAAGAATGCCACCGCTGCACAGATCCAACTCTGGGTTGATGCCGGCGGGCTCGCTCCGGGAAATTATCCGGGTACTCGTGTTTATTGGCAACTTCCGCCCGGAGTGGAGATGGTGGGGACTCCTAAGGTTACGTTGAGTTTAAAGGCCCATGCGTCATAAGTCGGACCGTCAAAGAAGTATTGCCGCGGGTGCACGGCCGGGGCTAATGGGGACACAAGGAAGGCCTTTCCCGGTCCATAAGTGCGGAGTTCCTCGCGCAGCACTGGTTGAGGAGTTTTTTCAGTGGATCTTATTTGGACCAATTTACGCATCCCTGTCGAAGAGGGAGAAAATGTACGCCCCCAAACCATCGCGCATAAATTGAAGATTCCCTTGGAGGCCTTGGCGGGGATCAGGGTGATTCGCCGTTCGCTGGACGCGCGCAAGAAGCCGGATCTGTTTTTTGTTTACACGCTGCAGTTTTCCCTGAACGTGCGTGAAAGGGAGGTCCGGCGGTTGCTGGCCCGAGTCCCGGAGATTCGGGAGGTTCCGGCAGCGGAGCCCCTTCTTCCTGTTAACCCGGCGGAGAAATTGAGCCATCGCCCGGTCGTGGTGGGGACGGGTCCGGCCGGGTATTTTGCGGCGCTCGCTTTGGCTCAGGCGGGCTACCGGCCGCTGGTCTTGGAACGCGGCGATTCGGTGGAGCTTCGTTCGGCAAAGGTACGGGAGTTGTGGACTAAGGGGCGGCTGGATCCGGAATGCAATGTTCAGTTCGGGGAAGGGGGCGCCGGTACTTTTTCAGACGGAAAACTGACCACGCGGATTCATGATCGCAGGATTCACGAGGTTTTGGGGATTTTTGTCCGAAACGGCGCTCCGGAAGAGATCCGCTTTTTGGCAAAACCCCACGTGGGGACGGATATCCTAAAAAACGTCGTGCGGCGGCTGCGGGAGGAAATAATTGGACTCGGCGGTGAGGTGCGCTTCCGCTCCCGCTTGAGCGGTTTACACTTGGCAAATGGCCGGGTTCAGGGTATTATGATAAATGAGCGGGAAGAGATACCGGCCGAGGCGGTTATTCTGGCCGTCGGTCACAGTGCCCGCGACGTCTATCGTCTTCTTTACCAAGAGGGTTTGACCCTTGAACCCAAAGCGTTTGCAGTGGGACTCAGGGCCGAGCACCCGCAGAGATTAATCAACCTTATGCAATACGGCACGGAGGAGCACCCTTTGCTCGGTCCGGCTGACTACCAGCTGACTTTTCAGGATGGGGCGACGGGACGCGGTGCCTATGCTTTTTGCATGTGTCCCGGCGGTAAAGTCGTGGCGGCCGCGTCGGAAGCGGGAGGAGTCGTCACAAACGGGATGAGTGAGTACCGGAGGGATACCGGCAGGGCCAACAGCGCTATCGTGGTCACGGTTGGAACTGAGGATTTTGCCTCCGCACACCCGCTGGCGGGCATTGAGTTTCAACGCTATTGGGAAAAAGAGGCCTTTCTGCTGGCCGGAGGGGACTACCGGGCTCCGGCCCAAAGACTTGTGGATTTTTTGCACAGAAGAGTATCGGATAGTTTTGAACTGGCCCCAAGTTATGAGCCGGGGATTGTCGCCTGCGACCTGCATAAAGTTTTGCCCCGGGATGTCGGAGAGGTTCTGGAACGCGCGTTTCTGGCTTTCGAGGCGAAAATGCCGGGCTTCGTCGGGGCTTCGGCCACTCTGACCGGGGTGGAAACCCGGACCAGTTCCCCGGTGCGCATTGTGCGTGACGAGCGGGGCGAAGCGCTCAACCTCTCGGGGCTCTACCCGGCGGGAGAAGGCGCCGGTTATGCCGGTGGCATTATGAGTGCAGCGGTGGACGGGCTGAGAGCCGCGGAACGCGTGCAGGCACGGTTTAAGCCCGCTTGAGATTGCCCCGGGTCACTTTGTGACCTAAGGGATTAATTTGAACGGTTTCGAGGCATAGGTCAAGGGATGAACGCAGGTGTTACGATCTCAGATGTGTTTCCGGTGTGCTTCCGCAGAAAGGAGTACGTGTGAAATTTGGCCAGATTGTTTGGTACCGATGGAGTCCGTGGAGTTGCCAACAAGCAGTTAACCCCTGAGATGGCCTTCCATTTGGGACAGGCCGGGGCTTATGTTCTCAGTAAGGAACATCCGCATCCTCGCATCATTATCGGTAAGGATACCCGCATCTCAGGGGACATGCTGGAGGCGGCACTGGTCTCCGGGATATGTTCCGTGGGGGCCGACGTGTTACGGGTCGGCGTCTTGCCGACACCGGGTATCGCCTACCTGACCCGGACGATGGATGTCAGTGCCGGGGTGGTCATTTCAGCCTCGCATAATCCGGTACAGGATAACGGAATTAAGTTTTTTTCCTCGTCCGGTTACAAACTGCCGGATGAGGTGGAGGATGAGATTGAGACTATAGTCAATAACGATTGCAAGCCTTGGGACGTTCCGGTCGGGGAAGAAGTCGGGCGCGTTATCGAGGTACCGGACGCGGGACGGCGTTACTTAAGTTTCCTGAAGGAGGCGGCTCCGCCTCTCGACGGGCTCAGGATTGTCCTGGACTGTGCCAATGGGGCAGGTTCCCTGTTGGGGCCTATGCTTTTGGGGGAATTGGGGGCGGAAGTGCTTCCGATCTTCAACACTCCCGACGGGGTCAACATCAATGACGGGTGCGGCTCGACTCACCCGCAGGCTCTGCAGAAGGCGGTCGTGGAGTGCAAAGCGGATTTGGGCTTGGCCTGCGACGGGGATGCGGATCGGCTGATTGCAGTTGATGAAAAAGGGAACATCATTGACGGGGATTTCATCATGCTGATTTGCGCGCTCGACTTGAAAGCCAAAGGCTTGTTGGCGGAGGACACCCTGGTCGTGACCGTCATGAGCAACTTGGGCCTGCGTTTGGCGTTGCAGGGGGCGGGAATCAGGGTTCTGGAGACACAGGTGGGGGACCGTTATGTTTTGGAAGAGCTCCTGCGCAGTGGAGCCAAACTGGGCGGAGAACAGTCCGGACACATCATTTTCCTCAACCACAATACGACCGGAGACGGGCTCTTAACCGCTCTGCAGCTGTTGCGCGTGGTCAAGGAGAAAAACCTCCCGCTTTCGCTGCTGGCGGCCCAGATGAGGCGGCTGCCGCAAGTTCTTTTAAACACAAAGGTACGGCATAAGGAGCGCCTGATGGCGGACGGTGCAGTTCGGGTTAAAGTCGGTGAAGTGACGGCCGCCCTTAACGGAGAGGGCCGCGTTCTCGTGCGCCCTTCGGGTACGGAGCCTTTGATTCGGGTCATGGTGGAAGGCCCGGAGGAACGATTGCTGAGGGAATTGGCCCAAAGCCTGATTGAGGTGATCAGAAGCCGCGATTTGCTCGAGGAATGTTGACGCGCCAAGGAACTATTTTGGGGAAACTCTAATACTATTTATGGGAAGGGTTTTTGGTTATGCTTGAACACGGCGAGGAGGTGAAAGGGAGAGGTTGCAAACGGACGGTGGTTTGGGCTGAGTATACGAGGCGACAGAGACGAGGTAGGTTGCAAAAGGGCAATAGTTTAACCTGAACCGGGGGTTCGGGTCAAGGAGGTGAGGGCAGGGGCCGGACAGAGGACCGGCGGCACGGTCGGAGTGCCGCGGAACTTTTTGTGTCTGTACCTGGCGGCGCAGCGCCAATCGGATGAGAAAAAGAAAGCGCCAGAACCAACGTTGAAGTTCGAAATGTAAAGTTCGAAGTTCGAGGATGGAAGTTCTAGGACGGAAATTCGAGGATGGAAGTTCAGGGTTCGAAGTTCGAGGATCAGAGATCAGGGGCCGCGGATCGCGGATCCGGGGCGGAAGATCGAAGATCAGGTTGGTTGACGAGGAAGAGGGTTATCGAAAGTTTCGGCGGATCCCTCTCGGTGGCTTGCCATCGTTAAGTTTGCCGCAAAACCGGGGAGCAATTCCCGCGACAAAAAGCAAACCCGCAAGACAAGGGAGAAGTATGCTCCGGCCAGAGCTCTGCTTTTGCCGGACGGAGTCAACGTCAGGCAGTCCGTGTCTCTGCCGGTCCTAATTTGGGTTCCATTGGCAGTGGCGTGGTGTGCTATTCTCCGCTTGGATATGCTCATTCGGATGGAAAATCGCCCCGGGGCGATTTTTGGACGTTTTTGGCCGTACAGGCATGGAGTCTGCAGAATAGGGCATTCAGAGAGGAGAAGTTTTTGATGTGTGGAATCGTCGGTTACATCGGGCGGCGGCCGGCCGTCCCGATTCTCGTCAAGGGTTTAAAGAAACTGGAATACCGGGGTTACGATTCGGCCGGAGTGGCCGTGCTTGATGAAGAAGACGGCTTGTTTGCCTGTAAGAGTGTGGGTAAACTGGCGGCCCTGGAAGAGAAACTGGGTGATGATTACGCCCGGACCTCCGTCGGGATAGGACACACGCGCTGGGCGACTCACGGCCGTCCCTCAGACCTCAATGCTCACCCGCACCAAGACTGCACGGGGGAATTTGCCGTCGTGCATAACGGGATTATTGAAAACTATCTTGAACTGCGGGACTGGCTGAGTGAACAGGGGCACCGTCTCATTTCGGAGACAGACACGGAAGTCCTGCCTCACCTAGTGGAGCATTTCTATGCGGGAGACCTGGCCGCCGCGGTGCGCCAGGTGCTGACTAAAATCCGGGGCGCTTTTGCCCTGGTGGTGTTGAGCCGCAAGGACCCGGACCGGTTGGTGGCCGCACGGAAGGACAGTCCTTTGGTGGTGGGCCTTGGCGACGGGGAGTTTTTCGTGGCCAGCGATATTCCGGCCGTTTTGGATTATACCCGGAAGACCTATATCCTGGCGGACGGGGAGATGGCCGTCGTCAGCGTGAATGGGGTCAAGATCACGGATTTCCAAGGTAACCCGCGTGAGAAGGAAGTCTTTGAAGTGAAGTGGGATGCCGTGGCGGCCGAAAAAGGCGGCTACGAGCATTTCATGCTGAAAGAAATCCATGAACAGCCCAGGGCCCTTAAGGATACGCTCTTGGGGCGGTTGACGGATTATGGCGTGGAGCTGCAAGAGGTGGATTTGACGGCCGCGGAAGTGAATCAATTCCACAAGGTTTATATTGTTGCCTGCGGCACCGCCTCCCATGCCGGTTTGGTCGGAAAGAACCTGATCGAACGCTGGGCCAGGATGCCTGTGGAAGTGGATATTGCTTCGGAGTTTCGCTATCGCCGGCCGCTCATCGATGAGCATACCCTGGTGGTGGTGATCAGCCAATCCGGTGAAACAGCGGATACTCTGGCCGCTTTGCGCGAAGCTCACCGCTTGGGGGCACGGGTTGTAGCCGTGACCAATGTCGTGGGCAGCTCGGTGGCGAGGGAAGCGGATGATGTCATCTATACCTGGGCGGGTCCGGAAATAGCGGTGGCGTCGACCAAGGCTTACACGACCCAACTTTTGGGCATGGTCTTGCTCGGGCTGTATTTGGCCGAAGCTAAAGGAACTATGCCGGCAGAGAAGAGCCAAGCCCTCATTGCGGCGGTTAGGGAACTCCCGCGGCAGGCGCAGGAAGTCCTGGATCAACAAGAGGTGATCAAGAAACTCGCCCAGAGCTTCATTGCGGTTGAAGACACTTTCTTCATCGGCCGGGGCTTGGATTGGGCTGTGGCGATGGAGGGAGCCTTGAAACTAAAAGAGATCTCCTATATCCACGCGGAGGCGTATGCGGCGGGGGAGCTGAAGCACGGCACCTTGGCCCTCATTACGGAGGAAACACCGGTTATCGGCCTGGCCACTCAGAGAGGTGTGTATGAGAAAACCATCTCCAATATCAAAGAAGTGAAGGCCAGGGATGCCAAAGTGATCGGCCTGACTTTTGCAGGAAATAAAGACATGCACAAGTCGGTCGATCAAGTGGTCTACTTGCCGGAGACCCTGGACGAACTGGCGCCGATCCTGACCGTGATCCCCCTGCAGCTCCTGGCCTATTATGTTTCGGTGGCCCGGGGCTGTGATGTCGACAAGCCGAGAAACCTGGCCAAGAGTGTCACGGTGGAATAGGCAGGTCGCGGCGGAGGGATTGTTTGGGTCTTGAGATCCTGCGCAGGAAAGGAAGCAAACGACATGCCGGTTGGGGTTCAAATAACCTTAACCGGCATTCAAAAATGAGTGAACAGGACGACAGAGCACACGCCTAACGTGAAGGCCAGAAAAAGCCAGTCGGTAAAGGTCGTTTGGAATACTGTTTTGGTCCGAACTTCGGAATAGCACCTTGACTCCATGGCCAATACCATTTCGTCGGCGCGCATAAAGGTGTGCAATAAGAGGGGAAAGAGCAAAAGCTTGATCCGCACCAGCGGATTTTTTCTCTTTTCGATGCAGCGGGCTTTTTGGGCTTCCAGCATTTCGGCAGCTTGGTCAAAGATGAGCGGGATGAGGACTAATGTCAGGCTGAACATGGTTGCGATCCGTGCTTCCGGGACAAGCGGAATGGGCCTGAGAAACCATTCCACACTGTTTTTTAACTGTGAAAGCGGGGTGGTTCCTGTTAAGATGGTGCAGGTGAGGATGATTAAGAGCAGTCGCCAGGCATAGAGCAAACCTGAGGTAAACCCCTGCCGGGTGAGCCCGTGGATTGGGATGCCTGTGATGGGAGCACCGGGAACGCTAAAGGAGTTGACCACAAGGACAACGCCGCTCAGTAAGAGAAAGTACCTCGTTTCGCTCAACAGGCTTTTTGCGGGCAGCTTGGAGCTTGTCAGGGCAGCGCATAATACAGCAGTCAATACGGCAAGACCCAGCCACCGGCTGGTGAGGCCTGCCGCTAGCGTGAATAGAATCAAGCATAGGAGCTTGATTCGGCCGTCCAGGGTATGGATGATTGATTTCTCGGGAGTGTAGTGAAAAATGTTCAGCTCAGCCATGTCATCGTCTCAATTCCGCCGTTTCGGCCATAGGGTCTGCGTATGCCGTATGACTCCACTTCATCGATGAGCCGGTTTGGGTCGCCGTCCCGGACGAGACGGCCTTTCTGCAAAATGACCAACCGGTCCGCGTGGGCCAGAGCCTTTTCCAGTTCATGGGTTACTAAAATGATAGTGTGCCCGTTTTTGTGCAGGCCGACGATCTGTTTCAAGATTTGCAGCACACCCGGGTAATCCAATCCTGTGAACGGTTCGTCGAAAATGATGACTTTGGGCTTCATGGCTAGCACGCCGGCCGCCGCCAGTTTTCGTTTCTGGCCTCCGGACAGAGTATGAGGCTGCCGATCGGCCAGAGCGCTCAATCCCACAGCCTCAAGTGCTTCTCTGACCCGGTCGTCAACTTCCTGACGGGGCAAATTGAGGTTTTCAGGACCAAACGCCACATCCTCGGCAACCGTTTGGCCGACGATTTGACTGTCCGAGTTTTGGAAAATCAGCCCGACGTTTTTCCGGGCATGAGTGAGGTTTTTACTGATCGGCACCCCTTCCAGCAGCACTTCTCCCGAAGTGGGGAGAAAGAGTCCGTTAAAATGCCGGACCAAAACGGTTTTCCCTGAACCGTTGGAGCCTGCAATAATGACGAATTCCCCGTCTCGAATCGCAAGATTTATGTCCTTAAGTGCCTCTGTACCGTTAGGAAAAATATGGGTCAGCTGTCGAGCTGCCAGAATGTTCATTTATTGCACCCGTGATGACGTAGGCGCCGCGGGAGGGTGGAGAAGGGGCCGCAGCATTTTAACTAAGGCCAGGGCTACAACTATCTTGATGATCATGCCGGGCATGAACGGTGTCAGGCCAAAGGCCAGGGCGTTTTCCCAGGAAAGTTTCAAGACCTGTTTGAGCCAGGGGACCCCCAGGCCGTAGAGAATGATGTTGCCGACCGCCAGAGCTGCCAGGTCCTTAAGCGATGAGGGCTTTCCTGTTCCGGATATCAGTCCGATTACGAGGACCGCGAGAAAATCCCCAAATAAGAATCCCCCCGTCGGCCCGAAGAGAACCGGCAACCCGGCTCTTCCGCCCGCAAACACAGGAAGTCCGAGAGCGCCAAGGAAGAGAAACAATCCGACGCTGACCACTCCCCAAGACGCCCCTAAGAACAAACCCGCAAACATCATAAAGAAATCCGATAAGACAATCGGTACAGGGCTAAAGGGGAGAGGGAAGCTAATATAGCCTCCGATGACAATAAGTGCGGCAGAGAGGCAGGCGAAAACCATCATACGGAGATTGGGCGACTGGCTTTGACGCATTGATGGACCACTCCTTTCGTCTTATTGTAAACCATGGTAATAACACAAGTTTACAATAAGACGAGACGGTTTTCAAGCCCGAGTGCTTCTCCTTTGCCTAACGTTCCGGCTTGACCTTCGACACTATGCCGGCCGCTCATCAGTGAGCATACCCTGGTGGTGACGAGCCAATCCGGTGAAACGGCGGATACGCTGGCTGCTCTGCGCGAAGCTCACCGTTTGGGGGCGCGAGTGGTGGTGGACTGGCATTGTTTGTCCGCACGGCCCGGGATTTTGCCTATTGACAGAAACCCTGTTGACAGGCAAAGAAAATGGTGTATTATTGTACTAGGGATCTAATACAGTAATACATGAGGTGATGTTATGCCATGGGAACTGAAATCTGACAGACCAATTTATCTGCAACTGGTCGAACACATCGAGTTCATGATTTTTTCCGGGACTTATCCTCTGGGGGCAAGGCTGCCCTCGGTGCGAGACATGGCCCAAGATGCAGCTGTAAACCCCAACACCATGCAGAGAGCTCTGGCGAAGTTGGAAGAAGACGGCCTCATAATAACCCATCGCACGAGCGGTCGGTCGATAACGGAGGATGCACGTATGATTGAACGAGTAAAAACCAAGATAGCTCAGGAACAAATCTTAGGGTTCCTGGAGAAGATGAAACGACTGGGCTTTGAACAAAAGGAAATCCTAACTCTGATTAATGACATGGCAAAGGAGATGAAAAAATGAGCACCATCTTGGAATGCAAAAGTCTAGGCAAAAGATTCGGAAACAAGCCAGCCCTATCCGACGTCAGCTTGGAAGTAGCTCGCGGACAAATCGTGGGCTTGCTGGGGCCGAACGGCAGCGGAAAAAGCACCTTGATTAAGCTGGCCAACGGACTTCTGACCCCGTCCAATGGCAAAATTCTCGTTGGAGGCCGAGAGCCGGATATTGAGACCAAGAAAATCATATCGTACCTGCCGGAGCGAACTTACTTGAATGATTGGATGCGGGTGCACGAAATCATCGAGTTTTTCTCCGATTTCTACGCTGATTTCAAACCGGAAAAAGCTTACGACATGTTAAAGAGACTGAATATCGATCCGCAAGACCGGCTGAGAACCATGTCCAAGGGAACAAAGGAAAAAGTCCAACTGATTCTGGTCATGAGCCGCGAAGCCGATCTTTATCTTCTGGATGAGCCGATCGGCGGCGTCGATCCGGCCGCGCGGGATTATATCCTGCAAACAATTCTCGGCAATTACAATGAAAACGGAACCATAATCATTTCCACCCACCTCATCTCGGACATCGAGAAGATATTGGATTATGTTATTTTCATAAATCAGGGTCGAGTGATTCTAACTTCCTCCGTGGATGATATTCGGGATAACCAGGGCAAAACCGTCGATGCGCTATTTAGGGAGGTATTTAAATGTTAGGCAAACTGCTAAAGTACGAAATGAGAGCCACTGGGAGAACGCTCCTGCCGCTCTTCCTCTCTTTGCTGCTGGTTGCTGGAATTTCCAGACTTCTCTTCGGTGCAGGCCACCAGAAATGGGATGTTGCGACTGTCATCAGCTTGGCTGTGTACGCCGTTATTATGGCCGGCATGTTCGTCATGACCTTCGTTGTTATGATTCAGCGGTTCTACAGAAACCTTCTTTCCGATGAGGGGTACCTGATGTTTACCCTTCCCGTCAAGCCCTGGAAGCACATTGTGAGCAAACTTCTCGTGTCCATGATGTGGATCGTGGTCAGTGTAGCAGTCGCCTTGGTTTCTATCATCATAGTCAACTATCGGCCGGGTGCATGGACCAAAATGATCACGTTCAGCGGAGGATTGGGCTCCTCTGCCCACTTCTTGGCCTTCATCGTAAGCGCCTTGGTCAGCCTGGCGGCGGGCATCTTGCTCATCTACGCCTCGATAGCCATTGGGCATCTCGTGAACCGGCATAAGGTGCTGGCTTCGTTCGCCGGCTTTATCGTCCTCAATACGCTTACCCAAATTGTTGGGCAAGTATTCAGGAGCCTCTTCCATACTATTCAGGTCAACTCCGGCCATTTTGCTTTTGCCCAGGCTCGGAGCGAACTAGCCATCGCTTGCGCGATTGCCTTTATGGTCCTGCTGTCTGCTGCCTATTTTGCTGTAACGAACCATATCTTGGCTAAACGGCTCAATCTGGAATGAGAGGAACGCCGTACAACCCGGTTCTGCGGAAATTGCTTCAACCTTATCCCCCTGCTAATCGAATTTCCTGATGGAGGGAATCAGTAGAGCGCCCGCAGTGATTACGGTCAAAAGAATTGCTTCGGAGGCCATCGTTATGGTTCCACCTATGTTTTGCGTCAGCCAACCCGTAATAATATAGCCCACGGGCAAAAGCGCGATTGAACCCATCCCGTCGAGGCTGGCCACCCGACCGAAAAATTCCAGCGGGATCAGCTCCTGAAGACTGCTTTCCCAAATCAGTCCTATCAGCATGATCATGGCCCCGTTTACGCTCATGGCCAAGACCAGGTAGGGAAGCAGGCTGACAAAAACAATACTGACCAAGAACAGACCCGCCACCGCGACTCCCGTGTAGGCAATAATTCCGCGCCGGTGCCAGGTCCGGCGCAAGCCAAACAAAAAGGCCGATAGAAGTGACCCAACGCCATTGGCGGTTATCAGCAGGCCGTAGATGTAGGGCGGTTGATGCAATTTGTCTTTGACTAACCAAGGCAGCAGAATAGTGAAATAACTCGAGAACATGATATTGACGAAGGCAAAGACCAAAATCGTAATCCATAACCAGGGATGTTTTCTCAATTCCCGATATCCGCCGGTTAGTTCACGGGCGAACGTGCGCACTAAATGTTCGCCCTCGGCTTTGGCCGCGCCAGGCGTTTTTTGCCCCGGCGGGCCGGACTGGGTTAAGAGAGCCAGGCTGAGGACGGAAATCAGAAAAGTCATGGCGTCAAGGCCAAATCCCCAGGCGATTGAGACGAAACTGATGATTACACCCCCCAGAGAGGGACCGACCAGCCTGGCAAATTGTTCGCCCATTTGAGTCAAAGCATTGGCGGAATTTCTAATGTCAGGAGTAAATATCTGCGCCCGCACGGCGGAGTAGGCCGGTTGGAATAAGGCGGACATGGTGCCGGCTAACACGGCATAGGTATAGATGACCATCCTGTTCAAGTCGCCGTAGATACTTAAGAGAGTTAGGACAAGTAAAAAGCAGAGGCGGATTGCGTCTGTAACCATCATGAGCCGCACCCTGGGCACACGGTCCACGAGAAAACCGGTAAACGGCAGAAAGATCACCTGGGGTATTACTATCAAGGCCATCACATATCCCATGGTCAGGGATGAGTTAAACAGGGAATAGACGATGAGCGGTAACATCACCATCATAATGCTGTCGCCGAGCCGGGACAACATTTGCCCAAGCCACAAGGCTGTAAAATCTCGGGATTTGAGAGCTGAATTGGCGCTTAGCATCTCTTTTGTCCTTTCAACAAGCTTCAGGAAACTTTTGCAAGCTCCTTTTTGAGAAAGTTCTTGAATCTCCTCAAAAATTCCCCCATCCTTCACAGGCGGGGGATAAGTTATTCTGCACCTTAAGGGTATACATTGGAGTATCCAATTATGAAGGATTTGGATTCCACTATAGGGATTTAAGTCACGCTAATATTCTAACTAAGTCAGGCTTCTTTCGCAAGAGAATATTTCCGATTATGGAAAAATAGGCTTATTTCCTTTTTCGGAGGAAATGCCGCCGACTTAGCAGGAATTTGCGGGAAGACGCAGAATCTTTAGTTTAGATAATCTTTGGCTCAGTAGCCAATACCGTCTGAATTTGACATCTGCCCATCAGCGCTTGGCCCCGGGGAGAGAAGGGCTCCTGTCAGAGGGGTTGGGGGTTGGACCCTAAGAGGGTGTTGAAACTAAGCGCCAGGGTCGGTACATAATCCAGACGGAAGAAGAGCCCAGAAAGACACCACGGACAAAAGAAAAGCATGTATGAAAAAGGACGAGAATAACTATAAAGAATGCGGAAGCCTGCGGTTCGCTGCGGCCGGAAGGCCATTCAGACAAGGTTTATGGCAATTCACATCGGGAGGAGGATCAAAAAGCCTGAGACGAGATAAAATGGTTTACGATCCGAAAGATTATCTGGCCGTTCCTCAACTGCGGGTTAACAAGGGGGAGGTGATGCCGCAGGTCTTTCCCAGGGGTTAACACAGGGTGATCAGACGAGAAGTAATGAAGGGGGAATGAAGAAGTTGTCTAAGTTCACAAGAATGAGCGGATTGAAAAGATTGGGAACAGTTGCTGTGGCAGGCGTCTTGCTCATGGCCACGGTCCTGACCGGCTGCGGTTCGCAAAACAACGGAACCCAGCCGCAAAAGAACACAGCGGCCGTTGGCAAACCTCAGATGGGGGGAACCTACCTCACGTACTGGCAGGATGACCCGAAAAGCCTGGATCCAGCGCAATGCGGGGATGTGGAGACTTACGATTTTCTGGAGACCATGTTTGACGGTCTTCTCACTTGGGATCAAAGCGGCAAGAAGATCATCCCGGACCTGGCCGAGGCCATGCCAACGGTCAGCAATAACGGAACCACGTATACGTTTAAGCTGAGGCAAGGGATTACGTTCACAAATGGGGATCCCCTGACGGCCGACGATGTCGTCTATACCTTCAATCGCCTGGCGGCGCACGCCACGGCCTCTGTGGGTGCTTCCTACTACACCATGATCAAAGGCTTTAACGAGATGCAGGCGGGCCATGCCAAGACTTTGGCCGGGGTCAAAGCGGTAGACAAATACACGGTTCAGTTTGATCTGACCCAAGCGAACCGCACTTTCGCCGATGTGATAGCCATGCCTTTCGCTTATATCGTCGACAAGAAAGTCGTTTCGGCTTTGGCGAATCCTTATTCTTCGGCGGATTTTTCCAAGGATCCCGTTGGGACCGGTCCCTTCAAGTTCGTGGAGTGGAAGAAAGGTCAGATCGTAAAAGTAGTTCGCAACCCGCATTATTTCATGAAGGACCAATACGGGCAGCAGCTTCCTTATCTCGCTGGCATCACTTGGAAGTTGGGGATCGACGATCCGATAGCCTTCATGAAATTCAAGGACAAAGAGCTCGATTTTTCGCGCATTCCGGCGGCCGAATTTGTCAATACGATTAACAACCCGGCCATGAAGCCCGACATCAGGACTTTGGTGGCAAATGACCTGTGGTATTTTTATGTCAACAATGCCGATCCCCCGTTCAATAAGCCTCTGGTCAGGCAGGCCTTGGAGTACGCCATTAACAAACAGGATGTGCTCAAAACCGTCAACAACCGGGGGGTTGAGGCCAATGAGATCCTGCCCCCCAACATGCCGGGCTATAAAGCCAATCCGGCGGGATACAGCTACGATTTGGCCAAAGCGAAAAAGCTGTTGAGCGAAGCCGGTTATCCCAAGGGGTTGCCGGGTACCTATGATCTCATCTACACGAAGGCGGCCGCCAATGATCCGATCGTGGCCAATATTCAGGCTCAGCTGAAACAGATTGGAATGAATGTCCAGTTGAGGGGGCTGCCTTTCCCCCAATACCTGAACACCATTCAGACCGGCAAAGCGGTTGTGTCCTACGGCGGCTGGGTGCAGGACTATCCCGACCCGGACGATTTCCTGGACATTCTCTTCAACTCGGCCGGCATTCCCTCCCAAAACAACTGGGAGTACAAGAATGCTACCGTAGACAAATTGCTGAATGAAGCGGTGCAAAATCCTAATCTGGACCAAGTGATTCCGACGTACCACAAAATTGAAAAACAGATCATGGAAGATGCCGCTATCGTTCCCATCTACCACAGCAAGGTCTTCAGAGTAGTTCAACCCTGGGTCGAGAACGCCAACCTCCACCCTGTCTACTGCTACTTTGACTACACTCACCTCTGGATCAATCAAAAAGCAGAAAAGGCAGCCAAAGGCTGAGTGAAGTTCTGAGAGCGGACTATGCTTAAGTGCCCCTGTGTCCCTTTAAAAGGCCCCCCTTACCGTAGTTTCGGAAGGGGGGCTCTTTAGAGGGCATTTTGCGTGTCAGGGTTCGGAGGACAACGAAGGCTCAGGGCTGCCGCACGCTCGGGGCCAATGCACGCGTATTGTTTCGACGGCCGCCCTCTTAGGAGGTTCGCACGACGCCGAGGGCCTGGGAACACCGGCGGGCGGGAAGAGGCAAGATCCGAGAAAGCGCACGGTCCAAGAATATGCTTTTCCCTCCCAAATCGCCTTCAGCTTATGATAAAATCTTAGCAAAACGCGAAGGCGGTGAATTTCATGATCCTCTTGGGCATCTTAATCTTCTTCGCCAGGATTGTGGACGTTTCCTTGGACACCCTGCGGGTCAAGTCGATTATCAGGGGGAAAAGAATCCTCGTCTCGGCAATTGCCTTTGTTGAAATTATCGTCTACACTCTGGGGGCTTCCCAAGCGTTTAAGTACGTCATGCATCCGAGTGTTCTTCTGTTCTATGCTTTGGGGTATGCCGCCGGGAACTTTGTCGGGATGCTTATTGATGATAAACTGTCGAAGGACAGCGTTTTTGCCCTGGTGGTCACGGAACATGACGAATGGGCTTTGGCGGATAGACTCAGGGGGCGCGGATTCGCCGTCACGACCGCCAAAGGGTATGGCCTGAACGGGGCGGAGAAGGCCCAGCTGAAAATGGTGGTTAAGAAAAAGCGCTTTGGAGAATTATCGGGACTCATAAAGGAGTTCGACCCGTCCGCTTATGTCGTGACCATGGACGTTAAAGATATGAAGAGGTGAGAAGGTGAGGGGATGGGTGTGTATCTTCATCTTTCCCCTTGATATATTGCTTCAGCCAGGGAAAGAGGATATGGATTTTGAGTTCTGACATGGGTTCCCCCCTCATCATCTTTAGTTTCCTATTGAGCAGGCAGTGTTCCGCTTCGGCCAACTTCAGCTCCAAGACCGCAATCTCGATGTATTCGGGTTTGGCAAAGGAAAAATTGTCCCAGGCTTGACGAATTTTGTTCTCCAAGGCCTTGATCTCAAGCATCGTCCTTCCCTCTTCGTCATCCGCCGGGGATGAGGCGCCTGTACCGTCGTTGGGAGCGAACAGGCTACCGCGGCTCAATCTGAACATATTTCCACCTCCCAAAAAAACAAATGAGGAAAGCTCATTCCTGCACCCACTTCAAGATATGAAACAGGTTCTCTCATTATGTTTCTGTCCGTAAAGCGATAGCTGCGGTAGAACCATCATAGGATATATTCATTGTGGGAATATTGACGGGATATGACCTGGGTGATAATCTCTGTTTGGATAAGACAATTTTCGGGGATGAAATATTTATGACAGAAGATTAGATTTCGAAGCGCTGCGCCTCTGTCAAGGCAGCGGAAAGTCGCTGGACTTGTGAAAGAGAGATTATTCGCTTGTACAGATATTTCACAGAGCTGCTTGTACCGATATGTAATCTCACAGGGCGATGGGCTCAATGTGGGGTTAAGGCAGTGGGATTTGTGAAAGAGTCCTCAAGTTCTTGGCTGGGTGTAGCGTGTATATCGCCGGTAAAGAAAGGAGTGGAGGGGAAGGCGGTGCCGAGGAAGGATTCCGGAATACACCGAATAGACAGAATACATACGCCATTAATCCTGACAAAATGATCCGGCCATTGGTAATGACGATGTTTTATTGGAAGAGGTGAAGAAAATGGGTGAGAACATCCCGCTGCGTAAAAGAGAAAACTATCACTGGTTTGTGGTGGGAACAGTATGTATAGGTGCTTTTATGGCGGCCCTGGACGCCAGCATTATTAATGTTGCCATGCCGACCATGAGTCAAGGTTTTTCCGTGGGCATGGATAAAGTAGAATGGGTCTCTATCGCTTACCTTTTGACTTTAACATCCCTCCTTACCCTTTTGGGCAGTTTGTCCGACAGGCTGGGCAGAAAGTTCTTTTATACCATAGGTTTCGGTATTTTCGGGCTGGGCTCGGGTTTGTGCGGCATAGCGGGAGCGATACCGATTCTCATTGCCGCCCGCGTTCTGCAAGCGATTGGCGCGGCTATGCTGCAAGCCAACTCCGTCGCCATCATTACCTCGGCCGTTCCGCCGACCAGCCGAGGGAAAGCCATTGGCATTCAGGGTTCGGCCCAAGCCATTGGTCTGTCCATCGGACCGACGGTCGGAGGCCTCATGATAGCGAATTTCAGCTGGCGCTTTATTTTTTACGTGAACATTCCGGTCGCTATTGCGGGCACTGTTATTGCCGCTTTCATCTTGCCGAGGGATAAGCCCAACCCGCATTCCAGCCGCTTCGATTATTGGGGTGCCATCTTCCTGACCCCGGCCTTGATTCTCCTGGTGCTGATTTTTAAGGACGGGTATAAAGTCGGCTGGCTCTCGCCCATGATTCTGCTTGAGTTCCTGGCCACGGCGATGTTTCTGGTACTGTTCGTCATACGCGAGAAAAAATGCCAGAGCCCGATGATCAGTCTAAGCCTTTTCAAAATCAAAGCTTTTACAAGCGGGAATATCTCCGGCCTCCTGTCCTATTCCCTGATGTTTGGGATCATTTTCCTTATGCCGTTTTACCTGGATTGGATTTTGAAACTGCCGCCTTTCTATGTCGGGCTGATTCTGACAGTCGTGTCTGTCTCCATGTTTATCATGTCCCCCATTTCCGGGGCGATCGCCGATCGCATCGGCACCCGGATTCTGACCAGTGCGGGTATGATAGTCGCCTCAATGGGTGCCGGCGTTTTGATTTTCCTGGGGCGGAGAACCTCTGTTTTTATTGACCTGGCGGGATTGATCATGGTCGGAGTCGGCATGGGATTATTTACTCCTCCCAACAACAGTTCTGTGATGGGCAGCGCGCCGCCGGAACACGTCGGGGTGGCCGGAGGTATCCTGAACATGTCGAGATCTTTAGGTATGAGCATGGGGGTAGCCATCGCGGGAACCCTGTACAACAGCGATTTCCACAGTTTTCATCTCATCAAGCATACTTTGGTCAGGGCCCGGATCCTTGCCTTTCATTTAGGCTTCGAAGGAATGGCGGCTATGGGCATTATCGCCGCTTTGATCTGCATCTTTGTTTACAGCCGCACCAAGCCCAACAAGCTGTCGCCGGATCAATACGTTTCATTCCACTGAGTTGTCCTTGAGTTATCCTAGTTTCATAATATGAATGATTTTAGGGCTAACAGGTTTCACACCATTAGGGTTGTACCGTATGACTGACGTTTGTTGCACAGTATGGATGAAGTTGCCAGGCTAAGTCTGGGGAAAGAAGGTGCTGAACATGAGTGATCCAAATTTCAATGTACTTCTCTATTCGGACGGGTCACTGCATTCCTTTTCGGCGGCGGTTTATACGGCCAGGCTAATGCAAAATATGCCCTATATGCATTTGACCGTCGTTCAGGTGCAAGAACACGTGCTCGGTTCAGAATATCGGTGGATCGACACGTGGCCCATCAGTCCCAATTCGGCCTGGATGAAAAAGATTCTTGAAGAAGCTGACGAAGAGACAAAAAAGGAGTATTCAGACATCCTCAAGAAAACCCAAGCCGTCTTTCTCAAGAAGGGATTGGAAATAAACTATCAGATGTTGATTGCCAAAGCGACGATTTCGGAAACGGCGGATGCCATCATCGACTATGCGGTGAAGAATTCGTTCAACCTGATCATTATGGGTACCCGAGGCTTGACAGACCTTAAAGGATTGATCTTTGGCAGTGTGGCTCATACCATGCTCAATAGGTCCCCGATACCAGTTCTGCTGATCAAGAAATTGCCTCAGGAGCTAATTGACACTTATGAACGTGCAGCCGGAATTGGAAATGGCTGAGTGAATAGGGCGCTAAAGGCCTTGACACCCAATTGCCGGCTGCTCGTTACGAGTGCACCGTCCGGAAGTGTACCGAAAGGAAAACCGTCCGGCGAGGTTTGATCCTCGTCGGGCGGTTTTCCCTGCTTGTTCGGCAATCAGCGGCTGCCGCGGGTTTGAAGTTTCTGAACGATGAAATGGAGGAGGAGGGTAAGCAACACGACCGTGATCGCCATGGCCATGCCGCTGGACAAATCCCCCTGATCAAACTGCTGGAAGATGTAGGTAGAAACGGTTTGCAGGCCGGGCGGGCTCACTAGCATGGGAGCGACCAAATCACGCACGCCGATGGAAAAGACCGTGATCCAGCCGGCTAAGACAGAAGGGAATAAGAGCGGCAGTACAATACGCTGTGCTACGCGCCAGGGGGGCAGGTGATGTACGAGTCCCGCTTCCCACAAGGACGAAGACAGATTGTTTAAGGCACCCGTGGTGTATGTGACCGCATAAGGCAGAAAGAGAACGACATAGCAGGCGACCAGCATGGCAGGTGTGTTGTAGAGAGTCCATTTCAGCCAGGGGGCGTTCCAAAAGAGAATCATTCCGATCACAATCAGGACATCCGGAACAGCGTAAGGCAGAATCACCAGAAGTCCGAGATATTGGGTCCAAGCGGAGGCGAAGAAACGGGTCACACCGGCTATGATGAGCCCAAGGAGGGTGCAGATGCCGGCCGCAGTGAAGGCTAATTCGAAACTGGTGACTAAAGCCTGCAAAGCGCTGGAACCCAGCTCCAGCAAGGCGGTATAATGACTCAGAGTCAGGTTGCTCAGGAGAAAGCCGTTTCCCTCGATTCTCAGCAGGGAAGTGATCAAGACGGACCCGTAGGGGATGCCCAGGGCGAGAACCAGAGTGAGTCCGGCATAAATAGAGGCGATGACCGCCCAAGGCCGTTTTGTCTCTGGTTCGGGCGAGGATGATTGGCCGCTGATCAAGGTGTAGTTTTTTCTTTTCTGATAAAGGTTATTGACAAACCAGACGACAAAGCTCATTCCCAAGAGAGGGAGGGACAATTGAGCGGCCCGGGCAAAACTTACTGGCCAAGTAGAAATGTTTTGATAGATGGCGGTGGTCAAGACGGGGTAATGGATGAGGCTGCCGAAAACGAGAGGCGTGCCGAATTCCCCGATGGCCTTGATGAAGACCAGAACACCAGTGGCCAGTAAAGGTTTTGTCAGCAGGGGCAGCCAGATGCGAATGAAGCGAATACGGGGGGGTATGCCGCCGGTTCGCGCCGCCTCTTCCAGCCGCCCGCCGGCCGCGGACAGGGTCTGCTTTAAAGCGAGATATACTAAGGGAAATAAGTGGAGGCTCATAATCAGGCTCAGGCCCCAAACAGAGAAGAAAAAAGGTTCCAGATGCGAGGCGAAGGGCAGAAAGCCTTCCAGATAACCATGGGGCTGCAGAAAGAGAATCCAGCCTATGGACGAAATGTAAGGAGGAGTCATAAAGGGGATCAAAAAGATAACGTCGAAATAAGGCGAGTTCAAGAGAAGGTTCTTGCGGGTGGCCAAGGCCAGGGGCAGAGCGACAAGGCTGGAGAAGAAGACCACGCTCAGCCCCAGCAGGGCGGAGTGTAAAGCCGCGGTCAGGGCGGTGCCCGACAAGATAGCGTGAACGCCGGCCGGCAAAGGGAATTCGAAAGCGCGGAGCAAAATCATGAGCACCGGGGAAGCGTAGAAAAATGTGAGCGCGGGTGCCAAGATGAGCGGAATCAGATATTTTTGCCGCCGCGCCGGTACGGTGCGGAGCGCGGTCAGGCCGCGTGCTTCACTCATTGCTTGCCCATCATTGGCCGAGGATACTGTCCGCTTGGTGGATGACATTCTTTTCATCGGAGGTCAAGGCTTTCCAGTCGACTTGGAATTGTTTGATCTCATCCAGAGCGGCCCTTTTGGAACCGACCGATATGTCTTTCCTGCCGGGAAGAAGATAGGCATTGACGACATCCTGTTGCCCTTCGCTCGAAAGGAGAAAATCTACGTATTTTTTGGCCGCGGTCAGGTTTTTGGCTGATTTCAAGATCATGACCGGCCGGGGATTAACCACCGTGCCACTGGAGGGATAGACGATATCGATGGGCTCGCCTTTGGCCTTGTCGGCGTAAGCCATGTAATCGACCCCAGCCAAAACCATACTTTTGGCGCCCGTTAAAACCTGATTGAGGGATTCCGCGTTGGCCCCCTGGACAATCGCACCGTTGGCTTTTAACGCTTTGAAGAAGTCCCAAGAGTTTTGGTGATTTTGCAGGTAAGCCCCGGTAAAATCCAGCGCCGAACCGGATTGGGCAGGGTCCGGCATAACCACTTTGTTCTTGAAGGCCGGAGCTAAGGCGTCTTGCCAATCCCTGGGAGGTGTCTTAATTTCCTTGGTGTTGTAAGTTATGCCCAAGGCAGAGGCACTGTAAGCAAAATAATTATAATCTGGGTCGAACTAAATCAGTTGGCCGGAGTTCTTCGGCTTGTTGGGGAGGGTCATCCCTTGCTCTTTCAACCCCTCAGCGGCAGACCAATCAGCCAGAATTACCACATCGGCTTGGGGGTTGCTTTTCTCCGCTTGCGGGCGGACGGAAGATTTCACGCTTGGATAATAGCAGGCAGACGTAAAACGGCTGTTATCGAAAGGTAAACCGGGTGTTAAGTTTTTCAAAGAAGGTGGAACTTACGAACACTCCCACGGATGAGACTGAGGGCCGCCCTGCGGATCAGCCCCTGGGCAGTTCTACGGATAAGGTTATAGGCGTACCCTCTGCGGCTGAAGCCAGACTCTTATTAGCAGAAGCCGAAAGGTTAAACCCGGGACGTTGGGTGCAACACTCCATCGTCACCGCTGAGGCGGCGCACAACATAGCCTGCCATCACCGTGAACTTGATCCGGAGACTGCCTACGTCTTCGGATGTCTGCACGATATTGGCAGGCGTACAGGGATATCTCATTTGCGTCATACGATCGACGGTTACGAGTTTCTGAGCGCAAAGGGTTACGAAGGGTGCGCCGGGATATGTCTTACGCACTCTTTCCCTTTGCCTGACCTGGAATCTTATTCGGGCAACAAAGACTGTACGGCGGATGAGCTCGTGTTTATTCAAGCTTACATCACGGGGATTCACTACACCCTGTATGATCAACTGATTCAGCTCTGTGATTCTCTGGCTGCGCCCAGGGGTTTCTGTCTGCTGGAGAAACGGATGGTAGATGTGGCTATGCGCTATGGGGTCAATGAGTCGACCGTGCCGAAATGGGAGGCGGTTTTCGCCATCAAGCAGAAATTTGAGGCTAGCCTGGGCTGCTCCGTCTACGAAGTGCTTCCGGGTATAGGTGAAACGACTTTCCTGTGAGTCTCTCTTCCGCAACCGGCTCTCATTTCCAACAGGGCGGTTCAAGCCGCCATTTTCTTCAAAGACCTTATAGCCCACCAGAATGTGACAAGGGCCAGGAGGACGACGATGATGAACCCCTTGATGACGTCTCCGTTGTGGATGTTCCCGGCGAACAGGGCACGGGAAGCAGTGACGGCGTAAGAAAAAGGGTTGATCTTCGCCAAGTCTCGCAACCAGAGGGGAGCCAAGGCAAGAGGCAGCATGATGCCTGACAGTAGGGATACCGGCAGAGCAATCGTGTTCAGGGTGGAAGCAAGAGTATCTTCAGACTTGAAGATAAGGGCGAAGGCGTAGGACATGGAGGCCATGGCAATGGCAATCAAGGCGTAGAGCAACAGGGAGAGCAAAAACCCGCCTAAGTTGACGCCTAAGCCGAAAGGGAGCGCACAGACCGTAATCAAGATACACTGGACCAGAAGCACGACCACATCTTTTAGGAGCCTGCCCAGGAGAATGGCCGATCTATGGGCCGGGGTGACCAGAAACCGCTCAATGACCCCGGTGCGGATCTCGTCAACCAGACCAAACCCGACAAAGGCGGAGCCGAACAGGGCCAGCATGACTAACAGCCCCGGGATAAACACCTGTACGGTCTTGCCGGCGGGTAAACCGGGTACGCCTCCTAAACTTTTCAAGAGCGGCATGAAGAGAAACAGGTACAAGAGGGGCTGGAACAGGTTGAGAAAGACCCAGATGGGATTGCGCAAGGTGTGCTGCATACTCCTTCTAAACATCAAGCCGGTGTCGCGGAGTGTTTTCATCTTACCCATGAACATGATCCTCTCTCAATGAACGACCCGTGTGTTTAAGGAAGACATCATCCAAACTGGGTTTGGCCAAAGAGATGCTTTGCACCGGTAAATGCCGCGTATCCAGCAGGCGCAGGAGAGCGGGCAGCACCTGTTCCCCCTGGCTCAAACGAAGATGGAGAAAATGGTCTTCCGCTTGGGTTTTCTCCGCTGGGGATTTCTCCGCCAGCAGTGCTTGGGCCTGCCGAGCGGTTTGCTCGCTCGCAAAGCCGAACACCAAGGAATCGGCGCCGATATCGTCTTTCAGTTGAGTCGGTGCGCCTGAGGCCACGATTTCTCCATTATCGATAATAGCTATGGTATCGCAGAGCTTATCCGCCTCATCCAAATAATGCGTGGTGAGGAGGACCGTGATGCCTTCGTCGCGCAGGTGCCGGATTTCTTTCCACAAGTAAGCTCTGCTTTGGGGATCGAGACCGACTGTGGGCTCGTCGAGCAGTAAGACGTCCGGATGGTGAATCATGCCCAGAGCCAAATCCAGGCGGCGGCGCTGACCGCCGGAATAGCTGAGAGCCCGCCGCTCGGCAAAGGAACTCATCTGAAAGCGGTCGATGAATTCCAGGGCCCGCTTTGTGGCCGTGACTTCGTCCAGACCGTAGAGCCGAGCTTGCAAGACCAGGTTTTCCAGTCCGGTGGAGAGAGAATCCGTTCCGCCGGACTGACTGACATAGCCGATGCACCGGCGTATGTCCTGTTGCTGTGTGCAGAGATCATAGCTGTTGATCCGGGCTTCGCCCGCGCTGGGCAAAAGCAAGGTCGCCAGCATTTTCTGGGTGGTCGATTTGCCGGCGCCATTGGGACCAAGGAAGCCGAAGATTTCCCCTTTGCCAATCTCCAAATCAATCCCTTTGACCGCTTCGACTAATTGTTTCTTGCCTTTGGCTTTGGTAATAAAGCTTTTGCGCAGTTTTTTTGTCTCGATGATCGAATTAGACACAAGATGCCTCCCTCATGCGGATTTTTAAGCGTGGGTTGTTTGTCCACTGAGGCCAAGCGGCCAACGCGGATGTCGTTGGCGTGATGCCGTAGGGCTTCGGCTGCGCTTTCCGTAAAAAGCATTGGCCTGAAGTATATCATAGCCTTTTGCCTGACGAATCACGGGCGTTGGGTTCACGTGAACTGGAACGGCCTTCGAGGCTAACTCTCGGGTTTTCTAAATGTCCAGGTCTTCTATCGGGTCGTCGCGTAAGGCTTGACGGGTCGCCTGATACAACTCTTCCGGAACGTGTTCCCCGACTTCTTCGAGAGAGGCATAAATCTCCAGACGGTGTTCCGCTTGCTCAGACCAATCCTGCCAATCCTTCATTTTGGGATACTCCTTCATGGTGTACTCATCCGAGCGCGGTTTAGCTTGCGGATGGTCTTGTTTCCAGGCTTTCCACCATTCTCCCCAGTTCGCGGACTGCCTGTCCCAATCCCAGTCCCAGTTTTTCCAGTCCGAGCCGTCCGAGTACCACCACTTGGGATGGCTCGTGATTGAGACGGCAAAGGCCCCTTTAGCTGTTTGGTAAATTTTGTACCACAGTTGTTTTTTTGCGGCGTCGTCGGCGACATGCCCTTTGGCCAGCAATTTGCCCCAAAATCTCTTGCGGGTGATGGCGACTTTTCCCACCTTGACGATAATCTCTTCTAACCCTTTGGCCCTAGCTTCCGCATTTTCAACATAACGGCGCAGCGCTCCGGCAATGGTAGCGGACAGATTTTCACCGGCGAGTTCCTGGGCTCGCTCGAAAATCGGTAAATCACCGTCGGAGACATAAATGGTTTTGTTTGGCATCATCAATTGACCTCCTTGAGTGCAAGGGGTAAGTGGTCTTACGTGCGAAGAGGCGGACAAGGCGAACTGACTTTCCTTGGCATATGATAACATAGTATACGTATAGAATCAAGCGCCGGCGAACATTTTTTCCGACGCGGGCGTTGTATGCGCAGAGGTGCGGGGCCTGCCTCTTCCTTCAGGGTGATTTTGCTCAGCGGTACAGCACGGAGGCTCACGAGAAGTACAAACACGTTTGTCGGGGCCCGGTCATGACCAAGAGGCTTAGCCGCCTGCCTCTGGCTTTGGCCGGCTTTAGCCAGGGGGGAGATTCAGAATTGTTCGCCTGTCAGCAGTCACCCTTAGTTTTGTAAGCTGGGCCGCTGCCGTTAAGAGGCAATGCGGAGTGTAGAGTACGGAGGTGTAGAGTACGGAGGTGTAGAGTACGGAGGTGTAGGGTACGGAGGTGTAGGGTACGGAGTATTGTGTACGGAGAAAGCAGGCTGGGATTGCGGGAGAATTCCGAGAACGGCAACCTGAGGGTCGAGGATGAGCGAGCGTAAGGGCAGAGCGAGCCTAGAGACTGAATCAGAGCGGTTGGCTCTCAGGCCCCGTTGGCAGCGTCAGCGGAAGAGGGAGAGAAGGAAGGGGGAGAAGAGGGAGACGGGGAAGAGGAAGAAGGAGACGGGGAAGAGGAAGAGGGAGACGGGGAAGAGGAAGAAGGAGACGGGGAAGAGGAAGAAGGAGACGGGGAAGAGGAAGAAGGAGACGGAGAAGAGGAAGAAGGAGACGGAGAAGAGGAAGACGGAGACGGAGAAGAGGAAGACGGAGACGGAGAAGAGGAAGACGGAGACGGAGAAGAGGAGGATGGGGACGAAGAGGAGGGTGGAGCGCTTGGCGGCTTGGCTGTGCTGTCTTTCGGTGCTTGGTTGGGGACTTTGAGATTTGGGTTTTTGCCCTGCGGCCAGATCACAGGGAAGCTGTTCGGGTTGGCCAGGGCTTGGGGCAAGGAAGCTACACCTAAATTATTCTGGTACAAGATATCGAGCAGCCGGTGAACTTCGCCACTGAGCCCGGGATCCCAATGGAGGAGGATAATGGAACCGGGTTGAAGCGGCTGGCTGTTGTAAGTCTGCACGGTATCCCCACTCATGACGGCGTCCCACATGACGACATGCTTGATTCCGGCTTGGTAGACCGCCTGGCGGACGGAGGTACTGTAATCGCCGTAGGGCGGGCGAAAGAGGGTGGGTGCCGGTCCCAAGGAAGAAAGATAGGTTTCGGCCGTCTGGACCTGGTTTTCAACCGCCTGAAAGGGGAGCTTGGCCAGATCGGGGTGGGAGAAGGTATGGTTTTCGATAGTGCCCCCGGCGGCTAAAAAAGCCCGCCAATAATCGGGGTGCTCCTGTGCAGCCTGCTGGATGAGAAAGGCGGTGACTGGCAAGTGCTTTTGCCGCATGAGCTGAAGCAGGGGTTGACTGGGAAACCAGCCGTCGTCAATTGTTATAAAAACAGCTCGCTCTTTGACCGCCAGGGACCAGATAAGGTCGGCTGTTCCCTTGGCTCCGGTTCCGGGAGAAACGCTGGGGCCGCTTGCGGGTGCGGGGGCCTGTCCGGGGTCAGGCGAAACGGCGCCGGGAGAAGAGCCGTGGGCAGCGTGGTTTGAAGGTGGAAAATGCGGATTTTGGCCCCGTTTAAGGGGTGGTACGGGGGCCGACGGATAAGGCGCCTCCGCCGCCGGCGAGGAGGCATTTGGCAGGGAAGAGGCGGAAGTATTCGGAGGGGAGGGGGAGGGAGTCTGCCCGGAGAGAAAAGAAAAAGCGGAAGTATGTCCCGAAAGAAAAGCGGGCCGGGGCAAGACGAAAAAGGCGAGCGCTCCGGCGAGTAAGGTGGTAGCGGCGATGGCGGGAATCACGTAACGTCTGGGCACGAAAGACACCTCGTTTGCATGCCGCGTCTGTCCGGCGATCTTGTTCTTTGAGGCATTCGACTTCCGGCTTATCGATTCCTCCTTTTTTCGACCGACCGGAGATTCCTTTTTTTGCACTTTCTCCCCTCGCGGGGATAGCCTGTTTGAGTCTTGGCAAGATCTGCCCGACAACGGGGGCAAGAGACGATGAGGCAGGAATCAGGCAGGGAGCATACGGGGACGGGCGGCCTTCGGACTGCTTCTGTACTTTGAATTGACCGGCGTGACCAAGAGCGCCGTCCAACGAAAAAGGATCGCGGCAGTATGGAGCGCAGCCGGCGTGCAGAGTATAATGGGAAGTGAAAAAATTGTGGGGGCCAGGTTTCCCTAGTCGGGTGAAGAGAGCGGGGGGATTGGGCATTGGCATTTCTTGACCGGAATCTTGAACTATTCGAGATTCTCTTTAGGCAATCTTATAGGCAACTTTATCTCATTGCCTTTTCAATAACCGGTGATAAAGAGCTCAGCGAGGATGCTGTTCAGCAGGCCTTTGCCCAAGCGTATGTGAAAATGAATCAGCTTAAGGACAAAAGCAAATTCCTGGCCTGGGTCACGGCTATCACTGTGAATCAGGCCAAAGATCTAGTCAAGTCTGCCAGGCGCCACAAGGTTATACCCATAACCGACGACATGCAAACGGCCGGCCTGCAGGATTCGCTGGAACAAACTTATTTGCTCAAGGACGAGGTGGCACATGTTCTCAAGGTTTTGTCAGAAGATGAGGCGCAGATTTTAGAGGTTGTGGACCGGCGTGAGGGATTTGCCGCGGCCGTGTCTTGACACCCGAACGCGAGTAGGCTACACTAGAATAAACTTCATAGGCAAAGGCGATGACAGAGTAAAGTAGACGACAGGCGGATTTTCAGGGAGGAAGGGTCGCTGACTGGAAGCCCTTCTAAAAAAGCGGTGGTTGAAGTTCCCTCTTGAGCTGTCGGCTGAACAAAAAAAGTAGGCTGGAACGGTTCTTCCCCGTTAAAAGGAAGAGGGTATCGGATTGTCTGTCCCGTACCTTTAGTGAGTGGGCATTCTTTGCCAATCAGGGTGGTAACGCGAGCTTCTCGTCCCTTAGGGATGAGGGCTTTTTTTGTCCTATCGGAACGTATAACTGTTCCGCAGGATTAAGGATAAGTTACTTGCGTCAGCCGTCTCGCAGGGGCTCGCCGCCTGTCGGGTTCTCTTCAGCCCGGTTAGAAGGTATAAGTGGGATTAGGGCAGAAGCGCGGACCGGCACATTCTGTACCCTAGTGAGCGGGCCATTTTCGGGCCAAATTGGGTGGTAACGCGGAAGTCCACGGCTTTCGTCCCAGAGGGGAACAGCCGTGGGCTTTTTATTTGTTTGGGCTAGCAGCGGCGCGCCGCCGGGGAACGCGTCGGACAGCCAAGTATCGAAGCGAAAGAAAGGCAACGCTAAAGGAGGTCGCTTCGCCATGGAAGGGGCAAAGATTGGTTATTTGGGCCCTCGGGGGAGTTTCTCGGAAGAAGCTCTGTTGTCATTTCTGCAACGGGGAAACGGAGACTTCCGGGGTGTTTCTGCGGAGGGCTTTGCCACGATTGCTCAAGCCATCCATGCTTGTGGGGAAAAGCGGGTTGATTGGGCTTTTGTGCCGCTGGAGAACTCGACCGAAGGTCAGGTGAGCATGACCTTAGATTGTGTCGCGGAAAGGGAGGAACTCCTTATTTATGAGGAATTTGTCCACCCCGTGAGCCAGTGCCTTCTTACTTTACGGCCGCTGGGATTTGAGCAAATTCGGCGGGTCTATTCCCATCCGCAGGGGTTCGGCCAGTGCAGGGATTTCCTGGAGACTCATTTAAGCCAGGCCGACCAGACCGTTTGCCGAAGTACCGCGGAGGCAGCCCGAATCGTGGCCGAATCGGACCAAGCCTGGGCGGCCATCGCTCCTCGGCGGGCGGCGGATTTATATGGCCTGCAATGTTTGGAGCAGGGGGTCCAGGACAACAAGGACAATACTACCCGTTTTATCTTAGTGGGCCATTGCTTGCGCGAATTGTCCGGGCTGGACAAGACGTCTCTTTTCATGCGCATCGAGGACTCCCCGGGTTCACTCTGCCGGATGCTGCAGGAGTTTGCCAGCCGTGGGATTAATCTGACTAAAATTGAATCCCGCCCGGCGAAGGGAAGGCTGGGAGAGTACGTCTTTTTTGTCGATGTGGACGGCTACGTTTTTGCGCCGGAGATGCAGGAGGCCCTCTGGGCATTGAAAAAGAACCGGGTCGCCATCCGGCTGTTGGGGTCATATCCGAGGCAGATGGACATTGATGAATCACGGTAAAAGGTGGTAAAATGTATAGGGCTTTAGCGAGATTACTGTCGGGATATGGCATCAGATCGGACCCTTCGGTATTCTTGATGTGACATGGCTTCGTTTGACCATAGAGTACCGTTGGACCGATTGACGGCAATATTGGGAATCGTCTAACATGCCGCCTTGAGTATCGTTGAAATGGGGGTATAGCATGCATATCGCATTCCGGAAAATTATGCTCATCAACCCGCCCGCGTCGCTGCGCCTTTGGGAGCCGCACAGCGAAAATCTTGGCCTCGGTTACTTGGCTGCCGTTCTTGAGCAGTTGGATTACCAGGTGAGTATCCTTGACGCGTCGCTTTTCCGGCTCGGTGTGTCCGCGACGCTGAAACGGATTCGGGAGGAACAGCCGGATGTTATCGGTTTTCGCCTGCTCGAAGTCAATATGCCCTACTTCGTCGACCTGGTGGTCCAGCTGCGGCGCGGGGGTTACTCCGGGCATATCACGGCGGGCGGACCGGTCGCCACAATGATGGACTCGGAGATTCTTAAGTTAGTCCCGGGGCTGGACAGCCTCATGGTCGGGGAGGGCGAAGAGACGCTGCCCGAGCTGCTGGAGGCGCTCAACTTGTCAGGTACCGCCAGGCCCTCCGGAGAACGCTTGGCGGGGATACTCGGCCTGTGTTACCGTGAAGGCGAAGCGAGCCGGAGCAACGGACCCCGCCCTCTCATTGAAAATCTCGACGCGCTGCCTTTCCCGAGAAGGGACACGCTGCCAGATATCCTCAGGTGGGGACGTCTGCCCATGATCATTTCCTCCAGGGGGTGTGACGGGCACTGTATCTTCTGCTGTCCGGCTGCAATGAACGCCAAATCGCCCGGGCCCAAGTGGCGTCCGCGCAGCGCCGGCAATGTCGCAGACGAGATCGAGGATCTGCAAAGACGTTACAATGTGGATCATCTGGATTTTCTGGATGACAATTTCTTCGGACGCGGTGAGGTGGGAGTACGGAGAGCCTGGGATTTCATCGAAGAACTGCGCCGGCGCGGTTTACGGATCCAGTTTTCGATCGAGTGCCGGGTCGACAACGTGGAGGAAGACCTCTTTAAGGCCTTGCGTGACGCCGGGTGCGTAGAGGTTCGCTTGGGCATTGAGTCAGGTGTGCAGCGTATCCTTGACCGCTACGGCAAAGGGACGACCGTGGAGAAAAACCGTGAGGTTTTACTTAAACTCAAAGAGTGGGGCCTGGCGGCTAAAATCGGATTTATCCCGTTTGACCCGACGATGTCTGTCGAGGAACTGATGCAAAACGGGGAATTCTTGCGCTCGGTGGGTAACCCCGAAGCTTTCAACTATAACAAGATCGTGGTGGAGGTTGGGACTCCTTTGGAACGCTTGTTTGAGAAGGAGGGGCGTCTGATCAAACCCGGGCCGTGGAAGCGCGATTACACGTTTGACGACCCGAAGGTAGCCGTTTTGTGGAAATTGGTCCGGGGATATGCGACGGCGAAGCGGACAGCCTTACAGCTCGCTGATGGGTGCAAAGTAGGGTTGACAGACTTCCAGGCGTCGCTTCACAGGCAAAGCGTCAGATGAGCAGCTGTCAATATGATACCAAAAATACGATCGCCCAAAAGGCGGTCGTATTTTTGAGATATCTACACAAAAGTTTCATTTTTTTTGAGATAGTACGCGATTATTGGCTATGGTGAGAAAATTGGCGGGAATCGATAATAACTGATAGAATTGTATCGAAAATGTATTTCGAGGACTTCCAAGAGGATGAAAGGCTGGAAAAGGCCGTGTTCAGGAGTGAGGTTCGTCAGATGTCCATGTTTGGAGAGGCGTAGGTGAGAGGGTGTTGGCGCAAACGCCAGACTAGACAACAGCCAAAAGGACAAGCTATGTAAGATTCCGCTTGTCTTATGCCAAAAATAATAATAATATGGTTGGGTAAGATTTTTGGACTTTCAGCCCGCTCAACTCTCATCCCGACAAGCTGAGAGTTGAGCGGGGGTAGACTTTGGCTGGCTTCAAGTTGAAGGAGACGTGAATATGGAAAGAGAAACGCGCACCGGATGGGGTCTGGTGGAAGAATGGCTGACATCCATGAAGTTGGGATTGGTTCTCCTGGGGATCATTGCCATCACCGCCGGCCTGGGAACTTTTATTCCGCAATTTGATCAAAGTCCCCAAGAGGCCCTCAAGGTGGCACAACTCTGGCAAACGCTGGGGTTTACGCAGATTTACAGTACATTCTGGTTTCGTTTTTTGCTGGGCTTACTGTGCTTGAACCTGGTGGCCTGCAGTCTCCGCCGCTTTCACGGGATTTACGGGCGGGTTTTTCGGCCCCGTCCGCCGGGGACTGCGGGGGAGCTGCCCGCCAAGATCCGGACGGAGATCAGGGGCGATTATCATGTCCTGCAAGACTCTGTGCAGAGAACCCTGGCACATAAAGGATTTCGCCTGACGGAGCAGGAGACGGAGACCGGCTGGTCTTTTTTGGGCCTGCGCCGGCGTTGGGGCTATTGGGGTTCCTTCGTGACCCACATGGCTTTTGTCATTTTGGTACTGGGTGCCTTTATGAGCAGCCTCCTCGGCGCCAAAGGGTATTTCATGGTCGGTGCGGGGAGTACCCTGTCGCTCCAATCGATCATGACCGAGGGCAGGGTTGGCCAGAATTTCAATGTGCGGGTGAATTCGGCGGAAAAGAAGTACCTGCCGAACGGGCAACTGGATAACTGGTATACGAATTTGAGCCTGATCAGCCTGGGCGGGCGCGTGTTGGTACGGAAGACAATCTCGGTCAATCATCCCTTGACCTACAAGGGAATCACTTTTTATCAGAGCGATTATACGAGCGGGGTGCGTCTTACTGCCGACGTGCGGGGGAGCAAGCAAGAGGTCCTCTTGAGCGAACAGAGCGACTATTACAATGTCCCGGGGACAGAACTTTATTTTATGGTGGCCCAAATTGCGGGAAGTGAGCAAAAGCCTCAAATGCTCTATGGGGTTTATAACAATAATGGTCAGACCGTGCAGCAGGGAACGCTCAGTAAGGGCCAAACGGCCAGTATCCAGGGAAAATACAAAATGACTCTCGATGGCTATGCTCCGTTTACGGGCATACAGGTCAAGAAAGACCCGGGTGTGGGGGTGGTCTGGCTGGGTTCGGCCCTGCTTCTGGTCGGGCTGTTTCTCTCGTTTTATTGGCGGCCCTCCAGGGTGGCTGGGGTGCTCAGCCGCGTGGAGGAGACGGAGGAAGGAATTTTGGCTCTGGGGATGACCGCGGGAAAAGACACGGAAAGTTTCCTGAGTAAAATGAGAAAATCAAGCGGGGACGTCTAAGCCGGGAAGAGAAGAAAGCTAAAGCTAGGGAGAGAAAAATGTTTAAGGCGGGGAGAAAAGAAAGTCTAAGCCGAGATGGGGAGAAGTTTAAGCTGGGTAGAGAAGAAAGTTTGAGTCGAGGAGAGAAGAGAGTTTAAGGGAATAGGGGATCCGGCAAGAATTTGGGCCGGGCAGAGGAGGTTGACCATGAGTCAAATACTGAAAGGGTTTGAAGGGCCGTTATTTTACCTGCTGCTGGCGGCGTATGTCCTCGCGACGCTGCTCTATTGGGGCGGCGCGCTTGGGAAAAAGAACGGCCTGAGCCGGGCCGCCACCTGGGTTACGGTGGCCGGTCTCGTCATCAATACAGTCACCGTGGGGGTGAGGATGCTGATTGCCCACCGCCCTCCGCTCGCCAACGGGTATGAGTTCATTCTGACATTCTGTTGGGGTATCGTGGCGGTTTATCTTTTTGCCGAATTCCGTTACAGGCTGCGAGCTTTGGGTTCGTTTGTCCTGCCTGTTCCTGCCTTGCTCCTGCTCTTTGTTGAGATTGCCATCAGTCCGGCGGAGAGGAGCTCGACGGCGATTATGCCGGCTCTAAAAAGCCAGTGGCTGACCATCCATGTCGCCACCGCCATGCTGGCTTACGGAGCTTTTGCGGTTTCTTTCGGCTTGGGGGTCATGTATCTGCTCAAAGAGCGTAAGATCCGGGTGACCGGACGTGTGGGCGGGCCGGTTCCCGGCGCTCCCGGAGACGCTGAGCGTGAGACCATGTCGGCGGCGGAGAGTTCAGCGACTGGAAGTTTGCTGGCCGGGTCAGAGTTGTCAAACGGGGCCGACGAGGTGAACGGGGGCGTACTCGCTCGCTTTCCCGCTCTTGAAGTTCTCGATGAACTGGCTTACAAAGTCGTTGCTTTTGGGTTTCCTCTGCTTACCCTCTGCATTATTACAGGGGCCGTGTGGGCTAATTATACTTGGGGAACTTACTGGTCCTGGGATCCGAAAGAGACTTGGTCCCTGATTACCTGGCTGGTTTACGCGGGCTATCTCCATGTCCGCTTTACCCGGGGGTGGAAGGGCAGGCCGGCTGCTTGGCTGGCGGTGCTCGGCTTCGCAGCGGTGCTCTTTACATTTTTCGGGGTCAATTATTTTCTGCCGGGCCTTCATTCCTACGCGAATCCCGGCGGGTGACAGCGCGGTTCAAAGTACTGGAACATTGCCGTGGCGGGTACGAGTGAGACGGTGAGGCGGAGCGGCGGAGCGGAAGATATCGGAGTCATTAGGCACATGGCGGATAACATGGCGCACTTGCTCAACCGGCTCAAGGAATGATTGGCGGACGGCCGCGTGCCTTATTGACAATTTTTCTATCTGATAGTAGCATATAGGGCAGATAATTAGCGGCATAGGGGGCGCGCAACGACCGGCAAAACGGGAGACCGCCCCCCGCCCAAGTCAGGACTCTGGGGATCTTGTACATCTAAAATATCTATTCGATGGACGGCTGTCGGGTAGGGTCCTAAGTGCTGTGCGAGCCGGGATACTTGCAAGGGAGGAAACTGCTAAAATGTGTGATACCTGCCATGGACTCGAACATGGTCATGGCCATGGAACGGGCCATGGAGAAGGTCGCGGCGATTGCCACTGCAAACTGTCCGGCAAAGTGGAAAGATTTATTCAGCCCTGCCTGCTTCTCAGCTTGCTGCAGCATTCATCTCATGGTTATGAACTGCTTGAGCGTTTATCGGGTTTCCGCTTCTATCCCGGTGCCCCGGATACCGGCGCGGTCTACCGTCATTTACGACGTCTGGAAAATGGCGGTTATGTCGAATCACACTGGGAAACCGGAGATGCGGGCCCCGCTAAACGTATTTACTCGATCACCCCGGATGGGCAGGACATGCTGGAGGCGTGGATTGAGGAGTTTCGTGATCGCAAATCGGCCATGGAAGACTTTATAGAAAAGTACGAGCGCTCTTCCAGGTAAGGCCGCGCCGGTAGGTGATATGGCGCAGGAGAGCGAATGGTGCGCATATGATAATGTGCCACGCTTGTGCATTTCCAAGTATCCCTCAGTTGACAGGGAGGAAGCAGGGGACTATAATCAATTTCAGATATATTTAGATGTTTAGCTAAGCAAAGAACGGTGTAATTACACGAGAGCCGGAAAGGCAGTGAATCCCGGGGAGTTCTAAATTTGTGAGACATCCAGTGTATGGGGACATCCGATATGTGGGGAGATCTAATGTATGGCGGCATCAAAATGAGGCGACGCGAGTGACTTCGGGAATTGGCAAGAGTGGCCTAAGGAAGTCACAAGAGTGGCTGAAGGAAGTGATAAGAATGACCAAACAGCAGTCTACTTTCCAGGCCCTGTCCGATCCCACCCGAAGACGGATTCTTCGCTATTTGCGGGAAGGGGATCTGACCGCAGGTGAAATTGCAGCCAAGTTTACGATTACTAAGCCCAGTATTTCGCACCATCTTAGTATCTTGAAACAGGCTGACCTAATTAGTGACCGCCGCAGTGGGCAAAATATAGTTTATTCCTTGAACACCACGGTTTTCCAGGATATCCTTAAATGGTTTGCGGATTTCTTAGGGACGGAAGGGCCTGGGGGCGAAGGGCAAAAGAAAGGGAAGTAGCGATTTGGCCGGGCCGCACCGGTTCACGGAACACTCCGACTGTGCAGATGGCAAACGACCGGAACGGCCGGGCATTACAGGGAGTTGTTGGGGCAGACGCCTAGGCTCCCCGGCGGCAGCGACAAAAAATGAAGATTCTTCAAACCTATGGGCAAAGGAGAGATTAGTTATGCAAAGAGATCCGTTGATTTCGCGTCATGACCATAACGACAGATTGTTTCAGATCCTGTCCGCCCTGATTGTGATCCTGATGTTTGCCCTTTCCCTTTGGGCTTATCCGAAGTTGCCGGCCCGGGTTCCCTCTCATTGGAATGCCGCGGGAGAAGTGAACGGCTACAACACACCTTTTGTCGGGGCGTTCCTGATGCCGGTGCTCACTTTGGGAATTTGGCTCCTCTTCTGGCTTATCCCCCGCATTGACCCCCGGAAAGCGAATTACCGCTTGATGAACAAGGTCTTTTGGCTAATTAATTTCGTCACCGTCCTGTTTCTCGGATTGCTGCATACCGGAATCATCTTCGCCGCTTTGGGTTTGCTGCGCACGGGCCTTGTTCCTGCGTTCATTCTCGGCGGGATCGGGTTTTTGTTCATTGTGCTGGGGAACTATATGGGGAAAGTGAAGTTTAACTATTTCTTTGGCATCCGTACGCCCTGGACTTTGGCCAATGAAGAAGTTTGGTACAAGACGCACCGCGCGGCCGGACCGGCCTGGGTGATAGGGGGTCTGATCCTGCTGTTTTCCAGCTTTTTGCCGAAACAGTTCACGGTTCCCTTGGTTTTTGCTGTCGTGCTTGTCTTAGCCCTCGGCTCCATGGTCTATTCTTATATCCTCTATCAAAAAGTGGCCCGGCGCTAGCGGTTTCCGCGTCTTCCGGCTCCCGTTGGCTCCCGACTCTGACCAAAAGGAACCTGTCAGCTCTGTACTTTTTAAGGGGCGGCCGGAGCCAGGCCCAGGGAAAGGGGCAGCCGGGGGCTGCCGGATCCGGGCTTAGGGGCGGCCGGCGGGGATATCCTGCTGCAACATCGTAATGCTCCGCTGCCTGCCGGTAAAGAGAGTTCGGGTTGCCGCCGGGGAGATCCTGTCAAAGTTGTTCTTGACTTGCGCTTATTTTTGGCTATAATTTCACTATCGGATAGTAAACCTAGTAAGTTAGTCAATTTTATATTTTCCACTCATCAAGAGCGGCGGAGGGACTGGCCCGATGATGCCCGGCAACCGGTAGTTAAGGGGAGCTGTCTGCGGGAGCTTCGGACTACAAGGTGCTAATTCCTGCAGAACGCGGGTTCTGAGAGATGAGAGAGTTTGTTGGCGACAAAGACCTCTTCACTCGGAAGAGGTCTTTGTGCGGATCTGAGGTACCACGGTCTCGTTATTGCAGTGCCTTATTGCTTGATGACACCCAAGAAAACGTTCTCTGGTGCCGCGCACTGCGGCATAAGACCAAGCGGCTGGCAACGCTTGGCGGATTTTAGGTGATTAACTGAAGGAGGAGTAAAGCATGACCCAGTCCAAACAACTCGGTTTCGAGACAATCGCTTTACACGGAGGGCAGATTCCGGATTCTGCCACACTCTCACGGGCGGTCCCGATCTACCAGACCTCTTCGTATGTGTTTCGGGATACGGAGCACGCCGCTAATCTCTTTGGCTTAAAGGAGCCCGGAAATATTTACACCCGGATCATGAATCCTACCCAGGATGTCTTGGAACAACGCGTGGCTCAGCTTGAAGGCGGGGTCGGCGCCCTGGCGACCGCTTCCGGTCAGGCCGCAATCATGTATTCCATTCTGAACATCGCCCAGGCCGGAGACGAAATCGTGGCCTCGAGTTCCCTGTATGGGGGGACATATACCCTTTTCGCCAACACCTTGTCAAAACTCGGAATTACCTTTCATTTTGTGGAATCCGACCGCCCGGAGGAGTTTGGGGCTAAGATTAACGAGAGGACCAAAGCCCTATATGTGGAAACTATTGGGAATCCTCGTATCAACGTGGCCGATCTTCGGGTTATTGCCGACCAGGCCCACGCTCACGGGATTCCGCTGATCGTGGATAACACTTTTGCCTCACCCTATCTTTGTCGGCCTTTCGAGCACGGCGCTGACATTGTGGTGCACTCGGCCACCAAGTTCATTGGCGGGCATGGGACATCCATTGGCGGAATCATTGTGGACTCGGGCAAGTTTGCCTGGGATAACGGAAAATTCCGTGGTCTTTCAACCCCCGATCCCAGCTACCATGGGGTGGTGTATACGGAAGTGTGCGGGCCGGCCGCTTACATCGTGAAAGCCAGGGTGACTTTGCTGCGCGACACGGGTGCCGCCCTCTCTCCTTTCAATTCGTTTCTCTTCCTGCAAGGGCTGGAGACACTCCCTTTGCGGATGGAACGTCATGTGGAGAATGCTCAAAAAGTGGCGGAGTTTCTCAGTCGCCACCAACTTGTCACTTGGGTAAACTATCCGGGGCTTCCTGATAACCCGTATCATGCCTTGGCCCAAAAATATTTGCCCAAGGGTGCGGGCGCGATTTTCACCTTTGGACTCAAAGGGGGGGTCAAAGAAGGGGCCAAATTTATTAACAGCCTCCAACTCTTTTCTCATTTGGCCAACGTCGGTGACGCTAAGTCTCTGGTTATCCATCCGGCCAGTACGACGCACCAGCAGCTTGACGAAGCGGCCCAGCGTGAGGCCGGAGTGACGGCGGACATGATCCGCCTCTCGGTAGGCTTGGAAACGGTGGAAGACCTCTTGGCGGATTTGGATCAGGCTCTGGAAAAAACCATCCCCTGAATTAGTTCAGGGGATGGGCGGGTCATCTCAGCAATGCCGGAAGGTGCTTGGGAATGCCCACCTTTCGATGAGCGTTTTCTGCAGTAGAGTCATTGGCCAGGGGAATCTGCGCCTTGCTTGCTCCCTCTCAGGCAAGGCTGTTTTCTTTTTCACTGAGGCGAAGCAATTTCCAGCCGGCGAATGATATGGCCCAAACCACCACGAACATGCCGACAAGGATGAACCCCATTACATTGAAATCCAAATGCTGCAGCCAGAGCCAAAACCCGCTGTCCCGGCCGCTCTCTTGCGCAAACACTTGGCCCACTTCGATGATGCCGATAACTCCCGCGGCTAAAATGGACAGACCGGTTATCGTGAGATTGTAATAGACTTTCCTCAAAGGAGAAGAAAATACCCACTGATAAGCAGTGCTCATAAAGAAACCGTCCAAGGTATCCATCATGCTCATACCCGCCGTAAAAAGAATCGGGAAGGCCAGGATGGCCACCCAGGGTATGCCCGCAGCAGAAGCGCTGGCCGAGGTGGCGAGCACAGCGATTTGGGTTGCAGTGTCAAAACCGAGTCCAAAGAGAAATCCCACCAGATAAACGTGCCGGTTATTCGCGACCATATCGAATAAGCGGTTGATCGTGCGATTGACCACTCCTTTGTCGGGTCGCTCCGCGCTCTCCGGAGTGTACGTGCCGTTGCGCATGCTGCTGAACGTTTTCAGGATGTCTTTAAGTATGACGAAATTTATGGCAGCCAAAAGGATAAGAAAGACTCCGGAAACAAGAGTGGCAATAACGCCTCCCACGGCTTGAAATTGAGGAAGGGCGGCTTGAGCCCACTTCACGGCGAAAATGGTCAGCAGGCCCATGATGATGACTACGGTGGAATGTCCGCATGAAAAGAAAAACCCAACTCCTTTAGTCTTCTTCTGCTCCTGTATCAACTTGCGGGTCATATTGTCGATGGCGGCGATATGATCGGCATCGAAAGCATGGCGCAGTCCGAAAGAATAAGAGAGTACGGCCATGCCCAGAAGTTCCGGGTACTTAAAGACACCAGTTGAGAGAAGGATCAAGCCGGTGAGAAAAATCGCCAGGATGGCGGCACCGTATTTCAAGGCGTCCAAATGTTTCCGATTCGAAATGTCGCTCATGATCTTACCTCCGTGAAGCTTTTCTTCAATGGGCTGGCGCAAGTTTTCTTATGCCGTGGGAAGTTTACTTTCTGAGCGGAAAACCAAAACCTAGGAAAACAAAAAACCCTTACAACTGAAGGGTTTTCTTAAGCGGTACTGGGAAACAATGGATTTCCCGAGGACATACAGATCCACCCCCTAACATTCCCGTAGGTCGCAGTAACTCCTGAATGAGCAGGTCTCCTGGCTCAAGATCATCGTCAACCCACGTCTTCCCGGGTTAAACCCCAGTGACACTTTGTGAGTCAACTCTCTTCTACAGTGGCGGGTACCGCGTCAGCTTCAACTGACTTCCCTTTTCAATTCCTTCCCTCAGGAAAGAATCACTCATCCGGTATTCAATTTACGACTGACTATACAGGAAGAAGGAGGGCTTGTCAAGACCTTGTTGCGCATGAAAAATTACAGCCGTTACTGGGCAGGATTAAAAGCAGGGAAGCCAGTGGCGGTTTAAGGGGCTGATGGCGGCATTACTAACATCCTCCTGCCTCTGAAGGGGCCGGGTTGCAGCACAGATGAGGGGGTTTTTAATTGGCGGCTGCCCGGAAACTGCTTGGGCCGGAGCGACATGGACGAATGACAACCCTGTGTGCTATAATAGAGTTGTCAGGAAACAACTGGACAGGATCTTGTTTCGGCTGGTAGAGGAGGAACGAACAGATGCGATTATTGGTTGTTTCAAACAGGCTTCCGGTGAACGTAAGTGTGGCAGACGGACAGGTTCGCTTTACCCAGAGCACGGGAGGCCTGGTATCAGGGCTCAGTTCATATCTGGATTCGCTGGGTGGGTCTGTTTCCGGCGATGTCGAATATGTCTGGATTGGCTGGCCGGGGTTGACTGTTCCCGAGTCCCTGCAAGAGGAGGTGACAAGCCGCTTGCACGCGGATTTCCGGGCTCATCCGGTCTTCCTCACGGAGGAAGCCATGGACAAATTCTATCACGGGTTCTGTAATGAAATCATCTGGCCGCTGTTTCACTACTTCCCTTCCTATGCGAAGTATGAAAGCGACTATTGGCAAAATTACCGAGAGGTTAACGGGCTGTTTCGGGATGCGGTCTTGGCGGTGGCCGAACCGGGGGACATCATTTGGGTGCATGATTACCACCTGATGCTGCTGCCCAAGTTATTGAGTGAAGAATTGCCGGAAACCCCAGTGGGGTTTTTTCTGCATATCCCGTTTCCGTCTTACGAAATTTTCAGGCTTCTGCCTACCGACTGGGGAAACAAGATCTTGAAGGGGCTGCTGGGGTCCCGCTTGATTGGCTTTCATACTCAGGACTACACTCAGCATTTCCTCGACTGTGTGCGCATCCAGTTGGGGCTCGATGTTGTTGAAGGCTGGATCCGTGACCTGGGGCACCCGGTGCAGGCCGCTTCCTTTCCCATGGGCATTGATTTTGCCAGGTTCAACAGCCCGGCGGGGTTAGCGGATGTCGAGAAGTATCAAGCGAGCCTTGACCCCATCCTGGGCGGACTGAAGACGGTGTTATCCATCGACCGTTTGGACTACTCAAAAGGAATCGTTCATCGCCTGCGGGGATATGCGCTCTTCCTGGAGAAATATCCCGAATGGCTGGGGAAAGTGGTTCTGCTGCTGATCGTGGTCCCCTCTCGGATCGGGGTGGGGCATTATCGACTGCTGAAGAGGGAAATTGATGAAACGGTGGGCCGAATTAACGGCCGTTTTGGCAAGATAGGCTGGACGCCGATCATTTACCAATATAAGTTTCTTCCCTTTGAGCCGCTGCTAGCCATGTATCGGAGCAGTGATGTGGCCCTGATCACACCTTTGCGCGACGGCATGAATCTCATTGCCAAGGAATACATTTCGGCCCGGGCCGATCGGACGGGCGTCCTGATCCTAAGTCACTTAGCCGGTGCTGTCAAAGAGGCGAGCGAGGCCTTGATCATCAATCCCAACAGTCCGGAAGAAATTGCGGCGGCTTTGAAAGAGGCTTTAATGATGCCGGCGGAAGAACAGATTCGGCGAAATACCTTAATGCAAGAACGTTTTCGCAGTCACAATGTGGTTCAGTGGTCAGGCAACTTTTTGCAGAGGCTGTTGCCGGAGGCAGGCGTGAGTGTGGGGGAATCCGGTCGTTCCCCCGGCCCGGATATTCTGGAATCCCGGCCCCATGGCTTGAACCAAAGCGCGAAAGCTAAACTCTTCCAGAACTATGCCCGTGCCCGCCGCAGGCTGATCCTCTTGGATTATGACGGCACTTTGGTCCCACTGGCGGCTAAGCCCGAGTTGGCGATCCCGGAGGCGGAGGTGGCGGAAACCCTGAGCGGGCTCACGTCCGTGCCGGGGAACGATGTGGTGGTGGTCAGCGGCCGGGAGCGCACACTTTTGGACGAGTGGTTTGGCGGCCGCGGCTTGTCTTTGGTGGCTGAGCACGGTATCTGGGCTAAGGAAAAGGGTGCGGATGCCTGGCGTCTCACCTCGGACTATTCCAACGTCTGGCAGAGTAAGATCAAGCCGGTTTTGCTGGGCCTGTCGCAAAGGCTTCCCGGGACATTTGTCGAAGAAAAGGAATATGGCTTGGCCTGGCATTACCGCATGGCCAGGCCTAAGGAAGCCGAGAATCTAATCCTGAAGGTGGGTAAAACCCTGCAGCACCTGGCTGAGCGCTGGCAATTGGAATTGCTCCAGGGCAACAGGGTTATCGAGGTCATTCCCAAGGGTGTGGACAAAGGCAAAGCTGCTCTCGAATGGCTGCAACGGGTGAACTATGATTTTGTCATGGCCATCGGAGATGACGAGACTGACGAGCGCATGTTCAGGATTTTGCCGGCGTGGGCTTATTCCGTCAAAGTGGGCGAAGGGCATTCACTGGCCCGCTTTGCGGTGGCAGGCCCTGCGGAAGTTTTGGCACTTCTGCGCAGTCTTGAACCGGAGCGAAGCGAGGAGAGTCAAACACCCCAAAAAATGCAGCCGGAGGCAGGTACTTTTTGACGGGGAAGGAGTAGAATGAGACATGAGACCGTCGGGAATACTGACCCGGGTTACGGTACAGACTGATCAACGGGGTGAATGATTTGGAGCGAACCTGGTGGAAAGAAGGGGTCGTCTATCAAATTTATCCGCGCAGTTTCCAGGACAGTAACGGTGACGGGATTGGAGACCTCAGGGGTATCCTTTCCCGGCTGGATTATCTGCAGCGTTTGGGCGTGACGATTCTCTGGCTCAGTCCGGTTTACCGGTCGCCAAACTATGACAACGGTTATGATATCAGCGACTATTATGCCATCATGCCGGAATTCGGCACGATGGCGGACTGGGAGGATCTGCTGGCCGAGGTGCATCGGCGCGGCATGAGACTGATCATGGACCTGGTGGTCAATCACACTTCGGATGAGCATCCTTGGTTTATCGCATCCCGTGACCGTGAAAGCCCCTATCGCGGCTATTATATCTGGCGTCCGGGAAAAGAGGACGGCCGCGAGCCCAACAACTGGGCATCCGAGTTTGGCGGTTCGGCCTGGGAATTCGATGAAGCGAGCGGGGAGTATTATCTTCACCTTTTTTCCCGGAGACAGCCTGATTTAAATTGGGAGAACAGGAGTCTGCGCCTCGACATCTACCGGATGATGACTTGGTGGTTGGAGAAAGGGATCGACGGTTTCCGGATGGACGTGATCAACCTGATTTCCAAAGATCAGACTTTGCCCGATGCTAAGAGGGAAAGTCCGGGAAGTCCGGCCTGGGGCAGGAAGTTTTATCGCAATGGGCCCCGGCTTCAGTACTTCCTGCGCGAGATGCATGCTAAAGTTCTGAGCAAGTACGATATCATGACAGTGGGGGAGACCCCGGGGGTCGATCCGGACAAAGCCCAAGCCTTGGCCGGGGAAGATCGGCACGAGCTGAGTATGGTCTTTCAGTTTCAACTGTTGGAAATCGATTATGAAGCCGGTGACAAATGGAAGATCGTACCCTGGAAACTGTCTGATTTCAAGAAGATCATCTCGTCTTGGCAAGACGGGTTAGAGGGGACGGGTTGGAACAGTCTCTTTCTTAACAACCATGACCAGCCCAGGGCCGTCTCCCGCTTCGGCGATGATACTGTCTTCAGAGTGCAGTCGGCGAAAATGCTGGCGACCTTGACCCACACTTTGCAGGGAACACCCTATATTTATCAGGGCGAAGAGATTGGCATGACCAATGTCAGGTTTCCCGAGATCTCTTCTTACCGTGATATAGACACGCTCAACTTTTACGAAGAGGGGCTGCGTTCGGGTTTGAGCCGGGAAGAAGTCTTGAAGACCATCTGGGCCAGGGGGCGTGACAATGCGCGGACCCCCATCCCTTGGGACGAGACGGAAAACGGCGGTTTTACGAGCGGCGCGCCCTGGCTTAATCTCAATCCCAATTATGCCGAGATCAACGTGAAGAAAAGCCTGAATGAGCCGGATTCTGTTTTCTATTATTACCAACGGTTAATCGAGCTGCGCAAAGAACGGCGGCTTTTGGTCTATGGCGACTATCACCTTCTTTTACCGGAGGATGAGCAAGTGTTTGCCTATCTGCGCACGCCGAGGATCCGGGGGGGCCGTTGTTTCACGGAAAAGCAGCTGGAAGAAGTGAAAAAAGTCGAGGAAGAGTTGTTTCGGGATACCGGCAAGGAGATGATCCTGGTGGTTCTCAACTTTTCCGCTCAGCCGGCAACTTTCGTTCTGCCGGAGAAGGCTGCCTTTTCGATTTATCATTTGCTCCTGTGCAACTACCCCACCGGGCAGGAAGCACCGTTGCGCCTGGAGCTGAGGCCTTTTGAAGCCAGGGTTTACACTCTTGAGGCCTGTCCCTGACGCTCGGAACCGTTAAAGGCAACAACAGGTTGAGCGCCGATAAAAAGCGGATAAGTGTGCTGTTTTCAGGAGCCGGCTTTGCGAGAGGGGCACTAGATCGATCATCTGGTGCCCTTCTCGAGCGTTTTAGGGGCGAGACAGTAGATGACAGGACCTGACGAAAGCGCAGGGTGTTGCAGGAAGGGGTTCCTTATGACCCGAGGAACCCCCTTGTGAAGGACTTGGTCGTGGTGAAACCGTCAGCTATTTGACTAAGGCCCTCATAGCGCTGACCTGGCTGTCAGACACCACAGCCTTGCCGCCAACAACCACAATATGGCTATTTTTGTCCTTGAGGGCGGTCAAATAGTTCTGGGTTGCAGTTGGCACAGAATTGTTGACCAGGATGACCGGAGAATTGGTTCGGGCGGCCAGGTTGCCGGCCACCAGCGCATCCACGAAATTCATACCGGTGGTGATGTATACAAAATCGGGTTTTAAATCTAAACCTCTGGCCACGGCAGTTGCCGTCCCAAACCGGTCAAGGCCCGAGTACCGGGTCGCTTTAGGCAGGGAATTAAGAACACTGTCACTGAACTGTAGCCGGGGCCGCCAAACATTCCAACACTTTCTCCATTATTGCCTCTAAAAACCCCCGATGTCTCTATTTCTCGACAAGGATCGAAACCCTAGAATACGATGGGCCATCCGGCGGGCTTGACCCTTGAGTCCGGTTCGTTCGGCAGAGTATCCTCGTTCCGGATTTAACAAAGAGTTTACCTCAGATACACATCCGGTTAACACGCCCTTGCTAACATGAACTTAGATTTAAGCCCAAATTAGCGGAGAGAAGGAGTTCATGCGGCATGGCAGTGCCCCTGTCAGTCATCTTACTTATTGAGGACGACGTCTTAATTCAAGAACTGGTTAAGTTCAATTTGGAAAAAGAGGGCTTTGAGATTCTGGTTGCCGGTGATGGACGGAGGGGACTGGAACTAGCCAAGGCCAGGAAACCCCATTTGATTCTTTTGGATTTGATGCTGCCTGATTTGGATGGGTTCGAGGTTTGCAAAATCCTGCGTGCGGACGAGAGCATGGCGGAGGTTCCCATTATAATTTTGAGTGCCAGAGGCGAAGTGGTTGACAAAGTGATTGGTTTGGAACTGGGTGCGGACGACTATGTCAGCAAGCCCTTCAGTACGCGCGAGCTTTCGGCGCGAATTCGTGCCAGGCTGCGGGGGGACCGGCGGGCAAAAGATACCGGCCAGGAGGGATCAAAAGTCGTCTGGGGAGAATTGGAGGTTTGGCCGCAAAGTTACATTGTGACTTTGGGCGGTGAGCCGGTGAACCTCACCGTCAAAGAGTTCCAACTGCTCCTCATGCTGGTTTCCCATCCTTACCAGGTCTTCAGCCGGGAGTATTTGCTGGAAAAAATCTGGGGTTACAGCATCAATGGCGACACCCGTACGGTGGATGTGCACATCAGCACTTTGCGGAGCAAACTAAAGCGCCTGGAAAATGTACTGGAATCTGTGCGCGGAATCGGTTACCGTTTCGCTTCGCCGGCGGGCGGGAGAAACTCCTAGTCTGTGAGGATTGAGGTGCGGTCCTTATAAGTGGAGGTTGCGGACTGAAATTCCTCTTCAGAGACTTAGGGTAACTCCCGTCAGTTTTTTACGAACAAAGTCCAAAAATCCTGCGGTCGTGCCGATCGTGAGCGGAATGAGTTTGCGGGCGGCTTCGGTATAGGAGGGCTCCGGGTTCCCCTGTTCCCAGGAGACGCGAGAGTAATAGGCGCGCGAGATCTTGGCGTTGTATTCCACCCATTGACTGGGATGTGAGAAATTCGGGTAGGACCCGCTTTCCAAAAGAGGAAATTCAGACCAGTGCCTGGCGGCCCACTTTTCAAATTCCTGGTGTCCGTTGAAAATCATTCCTACCGAATGATGGGGCACACACATGTCTTGAATCAAATGCAAAGCGGCGCCCAAAAAGAACATCCCTTTGAACACGTCTTTGTCCATAAAAGTCAAGGCTCTGTTGTAGTAATACTGACATTCGGCCGTGGCTCCGGGCCAGAGGATGCTTGCTCCTTTGCCGGGTTTACTGTAGAAGTGGTGCACGTTTTTCCAGCCTCGGTCAGCCCAGAGCAGACCCTTGCCCAAGGAGGCGTGATAGGGCCGGAAAAAGGTGGCCACGTCCGCTTTCCCGTCTCTAGTCAAAACGTCATACGCTTGCTCCAGGCAATGGACATGCGTGACGCCGGGCGTGTCGAAAAGATACTGCAAAGGTCCGATCGGTGCGAGGAACATTTTGGTCAGGCGCCCGATCGTCTGTCCCAATATTTCCTGTTTCATGAAACACCCCCCCGTTCATCCGCTTAAATTTTAAATCAAGAGGGTTAAGGGACGATTTGTTTCTTGTAAATTGGGTGTAATAAGTTGGACCGGGAGTGTAAAAAATCCGGTTGCCTGAACTGAACCCCTGTTCTTGGCAGTGGAGACGTTTCCGATGGGCCCGCGTGCCTTTAAAAAGTCGCATCCGGGAATCAAGGTGCGGAATGTTACGCTTCCCTTGGCCTGCGGCATGAGAAGCGCAAAAGACCCCTCGGTCCGCCGGAGAGCCAGGGAAGTTTAACGAATTTTTAACCTGAATGTTAAACCGGGCTAACAATTTCTTTGTATGATGGGGCCGTGTCTCCGCCGCACGGCAAAGGGCGGGGACCTGTTAAGTTCAGGAACCCGCCCTCAGTGTGAAAGGGTCTTACTGTGTGAATAGGTTTCGCCGCTCGCTCCCTTGAGCGATCGCGGCGCCAGTCGAATTTTCTTACTCCTATCACAAAATATAAAGTCTGGAGGTGGACACGTGCAACTTCGGCCTCTGCCTGCGCCCAAAAACTCGGTACAAGCAGAGTTTTCTTCGGCGCCCGGCTTCGCTGACAAGCTGTTCGGTGCTTCGAGGGATTCCAAACCGGCTGAGGCCAGGATCTCTTCGATAATCTCTTCCATTTTTCCCACAGGGTGTTCTCCTTTCTGCCGGCCTTTGGCAGCCGGTCTAAGCTAATCAAGTTACAGGTGAAGTTGCAGAAGTGACATGTCTCGGGCCATGCCGTCGGAAAACAGCTCGGGTCTTGTTTGATAACGGGGTTAAGAGGTTTATATCGTTACTAAGTATACAGTTTTCATGTAAGGTTTTTGCCCCGAATACATTAAAATAGTGTAAAGATCCTGCCGGCCTTGCCGTGACAGGGGAGGCCCGCGCTTTGCCCTCCGTTTAAACGGAGGGCACGGGCTGGGGGCTTGACGGCGGGTGATCAGACAAAAAGATAAAGGAAGTGTCTGTTTTTGGAAAAGGCATATGTCTTGGACACCAGTGTTCTCTTGCATGATCCCAAGGCCATTTTCCGGTTTGAAGAGAATGAAGTGATCATTCCTTATGCGGTCCTGGAAGAAGTTGAGAGTACGAAACGATCTCCGGACAGTATCGGCCAGGCGGCCCGAGAGGTGATCCGCACTCTGGACCAACTGAGGGACAAGGGGCAACTGGCCGACGGGGTGCCCTTGGGCGGAGGGGGAAAGCTGCGGATCGAACTCAATCACACGACTGAGCCTCTGCTGCCCTTATTATCCGATCCCGCTCTGACCGACAACAGGATACTTACGGTCTGTGTCAATCTGGCAGCCGAAAGGCAGCAACCCGTCGTTTTGGTCACGAAGGACATTGCTATGCGCGTCAAGGGGGACGCCCTGGGGGTGGAGACCCAGGATTATTATAATGACAAAGTCAATCTTCCGGCGGCGTCCGAGGCGGCTTTGTCTTTGTCCCTCGAGGACGCGGAGGCCAATAGGCTTCTGGCCGAGGAAAAGTTAAGTTGGGAGACGGCCTTGCCGGTGAACGCCTGCGTCAAGGGGGTCACGACCGACGGGCACATTCTGCCGCTCGTCTCATCCGCCAACGGTACGGAACTGGTCTATGTTCAGGAGCATAAGCGGGTGACCTGGGGTATTTTTCCTAAGAATTCAGAGCAGAATTGGGCCCTGCAGATGTTGAATAATCCGGAAATCAGGCTGGTCAGCCTTATCGGTCCGGCCGGAACGGGCAAGACCCTGCTGGCCTTGGCCAGCGGCTTGGAACAGACCGTGCAAGCCGGTGTCTATGCCGGTGTCCTCTGTGCCCGTCCCATCGTCCCTTTTGGCAAAGACATCGGTTATCTTCCCGGTGAGAAAGAACAGAAAGTCCGCCCCTATATGCAGCCGATTTATGACAATCTCGAGTTTCTGCTGAGACCGAAACGGGAACGGGAGAGAGACAGGGACTATGAAAACGGCGCGGCGGTCGTGGAGAGTGCTATAGACTTGCTGAAAAGGAAAAACCAGCTGGAGATCGAAGTGCTCACCTACATTCGGGGGAGGAGCATCCCCAACCAGTTTATGATTATTGATGAAGCCCAAAATCTTTCCGTGCATGAGGTCAAGACGATTATCACCCGGGCGGGGGAAGGGACGAAGATCGTGCTCTGCGGGGACCAGGAGCAGATCGATCACCCTTACTTGGATAAGCAAAGCAACGGGTTGGCCCATGTCGCTTCACGCATGCAAGGGAAACCTTTTTATGCCCAAGTCTATCTGGTGCAGGGGGAGCGGAGCGAACTCGCCAGTTGGGCCGCGGAGCTGCTCTGAGTGAGCCGCGGGCCGGGGGAAAACTGTGGGTATAGTGATTCGGTTAGCTATTGCCGGGGTCGGGTCCGGCAATAGCTTTTTTCACTCTGTTTCGGAACGGACGGTTGGCGATGGTTTCTTTGAGATTTTACAGGAATTTTGCTTTTTGTTTACCGGAGTGGGACGGTAATCGCCACGGCGCTTTACACGGATCCTTTATAATCGCAAACAGAAGCGCATGCGTTAAATGAGCGGAGCGGAAAGGATGAGGCCATGGCAGACCGGGGTTTATAGCAAAAAGGGAACCATTCCCCGCTTGTAGAAGTGGGAGTCTCACGACTGGACGAACGAGTCAGGGCGCGGAAATTTTAAGGTATGAAAGAGGAGGCCAGAAAATGGTTCAAAGTCTAATCCCTAAATCCTGGATAGGAACGACGACCATTCAATTCCCCTTCGCTGTCAACGTGGCGGCTTACATCTGCATCTGGGCAGTCTGCCTCGTCAGTCTGTATTTCGTTTGGAAGAGGCCAAAGAAACTGGGCTTTTTGCAACACTGGACCACTCAAGATATTTTAATGGTCGCCATCATGGGGGTTCTTCTCGAAGTTTACGATAATCTGATTGGGGACCAATTCATCACCCCCATCATTCAGCTTATACCGTTCGGACATGCCTTCGCCTTGAACGATCTCCCCTATATGTTCTTGCTCATGGTGGGTGTGGCCGTGATCAGAAAGCCCGGAGCGGCCACGGCCATGGTTTTCCTTAATTTCTTGCTGATGCAATTGCTCTATGGCGGAACCGAGGCGAGCGTCTTGTTTTGGCCTTACGGTATTATGCAAGGGGTGTTCCTTGACTTGTTTATGGTCTTGCGTCGGGGAAAAGTTTTCACAGCCGGGTCCAATGTCTTCCTGGACGGCCTGGTCATGGGGCCTTGCGGGCGGTACCCGCTACTGCGGTGATGAGCATCTTCCTGCTGCCGTTTTTGGCTGGCGTCAAATTTACGTTTGGCTATGTCTTGTGGTATTCCCTTTTCAACTTAATCGGCAACGGACTTGAAGCCGGCATTTCAGCGCCTTTGGCCATCAGGGTGGCCAAATCCGTCAATCCCCTTGCCGGATCAGGCAAGCGTCTCAAAGCATCTGCGGAGAAAGGATGAAGCCGATGAAACGTATTGCAATTCTAAGCGCGGCCCTTACCGTTCTCGTCGGGTTGGACGGCGTGTACATGATGGCGGCACACTACAAACCGAAAGATATTAACAGTTTCAACCTCTCTGACGGCGGGACGCTCATGGTCGCGGCCGTTATCTTACTGCTTGTCACCGTGGTGAGTTTCTTCATGGCCAAAAAAACAGGCGAAGCCGATAAGGGTGTGTGAACATGCCGGACATACACGTCGACCGTCTTAGCTTTTCTTACCCGGATTCTAACGAGCCGGTTCTCCGGTCTCTCGACTTCAAAATAGTCCCCGGTGAGTTTGTGCTCGTGGCGGGCGCCTCCGGGTGCGGGAAATCCACCTTGGCCCTTACCCTGGCTGGTTTTATTCCCGCGCGTATTCCCGGATATCTGGACGGGGCCGTGTATTTCGGTTCCCAGAAACTGAGTGAGATGCCGCTGCATGAAATATCCCAGCGGATCGGTATGGTATTTCAGAATCCGGACAACCAACTGATTGAGCTGGACGTCGAGTCGGAAGTCGCCTTCGGTCCGGAGAACCTGTGCTTGGCTCGCGAAGAAATTGAGGGGCGGGTCGCGCAGGCTCTGCGCCAAACCGGTATGGAGAGTTTACGCCGACGTTCTATCTTCTCTCTGTCCGGCGGACAGAAGCAGCGCGTGGCGATTGCGGCTATGCTGGCCATGAGGCCGCAGGTGCTGGTGCTTGACGAACCGACTTCAGAGCTCGATCCGGTAGGCACTCAGGAGGTATTGCAGGTACTCAAGGAACTGAATGAAAGGGATGGCCTCACGGTTATCCTCGTTGAACACAAGATCGACGAGGTTGTTCCTTGGGTCGATAGGGTATTGCTCATGGATGAAGGTCAGATAATCCTCGACCGGCCGCCGCGCCTGGCTTTTGCGAATTTGGGGCTGTGGGAATCCTTAGGGGTGACCGTGCCGGACATGGTGCGGGTGGCCCGGGTTTTGCCGGACGTTTTTGGGAACGCGACCCCACTGTCCGTGGCGGAGGTGAGCCGGGCGTTGCGCGACACCCGGTACCGAGACACTCTGATCCGGCACGACCAAGACCGTTGTGTCCGTGAACCCGAGCGGGAAAGTATTCTGAGTTGGGAAGAGGTCCATCTGGCTTTTGGAGAAGTGCGGGTGCTGCGCGATATCAATATCGAGATCGGCGCCGGTGAATGGGTAGCCCTAATCGGAGCCAACGGTTCGGGCAAGACCTCCCTGGCATCCCTGGCTATGGGCTTTCAAGAACCGAGTGGCGGCAGGGTTTCCTGCTTGGGCCGTCCAGTTTGTGCCGGAGACATCTCTAAGCAGGCGGGCAAAGTCGGCTACTTGTTTCAGTCCGCGGACAATATGTTGTTCGGCTCAAGTGTGGAGAAGGAATTCGAATTCGGACTGCGTCATCGCCGGGGAGGATGGTCCGGGTGCAGGCATACGATTGAGGAATTGCTGAAAATAGTGGATCTATCCGCCTTCCGGCAGACGAACCCGTTTCAGCTGAGTCACGGGCAGCGCAAGCGCTTAGCGCTCGGAGTGCTTCTGAGCGTGTCCCCCCGGGCCCTGATCCTCGACGAACCAACCACAGGACAGGACGAAGGGCATGCCCGGCAGTTTCTCAGCTTTCTGGAAGGGCTTCGCCGCGAATTCGGCCTTACTTATCTGATGATCACCCATGACATGAGGGCGGTGGCCGAATACGCGGACCGGGTTCTGGTCTTGCATGAAGGGGAGCTTCACCTGTCCGGCAGGCCGGAAGTCGTCTTCGCCCGCCGGCAAGAACTGGCGAGCTGCGGGATCATGCCGCCTGCTATCGCCCGCTTGCATCTATCGCTGACGGATGGAGGTACAAAATCCGTGTGCCTGAGTGTGGAGGAGTTTCTCTCCGCCATCAAGGCGAAGGAGGCCGTCTGAGTGTTGAGCTTCTTTACCCAAACGATTTTGGGGCGGACAATTGTGGGGTACCTGCTCATGTTTGTCGTCCCTCTCATCCTGCCGGTTGTCTTTGTCAAGTTGGTGGGTTTCCGGGGTTTGCGGCATCTGTTTTCCTATGAGCCCAAAGAGACGCCCATTCATAGGCTGGACCCGCGCTTTAAAATTATTTATCCTGTGGTGATCGGGATACTCTCCATCGTGCTCAACTGGAACTATGTTTTGGCGCTTTTGGGTTTGACCCTGATTCCCTGGATACTCTTACGTCCTACCCGCAACCGGGTGCGTGTGACCTTGACCATGGCCTTCACCCCGGTCATCGGCATGATTTGGTCTCAGGGTTTGTTTTATGTCATACCCGGAGAAAGTCATCTTCTCTTTGCCTTCCCTTGGACGATTAGCTGGTTCGGAACTCCCGGACTGTCCGGGGCAGGGCTTCTGCACGGGCTGCACGAGGCAGGCCGGATGCTGGTCCCGGCTTCGGCTTCCTTAATTGTCCTGCTCTCGACCAAACCTTCGGAGATCATCTGGGCCTTTGCCAAATTTAACCTGCCACCCGTGGCGGGCTTTGCCTTTACCGTGGCTCTGCGCTTTGTCCCGCAGATGTTTGAACGCGTCGCCTTACTGCAAAAGGCGATGGAGGTGCGCGGGTACAGCCTTAAAGCGCCCGCATGGAGGCAGCCGGCCGAGTGGCCGGGTTATCTCGGACGCGTTCTGGCCAGCATTCCGGCGCTTAGTGCGGCTTTGCTGGTAGGGTCTTTAAGAACAACCTCGGTGATGGCCATGGTGGCCGATGCCCGCGCTTTCGGTTCGCACCGGGCCAGAACCACCCTGCGGGAGCACCAAATGAACAGCTCTGACCGTTTTGCCTGGGGGGCCTTGGCCTTGCTGACCGTCACGGTGGCGGGACTGGTCGGACTGCATATCGGCGGCAGGGCCTAGGGGACCGGCGGGAGGCGGTTAATCCTTTCCGAACCCGGCCCTAATGCGGCGAAGTTTCTCGCGCTGAAGGGACGGGAGTCCTCGTCGAGGGTTCCGCCAAAACTCAAGGAGGAGATGCGTTTGTGAAGAAACTGGGTTTCTCACTTTCCCCGGAGATGCTGCTTGGCCGGCCTGAAAGTATACTCGGAGCCGCGGTGCATGCGCGCTTCGGCCATACCCGGCTGCTCCTGAAGGAGCTTAAAGCACGCGGGGTCAGTTCGATTGAAATACGGAATTTGCCGCAAAGCGCACCGGAGGATGTCGGTGCGCGCTTGGTAGAAACGGTGTGGCAAGCTGGGCTGGAGGTCAGCGTCCATGGCCGGGCGGACAGGGCTGGGGAGGCAGGAGCCCGGGATTTTACGGAGGTTTACCCACCGGTTAAGGAGTTGATCAAGTACTACGCCGCCCATCAGAAAGATATTATCATGGTTATTCATGCCTATACGGGAGACGGGGATAACGTGGGTGAATTGAGAGAAAGGTCCGTGGGTTTGCTGCGCTCGTGGGTTTCCCTGGCCGAATGCGGGGAAATTCCCCTTCGCTTCGCCTTGGAGCTCACCCGCCGCCGGGCCGGGAAGGAGGATCCCGCCGCCGGGGTTGAGGGCGTTCTCGGGCTGGTCCGGGAGGTGAACAGCCCCTACGTCGGGATTGCCTGGGATATGGGGCATTATTATGCCAATGTACTCAAGGCGAGGAGTTCATCGCGAAATTCCGCGGAGCAGGAATTGCCCGCGAGGGCTTTTCTTGAACATACCGTGCATACGCATATTCACGGCTTAGGGGCGAGGGGAAAGTTTGAAACAAAGAGGTAGTGGCTAGGGAGTAAAAAGCGTACAGCAAACAAACCATTCACATTTTGTGGATGGCAAAAAATAACATTGGGAGTTTTAGGATTAAACGATTACGGGAGATTCGTCTGTTATTGTGTAACCTCTTTTCCTGAGAAGTTCCAGAGCCTGCGCCTTTGTAAGAACCTTAGATTCATTGACAGGGCGGTGCTCCAGAAAGCCTTCGGGGGTATATGGCTCCAGCTTATTCAAGATATTCCAGATAGCGGTCAAGAGCATCTTGCAGACAGCGATGATAGCCTTTTTGTGACCCCGGCGGGTCTTGATTCTGTGATACTTCTCTTTGAATTCAGGGTGTTTCTTAGACTTGAGAAGTGCATTTGCAACCTGAACAAGAAGAGGTTTCAAATAACAGCCGGCACGAGATATACGGGTGGATTTTACTTTTCCTCCACTTTGATCATTGCGTGGACAGCATCCAGCCCAGGAAACAAGATTCTTAGATGACGGAAACACGGACATGTCCGGACCAATCTCAGAGAGAATGGCAATGGCAGTCATCGGATTGGAATTGAGCCCGGGAATGGTACGAAGTAAATCTAGAATGGCTGAAAAAGGTTGTACAAGTAAAAGTATTTCCTGCTCGATTTCCCTTTTGTGGTTTTCAAGTTCATCAATGTGTGCGAGACATTGACGCAGCTTGACAGCCTGCTCGGGAGAAATCGCACCATCAACGGCATCCTGGATCTCTTCGATAGGGGTTTTGCAGCGTCCATTGACAAAGGGAGCGACATCAAAGGGTTCACCGGGATGGTCAAGTATGTAGGTAGTGATAGATCTGGCAGACTTTCCAAAGACATCACTGAAGACATCATCAAGCTTTAAGTTGGAAACAGTCAGGCAGTTCTGGGCACGGTTCTTCTCGCCAGTCAGCATATTTGTGATCTTGAAGCGGTAACGCATCAGGTCACGGAGATGCCTGATTACAGGAGAAGGGATAAAGCTGGGTTTGATCATATCGCACATAAAGAGGTCACAGATCCATTTGGCATCTTTGCGATCCGTTTCGTTTCCTTTTTGAGGTTTTGTGTACTTGGGATGTGCCAGGGTAACAAAACAGGTTTTTTCAAGGATGTTGAATACGGGAATCCAAAACTTGCCGGCAGATTCCATACAAACTTCGATACAGGAGAATTTCGCAAGCCAATCAGCCAACTCTCTAAGGCCCTTGGAAAAGGAAGAGAAGCGAGCTTGCTTATACTCAGTACGGCCATTTGTATCAGTAATACCGATGCAGGCATAGATCCAGGTTTTGTGGACATCAAGTCCACAGCAGTTTTTACGAAAGATTTTGAACAAAAGAAGTACCTCCAGCAAAAATACTTGTAGGGATGGCAGGGACTGGTCATCCGGCGAAATCGAGTCAACTTCGGAAGAGATAAGTTTACGGGCTACTGTTTTGCGCCATTCATTGATGCCTTAACGGATGACCGACACCATATACACATACGGGGTTGCCGCTATACAGCCCCGCCACTCACCTCCTCGGGTTCTGTAGTATACCAGCGACCTACAAGAGGAGGATAGCACAAAAAGAGTGAAAGGATGATGGGTTTTTGTTTCATAACCCCATCGGTGCCTTTCGCAGAAAGGCGGATTTATACACATGGTCCTCTGGGGCTGAGAGAGAGCCTGCCTTTGGAAGAATATGTCGACGCCTTGAGGGAGGTTGAATACCAGGGGATCTATAATTTGGAGCTGGACTTTAGAAGGTTTCCGGATGATGAAGATCCGGTGGAGCACATCTTCGGGGCCCTGGCAAGATTAAACCGAGCTCTGGCCGGATCTGGTTTGAAGTCCGGCAGGCAATGGTAACACTCAAAGACCGATCAGGTGTGACGCTGCGGGGAAATCGAGGCCGAAAAGAGGAGTGCTGACGGCGAAGGGCCGGCATGGTACCCCGAATTATCCGGCTTTATCTTGAGGCAGATTTTCGGTCTTTGTTTTTCGCGGGCGGCGCAGCTCGCCGCTGAGGAACATCTCGGTTAAGACGAAGCTCGCGGCCAAAAGGAGAAGGGTAAAGCAGTCCGCCAGACTGACATGTGCTGTGATAATATTTATCCCTCCTCTGCTCCGGAGTGAAGCGTTTCTCAGCTTCATTCTAACGGCTGCTGAGCGGGAGCGGGTTATGGCCTTGTAAAATGATTGTAAGCTGAGGCGGAACAGGGATGATTTTTTAGCAGTTCCGGATTTTGTTTACAGAAACTTAACTTTGGATCAATTGTGGCTTTACTTTTGCGTGCTATATTACGCCTGGCATGATAAATGTACGTGCCACAGTCCCGGCGCAGCCGGTAAGTAAAGGCACTTAATAAGTGAAGGGGGAAGTTTCAGTGATTGGCAGGAAAGGCAAAGTTCTCACGGCGATCGTGACGGGGATTCTGGCAGTCTCGATCACGGGCTGCGGAACCACGGCGGCGAATTCGGCGCAAGCGCCGGGTCAGAAGGCCGGCTCCGGACCGGTGAGTCTTACGGAGGCAGGGAGCACCTTTGTGCAGCCGCTGCTGACGAAACAGGTCGCGAAATACCAAGAAGAGAATCCCAATGTCAAAATCAGCGTCCAAGGGGGCGGGAGCGGTTTCGGCATCGCCCAGCTGCAGAAACAGCTGCTCGATTTTGGCGCCAGTGACGCTTTCATGAGTGACGCGGACTTGGCTAAAGCCCAGGGAGGAAAGATTCTGGAGCTGCCCATAGCCTTAGGATCGGTGACGATCTCCTATAATGTTCCGGGCTTGCCGCAGCACATTAAGATCAGTCCGGATACCCTGGCCAATATTTACTTAGGCAAGATCGCTAATTGGGACGACCCGCAGATTGCCAAGGACAATCCGGGTGTGAAATTCCCCAATTTGGCCATCGTACCGGTCCACCGCGCGGAGGGAAGCGGCACCACCTCTATCTTTACCCATTATCTCGCCTCCGTCAGTCCGGAATGGGCCAGCAAGGTCGGCAAGGGCATATCGGTGAACTGGCCGAATCCGACCGGCAAAGTCATCGGTGAAAAGGGAAATCCCGGGGTGGCCGGAGCCGTGAAGAATACGACCGGCGCGATTGGTTATATTGAGTTGGCTTATGCCCTGGAAAATAACATTCCTTATGCCTATATGCACAATAAGGCGGGCAAATGGGTCTTGCCTTCGCTGGAAGGCGCTGCCGCGGACGCCGCCGCTTTCAAAATCCCGGAGGATATGCGCGTCAATATCGTGAACGCTCCCGGAGATGCGGCTTATCCGATTTCGGGCTTTTCCTGGGCTCTTGTTTATCAGAAACAGACGGATAAAGCCAAAGGAGAGGCTTTGGTCAACTTCCTGAAATGGGACTTCACCAAAGGACAGGCGATTGCGCCTTCCCTCCAGTATGTTCCTCTCCCCGACAACTTGACCCAACGCGAAATAGAAATGTTAAAGACGATTACCTATAACGGACAACCGCTTCTGAAGTAACATGCCGGTTGCGGGCACGCCAGAAAGCCACGCCGGATTGAGTGATTGCGGAAAAAAGCTCAGCCTTATGCTGGGCTCTTTCCGCTGCTTGGCACCATGCTTGGCATCATGGGGGAAGGGATGCGGAGGGGAGACGGCTATGAAAAAGAAAAAGCCACGGGCTTCGTGGGGTGACCGGATTTTGCGCTCCGCCAGCGGTTTAACTGCCGTCCTGGTGGTGGGTATCATGATTTGGATGGGTTGGGAAATGTTCATTTCCTCCCGGCAAAGTCTGCATCAATTCGGCTGGGCTTTTCTGGGGGGCCGGGTGTGGGACCCGGTGCATAGAATTTTTGGGGCTCTGCCATTTATTTACGGGACATTGGTCACCTCGCTCGTGGCCTTGGTCATCGCCGGCCCGATTGGATTGGGGGTGGCCATTTTTCTCAGCGAAATGGCTCCCGCGACCGTGCGCAGCGTGGTGGGTTTCTTGGTCGAGCTCTTGGCGGCTATTCCCAGCGTGGTTTTGGGGCTATGGGGAATTTTCGTCCTGGCCCCCTTTCTGGGCAAAGTTGTGGAACCCTGGTTGGGCAAACGGCTGGGCTTTATTCCCTTGTTTCACGGGGCTCCTGTCGGAGTGGATTTGCTCAACGGCGGGCTGATCTTGGCGATCATGATTCTGCCGACGATCGCCTCGATTTCGCGGGAGGTCATGACCGCCGTTCCCACTGTGCAGCGGGAAGCAGCCTTGGCTTTGGGTGCGACGAAATGGGAAATGATCCGGATCGGGGTACTCAGTTATGCTAAATCGGGTATTATCGGCAGCGTGATTCTAGGGTTGGGACGCGCTTTGGGTGAAACAATGGCGGTGACGATGGTCATCGGCAATATGCCGAACATTTCCCCGTCTCTTTTTTCGACGGCCTATTCCATGGCGGCCGTCATTGCCAACGAGTTTACGGAAGCAACCTATGGTCTGTATTTGAGCGCCTTAATGGAAATTGGACTCATCCTTTTCGCTATCACTTTGCTTTTGAATATTTTTGCCAGGCTGCTCGTGTGGTCGGTTGCCAGGGGACCGAAAGGAGGGCATTTGGTATAATGGACGCGAGGAGAAATTTGCTGAATGCGCTGATGATGGGTATCTTTTCCCTGGCGGCCGTGATTGCGGTGGTGCCGCTCTTTGCTGTTCTCGGTTATGTTCTCAAAAACGGCCTGACCTCCCTTAATTGGGCCTTTTTTACCGAACTTCCGGGTATGATGGGTGTCGGGGGGGGAATGGCCAACGCCATTATCGGCACTTTGATCGTCGTCCTTCTGGCCAGTCTGATCGGCATTCCCATCGGTATCCTGGCCGCGATCTATCTTAGTGAATATGACCGGAGCAGTTGGTTCAGTACGCTTGTGCGTTTCACCAGCGACGTTTTAACCGGGATTCCTTCCATAATTGTCGGCATCGTGGTCTACGCCGCCATTGTCGTCCGGACCAAGCATTTCTCGGCCTTTTCGGGGGGGGTTGCTCTGGCCATCATCATGATCCCGAGCGTCATCCGCGCGACGGAAGAAATGCTCAAACTCGTGCCCCATACCATTCGCGAGGCGGGTGACGCCCTGGGTATTCCGAAATGGCGGATTATCCTGAACATCGTCTTACCAACGGCGGCCAAAGGAATCCTGACCGGAGCCCTGCTGGCGGTGGCCAGGATCTCCGGGGAGACGGCCCCTCTGCTCTTTACGGCCCTGGGTAATCTTTACTATGCGCACTCGCTCAATGAGCCGATTGCCACCCTGCCGCTCAACATTTACTTCTATGCTATATCCCCGTATGACCAGTGGCATAAGCAAGCTTGGGCGGCGGCGTTGGTCCTGGTGTTTATCGTCATCGTTTTGAATGTCGTCGCACGGCTGGCTTTTCGCTCACGCTTGCGCAAGAACTAGGAAAAGGAGAGCTTCGGCATGGGAAATTTAAGTGTACGCAACCTTGAGGCCTGGTATGGGGCGCAGAAGGCGCTTTTCGGCATCACGGCGGAAATTCCCGAGAAGCAGATTACGGCTATTATCGGACCTTCCGGTTGCGGCAAATCCACGTTTATTCGCTGCCTGAACCGTATGCACGATACTCTGCCCGGTGCGAAAGTCAGCGGGGATATCCTGCTGGACGGCAAGAGTATTTATGACCAGCACCCGGTCTATTTGCGGAAAACGGTAGGCATGGTCTTCCAGAAACCGAACCCCTTTCCCTCGATGAGCATTTATGAGAATGTCGTTGCCGGCTTAAGGCTGAACGGAGAGCGTCATAAAGAAAAACTACGGGCGGCGGCGGAAAAAAGCCTGCGCATGGCGGCTCTTTGGGATGAGGTGCATGACCGGTTAAACTATTCCGGGGTCAGTTTATCGGGCGGGCAGCAGCAGCGCTTGTGTATTGCCAGGGCTTTGGCCGTGGAGCCGTCCGTGCTCCTCATGGATGAACCGGCTTCGGCTCTGGACCCTATTGCGACCCAAAGAATCGAAGAACTGGTGAGTGCCCTGAAGAAAGATTACACCATTGTCATCGTGACGCATAACATGCAGCAGGCGGCCCGCATTGCCGATTTGACCGCCTTTTTCCTCAATGGGGAGTTAGTGGAGTTGGGGCCGACCTCTGAGATCTTTACGAAACCGAAAGACAAGCGCACAGAGGACTACATTACCGGGCGATTTGGTTGAATGAGGGAGGAATGGTTATGCGTCAGCCTTTAACGGAGGGTTTGGTTAGTTTGATTTCCCTGCTTAGGCAGATGGAGCAGGAAGTGGACCGGATGTTGCAAGACGCCATCCGCAGCCTGAAGGATCTGGATCGGGAAGGCGCGGAGCAATGTATCCTGGCCGATCCGAAGGTGAACGGCTTGGAGACTCAGGTGAATGAAGCTTGTGTCCGCCTGATCGTGACCCAGCAGCCCGTTGCCAGTGATATCCGCAAAATCGTCTCCGCCATGAAAATTTCCACCGATCTCGAGAGAATGGCAGACCTGGCAGTCGACGTGGCCAAAGTGGTCAAGCGCATCGAGGGTCCCCTGATGAAGCCGCTGATTGACATCCCGCGCATGGCGGATTTGACGGTGCGCATGATCCATCGGGGACTTGAGGCTTATGAAAAAGAAGATGCCGCGCTGGCAGCCGAACTTGCTGTCATGGATGATGAGGTCGACCATTTGTACAATGCCGTCATCAAAGACCTTATCACCCTGATGGCTGCCGATCTGAGCATGACGACCCAAGGTATGTATCTTTCCTTCGTGGCCCGCTACATCGAGCGGATTGCCGACCATGCGACAAATATTGGTGAGCATGTCATTTATATTGTGAGCGGGGAGCGCAAAGACTTGAATTGAGACCCGAATTTGCATCTGCGGTACGCCCGCGGGTAACGGTGGAATCCAAGTTAACCAGGTTCCCGGAATCGTAATGGGGAGGGAGAAATACAACTGCTAAGCCGGCGGGGAAAGTAATCATGAACATGGCAGGCTTATTTTAACTACAGTGCCTTTGCCAAGTTCACTCTGCAGAGAAACCCGCCCTTTGTGCAATTCAACCAAGTGTTTGGCAATGGCCAGCCCCAGGCCGGTGCCGCTGCTGCGGCGCGACTTATCCGCTTTGTAAAACCGGTCCCAAATGTAGGGTAAGGTCTCCGGGGCTATCCCGCAGCCCTGATCGCGAATGAAGACATCCAAGGTTTTCCCCTGCGTGACTTCGACGCTTACCACCGTTTGCGCCGGTGAGTACTTTATCGCATTGTCCAGGAAGATGACGAAAAGCTGCCTGAGACGATCGTAATCCCCCGCCAGCGGGGGAACACTCGGAGGCGGGTCATAGTTGATATGGACTCCCTTCTTATCCGCGATGGTTTGCAGGCTTTTCACGGTATCGGCCAGCAGAGTGGGGAGGTGAACAGGTTCTTTGCTGAGTGAGAGCTTGCCGGATTGGAGCCTCGACAGGTCCAGCAAGTCGGTGACGAGTCTTTCCAGGCCGCGGGTTTCTCCAACCATTCGTTCGTAACACCGTTCAATAGCGTCGGGCCGGTTAATTGTGCCGTCCACAATAGCTTCCAGGGAGGCTTTGATGACCGTAAGCGGCGTGCGGAATTCATGGGAGACATTGGCGATGAAATCTTTGCGTAGTTCCTCCAGCCGTTCACTTTCACTGATGTCCTGCACAAGGGCAACACCTCCGCTGACATTCCCGTTCTTATCAATAATGGGCGAGAGTACGAACTTGAGTTTTCTGTCCAGCCAGTCTTTAGTTATTTGAACTACTTTTTTGTCCCGCATAGCCATTTGCAGTTCGGCCATTATACCTAATCCGGCCAGGTCATGTTCTATTTCGCGTAACGGGTAGGGGTGAGGCCGGTGCATGATATCCGGCAAAGCGGAGTTGACATTTAAGGGCTTCAAGTCTAAATCAAACGCCACTATTCCTTCCGAAATGCTGGCTATGATATCGGCTATTTTGCCCTTCTCAAGAAAGAGTTCATCGATCGTGCAGCTAAGTTTTTCTGCCAATAAGTCCAGGGAGTTCCCGAGCTGACCTATTTCGTCCTGCCGGTTAATTCCCGTCCGGGCAGCATAGTTGCCGCGAGCCATTTCCAAAGCGGTGCGATTCATGGCCCGTAAAGGGCGGGCGAACTGCACGGCATAATAAATGCCCAGTCCGAAGGCAGGTATGAGCGCGACCAACAGGCTAACGGCCAAGATACCGATAGCCTTATTGACAGTGGCTGTAATGCCAGTGACCGGAGCGAGCAAGAGCACCGTACCGATGACTTGATTATTGGGGCCAAGAATGGGAACACCTGCGGTAAGGGTTGATTCATGATAGAGTGGGTTGAAACCTTCACTGACCGAATCCTTACCCGTCAGAACCAGTGGAATAACTTGCTGGGCGGAATCAGGCAGGGGTCCGCTGTTAACCGGATTTCCCGGGCTTATACCCTTCCCCCATCCTCCGCCCATACCGAGGCCCACGCCCGTACCCCAACCCGGGCCGGACAACGAGGCGGGATGGCCATGGCCGTCCGTGATCCACACTTTGGCTTCCGTCATCGCATCAAGAAAGCGGATAAAGCCGTACCCGCGTAAGGGGCCGACGTTGTTCTGATTTTCAGATAACAGGTTCGCGATGATGTGCGCTCTGTTCAGCAAGGTGGTTTGACCGGTGTGAAAAGTATAGCCGCGGAACATGAAGATGAAGAAAGTCCCGATAGAAAGCATGGATACTAACACGATCAACGCAAAACCCGCAATCAATTTGAACACAATCCGCTTTTTAAGCATTGCTCACCTCAAACTTGTAGCCCACACCCCAAATTGTTTTAATCCTCCAGGCTGAACTTTCCGAGAGCTCAATTTTGGCTCTCAGCCGTTTGATGTGGGTATCTACGGTGCGGGCATCCCCAAAATATTCGTGGCCCCAAACACTGGTTAAAAGATTTTCCCGGGAAAATACCCTGCCGGGATTACGGGCCAAAAGCCAGAGGATTTCAATCTCTTTTTTGGTCAGGGCAACCGGACGCTCCCCGACTTTTACTTCATAATCGTCAATATTGATCTCCAGTCCGGGGTGGCGGACCGTTTTTTGCTCCTCTTCGGCGACAACCATGCGTCTTAAAACCGCGCGGATCCTGGCCATGACTTCACCCGGGCTGAAAGGTTTAACGACGTAATCATCCGCCCCGATGTCCAGCCCTATGATCCGGTCGGCATCTTCCCCTTTGGCCGTGATCATGATCACCGGCACATTGGAGGCGCGGCGGATCTCCCGGCAGACCTGCAAACCGTTTTTGCCCGGCATCATAATGTCCAGCAGGAGAAGAAGAGGGGAGTATGTCCAAAACATTTTCAGGGCTTCCTCTCCATTATGGGCGATGAGCGGAGCGTATCCTTCTTTGACGACGTAAGATTTCAGTATTTCCAGGATGCCGTCGTTATCGTCGGCAATCAGTATGTACTTGTTCAACTCTCACAACCTCCATACATATGGGGTACCTTCTCGGATCGAGTCACTCAGGCAGCCGTAATTCAGGAGACAGACTTGCGTGGCGTCTTTCTCCACGACTGAAATCGCGGAATTCAGTAAACCCAGGAACTCCATCCGCTTCATATTCCTGTTTCATCGTCCTCTGCTCCCCTGGCTCACTGGGTATTGCAGGAACTTTATCAAGAAATGGATTGCCTGAGTGGAATTTTAAGCCCTGGCAACCGGGAATCCTCTGACTTCACTCGACTTCAGTCAGGGGAGGGTCAGCAAGTCCGAATCCGCAGCGAGCGTGCCGGCGCCTTCGGTGAATTTGTTGTACCGGGGATGGGGAATATTGGTATTATCCCCCTTGATCATAGTATAGCGCATAGTAAGGGCGGTACGCCAGGAGACATAGAAGTGGCGATAAATACAAGAGGCGATAGGCAAGGCGATAGGCACAAGAAGGATTTAAGAAAAGAGGGAATCCACTCTCTGTTGCGATCTTCCCCGGCCTTGGATATAATTTGGTCATGATTCGGCCGGGAACTGGGGAGGGGAGGGAAAGCGCCCGATGACGACAGCTGCCGGAGGGTTGTGGGATATGTGCCACAGGGCCGGAGTGATAACTTTCGTGGGGGCGGGAGGGAAAACGACCGCTGTGCGCCAAGTCACAGAAGAAATTGATCGTTCTGGTTTTTCGGTCATCGCCTCCACCACGACCAAGGTGTTCCCTGATTGTCGTTTTGGCCTGTGGCGGAGTGGGGACGTGCCGCCGGGAAGCGAAGCGGCATCTCCCTGTTTCTGGTATGCCGAGTACATCGAGGATGAAGGCAAGTGGCGCGGGCCATCCGTGCAGACGCTTGACCGGGCGGTCGCCGCTCAGCGTCAGGCGGGAGTGGGCAAATCCTGTTGGGTTATCGAAGGTGACGGGGCCAGAGGGAAAAAGTTAAAGCTGTGGCGGACCGATGAACCGCAGATTCCCCGGCTCACGGAATGTGCCGTTCTTGTTTTTAGTTCGGGGCTTTGGGGAAATCTTATCCGAGAGAGGGACGTCCACCGGGCGGAGATTTTCCCCGCCTTGACCGGAAGCATTTGGAATGCCGGGGTAACCTGGAGGTATCTCAGGATTTCTCCGGTTTTTAACTCTTTGTATAGGGATATGGCATGGGTGGTTTTTGCAAATGGTCCCGTTTTTCCCAAGGCACCCGGGAACGGGATGAGCGAAGGGGCAGTTCTCAGCCGCTTAGGGGACCTCAGCAGAACTGAGCCTGACTGGCTGCGGCGGGTTGAGGGCCCACGTCACTTAAGGCTGGCTATGGGGGATGCGAAGGAAGGGAGAGCCTTGTGGTACGACTTGTGGTGATGGCATCCGGTCAGGCGAGACGCATGGGCAAGGACAAACTGGCGCTGCCTTGGGGAGACTCGACGGTTCTGCAACATACTTTAAGTTCCGTTCTGCTGGCGGGTGCGCGTTTACGGGAAGAAAGGCCGGGCGGGACAGCAAGGCCGGTCGAGATTCTGGTGATAGCCCGGGAGCCGATGGAACGTTACCTCTCGGACTGTCTCTTGAGGAAGTTTCTGGGCGAGGGAGGAGTCTGGTGCCTGGATCCCGCAGCCCGGCCTTTGTCCGTGACCATTAAGCAGGGGTTGCGGGGGTTGACGGAAGCGGTGAGCGGAATTTCCTTTCTGCCGGCGGATCAGGTGGGGCTGGAGAGCGCAACGCTGACGCGGCTCCTGGCCTGTTTTTTGGCAACAGAACCGGATTTCGTGGTTCCTCTGGCGGGAGGCCCCGGTTCACCCGTCGTCTTTCACCGCCGCTATCTGCCCGAACTGGCGGCTCTGGAAGGGGAAGAGGGAGGAAAGAAAGTCCTGAACCGGCACAGGGATAAATGGAGCGTATTTCCGGTAGCAGAAGAGTTTTTCACGGATATCGATACACCGGAACAATATGAACGTCTGCGCCGCTTGGCGACCCGAAAAATGCACCCGGAGAATGCCCGTACTGCGGAGGGAGGTCGGTGCGCTGCCAAGGTGTTTCCTTGGCCGAGTGTTCCGCCTTGCGGGATTAAGAATGTCAATCAGGAAAGAGCGGGGGAGAAAATAATGATAGGAAGCCGTGTGGCCGAAAGTCGGATCGTTCTCATCCGGGGAGCGGGGGAACTGGGGTCTGGAGTTGGCTGGGTTCTTACCCGGGCGGGATACCGGGTTGTCATGACAGAAGTGGAAAAGCCGTTGATGGTGCGCTGGCCGGTCAGCTTCGGAACCGTAATGGCTGAAGGATACTGGCAGGTCGAAGGGGTGGCGGGCCGGAGGATTGAACAGGCGGCGCAGTGCGAAGAAGCCTGGAAACGGGGCGAGATTCCCGTCCTTGCCGATCCGGAGTTGCGGCAGTTGTCTCAACTCAGACCCGACGTACTGGTCGATGCGATTTTGGCCAAACGCAATACGGGAACCAAGCGGAATATGGCGTCCCTGACGATCGGATTGGGGCCGGGTTTCACTGCCGGTGAGGATGTCGATCAGGTGGTGGAAACCAATCGGGGGCACAATCTCGGGCGCGTGATTCATCAGGGGCCAGCCGAAGCCAACACAGGCATACCCGGAAATACCGCGGGCTATACTTGGGAGCGTGTGCTCTATTCGGGGACGGCGGGAGTCTTTAAAGCTCTGCGCTCCATCGGAGACGCGGTAAATGAAGGAGATGTTTTGGCAGAAATCCGGGGTATCTCCGGAGCGGAGAGCATCCTCTCCCCGCTGAGCGGCACACTCAGGGGTTTGCTCAGGACGGGGACGCCGGTAGGGGCTCACGTGAAAGTTGGCGATGTCGATCCGCGCGGGCGGAAAGAGTACTGTACGACTATTTCGGATAAAGCGCGCTCAGTCGGCGGCGGGGTGTTGCTCGCTATCTTGGAGTGGGAGCGCCTGTACTTGGGGTAGCCGAATCTTTATGCAATACAAGATTCCGAGTCGAGAGGATATAGGCCGGGTCCGGGTCGCTTTTGAAGAAAGCTGTGAGCCTACGGGTCCCTTTAGAGCCAAGTCGACCGGCGAGGTGGTTATCAACTCCAGCCGGCGAAGCGCTCACGCGGTGTATAATGCGGTCGGGGTGCGTGTGACCAAGAGGTTTAGCCGCATGCCCCTGGCTTTAGCCAGGCTTTAGCCATGGGGAGATTCAGTGAACTGCCCATCACGGCAAAGAAGGTGTTTATGGGCGTGCGGGAGATCAAAAGCGCGGAATCAGGCGGGGTCTGAGAAAAACCGCGTAGCCTGAGGAAAATCCGTGGGGTGGTGCGAGACTACGAAGGGCTTGAGAAAAGTTAGGAGGGGTCTGAGCCTGGCTCGCATAAATAACGGGTATCCCGGAAACAATTTCTCCAAATGAGAATGCGAGGAGAGATTGGTTATGGATGACTATTTTGACAATGCCGACGCAATCGAAAAAAATCTGAGATATTTCACGGAACGGCACGGAGAGATATACCGGGCTTACGAAGAATACGGTCGTTTGGTGCACGAACAGGGAGGGCCCCTCTCTCCCAAGACATGCTGGCTCATCAAAGTAGCCTTGTCGACTGCCTCTCTGCATGTCTACGCTTTAAAGACTCATATTCTTAAGGCCTTGAAGAGCGGCTGCAGCCGAGAGGAAATCGAGCACTCGATCCTTCTCGTAGCCCCCAGCGCAGGCTTTCCTAAAACGATGACGGGTCTTTTGGTGTTCAGGGAGACGATGGAGGAATTCGGCCAGGCGGAGGAGTGAATACCGGGATATGAACCAAAATATGCTTTGACGCCCGCAGTCAACCGGAGGCGCGGCTTAACGCCGCACCGCCTGCGTGCGCGGAGGCTCCTTAATTCGGACGGTCCCCTCAGCCCGTGCAAAATAGTTGCAATATACGCAAAATAGGAAAGAGATGGGGTCTTGGAGCTCTTGACGGAACTAATGTTCCCGGATATAATTGGTTAAAGGAAAGTCTTTGTATTTCTAAGGACGTCTAAGGAGTACGGGAATGCAAGCACGGAAGTGAGGTGAGCGGGGGATGACCGATCTGCAGGTAATTCTGGACAAGCTTCAAGAAATGACTTCCGACATGAAAGACATTAAGGCAGACGTAGCAGAACTCAAAACGGACGTAGCAGAACTCAAAACGGACGTAGCGGAACTTAAAACCCGGCAGGACAAAGCGGAGAAAAGACTGGAAGCTATTTTTGAACAGACGGCAGGACTTATGGAGTTTAGGCAGACGACTGAGAAGATCCTAGGACAGATTCTCGAACAGCAGGTCTCTTTGGTGCACATTGTCGGTGAACATGAAGTTTATATTCGGACGTTGCAGCGGCGAATCGTTTAAATTTCGACAAGGGTGAATGCAACATGGCAACTGAAAGTGGCTCGTCAACATGAAAAGGCAGCCAATCAGCGCCAAGATTTGCTTCACAAGTTTTTCCAAAACTCATCCACGAAAATCAAGTGGTGTGCATTGAGGATCTATTGGTGAAAAACCTTGTCAGAAACAGAGGACTGGTCAAATCCTTGAGGCATTCATTGCAACTCACTTGCTCGAAGCGGGGACTGATCTAAGATATATCCAGGAACTCCTAGGACACAAAAATTCCAAGACCACAGAAAAAGATTATAGATAGACATGGTGGCAGAAGAGCAAGAGGAAGGTATCGGAAGACATTCTTGTAAAAGAAGGCAAGGTCCAGTGCGTCGCCCTGAGTTCCCGGTGTCTTGGTTCGAGCTATAAGCGTGAATGCTGAGCAACAGAGAAGTGGTAAATATCACAACTCTGAGATGTAATAATCTTGGGGTGATTAGCGTGATTGTTGCGAGGGAGCATGTCAAGGCCCTTGTCGATCGGTTGAGCGATGAACAGGTTAAGGCCTTATGGATTTTCTTGAACGCCATGGTCTGGCCGGAGGTTGAGATTTCCTCGGAAGATGAGGCGGACATCAAAGAAGGTCTGGCCGATCTAGAGGCCGGCCGGAAGGTGCGTGCCGAAGATGCCTGGAAGTAGCTTGGAATTTAGAGTGTTCCTTTCTGTAAAGGCTCTTAAGCAACTCAAGTCACTGACCTAACGGTTCAAAAGCGAGTAAAAGTAGCCGTGAAGAAGTTGGAAGTGTTTCCACCTGCTACGGAAATCGGTAAAGTCAAGGCACGTCCGGGTGAATTCAAGTTACGAGTTGGTCAACAAACAGTTGGGGACTGCTTGACAGCGCGCCAAGCACGTGATAGTTTAATAGTGAACTGTATATTCTTCGTTAGGTGAGGCTTCTGCATAGAGCATACGCCACTGCCCAGAAATGTCGAGAGACGCTAATGGGTTAACAGGTATTACCGGCATAAGGTTTTACTTAATGTGGCTGGGTGTAACCCTAGCTGTGTACGTGCCAAAACTCAGACGAGTGGAGAAAGGCGTATGAACATAAATGGTTTGAGACGTTACAGTCGGCCTTTCCAATGAGGGTCGGCTTTTTTCCGTTTGCGTCATCTCTGTCCCAACTCGTTTCTTCAGACTCTTTTTTCCGCTTTTTTCTCCTTTTCTCACTGTGTCAGGCGGGTGGGCGAGGGGAATAGTATACCCCGAAGGTCTATTTTGCGACGAAGGTGGTTTTAGCAACAAATAGAAGGAAGTGATGAAAGTGTGGAAGGAAAAATTCAACTGGCGTAACATTCTCATTTTCTTATCGATCATCGGACCGGGGATTATTACGGCCAACGTGGATAACGATGCGGGTGGGATCACGACCTATTCGGTGGCCGGCGCTCATTTCGGCTTTAAGTTTCTCTGGGTGTTCATTCCCATGACTTTGGCCCTGATTGTGGTGCAGGAAATGAGTGCCCGTATGGGAGCCATTACGGGCAAAGGTTTGGCCGATTTGATCCGAGAGAACTTCGGTGTTCGTTTGACCCTCTTTATTCTGGCAGGTTTGCTCATCGCCGATGTTGGCAACACGGTCTCGGAGTTTGCCGGCGTCGCTTCCAGCGGGGATATTTTCGGGTTAAGCAAGTACATCGTGGTACCTGTATCCGGGCTGGTCGTCTGGCTCCTGGTTGTCAAAGGGACCTACCGAAGGGTGGAAAAGATATTTCTTATCGCCAGTGCCCTCTACATTACTTACATCTTCGCCGGATTTTTGGCCCGTCCGAATTGGGGACAGGTGGCCAGGGCCACCTTTATACCGAGTTTCAGTACGGACTCCGCTTATATCGCGATGTTTGTCGGGCTGGTCGGGACCACGATAGCGCCCTGGATGCAGTTTTACATCCAGTCTTCGGTGGTTGAAAAAGGGATTACGGCAAAAGAGTACAAATACTCGCGCCTGGATGTGATTTTCGGCTGTTTCATGACGGATATTGTGGCCGTCTTCATCGTTGTGGCTTGTGCCGCAACCCTGTATAAATCCGGAATTGTCATCAGTGACGCCCAGCATGCGGCCATCGCCTTGCGTCCACTGGCCGGGCAGTATGCGTCTGTTCTCTTTGCCCTGGGTTTGTTCGATGCTTCGATCTTTTCCGCTACTATTCTGCCGCTGGCCACGGCCTACTACGTGTGCGAGGCTTTAGGCTTTGAAGCCGGGGTGGATAAATCATTCAAGGAAGCGCCCCAGTTTTATACTCTTTACACCATCATCATTATTCTCGGCGTTGCCATTATCCTGGTTCCCAAGGCGCCGCTGGTGCCCATCATGCTCTGGTCACAAGTTATCAACGGGATTTTGCTGCCTTTTGTCCTGGTATTCATGCTTTTCCTTATCAACAACCGGAAATTGATGGGTTCTTATACAAACTCCAAGTTATTTAACGGCGTGGCCTGGAGCACAACGGTTATCATGATCGGTTTGACTCTCCTTTTGGTCGTATCCTCTCTCTTTCCGACTGTATTTGGCTGACTGCTTTGCCTTTCTTCTGGGGATTTTCACGCCTGTGCCCGCATTCTTTATGCCCGATTCATCCAATATAATAGGGTATTATGCTATTATAAGTATAGAGGCGGCTCAAGCTGCACCGCCTGCGTGCGCGGACGCTCCTCAACTTGGACGGTTGGACGGTTCGCTGAGCCTGTGCAGCCTGGTAACTATTTTCCTGCTTTGCCGGCTGTACTTTTGCGGCGGGCGGACTTGGGGATTGTAACAGTAACGACTGCCGCTGGGGTTCTCTACTTCTTGCCGGCGGATGCTTGGGGTTGAGGAGATGAAAGACAATGGTGGAAGACAGGCGGGCTGACCCCGATGATCTTCTGGCAGGGATCAAAGAAGAGAACGGAGGGCGGCTGACCGTCTTTCTTGGGGCAGCGGCCGGTGTCGGGAAAACCTATGCCATGTTGGAGGCGGCCAGGGAGAAACTGGCTGAAGGAGTTGAAATGGTTGCCGGTTGGGTTGAGCCTCATGCACGGCCGGAAACCTTGGCTTTGTTGGCAGGACTGCCTTCTGTTCCGCCGCGCACTTTAGAGTACCGGGGGAAAACGCTGGTTGAAATGGACTTAGATGCCATATTGAAACGCCGTCCGAAATTGGTTTTGGTGGATGAACTGGCCCATACCAACGCTCCGGGCGCCAGGCATATGAAGCGGTATCAGGATGTGGAAGAACTGCTTGCCGCCGGTATTGACGTTTATACGACTTTAAACGTACAGCATGTGGAAAGTTTTAAAGACATCGTGGCCCAAATCACGGGGGTGAAAGTGCGGGAATCCGTGCCTGATCAGGTATTAGAGAAAGCCCGTCTTCAACTTGTCGACATTCCCCCCGAAGAACTGATCCAACGTCTGCAGGAAGGAAAGGTCTACGTGCCCGACCAGGCGGTTCGGGCTATCAAGAATTTTTTCCGCCCGGGCAATATCAATGCCCTGCGGGAGTTATCCATGCGCTTTACGGCCCAGCGGGTTGACCGCCAGCTGGAAACTTACATGAGGGCCCACGGTATTGCGGGCCCTTGGCCGGCCGGGGAAAGGGTGATGGTCTGCATCAGTCCGAGCCCTTTCTCCGAAAGGCTAATTCGCTTTGGACGCCGGATTGCGGTGGGGCTGAGAGCCGAACTGCTGGTGGTCTACGTGGAGACCCCCCGGCGTCTGCCCGCGACGGAGAAGGAGAAGAACCAGCTGGCTAAAAATATGCACTTGGCCCAGGAATTGAACGCGGAGACTATCAGCATCGGCGGCGGGGATGTAGCCGAAGAACTGCTGGAAATCGCCCGCAGGCGCAACGTGACCCAGATTATTATCGGCAAGCCCGGCAAGTACGGTTTCTTGGACCGTTTACAGGGCTCAGTGATTGACAAGGTGGTCCGGCGCAGCCAGAATGTCAGCGTCCATGTCATTCCCGGAGATCTGGGCGCGAAGGAAGAGCCTGTCTGCACCCGTCCCCGGAAACGCCAGCCTTCTTTTCCTCTCGGGCGCTACCTGGGAGTGCTCCTGCTTATGTTCTTGGTCACTTTAACCGGACACTGGCTGGAACCGGCGTTCGGCGTGGTCAATATTGCTATGCTCTATTTGCTCCCGGTCTTATTTGCGGCCGTGAAATGGGGGTTTAAGCCGGCTATCGCCGCTTCCGCCCTCGGACTCATGGCTTTTGATTTCTTCTTCATCCCGCCGACTCTGAGCTTTACGGTCCATGATTTTCGCTACCTAATTACCTTTGCGATTTTTCTCTTAGTGGGACTCTTGACCGGAAAACTTTCCACACGCCTGCGGGAGCAGGTGAAACACGCCCGCAAACGGGAGATTCGCACGGCGGCTCTCTATGCCCTGAGCCGGGAGATTACGGCGGTTGGAAGTCTGGATCAGGTTTTGCAGAGCGCGGCGCGCAAAGTTTCGGAAACCATGGAAGGCCAGGTCATCGTGCTGTTGCCGGATGAGAAGGGAGGATTGGTGTTGCGGGCCTGCTCAAACTCGGAAAACGCCTGCCGCCTTCTCGACGACAATGAACGGGCGGTCGCCACTTGGGTTTTTGAACATGGGGAAATGGCAGGCAAAGGAACGGATACGCTGGGGGGGTCGAGCGGTTGTTATCTGCCACTGAAAGCCGAACGTCAGACCTGCGGTGTTTTGGGGATTCGGTTCAACAGCCCGGAACGTTATCTCCGGGATGAGCAGCAACGCCTTTTGGAGGCTTTTTCCGGTTTGGTTGCCGTAGCCGTCACCCGCATTTCCCTGGAAAAGGAAGCCCGGGAAGCCCGGCTTCTCAATGAATCGGAGAAGCTGCGCACGGCTCTGCTGAATTCCATTTCCCACGACCTGCGCACCCCGTTGGCATCCATGATCGGAGCGGTGTCCAGCCTTCTGGAAGGCGAGGAGATCTACGGGGTCGAAGCCCGGAGGGATCTGTTGCAGACCATTCATCAGGGAGCGGTGCGTATGAACCGCCTGGTTAATAACATTCTGGATATGGCGCGTTTGGAAAGCGGGATGCTTCAACTGCATAAAGAATGGTGCGATATCGAGGATATCATCGGCGTGGCCGTGCGGCGGCTGGGTGAACCCCTGCGCACCCGGGCGCTGCACATTGACCTAGGCCGCGCCGTCCCCCTTATTCACGTGGATTTTGTGCTCATTGAGCAAGTCTTGGTCAATCTGCTGGACAATGCCGTCAAATATTCGAAACCGGACAGTGAAATCCTTCTGGCGGTGCGCAACGATGAACGCGAAATGGAAGTCTCCGTGCACGATCAGGGAACCCTCATTCCCGAAAGCGACTTGGAGCGCATTTTCGATAAATTTTACCGGATCAATGCGCCGCGCCAAATCAGCGGCACAGGGCTGGGGTTGGCGATTTGCAAAGGGATCATCGATGTGCACGGAGGAAAAATCGGGGCGAAAAACGAGCGGGACGGGGTGACCGTCAGGTTCGCGCTGCCTCTGGAGAAGGATGCTCCCGGAAAAATTCCTTTGCCCCAGGGGGTGAGCGCGCGTGGAAATGAGTAAGACCCGGGTTCTGGTCATCGATGACGAGGTTCAGATACGGCGTTTGTTGAAGGTCGCCTTGACAGCCCATAATTATGATGTTTATGAAGCGGGGACCGGTCAGGGCGGACTCAATTGGATTGCCATGCATAAACCCGATCTGGTTTTGCTGGATCTCGGCCTTCCCGACCAGGACGGACTGGAGGTGATCAAAAACCTGAGGGAATGGTCCCAGGTCCCGGTCGTGATTTTGTCGGCGCGGGAGCAGGAGAGTGAGAAGATCGCTGCGCTGGACGCGGGGGCCGATGACTATGTGACTAAACCCTTCAGCATGGGAGAACTCCTGGCCAGGCTGCGGGCAGCCTTGCGGCATGCATCGGAGGCCGCGGAGGAGCCTCTGCTGACATTTGAGGGCTTAAGCATTGACCGTTCCCGCCGCATGGTGGCAGTGGACGGGGTGGAGGTCAAGCTGACCCCGACGGAGTACGAGTTGATGAAAGTCCTGGCTGCCAATGCCGGCAAGGTTCTGACCCATCGCCAACTGTTGCGGGCCGTCTGGGGACCGGCTTATGAACACGAGAATCATTACCTGCGCATCTATGTGGGACAATTGCGCCGAAAAATAGAGCCGGATCCCTCCCGGCCCCGGCATATTTTGACGGAGGCCGGGGTAGGATACCGGCTGGTTTGAGCTCAATTTCGTTGCGGGCGGGCGAAGCGGTTTCAGCGCACGTATGTTCTCACCGGTCAGGGTCATTTCAGTTCTCGCGTCCCCAGACAGAAGCGAAGTCAAGGGACGTACCCTGGAATCCCCCGATTTCGGTCAACTGAGGGTCAAGGAGAGGCTGTTTTCGCGTTGTACTCAGGGTAGCCAGATGGGTCAGGCTGCCGCTGATGAAGTCGGGGTAGGCTTCCTCGCCGTGTAAGGAAAGATCCAGCCCCGTGTCCTCTTCCTCGAAGTTGACGCGCAGGGTGGTGAAGAGAGCAATGGCTTTGAGAATGAGGAAAGTCATGGTGACGGTCAGCACGATGGTTACGCCCACGCTAAGAGCCTGAATTCCCAATTGCCGGGGGTTGCCGTAAAGGAGGCCGTTCGCTCCGGCGGGATTGATCGCCTTGCTGGCGAAAATGCCGGTGGCCAGAGCTCCCCAGGTTCCCCCGATGCCGTGGCAGCCAAAGGCGTCCAAAGCGTCGTCATACCCGAGGCGTTCTTTGAGAAGGCTTACGGCAAAATAACTGATGATGCCGCCCATCAGTCCGATGAAAATGGAGGAGAGCGGGCTGACAAACCCAGCCGCCGGGGTGATGGCTACCAAACCGGTGACCGCCCCGCTGGCGGCGCCCAGGACGGTGGGTTTGCCCCGATGCAGCCGTTCGACAGTTATCCAGGCCAAGGCCGCGGCGGCGGCCGATGTATTGGTGGTGACAAAAGCCATACCGGCCAATCCGTTGGCGGCCAAAGCACTTCCCGAGTTGAACCCGAACCAGCCGAACCAGAGCAAGCCTGCCCCCAAAATGGTCATCGGGATATGGTGGGGGGCCATGGGTTCCTTGCCGTAGCCTTGCCGTTTGCCCAAGACGAGGGCAGCCACAAGCCCGGAAAATCCGGAACTGATGTGCACCACCGTTCCCCCGGCGAAGTCCAAAGCACCCAGATTCCTGAGGAAACCGCCGTTGCCCCAGACCCAGTGAGCCAGGGGATCGTAGACAAAGAGGGCCCAGAGGAAGATGAAAGCGACGAAAGCCGGAAACTTCATGCGTTCTGCGACTGAACCGCTGATCAAAGCGGGTGTGATGACGGCAAACATCATCTGGAAAGCCATAAAGACGATGGCCGGTATCGTGGCGGCGTACGCCGGATTCGGGACCGATCCCACTCCCGTCAGGCCAAGCCAGTTCAGGCCGCCTATAATCCCCCCGTGGTCCGGGCCGAAGGCCAGACTGTAGCCAAAGAGTACCCATTGCAGGGAGATAAGCCCCATCACCACCAAACTGTGCATCATCGTGCTGAGGACGTTCTTTTTGCGGACCATGCCGCCGTAAAAAAGGGCCAAGCCTGGGGTCATGAGCAGGACCAAAGCGGCCGAAAGCAGGACGAAAGCGGTGTCGCCGGAGTTGATCTGGGCGGGACCGGCCGCCAGAGCCGCGGAGGGAAAGGCCAGCAAGCCGGCCAACGAGATTGGAAGAATAAGACCCTTAAGAATAAGACCTTTGCGCATGTGATTTCCTCCCAAGCCGATTTTCGTCTTAATCAATTAATCAAATTGAAGGAGCCCCGGATAAAGTGAAAAAGTTGATAGGGAAAATCCGGAGAACAAAAAAAGACACTTCGGAGCCTATTCTCCTAAAGCGTCTTTGCTTTGCGAACGGAAGTTCATCCCTTATAGCTATACTCTAATGGGAAACCGGGCCGAATTCAACCCATCCGGCCAATAAATACTGTATACATGATCAGTTGTGGAAAGGAGTTTTAGCGTGTTGTACCGAAAGTTTGGACACACGGATTTCCATGTTTCCGCCTTGGGATTTGGGTCTATGCGCCTGCCCGTCTTAGAAGGCGACGCCGGCAAAGTAGACGAAACCAAAGCCGTTGAGATGATTCGTTACGCCATTGACCATGGGGTGAACTATGTCGATACCGCTTACCTTTATCATCAGGGTCAGAGTGAAATCCTGGTGGCTAAAGCTCTACGAGACGGGTATCGGGAGAAAGTCAAGCTGGCCACCAAGCTTCCCGTCTGGTTGACGGAACACTACGAAGATTTTGACAGGTATTTGAACGAGCAGCTGGAGAAGCTGGGAACGGATCACATCGATTTCTATCTGCTGCATGCGCTGAACAGGAATACTTGGCCCAAGGCCAAGGAAGCCGGGGTACTTCGCTTTCTCGACCGGGCCGCGGCCGACGGAAGAATCGGTTATGCGGGTTTCTCTTTTCATGATGAAGAAAAGCTCTTTGAAGAGATCATCGACGCCTACTCCTGGACTTTCTGTCAGATGCAGTACAATTATATGGACACGAATATCCAGGCCGGGACCGAAGGGCTGAATTATGCCGCTGCCAAAGGCCTGGCGGTAATCATTATGGAACCCATCAAAGGCGGAAAACTGGCCGCGAACCCGCCCCGGGCCGTGCAAGAGTTGTGGGCAAGTGCTCCTACTGAGAGAACTCCGGCAGAATGGGCTCTGCGTTGGGTCTGGAATCACCCGCAAGTTTCACTGGTTTTGAGCGGAATGAGCACCATGGAACAGGTGCAAGAGAATGTGCGGATTGCCGCCGAGGCTGAGCCCAATTCTTTAACCTCGGAGGAGCTGCGCCTTATTGGCGAGGTCAGAAAAACTTACGCGGCTTTGACCAAAGTGGGCTGCACGGGTTGCGGCTATTGTCTGCCTTGCCCCTCGGGAGTGGATATTCCCCGGAATTTTGCCCTGTATAATGACGCTTACATCTATGATCAGCTGGATGCTTCGGTCATGGCTTATCAAAACCTCCTGGAGGAGGGAGCGAGGGCCTCAGCCTGTGTGGAATGCGGTGAGTGTGAGTCCGTTTGCCCGCAGCAACTCAACATCCGCATATACCTGAAGGAGGTGCACAGAACTCTCTCGAGAGGAAACTGAAACGTTAAGTCCCGACGCAGGCACATAGGCGCAGGCACATACCTGAAGGAGGTGCACAGAACTCTCTCGAGAGGAAACTGAAACGTTAAGTCCCGACGCAGGCACATAGGCGCAGGCACATACCTGAAGGAGGTGCACAGAACTCTCTCGAGAGGAATCTAAAATGTCACGTCCCTGCGCTCACACATAACCTATATTAAAAAGGCTCAGGCAGTGGGGTGACGTGAGGCATGAGGAAAGGTTCGGCGGGAAGGGTGCGGGATGAGGGAAGCTTGGGCGGGGAGGGCGAGGAAAGAAAAGGAAGAGGAAGAAGAAGACGAGGAAGAAGAGAGGGCGATCATGAGTAAAGCGTTGTACCGGGCTATGTTAAAGCTGAATGTAGGGAAAATTATCGGTTATGCCTCGGGAAACGCGCTTTACGGACTGTTGCTGACCACGGTATATCCCTCAATAGCCGGGTCCCCGGCGGCGGCCGAGATTGCCGGCAGTTTTCCGGCGACTGTGAAGAGTGTTTTTGGCGTTTCGGATGAGGCTGATCTCAGTACTTTCGAATCCTATATTTCGGGCCAGTTTTTCAGCCGGATTTGGGTTTTAGTCATGTCCGTTTATGGAATCGGCACGGCCCAAAGTCTGCTGGCGGATTTGTTGGAGCGGGGTTTCTTGGCCTATCCCTTGGCCGCCCCCCTTTCGCGCAGGGAGATTGCTCTGACCCAGTCAGCGGTCCTCTTGACGGGATGTGCGACCCTGACCGGGGTCACCCTATTGGGGGTCACCTGGGGCTGCCACAGACAGGGTATCGGGATTTCCCTTTGGCGGTATTATCGCTTGGGGATTTTGGGATTCTCCTTCTTTTCCGCGCTCGCTTCGTATAGCCTGTTTTTTTCGGCGGTGGCACCAGGCAGAGGGCAGGCACTGTTCTGGGCCGCGGGTTTGACCTTGCTTTTTTACGGGCTCGATGTCGTGGCCGGTCTCAGTGACAAGTTCCGTTGGCTGCGTCGCCTGACGCTGTTCCGGTTTTTTCGGCCTCAAGAAATATTGACCGGTCAATCTTCCACCCGGGATACCCTGATTCTGCTGGGAATAACGGCCGGGATGCTGGTCTTGACCGCGGAGGGTTTCAACAGGAGGGACCTGCCGGTCTGAACCGCTTTCAAGAGAGTATTCACCGTTAGCAACGAATGGAATACAACTGCGGGAAAAAGTAAGGGGGGAGAGGTGACATTGCCCAATCAAACGGCTTACAATTATCCATTGGGCAAACCGTTACGCAAACCGGGCCGCGGTTCCGGCTGCCCGGGCTATTGGCAGGGGGCCGGAGCCGCCGGTGTTCTCCCGCCTGCGCCCCGGCCGTGCGGGCCCAACGTGAGCCGGCAGCGTTCCAAGGCCCAAGCCTGGCTCCTGCTGCCGGCCGCCTTCGGTACCGTCATCGCGCTGGTCGCGGCGTTCTCTCCCCGGAAAGAGCGGGTGATCCGGCGCTGGGGCGGGCCGATAGCGCTCCAGGCGGCTGTCAGCCTTTATACCGGCTTTGGCGTTTTGGGAGTTGCCGTCTATGTTTTTCAGGTATTGCGGGATTCGGAGGGCCAAAGCACTAGTGCTTTGGCGAGGATTTTTCCTTTGGCGCTGGCCATACCGCTCAATATCCTTTTTTTCGCCTCCGTGTACAACTTCATGTATCAATATTTCCCGCAGAGTTTTAAGGGGGACATTGGCACGGGGGCACCTGTGGAGTTGTTTTCTTTCTTGTATCTGAGCATGACCGCCATTTCTACCGGGGGTATGGGGGACATTCTGCCGACGGCGGTTTCCACCCGGATGCTCCTCAGCATGGAAACGCTTTTTAATCTTTTTGTTTTGAGCATGGGTATATCCTTGTTCGGGGAAGTTATCGCCTGAAATCCCGGACCGAGGACCTGCCGAAGGTTGCGCCCCCAAATCCGAATCCTAGAAACCCGTATGGATCCCCCGCGTAAAGTTGCGCCCCGCTAGTCGCGGCGGCTGTAGAGTTCCACGATTTTCAAAAGAGTTTCCACTGCCTTTTCCATGGATTCCACAGGAATGAATTCGTATCTCCCATGGAAATTATGTCCGCCGGTGAAGAGGTTGGGAGTGGGCAGGCCTTTGTAAGAAAGTGCCGCCCCATCTGTCCCCCCTCTGACGGGATTGACCACAGGCGTGATTTTTGCAGCCTGCATGGCCTGGAAAGCGGTGTCCACGATGTGCTGCACCGGGGCGATTTTCTCTTTCATGTTGTAGTATTGATCTTTAATCTCCACTTCAAATGTGGCCTGAGGGTATTTTTTGCCCAAGGTGCGGGCGATATTCTCGATGACAGCTTTCCGTTGGGCGAAACGGACCTGATCAAAATCCCGGATCAAATAGTTGAGGCGGGTCTGTTCAACTTCGCCCCGGATTCCGGTCAGGTGATAGAACCCAACGTATCCCTCTGTTTGGGCGGGCGTCTCATCGGGCGGCAGGAGGGCTATGAATTCAGCGGCCAGGAGCAAGGAATTAAGCATTTTTCCTTTAGCTGTACCCGGGTGGACATTTCGCCCTGTGATGACGATTTTCGCTTTGGCGGCATTGAAGTTTTCAAACTCCAGTTCACCCAAAGGACCCCCGTCAACTGTGTAGGCGAAATCGACGGGGAACTTGTCCAGGTTGAAGAAATCGGTGCCGCGCCCCACTTCCTCGTCCGGCGTGAAAGCGAAACAAAGCGTGCCATGCGGCAGCTCGGGATGTTGGATCAGATATTCGGCGGCAGTAACGATCTCGGCGATCCCGGCTTTGTCATCCGCACCCAAGAGAGTCGTGCCGTCTGTTGTAATGAGGGTTTCCCCCTTGTACTTTAAAAGGTCGGGAAAGTCTTCCGGTGAGAGGACGACATTGAGGGTCTCATTAAGGAGCAGGGGTTTCCCATCATAGTTCTCGAAGAGTCGGGGTTTAATTTGGGCCCCGCTCACTTCGGGACTCGTATCCATGTGGGCGACAAATCCGACGGCTGCTGCCGGCTGCGTGATATTGGCAGGCAAAGTCGCGTAAACGTAGCCGTGTTCATCACACGATACTTCGCTCAAGCCTAGAGTCTCTAATTCGGCGGCCAAGGCATTGGCCAGCACCATTTGTCCGGGAGTGCTGGGGGAGCCAGGAGCTTCCTCCTCCGAGCGGGTATCGAACTGTACATAGCGTAAAAAACGTTCGGTAACTTGGGACATGGCAAAATCCTCCTTTTGATCATACCCGTGTTGTGTCCGGGGTCGGCGGGACACCGAGTTCCGTGTTGAGCAGGTGTTTTTAATGGACTGCTGCCTGCGGCAGACATCTGTCGGGTCCCGAGTTCCGTGTTTATTATAGGTTACCGGGGGCGGGAAGGCCAGGGGCGCAGCCAATTCTTTGGCGTTATTGTTGTTCGGCGCTCTGGGCTAACAGGGCCGGGAAGGCCGGGAGCCAAGGAGCTTTCTGTGCCGCCGGTCGGGGCGGGTGCTGCCGCGCATACCTTGTATGTACACCGTGTGTATTTGTATGTACACCGTGTATTCGTATGTACACCGTGTATTCGTATGTACACCGTGTGTACTCATATGTACTCCGTGTATGTGCCATGTGTACTCGTGTGCATCCGTTTCGTCCTTCGGGGTATTTTCCGAAAATAATCGGTGAATCCTAAAATAAGGCTTGCAAAAAAAGGGCTAAGGCTTTAAAATAGGTCTAGATGATAATGGTTCTCGATTATGAAGGAGGAAAGGCATGGGACAAGAGATATGTGCGCCCCGCAGAGATGCTGAAGCAGGCCGGGCTGAAGCCGATGAACCGACGAAACGACCTCGGTGGCTCCTGCTCCTGGCGACCCTCGGTCCTGGAATTACCGTGATGCTGGCCGATACTGACGCGGGCTCCATGATTACTGCGGCTCAATCCGGAGCGCGTTGGGGCTATAGGCTCTTGCTCCTCCAATTATTATTGATTCCGATTCTCTACTTCATTCAAGAGTTGACTACCAGAATCGGTATTGTTACTCATCAAGGACATGGCGAGCTGATTCGGGCTCAGTTCGGACCGAAATGGGCCTGGTTCTCGGTAGCCACTCTTTTTGTTTCAGCCGTGGGAGCGTTGGTGACCGAGTTTGCCGGTATCGCGGGGGCGGGTCTGGTTTTTGGCATTCCCCCTCTACTGAGTGTTTCTTCAGCGGCAGCTTTACTTATTTTAATCACAGCGATGGGACGATATTCATTTGTGGAGCGGACAGCCATCCTGATTGGGCTTTTTGAGTTGGTTTTTTTGCCGGGAATCTTTTTTGCCCATCCCGATCCCAGTGTCATCGTTCGGCAATTGACGGGCGGACAGCCGCTGTATGATAAGACTTACTGGCTCTTGATCGCCGCCAATGTCGGTGCGGTCATTATGCCGTGGATGGTATTTTACCAACAGGGAGCGGTGGTGGATAAAGGGCTCAGGCCCTCCAATCTCAAGTTCAGCCGCTTAGACACCGCCGTCGGTTCCGTGGTGACCCAGATCATCATGGGGGCGGTGTTGATCCTAACGGCGGCTACCATAGGAAGAGTAGCACCTAATAGCTCTTTGGCGAATGTTCAGGAGATCGCGCATTCTCTGACCCCCTTCCTGGGGCAAGGGGGAAAAATCCTCTTTGCGGTCGGCATTACCGGAGCGGCGTTAATCGCGGCCATCGTCGTGTCTTTGGCGGCATCTTGGGCTTTTGGTGAAGTTTTGGGCTTCCGTTGCAGCCTCAACAATACCTGGAAGGAGGCCCCGGTATTTTACGGCTTATACAGTGGAGGTATTGTTTTCGCAGCGTTCTTGGTGCTGTTGGGGATTCCCTTGATTTCCCTGACGGTGGCAGTTGAAGTCATGAACGCCTTGCTTTTGCCTATCGTCGTGGGTTTTCTCCTGGCTCTGGGTTGGCGGGTTCTGCCGCAGCCCTATCGCTTAAAGCTGTGGGAGAAGATTGTTCTGATCTTTATCTACCTCCTCATCTGCTCCCTGGGATTTTACACGTTGTTCCAGTTAATCTGACGAAGGCCTTGACTTGCCGCTTCCGAGATCAAAGTTGTTTTTCTCTTGCACATACCCCCGCTCTTTCGAGTGGGGTTTTTTTATCGGCGGGTTTCTATTTCGTAAAGCAATAGTTAAAAACTTTAGAAGGTTTATTGACATATGCCAATAAACGCGGTATGCTTTCCTTGTCAAATAGGCATATGCCATATACCTACCCCCCCATTGAATAGGGGACATACCCCTTGGCCGAAGGGGTACTTTTGAACAGCACATACCTACCCATGGAAGGGGGAATAGCGGCGGGGCTGATCGGCCATGTTCATGGTTTTTTGGGCGACCGTATAGGGGACTTTCAACTTCGGCGCCATGTCCGGCGGTTTGCAGACCTGAGAAGGAGTGTCAGCGGAGCGGCAGGATATGTGAATATACTTACAAGTGAAAAGGGGCTCAGTTGTTTTGGAGCAAGGCTGAAAGTGAGGTGAAAACGGGGAAGGCGGCACCCGGGAAAGTCATGCCGGCGCCGGCCGGGAAAGGCAGCGTCGGGGAAAAGGAAGGAGTGGGGGAATGTTTTGCCTTGTTCCAACGTTCAAATAGTCTGAGCAAAAGGTGATGGTATTTCCCAAATGAGGAGTGGGTAAGAAAAGATGAATGAAAAACGGTGGATCCTGTTCACGACGGCGTTTTCAGTAGTGCTGGTTTCGGGCTTGCTGCTGTCAGCGCCGAAAATGGCCGAGGCTGCCTGCGGCGCCTCGACATCCTCCTGCAAAACCTGCCATGAGGTGCAAGGCAAACTGCCGGTCAATCAAAAAGGGGCTTGGCACACGCAACACGCTTTCGGAGATTTCTGTCAGGCTTGTCACCTGGGGAACGCTTCGGAAACAGACATGACGAAGGCCCACGTGGGGGTGATCAAAAATCCCCTGACAGAACCCAGTCAAACCTGCGCATCCTGTCACCCCTCGAACACTGCGGCTATGGTGGCCAAGTACGGGGGTTCGGCAGGGAGTTCCGGCCCGACCGGTTCGACTCCGGCTTCCGGAGGTACTTCTGCCCCGGCTGCCGGGAGTTCTTCGACTCCGGCTTCCGGCAGTGCTTCTTCACCGTCTCCGGCCGCGACTCAGGTACCGGCAGTGTCCCAGCCGGGAGCCGCTCAGACTTCGCCCAGCGCAAATCCGAATTTTGACGTTATCGATTTTAATAAGAACTTTCAGAGCCCGGTTTCGCTCTGGACCATTGTCTTCGGTTTAGTGGACTTAGTAATTCTTTTGGCCTTGGCGGTTTTGCTCTGGCGTTGGTGGAAGGGAGTTTGGTTGTGGCAGTACTTGAAACCCAGGAACGCGGGTGAGCACCTGGTTAATCTCAAACGTGAGTCACCGGAGATTCGGGACATTTTCTATAAACTGCGCGATTGTGAGCCTGAGACTGTGACAGCCGTGGCAGCGCTCTTGAACCGGGGACGCGAGGGACAAAAATTGCTGCGGACGGTTGCCGGACTATCCCCGGAACTTCTGGACAAACTTCAAGGTCTGCCGGAAACGGACCTGGACCTGATTGTCCGCCTCAGTAAAGCCGTACGTTCTAAGGAGGGACGCTAAGATGATTCATGCAGCCATGAAAAAGAAACTTTGGTCGCCCTGGGCGGCTGGTTTTGTGCTGGGATTAACCTGTGTGGCTACCTATGTTCTGGCCAATACCACGATAGGTTCTTCAGGCGGACTGGAAAGCATAGACAGCATCTTGGGCAAAGCGTTCCGTTTGCCCTGGGCCAATACTATGTATTTCCGTTTTCAAATGCCGCCGGTGATCACTTTTCAAATGATGCTCTTCGTAGGCATGCTGTTGGGGTCATTCGTGTCGAGTAAGTGGTCCCATGATTTCAAACTGAGAGTGATGCCTGAACAGGAATGGAGCCAGAATTTCGGTCCGAGCAAACTGAAACGTTGGGGCATGATGTTCCTGGGCGGGGTGATCATTGAATATGCGGCTGGGATTGCCGGAGGATGTACCAGCGGCTTGGCGATTTCGGGTTCGATGCAGCTGGCGCCGGCCGGGTTTATCTTTATCGTCGGCTTATTTATATCCGGAATCATTACGACCAAAATTCTCTACGGGAGGAATTACTGATGGAAACTTATGTGATTCCGATCTTGCTCGGATTTTTCTTTGCTCTTACTTTGCAGAAAGCGGGATTGGGGCATTACCACAAAATCGTGAATCAGTTTCGCTTTAAAGACAACACGATTATGAAATATATGCTTACAGGGATTTCCGTGGGTTTGGTGGGGCTTTATCTCCTTAAGGATCTGGGCGCTCTCAAACTGGATGCCGTAAGCTCAACCTATATCCTGGGTAATCTGGTCGGAGGTTTGATCTTCGGAGTCGGCATGGCCATGGCCGGCACCTGACCGGGCACATTGATCACAGGTTGTGGTCAAGGAAATCTCGATTATCTCATCCCCGGCCTTTTGGGATTTCTCACGGGGGGCGTCCTCTTCGGTGAGACCTATCAATCGTTTTTCCTGAAGATCTCGACCTATGCGTCTTACGGACAGAAGACGCTCGGCGAGTTGCTTGGAGTAAACCATTGGCTTCTCATTTTCATTGTCGTGGGAGGTACGCTCATTTTCTACCTGGCGAGCAAAATCAGCGAGAGCAAGCAGAGGCGGACGGTTACGGTGAAAGAACAACAGGCGGCCGGGAGCGGACAGGTCCGGGAGAGCGGAACTTCTGCCTGAAAGGGGGACAGCGAAGGTGCCAAAAATCTACACGTGGGATCAACTCTTTAGCAGAAGACAATTTATCAAGGGCGGACTGGCGGCGGCCGCGTTTGGCGCAGCGGCGGGTTCCGGGCTGCTTCAGCCGAAGCCGGGTTTGGGAGATGCCCAGAGTACGGTGACATCCACGTTGAGCGGGACTAAATACGTCTACACCATCTGTGAACAGTGTGTCTGGCGCTGCGGTGTCATTGCCCGGGTAGAGAACGGGGTGGTGCGCAAACTGGAAGGAAACCCGGATCACCCGAACAATGCCGGTAAACTCTGCCCGCGCGGCAACGCCGGAATCGAGACTTTATACAGTCCGAGCCGGGTGAAGTTTCCCTTAATCCGCGCCGGTGCCAGGGGAAGCGGCCTGTGGCGCAGAGCCTCCTGGGATGAGGCTTTAACTTATACGGCCGGGCAGATGAAGAAAATCAAGGACAAATACGGTGCCAAGGCTATGATCTTCAACTCTACGGATAACTTGTCCCAACCGTTCTTTGAGACGTTGCTAAAAGCTTACGGAACCCCCAATTACGGAACCCAACGCAGTCTCTGCTTCAATTCCATGACCACAGGCTTTCTCTACACCTATGGAGTTGCTCAGCCGGGGACAGATTATGCCAATTGCAACTATATGATTTTCTCGGGCCGTAATTTGGCGGAAGGAATCTCCAACATTGAAACTCAGGAAATGATTGACATGGTGGCCCGCGGGGCCAAAGTGGTGGTGCTTGATCCGCGCTTCACGAAGACGGCGGCCAAAGCGGAGTGGCTGCCGATCCGGCCGGGAACCGATTTGGCTTTTTTCCTCGCCTTAATCAACGTCTTGGTCAACGAAAAGCTCTATGACGTCAAGTTTGTCTCCCAGTACACTCAGGGATTTGATGAATTGACCAAGGAAGTGGCCACCTATACCCCCCAATGGGCTGAGGTTCAAACGGAGATTCCGGCGGGAACGATTCGCCGGATTGCCCGGGAATTCGCGGCCAGTGCTCCGGCGGCCATTGCCCATCCCAATTGGCGCACCTCGAACTTCCTGAATTCTTTCCAGGCGGAACGGGCTATTGCCGTGCTCAATGCCCTGGTGGGGAACTGGGCCAAGCCGGGAGGACTTATTCCGGACCAGTCTATCAATACGGCCAAGCTGGGGACCCTGTCTCATCCCTCTTATCCGGCGGCGGTAGGCATGCGTTTGGACGGAGTGCCCTGGCAATTTCCGATGGTGCCGCTGGCTTACGGTGTCCTGCAAGTAATGAGGGACAATATTCTCACGGGCAAGCCTTATCAGGCTAAGGGCTGGCTTATCTCCCGGCAGAACCCGGTATTGTCGATTCCGGAACGGCAGAAGACGATCAATGCCATAATGAAATTGGATTTCATAGGGGTCATCGACATTATGGCGAATGACACCGCCTATTATGCCGATGTCATTTTGCCTGAATCCAGTTATTTAGAGCGCTACGACGGACTTGTGCCGATCGGTGATGAGATCTTTATCAGGCAGCCGGTGATCAAGCCGCTTTATGATACGAAGAGCAGCTTGATGATTTACAAAGAACTGGCGGTCAAATTGGGATTAGGGGATTTTCTGCCTTACCAGGATGAAAAGGACCTTTTGGTACAGCAGCTGAAACCTTACACGGTGAGCCTGGAGGAATTGGAACGGAAAGGGCACTACCGGGTGCCTAACTTTAAAGAAGATCACTCCAAAGACTTTGCTTTTCAAACCTCCAGCGGCAAGATCGAGATCGCCTCAGGCATCATGGCGCAGATGGGTAAAAAGGCGGTTCCGACTTGGGAGGCTCCGCCGAAACCCGGGCCGGATCAATTCTATCTTTTGACAGGCAAGACGGCGCAGCACTCTCAGATGTTTACGCAAGACAACCGTTGGCTCTTGGAGATTTTTCCGGAAAACAAGGCTTGGCTGCACACAACGGTGGCAAGAAAGTTAGGGGTCAAGACTGACGATGAGGTCATCATTGAGAGTGAAGTGGGAAAAATTCGGATTAAGGCTTATGTGACGGAGGGCATCCGGCCGGACAGTGTTTTCATGGTCGGGGGCTTCGGGCACGTCAGTAAAGGGCTGCACTTTGCTTACGGGCGGGGTGCCAGCGATTCGGCGCTGCACAAATCCTTGGCCGATCCGATTTCCGGTTCGTCGGCTTTGAGCCAGACCTTTGTCAGAGTAAGCAAGGCCTAGCCGGGAGCGGAAAGTCTTCAAACCATGCCGTTTTGTGCCTCGAGCGAAGCGAAAGGAATGTTTATAAAAATGACAGTTCGCATGGGTTTTGTAATCATCACCTCGCGCTGTATCGATTGCGATGCCTGTATGGTGGCTTGCCGGGCGGAAAATGAGGTGCCGATCGGTTTCACGCGCAACTGGGTGAGAGACAGCGGCGCCGTAGGCAAGTTTCCCATCGTCAAGCAAATGTTTGAGCCAGGTAATTGCATGCATTGTGAAAAGCCCAGCTGCCTCTCGGTCTGCCCGACCGGGGCCACTTATAAGCGCGCGGACGGGATCGTGCTTGTTGATGATACCAAATGTATCGGCTGTAAATACTGTATTGAGGCCTGTCCCTACGATGCCCGTTTTCTTAACCCGGTGACGGGTAAGGCCGACAAATGCACCTTCTGCTTGCAACGTTTGGAGCAAGGGCTGAAACCGGCTTGCGTGCAAACCTGTTTGGGCAAGGCTCGCCATTCGGGCGACTTAAATGATCCGGAAAGCGTGGTCTCCAAGCTTTTGAACCGCTATCCGGCTCGTCAGCTGAGCCCGGACGCGGGCACAAGACCGAATATCTACTATATTGACGTACCGGTGGCAGAAATTCCATCGGGAACGTGAGGCCGGGAGGAGAATGTTATGCACACCGAAGTGACCTGGGGGCTGCTTATTGTCGTCTATCTCTTTACCGCCGGGGTCAGTGCCGGGGCCATGGTGGCTTCGAATGCCGCTTTTTTGCTGGGGGGAGACCGCTACGAAAGGGTGGCCCGCTGGGGAGCGTATCTGGCGCCTTTCCCGATTGCTTTCGGGACGGGTGTCCTCTTATTGGATCTCGGCAGTCCCCTCAATTTTTTCCGCCTGTTTATGACCTTGCAGTATAAATCGCCCATGTCCTGGGGCAGTTGGGCGATCCTGCTCTTTACGCTTCTGTCTTTAGTCTATCTCTATCTCTGGCTTCCGCCGCGCTACCAAATCGGACACGTCATAAAAAGGGTACGGGTCTGGCAAGGAGGCTTGGCGAAAGGGATGCCGATTTTGGCGGTGAGTGTGGCATCTTACACAGGGGTCTTGCTCAACGCCGCCGACAGGCCTTTGTGGCAAATCGCCTTGCTGCCGGAACTGTTTTTGGTGTCTGCCATGTCCACAGGGGTAGCTGCGGTTGGCGTCGCGGTGGCCTTGAGTCGACGCTGGCGGGCGAACCACGAGGAGAAGCGTTCCTTGGCCCTGGTCGATATTGTTTTGGTGGGGATCGAGTTGCTTATATTTGGAGCGATGATGATCGACTCGCAAATCGGAACTTTAAACCAGCAGTTGGCTTACGCCGTCTTGTGGACGGGGAGCTATGCGGCGACCTTCTGGATCATGATTATGCTTTTGGGTCTGGTCGTTCCCTTGATCCTGAAAATCGTGGAAGTCAGGGGCAGGTTGTCTTGGAAATGGACTGAACGGGTGGGCTTAGGCAGCAGTCTCTTAGTGCTGGTGGGCGGTTTTTTCGTGCGCTATGTGATTACCTATGCCGGACAGATGACCGGTTGGCTGCGTTAGAATTTCGGGTGGAAGGCGCCGGAGGTTCGGATCCAAGGTCGCTGGAGGTTCGGGTCCAAGGTTAGGTTTAGACCACAGGTGTCGGGTCACGACGGAGTGTGGCTGCCGGGCAGCGCCGGACCTCGCGCGAGAAAGGGCTTTGGACCTCGGGCGAGAGGTACCGAGCACGTGAGGTTGCCTCGGACTGCCCGGGCGCAAGCGTGAAAGGACGGGGGAAGGAGGGAACAGCATGGCACGGGACTGGACCCGAAGAGATGTCTTGAAAATGGGTAAAGGGGCCCTTGTGGCAGCCGGGCTTCTCTCCTTGTATCCGGTCACGCGTTACCTCGGCAGCCGTGAGGATGCGGTTGCCTCTCCCCTCATTTCTTTCAAGGGCGAATTGAAAAAGGGTGCTCCGTGGCAGAATATACCCCAGACGAGGGTTTGGCTGCGCCTGGTGAGCGGGGGCTATCAAGCCATTCTGGCTACCTGTACCCATTTGGGCTGTGAGGTCCGGTATTATCCCGAGCGGCGGGAGTGGCGCTGTCCTTGCCACGGCAGTGTCTATGACGAAGACGGCCGGCCGATCCGCGGCCCGGCTCCCCTGCCCTTGCCCCGGGTGGCGGTTCAGCCGGCAGGGAATGGATCGTTAGAGATCGATACCTCGCGGAAACTGAACTGAAGCCTGAAGTGCCGGGATGGAGGTGCGAGGCGGCCAAGCGCGAGGGGTATTGTGCCAGGAGTAATCCACAAGGTGAGAGGGACGCGAGGTACACGGTGCAAGGAGCAAGGCGCTAAGTGACTGAGGCGTGAGACGCACGGTGCAAGGAGCAAGGCGCAAAGTGACAGGGGCGTGAGATACATGGTGCAAAACGCGAAAACCCGGTGGATAAGGGTCTGAGCGCCGGCGATATGATAGGACCGGGAGCGGGTAAGGTCAAGAGCGGGTAAGGTCAAGAGCCGGTAAGGTAAGGAGTCGGCACAGCAGATGGCACAGAAACGCGGCTTTCTCAATCATATTCGACCTCGTGGGGTTTCGGAAAAGGCTATGTCTTTCGGCTATACATTTTGCTTGGGAGGGGTATCGTTCCTCGCCTTTGTCGTGCTCGGTTTCACCGGGATCTTGCTTATGTTCCATTATCTTCCTGGTGAAAAGAGCGGATATGCCAGTGTTACCACCTTGGCTTCCGTGATCCCTTTCGGCGGCTTGATCCGCGACTTGCATTTCTGGGCCGGGCAGGTCATGGTCATCAGCGTCAGTTTGCATATGGTGCGCGTCGTGAAGACCAAATCTTACCGCCCCCCTAAAGAGTGGAATTGGCTGGTCGGAATGAGTTTATTGGTCCTGACTCTGGTGTTGGATTTTACCGGTTACTTGTTGCGTGGTTCTCAGGAAAGCGGAGCGGCGGCGGCTGTGGCCGTCCATATCCTCACGTTGCTGCCGGGTATCGGCCGGCCGCTTGCCCAAATGTTTCTGGGAGGGGCGTCCGCAGCCAACAGCAGCACGCTGATGGTCTATGTTTGGCATTGTGTGGCCTTGCCTTTTCTGGCTCTGTGGTTACAGATGTTTCACTTCTGGAAAATCAGGAAAGACGGGGGAGTTCGGCCGCTGTGAGGGAGGAGAAGGGCGTTTCCGTTCCCGGGCAGACAACATTATTCAGGAAAAGGCTCGGTATATTCAGAGAAAATGTCAGGAATTTGGCTGTTATGTGATGAAGATGGCTGTTCTCGGCTGGAGGAAGACGGGTGTTCCTAAGGGGTGGGGAGTGTCGATGCAGGAGGAAGTGTCCGTGCAGGAGGGCGTCCGGCCAAAGGGAAGCGGGAGGACGTGTTCACGTGGGAGGGAGTGCCCATGAAGACCGCTGATGGCGAGGGTGAACGACAAATTAATTTCAGTTGGCCTGAGCGGGAGATGCTGGCCGGTTTGGTATTTCTTGCAGCGCTGATTCTGGTGTCCGCCTTATTCCCGGCTGCGGTGGGGACGGGACCCCAAGCGCCGTTGCTCCGGCACGCGGCGGCACCTTGGATCTTCGGGCCGATCCAAGTGCTGCTGCTCTATGTTCCGCCTCTGGTAGGGGCTTGGCTCATTCCGGGTGTTTTTGCGGCTTTCTTGTTCCTCTTTCCTTGGTTGAGCAAGGGACGGGGGGCACGGCCCGCGCTTTACTTCTTTGCCTTCTTCGTCGGGGCGGTCCTGGTTCTTTTGGCAATGTACGTTTGGCTCGGGTAGGGGATAGCAATGAAAAATCAAAGGTATTGGCTTCCGGTTGCCGGTTTGCTCCTGCTGGCTGTCATGCTGTTTGCTTTGGAAAAGAGCCGGACGCCGGTCTGGATGACTTATCAGAAGGAATATTTCGCCGAGCAGATCAGGCGAATCAAAAGTGAACTGCCGGCCGTCAAGGATGCGGTCAAGAGGCAGGCCTTGACCCATGAGTTATCGCAATGGGAAAAACGGAAGCCGGAGGTCGTCAATCTCGTCTTGCCCAACGGGAAGGTTGAACGCTGTCTTACCTGCCACCTGGGTATCGAGGAGATCTCGCCTTCACATCCGACGAATACCTTCGGCTGCACGGTCTGCCACGGCGGGAATGCCCTCTCTTTGGACGAACAGACGGCTCATGCCGACTGGTATGGACAAGGACATCCGGGCGCTTTGAGCAGCGCTTCGCTCAGCTGCGGCGGGACCGGGCCTAATGGAGTAAGGTGTCACAGCGGTAATCCGCAGGCCGCCAATAATGAGGTCGACCTGGTCAAGGGTTCTATTATGGCAACCAAAGCCGGAGAATTGAGTTCCGTGCGCAGGATGCTCGGGCTTGATCCGGGAAACACCGTACCGGGACTCAAACCGGGGCAAAGCGCACAGTATTTCCCCAATCCGCTGAACGGGCGGCCCCAGCAAGCGAAGTTCATGGCAGACTGCTTGACTCAATGCCACCTCAATAACGGGAACTTACCGATCTTTCGCTTTCCTCAGGGTGCCCGGGTGAAATCTACGGACGTTGCCGACGCTAACGGAGCGCTCACGGAGACGCCGGCCTACGGATGCGAAACCTGCCACGTCCTGACCAATGCGACTCATACCTATGTGGGTGGGGATGTGACGATTCCCCGCAATCAAGTCGGTTTTGGCATGGTGCACCGTTTGACGACTCAGATTCCTTATACCCAGTGCAACCAGTGTCATAATCAAGGCCAGCATGACCCAATCCATGATATCTTCACACCGCGCAAAGATATGCAACAGGTGGTCAATGACTGGATGAAACCGACATTGAGCTTTAGCCGGCGGGTGAAGGATTATTACGTTCCGGGCGAGGTCTTCGCCCGCTGTGAGGTGAGCCTGGATTGCATCGATTGCCACACCCGCCAGGATGTCATGGGCGACGGGCATGCTTATCAATCCGAATACAGTGCCGTTCACATTCAATGTATGGACTGCCACGGCACGAGCGCGCAACTGCCTAGAACGAAAGTGATAACCAGTCTGAATGACCCGGCTTTTGAGGAGAAGATAACGAACCCGGTCTTTCCGCCGCTCAAACTCGGTGACCGGATTGTGGTAACGGCGAAAGGGGAGGAGATGCCTTTTGTCCGCCAGGAAGGGAAGCGTTGGCTAGTGTACAGCCGGATCAGCGGCAAGAGTTTTAACATACCCTTGGTGAAAGGGAGCGCCTGCCGGCAAAACCCTGCCCGGCAAGGAGCTGATTCCTGTCACAGATGCCACGCCGAATCGACGGCACACCCGTAACCGTCCGTCTTCGGCATGCACCCCGCATCCACAGGTCAGGGCCTCCGAGTTTATACTCCCCCCGGTCCGACCCCGTACTAAGCACAGCGGCTATATGTAAAGGACGGTGGATACTGTGTCTCTGATCGATGATATCCGGTTTACCAGAGAGAAGCTCGACACGCTTCACCGGCTTGGGGTTACGTATACAAGATTTGGCCCCGGGGCCTGTTTCGTGGTGCGGGGGTTCTTCCGCGTCCTGCGTGCCACTTCACTCGGCCGAAGGTGGGACCAGTGGATAGCGGACGGGTCGCAGCGGTTTAAGCGGGAGTTTATCCGGTTGCAGCGTGTCTGCCCTGTTCCGCCGCGCTTCTGGGATGACTCCGTGCTGAGCCGATTTGAAAGTTATGCCCTGAGCGAACGGGCCGTCACGCTGGAAGATTGCATCCGCCTCTACAATTCCGAGGTGCTAAACGATAAGAATTGCGGCAATTCATTGAAAACGTGAGTAATAACCTCTCCCCCTGTTCTCTGCCCAGGGTACAACATTATTCGCGGGAAATAGGAACCTTGTGCTCGTAGTAACTCAGGGTTTCTTTGTGCTATAATCAATTAAATAGGGATGGCGGAAGGCGTCAAACTGTACCCTTGTCATAGGGCCGCGGCGGGTGCGGCTACGTCATTGTTCAGGGAAACGTTCATTAGGCACATCTTTCACAGCGGGGGGCTTTATCTTTGGCAGGAGAGGGGGTCCGTCCGGGTTGTGCCCAAAGGAGCGTTTGCGCCGTCTGACCCCCCACCAGGGGGGAGGGGGGAGTAAATGGGCAACTAATCCCCTGCTCAATCAATGACAAAATTTTGCCTTTAGGAGAGTGACTTACATGCCCAGACCTGTTAAACTGCGCAAAGTGGAATATGAGTATAACAACAAGTATTTTGCACCGTGTTCGAAAGGGAACTGTCGGCAAAGCGATGAAGTGCAGCTCAACATAGAAGAGTTGGAGGCAATGCGGCTCAAAGACATCCAAAAATACACGCAAGAGGAATGCGCGGGGAAAATGAACGTTTCGCGCCAGACCTTCCAAAACATCTTAGATCGCGCCAGGCAGAAAGTGACGGCGGCCCTGATCGAGGAAAGAGCGATTGCGGTGGGCGGTGGGAATTACACTAAAAATATATGCAGCCTCGTTTGCCGTTCCTGCGGCAACGAAATGTTGGCTCCCTTCGAACAACAAGACAAAAAATGCCGCCACTGCGGGTCGGAAAATGTCGCCTGCCAAAAAGAAGAATGCAACACTCAAGCCGGGTGCGAACTGAGCATTCGCTGAAATCCGGCGGAGGTTCACTTTGACGCTTGCAGCGTTGCGGAAGCTTCGGAAAAGGATAAGTTCGGTTGACAACAATACTGGTTCACTCTCATTAAGGTCTCGATCGATTTATTTAAGTTTTCCCGCCGCTTATCTCCGTTGTCCAGGGCATCGAGCAGACATGTTTCGGCATAGTGCTGGGCCACAAAGACGGATATTTTGAGCATGGAGGCGCGGATCGCGTCGAGTTGCAAGAGAATTTCTTCACAGGATTTGTCTTCCTCGATCATATTCATGACGGCCGCTACGTGTCCTTTAGCCACCTTCAAACGGCTGAGGATCTCTCTGTTTTGTAGCGGGTTGCTGTTTTTCATGTCATCTCCAGCTTTCTCACGGTTTTTGCGGACTGCGGTCTCTCACGGCGCTCTCTTAATAATAGCATACGCCATAAACGCGGTCTCTGTCAATGAGGAAAATGAGGATATAAAGGCCGGACGTGGGTGCAGCTTCGGTGTCTGCCCTCACCCAATGCGAACGCCAAGGGAACCCAAGGGAACCCAAGGGGCTGGAAGATGTGATAGAAGGGGAAATGTGTGGTATAATAAGGCCACAGGCGCGGACCAGAAGCCCAGAGTCTCTCTGGGTGCGCTGATGCCCACAATTATCCCCCGGGGAAGCGGGCTTTTCCTTCCAAGGGTGAAATGCGGGCTGCTGAGTTGGGGGTGATTTTGTGTCGAGGCCGGTCAAGTGGAGAAAGGTCGAGTATGTTCCCCAGAACGTGTTTTTCGCGCCCTGTCCGAAAAGGGGATGCGAAAGATGGGAAGAGATCAACCTCAAAGTTGAAGAACTCGAAGCGATGAGGCTTAAGGATGTTCTTGGCCTGACGCAAGAAGAATGTGCGGAGAGGATGCAGATTTCGCGCCAGACTTTTCAAAACATCATTGATGAGGCTCGCAAAAAGGTAACCACAGCTCTGCTGGAAAACAAAGCCATCTCGGTGGGAGGTGGAAACTATACCAAAAATGTCTGCCATTTGACTTGCCTGGAGTGCGGGGGCGAGACAAGTGCTCCCTACGAAGAACGTGGTGTGAAGTGTAAACACTGTGGGTCGGAGAAATTGGTTTGCACGAAGAAATTAGGTTGTAATATCAGGTGTCAGAGCGAAGAAAGTGTTCAAACTGAAGAAAGTGTTCAAATTGAAGAAAGTGAAAATAATTGAGTCCTCAGTTGGGAAGCGAACAGGCTTCAAGTCTTTTCCGCCGGCGAAGGTTCTGAGACATCCGGGTACTCCTGCCCGGGTGCTTTTTTATCACTCCATCGCAAAGCATTAGTCCCGCGCGGGATAAGAAAACTTGCGTCCGCTCGATTCAACCGATCGCGCACTCGAGCGATCGCAGCACCGGCCAAGTTTTCTCACGAAAATGTGTCGCGGGTCCCAGTGAACTCTGCTTTGTGAACGATAGTTCATGATTGTTTCTATAGTGCGTCAGGCATGACGATTGGCGAGACGATGGCGGCGAAAGTGTCTGGCCGTTATGTGGGTTATGAATTCGGGAAGGAAATGGGCGAATAGTTATTGACATATGCCAGAAATAGATTATAATACAAGTAGTTGGCATATGCCTGAAATGACAGGGAAGTGAGCGGGCAGTCTTTGGGGGATGGTGTTTGGGCCCTTATGTTTCTGCAAAAGTGGGGCGTTACGGACGCGACTGAAGTTGTTTCAATCTTTTGACGGGAAAGGGGGAGTCAGGGATGCAAAAGGCTATGGTAAGTTTTTATCATTGCCCGGTGAGCATGGAACGCGTGGAAGAAGAATTGGGGTCAATCGAGTATTGTCAGATTGAACCGGAGTGGCGGCAGGAAATGGTACTTACGAGTCTTTTCACCAATTACTTCAACCAGTATCTGACATTGGGGGAAGGGGTTTCCGGAGAAGATACCCGCGCCTACTGGGACCGGGAAACAGGAAGGTTATATGGTTTCATCACGGAGCCCGGGGAAGATGGGACTCGAACGGCTGGAATTATTTCTAAAGCGGTATTTCAAAAGATGACGGAGACATATTGTGACCGGAATATTGACAAAATAATAGCATGAGCGGGAGCCGGATCGGTTGCCCCCCAGTCGATGGACTTCATCGCGAACAAAGGCGCTGAAAGCAGGGTATCCTTTCTGGAAAAGGAGACGGCTGGGCAGCGTCTTCTTTCGTCCTTCTCCGGGAGGTATCAAAATGTGACTCGGCCGCCGGCAGTATCAAAGTTTTAGAGAGAGCAGCGGGTAGAAGTCTTTGGAGAGAGCCGGGGGCAGAAATTTATCCAAAGCGTCAGACTCCCACTTCTACAAGTGGGAGTGGGTCCCACGTACCCAGCTTCGGCGGGGGTAGAGTGCCCCACCGAAGTCCCGATGTTCAGCTTAAGCTGAACGAGTTCACTGGAGAAGCGGGGGGAAGAAGTTGCGGTGGCCAGAAGGAGATCGTGTGTCCTCCGGAAAAAGTCAAAGAGAACCGGAACAGGCAGTAAATTTCTCCGAAAACAGCCCGCTCTCCTTATTGACATACGTTCATAAAGAGACTACACTGATGTATAGAAAATGAACATTTGTTCAAAATAAAGGAGGTTGTTTTGTATGCCACGTGGCGATCATACGGGGCCCAACGGAGAAGGTCCGAAAACCGGCAGGGGAGCCGGTTTGTGCGGCGGTCAGAACGTTCCCGGATACGCCAGCGCGCCGGGAAGAATGGGTGGGCTGGGGAGAAGCGGGATTCCCGGGCAAAACGCCGGGTCCGGGCAGGGAAGCGGTGGCCCAGGCTTTACCGGCCGGGCTCCGGTGAACCGAGGAGGGGGCCGGGGCAGACGGGCGGGATGGCATGCCTAGACCGCAAAAGCAGCGTTGGGTAGCGGGGCGGCCCTGTGCGACACATTTTAAACCGCAGGGCGTTCCCTGGTGTGAGTTAGATGAAGTGGTTTTGACCATTGAAGAGTTTGAGGCGATCCGTTTAAAAGACGCGGAAGGTTTCGAACAAGAAGAGTGTGCCCGCCAGATGCGAATATCCCGCCCCACGTTTGTCCGAATTATTCAAAGTGCTCACAAGAAAGTCGCTCTGGCCTTGACCGAGGGGAAAGGGTTACGCATCGAGGGTGGGCATCACAAGTTTTACGGAGAAAAGGGTCTTTGTCGTAAGAACGGGGCTTGTCGCCATGAACGGCCGGGGGGCGGAGAGCGGGGTGCGACTGAAGCGGACCGGGCCGTTCCGGTGAATGAGGTGGCCTTGGACCCGGGAGCCGGTCCGGCGCCCCAGGCCGATCTTGACGCAAAGGTGGATCCCAGGACAGTGGGGGATTCCGGCGTGAGGACGGATGGAAGAGCGAAAGCAGAACCAGCCGCGAAGACTCGGGAGTCTTCTGAGATGGATGGCACGAAATCAAGCCCGGCGGGGACAAGAGAAACCGCGGGCAGCAGGAACGATTTAGGGAAGAGCTAGGAAAGCGGGTGGTTAGATGCGGATGGCGGTGTCAGTAGGTAAAAAGGACCTGAGTGGCTTAGTTGACGACCGGTTTGGACGTTGTCCTTACTTTATGCTGTGCGATTCCGAAGATGTCGAGGGGACGGCGGAATGGAAAGACAATCCGGCTCTGGCAAGCACGGGTGGTGCGGGGATCGCGGCCGGTGAGTTCCTGGACCGGGAAAAGGTAAAAGTTCTGATTACCGGAAGTTTGGGTCCGAATGCCCTGCGTGTGGTTCAGGCCTCGGGGGTCAGCGCTTTCTCAGCCCCCGGATCCATGACCGTGCTGGAAAGCGTTCGAGCCTGGGCAACGGGGACTTTGCCTGCGATTACCGCAGCGGGTCAGGCTCACGCCGGAGAGCGCTGAGCCTGACCTCGGACGGAGGACGGCTTGCTCCAGCCGCGGTTCGCGGCAGGGGCCGCAAGATTCGCGGATGATGGCGGCGGAAGAGAAAAGAAGCCTCTGTCGAGACGGATGACGGTCGGAGAATGAGGCGGAAGCGCCCGCGGGCAATGGAGATTGGGGTGTGTTCCATGAATGGCTTAGTTCAAGAGGTGGCAAGATGAGAATAGGGGTTCTCAGCGGCAAGGGCGGAACCGGGAAAACGACAGTGGCCGTGAATCTGGCGCTCAGTTTCGCCCAAACCCATAAAACACAGTACCTTGATTATGACGTGGAGGAGCCCAACGGCTTTTTGTTCCTGCAGCCGGAGGTCAAAGAACAGGTTAGTGTTCCGTTGCTCTACCCCGAAATCAGTGACAAGTGCACGCTCTGCGGGGAATGCAGTAAGGCCTGCCAATATCACGCCCTGGCCCAGGTCAGCCAAAAGGTGCTGGTTTTTCCCGAGCTCTGTCACGGTTGTGGCACTTGCTCTATTGTGTGCCGGTATGGGGCGGTCCTTGAGCGCGAACGGCCGTTGGGCCTGGTTGAGTTAGGTTATCACGGGAACCTGCGCTGTGTTCAGGGTATTCTGCGGGAAGGGGAAGCCTTAGCGGTCCCGGTGATCCAGGCGGTCCGTTCCCGGGCGGAAGAAAGGAGCACGGAAGGTTTCGAGGTAACCGTCGCCGATTGCCCGCCAGGCAGTTCCTGCAGTGTGATTCACTCGGTTGAGGCCAGTGATCTGGCGCTTTTGGTTACGGAGCCCACGGCTTTTGGATTGCACGACCTAAAAATTGCGGTGCGGTTGGTGCGTGAGTTAGGGTTGCGCCACGGGGTGGTCTTAAACAAGGATGATGGGAGCAGATTGATCCGTGATTATTGTGGGGCGGAAGATATACCGCTTATGGCCGCTATTCCCTTTGACATCGGCATTGCCAAGACCTATTCCAAAGGGCTTCCATTGCTTGAGGACAGCCGCTGGGCGGTTCTGTTTGCAGACCTGAGGGACAAGCTGGTGAGAGAGGTGCCAGTGCAGAAGCATGAGGACTGAAATGAGGGAAATCACGGGCGGGATGTCGGGATAATAGAGGAAGGCTCGGGGGTGTTTATGAAGCAAATTGCCATTATATCGGGCAAAGGGGGAACCGGGAAAACAACGATTGCGGCTGCTTTCACAGAACTCGCTTCCCGTAAAATCGTGGCGGACTGTGACGTTGAGGCGCCGAATCTGCATCTGCTTTTGGAACACCGTATCCGGCAGGAAAGCCTCTTTCAAGGGAACCGTTGTGCCCACATTGATCCCGAGCAATGCATTTCTTGCGGCAAGTGCCGGGATGTCTGCCGCTATCAGGCAGTCGAAGAGCTGGGCAAGGGGGAGGCCGCCGTTGTACGGTCGCGGAACGGGGCGCAAAATGCGGATAAGGAAAGTCGACACCTCATAGCTCGAGCGACAGCTCAGGCGGATTCCGGGGTGGGACCACTGTTCCGGGTTGACCCGAAGCGCTGTGAAGGTTGTGCCGCCTGTGTCTATGCCTGTCCGGCCGGGGCGGTGGAGCTCAGGTTGGAGGACACGGGGAAAATATTTCTTTCGGACAGCTCGGCAGGTGAGTTTGCTCATGCGGAACTCTTTCTGGCGGCGGACGGCTCAGGCAAACTGGTATCCGAAGTACGTCGTCTCGCTCAGCAGGAAGCGCTTGGCGATGATAAACTGGTTATTATCGACGGTTCGCCGGGGATTGGTTGTGTGGTTATCTCCACGATCACAGGCTGCCAGGCAGTGCTGATTGTGACTGAACCGACTCAGTCGGGCAAACATGATCTGGCAAGGGTGCTGAAGATCACGCAGCATTTTCATGTTCCGGCTCTTGTCGCCATTAACAAATGGGATCTCAATCCGGATATGACGATAGAAATAGAAAAACTGTGCCTGGCCGATGGAGTTGAGGTGGCGGGCAAGATACCCTTTGATACGACGGTTCCGCAGGCCATCGCCGCGGCCCAAGCGATCACCCGTTTTGATTCGCCGGCTTCAGCCGCCATTCGCAAACTTTGGGGAAGGGTGCAAGAGGAGCTTGTGGTCTAAACTCTAATTCATGAGGAGAGCACCGTTCCGGGCCTGAAAGCCGAAGGACTGGGGCTTGGGAACGAAGAATTGGGTGAAGGCGGCGGCAAGCGCAGGAGTTTTAATTGACATACGTTCAGAAAGGCCTATAATGAAAGAATAGGTGGCGTATGCCAGTAAAAAAAAATAAACGGAAATTCAGGAGGTTTTAATGATGTCAAAAAGAATCGCGATTCCGAGTAACGGGGAATTGTTGGATGCCCATTTTGGCCGGGCTCAGGCTTTTACGGTATTTGAAGTTGACGGCAATCAAGCCCGGCAGGTAGAGGTTTTAAGTGCTGCGGGATTGGAACACCAACATGAAGGTCTGGCAAGTATGTTCAAACGCAACGGTATAGATGTTTTGGTCTGCGGGGGGATCGGCGGAGGGATGATTGATAGTCTCAATTATGCCGGCCTGGACCTCGTCACCGGAGCGTCCGGCCTGACGAAAGATGTTGCCCAGTCATACGCGGCGGGAACCTTGGTCAGCACCGGTTCGGTCTGTCAGGAACATCATCACCATTAAACGGTAAGTTATTGACAGACAGCGTCCGCATATCTGATATTGCCCGCCAGAGGAGGACGTTGCCGGATATATTGCCCAGTATCTTAGAGATGGCCGGGTCTTGCTCATAAGAGGCTTGAGCCCTGCTAACTTGCCAAACAGAAAACCAATGATATCCCTGGGAGGACCTCCCGGGGATATTGGTCTTAGCAGGTCACAGGAGGGGGTCATAGAGAAATTATGGCCTTGTTTCGCAGCCGCATTATCAAAAGATATTATACAAAAGATGCTGGAAAAGATCATAGAGAGGCCACCACAGAGAGGCTATAGAGAGGGATCGTTAAGGCAAATGCCACCATAAAACAAGAAACGGAGAGAGCTATATGAAGAAGGTAACCGTGCTGGGCGGGGGGATAGCCGGGGTCGAAGCGGCGATTCACTTAAGAAAGAAAAACTTCGAAGTGACCGTGATTTCTAATCGAGATTATGTTTATATTTACCCGATTTCCATCTGGGTGCCCACTGGAGAAAAGACTCTCCAAGATGTCAGTGTGCCGCTGGCGAAACTGGCGGGGAAACATGGTTTCCGGGTGATTGTGGATGAAGTGGTAAGTATAAGGGCCGCGGAAGGGACCGTTGTCCTCAAAACTTGGGGAGATTACAGAGAATTCGATTATTTGGTGGTTGCGCTCGGTGCGAGCAAACTCAAACCACAGGGGGCGGCACACACCTTGTCCATTTGCGGCGAGCCCGGGGAAGCGGCCATGCTCCATGAACGTTTGGAAACGTTGGTTCAGCGCGGACAGGGCCAAATTGCCATCGGGTTCGGCGGCAATCCCCAAGATCAATCTGCTGTTCGGGGTGGTCCGGCTTTTGAAGTCATGTTCAATATCGATCATTTTTTGCGCCGCAGAAGATTGCGCCAAAGTTTTGACCTGACGTTTTTCGCGCCGATGGAAAGTCCGGGCGCCAGAATGGGTACAAAAGCAGTGAAAAAAATGGGGCAGATGTTCGAGACACTGGGCATCAGTACGCGTTTTGGCCGGAAAATTGTGCGGTTTGAGCCCGATGGGGTCGTCTTTGAAGATGGCTCCGTCCTGGCAAGTGACTTGACGATGTTCATCCCGGCAGGGGCGGGTCAGAAAGTTCTCCGGGATTCGGGTCTTCCTTTATCAACAGCTGGATTTATTGAAATCGACGACTATTGTCAAGTCCCGGGTTTTGACCACATCTACGCGATAGGTGACTCAGCCGCTATGAGGGGACCCGAATGGAAGGCTAAACAGGGTCACCTGGCCGAAGTGATGGCTCGCAATGTTGCCCACAATATCGCGGTCCGCGAGTCGGGCGGGCAAAATTTCCTGGGCTATGAGGAGCATGTCGGCATCCTATGCGTCATGGACAGCGGCAACGGGGCCGCCTATGTCGAGCGTGATGCCCGGCACGAGAAGATGATTCTCATGCCGTTCTTCGGGCATTGGCTTAAAAAGAGCTGGGGCGTGTATTATAAGCTCTCCAAGATGGATAAGATTCCCCGCTTGCCCGGTATGTAGATGGAAGTTTGGCGGCAAGTATATGAAGAGGATATAAAGATGCAAAGGGGAAGCGGCAGAAATCCCCGGGATATATCCCGGGGATTTCTGCCAAGCGGGTTGAGTGTAAACGGGTTCACCGGCGGCACTTAGTGTATGACGATTTTTCCGTACATCCCCTTTTCCGCATGGCCGGGGAACTGGCAGATATAGTAAAAAGTGCCTGCTTGTTTTGCGTTGAAAGAGGTCGTAACAGCCGGATACTTAGCAGCCGTGGCCGGCGGCAGCGGCTGAATAAAGGCACCGGGGTAAATGCCTCCCTGCATCATGGACATATAGGCGTAGGGAGGAGTAGCCGTGGTGATTTCAACGCCGTGGGGCATGCCTGAATCTTGGTTGATAAATTCCAAGGTCACATTGGCTCCTTCGGGGATGTTTAAAGTTGGGTTGATCAAGCCGTCGATGACGAACTTCCCGTCGGCATTTTGCGGTCCGCCCAGCATAACGATCTTCACACTGGAGCCGGCATAGGTTATCGTATTTGCGCTCTTGTCGACAGTTGCGTTGACTAAAGAGGCTTTGATATCATTGGTTGCGTCGGTTTGATCCGTGAAAGCCGAGCTGTAATTGGCGCCGTGAAATAAACCTCCCATCATGCCGTAACCCCAAGAACCGTCGGCGGAACCGGAAGCGCGGTATCCGCCCATCATGCCGTAGCCCCAGGAACCATTGGCGGAACCATATCCCCCCATCATGCCCGGACCGTAGGGATACTGATTGCCGGCCGAGGGAACAGATGGGGGAGTGGGTGCCACGCCGGAATTTTCTGGGACCGGGGGAGTTGATTTTCCTGGGGGCAAGGCAGCGGCCGATGAAGGGGATTGAGTGACAGCGGTGGACTGAGCGGCTGCAGCCGCGGCGGTCGGGGTGTCGGCCCCCGCAGCCACTGCGGGAACGATGCTCCGGGAAGCACCGCCTGACGAGGAGTAACGCGACGTAGCCGCCGAAGCAGGTGTAAAGCTGGAAGTGTGAAGGCCGCTTGGCCCGGCAGTATGTCCTGAAGTAAGTGCCGCGGCGGTTCCCGAGACCGCCAGAATTCCGGCCAGAGACAAGCCCGCGATCCAAATTTTTTTCATGATAATCATTTCCTCCTTCTGCCCATTCGGACTCTTGCCTATGCCTGTAGTTAAAGACGTACAGGTTTCGGCGTTCTTCATGGCTAAAGTATAAATTGGACTTACGATAGGGGCATGAAAGAGTTGTGAATTTGTCGTGAAGGGTCATCACCGAGTCATGTCTAAAGCCCCCGCCAGTCTTCGGGTCTCAAAAGATGGCTTTGGGCTTGGCCGATAATCCGGGCTAAAGTTTGCAGCAATTGCTGTTTTTCCTGAGGAAGATGAGCCTTGAGGGATAGATAATTTGAGGCATGATTGCTGCGAAAAAGACAATCTGTAACTTCCAGAGGCTCGATCATTTCATAGAGCTCATGGAGGGTTTCCCAGGCAGTCAGTTGCTTAAACTCCCCGCTTTTTACCCGGCGGTAGAGGGGAGCCCCAGGTTCCGGCATAAGGGTTAAGGCTCCAAGATAGTGCGGATCAATAGCACTGAGGATTTGGGCCGTGCCGAGGGCATGTTCCCGGGAAAGTTCTTTTCCCCCCAAACCCAAGATCACCGTGCAGGATAGTTTGAGGCCGGCGGCGACAATTCGTTGTCCGGCCAGAGCCATTTCCTGGAGTGTGACTCCTTTTTTCACCTGTCGCAGTATGACGGGGCTTCCGCTTTCAACGCCAAGATAAACGATGCCTAAACCCCCCCTCTTAAGCGCGTCAAGTTCTTGCGGGGATTTGGCCAAGATATCTTTGGGCCCGCCGTAGATTCCCACACGTTTCAAACGCGGAAATTTCCGATAAAGTTGACCAAGGATGGAAAGCTGGAGTTCCGTATCCAAGGTCAAAGCATCTCCGTCCGCCAAGAAGATCCGATCGGCCAAAGGGTACTGCGCCTGCCCCATTTCAATCAGGCGGCGGATTTCTTCTTCAGATTTGATGCGAAAAGATTTTCCCTTATACATACCGCAGAATGTGCACTGATTATGGCGGCAGCCTACCGTGACTTGCAGGATAAGGCTGGAAGCTTCGCTGGGCGGACGGTAAATAACTCCTTCATAGAATGAATCCTTGAATGAATCGTTCTGCGCTTTCTGACTCATGGAGTTTCTCCTCTCAATTTTTGCGCCAGTGTGTTTTCCCGTACCTGCCCGGATGGGCAGCCGGGCAGGCGGCGGCCCGCAGGCCGGACATATCAATGCTTGGGTTCTTTGGTGGTCTGCGGGCAATTTTTCCGGGATTTTGGTGGACTTTTTTGCCGGCACGGAGAAGGCGGTTCATAACTTTGAAGGGCTGGGCATGCGCCTGGGCAGGTCATCGAGCCGGAAGACTTTGAGGCCGTCGCTCAAGCGTGTATCCGGCTCAGACCAGGCCTCCCTGGCCGTGAACAAGGTCACGGGCCTGTTCAAACAGGTCTTCGTCGAGGACGGCGGCAAGAACTATATTTCTGCCGCTGCTCGTATCCGCTCCCCCATCGCTCATGCCGCTGGCTCCCACATCGGCGGAGGCCAACACGCCGGCTTCATGGCTGGTTATCGTTCCCAAGGTCATTTCTGCCTGACTGTTGATGTTTCCGGTCAAGGGGTTCATGAGCTCATCCGCGCTTCCTCCCGGAAAGGCGCTGAAACGGTCGACCCGCACATCCGTTATCCCCAGGCTTTTGAGTTGGTCGGCTGCCCGCTCCGCCTGATGGGGTGTTTTGAAATAAGCCAAGATACTCCGCTCACTCATCTTACGATCCTGGTTTCTAAACCTGCCACCAACTGCAAGCAGGCCTTTCACCCGTCCGACAAACGGTCGGCAGTGTCACGGGATTCAAGGGTCGGACCATAGGTTCTAGTCCATGTTCCGGATGGTTCCCATGACGTTTCTCCGCTGAACCTGCCGGGAAACCAGGCTTTTCACCTTCCTTCCTGCTGCTCTTTTGGCCGAAGTGCCGTGGCCAGATTTAGCTTGGGAGGGAAAAGAAGATTCTATACGGGGCGGCACTATTCACGCCAGTCTGGCCAACAGTTTTTACTGTCACTATGAGAAAGGCACGAACTCCCGTGGTTCAGATTATCCTGCGGAGCGCTTCCACAGGAAAAAGACGGTTTCTCCGGGCTTTAAACTCGGGGTTTGACCGGGGTTCAGATTTTGGCGCGGATGTTCTCCGGCGGCAGGAAAGAATAGAAGTCGCCGAGGAGCAGTTGGAGGGAATTAATGTCACTGGTCCAGTCAAAAACAGTGAAACGACCGGTCAGGCGGGCGTTCAACCAATAGCCCGGTTGCTTCTCCGGCGCGGGGAAGAGGGCCAGATTGAAACTGGGCAGGTTGAGTGAATCATAGAAGCGAAAGACCCTTTGCAGGCCCCGAGCCAAATAATGGATGTCTTCAGGTGCGAGATCCCGCAAGGTTGATTTTCCCTCGAATACCAGGGTGAGGTCCCCCAGGCCGCGCGGAGCGAAAGACGCCAGCCAGTGAAGGGATCCTTCTTGCCAGAGGTAGCGGTCTCCTTTTACTTTTTCCTGGTCGATGAGGTTTTCCCAGGCGTTGTTGCCCGTCTCCAGGTAATAAGAGTGTGAACGCTCCATTGACAGTTTATGCCTGTTGCTGGGTTCCGGTCCGGCCAGAGCCTGAAGATGAGGATGGATGACAGACCCTCCGGCAAAGGGCATGTAGTTCCAGCCAATGGTCGAGTAGCGGGCATTCGCGGAGTCGTAGGCTTGAGCCTGCTCCAGAAAAGCGAGAGCGGCGCTGAATCCGTCTTCCATTACCCCCGCGGGGAATTGAGCCAGAGGCAGGTAGTGCTCTCGGCACATGATGACGACACCGGAATAGGGGGCATAAGGCGAAAGGTTCGGTATTACGGTGGCTCCGCCATGGGTAAGTCGCCCCGTGGGAATCATGGCTTCCGGGAATAGGGGGGTAGCTTTTTTGAGCGCGTCCGGACAAAAAGGACAGCCTTTTTCTTGGGTCAAGGTTGCCAGAGGAGCCCAATCCCGGCGTTGGAGCCGAAAATTGTGCAGGGGGAAGATGCGTGTCAGTTCTTCGGTGATGGGGTCGAAGCGGATTTCAAACTCCGCTTTGCTTGTCTGAAAATCGCGGCGAGGGTCCCGGAAAACGGATTGGCGCGTTTCCCGCTGAAATGCCAGGCTCATGGGTTTCACTCCTTATCTTGATCTCTTCTTTGGTCCATTCTGCTTTGGCAAAGAGTTTTGCATAGGGATCCCAAAGCAAATTTGTTGGCAGTGGGTACAGGCGGGGAGTCCCGGATGCGCAAAATATCTTGCGTTATGGCACCCAGCCTCCAAAACGCCCAAGCGGGGTCCGGAAGGCATGAGGAGTGTCCGAAAACATTGTCGGTTGGCCCGCCGCCCGCCTGAATAGGGAGGCTGGCAAAAGATGCCTGTCCCCGGCGCGAAATTTATGTTAAAATTGAATCTTGATAATGGGGAAGAGGCCTTTGTGGCACATAGATTGCACCGAAAAAAGTCCAGACGCGTGGCGCGGTGCCTTTCCGACACCCGGTTT